>NZ_CP034157.1:1379781-2759562 GCF_003860565.1 Cloacibacterium normanense
ACCATTCTCTAGCGCTTTCTCATAAAGAAACTCGTGCGGAATCTGAATTTGAATTCCCGCACCATCACCAGTACTCTTCTCATAACCTGTTGCTCCTCTGTGCTCCATGTTTTCTAACATGGTAATAGCATCAGAAACAATCTTATGGCTCTTCACTCCTTTTAAATTGGCCACAAAACCAACTCCACATGAATCAAAATCAAACTGTGGTAAATATAATCCGTTTTTCATCCCCATTAAATTTTAGGCAATGCTACGAAATACATATTATAATTCATAGCAATTATTTTAATTTGCGAATATTTTAAATAAATATTTCTATTTTAATTAAATAAATTAACATTATTACAGTTAATATTTTTAACTTGATAAAAATAATTTATCTACAAATATAGCAAGTTTAAATAAAAAAAGCACTCCAATTCGGAATGCTTTTAGATTTTTTTTATTGATTTGATATTAAATTAATATGATCATCAATTTTTCGTCAATTTTTTCTACCTTGATTAAATTATTCTTCGTTAAATTTTTTGTGGCTTTATCCCATTTTTTTCCTGATAATTGAGATTTTTCTTTAACTATTGACAAATCCATTGCTTCTGATTGCGAATTCAATATTTCTAAAATCACTTTTTCGTCTTCTCCTAATTCTATAACTGTCACTTTTTTCTCTGGTCTCATTTGTGGGAAAAACAATACTTCTTGAATAGAAGCATTATTGGTAAGGAACATAATGAGTCTATCCATTCCAATTCCTAAACCAGAAGTTGGCGGCATACCATATTCTAACGCTCTTAAGAAATCTTGGTCTATGAACATTGCCTCGTCATCACCACGCTCAGAAAGCGCCATTTGAGACTCGAAACGTTCTCTTTGGTCAATTGGATCGTTCAACTCTGAATATGCATTGGCAATTTCTTTACCACAAACCATTAATTCAAAACGTTCGGTAAGACCTTCTTTGCTTCTGTGTTTTTTGGTTAAAGGCGACATTTCGATTGGATAATCGGTAATGAAAGTCGGCTGAATGAAGTTTCCTTCGCATTTTTCTCCAAAAATTTCATCAATTAATTTTCCTTTCCCCATCGTTTCATCTACTTCAATCCCGATAGATTTTGCAAAATCGCGCAATTCATCTTCAGTTTTTCCAGTGATATCAAAACCTGTGAATTTCTGAATCGCTTCCGTCATCGAAACTCTAGGATAAGGAGCTTTCCAGTTGATGGTATGTTCACCAAACTGAGATTCTGGAGTTCCGTTAACTGAAATCGCACAAAATTCTAACAATTTCTCAGTGAAATCCATCATCCAGTTGTAATCTTTGTACGCCACATAAATTTCCATCGCAGTAAACTCTGGATTGTGGGTTCTATCCATTCCTTCGTTACGGAAATTTTTAGAAAATTCGTAAACACCATCAAAACCACCAACAATTAATCTTTTTAGATACAATTCGTTCGCAATTCTCATATATAAAGGAATATCAAGAGCGTTATGATGTGTAATGAAAGGTCTAGCAGCAGCACCACCAGGAATGGCTTGTAAAATTGGCGTTTCTACCTCAAAATAACCTGCATCATTAAAGAACGTTCTCATCGCATTGAACAATTTTGTTCTTTTTACAAAAATTTCTTTTACGTGAGGATTTACGGTTAAATCAACATAACGTTGTCTGTATCTTAATTCAGGATCATTGAAAGCATCGTGAACTACTCCATTTTCATCAGTTTTAGCTAAAGGAAGCGGACGAAGAGCTTTGGTTAACAATTTGAAATTCTTCACCATCACTGTCATTTCTCCCACTTGCGTTTTAAACAACTCTCCTTCTATACCAATAATATCACCAATATCTAAAAGATGTTTATAGACTTCATTATAAAGCGTTTTATCTTCGCCAGTACAGATTTCATCACGATTAAAATACACCTGAATTCTACCTTCAGAATCTTGTAATTCTGCGAAAGAAGCCTTCCCTTGAATTCTTCTAGACATTAATCTACCTGCGATTTTCACTGCTTTTCCTTCAGCAAAATCGTTCTTGATAGACTTGGTAGTATCCGTAATTTTATATTCATCTGCTGGGAATGCGTTTATTCCCATTTCGGTCAGTTTCTGTAATTTCTCTCTTCTGATGATTTCCTGTTCTGATAAAGACATTGTTTTTCAATTTTTTGGAATTGCAAAAATAAGGATTTTTTTACGAATTTTTAAATTTCTTAAAAATTAGCTTGGTCAAGAAAAAAGCAACCCAAAAAGGTTGCCTTCTGTTAAAATCACAATTGGTACAATTGTTTATTTTTTTAGGGTGAGAATATATTTCACCATTTTTTTAGCATTTTCTTTATCCATTCCAGCGTGAGCAGACATAGGAACTTCTCCCCAAACTCCGCTACCACCGTTAATGATTTTATCTGCTAACATATCAATATCCGCTTCAGTATATTTTGCCGCTACTTCTTGATAAGAAGGACCTACTAATTTAGCATCTTCTTTATGACAAGTAAGACAATCTGAACCTGCGATTAATGCTTTACCTTCTTCTTCAGGAGTTGCAGCAGCTGTAGCAGCAGTTTGCTCTGTAGGTTCTGGCAACATTACATTTGATTCTTTTACTGGCTCTTCTTTTTTAGAACAAGAAACCGCTACTAATGCACCGAAAGCTAGTGTTAAAATAATTCTTTTCATAGATATAATATTTTATTTATTTTAATTTTTTCAAATTTAGTGAATAAAGCCTTCTCTTTTTTCAAAATGCTAAAAATCATATCAGATTTTTTAAAAAATTTATTCAAAGCATAATTATTAAAAAAAACTTATTTTTGTGAACCAAAAATTAGAAATGAACGCTTCACAAAACAAAAAAATAAAATTCGAAGAATTGGGTCTTAAAAATTATCTTGAGGCTTTTGAATATCAACAATCTTTAATGGATAAAATCATTGCCATTAAAATCAAAAATAGAGAAAACGAAGACCAAGAACCCGAAACTACTCCTAATTATTTACTGTTTGTAGAACACCCACATGTTTACACTTTAGGAAAATCTGGTGACGAGCACAATATGCTTGCTAATGAAAGTAAACTAAAAGAAATTGACGCCACTTTCGTAAAGACCAATCGCGGTGGAGACATTACCTATCACGGTTTTGGTCAACTTGTAGGGTATCCGATTTTAGATTTAGACAACTTCAAATCAGATATTCATTTATATATGAGAAATCTGGAAGAAGTAATCATCAGAACCATTGCAGAATACGGTTTAAAAGGCGAAAGAAGCGTGGGCGAAACTGGAGTTTGGCTAGATGTAGGAAAACCTTATGCTAGAAAAATTTGTGCATTGGGTGTTAAAACTTCAAAATGGGTGACTATGCACGGTTTTGCCATCAATGTCAATACAGACTTACGCTATTTCGAATACATTATTCCTTGCGGAATCAAGGACAAAGCAGTTACTTCCCTAAAACGTGAACTAGAAAGAGAATTTACACCGGCAGAAGTAGAAGAAGTAAAAGAAAAAATAAAGAAACATTTTCAAGATGTTTTCGAAGCGGAACTTTTTTAAGTTTCGCTTTTTCTTTTTAAAAAATCTTCGCTCCTCTGTAAACTTCTGTTTGAGATTCCATCAGTGGAGCTGCGCTTTGTCTAAAAGTAAAAAGATGTTCTGTTCCTGCATGTAAATGATGATGTTCTTCGGTTTCCCAAAGTTCAATTAAGAAAAAAGTGCCTTTATTTTCTCGGTCTTCTATTAAATCATATTGAAGACAACCTTCTTCTTTTCTGGTTTCTATTACTAATTTTTTCAATAATTCTATCGCATCAAAAAGATGATTTTCTTTGAATCTAAATAATGCTACAATGTATAAATTCATAACTTCTGAATTATTTTTAATAGGGCAAATGTAGAAATTTGAAACTATAAACTAAAAATTTCAACAATAAAAAAGCCTTCAAATACAAGAAGGCTTTAAAATTCAATTCATATTAAGAAGATTATTTTTCAATAATTATTTTTTGAGAAAAATTAACTCCAATTCCTTCTCCTTTTATAATATAAATACCATTTGAAAGTCTAGAAGTATCAACTGTATTTTGGGATTTAAGATTCTTTTTCTCAGAAATAACCAGCTTTCCAGTAGCATCATATACCGATATAATTGTCTCGCCAATTGCTAATGAATTTGATTTTATAAAAATTTCATTTTTCGCAGGATTAGGATAAATCTGAACCTCTTTATTTAAAGTAACTTCTTCACTAGTAAGCGAAGATGAACATTCTGCTGGATAAGTAAAATCTTCTACTTGATCATTAAGAGCTGCAATCATATTGGTGCTATTAACAGGGGTAATAGATTTCTTAAGTCCTGCACTTGCTTTTACACCTAAACCTCTTTTTGCAAAAACTCCCCAAATCATACATTTATCAGTTCCTTCAGTTGTACTAAGTTCAGCTTGCAAAATAGCATCTCTACCATCAATAAAAGTGGGTGAACAAGCAGTAACCTTCATAGCATCAGTTACCAACTGCAAAACTCTTGCGCTACCAGAATTAGGATTTGCTGTAACATCTGAGCTATAGCCATATTTTTCTACATATTTCCAATGTAAATCCCATAGCATAGTTGCCCACACAAAACCAATAGAATGCACATTACTAGAACCATCAGAAAAAGACATTCCATTGGTTCTACCGTATGTATAATTATTAATTGTAAAATTAGGCGAATATTTTGCAGGGCGAATTCCTAATCCATTAGTAGCTTCTGCAGAAGAAAATGTACCAACTCCTCTTGGAACAGAAGCAGTATCGCCTGGTTGATTAGTCATCATTAAAGCAAGAAAATCTGACCATCCCTCTCCCATTTGTTCATTAGAATTATATTGATTAAGACAAGTTGCTGTTGTCCCTATAAGCCTGTTAGAAACTCCATGTCCATATTCATGGGCTATAATTCCGTTATCTAAATCTGCATCTATGTAAATATGTTTTGTTTCATCATCAGAAATAGTAACATTAACAGGCGTTCTTGATAATTGATTTGCAATTGCTACACCTTCCGAATTTTCAATTAATATTGAAGGAATTGTAACTGTGGTGTCAACTCCTCCCATTTGCCCTATATAAGCAGAAGTGGGTGCATTATAAATAATTGCAGCAACAGCTCCATTATTTTGAGCATTTTTAACCTTTACTGTAAAATTACATGACCCTCTTTGTATTAAAGCTATTTTACCATATAAATTTTCAGAAATCGCAGTACAACCATCCACAGGAGTTGTTAGAGCAACATTAGCTGTAATTCTAGCATTTGTTAAGGCAGGACCGAAAGCTGCATCTTTAGTGTCGGGCTTTCTAGATGCAAATGTAGAAGGCGCATTATACACCAATCTGTTTACACTAGCAGGATCCCAAAGATACATTTGCATTCTTGGTGATGAGCCATCTGCTGGAGTTGCAAAATTAGCATTATTCAATTTCTGAGTAGTAGCTTCGCTAGCATCTCTAGCTTCTGCATTTACAGCATCATTTCCACTTCCTAAAGTTGTAAAATTTGTTGTTTGAAAATTTCTCCAAGTCTCGTTAAACCCAAATTTATACATTATATCATGAATTTTATTATTCATATAAAATAAATTGGTTACTGCAGCATCTTTATATGTAGTATGATACTGAGTTAAATCAATAGGGAAATCGAATATTCTAGAAGCTCCACCATCAGTAGCATTTTCCACAGAAGCAGTATTAGTATTAGTTACATCTGTATAAGCATAAACATTATTACCCCTAGTATAAGTATAATGATTAGTTCCATCAGAATGCCAACCTTCTGGCGAAACTGTAAGATCCCAAGGATTAGTAACAAGAGTTCTTACCCCAAACGAAGGGGCTTCTACTGGCAATGCATATACTCTGTATGAAGCATTATCTGGTGACAAAAAAGATAGTGTAGATTCAAAAGGTTTATTTTCTGGCTTTACAAATTTGTTAATTTCATGTTCCTCATGTTTATCGTGATTACCATCAAAACGACAAGAAAGATTAAGATTTTGCTTTTCAAAAATTTCACCACTAGTTGCATCTGCCACAATACTCCAATAATTAGAAGAACCTTCTTCTTCAAACTGATATAAATATGCTAATTTTAATTCATTGTCGAGTGGAAAATATACTTTTTTAAAAAAAACAGAATTAGGCTTTCCTTTTTCTGACAAACTATATGTGCCTTTTTCAATTGAAGCATTATTTAAAACCTTAGAAAAAATAATCTCTACATTATCTGCTTTTTCTTGTTTTGATACAATAGAAGATTTATAAAAATTTTCGTTTATTGATAATAATTTCTCATTCTTAATCAACACATTTCCGTAAGAATTATACACTGGGACTCCCAAAAAAGTCTGTTGAACTTGCAAAACTGTAGATTTCATACTGGTAGAATAGTCTTCAGTTTTAATTGCAAATTCTTTATTCGCAGATTTTAAACTTCGATATTTGGCAGAATTATTAAAGTAGTTTTTTAGAATTTCTTCATTCTTTTGTGCCGCCAATAAATTACTGCAAAGCAATGCACCAAAAGTTAAATAGTAAATTTCTTTTCTCATAATTTTATATATATTAAGTATAATAGATAAGCATTAATTGATAAAATCATTGTCTTTTTTTTTATTGTGAAATAAAAACTAAATCTCAGTTTATTTAAACTATTAAATAAAAATTAAATCAACAAGGAAAAAAAAGCAATAAATTTTGAAGCTAAAAAAAGCAAAAACAAATTATATCATTTAGTGAATTTAAGAAAAAACACAATAAATTCACAACTAATTTCATCATTACCATGCAATAATATGATTTTTATTTGACAATTTATAGAAAAAAATCAATTTATGAAATTCGCAATTTTTAACAAAAAAAATATTATATATTAAAATTTTTTATCTTTGTGAAAATTCAAAAAGTAAAATGGCAGAATACAAATTAATCCTTCCAAGCATGGGAGAAGGCGTGATGGAAGCTACTATTATCAGTTGGTTATATAATGAAGGCGACACCGTAAATGAAGATGATTCTGTGGTAGAAATTGCTACCGACAAAGTAGACTCTGATGTTCCTACACCAGTTTCTGGGAAAATTGTAAAAATTTTAAAACATAAAGACGAAGTTGCTAAAATTGGTGAAGCAATCGCTATTTTAGACATTTCGACTCCGCTCAATGGAACAGCAGGAGAAGGAGAAGCTGCTCCAGTTGTAGAAACTCCGAAAATAGAAGAGCCTAAAACTGAAGCTCCTGCTGCTGAAGTAGTAAAAGAATTAGAAAAACCTTTAGCTACCACTTCTACTCCTCAAGAATTTTCTGGAGATGTTTATCTTTCTCCACTCGTAAAATCTATTGCTCAAGAAGAAAATATTTCTGAAGCAGAACTTAAAACCATTAAAGGTTCTGGTTTAGAAGGCAGAATCACCAAAGAAGATATTCTAGCTTTTGTAAAAAATAGAAGTGATGAAAAGGTTGAGGCAAAGGTAAAGGTTGAGGAAATTTCTCCATCTCTCCAACTCTCCAATTCTCCCACTCCAACTCTCCCACTTTCTACAAATGAAGGTGATGAAATCATTCCAATGGATAGAGTTAGAAAAATCATTGCAGATGCTATGGTTAATTCTAAGAGAACTTCGCCACACGTTACTTCTTTCATAGAATCAGACGTAACCAATGTGGTAAAATGGAGAGCTAAACATAAAGATATTTTTGAAAAACGTGAAGGCGAAAAATTAACTTTCATGCCTATTTTCGTGAAAGCTGTGGTAAAAGCCATTCAAGATTTCCCAATGATTAATGTTTCTGTAGATGGTGACAAAATCATCAAAAAGAAAAATATCAACATCGGTATGGCAACTGCTTTACCAGACGGAAACCTAATTGTTCCTGTAATTAAAAACGCTGACCAATTATCACTTTCTGGATTGGCAAAAGCAATTAACGATTTGGCTTACAGAGCAAGAAACAAAAAACTTCGTCCAGAAGATACTCAAGGTGCTACTTACACCATTTCAAACGTAGGAACTTTCGGAAATCTAATGGGAACGCCTATTATTCCTCAACCGCAAGTTGCGATTTTAGCAATTGGTGCAATTGTAAAAAAACCTGCAGTTATCGAAACCAAAGATGGCGACATGATTGGCATTCGTCAAATGATGTTTATGAGTCATTCTTATGACCACAGAGTTGTAGACGGTTCTCTTGGCGGAATGTTCCTAAAACACGTTCATGATTACCTACAAAATTGGGACATGAATACAGAAATTTAAGAGCCAAGAAAAAAGGAAAAAGATAAAGGAACCTTCGAAATTTTTCGGAGGTTTTTTTGTGGGTTCCCCTCTTTTAGAGGGGTGTCAATCCGCTTTAGCGAGATTGACGGGGTGTTTTAGAAGCATTTCCCGCTTTCCGCTATATCTTTTTCTTGTAACCGCAATTCCCAATCTAAGAAAAAGGATGTCGCTGCAATCGGGGCTAGTTACATTTTCGTCAAAAAATTGCTATTTTTGAAAAAAAAATAATAAACCATGAAAAAAATAATTACTTTATCATTTTTAGTAATCATTTTAGTAAGTTGTAATAATAGAATTGCCATTAAGTATGATGATAAAAACCATCAATTAACAAGTTTAGAGAAAAATTTTGAAAAAAAAACAAGTCCATTTCTCAATATAACTTTTGAAGACTACTTTAAATCTGATTACATTAAAATATATGTTGATAAAAAATTAGTTTATGACAAAAAAATTAGCACAAGTGATATTTTAGGTGTTGCAGATTCTTATGAATTAGAAAAGGATTTCAAAGAAGTAATTATCTATATCAATAATCAAAAAATTATTTTAACTAAAGAAAAAACTCTTGACTATAAAAATATTTATGTCAATAAACTTCCAAATAATAAAATAGAAATACTCATTTCAAAAAAGTTCCATATTTACAAGTAAAATTTTTCAATATGAATAACTTCCAAATCCGTAAAGCAACACCAGAAGACACACAAACCATCTTTGACTTAATCTACAAATTAGCTGTTTACGAAAAATTAGAAAACGATGTTATCACTTCAGTAGAAGAACTTCGCACCAATATTTTTGAGAAAAAATTTGCAGAAGTGCTCATCGCAGAAGAAGACGAAAAACCAGTTGGTTTTGCACTCTATTTTCATAATTTTTCTACGTTTGTTGGCAAACCAGGAATTTATCTAGAAGATTTATTCGTAGAACCAGAAACTCGCGGAAAAGGTTACGGAAAAGCACTTTTAGTAGAACTCGCAAGAATTGCCAAAGAAAGAAACTGTGGTAGATTAGAATGGAGCGTACTCGATTGGAATACGCCTTCTATAGAATTTTATAAATCTCTAGGTGCAAAACCAATGGATGAATGGACGGTGTTCCGTTTAGACAAAAGTGGAATAGAAAATTTAGCGAAATAAATCTAAATTCAGACATTAACACATCGTCAAATCAACAAATTATCACATCATTATTGTGTATTTAAAAAAGTTTCAATACTTTTGCACCTCGAAATAATTAACAAATATTTTTAACATTATGAACAATTACGAAACTGTTTTCATTTTAACTCCCGTTCTATCTGACGCTCAGGTGGAGGAAGCAGTTAAAAAATTCGAAGACTTCTTAAAAGAGCACAACTGCGAAATCGTTGCTAAAGAAAATTGGGGTCTTAAAAAATTAGCTTATCCTATTCAATTAAAAAAGAATGGATTCTACACTTTGATTGAATTCAAAGGTGAAGGTACTGTAGTTGCAGGTTTAGAAACTGCTTTCAAACGTGACGAGAGAGTAATCCGTTACTTAACTACTAAACTTGATAAGCATGGCGTAGAATACGCAGTGAAAAGAAGAGCTAAAGTAAAAACTGCTAAAGCTTAATTTTTAACCCTTAAAAAATTTACAAAAATGGCAATCGACGACATGGCAAAACAAGCATCAGCTGGAGGTGAATCAGAAGTAAAATTTCTTACTCCACTTGATATCAATACTAAATCTGACAAAAAATACTGTAGATTCAAAAAATTCGGTATTAAATACGTAGACTATAAAGATGCTGACTTCTTATTACAGTTCGTAAACGAACAAGGTAAAATTTTACCAAGAAGATATACAGGTACTTCTCTTAAATATCAAAGAAAAGTTTCTGCAGCAATCAAAAGAGCTAGACACTTAGCTTTAATGCCTTACGTAGCAGACTTATTAAAATAATTATTAACAAAAAATAAATTGTTGGTTTTAGTTTTACTAAACCTAACTTTTTAAAACAAAAAAGGACAACAACAATGGAAATTATCCTAAAAAAAGACGTAGAAAACTTAGGACTTGAGTTTGATACAGTAAATGTAAAACCAGGTTATGCAAGAAACTTCTTAATCCCTCAAGGTTATGCACTTCTTGCAACTCCTAAGAACAAAGCTGCTCTAGAAGCTACTTTAGAAGCTAGAAAAGAAGAAGAAGCTAAATTAATCGTTGCTGCAACTGCAATCATCGAAAAATTAAAAGCTACTACCATTTCTATCTCTGCTAAAGCTGGTGCAGGTGATAAGATTTTTGGTTCTATTAACAATGCTACTTTAGCTGAAGAATTAGCGAAAGCTGGTGTAGAAGTAGACAAAAAATACATCAAAATCCCTGGAAATACTATCAAGAGAACAGGTAAATTCTCTGCTAAAGTAAGACCTCACAGAAACGTAGAATACGATTATGAATTCGAAGTTGTTTCTGATGTAGTTGCTGAAGAAGCAAACCCTGAAGCTTAAAATTCAGACTTATAAATATTAAGAACGCTCTCAAAATTTTGAGAGCGTTTTTTTTATGCTTTTCATTTCACAAATAGATAATATATCTAGACTTTATTGAAAATTTGGCAATTTATAAATTGTTGCTCTCATCACTTTTGATTATTTTTGAGTTTAAACATTCCTTATGAATTTCAACACCGAAAATCTTGATAAAGAAACACTACTCCACCTTTACAAAGCAATGGTTTTACCCAGAACCATAGAAGAAAAAATGCTCATTGCTTTACGACAAGGTAAAATTTCGAAATGGTTTTCTAGTTGGGGACAAGAAGCCACTTCTGTAGGTTCTGCTCTTGCGATGAACAAAGAAGAATACATCTTAACCATGCATAGAAATTTAGGTGTTTTTACTTCTAGGGAAATTCCACTAGATAGACTTTTTTCTCAGTTTCAGGGAAAAATGAATGGTTTCACCAAAGGAAGAGACAGAAGTTTTCATTTCGGGACTCAGGAATTCAAAATTGTGGGAATGATTTCTCATTTGGGTTCGCAAATGGGAGTTGCAGACGGAATTGCTCTTTCTCATTTATTGAATCAGGAAGAAAAATGCACACTGGTTTACACTGGTGATGGTGGCGCTTCTGAAGGAGATTTCCACGAAGCTGTAAATACTGCCGCTGTTTGGAATTTGCCAGTCATCATCGTCGTTGAAAATAATCAGTGGGGACTTTCTACTCCATCTCGTGAACAGTTTAGATGCAAATCATTCGCAGATAAGGGAATTGGCTACGGAATAGAAGCCCATTCAATCAATGGAAATAACATTTTAGAAGTTTACCAGACTTTCAAAAATTTAGCAGAAAGCATCAGAAAAAATCCTAGGCCTATTTTGGTAGAGTGCAATACTTTTAGACTCAGAGGTCATGAAGAAGCTTCTGGAACGGCCTATTATCCAGAAGGAATGATTGAAGAATGGACAAAACAAGACCCAATTGCTAACTATGAACAATTCTTACTTTCTGAAGGAATTTTAAATCAAAATTTGATTGAAGAAATAAAAGAGTCCTATAAAAAACAAGTTGACGAAGCACTTGACCAAACCATCGCAGAACCAGAAATCATTCCGAATAAAAAAACGGAATTAGAAGATGTTTATGCGCCTTTTGATAATCAAGAAATCTTACCACAAAAATTACAAAACAGAGAAATAAGATTTATCGATGCGATTTCTGAAGCCATAGAAATTTCCATGAAAAACCATCCTAATCTTGTTTTGATGGGACAAGATATTGCAGAATATGGCGGCGCTTTTAAAATTACAGAGGGTTTTGTTGAAAAATTTGGTAAAAAAAGAGTGAGAAATACACCATTGTGCGAAGCAGCGATTGTAGGTTCTGGTTTGGGACTCAGCATTAATGGCTACAAGTCTATGGTAGAAATGCAATTTGCAGATTTTGTAACGGAAGGTTTCAATCAAATCATCAATAATTTGGCAAAAACCCATTACAGATGGAACCAAAATGCTGATGTAGTGGTAAGAATGCCAACTGGAGCGGGAACTGGAGCGGGACCTTTTCACTCTCAAAGCAATGAAGCTTGGTTTACCAAAACTCCAGGACTGAAAATCGCTTATCCTGCGTTTCCTGATGATGCAAAAGGTTTATTGATACAAAGTTTTGAAGACCCAAATCCAGTATTGTTTTTCGAACATAAAAAATTATACAGAAGTCTGAAAGGAAACGTTCCAGAAGGCTTCTACACTACTCCATTTGGTAAAGCCAGAAAAGTAAAAGAAGGCGAGGAACTTACGATTATTACTTACGGTTTAGGAGTTCACATTGCTTTAGAATTTGCAGAAAAAAATCCTGAAATTTCTTTAGAAATTATCGATTTAAGAACGCTGGTTCCACTCGATACTGAAACCATTTACGAATCAGTGAAAAAATGCAATAAAGTGATAATTCTGCACGAAGACACTTTAACTTGTGGTTTCGGGGCGGAACTTTCTGCATTGATTTCTGAACATTGTTTTGAGGATTTAGACGCTCCTATTTTACGTGTAGCTTCTATGGATACACCAATTCCATTCAACAAAAAGCTAGAAGACCAATTTATGCCCAATGAAGAATTGGCAGAAGCTGTAGAGAGAATTTTGAAATATTGAGAAGCTAGAAGTTTGATGTTGGATGTTAGATGTTAGATGTTAGATGTTAGATGATGGATGATGGATGATGGATGATGGATGATGGATGATGGATGATGGATGTTGGATGATGGATTTCGGATGTTGAAACTCGGAACTGTTTTGCGTGAGCGATTGCAGCGGAAATCCCACAGTGAAAATGGCGCGAGCGAAGCGAGCGTTAGTTTTCACGAGGAATTGCAGCGAAAAGCGCGGTATTTTTTTGCATGGAAAAAGCAAGGGAAAAATACACGCCCAAAAAATTGTAACTTTGGCTTGATATTTGAAAACTTCCCTTAAAAAGATTATTATGAAAAAATATATTTTAGCAGCAGGATTAGCATTGGGTTCGGTGGGAATTATTGCCACTACCACACAATCTTGTATGACAATTGCCACTACAGTAGGACTTTCGGTTCTTAAAAAGATTTTAATTGGTGGCGTTTCTAAAGGTTTAGGAATTTTTAAAGATAAAAATAGTTTCTTGGGCAATGAATTGATTAATGCTGCACTTCCACAACAACTGAAAGACATTAATTCTACTCTAGAAAAATTAGGATTAAGCAATTTGGTTCAGAAGGAAAAAGGCTACATTGCAGATGCAGCTGCATTTGTTGCACCGATAGCAGAACCTATTTTAATCAATGCGATTAATGATATGACTTCGGCAGAAGCTCAACAAATTGCACAAGGTGGAAGCGGCGCTGCTACAGCTTATCTTAAACAAAAAACCAGTGCACAACTCATGGCCGCGATTGCGCCAAAAGTAGATGCGAAACTCAATGAATACGGTATTGTAAGAAGTGTAAATCTTGCTTTACAAGGAAATAATTTGCTTGGCGGTTTGTTAGGAAATCAAAATTCTAATTCTTCTGCAAGTTTAAGTTTGAGCAATTTAGCAGCTGAACAAATGGTGAATGGACTGTTCAACATTGTAGAAAATTACGAAAAAACCAATCCAGAAAATCCTATGAATATTTTGAAATAGAGGTTTTCAATATCATGATATGTAAAATCAATTGCGAGCTATTGCAATTGATTTTTTTGTGTATTACTTTTGACAAAATTTAAAACACAATGACGGCAAAAGAGCAAGGAAAAAGGCTTCTGAAGTATATAACTAAAGAAAGAAAAGATGTTCTCAATATTTACTTTTATGCCATATTAAGTGGTCTGGTTCAGTTGAGTTTACCACTGGGAATACAAGCCATCATCAGTTTTGCGATGGGTGCAACTATGGTTACTTCTATTTATATTCTCATTGCATTTGTAGTTCTCGGAACTTGGTTGGTAGGATTTTTCAGGGTTAAAGTAATGGAAATAATTGAAAAAATTCAACAAAAAATATTCGTAGAATATGCCATCTCTTTTTCGGAAACTTTACCAAAAATAAAACTCGAAAAGACCAATCAATATTACTTACCAGAACTTATCAATCGTTTTTTTGACACCCAAAATTTACAAAAAGGAATTTCTAAAATTCTGCTCGAAATTCCGACTGCTATTATTCATATTTTATTTGGGATCATTCTACTCTCTTTTTATCACCCATGGTTTTTAGCTTTTGGAGCAATTGTATTGTTAGGAGTCGTTTTGATTTTTAATTATACTTCAGAAAAAGGGATAGAAACAAGTTTAATCGAAAGTGATAAGAAATATTTTGTCGCATCTTGGTTAGAAGATATTGCCAGTTCGGTAAAATCTTTCAAAACCAATAAACACACCAACCTTCACCTTAGAGAAACGGATGACAGACTTCTGGATTATCTAAGTTACAGAACGCATCATTTCAAAGTTCTATTATTTCAATATAAAACCATTATTTTCTTCAAAGTTTTGATTACACTGGTTATGTTAGTAATCGGAACCTATCTATTGGTCAATCAAAAGCTAAATATTGGTGCGTTTATCGCTGCTGAAATTGTAGTGCTTACCATTTTAACCGCAGTAGAAAAACTCATCAAAAGTTTAGAAAGTTATTATGATGTCATTACGGCGCTCAGCAAACTTTCTAAGGTTACAGATTTACCGCTAGAAAATGAAACAAACGACATTATCCATATCAAAGATGATATTCAATCTATTGAATTTAAAAATGTTTCTTTTGGTTTTGGAGATGAAGACATTCTGAAAAATTTAAATTTCAAAGTTCAACCAAGTAGCATCAATGTGATTTCGGGAGAGCTTTCTTCAGGAAAATCACTGCTCATCAATCTGATGTCTGGGATTTACGCCCCTACTTCTGGACATATTTTATACAATGATGTTTCTTCTAAAAATTTAACTCAAGACCAAATCAGAAGAGGAATCAGTATTCACACAGATGATATAGATGTTTTCAAAGGAACAATACTGGAAAATATTCAACTGGGAAATGAAAAAATAACCGTAGAAAAAATCAATCATATTGCTCAAAAAATAGGAATTGATGATTTCGGGACTAAGTTTACCAACGGATTTTTGACCAAAATTCAAGATGGAAACTCTCAACTTTCTTACAGCAATAAGAAAATAATCCTTCTGCTAAGAGCTCTTGCTACGGATAATAAAATCATCATTTTAGAAGATCCTTATGATGGACTTTCTAAAGAAATCAAAGAAAAAATGATAGCGTTTTTACAAGAATTAGCCAAGGAAAAAACCATTATTGTGGTTACTCAAGATGATGACTTTATCCAAAAAGCTCATCAACATTTTCACATGATTAATGGTCAATTAGAAACTAAAAAATAAAACGATGCAACTCAAATCACTCGAAAATATTTATCATATCAATAAGAAATCAAATGTTGCCAAATGGTTTTTATTTACTTTTTTAGCATTTGTTTTCATTATGTTTTTGCCTTGGACTCAGAATATTAAAACTCAAGGAAATGTTAATACTTTATTTCAGGAACAAAGACCTCAAAAACTGAACTCTCCTATTCCTGGAAGAATCATCAAATGGTACGTGAAAAACGGAGATGTCGTAAAAAAAGGCGATACCATTCTTCAAATTTCTGAAATTAAAGACGATTATCTAGACCCACTTTTGGTAGAAAGAACTCAGGAACAAGTTCAAGCCAAAAAAGGTGTGAGAGAATACTATAATGCCAAAATTTCTACCACAGAAAACCAAATTGCAGCCATTTCTACTGCTAAAGATTTGAAACTGAATCAAATTAAAATTAAAATTGCTCAGTTACAGAATAAATTAAAAGCAGAACAAGCCGAACTTACCGCCGTAAACAACGAATTAAAAATTGCTCAAGACCAGCTTAATCGTCAGAATAAAATGTATGAAGAAGGTTTGGTTTCTCTTACTCAGTTGCAACAACGAAATGTAAGTTATCAGAATGCTCTTGCCAAGAAAACGTCTGCGGAGAATAAATTGGCACAAACCCAACAAGAAATCACGGCTCAAAACATAGAACAAAACGCTGTTATTCAAGAATATACAGAAAAATTAAGCAAAACTGAAGGCGATCGTTTCCAAAGTATGGGACAAGTTGCAGGAAGCACTGGTGACATCGCAAAATTAGAAAATCAAGTGGCAACCTATAAAGTGAGAAAAGGTTTGTATTACATTTTGGCAACGCAAGACGGACAAATTACACAACTCACGAAAGCCGGAATTGGCGAAATTGTAAAAGATGCAGAAACCATCGGAATTATTGTTCCGAAAACGATAGATTACATAGCAGAAATTTATGTAAAACCTGTTGACTTACCGCTGATTAGAGAAAATCAAAAAGTAATGCTCACTTTCGACGGATTTCCTGCGATTGTTTTCTCAGGTTGGCCTAATTCTAGCTACGGAACTTTTTCTGGAAAAATTATTGCCATAGAAAATTCCATCAGTGAAAACGGTTTGTTTAAAGCGATTGTTGCCGAAGATAAAACTCAAAAAAGATGGCCTCCCAACATGAAAATCGGAACAGGAGCCAGTGGAATTGCCATTCTGAATGATGTGCCGATTTGGTACGAAATATGGAGAAATATCAATGGTTTTCCGCCAGATTATTATCAAGTAAACACCCAAAAGAATGAGAAAAAATAAAATTTTATTGCTTATTTTTCTTTTCACGTCTTATCATTTTTTCGCTCAAGATTCTATTGCTTTGAGCTATGAAAATTATATTTCTTGGGTTCAAAAAAACCATCCAATTATTAAAATTTCTGATTGGGAAAAAAATATTGCTCAAAATAATATTTTGAAAGCCAAAGCTTTACTTGACCCAAATATTTCTGCAAAAATTGGCGAGAAAAAAATAGACAACACGCTTTATTACAGTCAAAAAAACATAGAACTGAATCTCCCAACTTGGTACGGGATAGATTTCAACATTGGCACCAATGATTTGACTGGAAATAAACTAAATAATGAAGAAACAAAAGGCGTTCTGAATCATGTAGGAATAAGCATTCCGCTTGCGAGAGATTTGGTTTACAATAAAAGAAGAACTGCCATTCAGCAATCGAAAAATTTCAGCAAAATGACCTTTTACGAGCAAGAAATGCTCAAAAATGAAATCCTTTTGGAAGCAAATTTCAGTTTTTGGGAATGGGTGAAAAATTACGAAATTTTAGAATTGAACAAAAAGGTTCTTGACCTCAACAAAAAAAGATATCAATTGGTCAAAAAATCATTTGAGTTGGGAGAAAGACCAGCCATAGATACCGTAGAAGCTTTCACGCAACTGCAAAGTTTCGAAGCCAAAACCATAGAATATCAGAACAAGTTTAATATTTCTACCATAGAACTTTCACAATTTCTTTGGAAAGAAAACGGTGAAAATTACAATCTTCCGTTATTTACCAAACCAAGTGAACAACTGAACACTCAGTTTACCCAAGATTACTTTATCATCACCGAGAAACTTTTACAAAATATTGATACACAATATGCGCTGAATTATTATTTTGAAAAATCTAAATCTTTGGAACTGGAAAGGAAACTAAAATGGCAAAATTTTCTTCCTAAAATCAATTTCAATTACAATTTGTACAATAAAGAGTTTAAAAATCAGGACATTCTGCCACTTTTTGACAACAATTATCAATATGGTATAAAATTGGAGTTACCCATATTCATGAGAGAAGCTCGTGCTGATTATCAAAACATTAAGCTGAAAATTCTCCAGAATAATGAGAATATAAAATTTAAAA
Organism: Cloacibacterium normanense; assembly: GCF_003860565.1. Taxonomy (NCBI): domain Bacteria; kingdom Pseudomonadati; phylum Bacteroidota; class Flavobacteriia; order Flavobacteriales; family Weeksellaceae; genus Cloacibacterium; species Cloacibacterium normanense. The sequence goes on from NZ_CP034157.1 coordinate 1,397,900, forward strand.
ATCAAGAATTAAAAACCAAAATACAGACTTACAATGCAGAAATGAGCAATTTCTTATCTTTAACTCAAAATAATGAATCGCTCATTGAGAATTATAAAAGGCTTTTAAAAGCCGAAGAAATTAAATTTTCTAATGGTGAAAGTTCACTTTTCTTAATTAACAGCAGAGAAAACAAACTATTAGAAACTCAAGAAAAATTTCTAGAACTGAAAGCCAAAACGATTAAAACTTATTTTAAACTGAACTGGCTGGAAAACAACACTTTAAAACAATGATAGAAGTAACAGGAAACGAACCATTTGATGAACAAGCAGAATTTTATGCTTCTTTAAAAATAAATTTAGAGAAAAATCACAATTTCCCTGAAGATTATCTTTATAAATTCATCATTGTCAATAATCAAGAAAAGCTTACAGAAATTTATAAGGTTTTTGACGGCACCAAAAATACTTTTTCTACCAGAGAAAGCAGTAACGGAAAATACATCAGTATTACCATACAATGTTTCGTACTGGATGCGGAACATGTGATCAGACTTTATCAGGAAGTTGCCAAAATTGAAGGCGTAATTATGTTGTAATAATAGTGGATGAAGGATGATGGATGATTTATAAATTTTGAAATTTAACTTATGAAAATTTTAGTAACAGGAGCCACTGGTTTAATCGGGAAATACTTAGTTCGAAAACTAAAAGAAATAGGTCATGAAATTGTAATTTTGACCAGAAAAAAAACGGGAAAACCTAATGAATTTCAATGGAATCCAGATCAAAATTTCATAGAAGATGCTGCTTTTGAAAACATAGAAGCCATCATTCATTTAGCGGGTGCTACCATTGCCAAAAGATGGACAAAAGAATACAAAAAAGAACTTTACAGCTCTAGAATTAATGCTGCTAATCTTCTTAAATCTTACTGCGAAAAGCATCAAATCAAACTAAAAAGCTTTATCTCAGCTTCTGGAATTAATTATTACGGAACGTATACCAGCGATGAAATCCTCACTGAAAACTCTCCCATCAAAAAACTAGATTTTTTGGCTGAACTTTCAGTGGATTGGGAAAAATCTGCTTATCAATTTTCTGAAATTTCAGAACGTGTGGTTTGCTTAAGAACAGCAATGGTTTTGGCAAAAGAAGGCGGAAGTTTTGTTCCATTGAAAAAATTGACGGATTTCAACTTGGCTTCACCTGTAGGAACAGGAAAACAATGGATGAACTGGATTCACATAGAAGATTTGGCAAATATGTATGTAGAAGCGATAGAAAACCCTCAATACAATGGAAGTTACAACGCTGTAGCAGATGAAACCGTTACCAATGAAACTTTCATGAAAAGCATGGCTCAAAAATCAAATAAATTTTTCTTGCCTATTCCTGTTCCAGCATTTATGATGAAACTCATTATGGGAGAAATGTCTTCTATTATTTTAGAGGGAAGCAGAGCGTCAAACGAGAAAATAAAATCCACAGGATTTACTTTTAAATACCCGAATTTAAATCATGCCTTGGAAGATTTAATCAACCAATAAAAAACTTTAAATCAAAAAAGCGAACTCTTTCGAGTTCGCTTTTCATTTATTTTATAGAAATTTTTCTAACTTTTCTATTTCTCTTGCGATGATAGCTTTATTATCTTTTATCACAATTGGTCTTTGCAAAAGTTTAGGATAATTTGCCAAAATAGAAACTAAACCACTATCAGAATACGTTGTTTCTGAGAAATTTTCTTTCCACAAATCTTCATTTTTTCTGATAATATTATGTATTGAAGTATCTAATTTAGATAATAAATCTTCTATTTCTACTTCAGACAATGGATTTTCTAAGTAATTTCTTACTTCAAATTGTAATCCTTTAGATTCTAAAAACTGTAAGGCAGCTCTAGATTTTCCGCAGCGATTATTATGTAAGATCGTGATCATAAATTTTGGATATTAGATGTTTAATCAATGTTCTCTAATTCTCAATCATTCTACAACGCTACTGCTTAAAAAAGTCCGTGCAATTCTGCTTCTATTTTCTCTAAAATATACCCGAAATCTTCTGGTCTTTCTACAAAATCTAAATCATCAACTTCTATAATAAGTAGTTTTCCTTCTTTGTAGTTAGAAATCCATTTTTCGTATTTTTCGTTTAGTTTAGATAAATATTCTATGCTAATGCTGGCTTCATAATCTCTTCCTCTTTTGTAGATTTTCTTTACTAAATTAGGAACATCTGACTTCAAATAAATTAGCAAATCTGGTGCCGAAACAAAGGATTTCATCAGATGAAACACAGAAGAATAATTGTTAAAATCTCTTTCGGTAAGTAAGCCCATATCATTTAAGTTTTCCGCAAAAATATACGCATCTTCGTAGATGGTTCTGTCTTGAACTATATTTTTACCACTTTCTCTAATTTCTTTTACCTGGCGAAATCTGCTTCCTAAGAAATAGATTTGGAGCGCAAAACTCCATTTGCTCATGTCTTCGTAAAAGTCTTCTAAATATGGATTATGATCTACATCTTCAAATTGCGCATCCCAACCATAATGTTTTGACAACATGGTAGTTAGAGTAGTTTTTCCCGCGCCTATGTTTCCAGTAACAGCAATATGCATCGATTCTATTTTTCTATTCCGTAAAGATAAAGTTTGTCTTCTATGAAAGCCAAAAAATGATTGCTGTTTTTTTCCACAATGATAAAATTTTCTTTAGAAAATACAGGATAGAATAATTGAGCTGGTGTGTAGAGTGAAATGGTATTTTTTTCTATCACGTAAATTTTATCATTTACGCGTCTTAATCTTTTACCATTTTCTATATCGATAGAATATTTATGAGCACCTTTGAGTTCATAAACGCTGAAACATTTTTCTCTGAGTAAGTATAATTGATTTTGATACACGATAAAATCTACCACAGTACTCAAATCCATGTCAAAAGGAAAGATATTGATAATTTTATCCTCTCGATAATTGTACTGTATCAATTGCTTTCGAGCTGAATCTAACACCCAAATAAACTGTAAATCTTGCGAATAAACCACTTTTACATGTCCAAATTTTTGGTATAGGTTTAGATACTGAATTTCATTAAGATTCTGGTCTAGAATTTTAATTTCCTGTCCGTTTTCTGAGAACAGAAAAATATTCAGAGGATTTTCAACCGATTGTATTTTAAACGGTTGCGGAAACATGACTTGTGCTTTTTTATGACCAAGAGAATCATATTTCAGAATACTCAAATCGCTATTGCGATACACATAAATGTTCTCATAATCATCTATAAGAACATCTCTAATACTATCTTTTATGATAATAGGAAATTCTTTTTGTGCAAAAAGTGCAGCACAAATAAATGTAAAAATAAGTGATAATCGTTTCATGGCATTTGTGTTTGTAAAATGTATTGTCAAGAAAAAACCAGAAACTTTCAGTATGAAATTTACTTTATTTTTACTTCATAAATCTTGTCCCAATTTTTTCCTGTAACAAGCATGTTTTGTCCTTTGAAGGCAATTCCGTTAAGAACATCATCTGTTCCTGTGTTGTGTTTTTTCACAATTTCTGAGAAATCTATTTTTGCCAAAACTTCTCCTGATTTTGGATTAATTTTTAGAATAATTGGTTTTTGCCAAACATTAGCGTAAACAAAACCGTTATCATATTCTAATTCATTTAATTGGTCATACACTTCAGTATTTCCAGCTACAGAGATGTATTTCACCATTTTAGAAGGATCATTTACATCTAAGAAATATAGATTTTTAGTTCCGTCTGAAGCGATAAGATTTTTACCATCATACGTTAAACCCCAACCTTCTCCCATTACATTAGGATAAGGAAATTCTGACAAAAGTTTAAGCGATGATTTATCATAAATAAAACCTTTTTTATTTTGCCAAGTCAACTGATATACTTTGTTTCCTACAATAGTGCTTCCTTCAGAGAAAACATCTGCTGGTTGCGCAGTAAAAGTTGTAGCATTGGTTTCACCTAAGGTATATTTTAAAATTTTAGATTGTCCGGTTTGTCCATCACTTTCATAAATGGTGTTTCCTTCTAACTGAAATCCTTGTACAAAATTAGCCTTATCGTGAGGATATTCTGCTACGATTTCATAAGTCAATTGCGCTTCTGGATTTTTGGCGAAAACATTTATGGTAGCATCTTGAGTCAATACTTTTCCATCTCTGGTAATATTGATGGTTACCGCATTATCTCCTAAAGTAAAAAATGCTGGATCTACTACTAAATCGCTGGTTTCTTTGTCTCCAAAACTGATGCTGATGCTTTCTGCGTTTTCTGTAACTTCTTTGGGTAGGTTTATTTTATCCCCGAAATGATAACCTTTGGTTTCCATTTCTGTATTATAGGTATTAAGAGCGTCTAAAATCTCTTTGTCTTTATTACATGAAGTCAATAAAAATAGGGCAAATATACTTACGAAAAGTGTTTTTTTCATTCTTAAATTATTTAGTTCAAAATTACAAAAAAAGCACCACTCTATAAGAATGATGCCTAATATTTAATAAATTTTAAGAATTTTTAGTTTTCAACAAAATTTTTCAAAGCCTTGTTTAGGATTTCGTCCCAACCGTTTTGGAAATTTTCTTTCTTAAAATCAGCGCCTAGATGATCAAAGTTTTCTAAACCTTTGTGTGTAAGAGTAACCAAGGTTCCGTTGTTTTCTGGCTGAAGTTCCCATTTTACTAACGTTTTATCATGGGTATAATCAGGATATGTCCAAGAATGTTTTAATTTTTTCTGAGGAATAATCTCTACGATTTCGCAGTGATGGTGTAATTTTTTATCTTCTCCTTCAAAGAAATTAAAAGCGGTATGCTCTTTTAATTCGAAGTCTGGTATATTAAAATACCATTCTTTCATCTGTTCTCTATTCGTAATCGCATCCCAAACTTTTTCTATTGGTGCGTTTACTTTTACGCTGATTTTAACATTATCGTGCATAGCGTTATCATTTTTAAGATTGAACAATTATTTATACTCGAATTTACAAAAAATATCTTGATTAATGTTGCTGAATTTTATCAGGGTCATCATAGTTCACCATCCATTGAATACCAAACCTGTCTTCCCACATTCCGAAATATGCTCCCCAAAAAGTATCTTGTAATGGCATCGTTACATTTCCTCCTTCTGAAAGTCCGTTAAATAATTTTTCTGCTTCAGCTCTTGATTGTGCATTGAGTGAAATTGCAAAATTATTTCCTTTGGTAATTGTATGAATTCCTGGCATAGAATCGCTTCCCATCAAAACAGTTTCTGTAGAAATAGGAAGTGTAACGTGCATGATTCTGTTTTTATGTTCCTCAGAAAGTGGTGGCATTCCTTCTTGTGGAGGCATTTCGCCGAATCTATTCCACATAGGAATTTCTCCTCCTAAAACCGATTGATAAAACGTGAATGCCGCTTCGCATTCTCCATCAAAAGTAAGATAAATGTTTGCTGTAGCCATAGTATTAATATTTGTAGATTGGGTTTAAAAAATTAACAAAATAGGATTGACTTTCCCTTTTTTATCTATGTTGGTCTATTAAAATAGAATTTCCATCAGGGTCTGTTAAGACGATATATTCAGGACCTTTTGTGGTTTCATTTGCCTCTCTGTCTACTTTCATTCCCTTTTCTTTCAGTTTTTTCTGAATTTCTCTTACATCAGTAAAAGGATTAACTTCTGATGCTGATTGATCCCAACCTGGATTAAAAGTAAGTGTATTTTCTTCTATAAACCCTTGAAAAAGTCCGATAACTGTACTTCCGTTTTTTAGAACAATCCAATTTTGGTCAATATTTCCAGCTTTGTAAGTGAAACCCAGTTTTTTGTAAAATTCAACAGACTTTTTAATATCTTTTACCTTAAGACTTATTGAAAATGCTCCTAATTCCATATTTTTTTGATTTGAAGTATTATTTTCTTGAGCAAAAGCTAATTGCGAAATCAACTGAAAACTAAATAATATTTTTTTCATGTTTAAACTCCAAATTGTTCTAAATGGTGATTGAGATGTTTCGCAAACATATTATTCCAACATTGAGCCGTCATTTTTCCGAAATTAATATTTTCTTTTCCTTCAAAAGCTTCTCTTCCCAATTGTTGCACACGCTGAATATTGCCAATCAATTTGGCTTTTTCTTCTTCAAAGTTTCTTTCATCTGCAATGATAAAAACTGGACTTGTTGGCAAACTCTGTTTATAAGGAATTTCGTTGGTGATTTTCGATTTTACAAATCTCGAAAGTAAAAATTTAGCAATAAAATTAGGCTTTGGAAATTTTTCAGGCGTAAAAGTTAGGTCATAGGCTACATTCAAATGTGCTAAAACTTGGTCTACACTCATTTTGCCCCATTTTCTTTGGGTTTCTGGTGTTAAATTATTGATTCTATTGATGTACTCTTGTGCATCTTTTGCATCAAAAACGTTTTGCATGGATTTTATTTTTAAAGAATCTCAAAGTTAATTGAAATTTCTAAAACGCCTACCAAAAGAATCTTAAAAATATGATAAAATTTAGAAAATAAAAACCGTTTTTGACTTTAAATATCACTTCTGATGCGGCTTAAAGTCTCCTGAGAAATTCCCAAATAAGACGCAATCATTCCGAGTGGAGCTCTTAGAATGATATTAGGATTTTCTTCAAGCAATTGAATGTATTTTTCTTTTGCCGTCATATATTGCAGCGAAGAAATTCTGCGCGACATCTCTATCATTAAGTTTCCTAGAATATATCTGCTGAAATTTGCCGCAGTAAGCGAAACCGAACATAATTCTTCTAATTTATTGAAATTACAAGTGGTAATTATAGATTTTTCTAACGTTTCTATGTTATTTCGAGTAGGTTGGTTTTTAAAAAGAGTATCTATATTAGCCGTAATCTTTCCTTCTGAATAAAAATTAGTGGTAATATCTTTTCCGTTTTCGTAGTAAAACATTCTTAGCAAACCTTCATCTACAAAGAAAACAGTATGATTGTATTGATTCTGCTTGCTCAATATTTCACCTTTTTCAAAGACTTTCGTTTCACATTCTTCATTTAAAAAACGCTCTATTTCTGCATCTACCTTAATGTGCTTATTAAGTTCTTGAATTAATTTCATGAAAACCAAATTTCTGGCAAAATTACACAAAAAAGGCGTTTCAGTAAACTGAAACGCCTTCGAATAAACATTAATAAAAAAACTATATGGATTAAACGAACCTCTGGTCGTCATAATCTTCAGAGAGATGATATTCTTTGAACAGCATTTTGATTTTGATTTTCAAAGCTATCCAACCTAAAAGGAAATAAACCCAACCTAGAATAAACAAGTGCCAGAAATATTTTTGGGTTAAATAATCGGAACCTTTTTCTACCACCATAATTTTCAAAGCTTCTAAATATGGTGTTAAAGGAATAATTTTAGTGAAATAAGTAATGAAATCTGGCATCGCATAATTTGGCCAAGTAAATCCACTGATGATAAACGCAGGAGAAGCAATTACCATTAAAATCTGAGTCGCTTTGAGCGCATCTGGAACCATAATACTTACCAAAACGCCTAAATTGGTTGCTGCTACTACAAAAATTGCTGTTATCAAAAAGAAATTCATAGCGTTTTCTGGAGCTGGAATTTTAAAATACAAGCTACACAAGTAAAAGAATAAAATATTTAAATTGGAAAAAATCCAAACGGGTAAACATTTAATCGCCATTACCAAAATCGCATATTTGTGTTTCCCTGCAAAATCTTTTATAAAAGAATCTCTTTTAAATTCCTCGGAAAACGTAACTGCCATCGCCAAAAGAATAACTTGCTGTAAAACCACCGCCATCATTGCTGGCCACATAAAAATTAAGTAATTACTCGTGGTGTTAAAAAGCGTAATATAATTGGCTTTATAAGGTTCTATATTGGCTTTTGCTTGGTCTGCATTCATTCCTTTTTTCTGCAAAGCTTTCATTTCGGCACCTGCTGAAAAAGTTCCTAAGGTTAATTGAATCGCTTTTGAAGCAAAATTAGCGGTTAACACATTCGAAGTATTGAGATAAACGTTAATTTCTGGATATTTCTTTTGCAGCATATTCGCCTCGAAACGCTCCGGAATTATAACAACTGCTCCTGCTTCTGTTTTGATGATCTCATCTTTCAAAATCGCTGGTTCATCTACATAATTCAGCACTTTAAGCGTTTGATTATCATCTAACATGTCAACAATTTGGTTAGACAAAGGAGTTTGGTCATGATTAATCACAATTACAGGAATATCTGTCACTTTTCCCTTTTCGTAGGTAAAACCTAACAAAAGCGCGTAGAAAATGGGAGCCATAAAAAATACAGAAAGCATTGTTTTGTTCGTGAAGAACAAATGAAACTCTCTTTTTAAAAGGTATCTTAACTGTTTCATTTTTTCTAAATTTTATTTTTTTTAACCACAAAAGAGACAAAAGCTTTTCCGTTTTAAAGTTTTCCAAAAGAAAAAAAACTTTTTTTACTTTTGAATTGCTTATTTTCAAACATTTCTTTTGGAGCTTTTGCGGTTTTTAGTTAAGATTATTTTAAAGTTACGCTAGAATTCACCAAAATATTATTCACTTTTGCTCTATCTGTAGGAATTACTTTAATTTCGTAAACCGCATCTTCTGGTTGATAATCAGGGAATGCTGTGGTAATATCTGCATATTTTGTCAATTGTTTGATGGAAACTATTTTTCCTGAAAACTCTTGATTTCCGTAAGTAGATTTCATATTAACGGTCATTCCTTTTTGATATTTAGAAATTTTACTTTCTGGAATGGTAAAACGGAAATAAGTAGAGTTCGGAATGTAACCGTTGAACAAAGCATAACCTGCAGTTGCCAATTCGCCTACATTTAAAGAAATGGTTTCAATTTCCATATCATTGGTTGCGATAATATATCTTTCAGAATAGGCAACATTGGCTTCTTGGAGAACACCTCTCGCTTGGTTTTCTTGACCGATTGCCATTTCTATTTTTTCTAATCTTGTACCGATTTCTACATCATGTAATTCTGCATTCACTGCGTCATATTGAGCTTTTGCGCCTTGTAATTTTGCGAAAGCCTCATCATAATTTTGTGGAGAAAGCAAACTGTCTTTGTACATATTTTGCGCTCTTTTAAAAGATTTTTGAGCATATTCATATTGTTCTGCTAACCCTTTTTGTTTGGCTTTTAACTGACGAAGTTGATCTGCGGTTGCGCCGTTTTTCGCCATTTGTGCTTGTGCAGTTGCTGCAGCAGTGGCTCCTTTTGCTTGAGCAATTTTCGCTGAAACTTCGGGAACGTCTAACATTGCGAGGGTATCTCCTGCTTTTACGGTTTGTCCTTCTTCTACATAAATTTTTAAAATTCTACCGGTAACTTTTGGCGCGAAAGAAACAACTTCTTTTTTAGTTTTTCCTTCGGTTAATTGTTGTGGAGTTTCGTTTTTACAAGCTCCTAGAGAAAGTAAGGTTACTAAAAATAAAGATTTTACAATATAGTTTTTCATTGGATTAAAATATTTAATTGATTAATGTTTATCGTTTTATAGTTTTTCTAAGTTTAAATTTTGAGTAGATTTCATTAGTTCTACTGCTGCTCTTCTTTGGTTGAAAACAGCAGTTTGATATTCTAATTCTGCGTTTTCTAAATCATTTTCTGCCTCTATCAATTGCGTAGATTTAATCAAACCATATCTGAATTCTTTTTCGGCTTGTGTCATTGCATTTTTAGCAATTTGTTTCGCCTTCGCTTTTAAGTCTACTTGCGCATTTGCAATGTTATAATTGGTTTGATTATTGGCTAAATTGAGTTGTAATTTTCTTTCAGCATCAGATTTTTTACTTTCTAAAATCTCTCTTTCTATTTTTGCTTTTTCTACTTCGTGTTTTCCTTCATTTCCATCAAAAACATCCCATTTAAAACCAATTCCCGCTTGAAAAATTGGCAATAGATTAAGATTAGTCAAGTCATAATCTAGCTTTGCGCCAGTTCCCGGCATTAATTCTTTTGATGAAGAAAGATTGGTATTATAAAATCCCATGTAGGAAAGCGAAGTCATGGCTTGAACTTTCGGAATCCACCACGTTTTTTCTGCTTTTATTTTGGCATCAATGGCTTTAATCCCAAAATCCAAAGCTTTTAATTCTGCTCTATTTTCGATGGTTTCATTGGTAAGCAAATAGTCTATTTTTTCTAAATCAGGATGGATGAGAGCAATTCTCTCTTTGTCAATTCCCGTTAAAACATTTAATTGCGTAATCAGCAATTCCTTTTTGCCTTCGTATTCTACCATTTTAGAATCCAAAGTAGCTTGTGCCAATTCTATTTTTTTGTAATCATAAGGAGTGATTAAGCCATAACCTAAAGCTTTTTCTGCTGTTTTTTTATTGGCATCGAGACGTTTTTTGCTTTCATCTAAAACTTTTTTAGATTCTATTACAAGTGCAAATTGATCATACGCTTTAGAAATCTGAGTAATGACTTCGTCTTGATTTTTGACTTGTAAAGCTTGAGTGGCATTATTTTTCTCGGTCAAAGCTTGTTTCAGATATTTTACTTTTCCGCCAGAATAAAGAAGCGCTTTTGCTTCAACTTTTGCGGCTGCATCAAAACCCGACAAAGTAAAATTATTATCAAAAGTTCCTTCTGGAAAAACCGCACCCGGAAAAATAGGTTTAATCGCAGGAATGGCAATTTCTGGTGAAAGGAATTTTGCCGTAGCATTTAAATATTCTCCTTTTCCTGAAATTTCAACTTTGGGTAAGAAAATGTCTTTTAATTTTTGTTGGTCTAATCCATTTGCTTTAGACTCTAAGTTTTGTTGTTCTATGGCAGCATCTTTGGTCATCGCTGCGTCTACTAATTCCTTGAATGAAGGAGCAGTTTGCGCAGAGAAGGACAAGGGAAAGCCCATCATTGCTGTAAAAATTAATGTTTTATAGTTTTTCATTTTTAATGTTTGTTTACAGATGCAAAGTTGCGACGATTGAAAAAATATTCCTTTGACATTTGTCAAAAAATAAAATCGCCCACAAAAAATTTTTGGGCGATTTCATTTTCAATTATTCATTAATGGAAACCTTCGTTCCCTGTGTATGCGCATTCATTTGTGGCGCGTAATAATTCTGCATCGTAGTAATTCCGTTGCTGAACGTTCCCGCTGCATTACAAATATAATCATACTCAAAAACGTATTTTCCTTTCGGCATGTATTCGATGTAGAAATTGGTAGATGCATCCTTAGTTACCTGGTAATAACCCAAATTATTCTTCCATTGATAGCCAGAAAGTACGTCAACCGGCTCAAAACCTGCGGCTCTCATATCTTTCAAATGAATAAATTCCATATTTCTATCGGTGTTCAGAATCATTCTGACCGTTACTTTATCCCCTATTTTTAGTGGCGAATTTTCTGTAATTTTCTGCAATTCTTCACCGTTTACCGTTTTCACTTTTTTGTACAATTCTTTGGTGATGGAAATATAACTTTCAGAAGATTTAATTTTGTCTAAATACTCATAATATTGCCAGAATAAACCACCTTGAACAATTCCAGCTCCTGGTTTTGTAATGGTTACTGTGGCTAAATTTTTATCTAATTTATCTGAATTTACCGCAGATTTTACATAACCAGTTGCTTTTGTATCAGGATTTACCAAATCTTTTCCTCCCCAAATTATCGTGGCTTTATCATTTTCCGCAGAAGTCCAAGATTTTCCAGAATTGAGAATCGTATAAATCACTTCGGCGGTACTTCTAGAAGTATCCCAATTCGAAACTTCTTTCTGTGTAATCAGCCAAATTTTCATTTCTTCTACAAAATTTTGGTCGGTATTCAATTTATTGAACGCTTCCAAAGCACCAGCGTGATTTACGGTTTTTGAGGAATACCAACCCCAATCGTTGAGATTTTGTTTCCAATACACCCCTTGAGTTTCGCTTTGTACAGAAGTTTCTTTCAGATAAGTCATTAATTTTTTAGAAACATCTTTTAAATTATACGCATCAAAAATCAATGCCGCTCTATGTAATCCAAAGAAAGTAAAATCAGTAATTTTAGCTGTTTTAGCTTTTGAAATCAATAAATCTTTCATTTTCTTGCCATCACCTTTAAACGGAAATTCTTTTTCCCAATAATGACGAGCATCCAAATAATCTAAAACATAATTACTCCAAACATTGCTTCGACTACGCTCAGCAACCGCCTTTACATCGAAATATCTGCTCACTTCATTATCCACAAATTTCACCAATTGAGAAACCATTTCTTTTTGTTCCGAAGACTGATAATCTGCTAAATTCCCTTTCAACCATTCATTAATTCTACCTAAATTTTTCAAAATATACAGCGAATTGTAGTAGGAACTTGGGTAACCAGCGTACCACGAAAAACCGCCATCAGGATTTTGCAATTTTTTCAGTTCGCTCCAATCCTCATTGATGGAATTTCGCATGGTATTGGCATCAAATAATCTTGCCAATTTCGCCATTTGTTCGGTTTCGTTTTTAGCATCTAAAACCCAAGGCGTTTCTTCTAACAATAATTGTTTCAATTCTTGGTTTTTCTCCAAATTTGAATTGAGTAAACCTTTGGCTTGATACTCATCAAAAACAGTTTTCAGTTTTGGATTGGCTTTGAAAATTTCAGACGCCAAAACATCAGCAAACCATTTATTGAAAACCACATCGGCAGAAAGATTATTATCATTCTTGAGACTTGGCAACGCAAAAATCACTTCCCAAATTGGGTTCGTAGTTAATTCTAAAGTGTTTGAAACATTCGTTGCTGTTTTAGAAGAATTATTTTTCAGATTTTCTAAAACAAAGGTCTTGGTTTGACCTTCTTTCACAAAAACCGGAACTGCATCTGTTACCAACATTCGGTTTGGCAAAACTGCGATTGCTTTTTGTTCACCATCAGAAAATTGACCAGCTTTCGCAACATTTTTAATGATAATAGAAGAAACTCCATTCGGAACTTTTACATTCCATTGAACGGTTGTGCTTCCATTTGCATTGAGTGTAAATGATTGTTCTACGTTGTAACCAGCAGCTGCATTTAACTGGTTAATTCCAAATTTTTCAGTAATATCTTCATTGGTAAAAGCGTCTAATATTTGCAAATTCGCAAAACCTTTGAGTTGTTGAGTCGTTAAGTTGCTCAATTTAGCTTTGAAAACCAATTCATCACCTTCTCTCAAAAATCTAGGATAATTAGGTGTTACCGAAAATTCTTTTTGGGTAACCACCGTTTTTTCTAAAGTGGCAACTTGCGCATCTTTGGTATGAGCTAGAAACATCAATTTCCATTGTGTAAGAGCTTCTGGAGATGTAAATTCAAACGATACATTTCCGTTTTTATCCGTCATTAAATTTGGATAAAAAAATGCGGTTTCATTGAGATTGGCACGAACTTTAACATTTTCTAAGTTTTCTTTTTTCTTTGCATAGCCAAGTGAAACCACTTCTTCTATATCCTTAGTTTTTACGGAATCTGTTACAGCTTCTGACTTCATTGAAGCCATTCCTCTAATTTTGACATTTGAGGAAGGAACTGCACTTTCAGTTATTATGAGACCAGCTGCTCTTCCTCTTAACTGATAAGTAATTCCTCCATCAAACCAATCAAAATCCGGTCTATTCACACCGAAATTATCAAAATATTTTAGTCTTTTGCTGTAATATTTTTGGTCTAAACTTTCATTGATGCCGTATTGAGAAATCCAGTAAGGTTTGCTGTAAAGACTTTGCCAAGAATAAGTATTTACCGCAAATTGGTCTAAAGATTTATCATACATATTTGCCAAAACTTCGGCAGTAATCTGATCGGTGAACGAAGTCGAACTGCCAGAAATTTTCACACTCCATTTTTCTTTAGAATTCGGTTGTAATTTATCTCTAAACGTTACCAATTCTATTTTAAAAGGCTTTTTATCCGAAGAAATTTTCACATCTTGCGAAACAGTTTGCACATCATTGAAAGCAATCATTTGAAACTGAACATTCAGATTTTCTATGCTAATATCTTTCGGAAGTGGAACTTCGTAAACTAAAATTCCGTTTTTAATCGGTAATTGCTCAAATTGCGTTTTTCCATCACCGTTTTGAACATATACATTGACCATAGCATCTGGAATGGCTGAATAAACGTAGAATTTAGCCTTTTCAGTTCTGTTGTATTCTGCTTTTGCAAGTAAAACTTTTAAAAATGGTTTTTGATTTTCTGCAAGTTTGGTTTTATCAAAAACTTCAAAAATTTTCTCCGTTTTGATGGTATCTTTTCCTTCGATGTTAAAGAGTTCTAGTTTGTATTTTCCAGCGGAAAGTTTTCCTAAATCTAAATTGGTAATTGGTAATTGGTCATTAGTATTTGGACTTTCTATTCGTTCAAATATTTTGCTTTCAACTTTCTGTTCTTTTTCAGATTTTTCAAAATAATCATGTGGGAATTTCTGTACAAAAACTTCTTTGCTAAAGAAAGGCGCATTCTGAATTTCACTCTCAAAATTGGTTCTAAAAACTCTTTCTTGAGGTGATAATTTTGACAATTTTGCGGTGTAACTTTTCTTTAAAATCTGGTCATTGTAATTTTTAGTTTCAACTTTAAATTTTATATTTTCGTCTGTAAAATAATCTGTCACACTGAGCGGAGTCGAAGTGTTGGCTTCTGAAAGTGAAATATAATGGGAAACCGAAGCCACTTTTAGATTGGTTTGGTCAGATTGTGTTTCTCCGTTAATATCGGTAACAGAAGCATTGATTTGATAATTATCAATCTGTATTCCTTCTAAAGTTTCATCTTTTTTGAGGTCAATTTTTATGGTGAATTCCCCTTTTTCATTGGTTTTTACTTCACCAAGAATTGAGTTCTCGTTATCATTTCCACGAGGATACCACCAGAAATATCTCCAACGAATATTCTGTTTTTTGATTTCATAATTTACGGTAGCATTATTGAGCGGAACTCCCGAAAACATCATCGCTTTTCCTTGTAATTCTATGGTTTGTCCGTACTGATATTCTTGTTTTACCGGTTCAAAACTTACTTCAAATTTCGGACGTTTATATTCCTCTACTCGGAAACTTTTATAGCCGTCCATCACATAATCTGTGACTTCTTCATCGTCATTATCAACTTCTATAGAAAATTGTCCGTTCAGTTTTCCTTGTGGAAGCGTAAAACTTCCGTTCACAGAACCAAATTCATTGGTAGTTAAAGTTTGCGTAGAAATTTCTTCGCCATTTGTATCTTTCAAAGTGATATTTAATTTCACTTTTGGTGTTACTTTTTCTTTATTGGTTTCACTGCTAAAAGCGGTTCCAATTACTTTAAAATAAACAGTTTGTCCAGGTCTGTAAATCGCTCTGTCTAAGAAAATTTGCGCTTGTTCTACTTCATTTCTAGTGTTAAAAGAGGTATCATACTGATTGCCATAAACTTGCAAAAGATTCACATCATTGGTAGAAGGTTGACGAACCATAACATAGCGATAATAGCGTTTTTTATCATTTTCTGGAATTTTGAAACCAGCTTTATCATCTGTAACTCCCGCAGATTTTTCTATATTTTGTTGAGCAACATATTCATAAAATTCTAAGTTTTCTTTTGGCAAAATTTTCCCATTTTTTCTGAGCACCAATTGCAATTCATTTTCGAAAATTTGTTGGTCTGATTTATTTTTAAAAATAATTCTAGAATTAGCGGCAATAAAATAAAAATGGTCTTGAACATTGCCATCTACCAAATATTCTCCCACGTAAATTCCCGAAGGAAGTGGCGCAATTTCCAGCGAAGTTTTATGAGAAGTGTAATCTTTAAAATTTTTCAGCGGAAAAGTTTCTTTTTTTACCAAAGTTTTCTTGAGTTGAGAAAAATAATCTTTGTTCCATGAATTATAAATATACTTCAAAAAGCCTTGATAATCAGATTTCACTTCATAAATATTGAGCGAAAACTGTGACGTATTTTTGTATTCTGCAACCAAATGAATCGGTTGGTTCGGCAAAGTGGACGTTTCAAATTTTATATTAACAAAAGGCTGTTTGATTTGATTTTCTTGATTTTTGATGTTTTCTAAAAATTTAGATTTTGGATAGGCTTTTTTCACTTTTTCAATCCAAGAAAGCGCTTCATCAAATTTTTGTTCTCCTTGAAGACTGGAAATGATTTCTTGAGCAATTAAAACCTTATACTCGTCTTCTGTTGCTGAATTATAAAGAGAAATTAATTGTTCTTGTTTGTTTTTACAGTTGGTAAAAGCACATTCATCATTCAGTTTTTGATGTTTGAAGTACAATTGCGCATTTCCTGAATTTATAGCAATTAACGCATCATAAATTCCTAAAATTTTAGGCTGATTTTCTTTCAGTTCATTTTTAGTAAAATAACTATTATCTTGAAGATAATCAATATATTGCATTGATTTATAATCAAAAAATGTAGGGAAATAAGCAATATCTTCTACTCCATCAAAAATCTCTGCATATTTTGAAATCGTGATTTTTTGTAACGCTGCATCTTGTTTTGAAATTTCAGAAAAATATTGGACAAAATAATTTTTAAAATCTAATTTGCTCCATGTTTCGATTTGAGAAAAATCTTGCTTTTCGCCAGTATTTACATTCGTTCTTTGGTTAATTTCCCATTGATTTTCATCGTAATAATCTTGAAAAAAGTCTCCCAACAATACTTGAAAAACCAATTTTTGTTCGCCTTTTAATTTCTGGTCAAAAGATTCTAATTTTTTAAAAAATTGAGAAGCGGTGTCATTTTGAGTATCATCTTCGGTAAGGTCTGTCACGCTTAATTCCGCTTTCAAAGATTTAATCAATTGAATCGCGTTGTCTTCTGAAATCGCACGTTTCTGAATGTCTAAAATGAGCGGAAGATTAGATTTATAAGTTCCTTTCTTATAGTTTTCAGAAATTTTCTTCCATTGTTGGTCATAGTATTTTTGAGCTTTCATAGGAGTTATATTCCAAATGAGGAATAGTAAAATGAAGATTTGGGTTAGTTTTTTCATAATCAAAAAAGATTTTTATTGCATTAGAATAAAATGTCACGAAAAATCAAAAATAGATTCTTCATTTCGCTTTGCTTCATTCAGAATGACAAAGTGTTTTTATATTTGCTTAATGAACGTTATAAATTTACTAAAAAATATTCTACTAAAGTCGCAGATTTATGTTTCTCTTTGCGCAACGCTATTAGGCGTTTTCATCTTGCAAGAGCAAGAATCTTACCAAAATACTTTAGCATTCATCCTTTTCCTTACATTTTGGAATGGATATTTTTTCACCGTTTATCACAAAAGAAAATTTGCAAAAATTTGGAATATTTTAGGATTTGTTCTTATCAGTTCCATTCTTTTGAAATATTTTGACCTGAATTTTTACTTGAAATGGCTGATTGTTTTAATTCTTGGTTTTATTTACAACGCAGATTTTTTGAACATTAATCTTCGACAATTTTCTTTGGTCAAAACTTTTTATGTGGGATTTATTTGGGCGCTGACTTTGGTCTGGTTTCCTCTGAAAGAAATGAATTGGGCGTGGTTTTTTATTATTTTTTTCTATACTTCTGCCATTACTTTTCCATTCGAAATTAGAGATTTAAAACGAGATGATTTCACAACTTTACCTATGAAAATCGGCATTCAAAACACCAAATATTTGAGTTATATTTTTTTATGTTTGAGTTCAGTTTTGACAATATATTTCCTGAAATTTGAATTTGCATTTTCGCTGTTCTTAACCTTTACCTTTGCCTCCATCTTAATTTATTTTTCACATCAAAAACGTGCAGATTGGTATTATTCTTTTTTAATGGAGAGTTTAAGCCTAATGCCGTTTTTAATTCTCGTTTTATTGAAGTAATTTTGCTACATGATCATCAAAAATCTGAAAATATTCAATTTCAAAAATCACAGTGAAAATTCATTCGATTTTTCGCCAGAAATCAATTGTTTCGTGGGAAATAACGGCGCTGGAAAAACCAATATTCTGGATGCACTTCATTATCTTTCGATGGCAAAAAGTTTTCTGGGAAATCTTGATGCTCAAAACATTTTACAGGACAGTGATTTTTTTGCGATAGAAGCAGAAATTCAAGGAGATGAAAAAAATGACATCATCAAAGTGCAATTGCCCAAAGAAGGTAAAAAAATCATTAAAAAAAATGATAAAACCTACGAAAGAATTGCAGACCACATTGGATTTTTGCCAAGTGTAATGATTTCTCCCTATGATGCAAATCTCATTTCTGATGGCAGCGAAAGCAGAAGAAAGTTTCTAGATGCCATGATTTCTCAGACCGATTCTGATTATCTTTTTGCTTTGATTCAATACCAAAAAACGCTTCAACAAAGAAATGCATTACTCAAATATTTTGCTAAAAACAGAACTTTCGACCTCGATTCTCTAGAAATATACAACGAACCTTTGACCAAATTTGGAACTCAAATTTTTGAAAAAAGACAACGATTCGTTGCATCAATTCTTCCTACAATTCAGCATTTTTACGAAATTATTTCAAAAGGAAACGAAAAAGTTACCGTGATTTATGATAGTAATTTGAATGAACAAAATTTTGAAGAAATCTTAAACGAAAACCTCGAAAAAGACAGAGTTCTCACTTATACTTCACGAGGAATCCATAAGGATGATTTGCGCTTCGAAATGAACGGAAATTTGATTAAAAAATTCGGAAGTCAAGGTCAACAAAAATCTTTCCTTATTGCTCTGAAATTAGCTCAAATCAAAAGAATTAAAGACATCACGAATAAAAATCCTATTCTTCTTTTGGATGATATTTTTGATAAGTTAGATGACAATAGAGTTTCTCAGTTGATAGAATTGGTAAACCAACAGAATTTCGGACAGATTTTCATTACAGATACACATAGAGAACGTACAGAATCTGTGGTGAAAAGGATTAATGAAGAAAGTAAGATTTTTCAGATTTAAGAAGTGACTCAAAAATGAAAAAGAAAAGAGAATATCAAAGTTCTGAATTGGTGAAAAGTTTTGCCAAGTTGTATGGTTTTGAGGATAAATTATTGGCTTTACAAGTCAAGGATTTTTTGAAAAACTATTTAGACGAAGCATTTTTCAAAGAAATAGAAAGCGTAAATCTGAATGAAAAAATTCTAGAAATCAGAATAAAATCTCCACTTTTCAGAAATGATTTTAGAATGAAAAAGTCATTTTTCCTCAAGAAATTTCAAGAAGAATTTGGCGCCGACCAATTTATGGATGTGTATGTTTTGTAGTATCGGAAATTAATTTTTTGGCTCTTTCGTCTAACACAGAACGAATTGGGAAAAAGAAAATCAGCGGATTTTTGAAGAAATATTTAATGATGCTTCGGTTAAGGTTTCTCACCTCACCAAAGTTCACTTTTCTAGAACGGAATGCTAAAACCATAGACAATCCAAAGCTTACTATAAAGTTTAAGAAACCAATCAAAAATACCGTTACAAAAGCAATAATAAACGTTTGGGTATCGATGGAAAATTCTTTTCCGTATAATCCTAATGCAAAATTTCCTGCCGCGAAAGTAATGTGACGAATATCTAAATCCAGTCCAAAAAACTTACCGATGGTAGCTGTAGAACCTAAGAAAATCCCTAACCAAAGGTTAGACATAATTCCCGCCCAATTTTTAGAATAATATTGTGAAAGATTTTCGGCAAAATTTCTTCCGAAAAGGTAATGGATATAAGGATTTTTGGCAATTCTCTCTGGTATTTTATAGAAAACAGAGGTGTTTCCTACATTTCCTGCAATAATCCCCGAAATGAAAAGATAAACTCCCGCTAAAGCAGCATGCAATAAGGCTTTAGAATGAAATGGGTCTAAATCTTTGAGCAAAGTAGAAGATTTTTCGATGGCAAAATTCTGTCCAAAAAGAATTTCTAAACCATAAATAATGGCCAACGCAATCGGGAAACTCAACAATACATTTCCTACAAACGCAATGAACTGACTCCTGAATAATTTGGAAACCAAATGGGCAAAATCTAGATAATTTTTAGAATTATTTTTTCCTTCAGAAAGCACTTTAGCCATCGTTGCAGCAGTCATGGCCGGTTGTTTTGTAGCCAGCGTGAAATTCATTAAATAAATCATAATGAAACCCATCGCATAATTAAATGAGTATAAAAATGCATGGTAAAATTCACTACCTGGAACATAAGCATATAGCATTTTTATTACACAAAGCGCACCTACGATAATTCCGCCACCACTTGCTTTTTTGAACATTTTAAGATATTCTTTTGGCGAAGTCGTAATGTAATTGGTTCCTGTTTCTGCGGTATGTGTAGTAATGAGATGCGAAAGCAATGTGGTGCTATCATTGAATAAATCTCGGATGTTATTACGGTGAGATTTATAATCTAAAATATTGATAACCAAATTTTTAGACTTTCTTATTACGTCTTTTTCATCATCAATGACTAGAAGTTCTAAAATTTCTGAAATACGTTGTAATTGTTGACGAATTTTCAGCAAAGACTGATTGGTTTTACCAGAAATTCCGTATTTAGAAGCATTTTTGAACGCTTTGCTGATGAAAGCAAAACATTGCTGAAGGTAAATTTTAATTTGCTTATAATGACTGTCTTTAGAGGTAAGAACGATGGCTTGATTCTTTTTGAAATCGCTGATAAGAATGTCTAATTCATCTTGTAATGCCAAAAATGGATTGTCGAAATTTTTATATTCTGGAGCCATTTTCAGCACATCTACATCTAAAGCGTTTCCAATAGCTCTCCACGCCAAAATATTCATCGAAAAAAGAAGTTCTTTTTTCACTTTTGGCTGTAGAATCATGCGGTCGATTTCTAACATTCTGAAAAGTTCGTCAGATTCTTGTCTAGAAACTTTTTTGATGAATTTAAAATCAGCATTATCTCTAAAAAAGACGTTTGAAATAATGTTAGAAATAGTATTATCATCTTCTACTGGCGGTAGAAATTTCGACAAAATTCTTTTTCTTAATTCCGGAAAAAATGCGTCTTCTGAAAGAATATTGGCTTCGGTAAGAGAAAGGTTAAAAGCTCTTCCCATAAAGACAGTATTGATGTAATACACCAAGTTTTGTCTTATTTCTTCGTGTTCTTTAAGAAAAGTTAAAAAATTAGAGAAATTTTCTTTTTGTAGAGAATGAAAAAGCTCTGTAAGAGGTTTTAAATCACGCGTTTCGTTCTTGATAGAAAAATATTTATCAAGAATCTCTGCTGAACTTTGCGATGTATTGAATTGAAACCTCACGAATTGTCTTTATTTATTCCAAATTTACGTAATTCATTTGTCTCATCACCCAAGAATGTTTTCTAGAAAGATAAGAACTCGGATTTTTCGGGTCATATTTTTTAGGATTTGGAAGACAAACTGCAATCCAAGCTGCTTCTGACTTGGTTAAATCTGCCGAAGATTTCCCAAAATAGTAGTGACTTGCTGCTTCTACACCGAAAACACCTTGTCCCATTTCTATGGAATTCAGGTAGCGTTCTAAAATAATGTCTTTGCTCCAAACTTTTTCTATGATAAAGGTGAAAATAGCTTCCAGACCTTTTCTTACGTAACTTCTGCCGTTCCAAAGGAAAACATTTTTTGCGGTTTGTTGAGAAATGGTACTTCCTCCTTTTAATTTTTTTCCTTTTTGATTATCGGCAAATGCTTTTTGGATGGCTTGAAAATCAAAACCATTATGTCTGTAAAAATTCTGGTCTTCGCTAGCAATGACAGCCTTTTTTACGTTTCTTCCCATTTCATCAAAGCTGATGTAATCTCTGTCTAGTTTTTGATATTTCACCAAACCTTCTATTTGCGTAATGGTAATAATCGGATTAAAAAATCTTCCCCAAATAATAGAAAAAATGCTGATGATGGCAATGGTATAAAATAGTTTCTTAATAAATTTCCACATAAAAATGTAATCTATAATAGTTGATTTAAGTTGCAAAAATAACGACTAATTCAGTTTTTTCATATACAATAATGAATCTTTTGGAAAAATCTCTGGATGAAAAATTTTTATATAATCTTTCAAAACTAAATCTGCTCTCACTACTCCACTTTCGAAATAATCATTGGCAGAGCCTTTTTCTCTACCAGAAATCGTGTAAATATCGCCTTTTTGGTAGACTTTCATCTTCGCATAATTAGGATTGATTTGGAGTAAATCTTTCTTGTTTTTATGATTTCCTACATTTACCCAAAATTCTGCATTTTCGGCTCTAGAAAAGACTTCTTCGAAGCTTTTTGGGGTAGATTTAGATTCTGAATTATCCCCGAAAATATATTGGGCATTTGCATCTTTTATAAAATGTGCGATTTGAGAGTTTCCACCTGCTACAAACCATTGATTTCCGTAGATTTCATTGGTTAAAACTTGCAGTTTATTCGTAGATTTCGCTGCTAAATTCTTATACGAATTATAATATTTTTCAATTTCTGAATATTTTTCTAATGCTTCTTTTTCTTTACCGAGAAGTTTACCGAAAACCTCTATTATTTTTGCTTTTTCTAAAGGTTTCTCTTCTAAATATTCATCAATAAAGATAATTTCTATTCCGTTTTTCTTTAAAACTTCGTAAGTATTCTCGAAACTGGCAACGTAATTGGTGAAAATAGCATCTGGTTGATACGCGATGATTTTTTCTACGTTGTATTTCTGTTCGTTTCCGATGTTTTGAATTTTATTTTCTTGGATTCTTTTCTGTATTTTCTCTGAAAAAATATATTCTGGACTAGAAACCCCAATGATTTTTTCTTCTGCGCCTAATTCTGTAATGTATCCCACTAAACTTGCGTTGAGCAACATAATTTTTTGGTACGGCAATTTAGAATGAGGAATTTTATACTGATGTTTTCCTGATTTTAAGAGTAAAAAATCGCCATTTTCTTTGAACTGAATGTTTTTAGAAATGACAATCCAATCTGTGGACAATTGATAAGTTTCTTTTTTACAAGAAATTACCATCAATAACGCAAAAAAAGCAAAAAAATATGATTTCATTCTTCAAAGAAAGCAAAAAAGCATTATATTTGCAAACCGAATTTCGGCCTCGTGGCGCAACTGAATAGCGCATCTGATTACGGCTCAGAAGGTTACAGGTTTGAATCCTGTCGAGGTCACAAAAATCCCAAGAAATTTCTTGGGATTTTCTTTTTGGAATTAATTCCAATTTTATAAAATCAATCGTTCTTACGGAACTCTATTTTCAAAATATTATCTCTATTTTTGCGTTAACAAATTACTATTTCTTATTACGGATTACTTATGTCTTTAGAAATCAAAAATCTTACAAAAAAATTTGGCGAACAAACTGCGCTTCACAACATCAATTTAGATATTCACAAAAACGAAATCATAGGACTTCTAGGACCGAATGGTGCAGGAAAGTCTACCTTGATGAAATCTATTGTTGGTGCTCTAAAAATAGAGGAAGGAGAAATTATTTTTGATGGAAAAAACATTACCGAAAACGAAACAGAAGTAAAGAAAAACATCGGTTTTTTGCCAGAAAATAATCCACTTTATTTGGAAATGTATGTGAAAGAATATTTGCAATTCGTGGCAGATATTCACCAGATTTCTAAAGAAAAAGTAGATGAAATCATAGATTTAGTAGGCATTACTCCCGAAAAATCAAAGAAAATTTCTCAGTTATCGAAAGGATACAAACAGCGTGTTGGCTTAGCTCAAGCGATTCTTCATGCTCCAGATTTATTGATTCTAGATGAACCTACCAATGGTCTTGACCCGAATCAAATTCTAGAAATTAGAAATGTCATCAAAGAAATTGGCAAAGAAAAAACCGTAATTCTTTCTACTCACATTATGCAAGAAGTAGAAGCACTCTGTACCAGAGTGATTTTGATTCACCAAGGAAACATTGTTCAAGATGCTGATATTGCAGATTTCAAAGGGAAATTCAATAATTTAGAAGAAGCTTTTGCTCATTATACCAGCGTAAAAATAGAAGACTAATCGTTTTCTATTTTTCTTTTGTGTGCAAATTTCAGCATTTTCACACTCGATTGTCTGAAAAGCAATACACCGATGGAAATTCCGACTGCCAAACAAAACAATAAAGAAGCGGTAAGAACCAAATTGTGAAAAGTATTATCTAAATCTTGAGGATTTCTGACTAATCCGCTTTCGTCTGTCAATCGAATGAAACCCAACATGGTTTTATATGCGTACATTCCGGGAATCATAGTAATACAAGCTGGCATGGTAAAAACAATTGGCGGAGTGTGAACTCTATGCGCCAAAACAATTCCCAATAAACCTATAAGCACTGTTCCGGAAAGTGTAGAAGTTATTAATCCTAAACCAACTCCTTCGTACAAAGTAAAACGCAAAGCATGACCTAACCCACCAAGCAACCCTGCGATTAATAAAACTCTGTTTGGAGTGTTAAACAAACTTCCAAAACCAATGGCTACACAAAATGCGAAGCTAAAATCTTTTATGATCAGTAGAAAAAAATCCATTTTAGTAAAAATTATTAATTCCAAAAATAAGAATGCTCAAAGCCATTCCTGCAGCAATACACAATAAAAGAAATCCCGAATAAAAACCTCTTGCAATAGCTGTAGCGACGTATCCTTCGATTAAATCTATAACAGCATTCACCAATTGAACACCCGGAACCAAATACAGCACTGAAGTAGCCAAGGCTTTTTCGGGGAGTGCTCCTATTCCGTAAAAAACATTGATGGAAGCAATAAAACTGGTAACAAATGCTCCTCCACTAATTGCTAACATCACATTAAATTTTCGTTTTGAAATTTCTTGTCTCGCAAGTATTCCTAGCATAGAAGCAAAAAATGCAAAAGTGGCATCTATAAAATCTCCTTTGGCTAAAATACAAAGAGATGCACAAGCAATTCCTACTCCTAGAACAATTTGAATTCGTTTATGATGAGAAAGTTTCTTAATTTTTTCAAACTCTCTTTTCACATGTGGATAATCTAGATGATCGCTCACCACCTTCCAAGAAAGCAAACTTATTTCGTTGAGAATCCCGAAATGAACACCATGACTTGGTAATCTTTTATAATGAGTGGCGGTTTCAGAAGGGTTGTTTCTCATTTTAGTAGTGAGAATAATACCATTGAAAGAATAAAAGATTTCTATATCTACCCCGAAAACATCTGCAATACGTTTTATATTTCGGTCTATTCTACCACAATGCGCACCTGCAACCATCAATGTAGAGCCTATATCTAAGAGTAAATCATTATATTTTTCGATTAAAGGTTTCTCTTGCAACATTCCTGATTTCATCTTTAAGTTTTTACCGCGCAAAGTTAGGAATTCCTAAAACGAAAAGATTAAAATTTAAACCTATTTTATATCATAAAAAAACAGTTGCAATTTTCATTGCAACTATTCTGCTAAATCAATAGCGTATTCAAAGAGTTGTTTTTTTTATTATAATTGTTTTTATAATGTAATATTAACTACACCATAGTCTATGGTGAGAACTGGTTCATAAAAATTTAAAGGAGAGTTATCACCACTACCAATGTAAAGAATAATTCCATGGTCTATGATTTCTTGTGTAACGACTATTGGTGAAAGTACCAATTCGTCTCTTACATAAGGAAAACTACTTGTTTTGGTTTTTTTAAACATTAAATCTTTAATTTTTCTTCCTCCTGTATAATTTCCTGTGGAAGTATTGACTACAGCATTACCTGTATATGCTACAAATCGAGAAGCTTCTGAGTTAGAGGTAGTTTGTTGGTATTTTAAAGAAATATTAACGGTAATAGAATAGCCTAATAATTGCTGTGGAACATTAATTTTTTTATTGACATTATCCCAAATCACAAAATTATTTGGAGCGCCAGACAATGGATTATTGATAATAATATCATCACCTAGAGCAGAGTAATCGCAATCAAAACGTCTTAGTCCAGGAGAAGAAGGAGCAACCATTGCATTAATAAGATAAGGAAAAGTATCCATATCATTTAGTACTGCATTAAGTGGCTTAATCACACTATTGTAAATATTTGTGAAATTCACTTGACCTAATCCAGACCATTTGGTACCATCCCAATAATAAATTCCTTTTCCTGTAGTTGTATTGGTATTATAAGCAAGTAAACCCTCTGCAATAGTTGGGGAAATTACGGGTGACTTAAGATTCAAATCTGTAATATTAAAGTAAGGTAAAAGAAAACCTTTATCACTAGAATTGAGATGAAGTACTGAAGATTCATGAGGCTCTGTAGTGTTAATTCCTACCTGTGAGAATGTGAGAATAATGGAAAACACTCCCATTATAAACATGTAGAGTTTTGTTTTCATCTTTGTGTTTTTTGTACCTTAAAGTTACCCTCATTTACTAACAATTAAAATACTACATTCTACGTATTTTAAAAAAAATTCCCACCAAATAAATTGGAGGGAATTTTCAAAATAAACTATTAAAACAAAACTATGACAGTAAGAATTTTCAGAATTTAATCTTCAATTCTTTATCTGTATATTTTTAATCTAAATGTTTTGGCGTAAAACCATCTTCACTTAGTTCTTTGTGTACATATTCTGCTTTCATTTCTGCTTCGTAATCTATCTTTTCGTGCTTGCCCATTCTTCTAAGAATAGAATCAAAAATAGAATATACTACTGGTACAATAATTAGCGTAAGGAATAAAGATGATGTTAAACCACCAATAATTACCCAAGCCAAACCTTTATTCATCTCTGCACCTGCGCCGTTTGCTAATGCAATTGGCAACATCCCGAAAATCATCGCAATAGTTGTCATCAAGATAGGACGAAGACGTGCGTGGTTGGCTTGTATTAAAGCATCGTGAGTATTAACTCCTGCTGCTTTTCTGGCATTGGTAAAGTCAACAATCAAAATTGCATTTTTCGCTACCAAACCAATCAACATAATCATCCCCAACATGGTGAAAATATTCAATGAATTACCTGTAAGTGCTAAAATGAGCATTACCCCAATCATCGCCAACGGAATTGAAAACAATACTACAAATGGATATACAAAAGAGTCGTACAACGATACCATTACCAAATAAACTAAGACAATAGCCGCTAACAAAGCAATACCTAATGTACCAAAACCTTCTTGTTGGTTTTCCATATCACCACTCCAGATGTAATCTACTCCTGCAGGTTTATCTTTACCATCCATAAATTGGTTTGCCCATTCGTTTGCAACATCTCCTACAGGTCTTCCTACCGCTTTAGCTTTCACTTTTACAGACGGAGATTTGTCTCTACGTTCTAGTAAACTAGGCCCTGAACCCATTTTAACATCAGCAAACTGACTCAAACGAATTTGCTGTCCTTGAGAATTAGTAAAAATTAAATTCTTAACATCTTCAATAGATTTTCTGCTATTATCAGCAAAACGAATATTAATATCATATTCATATTCTCCAGCTTTAAATTTTCCGTCTGTATTACCGTTGAATGCTGTTTGCATTGCTTGTCCTACACTCGAAAGATTTAAGCCCAAAGACGCCATTTTATCTCTATCTAAATTTACCTGAACTTCTGGATTACCTGTATCCGTAGATAACTCTGCATCTACGGCACCCGGAACTTTTTTCAATAAATTTAAAATTCTTGTTGCTTCTTTTACAGCCGTAGCATTATCAGGAGCGGTAACTACCATTTCTATAGGAGCATTTTCTGCACCCATTATACCAATAGGAGCTGTTTTAAATTCAACTCCTGTAAATTTTTCTTCTAAAGCTCTTTTTACTTTTGCAGATTTAATATCTGTGCTTTCAGAACGCTCAGATTTATCTATTAAATTTACCTGAACTTCAGATTGATAAGTAGTAGCTTGTGCTCCACCAAAACCAGTAGATTGTTGACCAACAGTGGTAATTAAATCTACCACATCTTTATCTTTTCTTAAGAATTTTTCGACTTCTAAAGTAATTTGGTTTGTTTTCTCGATGGTTGCATCTTTTGGCAATTCCATTTGAACCAAGAACTGTCCACGGTCTGTTTTCGGGAAGAATTCTCCACCAATATAACCGAATTTCACTAACATGAAAGACATAATCAAAACAACAAAAGTAATTACTACGGTAAATATTCTTCTAAAAGTAGTTCTAAGAGACCATTCTAACAAGCCTGTAATCCAATGTGTAAAGTTATCTAATTGTTTTTCGAACCAAAGAATGAATTTTTCAAAAGCATTTTTACCTGTAAGATGTTGTAATTTTCCAAATCTTGATGACAACCAAGGTATAATGGTAAAAGAGGCCAACAATGATAATAATGTTGCAATAACCACGGTTACACAGAATTGTGCCAAGATATTAGCTACAAGACCTGTACTCATCGCAATTGGCAAAAATACTACCACAATTACCAAAGTAATAGCAGCAACGGTAAAGCCAATTTCCGCAGCACCATCATACGCTGCTCTAATTTTGCTTTTTCCCATTTCCATGTGACGATAGATATTCTCTAGAACCACAATCGCGTCATCTACCAAAATCCCCACAACTAACGAAAGTCCTAATAAACTCATCAAGTTTAAGGTATATCCCATGAGATACATGCCGATAAAAGCTGCAATTAATGAAGCCGGAATAGAAACCATTACAATAAATGCATTTCTAACACTATGCAAGAACAACAACATTACAATAGCCACCAAAACAATAGCTAAGAATAAATCGAAAATAACGTGGTCTGCAGATTCTAATGTAAAATCTGTAGTATCATTTACTACTTTTAATTTTACCCCTTGAAGTTTATATCCATCTTCTACTGTTTTTATTGTTTCTTGAATGCTTTCTGAAACCGCTACAGCATTAGCATCAGACTGTTTTTTAACCTGCATTAAAATAGTAGGAAACTGGTTGAATCTCGCTAATTTTTCAACATCTTTTTGAGCATCAAAAACAGTTGCTACATCAGAAAGACGAACTTGGGCTCCGTTTTTATTCGAAACCACAAGATTGCTCATTTCTTCTACAGATTTATATTTACCAGATAATCTAATGGTAGATTTATTAACTCTGGTTTTTAAACTACCTGTAGGGAAATCTAAGTTTGAAGTAAGGATTGCCTGTTGCACTTCCCCAATAGAAAGTCCGTAACCTTGTAATTTTTTATCATCAATATTTACCTGAATTTCTCTCTCTTGTCCACCAACAAGGTCAACTTGCGCCACACCATTTACACGAGAAAAAATAGGTTCTATTTTTTTGTCTAAAAGGTCATAAAGTTCTTTATTATTTAATTTATCAGACGAAATACTCATGGTGATAATAGGCAAATCATCCAAAGAGAATTTATTAAGAGAAGGCGCATCTACATCATCTGGAAGGTCTGCCAATATTGCATTTACCTTACGCTGTGCATCATTAAGCGCATAATCTACATCTGCACCATTATTAAGCTGAACCATAATAACAGACAAACTTTCGTACGAAGAAGATTCTACTTTTTTTACGTTTTCTAAAGAACCTACCGCATCTTCAATTTTTCGGGTAACAGATGTTTCTACTTCACTAGGAGAAGCTCCTGGATAAACGGTAGAAATAGTTACTATATTGGTTTCAAATTTTGGAATGAGCTCGTATCCCATCATAGAATAGCTCAAAAGTCCTCCTAACGTTAGCAATGTAAATAATACAATAACCAACGATGGTCTTTTAATCGATATTTCTGCTAACTTCATACTACTTTATGATATTAATTTTAGAACCATTATCTAGGTTAATTTGTCCACTGGTAATCACTTGGTCTCCATTTTTAAGACCGTTTAAGATTTGAACTTTATCGCCGTACACTTTTCCAGGCGTTACTTTAATCAATTTAGCAACTCCGTTTTGAGCTACAAAAATTTGTCCAGAACTCACTCCGTTTACGAATGCAGTAGCTGGTACCGTTAACATATTTTGAGTTTCGGCACCATTATTCGTTTGGAAAATTGCAGTAGCATACATCCCAGCTTTTAAGTTTCCTCTGTTTTGAACTTCAATTTCTACAGGGAAATTAAGTGAAGCATCACTTTTTGGAGCAATAAATGTAATTCTACCACTGAAAGAATCTTCTGGTAAAACATTTACATTAATAGCAACTTGTTGTCCTAATTGAATTTTCCCAACCTGACTTTCATCTACTAAAACAGAAAGTTTCAAACTGTTGATATTTACAATCTCAAACATTGGAGTGCCAGGAGAAACCACAGTTCCCGGTTCTACCATTTTTTTATTAATAGTTCCGCTAATTCCTGCGCGGATGCTGGTATCACTAATTCTAACGCTTTGAGCTCTTACAGCAGCTTGAGCATTTTTAAGTTGCAATCTTGAATTATCTAATTGCTGCTTAGTAACACCACCAGTTTTATAGGCATTTTCGTAACGTTGATTGTCTATAATAGCGTTTTGCAAGTTGTTCTGAGCCTGAGAAACATCTACATCTATAGCATCTCTTTTGATGGTTGCCAAAGTTTGACCAGCACCTACTCTAGTACCTTCTTTTACCAAAACACTTACAATTCTACCAGAAATTTCAGAAGATTGATTCATTTCTTGTTTTGGAAGAAAAGTTCCGTTTGCTGTATAATCTGTATTAATGCTTTCGTATTGAACGGTAATAACATTTACGTTAATTTTATCAACTTCTTTTGCTACTTCCGCTACTTCCGCTTCTTGTTTACTCTTATTACTTGAAATTTTATAAGCAGCCAATCCTACTAAAACCGCTGCAATAACAATATATATTAAAGTTTTTTTCATTATAGTTTATTTTAAATAATTTTTAAGTTCTCCTTTTGATTTGTAGTATTGTACTTCGGCAATTTTATAATCTAAAATCGCTGTTGTGTAGTTATTTTTAGCTTGTACCAAAGAATTTTCGGCATCTAATAAATCTGTAAGCGTTGCCAAACCGTATTGATAATTACTTTTTGTATCTGCTAAAACATCTTCTGCTAATTTCACATTCGCTTTTTGGCTTTCTAAAGTTGCAAGGCTATTTTCAATCTGAGCTTTTGCGTTTTGATAAGCTTGGTCTAGCCCAAGTTTGGTATCTTTAATATCTATTTCGAGTTTATCAATATCAATTTGATTCTGCTGAACTTTTGCTTTTGTAGCAAATCCATTAAAAATAGGAATATTAATACCCAATCCTATTGCAGAATAATCTGACCACATTACTCCTTTTGAACTCCCATTCGTTAGAGGAAACTTCTCTCCTAATCCTTGCCAATTATAGTTAGCCGTTAGATTAACTGTAGGATAATAATTTGCGATAGTTGCTTTTTTCTGATATTCAAGAAGTTCTTTATTTTTTAGCAAAACCTTTACTTCTGTTCTTTCGTCAGTATTTACAGTTTCGTCTAAAAGATGTGGAGTTACAGCCATATCTTCTTGCACCAATTGTATTTTGGTTTCAATAGGCATTCCCATGTAGAATTTCAAAGCATTTTCGGCTTGCGTAATTCCATTATTACTTTGTTTTATGTTAGTTTCTATGTTGGTAAGGTTAACATTAGTTCTATCTAAATCTATTTTTTTTGATAAACCGTTATCATACAAACTCTTAATTACATTTCTTACTTTCTCTGTACTGCTATAGCTGCTTTCTAAAGTATTTTTCTGCTCTTGAGCAGTAAAAACCTGAAAATACGCGTTAGAAACCCTTTCAATAATCTGCTCTTCGGTAAGATTGGCATTCAATTGATAAAATTCTTTGGTAGATTTTGCCGCTTTTAAACCAATAAAAACTTGTTGATTAAAAAGCGCTTGTTGCAACTGAACTCCCGCCACAGCAACCCAAGGCTGTCCCATTTTGAAAGTTTGCCCTCCAAGTGCAATCTCTTGGATTATTGGATTGTATGTAATATTAGCATTCCCTGTTACTTTCGGGAGCGCACCTGCCTTTGCTTCTAGAATTTTTGCATCTGCATTGGTAATATCTAGCCTAGATTTTAGAGCATCTGCTTTATTTTGCAAAGCAAATTCTATAGCTTGTTTTAAGGTAACAGTCTGCTGAGAGTACGCTAAAGTACTTGCAACAGAAAAAATACCTATAGCTAATTTTTTCCACTTTATCATTTTAAATGTCATAATTTATTTTTAACTTTTTAGACGTTTGTTTACAATTTTTACTTTATTTTTTTCTTTCTTTTTTCAGATTACGAAAATCTTCCTTAATAAACCTCTTGCTTCATTATTTAAATATTACTGTATTGATATTTTTCTTTTAATTCATTTAGTCTTTGTTTGCCTTCATCCGTAACTATTGCATCTAAGTATAATAATTTCATAGCTACAGAAAGTTTCTTTTTATTTTTTTCTTCTGTAAAAAGTGGAGAAATTTCTGCTGAAAAAAAGAGTGTAATTAAGAATTTAATGTATAAATCTATGGAAATACCTCTCCTAAAATAACCAATTTCAACACCTGTTTCATAATCTTCTTTTAAAATTTTAATAATCCTTACAGAAATAGAAATTTGGTGAGAATGAAAAATATCCGGATAATACTTTAATAATTGTATATCGAATATATTCTTTTCTTTACAAGTTATTTCATCCATTCTAGCACCAGAAACAAGAAGAGATTCAATAGGACATTTATATTCTTGTCTTATTCTATCTACCTCATCAAGTCCTTCTTTTGACATAAAATCTAAAACATCACAAATTAAATTTTCTTTATGGCTATATTTCTGATACAAGGTTTTCTTAGAGATAGAAAACTCTTTTGCAATATCGTCCATTGTTAATGTTTTCACGCCATATATATGAAACATCTCAAACAATTTTTCTAAAAAATATTTTTTATCATCCATAATCGGGTGCAAAGATAGAAAACGGAAACTAAAAAACAAAAAAAGTTTCCAAGTTTTTATCTATTTCGTTTTAGATAAAATCTATCACAAAAAAGAGTGAATCCTAATTAAACATGATTAAAGTTAAACTTCTTATCACCGAAAACAGTGATATTATTAAAATAACAATTTTTGATGAAAAAAATGATATTTATCATGTATACATTTGTATCGCTAACCAA
Source organism: Cloacibacterium normanense (assembly GCF_003860565.1). Lineage (NCBI taxonomy): Bacteria > Pseudomonadati > Bacteroidota > Flavobacteriia > Flavobacteriales > Weeksellaceae > Cloacibacterium > Cloacibacterium normanense. Next base: position 1,430,939 of record NZ_CP034157.1, read on the forward strand.
AAATATTTAATCATGAAAAAAATTATTTTAAGTGCTTTTGCACTTGTTGCTTCTGCAACTTTATTCGCACAAGCAAATTCTGATGTAACCACTCAAGTAGGAAATCTTAATTTAGCTACAGTAAATCAAGTGGGCTTTTTAAATGGCAATGTACTAGATCAATACGGAGATGAAAACACAGCCGCTGTTGGTCAAAATGGAGCATTAAATTCTAATTATACGCTTCAGTGGGGAAATAAAAACGACGCTATTATTTCTCAAGTGGGGCTCATGAACAGCAATCAATCATACTCAATTGGAAATAGAAATTCTGTAAATGTAGACCAATTTGGCTGGTTTAATGAAAGTTTAATCATTCAACAAGGTAACAGAAATTCTGCAGAAGTAGACCAAGTAGGTATTGCAAATTCTAGTGAACAATACCAAACTGGAAATAGAAACTCTGCTTCTACCAACCAATGGGGAACTGCAAATTACAATATGCAAGACCAATGGGGAAATAGAAACAAAGCTGTGACATTACAAGTTGGATTATCTAACTCTGCCGAACAATGGCAATACGGAGATGACAATAACGCTAGAAGCAAACAAACAGGAACCAACAACATGTCTCAACAACAACAAATGGGCAATGATAACGTTGCAAGAGTAGTTCAAGATGGTTCAAATAATTACGCTGGACAAGGGCAATACGGTAATGCTAATTTTGCTAGATCAAAACAAGTAGGTGATGCAAACTATAGTTTACAGCTACAATATGGAGACAATAATGAAGCTAGAGTAAGACAAACTGGGGATGATAATATGGCATTCCAAACTCAGCTTGGTTTTGGAAATTATGCAAAAGATATTCAAACTGGTAATGATAATCTTTCTGTAGTAAATCAAACAGGTGGATTCCACTATCATCTTGGAACACAAATTGGCAATTCTAATGCTATGTTTATTAATCAATCAAACTAAATTTAGCACATTTATAATTGAATATGAGAGACAAAAGTCTCTCATATTTTATTTAAAATAGATATTTATATTATATTTTTTATTATATTTACATTAAACAAAAACACAAACCATGAAAATTATAATTTTAGCTTTCATCCTAATATTTGCATTATCTGTTCCCGCTCAAAATCTAAATTTTGACAATATGGATAGTGCTAAACTACTTTCATTATTACAATCTGAAAATTTAGACAGTAAAAACACTATTAGTGAACCTAATATTGTGAGTAAAATCTTACAAATTGGTGATAAAAACATTGTAGATGTAACTTTATACCCTGATAACAAATTAAATTCTACGCAAATTGGAGACTATAACACTTTAATTTATCAAGAATTTTACCCACAAAAAAATAATTTCGAGCTAAACGTTACCACTCAAGGTAACGGGAACTACTTAGATATTCTAGGAAGAAACAGTATTTCTGATGGTATGATCATTAAAACCTTTGGAAATAATAAAATGATTTTCATAAGAAACTTCTAAAAATTAAACTTATGAAAAGGTTAATTTTATTTTACATATTCATTAATATGATTTTATTTCAAAAAATATCTGCTCAAGAAAATATAGAAGCAAAAATAAATCATGAAGAAATAAATAATTTCATCAAAATAGAAAATGTAGCCATCAATAATTCTGAACTCCATAAAGAGTTAGAATATTTATTTATTGGTATTAGAAAAAATAAACAAGGGAATATTTCATCTAACAAACAAAGCGGAAAATTCTCTATCCCCCCTAAAAGCACAAAAAAACTATCTGAAACAACCATCAATATTGATCCCAGTGATGAACTGAAATGCTATCTTTACCTAAAAGATGAAAACAGCAAAGCTTTAATTAGCAAAGACAGCCTAATGTTTAATGTAAAAAAAAAACTTTAGAACTCGATAGCAGCGACCCGAAAATATTTTTACAAAATCTTACAATAGACGAAACTAAAACAAGAGCGGGAAAAGATTTTTATGATAATTTCTACATAAAAATCAATCAAATGAATAAAAAATACAATAAGACAATCTCCATTGTAGAGCTGCCTACTTTTGCAAGAAATACCCAAATTCAAATTTTTGTAGAAGATAGATTAATCAATCAATTTATTGTAAATCCATCTGAAGAGTTTTTAGAGAATCAAGTAAATTTTACAATCAATATACTTGATGAGCTTTTTGCCAATGACCAAAATTTCAAAAAAGAATTTTCCTACTAAAAATTAAACAAAATGAAAAAAATTATCGCCTTATGTTTTGTTTTAGCATTTGCCGAAAATAATGCTCAACAGTTTGTCTATAAACCTTTAAACCCTAATTTCGGAGGAGAAACATTTAATTATCAAATGTTACTAAGTTCTGCTAATGCTCAAAATCAATTTGATAATAATGATAACACTTTACGTGATTTTAATATCAATAGTTTAGATAATTTTACAGAGTCTCTTAACCGTCAATTATTAAGCCAATTATCTCAAAAAATTTTCCAAGAACAATTTGGCACAGGAGATTTAAAACCTGGCGTTTACAATTTCGGTTCACTTTATATTGAGATTACCAATGGTTCTGGTGGTCTGTACATTAATATTCTAAATACAACCACTGGTGAACAATCACAAATCTTTATACCTCAATAATATGAAATGGACACATCAATTTTTATTTTTATTTGCCACAGCTTTTATTACAAGTTGTGCCACTTTACTTAAAATACCCGATGGTAAATCTGATCCAAAGCTAGGAGAAAAAACAAATCTGCAATTTCCAATTAAAAAATTACCACCTCCAAAAGAAAAAATTGTGGTAGGAGTTTATAAATTCAGAGACCAAACTGGCCAATACAAACCTACAGAAAACGGCAGCAGTTTTAGTACAGCAATTCCGCAGGGAATAACTTCTATTCTTATAAAAGTTCTAGAAGACAGTAATTGGTTTATCCCTATAGAAAGAGAAAATGTAGCCAATTTATTAAACGAAAGACAAATCATAAGAACTACAAAACAAGAGTATAGCCAAAATAATAAAAACAATAGCAACCAACAGTTGCCCCCATTACTCTTTGCGGGTGTTTTGTTAGAGGGCGGTGTAATTTCTTATGACACCAATGTTTTAACTGGAGGATTAGGCGCTAGATACTTTGGGATAGGCGCCTCTACACAATACAGACAAGATAGAATATCTGTTTACCTAAGAGCGGTTTCTACCATGAATGGAAAAGTTTTAAAATCTGTGTATGTAGATAAAACTATACTCTCTACCACTTTAAACGGAAGTATTTTTAAATACGTAGACACAGAGAAACTTCTAGAATCAGAAGTAGGAATCACCCAAAACGAACCCGTACAAATTGCAGTAAAAGAAGCTATTGAAAAAGCAGTACAAGCACTAATCATCGAAGGAATTCAAGACAAAATATGGGAGCCAGACCCTAATTCCATAAAAGAAACAGATGCGGCAATAAACGCAATTAAAGAAGAACAAAAACAAGTGGACTTTTTAGCAAACAAAGCTAAATATTATGATGTAAAAGGAAAACACTACTCTATCATTGGAATGGTAGAAGCAAATACTCTTCAAGGAGATTACGAATCTCCCACCACTACTCCCGGTCTACGATTTGGCATAAGATATAATTTTAATAGATTTTGGAACATAAATCTTTCATCTGCTTTTATAACCTTGGAAAACAAAGAAATCGTAAGACGCAGATACCAAGCTACTGACCTAAATTTAGAATATCTAATGCTTCCTGCCAATAAATTCTCACCATTTCTTTTTGCAGGAGGAGGTTTTATAGTTAATAGAGAACCAATGAAATTTAAGTATCAATTAGGTGGAGGTTTTGAATATTTCTTAAAAAATTTCTCTATAAGATTACAGTCACAATATGATTTAGGTTTTGATGATGATTGGGATACTAAAATAAATGGAGACTTAAACGATAGAGCTTTACGATTTGGACTAGGAATCTCCTATCACTTCAGAAAAAAATAATAATTATGAAAAATTTCTTAAAATTAACCATATTTCTGGTTGCATTATTTAGTTTATTTTCTTGTAGAGAAGATTTAATTTCTAAGACTAAAACAGCCACACTAAGAGGTGTAGTAACGGCAAAAGAATCAGGAACTCCGCTTTCTAATGTTAGAATCACCACTTCTCCCATTACAGAAGCAGTGACAACGGATGCTAGTGGAACCTTTGAAATTAAAGATATTCCACTTGGAGATTATTCATTAAAAGCAGAAGCTGATGGTTACGTTACAAAAGCAATGGGGATTTCTATAAAAACTGAAGGGCAAATATCTTCTGTGGCAATAGAATTATTAGATGACAAAACCCTCAATTCATCACCTGCTATTCCTGATTTAATTACTCCTGCTAATAATACGGTAGATCAACCTTTAAGTATTAACTTTTCATGGAACTGCTCAGATCCTGACACCAAAGATATTTTGAAATACACACTTATTTTAAAGAATAGCAGCAATACAGATGTAATTGAAATCAATGATATTAAAGAAAAAAATTACGAAGTTAAAAATCTAAAATATGGAACCACATATTTTTGGCAAGTTATTGTAAATGATGGAGTAAACACCCCTGTTTATAGCGTTAGTAATAAATTCACCACCTCTAATTCTCCTTTAAATAGGCTTCATTATGTACAAAATAACAACGGAAAACTCACTTTAGTTTCTAATAACTTAGAAAACAACAATCTTTTTACTTTAAAAGAAAATGCGTGGAGGCCAAGAAAAAACAATAGCGCTAACTTAATCGCTTATCTCAAATCCGTTGCAGGAGATATCCATATATTTACAAGCAAACTAGATGGTTCTGCAGAATTTCAAGTAACTAAAATTCCTATAGGAGGATTTAATTCTAAAGAATTAGACTACTCTTGGAACCAAGGTGGAACACAATTAATCTATGGCAGTTTTGACAAATTGTATAAAATAAATAAGGATGGAACGGGAACCACTTTAATTTACACAGCGCCTGTAGGAGAATTCATTACTGAATGTGATTGGAGTTACGACGAGGCTAAAATTGCAGTTAAAACCAACAATATTAATGGCTACAATTCTAATATTAGAATCTTAGATATGGTAGGAAATGTGTTGACAACCATAGTTAATAATAGTATAGGTGCAGTAGGCGGAATAAACTTTTCGGTAGATGGAAAAAAATTCATTTTCTGTCAAGATGTTTCTAATTATCAAGATTCCAGTTATAGGCAACTAGACACTAGAATTTTCTTATATGAATTTACTACATCTACCCTTACAGATTTGTCTGATTTAAGTAAAAAAACATTAGGAACCAATGATTTAGACCCTAGATTCTCTCCTAATAATGCAGAAATAATCTTCACCAACACTTCTAATGATGGTATTTCACCAAAAAATATACAAAAAATATCACTAGACTTGTCTCTTCAGAATTTACAAAGAACTACATTGTTTACTAATGCAGAAATGCCAGACTGGCAATAAACTCAATAAAAAAAGCCTTTCTATCATGTGACAGAAAGGCTTTTATATATAGAGTGAGTGTGTTTCTAAATCATATTATTCTGCATTGCAAATCTTACAATACCAATTGAATTTTTCACATTAAATTTCTGAATAATTTTTTTTCGATGTGTTTCTACAGTATTTATACTTATGAATAACTCTTCTGCAATTTCTTTACTATTATAACCTTCACAAATAAGTCTCATAACATCTTTTTCTCTAATTGTTAGTAAACCTTGAACCATTTTTACCGAATTTTTACATGGGCTATTATCAAAATATTCTGAAAAAAAACGCTCTCTTATTTTTACATCTAAATATATTTTACCACTCACCACAGAATCTATAGAATTAAGAAGTTCCCCGTTATGAGATTTTTTTTCTAAAAAACCATGTACCCCACTTTTATAGAGTCTTCTAATCTCTTTAATATCTAAACCATCATTTAGAACAATAATTTTAAGATTTTTAAATTCATTTTTAATTTGTTCTATCAAAAAGTGAGAATTAGGACTCATCATACTAATGCCAAATAAAATAATGTCAGCATTTACTCCATAAAGACATTCTAGTAAAGAACCTTCATCACTATGAGAACCTACAACACTATAATTTGGCTGTGAATTAATAAAAAACTGCAAGGCTTCATTAAAAAGCTGTTGTTCTTCAAAAAGAAAAATACGAGTCATCATTTTGTGTTTTTATGTTTGGTCAAATTTATATTTAAATAACCAACAAAAAAAATGAAAACCCTCACAAAATCTTAAAATCATACAAAATACGTATACAAATTTAACATTTCATTAAGATTACTGCTTTATTTTTTTTGTTCAAAAAAACACTTTTTCTAATTAAAAAACCGAGACAAAATCTCGGCTTTATGTTAGTTTAAATAAATTTCAAATTTTCCAAATTCATGAATTTTTTCAAGCAATTGATTATTAATATTAATCGTTTGATGCAAGGCTCTCGCTTCTACAAAAGTATTGTCTAAAGGATTCTGGAGAAAAACATTCAATTTATGTTCTCCTTTTTCTGCCAACAATTGTGTTTTGAAAAATTCTATATCTGTTTTATTCAGTTCATTTACAGGAATAATCAGCGACAAGGATTTAGCATACTTTTCGAAAGCATCTTTCAAATCCATAATATCTGTAACATTGGTAAAAACTCTGCCTTCACTTCCTTGTGTAAATTTCATTTTTACGATGACAAATCGGTCTTTGGCAATTTTTTCACGCAACTTCATATAATCTCTATCACCTAATCTGAAACTGTAACTTCCCGTGTAATCTTCTAAGGTCAAGAAACATATTTTTTCACCAGAATTTTTCCCATCTCTCAAAATCATTTCGGTAATCAATCCAGAAACCGTGTATTCTCTAGCATTATCAAACATTTTTTGTCTTTCTTTCCAATCTTTTGGCGCTTCAAAAAGACTTCCTGCAGGAAATAATTGTTCTTTGAACGCATCAATTTCGTCTAAATTCAAGAAATTGAAGTTTCCTTTTGGTTCAGCTTTTTTAGCAGAAGATTCTTCTACCAATTCTTCATCTTCTGAAACATCTAAACTTATATCAATGCTTTCATCATCGTCTGATTCCTCATCTAAAATTTTGGCTGACAAGTCATTTGGAGCAATTTCATCTTTTTTATTGTCTTCTAAAACGAAATTTTTAGAAAATTCTCCATTGATAAACTTATACTGGAATTTATATTCATCTAAAGGATGCGCCGAAAGATAGAAACCGATGATTTCTTTCTCACGATTGAGTTTATGCATATTTTGCCATTCTGCACAAGGTAAAAGTTTCGGTCTTTCAATCTGAACCTCATCTGCAAAATCAGCAAAAAGTGAATTCTCCACCGAGTTTTTATTATCTTGAAACGATTGTCCGTAACGCAAAAGCTTTTCAATATTGGTTCTACCAACATTATCCACATCGAAATATTGCGCTCTATGATAAGAATCTAATTCGTCAAAAGCACCTGCAATCACCAAACTTTCCACCACTCTTTTATTAACTTGCGAAGAAGGCATTCTTTCAAAAAAGTCATAAATATCTTTGAATCTTCCGTTTTGTCTTTCTAAATATATGGCTTCAGAAGGGGCTTCTCCCATTCCTTTAATCGCTCCCAAACCAAATCTGATTTGTCCTTTTTCGTTCACCGCAAATTGGAACTGAGATTCATTAACATCTGGCCCTAAAACATCTACCCCAATCGTTCTACAATCTTCCATAAAAAGTGTAATTTGCTTAGTATTGTTAATGTTATTACTCATCACACTCGCCATATATTCCGCAGGATAATTAGCTTTGAGATAAGCAGTGTGGTACGCAATTAAGGCATAACAAGTGGAGTGAGACTTGTTAAACGCATATTCTGCAAACGCTTCCCAGTCTTTCCAAATTTTATTGAGTTTTTCTTCGTTAAGATTATTCTTTTTTCCACCTTCTATAAATTTCGGGTACATTTTATCCAGAACATCTTTCTGTTTTTTACCCATTGCTTTTCTTAGCGTATCAGCTTCACCTTTGGTGAAATTCGCCAATTTCTGAGAAAGCAACATTACCTGCTCTTGATAAACCGTGATTCCGTAGGTTTCTTTTAGATATTCTTCGGTTTCTGGTAAGTCGTAAACAATTTCTTCCAAACCGTGTTTTCTGTTGATGAAATTTGGGATGTATTTAATCGGTCCAGGTCTGTACAAAGCGTTCATCGCAATTAAATCCGCAAAAACCGTAGGTTTCAGTTCGCGCATGTATTTTTGCATTCCCGCACTTTCATACTGGAAAATCCCAATCGTTCTCCCTTCTTTGAAAAGTTCGTAGGTTTTTTTATCATCCAACGGAATTTCATCCGTATTGATTTCAATTCCGTGACGTTGTTTAATAAGTTTTATTGCATCTTTAATGATGGTTAAAGTCCTTAAACCTAAAAAGTCCATTTTCAACAAACCAGCACTTTCTGCCACCGAGTTATCAAACTGAGAAACCAAAATTCCTGCATCTTTTGCAGCAATAGAAATCGGAACTAAATTTGAAATATCTTCTGGCGTAATAATCACTCCACAAGCATGAATTCCAGTATTTCTGATGCAACCTTCCATTTTCTGTGCCGAAGCCAAAACTTGATGACGAGAATCATTCGGATTCGCTAAAATCGCCTTCATTTCTTCGGCCAAAGGTTTATCTTCTGGTTTTAATTTTTCTGGTTTATTGAGTGCTTTTGCAATATTCATTCCCGGAGTTTCAGGAATTAATTTCGCAATCGCATTCGTATCAGGAATCGAAACATCCAGAACTCTTCCTGCATCTTTAATCGCTGATTTCCCTCCCAAAACCGAGTAAGTAATAATCTGCGCCACGTTCATTTGTCCATACTTTTCAATTACCCATTTGATAATAGCATCTCTACCTTCATCATCAAAATCGATATCAATATCGGGCATTGAAATACGCTCTGGATTCAAGAAACGCTCAAAAAGTAAATCATATTTAATCGGATCTACATTGGTAATTCCTATGCAATACGCAACTGCAGAACCTGCTGCAGAACCTCGACCAGGACCAACTGAAACGCCCATTTTTCGGGCTTCATTACAGAAATCCTGAACAATCAAGAAATAACCTGGATAACCTGTATTTGCAATTACTTCTAGCTCAAAATCTAATCTTTCTCGAATTTCATCGGTAATTTCTTCGTATTTTTTCTTTGCACCTTCATAAGTCAGATGTCTTAAATAAGCATTTTCGCCACGTTTTCCCCCGTCTTTTTCGTCTTCTTCACTTTGAAACTCTTCGGGAATATCAAATTTCGGAAGCAAAACGTCTCTTTTTAAAGTATAAGGTTCAAATTTTTGTAAAAAGTCTTTGTATGCTTCAAAAGCATCAGGAAACTGACGAAAAGTTTGTTTCAATTCTTCTGCATTTTGCACAAAATAATGGTCATTCGCTAAACCTTTTCGTTTCCCAAAACCTTTACCAATAGGCGTAGAAACTCTTTCTCCGTCTTTGATACAAGTAATAATATCCTGAATTTTAGCATCTTCTTTTTTGGTATAAAAAGTTTCATTCTGTGCTAAAATTTTTACATCATGTTTATCGGCTAGTTCTAATAAAACTTCGTTTAAGTGCTCTTCTTCTTCTATGTCATGATTCTGAATTTGCACATAGAAATCTTCTCCAAACTGCTCTTTCCACCAAAGAAAAACTTCCTCTCCTTTTTGTTCCCCGAAATTTAAAATCGCATTTGGAACATCTCCGTAAATCCCTGCTGTAACAGCGATAAGATTTTCTTTATATTCGGCAATTTGTTTCTTAGAAATCCTTGGTACACCAGCATAATAACCGTTGGTATAACCTAAACTCGATAGTTTTGCTAGATTTTTATATCCTTGAAAATTTTTCGCCAAAAGAACCATGTTTGTTCTTCTGTCTGGATCATCTTTGGTAAATTGTTTTTGCTCTGGTCTTTCTGAAATATAAAATTCACATCCCAAAACTGGAACCAAAGGTGTTTTAGTAAACACTTCACCTTTTTCTTCGGCTTCTACTTTCTTTTTTTTGAGGTCGCCGTTGTATTTTTCGACTTCGGAAACAAACTTAAAAGCACCCATCAAATTCCCTAAATCTACCATTCCAACTGCCTTAAAATCGTTTTCGGAAGCTACTTTTATCAGTTCATTAAAATGTGAAGTTGCTGCAAGAGTGGAATAAATGGTGTGATTATGAAAATGGAAATAATCGCCAATTTCCACTTCTTTGGTATCTCCAAAATCAACAGTAGATTTCTTTTTCTTAGAATCTGCAACTTGTCTTCTGATGACAATATCAAACGGTTTAATTGGCTCACTCCAAATTTTCTGAAATTGCTGAAACTGAGCATCAGTCCATAGCATTTTCTCTGCAGGAATAATGCGTTGTCTCGCCATTTCGAAGAAAATCTGCGCCGTCGCATTTACGTCTGCCGCAGCATTGTGCGCTTCATCAAATTGGTAACCGTATAATTTTTCGAAAAGTTCACCTAATTTTGGAGATTTGAACCTTCCTCCTCTTCCTCCTGGCAAAGCACAGAAATCGGTTCCCAATTCCATGGTATCAGCCTTTGGAATTTCTTGAAGATTATTTTCGATTTCTTTTCTAAAAAATTCTGCACCTACAATTTTATAATCAAAATCAATGTTGTGACCAACACCAACTTTTGTTTTCTCTAATGCTTTTTTAAATTCTTCTAAAACCCATGCCAAATCCTTTCCTTCTTCTTTGGCCATTTTGGTAGAAATACCGTGAATTCTGGTCGCGTTAAAAGGAATATCATACCCTTCAGGTTTAATGATATAATCCTGATTTTCAATTAATTTACCTTCATCATCATGCAATTGCCACGCAATCTGAACCATTCTAGGCCAATTATCTGAATCTGAGATGGGTGCGTTAAAATTTTGGGGTAAACCAGTAGTTTCCGTATCAAAAATCAAGTACATTCTTTAGAAAATTTGTTCAAATTTAATCGAAAAAAAATTAAAAAAAATATATTTATTTATAATTTCTATTGACTAACAAAATTAGAGTCTTAACAATTTATATCTTTGCAAAAACTACGAATTATTATGAAAAAAAATATATTTATTTTAACTTGTCTTTTCCTAATCAGCAATTATTACGGACAAAACACAAGATTAAATTCTATTTTAGCTAAGGATAGAATAGAAAATAATAATAGGCTTTCCTCTTTTCTAAAAAATTCTTCTCAAAAATTTTCAAAGAGTCAATTAAAAGAAATTATTTCCACTCATGCTGGATTTGCAGGCAACATTCCTCTTTTTTGGGAATCTGAAGATATGCGTGCCAATAAAAGCGCCAATATTCTTTCCCTACAAAATGGAACCCTCACTGGTTTAAATAATATTTCGATCAATGGTAGCGGTCAGAAAATTCTAGTTATGGATGGAGGCAGAGTTTTCGAAAAACATAACGAATTTGGAGGACCAACTAATGGAGGAAACAGAATCTTTGATCAAGAAAATGGAGAAATAGCCTATGCAAGTCACGCAACAAACGTTGCTGGAATCATTGGAGCAATTGGGATAGGAGATCTTTCTAATCCATATGGAACTTCTGGAGCAAAAGGCGTACTAACTAATGTAATGATTGACAGCTATAGCTTTAACAATACTACAAAAGGAAACAATTATCAAAAACTTGCTGCTTCAAATGCTAATATCTCCAATCATTCTTATGGTGTAAATGTAGGATGGAACTATGTGTCCACTCCATTTTCTATTTACACTACTAAAGGCTTTTATTGGGTTGCTAATTATGAATTAAATACTGAAGATACATATTCTGGAGCTTACAGTTTGAGAGATAAAAGTTTTGATGAAATTGTTTATACAAATCCCAATCAAATCGTCATCAAATCTGCTGGAAATTATTATGGGACCCATCCTAGCCAAAATACTTTTCTTCCAAAATTTAAATATGATAATTTATCCAATACTTATGTTCCATTTGACGCAGCAGATGTAATTCCCGCCGCAAATTGTAGCCAAGGGTACAACTGTATAGGTGAAGGATCTTTAGCAAAAAATATTATAGTCGTTGGTGCAACTAACCAATTAACCACTGCTGATTACCAATATACCACTTCCAATGATGTAGCCAAAGCAAGCTACAGTAGTGCAGGACCTAGAAAAGATGGAGCGATAAAACCTGACATTTCAGCAGTAGGAAGCACTATGGCACTTGCAAGTTACTCAAACGCAACCACTTATAACACTTATGGATTAGGCGGAAACGGAACATCATATTCCGCGCCAATAGTTACTGGAATTGCTGGAGCTTTAACAGAGGTAAATAGAATGTTATACAACAATAACAGCTTCATTTTTAAAGCAGATGAAATGAAAGCTTTATTAACCCATACTGCAAATGAAGCAGGAAATCCTGGACCTGATGTATGGTATGGTTGGGGATTTGCGGATGCCACAAAAGCAGCTCAACTTCTTATAGACAAAAAAGACAATAAAGCATTTTTTGAAAGAAATGTATTAAACTCTGGGGCTAAATTTACTAAAACAGTAACTGCTAAATCTGGAGAGCCATTAAAAGCAACAATATCATGGATAGACCCAGCTGCAACTCCTTTTTCTACAGATTACGAACTTCAAAATAATCATTCTTCTATGATTATTAACGACTTTGACCTGAGAATTATAGATACAGTAACCAATACTATTTATTATCCTTGGAAATTAGATATTAGCAATCCTATGGCACCTGCTACCCAAGGTGATAACACTGTTGATAATGTAGAACAAATTATTATTCCAACTCCAATTGCTGGTAGAATGTATAGATTAGAAGTTTCTCAAAAAGGAAATTTAGTAGACAACAACCAAAATATTTCTTCTCAAAATTACGCTATCATCATTACAGGTTTTGATTCTTCTGCATCTTTACAAACCTCCGAAAATTCAAAAGAGAAATTAGTGACTGTTTATCCTACAAAAACTAAAGATATTGTTAATATACTTATTCCAAAAGGTGCTAAAACAATTGATATTTTTGACTTATCAGGAAAATCTGTTCTAAAAACAGAAGCAAAAAGTTTCCAAACCATTGATGTAAGCCAATTGCCAAAAGGTACTTACATTATCAATGTGAAGACCGACAAAAATGTAAGCTCTCACAAGTTTATTAAAGAATAATTTTGAGTCATAAAAACTCCTAAATCATTGAAAACGCTAACTTTACGAGTTAGCGTTTTTTATTTTCAATCAAAAGAGAGAATGCTTATATTTGTTTTCTATGGAATCTGACTTTACAACAAAAGAAATTATTTCAAAAGAAATTTTGCTCAAGGCATACACTCAAATGATGCTGGCAAAATCAATGGCCGATATTTACGAAGAAAACAGAAATATTTGCAAGTACGTACACAGTACTTCTAGAGGCCACGAAGCCATACAATTGGCTACGGCTTATCAATTATCCAAAGAAGATTGGGTATCTCCTTATTACAGAGACGAATCTTTATTATTGGGAATAGGCTTCACTCCTTATCAATTAATGCTCCAATTATTAGCAAAAGCAGAAGATCCTTTTTCAGGAGGTCGTTCTTATTATTCGCATCCAACCAGTAAATTAGAAGGACTTCCTAAAATTATTCATCAAAGTTCTGCTACAGGAATGCAAGCTATTCCAACCACTGGTGTTGCTCAAGGAATCAAATATATTGAAGATTTCAAACTTCAAAACTTTGAAAAAAATCCTGTTGTCATTTGTAGTTTAGGTGATAATTCTGTTACAGAAGGAGAAGTAGCCGAAGCTTTTCAATTTGCAGCACTTCATCAACTACCTATTATCTTTTTGGTTCAAGATAATGAATGGGGAATAAGCGTAACCAAGGAAGAAGCCAGAACTTCTGATGCTTATGATTATGCAGCAGGATTTGTAGGACTGAATAGAATGAGAATTGATGGAACTGATTTTGTAGAAAGTTTCATTCAGATGCAAAAAGCGGTACATTTTGTAAGAGAAGAAAGAAAACCTCTTTTGGTTTGTGCTAAAACGGTATTGATTGGGCATCACACTTCTGGAGTAAGAAGAGAATTTTATCGAGATGAAGCAGATTTAGCCAAGCATAGAGCAAAAGACCCGGGAATTATTCTCAAAAAATATTTATTAGAAGAAGGTTTTAACGAAGAGACCTTATCTCAAATAGAAATTGAAGCCAGAAAACAAATAGAAGAAGACTTTAACAAAGCCATTCTCGCGCCAGACCCAAAACCAGAAACCGTAAAAGAGCATGTTTACGCTCCTACTCCTATCACCGAAGAAAAAGGAACCAGAATTCCTGAAAATGGAGAAAAAATTCCAATGGTAGATGCAGGAATTCATGCCATACAAGAATTAATGCACAAACATCCTGAAGCATTACTTTATGGTCAAGATGTAGGCGGAAGAATTGGGGGAGTTTTCAGAGAAGCGGTAACACTTCAACAAAAATTTGGGAACAAAAGAGTTTTCAACACCGCCATTCAAGAGGCATACATCATTGGTTCTACTGTAGGAATGAGCGCAGTAGGTCTTAAACCTATCGTAGAAGTACAGTTTGCCGATTATATTTATCCAGGGATTAATCAATTGGTGACAGAAGTTTCTAAATCTTGCTACCTCAGCAACGGAAAATATCCTGTTTCGAGCATCATCCGAGTTCCGATTGGAGCTTATGGTGGTGGCGGTCCTTATCACAGCGGAAGCGTAGAGACCATGTTGGCACAAATCAAAGGAATTAAAATCGCTTATCCAAGTAACGCTGCAGATTTTAAAGGCTTGTTTAAAGCTGCTTTTTACGACCCAAATCCTGTCATTTTCTTAGAACATAAAGGTCTTTATTGGAGTAAAGTTCCAGGAACAGAAGAGGCAAAAACCGTAGAACCTGCAGAAGATTACATTTTACCTTTCGGGAAAGCCAATATTGTAAAATTTGCCAATGAAGAAGAAATACAGAAAGGCCGAACTCTAGTTGTTGTTACCTATGGAATGGGCGTTTATTGGGCCAAAGAAGCCGCTAAAAATTTTGAAGGAAGGGTAGAAATCATCGATTTGAGAACCATCAAGCCGATAGATGAGGAATTGGTTTTCGAAAGGGTTAAATTACACGGAAAATGTATTCTTTTAACGGAAGAAGCTCTCAACAACTCTATGATGGAAGCTTTCGGGGCAAGAATTTCTAAAAATTGCTTTAAATACCTCGATGCTGCAGTAGAAATCATGGGTTCACTGGATTTACCTGCTGTTCCCATCAATTTGATTTTAGAAAAAGAAATGCTTCCCAATGCAGAAAAACTAAGCCTTAGAATCAATGAGCTTCTCCAAAACTAACATTATGGACATATCAGATAATTTTTTACTCGATTTTTTTAAAGATATTCCTAAAACGGAACTTATTAGTATTTTCGGATTGATAAATAGAAAAAAACTCAAAAAGAATGAAATCTTTATAGAAGAAGGCACATTTTATAACAAGTTTTTTTATATCAATAAAGGATTGGTGAGAGGTTTCTACAGCAATGCTGATGGAGAAGAAAAAACCATTTTCTTTCGTTGGGAAAAAGAATTTGGCGCTGACCCAGAAAGTTACTTTAACCATAAACCCTCTAAACTGACTTGGTGCGCCATGGAAGAAACAGAAATTTTTGAAATCAATTTTCAAAAATTCGAAGAATTAAGCAAGAGAAATGTTGGCCTATTAAAACTCAGAATAATGGCGAGCAAAAAATTACTGAATAGAATGTATGAAAGATTAGAAAGTTTTATTCTATACAGTCCTGAAGAAAGATTCCAACATTTATTGGAGACTCATCCTGATTTATGCGAAAGAATTCCTGATAAATATTTAGCCTCATTTCTAGGCATTACACCTGTCTCTTTGAGCAGAATTAAAAAAAGATTAGAAAATTAACATTTGTTAATTTTTATTTTATATTAATCATTTACTTTTGCAGAAAGGAGAAACACAAATGACTGAAAAACAATCCTTTACAAGAAAGCCTTCTGTTATAGCAGAAGGCTTTCTTAGTTTTATATAGATTCATTGTGTTGCGAAATATCCAATCCTAATTCTTCGGAGGTTTCTTCTACTCGAAGTGGAATAATAAAATCTGTAATTTTATAAATCACCAAGGCTCCAAAAAAGGTAAACACAGACACCAAAAGTAGCGCAGTCATGTGATGTGCAAAAACGCCTACTCCACCATGCAGAAGACTCGCGTTCTCTCCTCGAGCAAAGATAGCGGTGAGTATCATCCCCATAATTCCTCCGATTCCATGACAGGCAAAAACATCTAAGGTATCATCTACGCTTTTCAGTTTTTTCCAGTTGACCGCCATATTAGAAACAATTGCCGAGATAAAACCAATAAATATACTTTCTGCAATGCTTACGTAACCACAACCTGGTGTAATCGCCACCAATCCTACTACTGCACCAATACAAGCTCCTAATGCTGAAATCTTTCTTCCATTAATTCTGTCAAAAAATATCCAAGTCATCATCGCAGAAGCAGAAGCAATGGTGGTAGTTCCAAAAGCCATCGCTGCAGTGGCATTAGCAGCTAAAGCTGAACCCGAATTAAACCCGAACCAACCAAACCACAACATTCCTGTTCCTAAAATCACATACGTAATATTGGAAGGTTCATGGTGGTCATTTTTTCTTTTACCAATCATCAAAGCGCCTGCTAAAGCTGCAAAACCAGCACTCATGTGAACTACAGTTCCGCCCGCGAAATCTTTAATTCCAAAAAATTTAACCAAGAATCCGTCTCCGCTCCAAACCATGTGAGCCAAAGGTGCATAAATGAACAGTGAAAACAGCACAATAAATAAAAGGTAACTTACAAATCTTACTCTCTCTGCAAAACTTCCTGTGATAATAGCAGGAGTAATCACTGCAAATTTCATTTGGAACAATGCAAAAAGGATGAAAGGAACAGTAGGAGCCATTTTAGAATGTGGCAAAACGCCTACTTGGTTAAAAAAAGTAAAACTAAAAGGATTGCCTATGATTCCGTAATGTTCTTTGCCAATATAAAATCCTAGAGAATCTCCGAAAGAGAGCGAAAAACCAACCACTACCCAAACTAAACTAATGACTCCCAGTGCAATAAAACTCTGCAACATGGTAGAAATTACATTTTTTTTGCCCACCATTCCGCCATAGAAGAAAGATAAACCCGGCGTCATCAAAAGGACTAAACCCGATGAAGCCAATAACCAAGCAATATCTGCTCCTACTAAATTATTTTCTTCTAAAAAAACTCCCGAACTAGCATCTGGCAACTTTGTTGGCCAGAATAAACTTACCATTGCTACTATCGCTGTAATGATAAAAGCAATAACCCAACGTTTTTCTACTTTCAATAACATATTTTTCTGTTTTAACCCCTACAAATGTAAACATTTTATTTAAAAAAATATATCTTTTGAAACACAACCCATATATTTTTATATTAATTTTTAATATTTATACATTTTAAATACACTATACCCCTATAATAACATCACAACAAAAAAATAATTTTCTTTATAAAAAGATTCTTGGCTTTGCTGCGCTTCGTTCAGAACGACAGGAGTCTATGAAACGGATTATTTTTATCACAAAGTTCACTAAGTATTGGTGAAATGATTTCGTTTTTAAGTTCTCTAAGGAACATCATAGATGTTCTATGAAGTTCACAGGTTTTTCTATTTACACTTTAAAAAAAATTTTTCTCTTCATAAAGATATTCTTCACTATGCTGCGCTTCGTTCAGAATAACAAGGTTCTGTTTTGTAATTATGAATTATAAATCTATGAGTACAGAATAATGTCTACATAAAAAAGCCACAGCACTTCCTGTAAAGAAAGCGTTGTGGCTTTGTGAATAGCATCTAATAGAAAGAAGCTTAATGGTCTTTAGAAAAAATCTTTCTAATATCATCGGCGTTTATGCCCAGATAAGCACCTACTTCTTCTACAGTTACTTTCTGATGCTTGAGTTTTCTCTTGGATTTTCTTATTTCCCTCAAGATTCTTCTGCAATGCCCGATACTGTAATCAGTAATTGCTTGAACGTCATTAGCGTTCATAATCAATTTTACTTTCATTGTGTTCTACATGGCTATTAAGCTCTATTATTTACATAATGGAGCGGTTGATATTCCGTGATGACAGTTAAGAAAATAAAATAGGCTAAATGCTAAGAAGTAAGCAAGAAATAAAACGAAGCAGTAGAAAGAGGTTTATAGTTAGTGTTTTTCATAATTAAATTTTTCAGTTTTGTAAATGTCTTATGACATAAAAAGGGTTTAAGGATTATGTATCACCTGCTCTTTGTTGTACACATTATTTTACAACGGGTAGTATAAATTATTAAGTTTTATAAAAATAAATTAGTGCATAATCTTTTCCGTGCATAGGTATTTTAGAATACTTGCACGATTTATTAAAAATCTACAATTTGTTTTATTTCCGTTACCTCAAAGAACTTATACTACAGTACATTCTCTACTGTTCTTTCAAAGGTAAAAAGAAAAATCTAAAATATGGCGATGTATTTTTCCACAATTACATAGAAGTAGCATGAATAAAGGGTTTTCTAAAAATTAGGATAAAAGCTGATTGCTTTACAGCACTTTACAAATCTCTGTAAACCACGATAAACACTGGGCAAACCACGATAAAAGACCTCACCATTAATTAATTAAACTACTGTTTAAACACACCGTTTAAACCCCTATGGATAAAGGATTACTCGAAAAATGAGCACTCCGTAAAATGATGCGAAAAAACCCTATTTACAGCCTCTATTTTCATAGAAGAAGACTTCTTTTCTACTTATTCTTTCTCTAAAGTAAGGATGCCCCAATCAACAATTTTTAAGCTAAAGAAATATCCCCCATAGTGACAAGATATTCTTATAAAACCACTGGTTCTATACCCCAATTTTTAGTCCTTGTAAAAATGACGAATCCATGCTCATTAAAAACTTCACCATATTCTATTTTTTTGACACGAGATTGACACGAGATTGACACGGGATTGACACGGGACTGACACGAGACTAGAATAAGGAAGAATTGAAGTGTTTTTTAAATAGCCTATTGTCTTGTTAGGTTATGAGACAAAACAGACTTAAACGAACATTTTGAAACAAAACGAACTATAAGTTTTTATCTGCACAAAATGCACTTATTAGAATAAAAAGAATCAAAAAAAACAAAGACGAACCAAACGAAACATGGCATTTGGAGAGGGTTTATTGCTTATCTATCTTTGTGGAGTAATGCATTGGCCAATGGTTACCCAAATCATTTATTAACACCCAAAAAACAAGTATTATGGCAAGAGAAATGTCCATTTTAAAACTTCGAGGGAAACTCGATGGAATGAGTTTCTACAAGAACTCAGAAGGCCACTTTGTAAGAGCGAAAGGTGGCGTAGAACGCAACAGAATCATGAATGACCCTAACTATGAAAGAACGAGGGAAAACATGAGTGAATTTGGCACTATTGCCAGTAGTGGTAAATTACTAAGAAACAGTATTTCTATACTGATGAATCGTGCAAAAGATACCAGAACCAGTAATAGAATTGTAAGTCTGATGTCTACTATAAAAAATTTAGACAACCAATCTCTAAGAGGACAACGCAAAGTTGCTGAGGGGATAAAAAGCGTAGAAGGAAAAAGAGTTTTAGAAGGTTTTGATTTTAATAAAAACTCACCTCTTGGCATTTTATTTAAAGCTCCCTACACGCTAGATGTAGAGGCTGGCAGTGTAAATATAGCCCTTTTTAATCCTAAAGAGCATTTATTACTCCCTGAGTATGCAACACATGTTTCCTTAAGCATCGCTTGTGCGAGTTTAGATTTTGAACTGCAACAATCTGAAGTAGCGTATAGTGAAGTGCATACCATAGCGATAGATGCAGATGCCGCCCCTCTGGAAATAGGATTAGAAAATCTTCCTACCCTAGAAGGAACTTTATTTTACCTGTTACTGGTAGAGCTGATGCAGGAAATAAATGGGCAATTGTATCCTTTGAAAAATGGTACTTACAATGCGCTGAATCTTATTAAGGTAGTATAACCTATCTGTAAGATTTTTCATAACGAATTAAATAAAATGAATTAAGCAGACCTATGGTCTGCTTTTTTTGTGAGATCATAACTTTCTTTTCCCTGCGTTCTACAAGTTCAGGCACTGGGCTTCGTGAACTACGTTCGCAGACCTTTGGTCTGTGCTCAGGCAAGGAGTTGGAAATAAAAAATCTTTTTCCCCGACCCTAAAGGGAGAGATTTTTCTTGGTATTTTTGGGTGGAAATTATTAACCATAAAAAGCACGAGGTTCGTGCTTTTTTTATTTTTTATGGGGTGTATTTTTTTAGCGTGAGCTCACGGATTACAAATCCGGGAGATCGGGTGATGTGTTTACTCTCAACTTCGGCAAAGTTTGGAACTTTTTTAACTTCTTCAACTTCGGCAAAGTTTAAAACTTTGCCGAAGTTTTCTTTGCCGAAGTTTTCTTTGCCGAAGTTCTCTTTGCCGAAGTTCTCTTTGCTGAAGTTCTCTTTGCTGAAATTCTCTTTGCCGAAGTTTTCTTTGCCGAAATTCTCTTTGCTGAAGTTCTCTTTGCCGAAGTTTTCTTTGCCGAAGTTCTCTTTGCCGAAGTTTTCTTTGCCGAAATTCTCTTTGCCGAAGTTCTCTTTGCTGAAGTTCTCTTTGCTGAAGTTCTCTTTGCTGAAGTTCTCTTTGCCGAAGTTAAATTTCCACAATTCTCTGGTGACAAAATTTAAAATTATCAATGTCTGCAAAGTTGGAACTCTTTTTTAACTTCTTAAACTTCGGCAAAGTTTGGAACTTTTTTAACTTCTTCAACTTCGGCAAAGTTTAGAACTTTTCTTAACTTCTTCAACTTCGGCAAAGTTTAAAACTTTGCCGAAGTTCTCTTTGTTGAAGTTCTCTTTGCTGAAGTTCTCTTTGTTGAAATTAAATTTCCACAATTCTCTGGTGACAAAATTTAAAATTATCAATGTTTTCAAAGTATGAAATTACTTCTTCTCTTTTTAATTCTGTTTTAGAGTTTGATAAAATAATTTTATAGGAAGAAAAATCATACTTTTCTAATTGCTCATTAATATCTAAAGAATTTTGATGAATATAAATTATACAGTTTCTAAGATAAACCTCATCCGTTATTCTTATTCTTTTAAAAGGGGTCTCAAATAGACTACCATGTCTATT
The DNA here is from genome assembly GCF_003860565.1 of Cloacibacterium normanense. NCBI lineage: Bacteria > Pseudomonadati > Bacteroidota > Flavobacteriia > Flavobacteriales > Weeksellaceae > Cloacibacterium > Cloacibacterium normanense. Next base: position 1,452,255 of record NZ_CP034157.1, read on the forward strand.
ATAATATTTATTAAAACCTTGTGTATAACTACTCATTAATTTTGCAAATTGCTTGCTAACAATAGAATGTAACGCATGAATTCCCTCAGTTCTTATTTTAGTGTTTTTATTCTGAGAATCAAAAAAAGTTTTTAATTCTACTTCTGGTTTTATTCTTACCAACAAGTGAAAATGATTTTTCATAAGGCAATAAGCATAAATATCAGCAACTGGCAATAAAAATTCTTTTGCCTTTTTTAAAAAATACAAATAATTATCTTTGTTTTTATAAACATCTTCACTGTTAATTCCTCTGTTATAGATGTGATAAAAAAATTCTGGCTCAAGATGGTCTCTTCTTATTTCCATTTTAGTTTTATGATTTTAGTTTTTTTTAATCAACTTCGGCAAAGTTTGGAACTTTTTTTAACTTCTTCGACTTCGGCAAAGTTTGGAACTTTTTTTTAACTTCTTCAACTTCGGCAAAGTTTTAAACTTTGCCGAAGTTCTCTTTCCCGAAGTTCTCTTTGCTGAAGTTCTCTTTGCCGAAGTTCTCTTTGCCGAAGTTCTCTTTGCCGAAGTTCTCTTTGCTGAAGTTCTCTTTCCCGAAGTTCTCTTTGCTGAAGTTTTCTTTACTAAAGCTATTTAAGTTTTAAACTTCGGTGAAGCAAATATCATCTATTTTCTTCATCAGTTCATCTGTTTTGGTAAGGGCGTAGATGATTTTTTGGTAATGAAGAATGTCTTCATAAGAAAGTTCTCTTTCTTTACGGTCTTTTAGCCATTTTTGTGCAGGTTGATAGCCTCCGATGTAGAAATTCCATGCGGTTTCTGGTACGTTGTCGAAATACTGGGTTTCGTTGATGAAGACTTTTCCTGTGAGGTTTTCAACTTCTGGAGCGCTCTTAACTTCGGCAAAGTTTGAAACTTTGCCGAAGTTTTCTTTGCCGAAGTTCTCTTTGCTGAAGTTCTCTTTGCTGAAGTTCTCTTTGCCGAAGTTTTCTTTGCCGAAGTTTTCTTTGCCGAAGTTCTCTTTGCTGAAGTTTTCAGTTTTTACAAAAGTAGGTTTTGCTACTACGTTATTTCCTGCAATAGGATATTTGGTTTGTAGGTCTTTATTGGCTATTTCTTCTAAAAGATGGAGTTTTCTAATTTCTGAACCTAGTTGTACTAAATCCCAAAAATTCTTTTGAATAGTGGACAAGTCACGACTTGTACCTACAGCATCTGGAAAAGGTACTCTAGGGAAATCTATTTTTAAAAATTCTTTATAGGTTTCTCTGTATTTTGGGGAGTGTAAAACGGCGTAGATGTAATCTAAAAGATTGAGTGGAGAAAAGTTTGTTTTTTTACTCTCAGCTTTTGAGGCGTTCTCAGCTTTTGAAGCGTTCTTAGCTTCAGGAGTGTTCTCAACTTCTGAAGTGTTCTCAACTTCGGCAAAGTTTAAAACTTTGCCGAAGTTCTCTTTGCCGAAGTTCTCTTTGCCGAAGTTCTCTTTCCCGAAGTTCTCTTTGCCGAAGTTCTCTTTCCCGAAGTTCTCTTTCCCGAAGTTCTCATCATCTATGCATTTCATTCCGAGTTTTGCTTCTATCTCTGCCAGAATTTTAGGATTGAAATTAGGGATTCTTTCTCGCTCATCAAATGCAGTCGGTTCTTGGTAAATGTAAAGTGGAAGAATAAAAGGTGACCTTTTCATTGCAGAAAAAACACTTTGGTCTGTAATAAATTTTGAAATAAATAAATCTGAATAAAAATCTGGTCCACCTTGTGCTGGTTTATTTGAAATCAAAGCAAGATTTTCTCCAATTAAAAAATGTTTCATTGTATCAAATCTTGGATAGCAATGGAATCCTTTAGATTTACCAGTATAAAATGTCCATCTATCATCAAAAGGGCGATATGATATTTTCAAAAACTTGCCTTTATTTGGATAGTTATCATTTAAATCTTTTTTAGCAAAATTTACTTGCCAATCTCTTACATCTTTTCCTAAATTAAATCTTCTTCTTGCAGATTCATCATCTAAACTTAAAAATTCTTCAATTGTATTTTGAACTTATTCTTTTTTAGAATGTATTGTAAAATTATCTCTAGCTGTTACAATTCCTACATTGTTTAAAGTAAAAAAATCAACAATAGAAAATCCTTTATTATATATGTTTTCTGCATCAAAATCTTTATTTACCATAAAATACATAGGTGCTTTATTAGGTAATTCTTTATAATCAATAGTTTTAATAGAATTTTGATTTAAAAAATCATACTTATCATTTCGCTTTCCATATAAATCAAAATGAAAAACTTTTCCTAATTCATTTTTAGCCTTTTTATTGGTTTTTACAAAAAGATTAATGGAAACACCTTGCATAATATCAAATACATTTTGGTCTGCACTTCCATCTGGTGCAGTTTCTTTTTTCTTGCTGTTTCCATGCAAATCGATGGTGTAAATTTTATCAAAAGTTTTTAGCAAATTCCAACGCATACCTCTAAAAGTTGGGTTATCTAAAAAACCATGAGGATTGATAAAAGCAACGATTCCTTCTCCGTTTTTTTCTACTAAATATTGAGCAAAACGAATGAATTTCACATAATCATCATTTATCCATTTCGGATTTCTTTCTTTCAATTTTTCTTTTCCGCCTGGTTCTTTTTTGTAATCTTCCATCAAATCCATAATCCAATCACTTTTATTAGAACTTTCGCCAGAATACGGCGGATTTCCAATCACGCACATTACAGGGGTGTCTCGCTTAATTTGGTTTGCCAAAGTAGATTCATCAGAAAGCCAACTGGCGAAGAGTGTTCCTGTATCTTTGTGGTGTTCTTCCAGAGAATTGGTGAGAAAAATATTAAAACGCTGGTCTTGGTTGGTTTCGTAACCTGTTTCAGAAAGCAGCATATCTAGTTTAAGATGCGCCATAGAATAACTCGCCATCAAGAGCTCAAAACCATTAATTCTAGGAATGAGGTCTTTTTCTACATATTGAGGCCAAATTCCCTCATTAATATTTTTAAAATTCTCTTCGTAGATGTGTTTTATGGTTTCGGCTAAAAAGGTTCCGGTTCCTGTTGCTGGGTCTAGAACTTGCACTCTGTGGAATTCTTTATTATCTTGTATGTATTTCTGTGTACGTTTATCAAAATTTTGTGTATCTACTTTTTTCTTAATTTTAGAAGTATCTGCCAAACCTTGAGACAATCCAAATTCAGATTTCAGCAAATCATCTACTGCACGTACAATAAATTGCACCACAGGTTGTGGAGTGTACCAAACGCCACGAGATTTACGGAGTTTTGGGTTGTATTTTCCCAAGAACGTTTCGTAGAAATGAATAACGGGGTCTTCTTGTCTGGTAGATTTACCGAAGTTTTTCATAATGTCCTTCACATCAGAAGCGAGGAAAATCTGCACCAATTCTTCCACAATCCATTTGAGACGTATATCTAAATCAAAACCTGCAATATGCTGAAAAAGTTTCCTCAAAAAAGGATTAGATTTCGGGATAAGATTGGCGGCTTCTATCCTATCAAACGTAGGCAAAGTAGGGTCGTGATAACGTGCCACGAAAAGTCCGTAAGCAATGGTTTGAGAATAGAGGTCTGCAAACAACTGATTGTCTATATCATGAATCAGCATATCTTTAAACGCTGTTCTTTGCTGTACCAATTCTGTGTTTTTTTCCGCCAAATCGTCTTCGTCTAAAGCATTGTGAATGACATCTGCCATTAACAAAGCTTTATTAGCCATCATTTCTGCTAGTTTTTCAGAATTTTTGATGGTTTGCGAGACTTCTTGTCCAAAATCTTTGATGAGATGAATGAATGTTTCAAAGTTTTTCTCATGTGGAACGATTTCGTTCATCAAGATTTCGCCAAGAGCGATTTTGGTTTTCAGTTCGCCATTTTTATAGAATTCAAAATGTAGATAATCTGTAATAATTAGATTTTCGAGTGCGTTTCTATAACGGTCAAACTGTGGTTTATTTTTCTTATGGTCTATTCCTAATTTTAAGTCTTTGGCTTCTATGTAACCAATGGGCACTTCTTTTTTGGAAACAATATAATCTGGAGCGCCACATTTTTGGCGGGTTGGCTCATTAATTACGGCAAATTCTTTGCCTAGAATCTCCTGAAGCAGAATTTGTAAATCTCCACGATAAGAATGTTCGGTTGCATTTCCTGCAAAATATAATTGAGAAAGTTTAGAAAGGTATTGATTAATCATAGTTATTATTGAAGTGCATAAAATTAATGAAAAGTTTTTAAAAAATGTTATTAGAACAAGAAAAAGCACAGCGTAGATTGCTGTGCTTGTATTTATATGCTCATGGATCGGAAGTTTGTATTACATATAAAACATTTTGTCATTTTGAGCGGAAGAATGAAGCGAAAAATCTTTTTCATAATGTAGAGATTCTTCACTTTGCTGCGCTGCGTTCAGAATGACAGGGTTATGTTTTCAACATTCGGATTATAAATCCTAGACACTTGCTAGATACTTACAGGATAAAGGCAGGACACTTGCTCTTTTCGGTAACTCAATTTCCAACTATTTTAGTTATTTTTGCTAAAATCTTTCTACAGAAAATGCCTGAACATATCCTACAAAGAATAGAAGAATTAAGAGAAGAACTGCATCAGCATAATTACAATTATTATGTGTTAGATGAGCCTACGATTTCGGATTTTGAATTTGATGCCAAACTCAAGGAACTGCAAGAACTAGAAGCAGCGCACCCAGAGTTTTATGACCCGCATTCTCCTACCTTGAGAGTAGGTGGAGAAATCACCAAAAATTTCCCTACCGTTCAGCATCAGTTCAGAATGTATTCTTTGGACAACTCTTATGATTTCAATGACTTACAGGATTGGCACACCAGAATTTCTAAAATTTTAGAAACCGAAGATATAGAATTTGTCGCCGAACTGAAATATGACGGCGCTTCTATTTCCATTTTGTTTGAAAACGGAAAGCTTTCTCAAGCGGTAACCAGAGGTGATGGTTTCCAAGGCGATGAAATCACTGCCAATGTGAAGACCATTAAAGACATTCCGCTTCAGTTGCAGGGAAATTTCCCAGAAAGATTTTACATGCGTGGCGAAATTTATCTTACGCACAACAACTTCAACAAAATTAATGAAGAGCGATTGGCAGAAGGTTATGACGCTTTTATGAACCCTAGAAATACTGCTTCTGGAAGTCTGAAACTGCAAGATTCTGGTGAAGTGAGAAAGAGAAATCTTTCGGCGGTGCTCTATCAATTTGTGAGCGAAAACAGTCCTGCAGAAACGCATTTCGAACTACTTCAACAGGCAAAAACTTGGGGTTTCAAAATTTCTGAAAACGCCAAACTCTGTAAAAATATTCAAGAAGTACAAGATTTCATCAATTTCTGGGACGAAAAACGCAAGAACCTGAATTTCGACATTGACGGAATTGTGATCAAAGTAAATTCCCTAAAACAACAGCAATTATTGGGTTACACTGCCAAATCTCCCCGTTTTGCAATGGCTTATAAATTTAAAGCCGAAAAAGTAGAAACAGAATTGCTCAGCATCGATTATCAAGTGGGAAGAACTGGTGCAGTAACACCTGTTGCGAATTTGGCTCCCGTTCTCTTGGCTGGAACCATTGTAAAACGCGCTTCTCTGCACAATGAAGATATTATCAAAAAACTGGATTTGCATGTAGGCGATTTTGTCTATGTAGAAAAAGGCGGAGAAATTATTCCGAAAATTGTAGGCGTAAATCTAGAAAAACGAAATGTTTTTGCTACAGAAATTCAGTATGCAACGCATTGTCCAGAATGTGGCAGTGAGCTGATTCGTTTAGAAGATCAGGCTGCTCATTTTTGCCCTAATGAAACGCATTGTCCACCACAAGTTGTGGGAAAAATGATTCACTACGTTTCCAGAAAAGCTTTGAATATAGAAAATTTAGGCAGTGAAACCATAGAACAACTCTACCGTGAAGGTTTACTGACCAACATTGCAGATTTTTACACTTTGCGCAAAGAGCAATTGCTTCCGCTGGAAAGAATGGCGGAAAAATCTGCCCAAAACATCATTGACGGCATAGAAAAATCTAAACAAATTCCTTACGAAAAAGTATTGTACGGAATCGGTATCAAACATGTAGGAGAAACGGTTGCCAAAAAACTAGCGAAGAATTTCCCAAGCATTGATGATTTAAAAAATGCCACAGAGGAAGAACTTTGCCAAGTTGAAGACATTGGTTCTAAAATCGCGGAAAGCATTGTTTCTTATCTTCACAATTCAGAAAACTGGGAGATGATAGAACGATTGAGAAGTTATGGCGTTCAACTGGAAAAAGGCGAAAACACCACAGAAGTTTTGAGTACTGTTTTAGAAGGTAAAACTTTTCTTTTCACTGGGAAACTTTCGCTTTTCACGCGTGAACAAGCCGAAGAAATGGTAGAAAAACATGGCGGAAAAAATATTTCGGCGGTGTCTAAAAACCTCAACTATTTGGTAGTTGGAGAAAAGGCAGGAAGCAAACTCAAAAAAGCGCAAGACATCGGCACGATTACGATTTTAGATGAACAACAGTTTTTGGATTTGATTGAAAGTTAATAACAATCTTTTCTATCACAAAGTTCACGAAGAACAGTTGATGTGTTTGTGTTTTTGAGAACTCTAAGCAACATCAAAGATGTTGTTCAATATTCTTCAATCGCAAAGATTTTTTATTTTGCTTAATCTTTTAAGATAGCAAAGTTGGCGAAATTCATTCGCTGTGAAGCGATATGTGAAGCAGATAATTTTCTATCACAAAGTTCACGGAGAACAGTTGATGTGTTTGTGTTTTTGAGAGCACTAAGCAACATCATAGATGTTGTTCAGTATTCTTCAATCGCAAAGATTTTTTATTTTGCTTAATCTTTTAAGCAAGCAAAGTTGGCGAAATTCATTCGCTGTGAAGCGTGCGCTTTTTACATTCGCTAGCGAATTTACTCTTTGGTTCCTTTGATTTTATTTTTAGCTGTGAAAAAATTTGCTTTTTTAAAATTCTACAAAAAAATTGCATTTGAAAATAAATAAAAAGCTCAAGAAAATTCTTGAGCTTTTGCTTTTAAATAGAAACTTTAACGGCTAATTCATAAAAATGAGAATTGGCAAGTTTCTTTAATCTTTCTTTTAAACAAGGAGAATTATGATAATCTCCATTAAAAATAATCACGTTTTGAGCATTGAGTGTGTTTTGATTTTCGCAATCATAATTTTGTTCATGTTCGGCTGGAGTGTATTTTTCAAAAAACTCATCATTAGAATAAAAAACCGTATAATCCTCTGAAAGTTCTACATTGAACGGCATTTTCTTTTCTACTAATTTTGCTTTATCTGAAAATTCTGGCTCTATTTTTCCGTCATGATATACAATCTCTGTGAGTTCGCCATTGGTTTTTTGGGCAAACTCTTCTGCTTGTTTGTAGTTTCCAAAACCCGTATAGATTTTGAAATTTCCTACCATAAATTCTAATATTTTTTTCCCGTAGTGCATTTAATTTTTAATTTTTTAAATCGTTATACTCAATATTTTTAATTTTTGCTTCTATTTTTTCGGCTTTTAGGTTTTGTCTCAGTAAACAAAATAAGCTCATGTAAATATTGGCTATCCAAACCAATGAAAATCCTGCAATGAGATATCCTCGCCAATCTTCAAAAAACAAGGTGAAATTTGTGATCAACAAGAAAAATATCGTTACATAATGACTAAAACAATACTCACAAGTAAAGAGATAAAAAAACTTTTTCTCCCAGAGTGAAGTTGCGTTTTTTACTCTTTTTTGACAATATTCTCGCGGTTCTCTGAAAATTTCTTCATGCGTAACTGTCCACGCAATACAAGCAATAGGTATCGCCAGAATAAACAGTTGCAGTATGTGATTAAAACTAAGCATGATTCTACAGTACAAAATTAGATTAAACAAGCACTTAGTATTTTATAATATTTTCTTGATTTTATATAGAATTAACATTTGACAATAATCATAAAATTCCTGCACTAGTTTGTAGTAAATTTGTACAAATATTTACCTCATGGAATTGCACATTGATAGAACGTTTAAGTATTATTGGCTCATGTTTAAAAAGCATGATTTTGCTTCTGGATTAACGGTTTTTCTAGTTGCACTTCCCTTGTGTTTGGGCGTAGCATTAGCTTCTGGAGCTCCCCTTTATTCAGGAATTTTATCAGGAATTATCGGTGGAATTGTAGTAGGAGTTTTGAGCGGTTCAGATTTAGCGGTTTCTGGTCCTGCTGCTGGTTTAACAACTTTGGTTTCCGCTTCTATCATTAGTCTAGGAGATTTTCAAACCTTTTTATTGGCGGTAATTATTGCTGGACTTTTCCAAATAATATTAGGCGTTTTAAAACTAGGCGTTTTTGCCAGTTATTTCCCAAGTTCTGTGATTAAAGGAATGATGGCTGCTATAGGAATTATCTTGATTTCTAAACAAATTCCATTGGCTTTAGGATATAATCAACCTGATTTTTGGACGAGTGGTTTTGTACAAATCTTCACTTCTAAAAATTTCTTTGGAAACTTAGTAGAATTTAATTCTCATATTACCAGAGGTGCGGTTTTTATTTCTGTGATTTCTTTGGCGATTTTAATTCTGATGAAAAAGCCACAGTTTCAAAAATTCAATAAAATTCCTGCTCCACTTTTGGTGGTTATTTTTGGAATATTTATCAATTTTTTAATGAATTATTTCGGTTCTTCTTATGCTTTGAAACCTAATCAATTGGTGAATATTCCAGAAAATATGTTTGCAGAAATTAAATTTCCTGAATTTTCAAAAATTCTGAGCAATCAAGAAATCTGGAAAGACGGAATCCTTATAGGAATTTTGGCAACGCTAGAGACTTTGCTTTGTATAGAAGCGATGGATAAACTAGACCGTCACAATAGAATAACCCCTGTAAATCGTGAATTGATTTCACAAGGAATTGGCAATTTTCTCTGTGGACTTTTAGGCGCGATACCTATGACTGCAGTAGTAGTAAGAGGTTCTGCAAATATAGAAGCTGGCGCAAAAACTAAAGTTTCAGCCTTCATGCATGGAATATTTTTATTGCTCTCTGTATTGCTGATTCCGTTTCTGATTAACATGATTCCGTATGCTTCTTTATCTGCTATTTTGATTATTACAGGTTTTGGATTGACAAGAATTGAGATTTATAAACACCTCTTTAAACTCGGTTTAAAACAGTTTATTCCGTTTATCGCAACCATTATTATTATTCTTGTAACAGACTTACTCATTGGAGTTTCTATCGGTTTATTGATTTCTATTTATTACATCATCAAAGAAAATTTCAAAGAAAACTACGAAATAGAAAAAACACATTTTCAAGGTATTGACCAATATAAATTGAAACTTCACAGCAATGTAACCTTTATCAATAAAGTGAAAATTAAAAATGCTTTGGATAAAGTTCCTGCTTATTCTGTATTAACTATTGACGGCTCCGAAGTTCATTTTATAGATCATGATGTTTTAGAAATTATTTCAGATTTCAAAAATAAAGCACATGACAGACACATCCAGCTTCAAATGATAAATATAGAAACCGTAGAAACTGCTGCAATTTCTCACTAAAAAAGCCTCCAAAAACTGAAGGCTTTCTGTCTAAAAATCAAATACTGAAAATATGAAGTAATTTTGTCTGTTTAAGTATGGTTAGTTTTTACAGCAAGTTCGTATACATTTCCTCGCATTAAAAACTTTATTCTTTCTCTAGTCGTTACGGTATTTACACCGCTTTCATCTGTGATAATGATTCTATCTCCTGGTGCAATATTTTGGTCAGACAAAATATCTTCTGGCAGCATGTCATTTTCTGCTTTTTTCATGTCAAAAAGAATTTGGTCTGCCATTTCTTGAAATCCTTCTGCATCAGAATAAAGCACTCTATAATTGGGATGATCTGGTAATTCTACTTTAAAAGGTTTTTTACTTTCCACCAACTTCGCCGAATCATTCGGTGTAGGATTATCAGAACCATCTGTAAAACCTACTTCTACCAATTCACCTTGGTGTTCATTAGCATAATTTACCGCATCTTCAAAAGTTGCAAAATTGGTGGTTACTGTATATTGGTCAAATTCATAATGCTGTAATCTATCTTCGGTGTGATGTGTAGTCATTTTGTAAAAATTTTGTGATTTGGTTAAGGCAAAGATAGATGGACACGTCTCCAAATTTTTATACAATTATGTTAAATACTTTCAAAATTGTGAGATGATGATATTTTTTGATTAATTTTAGGCTCTCATTTTAAAAATATGAATTAATGCTTAAGAAAACGTTTATTATAGCGACATTATTTCAGGCTGCTGCTTTTTTTGGTCAGCAATACGGTGGAATGTGGATTCCAACTGAAATTAATGAAAAAGAGATGAAATCTCTGGGAATGAAAATCAAAGCCCAAGACATTTGGAACACTGAAAAACCGAGTATTAAAGACGCTGTAGTTCAGTTTGACGGAGGTTGTACTGCAGAAATTATTTCACCGAAAGGTTTATTATTAACCAATCACCACTGCGGTTATGATAATATCCAAAGCCATTCTACCGTAGAAAATGATTTATTGACCAATGGATTTTGGGCAAAAAACATGGACGAAGAATTGCCAAACCCTGGCGTTACCGTAGATTTTGTTACGGATATTAAAGAAATTACTCAAGATATTTTAGGCAATACTTCTTCATTAAGCGGAGCAGAATTGACTAAAAAAATCAATGAAAATATAGACGCTTACAAGAAATCTCAAAAAATAGAATCTTACCAAAGTATTATTGTAAGACCTATGTTTGCAGGTAATAAATATTATGCATTTGTAGTAGAAACCTATAAAGACATCAGATTAGTAGGAGCACCACCACAAAGCATTGGTAAATTCGGTTCTGATACGGATAACTGGGTTTGGCCAAGACATACTGGAGATTTTTCTATGTTTAGAATTTATGCTGACAAAAACAACAAACCAGCGGAATATTCTAAGGACAATGTTCCTTTTACGCCAAAACATTTCTTACCGATTTCTGTAAAAGACATTAAAGAAAATGATTTCACTTTCGTTTTCGGATTTCCGGGCAGAACCAATGAATATTTGCCAAGCGTAGCGATTGAAAAAATCATCACAGATACCAATCCAGCGAGAATTGAGGTAAGAGACATCGCGCTAAAAACGCTAGACGAAAAAATGCGTGCAGACGATGCTACCAGAATTAAATATGCTTCTAAATACGCTTCTGTAGCCAACTATTGGAAAAAATGGATTGGCGAAACAAAAGGTCTTAAAAAATCAAATGCTGTTGCCAAAAAACAAGCTTATGAAAGTTCATTAGTAGCTAAAAATTCAGAAATTAAATCGTCTCTTGATGAATTTAAAAAACTGTATGACCAACAAGCGCCTTATGCTTTAAACAATGCTTATTACAGCGAAATTCTAAGAAATGCTGAAACATTAACGTTGGCAAATCAGTTTTATGCTTTTGTACAAAATTATGAAGCAGGAAAAGTAGATGATAAAGCTGTAAAAGGTTTTAAAAACAGACTTTCTGGCTTCTACAAAGATTATGACGGCGAATTAGATGCTAAAGTTACTGCTAAACTTTTGGCTTTATATGCAAATAAAACCGCACCAGAATTTTTACCAGAAGGTTTTACTCAATTCAAAGATGTGAACCAAAATCTTCAAGTTCTTGAAAACTGGAGCAGAAATTCTGTGATTTCAGGAAGAAATTCAGTAAACGGAGCTACCGTTTATTCTAATATTGACCAAGTTTTCTCAAATCTTCCAGAATTGGTAAAAACTCTGAAAGCTGACCCTATTTATCAGACTTTAACCAAAATGAGAGAAACTTATGTAACTAAAGCAGATGCTCAATATGTAGGTTTACAAAGCAAAATAGACGCTTTACAAAAGAAATATTTAGCGCAAATGATGGCTACAGATACCGAAAGAAAATTTTTCCCAGATGCCAATTCTACACTGAGAGTGACTTACGGAAAAGTGAAAGGTTCTAATCCTGCAGATGCGATTTCTTACCACTACGAAACTACTCTAGATGGTGTAATGGAAAAATATGTTCCGGGCGATTATGAATTTGATGTTCCACAAAAATTAATTCAGTTGTACAACACCAAAGATTATGGCGATTACAAAAATGCAGCTGGAAAAATTCCATTAGCATTTACGGCAACCAATCACACCACTGGTGGAAACTCAGGAAGTCCAGCTCTTGACAAAAAAGGAAACCTTATCGGTTTAAATTTTGATAGACAATGGGAAGGTACGATGAGTGACATTAATTTTGACCCTAGATTCAGCAGAAATATTATGGTTCAGACCAAGTATATTTTATTTATCATCGATAAATTTGCAGGAGCAAGATGGTTATTAGACGAAATGAAAATTGTAAAATAGTTTTCGATAAATATTTTAGTAAGAACGCGCCAAAAGGTGCGTTCTTCTTTTTTTTAAATCTAGACATAAAAAAAGCCTCAGAATTTCTTCTGAGGCCAAACACAAATGATGAAATTTACTCTTACCTCTGTAGAGTTATACAAATGTAAGTCTATTAAATTTTTTATTTGTTACACTATAATTAATTGATTTTATAGAATTTACAGTTTTAATATCCAAAAATTTCTTCTAAACTCAGTTCTTGAAAATCTCCTAAGTTTTCAATCGCAGAATGGTCTAAATTTTCTTTTTTACCCATTATCGCAACGTTATAAGAGATGGGTTTTATTTCTTGATTGTAAAATTGAGTTAAATCTTCCAGCTGTAAACTTTCTATTTCGTGGTAAATTTTTTCTCTAATATCATAATCTATTCCTATTTTTTTAAGATTTAAAAAATTAAAGAAAATATTGGTTCTGGTAATTCGGGTAGATGCAATTTGTTTCAGCGCAGAATTTTTAGCATTATTAAATTGCGTAGGAATTTGAGGCAAATCTTGCATTAAATCCGCCATCGCCTCTACTGCTAAATGCAATTTATTGGCTTGTGTCCCAATGTAACTTACTACATAATTATGTCTATCCAAATAAGTTGCGGTAGAGTAATTTACATACGCAGAATACGCTAAACTCTTGCTTTCTCTGAGCTCCTGAAAAACAATAGACGACAAACCTCTGCCAAAATATTCATTAAAAACATTGATTTTTCCGTAATTTTTGGTATTCAGTTGAGAAGCCCTACCAATTTTACTCATTTCCATTTGCACCATATCATAATTGGTAAAGAAAACTTTTCCTTGAGTTTCCAGTTCTTGATAAATTTTCGGCTTTGGAATGGTGAGTGTTGCTTTTTCTAACAAAGGTTGAATTTTTTCCTTGAACCCATCAAAATCTTTACCGTAGAAGAAAATTTCATAAGGTAATTGTGTCAAATTTTTCACTTTTTCTGTGAGATTTTCAATTTTAATCGCTCTTAATTTTTCTTCAGAAATCACATCTCTGAATCTAGAATTTTCACCAAATTTAGCATAATGACTTAATGCCGTCATGATTCTTGACTTGTCTTTTTTAGCCACATTTCTGCTTTCTAAAATCAATTCTATCGTACTTTCATAGACTTCATTATCAGGTTTTACTTCGGTAATCCAATGTTTTAAAAGTTCAAAACCTTTGATTAGATTTTCCTCAAAACCAGTGAGCGAAATAATCATTTGGTCGTCATACGTTTTGAAATCATTGCTGATTCCCAATTTAAAAAACTCTTGACTTAATTGATCCGCCGAAAAACGAGAAGTTCCCAAATATTGCAAAACTTGCACCGCTAAGAAAAGCTCTTTATCATGGTCAGTTCCGATTTTATAAATCAAATGCAACTGCGCAATGTGATTGTACTTATTTTTGACAAAACTGATTTTTTTATCTCCTATTTGAGTTTCTTCGATGATGCTTTTATAATCAATAAATTTCGGAGTAATTTCTGAAGATTTTTGGCGAAGAATTTCGGTCAAAAACTCAGATTGTGCTTTTCTATTGATTTTAACAGGTGTAATTCCCGGATTTTCTACTCGGATAAGATTTTCGTTTTCTCCACGTAATTTTTTAACGATAACATAATTTTTTTGGAAGAATTTTTGTGCAAAATCTACCACTTCTTGCTTGGTAATTTTCTCAAATTTCTCAATTTCTGAAAGTTCTTCTTCCCAAGTTCTGTCATTGATATAAATTCCGTAAAGCGCTGTTGCTAAACCATCTGCAGTTTCCAGATTTCTGATTTTTTGCAATTTCATATCATTGATAATCGCAGGAATAAGCCAATCTGGGAAATCACCATTTTTCACTTTTTCTATCTCTGCCAAAAGCAATTGTTCTGCCTCTTCTAAAGATTGATTTTCCTTCGGAACAATCATGAGCGAGAACAATCCGTACTGCTTAAAACCCAATTCATAAGCATAACTTCTGAGTGCTTTGTGTTTTTGGTTGATATTTAAATCTAGCAAACCTGCTTCGCCAGAATTGGAGAGAATTTGAGCCACCATTTCTGCCAAATGCTCTTCTTTGGTTCCATAAGAATCTGTTCGCCAAGCAATGTTTAATCTAGGCGCAGAAGGACTTTTTACAATTCTTTCTACAATTTCAGTTTGAGGTTCTTCTATAATTTTTTCTTTCTTCGGAAGTTCTTTGTATTCAAATTTTCCAAAATATTCATCGACCAAAAGAATGGTTTCTTCGAAATCTAAATCTCCCACCAAAACCATCGCCATATTATTAGGCACATAAAAATCATTGAAATATTGATGAATAGCCTTCATAGAAGGATTTTTCAAATGCTCAGATTTCCCCAAAGTGGTTTGTTGACCATTAGGATGCTTCGGAAAAAGGGCTTCCATGAGTGCATAATTTACCAACCTCACATCATTGTCTTGTGCACGATTAAATTCTTCATAAACCGATTCTAGCTCAGTATGAAAAAGCCTTAAAACAAGACCAGAAAAACGCTCTTTTTCTATTTTGAGCCATTTTTCCAATTCATTATTCGGAATGTTATTTTTATAAACGGTTTCGTCTAACCAAGTGTGAGCATTGGTTCCTGTTGCACCCAGAGAAGAAATGACTTTATCATATTCATTCGCAATAGCATATTGACTGGCTTCTTGAGAAATTTCGTCGATTTTTCTATAAATTTCCTTCTTTTTTTCTGGGTTTTGTTCTGATTTGTGTTGTTCGTACAAATCAGAAATTTGGTCTAATAAAACTTTTTCTTTTTCCCAATCCAGCGTTCCTAATCTGCTCGTTCCTTTGAACATCATATGTTCTAAATAATGCGCTAATCCTGTATTGTCTGATGGATCATTATTGCTTCCTGTTCTTACTGGAATATAGGTTTGGATTCTAGGAGCATCGTCATTTTGAGCCAAATAAACCGTTAATCCATTGTTTAATTTGTAGATTCTTACACCCGTTTCGTCTCCTTCTACTTGTTGGTAAGTGTACCCATTTTTATCTGTAAAATTTTTAGTTTTTAATACTAATTTCGTCTGCATTAATTTCTTATTTCTTAATTATTTATTCGGATATTTCTGAATGAGAGCCTGTAAAATCGCCCAAGTTTCTATATCTATTTTTCCATCGTAATTTTGTGGTCTAAAATGATATTGGAAAGCCTCTATAGTCTTCTTAGTAGCATCATCCCAAACTCCAGTTTCTGTAATTCCATAGCCAAATTGTTTTAGGGCAATCTGCACTTTCATCACAAAAGCCATTTCATTGATTTTTGCATTAAATTCTTCTGGAATAATTTGAGATTGGAAACTCTGCACTGTAGCATCATCATACCACATTCCTATTCCGTATTCGTCATATAATTTTTTCCAAGGAAATAATGGACCTGGATCTTGTTTACGAGTTGGCGCAATGTCTGAATGCGCTAAAACATTCGTAGGCGGAATTTGATAACGCATTACAATATCTTGAACCAAAGCCGCTACTTTTTTCACTTGATGCTCAGGAAACGGAACGAAAACTCTTTTTCCGTCAACTACTTTAAAACCTTCATTCACGATTTCTATCCCGATAGAAGTATCATTAAGCGTTGCATCTTTTCTCCATGAACTGATTCCTGCGTGATAAGACCTTTTATTTTCGTCTACCAACTGATAAATTTCTATATCGGTAGAATCATTCACCAAATAGTGAGAACTTACGGCTTGAGTGGTTAAAACCCTCACAGATTTATCATGATCTAAAGCTGTGTAATGTAAAATCACATATTTCTGTCTAAAATTTTGTGCAACGGCAGGAAAATGATTTCTGGTTACTTTATAACCTTCTGGTTTTGCTCCTACCAAAGAACCATAACTGATGGTGTTATCATTTTTAGTTGGGTCTGCTATATTTACTGTAAAATAATCGCCATGTACATCATGTTTTATCTCTGATTTGGGAGGATTTGGTATCGTAGATGTCGCAGGTTGAGGTAAATTATTGGGTTTTGCAATTTCTTTTTGTGAACCACAAGAAATTATTAAAGATGCTAAACCTATGAAATATAATGAATTACGCATTTTATTGATTTTTTAAAAGATTATTTATTCAAAAATACGAAAATTTTTAGCATTTTTTTTTGGTTATTAAGGAAAACTGTCCTATATTTGCACTCGCAATTACGGAAGAGAAGTTCTTAAAAGAATTTGCAAGGAGGGTTGCCGGAGTGGTTAACGGAGCAGTTTGCTAAACTGTCGACTCGCAAGGGTCGCAAGGGTTCGAATCCCTTACCCTCCGCAACCAAGAAATTCGGGGTGTAGCGTAGTCCGGTCATCGCGCCTGGTTTGGGACCAGGAGGTCGCAGGTTCGAATCCTGCCACCCCGACAAAAAAAATCGAAAATTTTAAGAAAATTAAGGTTCGTAGCTCAGTTAAATTGAGCATTCCGATTTTAATCGGAACGGTCTCGAGAGAAACCTTTTTAAAAACTTCGGGTGCGTAGCTCAGCTGGATAGAGCATCTGCCTTCTAAGCAGACGGTCTCAGGTTCGAATCCTGACGCGCTCACGAAAGAGAAATCAGAAATGGTTTCTCTTTTTTTTTGTTCTTAAATCAAAAAAATAACCAAAATCTCTGCTAGATAAAGAATCCCGATTTAGAAAATCGGGACGGTCAAAAATTATTAATCCATTAAACACTCATCAAAGAGAAATTAGTAATAGTTTCTCTTTTTTTCTTTATATTTACTTCATGTGTTTTACTTATATTCTTTATTCTGAATCTTTAGACAAATTCTACATCGGTCATACTTGCGAAAGTATTGATGAAAGATTAAGAAAACACTTGTCTGATCATAAAGGCTATACTTCTAAAGTCAAAGACTGGAAAATAATTTACTCTGAAATTTTTGAAAATAAATCTGACGCTTACAAAAAAGAATTAGAAATAAAATCTTGGAAAAGTAAAACCAAAATCAAAAAATTAATCGAAAATTCAGCTGGATAGAGCATTCCGATTTTCTAAATCGGAACGGTCTCAATTCAAAATAAAAATTACGCTCACGAAAGAGAAATCAGAAATGGTTTCTCTTTTTTTTGTTCTTAAATCAAAAAAATAACCAAAATCTCTGCTAGATAAAGAATCCCGATTTAGAAAATCGGGACGGTCAAAAATTATTAATCCATTAAACACTCATCAAAGAGAAATTAGTAATAGTTTCTCTTTTTTTCTTTATATTTACTTCATGTGTTTTACTTATATTCTTTATTCTGAATCTTTAGACAAATTCTACATCGGTCATACTTGCGAAAGTATTGATGAAAGATTAAGAAAACACTTGTCTGATCATAAAGGCTATACTTCTAAAGTCAAAGACTGGAAAATAATTTACTCTGAAATTTTTGAAAATAAATCTGACGCTTACAAAAAAGAATTAGAAATAAAATCTTGGAAAAGTAAAACCAAAATCAAAAAATTAATCGAAAATTCAGCTGGATAGAGCATTCCGCTTTTCTAAATCGGAACGGTCTCAGGTTCGAATCCTGACGCGCTCACGAAAGAGAAATCAGAAATGGTTTCTCTTTTTTTTGTTCTTAAATCAAAAAATAACCAAAATCTCTGCTAGATAAAGAATCCCGATTTAGAAAATCGGGACGGTCAAAAATTATTAATCCATTAAACACTCATCAAAGAGAAATTAGTAATAGTTTCTCTTTTTTTCTTTATATTTACTTCATGTGTTTTACTTATATTCTTTATTCTGAATCTTTAGACAAATTCTACATCGGTCACACTTGCGAAAGACTTGATGAAAGATTAAGAAAACACTTGTCTGATCATAAAGGCTATACTTCTAAAGTCAAAGACTGGAAAATAATTTACTCTGAAATTTTTGAAAATAAATCTGACGCTTACAAAAAAGAATTAGAAATAAAATCTTGGAAAAGTAAAACCAAAATCAAAAAATTAATCGAAAATTCAGCTGGATAGAGCATTCCGATTTTCTAAATCGGAACGGTCTCAATTCAAAATAAAAATTACGCTCACGAAAGAGAAATCAGAAATGCTTTCTCTTTTTTTTGTTATTAAATCAAAAAAATAATCGAAAATTCAGCTTGATAGAGCATTCCGATTTTCTAAATCGGAACGGTCTCAATTCAAAATAAAAATTACGCACACAAAAGAGAAATAAGAAATGGTTTCTCTTTTTTGTTTTATATTCGTTTTGTTTTCAATATTTTTGAAATATGAAAAATTTGATAATCATTGGCAAGGTTTTTCCAGAGCCTAATTCTACAGCTGCCGGTTCTAGAATGATTCAATTGATGGATTCATTCTTAACTCAAAATTATCAAATCACCTTTCTTTCCACGGCTTCTATTTCAGAAAACAGTTTTGATTTGAGTTCAAAAAATATTCAGTTTCAAAACATTATACTCAATGAGAACAGTTTTGACGAACTCATCAAAAATCAAAATCCAGATGTAGTTGTTTTTGACAGATTCACTACCGAAGAACAATTCGGGTGGAGAGTTTCCGAGCAAGTTCCGAATGCCGTAAAAATTCTTGACACTGAGGATTTACATTTCCTAAGAAACGCCAGAGAAAAAGCTTTTAGACAAAATAAATTTTTAGAAAACTCAGATTTAATCAATGATGTTTTCAAACGTGAAATGGCTTCCATTTTAAGATGCGACCTTTCCCTCATCATTTCCGAATTCGAGATGAATTTACTCATCGAAAAGTTTAAATTTGACGAAAATATTCTCTTTTACCTTCCACTTTTTGGAGAAGTTAAAAAACCTAAAACTTCTTTTCCAGAAAGAAAAAATTTTATCAGCATCGGTAATTTTTTGCACGAACCGAATTGGCAAACAGTTCTTCAATTGAAAAAAATTTGGAAAAACATTAAAAACCAACTTCCAGAAGCCGAAATTCATATTTATGGTGCTTACGCAAGTGAAAAAGTCTTTCAGTTGCACAACGAAAAAGAAGGTTTCATCATCAAAGGAAGAGCCGAAAATGTGGAATATGTTTTTAACCAAGCAAAAGTTTTACTTGCACCCATTCCTTTTGGAGCTGGGATTAAAGGAAAATTGTTCGAAAGCATGCAATTTGGATTACCCAATGTTACTTCAACAGTTGGCGCAGAAGCAATGCAAGGAAACCATGACTGGAATGGTTTTATTACCAATAACGAAACAGAATTCATAGAAAAAGCAGTTCTACTCTATCAAGATGAAAATCTTTGGCAAATATCCCAAGAAAACGGATTCAAGATTATAAAAAACAGATTCAAAAAAGAATTTTTTGAGCCCCATTTCATTCAAAAAATCCAAGAAATTTCTGAAAATTTAGAATCACACAGAAACCTAAATTTCTTAGGTCAAATTCTTCAACATCACACTTTACAAAGCACTAAGTACCTGAGTAAGTGGATTGAAGAAAAGAACAAAAAATAATCCCACAAAATTTCCGTATTTTTACGCATTAAAGTGAAAATATGCCGCAAAAAATCACAGAATTAGCTCAAGAATTGGGAGTTGCCACAGAATCTCTTAAAAACTTCATCGAAGATTTTGATTTAGACCTTTCAGAATGTCTTTTTCCAAACCTTGAAGTAAAGGATGATTTTGCCAAATTCGCTAGAGAAAACGTTAAGTTTTTGAAGAAATACGAAAAAGACTTAGTTGAGGAAAAATCTTCTACTCAAATTGCTTCAGAAATTCAACAGCCCGTAGAAAAAGTAGAAGCCATTATCAAAAAAAATAAACCCAATTTATTTGAAAACGGCTTGTATAAATCATCGGTTTCTAGCTTTGGTATAGACAATAAATTAGGCGGAAATTACAGTTTCGTTTATGATTATTTCGGGCATATTACCTCATTAACTCAGCGAGATTTCATTGGCTATAGAGATTTATATTTCTACATCACAGAAATGCTGAATCCTTTTATTGATGAGACTCAGACCAAAGATTGGGGCATCCAAAAACCTGCCGGAATCATTTTATACGGTCCACAAGGAAGTGGAAAAATTTTCTGGGCAAGAAGAATCGCCGAAATCATCAATTATGAGTTCAAAGAAGTCATGAATTCTTATTTGAGAACCAGTTTTATCAACGGAAAAAGAAGTGATTTCAATGATTACTTAACGGCAATGATGAAGGAAGATAAAGTCTTGCTATTTTTAGAAAACTTCCACGAAATTGCTCAAGAAAAACCCATTGACGACAGCATTTTCTCTGAAAATAAATCTACCAAAGACATTATTCTTCATTCGATTCATAAATTTGTAAACGAAGATTTATTGATGGTAGTTGCCGCTAATAATTTAGTTGGAATAGACAATGAAGTTTTTGCACCAGGAAGATTTGACATAAAAATTCCAGTTTTCCCACCTAATGAAGATGAAAGAGCACAAATGATTATGCAATACATGACGCTCAACTTATCTGAAGACGCTATTCTGATGAAAATTTTAAAACACAATGGTGCGGACAAAAAACCATATTGGAGTGACTATGCAAAACGCATGAAACTCTTTAGCAATACCATGATGATTGATTTCACCCAAAGTGTAAAAAAACGTCTCAGAAATGTATATTTGCGTAAGAAAACTCATGCTTGCAAAATTGAAAAATCAATTCTAGAAGCCAGTTTCATAGAATGCGCCAGTAAATTGACCGATGAATATTTAAACGAAGTTCAGCAGTTCATCAGAGAAGTTTCAGCCAATGATTATGATGTCTTTGCAGCCAGAATTGAAGCCATGAAAAAAGAATTTCAAGCTTATATTATTAAAGAAAAACCACACAGAAAAATAGGTTTCAACGTAGAAGAAGATTAAAATGGATACAGAAAATTTAAAAATTCAGATAAAAACATTTTTTGGTTTAGAAGAAGTTCTTGCCGAAGAAATTAAAAAGTTAGGTGGAAGAAAAGTAGAGGTTAAAAACCGCGCTGTAAACTGTGAAGGCGACCTTGGTTTTCTATACAAAATCAATTATTCAGCAAGAACCGCTGTTAAAATTTTGGTTCCTATTGCAACTTTTAAAGCATGGAATGAGAATAAATTTTATGACAAAGTTTTCGATTTTCCTTGGGAAACCGTGATGAGTGTAGACCAAAGTTTTGCTATAGATTCTACGGTCTATTCTGAAACGTTCACACATTCACAATTTGTAGCCTTGAAAATGAAAGATGCGATTTGTGATTATTTCGTGATGAAAGAAAGACGCAGACCAGATGTAGACCCTAAAAATCCTGACATCAAATTTCACCTTCATATTGACAGAGAATTAGTAACGATTTCTTTGGATTCTTCTGGAGACCCTTTATTTAAGCGTGGTTACCGAAAAGAACAAGGTGAAGCTCCGATTAACGAAGTCTTGGCTTCGGGAATGTTGCAATTGGCTGGTTGGGACGGAAAAGGAAATTTTCTTGATCCAATGTGCGGAAGTGGAACACTTTTGATAGAAGCAGCGATGCTCGCAATGGATTTACCTGCGCAAATTTTCAGAAAGAAGTTTGCATTCCAAAATTGGAAAAATTATGATGCTGAGTTGTTTGCAAAAATCAAAGAATTTAGAATCAACAGAATTAAGGAATTTACAGGAAAAATCGTAGGTTATGATATTGATGCAAGAATGCTCAACGCTGCTAGAATCAACATAGAAGCCGCAGAAATGGAAGATATAATTGAAGTAAAAAAACAGAATTTCTTTGAATCTGAAAAAGATATGTTCCCGCTGTTAATGGTTTTCAATCCGCCTTATGATGAGAGAATTGCGATTAACCAACCCGATTTTTACAAGAAAATTGGTGATACTTTTAAACAAAAATATCCAAATACTTTGGCTTGGATGATTTCTTCTGATTTAGAAGGTGTGAAAAATGTAGGTTTAAGACCTTCCAGAAAAATAAAATTGTTCAACGGAAAATTAGAATGCCGTTTCTTGCAATACGAGATGTACGAAGGCACGAAGAAAATTCATAAATTGGAAAAATAGCATCTCGCAGATTGAGCAAATTTGGCTGATTTAATCTGCTTAATCTGCAAAATTTGCGAGAGAAACAAAATTATTAAATTTCTTTTTTTGAGGTAAATCCTTATCTTTACACAACAATTTTCAAAAAATTCCATGCAAAATACAGCTTTACAATTTAGCGAAGTTATTCATCAATGTCGTGATTTATTTTCTAAAAAATTACAAGATTACGGTGCAGCTTGGCGTGTTTTAAGACCGAGTTCTATTACTGACCAAATTTACATTAAAGTCAATAGAATCCGTACTTTACAGATGACAGACGTAAAAATGGTAGATGAACACGAAGAAGATGAATTTATTGCGATTGTGAACTATTCTATTATTGGTTTGATACAATTAGAGAAAGGTTTTTCTGAAAATTTAGACGAAGACAGAACCGAAATTCTGAAATTATATGATGATTACGCTCAAAAAGCAAAAGATTTAATGCTTCGCAAAAACCACGATTATGGTGAAGCATGGCGCGAAATGAGAATTTCATCCATCACCGATTTAATTTATCAAAAAGTTCTTCGCACGAAACAAATTGAAGACAATCAAGGAAAAACTCTGGTTTCTGAAGGTTTAGACGCTAATTATTATGACATGCTGAATTATGCAGTTTTCTGTCTCATTAAAATGATGGAAGAGAAAATTTGAAAACGTTTGTCATTTTGAGAGAAACAAAGTGAAGCGAAAAATCTATTTTAAAAAGATTCTTCATTTCGTTACACTGCATTCAGAATGACAAAAAAACCAAACTAAAAAAAATGAAAAGAATTTTAAGATACATTATTGCCATTATTTTCATTGCATCTGGCTTTGTGAAAGCGATAGATGTGAAAGGTTTTTCTTTTAAACTCGAAGAATATTTTTCGCCAGACGTTTTTAATTTGACTTTTTTACAAAATTTCACGTTAGAAATTGCAATTTTAGTAGTCGCATTAGAATTGATTTTAGGATTAATGCTTTTGTTGAAAATGAAGCTAAAATGCACACTTATTTCGTTAATTGCATTGTGCGTTTTCTTTGCATTTCTCACGTTTTATTCGGCTTATTATAACAAAGTGACAGATTGCGGTTGTTTCGGAGATGCCATCAAATTCACACCATGGCAAAGCTTCTGGAAAGACATTACGTTACTTTTCGGTTTAATTATTCTTTGGTTTTTAAATAAAAAATCAGACACATTAAATAATGAAAAAGGATTTCTAAAAATACCATTCCTTGGGATTGGAATTTTAATTTCCGCTTTCATCATTTACTACGGAATTGCACACGAACCTTTGATTGATTTCAGAGATTATAAAATTGGGACTGATTTAAATCTTGAGAAACAAAAAATCGCGGCTAATCCTTCGGAATACAAAACTTCTTATACTTTAAAAAATTCAAAAACTGGCGAAGAAAAAGTGGTAGGACAAGACGATTTCGTGAACCAAAAAGAATATTGGGAAGAAGGAACGCCTTGGCAAATTCAAAAAGGGAAAGAAGTTTCTGTTTTGGTAAAGCAAGGTTATCAGTCTTCTATTGATAAATTTAAATTAGAAGACGAAAACGGAAATGATGTTTCTGACCAAATTCTTCATTTACCGAAAGTGTATTTGATTTTTAGTTATAAACCAAAGGAAATTTCAAAAGAAGATTTTCTAAAATATGAAAGCTACATTAAAGCTAATGAAAAGGCTTTTGGAATAACAACCGAAAAAGGTATTTTCAAAACAATTCCTAATTTAACAATGGACGGAACTGCCATCAAAACCATTGCAAGGAGCAATCCTTTCGTTTTGGTTTTAGAAAATGGTAAAATAGTAGAAAAGAAAAGTCTGGAAGATTTTTTAAAACATTAAAATTATAAATAAAAAATTTTGCGCTCACTGCGAAAAACTTTGCGACTTTGCGTGAAAAAAAATAAATAAAATAAAATGAGAAAAACCAACAAATCCATCGCAGGATATCATTTATTGATGATTCTTTCGGCTGTAGATTATAAATTTCATTCAGGCGAAGAAAAAGTCATCAGAGAATATCTAGAAGAAGAATTTCCGTTCCATGTGAATTTGGATAACGAGTTAGAAGTGATTTCTGCACTTCAACCTAGCGATTGGAAAGACCATTTTGAGTTTCAAGCACATTGTTTCCTAGACGATTCTACCGAAAAAGAACGTAAAGAATTTAAACAATTTGCAAAAAAACTCATCAAAGCAGACTCAACTGTTTCAGAAAGAGAGCATGATTTCTACTCTTTGATGAAAACCATTTGGAAAATGTAATTGGTAATTAGTAATTGGTAGTTGGTAATTAGATTCTAGATTTATTTTAAGTAAATCTCCGAAAATCAATAAAATCTACGAAAGAAATTCATTAAAACTGATTCAATTCATACCCTCAAATTTCTGTAAATCTTTAAAAATTCAGAAATTTGTAAAAATTTAAATTTAACCTCAACACTTTATAAAAATGAGAAAAAACATCGTAGCAGGAAACTGGAAAATGAACAAAAATGTGATTGATGCTCAGCAATTAATGGCTCAATTATTAGATTATAAAAAAGCAAACGCTACCAACTGCGAAGTTTGGATTGCACCGCCTTCATTGTACTTAATGATGGCAAGAGATATTTTCGAAAATAACGAAGTTGGTGTTTTTTCACAAGACATGAGCGAATACGAAAGTGGCGCTTACACCGGTGAAATTTCTGCAGATATGTTGCAATCTATCGAAGCGGACGGTTCTATCATCGGACACAGCGAAAGAAGACAATATCATGGAGAAACCGATTCTCACTGCAATAGAAAAGTAAAATTGGCTTTAGATAAAGGTTTAACTCCTATTTATTGCAACGGAGAAACTCTAGAACAAAGAAAAGCTGGTCAACATCTTGAAGTGGTGAAAAACCAAACTGAAACTGCTCTTTTCACGCTTACTGCTGAAGAAATTAAAAAAGTGGTAATCGCTTACGAACCAGTTTGGGCAATCGGAACTGGCGAAACAGCTTCTCCAGAACAAGCGCAAGAAATTCACGCACACATCAGAAGTTTAATCGCTGCGAAATACGGACAAGAAGTAGCTGATGAAATCTCTATTCTTTACGGAGGTTCTGTAAAACCAGACAATGCGAAGGAAATTTTCTCTCAGCCAGACATTGACGGTGGTCTAATTGGTGGAGCGGCTTTGAAATTAGAAGATTTTTCTAAAATTATTGAAGGTTTTAATCAATAAGAGCCAAGTAAAAATAGCCAAGTAAAAAGTAGAAGTCGGGAATTATTCTCGGCTTTTTTTGTAGCACACGTTTTGGGATTTTTCCACTTTTCTACACGCTGTCCGTTGCAATCTTTTTAAAAATTTTGCCAGCACACAACCCTTTCTGCGTTCAAACGCAAAAAGGGTAACCTTACAAAAATTTTAAAAAAGGATTTCCACTACCATCGTGGCTAAAATTCACGGGCAGTTTATCTTTTCACTTTTCTAAACTACCCCGTCTTCAAAAATTATAAATTTTTGAATCCACCCCTTCAAAGAAGGGGAATTTTGTGAACGTTCAAAACTTTGAAAACAATCGACGCTCGCTTCGCTCGCGCCGAAAAAAAACTTCCAAAAGCGAAGCGTCTCAAAAATCTCAAAACTTTTTTGTGAACTTTGTAAAAATCTTCGTGAACTTTGTGTTACAAAAAAATCATTTACTTTAAAAACATAAGACTTCCAAAAGCAAAGCGTCTCAAAAATTTAAACAAACCTTATCCACGTTGTGACAAACTTGGAAAACTTGGTGTTACAAAAAATTTACGAAAAAACTTTACCCTATTACGTAAAACAAATTCCGTAGATTTGCAAATCTCGTAACCCGAATCTCGTAACTCGAAACAATAAACAAATGCAAAACTATACAGAATTCAACTTCAAAATACAACCGCTAGAACCTTGGAATGAAATCTTAATGGCAGAACTTATCGAAATAGGTTTTGACAGTTTCACCGAAGAATTAGAAGGCATTTTGGCTTATATTCCAACGGATTTGGTCAACGAAGAGAATTTCAAAACTCTAGAAATTTTCAATAACGAAAATGTGAAGATTTCTTACACTTTCCAAGAAATGCCGAACATCAACTGGAACGAAGAATGGGAAAAAAACTTCTCTCCAATTAATGTAGAAGACAAAGTTTTAATCAGAGCAGAATTCCACGAACCAAATCCTGCGATGGAAGAAATCATTATTCAGCCGAAAATGTCTTTCGGAACGGGACATCACCCAACTACGCATCTCATGATTCAGCAAATGCTGGAAATGGATTTCAAAGACAAAAAAGTTTTGGATATGGGTTGCGGAACATCCGTTTTAGCGATTTATGCCAAAATGAAAGGCGCAAAAGATGTTCTCGCAATTGATATTGACGAATGGTCAGTTGAAAATTCTAAAGAAAATGCTGAAAGAAACAACGTAGAACTCAGAATAGAATTGGGAACGGTTGAAAATTTAGGCAAAGAAAAATTTGATATTATTTTAGCGAATATCAATAGAAATATCTTGATTTCAGACATCCCAACTTACGTAAAAGATATGAACCAAGGCAGCGAATTATTGCTTTCTGGCTTATGTTTCTTTGATGTAGCAGATATTTTGGAAGTTTGCACAGAACAAGGTCTTAAACTCAAAAACAAACAACAGCGCGAAGAATGGTGCAGCTTGCTTTTGGAAAAATAAATTTTTAGAAAAACGCTCAAATGAATTTGAGCGTTTTTTTATTTCCACATCATGTTCAAAATCATTAAATTTGCGTTTTTACAAAACATATATAGAAAGCATTATCAATATGACTTCACAAGAAATACGCCAACAGTTTTTAGATTTTTTCAAAAGCAAAGGACACTTAATTGTTCCTTCTGCTCCAATTGTGCTGAAAGATGACCCTACTCTGATGTTTTCCAACTCTGGAATGACGCAGTTTAAGGAGTATTTCCTTGGTTACAAAGAACCAAAAGCACCTAGAATTGCCGATACTCAAAAATGTTTGAGAGTTTCCGGTAAACACAATGATTTAGATGATGTAGGTCGTGATACGTATCACCACACCATGTTCGAAATGTTGGGAAACTGGAGTTTTGGAGATTATTTCAAAAAAGAAGCCATCGATTTTGCTTGGGAATTACTGACAGAAGTTTATAAAATTCCAAAAGAAAACCTATATGTAACCATTTTTGAAGGAGACGCTTCAGAAAATTTAGAGCGCGACCAAGCTGCTTATGATTTCTGGAAAGCACACATTTCAGATGACAGAATTATCAATGGAAACAAGAAAGATAATTTCTGGGAAATGGGCGAATCTGGACCTTGTGGACCTTGTTCAGAAATTCACATAGACCTACGTTCTGAAGAAGAAAAAGCAAAAACTCCAGGAGTTCAGTTGATTAACCAAGATCATCCTCAAGTTGTAGAAATTTGGAATAACGTATTCATGGAGTTCAACAGAAAAGCTGATGGAACTCTAGAAAAACTTCCTGCGCAACATGTAGATACAGGAATGGGATTTGAGAGACTTTGTATGGCGTTGCAAGGTAAAAAATCTAATTATGACACCGATGTTTTCACTCCGCTGATTGCAAAAGTAGAAGAACTTTCTGGCAAAAAATATGAAGGAATTTTAGAAAACGAAAAAGATATTGCGATTAGAGTTGTGGTAGACCATATTCGTGCGGTTGCTTTTGCCATTGCAGATGGTCAGTTGCCTTCTAATGGTGGTGCTGGTTACGTAATTCGTAGAATTTTGAGAAGAGCGATTTCGTATTCTTACAGATTTTTAGATATGAAAGAGCCTTTCTTATATGAATTGGTGGCTGTTCTTAAAAATCAAATGGGCGCTTTCTTCCCAGAAATTGTGAAGCAAGAAAAATTGGTGACCGAAGTGATTAAAGAAGAAGAAAATTCTTTCTTAAAAACCATCGAACACGGTTTGGTTCGTCTAGATCACATTATCAAAGATACCATTGCTAAAAACGAAAAAGTATTACCTGGAGCCGAAGTTTTTGAATTGTATGATACTTATGGTTTCCCTGCCGATTTATCTAGAATTATTGCAGAAGAAAAGCAATTAACAGTTGATGAAAAAGGCTTTGATGAAGAAATGGAGAAACAAAAACAACGTTCTAAAAAATCATCTGCGCAAAAAGTGTATGACTGGGTAATTTTAGAAGAAAAACCAGAAACGTTCGTAGGATATGACCAAACTTCTTCTGAAACTTATATTACAAGATATAGAAAAGTAGAAAATAAAGACGGAGAATTCTTCCAAATTGTACTGAATAAAACGCCTTTCTATCCTGAAGGTGGTGGTCAGGTTGGTGACAAAGGAATTCTTATCCCAAGTTATGCAGAAGGTTTTGACCTTACTAATCCTGCTGCTTTTGACAGAGAAAATTCAACTGAAATTTTAGAAGTTTTAGAAACTAAAAAAGAAAATAATCTGATTATTTCTTTGGTGAAAGAATTGCCAAAAGATGCTGGAGCGCTTTTCTACGCAGAAGTAAACACCGCAGACAGAAAAAACACTCAAGCGAATCACTCAGTAACACACTTGTTGCACGAAGCTTTGAGAGACGTTTTAGGAACTCACGTAGAACAAAAAGGTTCTTATGTAGGTCCAGAATATTTGCGTTTTGACTTCTCGCATTTTTCTAAAATGAACGAAGAAGAATTAGCTTTGGTTGAGGAAAAAGTAAATGCTAAAATCAAGGAAAACATTCCATTACAGGAATTCAGAAATATCCCGATTCAGGAAGCGCTAGACAAAGGAGCGATGGCACTTTTCGGGGAAAAATATGGTGACAATGTAAGAATGATTCAATTCGGAAGTTCAAGAGAATTATGTGGTGGAACTCACGTAAAATCTACTGGCGAAATTGGGCATTTTAAATTGGTTGCAGAAAGTTCTACTGCTGCTGGAATTAGAAGAATAGAAGCAATTTCTGGTGATAAAGCATCGGAATATTTCAAAAATTTAGAAAACCAACTGAAAGAAATTTCTGTATTGTTAAAATCTAAAGATTTAGTAAAATCTATCGAAAAATTGCTGGAAGAAAACGCAGCTCTAAAATCTGAAGTTGAAGCTTTGAAAAAAGAAAAAGCAAAAGGCGAAATTAATGATTGGAAAAACGCTTTCGTACAAAAAGGCGACAAACAATTATTGGTAAAACGAACTTCTCTTGACGCTGGTTCTGTAAAAGATATTGTATTCCAATTGAAAAAAGAAATTCCAAATTCTGTAACGATTGTGGTTTCTGACGCAGGCGAAAAACCAATGATTACCGTTGGTGTTTCTGCAGATTTAGAAGCAAATTATCATGCAGGAAATATCGTAAAAGAACTCGCAAAAGAAATCCAAGGTGGCGGTGGTGGAAACCCAGGTTTCGCAACTGCCGGTGGAAAAAACCTTGCAGGAATTGAAAATGCTTTGAATAAAGCAATGGAAATTTAATTTTACGAAAATTTAAAATATTTTAACCCTTTCAAGAAAATTGAGAGGGTTTTTTAATAAAAATTTGTGATTTTATGAGCCTTTGTGTAACATTTTAATCCATAGTTTTGTCTTATTAGAAAAAACCAAATGAAAAAAACTTTATCGGCGCTATTTCTCCTTATTTTTACTTTATATTTTTCTCAAAATCAACTTCAAGTTATCAATGCTAAAAATCAAAAAGCGGTGTACAATGCTGCTGTATATTGTGATGATGATTTGCTTGGAAAAACTGATGCAAATGGGAAATTAACTTTCAAAACCAAATGTAAAAAAGTAGAAATTTTTGCCAATAATTTTGAAGATAAAGAAGTGAGCGTACAAAAAGAAATGAAAGTTTCTTTGGCGCCAAGTAAAGAAAAAACGGGAAACATAGACAAAGTTATTCTCACCGATAAAAGCGACGCAAAAGCACTAAAAATCCTAGACGAATTCAATAAAAATTACAAAAAAAACAGTCCACAAGCATTAGATTCTTATCAATTCAAATCATACAGTAAAATTTCGATTGATGTAGATAAAGATTCACTTTCTACTTACAAAGAATTTTTAGCAAAAAGAGAAGATTCTCTGGCTAGAATTGAGAAAAGAACATTCAAACAAAAAGACAAAGAAAAGAAAGATTCTCTTCTAGGAGAAGATTTTGTGAATGCAACCAAAGAAAGTCAGTTTTTCCTTTGGGAAAAAGCTTCTGAACATAAATTTTCTAAAAAATATGGCGAAAAAACCAATATTTTAGACAACAGAATGTCTGGTTTTCCGAACCCAATTTATGAAGCTTTGGCATTGAACATTTCTTATCTCAATCGTATTCCAAGACAGTTAAGTCCAGAAAATCGCAACATTTATCGTTATTATCTTTCAGACACTATTGAAATTGACAATAGAAAAACTTATGTGATTAAATTCAAAGAAATCACCAATAAATTGAAGCAAAATCCGAGAAAATACAATGGTAAAATTCACATTGATGCAGAAAATTATGCTTTAAAAAAACTGGAAACCAGCAGTAAAAAACGAAACGAAGGAAGCGGAACCATCATTTGGAAACCTATTAACAATAAATGGTTTTTGGTTTCTGAAAACCTGAAAGTAAAAATGGGCGACTCTCGTTTTGAAACAGCCAAAAAAGACAGTGTGAAAAAAGACGAAAAGCAAAAGTTCAAAACCAAAAAATTTGGTAATTTTCTGTATGTAAAAAACCAATATTTTGATTTTGAAACCAATATTACTCAACAAAAAAGTGATTTTTCTGGCTATTCTTTAGAAGTGAAAAATGCTGACGGAAGCTTGCTTTCTCAATACAGAACCGATTCTCTAACTACAAGAGAAAGTGCAACTTACAACAAAATAGACACCCTCGTAAAAAAAGCAAATATTGAAAAGAAAGTGAGCCTTTTCACCAATTTAATGAAAGGAAATTTCCGTTATAAAATGCTGGATTTTGATTTAACAAAACTCATAAAATTTGATCAATACGAAGGTTTACGATTAGGAACTGGTGTAAAACTCAACGAAAAATTTTCTAAAACTTTTTCTCCCGATGCTTATTTTGGTTACGGTTTCCGAGATCACACTTGGAAATATGGAGCAGGTTTAGATTTCAAAATTTCACAAAAAAGAACTTCTATTTTCAGAATTCAATATTTTGATGATGTTTTTGCGGCAGGAAGATTTAGCAATAATTTGTGGGATAATTTCACAAAAATGCAAGATTTGGATTTAGATTTACATAACGCTAATTTTTATAAAAATCAACAAATCAGCACTTCATTTTTATATGATGTCACCAATTCATTAACTTTTAAATTAGCTTTAAATAAAGAAAAACAAAAAGCACTTTTCGATTATCAATACAAAAATTTTGCAAATAATTTCGAGAATTTCAGCACTACTCTATCTCTGAAATATTCGCCAAATGACAAAAATATAATGACACCTGGTGGAAAATATACTTATGAAAAAAAATTCCCACAATTTTTTGTGAATTTTGAAAAAGGACTAGAATCTTTCGGTGGAAAATTAGATTACCAAAGACTTGATGCTCTTGCTATTCATCAATTCAGAAGCAAAATAGGCGTTACCAATCTTAAATTTTTTGGTGGAATTTCTTCAGGAACAGCTCCTATTTGGAAAAATTTTGAATTGGCAGGACAAACAGACATTTCAACAGAAAAATTGCGAGGTAGAATTAATACGCCTTCTAATTTAGGTTTCGTAACGATGCCTTCTGGAACTTTTTACGCCGATAAATTTGTGGCTTTTCAGGTTTCTCAATTGCTTCCTTTCAAATTTAGAACTTTGGGGAAAAATCTATCTTCTTTGCAAATAGAGTATCAATCTGCGGTTGGAAATTTCAAAAATCCTGAAAATCATCAGTTTAATTTCCAAGTTTTAAATCATAATTATCAAGAAGTTGGATTGGTTTGGAATAGATTTTTGGGAACAGGTTTAGGTTTAGGATTTTCCTATAGATTAGGCTATTATCAAACTTCGGAGTTTAAAGATAATTTTGGATTACAGTTGAGATTTGTAAGTTTTTAGTTTAGCAAAATTTTTAAACCACAAAAGACACAAAAGAAATTATTTTAAATTTTAGTATTTCAAAAGAACAAAAAGACTTATTTGTTCTTTATTTGTTTGGAATTTTACTTCTTTAAAATTGGTTAAAAACTTTTGTTCCTTTTGTGGTTAATTCATTTTCCACAATCCCAATTTTTTATTTCTGGCAGATTTTTCAGCTTTGGTAAAAACTTCTACAAATTTTACATTTGGTGGAAATGTAGAAACCACAGCAAAACCATTTTCTACTAAATATTGATTGAGAAAAACTCCATTTTCTAAATAAACATAAGCTAAAACTCTTCCGTATCTGTCTGTTTTTTGAACATCAAAAGTCAGTTTCACCTTTTTGTTTTTTAAAAGTTGTGTAACGAAAATTTTAGCTTCGGTTCCGAAATATTCTTTACGAACTTTCACGCCTAGGTTTCTAGTTTCTGGCGCATCAATGCCAATTAATCTGATTTTATATTTTTCTGATGATGAAGTAGTGACTTAAAAAGTATCACCATCTGTAATTTTAGAAACTTTGTACCAAGTGTTTTCTTGTAATTGAGCTTGAGCAAAGAAAAACAGAAAAGTAAAAAGGAAAATGAGTTGGGTTTTCATTCCACAAAACTAGAAATTTTAAAAATAAAAACAGTGGCCTACAATCTAAATAAAACCTTATTTTTGCACATCTAAAGATTTTAGTTTTGATTACAACAGACCAACTTAAAGATACACAAAAACGCATCGAAGATTTGCATAAATTTCTTCAAATTGAAAAGAAGAAACTAGAAATCATCAACGATGACGAAAAAACGGCTGCTCCAGAATTTTGGGACAACCCAAAAGAAGCGGAAGGCTTCCTAAAACAACTGCGTTCTAAGAAAAAATGGGTGGAAGAATATGAAGAAATTCATACTCAGTTTGAAGATTTACAAGTTTTGGTAGAATTTGCCAAAGAAGATGCGGATTCTGAACAAGAATTAGATGAGCAATTCCCTCAATTAGTTGAAAAAATTGAAAATCTAGAGTTCAAAAACATGCTGTCTAATGAAGGCGATGAACTTTCTGCCGTGCTACAAATTACTGCAGGAGCTGGTGGTACAGAATCGTGTGATTGGGCTTCTATGCTCATGAGAATGTATCAAATGTGGAGCGAAAAACAAGGCTATAAAATCCGTGAACTGAATTACCAGGAAGGCGATGTAGCTGGTGTAAAAACCGTGACTTTAGAAATTGACGGAGAGTATGCTTTCGGATATTTGAAAGGCGAAAATGGAGTTCACAGATTGGTGAGAATTTCACCATTTGACAGCAATGCAAAACGTCATACCAGCTTTGTTTCGGTGTATGTTTATCCTTTGGTAGATGATTCTATAGAAATTAATATTAATCCAGCAGATATTAGCTTTGAAACCATGAGAGCTTCTGGAGCGGGTGGACAAAACGTAAACAAGGTAGAAACTGCAGTACGTCTTCGTCACGCTCCTACTGGAATTATTATTGAAAATTCAGAATCTCGTTCTCAGCTTCAAAACAAAGAAAAAGCGATGCAACTCTTAAAATCTCGTCTCTATGAAATGGAATTGGAAGAAAGAATGAAAGCCAGAAACGAAATAGAAGCAGGAAAAATGAAAATTGAATGGGGAAGCCAAATCAGAAACTACGTAATGCATCCTTATAAATTGGTAAAAGACGTGCGTTCTGGCTATGAAACTTCGGATGTTGATGGCGTAATGAACGGAAATCTCACTCCATTTTTGAAAGCTTACTTAATGAACGAAGGAACTGCGGTTTCTGATGATGATTTTGACTTGTAACATTTCTTCTGAAAAACAATGATTTATAAAAATTATTTTCTAATTTAGTAGCAAATTAAAGAAAGATGAAAAAATTGTATTTACCATTATTGTTGGCAATTTCATTTGTTTCTAAAGCTCAAATTTTAGATTCTACAAAAGTTGAAAAAGCAGCAGTTTATTCTTTAAAAATAGCAAATCCTATTGTAAACAAATCTTTGTTTTTTAAAGAAACTCAAAATGAAGGGAATGACATCCAAAGAAATTTGAATCAACTTAATTCAAGATTTACCGTTAATCCTTATCAAATTCCAAAAACCATTACCAATCCTAATGGTGTTGCAACGCCCAAACAAGCTATTATTTCGGGATTATTAAAAGGAATAACAAGATAAAAAAAAGGAAGTTTAAAAATTTAAACTTCCTTTTTCTTTGAAAAAAATATTTGTTTGATAAGCGGAATATTCGCCAAAATGATGATTCCCCAAATCATTAAATCTAAATTTTCTTTTACCCATTCTATTTTCCCTAAGTTGTAGCCTAACAATCCTATTACACCTACCCAAAGAAATGCTCCAATCATACTAAAACTTAGAAAAGTAGAATATTTCACTTTGGTAGAACCACATAAAAATGGAACGATTGTTCTAATTACGGGAACAAATCGGGCAATGATGATAGAGTTTTTTCCGTTTTTATCAAAAAAATCTTTGGCTTTTTCTAGATGTTTTTTCTTAATGAAAAAATCTTTTTCGCTGTTCATGATATAATCACCAAAGCGTTTTCCCACGTAATAGTTTAGATTATCTCCTAAAATCGCCGCGAAAATAAGCAAAGGAATCACCAAATATATATTAAGAGAACCTTCTTGAGCCAATAAACCAATGGTAAATATCAATGCATCACCAGGTAAAAATGGCATGAGAAAAGAAGCAATGATAAGACCTGTTTCTGCAAAAATGATTAAAAACAAGAAAACATACACCCAATTATGATACTTTTCGATAATCGCTAAAAGTACCTGATCAGGCTTGGAAACAAAATCTAAGAGGAAACTCCAAATGCTTTCTAACATCTATGCTATTTTCTTTTAATTGCTTTAAAGATAATAGGTAAAACTGAAATAAACACAATTCCTAAAACAAATTTTTCAAAATTTAATTTCACCCACTCAATATTTCCTAGAAAATATCCAAGCAAAGTAATAGAAGTCACCCAAATAAAAGCACCAGTAATACAGTACAATAAATAAGTTCTGTACTTCATTTCTCCCGCTCCTGCTACGAAAGGAGCGATGGTTCTCACAATTGGGATAAATCTTGCTAGAATTACTGTTTTTCCCCCATTTTCCGCAAAATATTTCTCGGTGTCTTCAATATGAGATTTCTTTAAAAAGAGTATTCTTTCTTTAGATTGAATAAAATCCCCGAATTTTTTCCCGATAAAGTAATTCAAATTATCTCCTAAAAGCGCAGCTAAAACCAATAACGGTATAATGGTATAAATATCTATTTGACCTGTTGTAGAAGCAATTAAACCCACTGCAAAAAGTAGAGAATCGCCAGGCAAAAATGGCATTACTACCACACCTGTTTCTACGAAAATCACTAAAAATAAAAATAAGTAAATATAAATACCATAGTCTCTAATAATTTCGGTAAGCACTAATAAGGGATTTCCTAAAAAATCTAGGATAAATTGTAATAATTCCATTCAGTTAATTTATATGACGACAAAGATAATATTTAAAAACAAAAACATCTGTTAAAGAATTCTAAAAAAATCAACAAAAAGCCATTAAAAAAGCTTAACTTATTTTTGTAATTTTACAAAATGATTTCTCAGAAGACCATAGATAAAATTTTCTCTACGATTCGAGTAGAAGAAATTATCGGTGAATATGTTCAGTTAAAACGTGCAGGCTCTAATTTTAAGGGCTTGAGTCCGTTTCATGAAGAAAAAACGCCGAGTTTTGTGGTTTCTCCCAGCAAACAAATTTGGAAGGACTTCTCCTCTGGAAAAGGTGGAACTGCCATCACTTTCCTCATGGAAATAGAAGGATTTACCTATCCTGAAGCGCTAAGACATGCTGCCAAAAAGTACGGCATAGAAATAGAAGAAGACCAAGTAGAATATTCTGAAGAGCAAAAAAAAGCTCAATCCGAAAGAGAAATTCTTTACAAAATACATGAAGTAGCCAACACTTTTTTCCAAGAAAACCTTTGGGAAACCGAAGAAGGAAAAACCATTGCACTCTCCTATTTCAAGGAACGTGAACTGCATGATGACATCATCAAAAAATTTCAATTAGGCTATTCTCCAGAAAAGAAAAATGCTTTTACAGAATATGCTTTAGCAAAAGGTTATGAAAAAGAAATTTTAGAAAAATCTGGAATTTCAATTTTCCCAGAAAATTCACCATCAGGAATTGACCGATTTCGTGAACGTGTAATTTTTCCAATACATAGTTTTTCGGGAAGAGTTTTAGGTTTCGGAGCCAGAATTCTGAAATCCAATGTAAAAACTGCCAAATATCTCAATTCACCAGAAACCGAAATTTACCATAAATCTAACGTTCTCTATGGTTTAAACCAAAGCAAACAAGCCATTTCCAGAGAAAATTTATGTTTATTGGTAGAAGGTTATATGGATGTGATTTCGCTTCACCAAAGCGGAATTGAAAACGTGGTAGCAAGTTCTGGAACTGCGCTTACAACGGAACAAATTAAACTCATCAAACGTCTCACCGAAAACGTAACCATACTTTTTGACGGCGATGCTGCAGGAATTAAAGCCAGTTTCAGAAGTATAGACATGTTGCTTTCTGAAGGAATGAATATTCGTGTGGTATTATTTCCTGATGGCGATGACCCTGATAGTTTTGCTAGAAAAAATCCTAGAGATTTTGTAGAAGATTTCATTAAAAATCAAGCGAAAGATTTCATTGATTTCAAAGCTGAAATTCTTTTAAAAGAAGCCAATAACGACCCTATCAAAAAAGCGGAAGCGATTAGAGATATTGTAAAATCTATTGGTTTCGTTTCTAATGCGTTAAAACAAGAGGTTTACCTAAAACAAGTTTCTACTCATTTTGGACTTTCGGAACAGTCGCTTTTTAATGAATTAGGCGTTCAGAAACAAGTGGTTCAACAGCAAAAACCTGCTGAGAAAAGAGAAGCAAATGTTGTAAAACTTGAAAAAGTTCAAGAATTTACAGAAACCATCAATCCTCTTTTGGTTTTAGAAGAAAAATTGGTAGAACTCATGTTGAAATTTGGTCAATTTAAACTGTTCAGAAAAACACCAGACAACGAAAATTACGAAACCACAGTCATTGAAGAAATCATTAATCATTTAGAAGAAGACCAATATCAACCTATTTCTCCTTTGAATAAAAGAATTATTGAAGAAATAAAAGCAGGAATCCAGCAAAATGAACTTCGTTCTAGTGATTTTTTCAAAACTTTCATGGATGAAGAAGTGGTGACAAAAACTGCAGATGCATTAATTAACGCTCATGAAACCAGCAATTGGGAAAAACATAATATCTACTTCAGCAAAGAAGAAGAATTGGTAGACAAAATTGTAAAAGATGTCATCATAAGACACAAAAGAGAATTTGTAGTAAAAATCATAAACGATTTAAAACACCAAATTTCAGAGGAAAATTCAGCAGAAACTTATCTAAAAATCATCAACCTCACAAAACTTAAAAACAAAATAGACGAAAATTTATTTAGAATTTTGTGACACTTTGGCTAAATTTGTAAAAAGGAACAGACTTTGAATAAAAAGAAGTATGAAGAAAATACAAATACATCAAAATGCAATCGCTCAACTTTGTAAAAAATACAATGTTGAAAAATTATATGTATTTGGTTCTATTCTTACAGAAAAATTTAATGACAATAGTGATATAGATTTTATTGTAAAATTCCATCAATTAGATTTATCAAAATATGCAGACAATTATTTTGATTTAAAATTTTCATTAGAAGAAATATTGAAAAGAGAAATAGATCTATTGGAAGAAAAATCCATTAAAAACCCATATTTTCTTGAAGTAGTTAATCATCAAAAGCAGCTAATATATGGATAAGGAAATACAAGTTTGGCTCTTTGATATTCTAAATTCAATTTTAGAAATTGAGAGTTTTGTAGATTTTGAAGAAACCAATTTTCAAGATTATTCTTCAGACGTTAAAACCAAACGTGCAGTAGAAAGAAATTTAGAAATAATAGGAGAAGCAGTAAATAGAATTTCTAAAAAAGATGAAAATTTAGAAATTACTGATAAAAGAAAAATCATAAGTGTAAGAAATAAAATTATTCATGGATATGATCAAGTTTCAGATGAATTAATTTGGTCTATTATTACACAGTATTTACCTGTTTTAGAAAAAGAAGTTAGACAATATTTAAACGAATAACAAATTTATGGACATAAAAAAAGAATTCAGAGATTTCTCTGTAAAACATTTAGGAAATAGCGGATTAGCAACTGACCAATACATGGGAATTTTTAACCCAACCAATCTTACGCCTTACATCATGGAAGAACGTAGAATGAACGTAGCTCAAATGGACGTTTTCTCTCGTCTCATGATGGATAGAATCATCTTCTTAGGAACAGGGATTGATGACCAAGTTGCCAATATTGTAACCGCTCAGTTATTATTTTTAGAAAGTTCAGACCCTTCTAAAGACATTCAGATTTACATCAATTCTCCTGGTGGAAGCGTTTACGCGGGATTAGGAATTTATGACACCATGCAAATCATCAAACCAGATGTAGCTACTATTTGTACAGGTATGGCTGCTAGTATGGGCGCTGTTTTATTAGTTGCTGGTGAAAAAGGAAAACGTTCTGCGCTTAAACATTCTAGAGTGATGATTCACCAGCCAAGTGGTGGCGCTCAAGGTGTGGCAAGTGATATGGAAATCAACCTAAGAGAGATGCTAAAGCTTAAAAAAGAGTTGTATGACATTATTTCTGCACATTCTGGTCAGTCTTACGAATGGGTAGAAAAAGCATCAGACCGTGATTATTGGATGACTTCTTACGAAGCCAAAGAATACGGAATGGTAGACGAAGTTTTAGAGAAAAAATAAAATTTTCCGAAATTTTTTAAAATATAGAGAACGTGCTTTTAGTGCGTTCTTTTTATTTTTTTATGGCAATTTTCGCAAATTTTCCTTTGCAAAATCCATTTCAAAAAATTTGCAAAACCAGGCTGTCCGTTGCAATTCCTCGTCTCGTCTTTCAGACGAGACTGCGGGATTTACACTTCCATCCTTATTGCAAGACTTCGTTACAAATTCACTATTTTTACCAAAAATTTAAGATTTTACCCAAAATGAAAGTTATCCAAATAAAAGCCAAAGATTTTTTTGAATTTATAAAACTGAAAGACACTTCTATGTGGGAAATTTTCTCACAAATGATAGACGGAGAAGAAAAAGAAATCATCTTCCTAGACGAAAACGAAAAAATACTTTTCAATTACATTCTTCCCCAAAATTTAGAAAAATTAGAAGAAGACCGAAAAACCTTTGCCAAAGAATACACAGATAAAATCTCTAATTTGAATTAAAAAGATAGCGCTCCTACGGAGCGCCCTTTTTTTTCACCATTTATTTTCTACACATATATCATTCCTACGGAATGTAAATTCAAAATTAATTCTCTAAATTCGTGAAAACTTTCGGTTATGAATTTAAAAAAATCCTTTCTAATATTAAGTATTCTATCGCTTAATCTTTTCAACGCTCAATCTTACAAAAAACCTTTGGTTTCTGCTATTACAGAAAAAGATTTAAAAACTGATATGTACCAAATGGCGGCAGACCAATTTTGGGGAAGAGAAGCAGGAACTTTAGACGAACTGAAAGTTTCGATGTGGTTTGCTGATAAAATGAAAGAAGCAGGCATGAAACCAGCAGGTGATAACGGAACATTTTTTCAGTTTTTTGACATGTATCGTCATCAAGTTTCACCGCAGAGTTCTGTAAAAATTGGAGATAAAAACCTCAAAATTTGGAAAGACATATTGGTGCAAGATGTTACCGATAATAATTTTACCGCTCCAGTTTTGTATTTAGGAAAAATAGAACCTCAAGATTTGGCCTCTAAAAATATTGCAGGTAAGGTAGTAGCTCTGAAAGCTTCAGACCTCAACGTATCTAAAGAAATGACTCTTTTTGAAAGAAGATATCCTGGATTTATCAGAACAAAATATTACAAAACCATTTCTCAACTTGGCGCAAAAGGAATTATCTTCATCACAGATGATATTTCAGACAAAAGTTGGATAGAAGTTCTGCCACAAATGACCAGAGGAACTTACGGTGTAGAAGGACTGAGAGAAAAAGTAGATGTAGGAATTCCCGTTTTTTGGATTAAACAAGAAAACGAAAATTGGGTAAAAAACAATCCTGAAATTACATTAAACATCCAAACCGAAACCTATAAATATCCTTCCGTAAATATCATCGGAAAAATTGAAGGAACAGATCCTCAATTGAAAAAAGAATATGTTCTTTTGAGCGGCCATCAAGATCATGATGGCATTCGTCATCCTGTAAAAAATGACACGATTTACAATGGTGCAGATGATAATGCAAGTACTTGCGTAGCAATGTTGGCAATGGCAAGAGCTTATAACAAACAACCTTCTAAACGCAGTATTTTATTCGTAATTCACGGCGCTGAAGAAAGAGGTTTATTGGGTTCTCGTTGGCATGCTGCACATCCTGTAGTTCCGAAAGAAAGCATTGTTGCTGTGCTAAACGGAGATATGATTGGAAGAAATGACAACAACGAAGCAGCACTTTTGGGTAGCGAAGTTCCTCACAAAAACTCTGAAGAATTGGTAAAAATGGCTCTTGACGCTAACAATGAAAGCACGAAATTCAAATTTTTGAAAGCTTGGGATTTGCCAGAACATCCAGAATATTTCTATTTTAGAAGTGATCATCTTCCGTATGCAAAAGCAGGAATTCCTGCGTTATTTTTCACCAGTGTTCTGCACTATCAATACCACACTCCACAAGATGAATCCGAAAATATTAATTTCAAAAAATTATATAAAATGACGGAATGGATGTACAGAACTTCTTGGAAAGTTGCCAACGAACCAGAAAAACCGAAGTTGATTAAAGATTTTAAACTAGAAAGATAATTCCTAAATGGGAGAATTGGAGAGTTGTAGAATTGTAGAGTGGGAGAATTATTGTAGAAAGTTTTAATTATATGAGAATATGGCTATTATAAAATATCATACTGAATTAAAAGTTTATCAAAAATCTTTTGATGTTGCAATGGAAATTTTTAAGATTTCCTTTAAATTTCCAATTGAAGAAAAATATTCACTAACTGATCAAATTAGACGCTCTTCTCGTTCTGTTTCTGCAAATATATCAGAATCTTGGGGAAAAAGGAGATACCCTAAATCATTTGTTTCAAAATTAACAGATGCAGAAGGAGAAGCAAGAGAAACACAAACTTGGCTGGAGTATTCATTTCATTGTAACTATATTACAGAAGAACAATTCAGAATATTTAATGAAAAATACAACGAAATCATTGCAATGATAATTTATATGATTAACAATGTAGAAAAATGGACAAACTTCACCTCTAAATAATAAAAACTCTCCGATTCTACAACTTTCCAACTCTCCCACTCTACAACTCTACAACTCTCCGATTCTACAACTTTCCAACTCTCCCACTCTACAATTCTCCCATTCTACAACTCTACAATTCTCGCACTAAATTTCTCGTTTCAGCAACATCGTGAACTCTTAAAATTTTCGCACCTTTTTCTAAAACTTTTCGGTGCAGATTTTGGGTTTCTTCGTTAATTTCTGTTGGGTGTTTCCCTAGAGGTTTGTAGATAAAAGATTTTCGAGAAATTCCGATTAACAAAGGAAATTTCTCGAAACCAATATGTTGAACTTCATCAATCATTTTGTATTGATCTTCAATGGTTTTTCCAAAACCAAAACCTGGATCTAGAATCACATCATAAATCCCTAATTTTTGTAATTCATTAATTTTCTTTGAAAAAGAATAATTCAAACTTACAATTATATCTTCGTAATGAATTTTTTCGTGCATATTTTGGTAAGTAGAATTGCTATGCATCAAAATATAAGGCAATTTTGTTTCTGCTACCGTTTTCAACAAATTATCATCAAAATCACCGCCAGAAATATCATTCACCACATCCATTCCTTCATTATATCCGAATTTCACTACGTCTGCATAAAAAGTATCAATAGAAATTAAAGCTTCTGGAAATTCTTTTTTAATTAAAGAAATAACATTACCAATTCTTCTGATTTCTTCTTCTGCAGAGAGATATTCAGCATTCGGACGAGTAGATTGCGCTCCAATATCTATGAAATCTGCTCCATCTTTAAGCAATTTTTCGGCATGAAGAAGTGCTGATTTTTCGTTGTTAAACTTTCCACCATCCGAAAAAGAATCTGGAGTAAGATTAAGAATTCCCATAATTTTGGGAGTGTTTAAATCTACTAATCTACCATTGCAATTGATAGAAAAGTTAGTATGTTGAATGCTTGATGCAGGAATGATCATTTTGCAAATTTATAGAATTTCTTGGTCTAAATTTATTCAAATACGTTTGAAACCACTATTTTTGTTGAATGCAAAAAACCATTTCCATTGTAGTCGCAATTTTCAACAGAAAAGACGAATTATTCGAGCTTTTGAACTCTCTTATTGCTCAAACCGATAAAGATTTTGAAGTCATCATCGTAGATGATGGTTCGTTCGTAGATTTAGTGCCTACTGTGGAAACTTTTAAGGAAATGTTGAATATTCAATATTTCAAAAAAGCGAATTCTGGACCTGGTTTATCTAGAAATTACGGAGCAAATCGTGCCAAAAATGATTGGTTGGTTTTCGTAGATTCTGACGTCATTGTAGAAAAAGATTACATAGAAAATATCAAAAAAAATCTAGAAAAAACAGATTGTGCAGCTTTTGGTGGCGCAGACAAAGCTCACAAAGGTTTCAATCTTTTACAAAAAGCCATCTCCTACTCTATGACTTCGGTTTTTACAACTGGTGGAATTAGAGGAAGCAAAAAAGCAGTGACCAGATTTCAACCAAGAAGTTTTAATATGGGCGTAAATAAAGAAATTTTCCTAAAAATTGGAGGTTTCTCTGAAATGAGAATTGGCGAAGATCCAGATTTATCGATGACGATTTGGGAAAACGGTTACCAAACTGCTTTTTTTGACGATATTGGCGTTTATCACAAACGCAGAACAGATTTAGGAAAATTCTCAAAACAAGTGTATCAATTTGGTTGTGCAAGACCTATTCTAAACCAGAGACATCCCAATTATGTAAAACCAACTTTTTGGTTCCCTACATTATTTTTATTGGGTTATGTCGCAGGAATTTTAGAATATTTCCTTTTACAAAAAGGTTTTGTTTTGGCATGTTACGGTTTTTATACTTTGGTCATTTTTGTTCATGCTTTGTATTTGACTAAAAACATTGCTATTGCTGCACAAGCGATTATTACCACTTACATTCAGATGTTTTCTTACGGTTACGGATTTTTAGAATCTTGGGTTAAGCT
Source organism: Cloacibacterium normanense (assembly GCF_003860565.1). Classification (NCBI taxonomy): domain Bacteria; kingdom Pseudomonadati; phylum Bacteroidota; class Flavobacteriia; order Flavobacteriales; family Weeksellaceae; genus Cloacibacterium; species Cloacibacterium normanense. The sequence goes on from NZ_CP034157.1 coordinate 1,496,217, forward strand.
GAATGTATTGAAAATGAAACCAGAAGATGCTTTCCCGAAACATTTTCATCAAAAATGATTTTTAACACTTCTTCGGATTCTAAAATTTTTATCCCTACCTTTGATTCCCTTTTTAAAAAAATTAAAGTATGGATATTATCTCTTATATCAAAAAAGTTCCAAAAGCAGAATTGCACTTGCACATCGAAGGAACTTTCGAACCTGAATTGATGTTTGAAATCGCTCAAAGAAATGAGGTTAAAATTCCCTACAATAGTGTAGAAGAAGTAAAAAAAGCATATCAATTTAACTGTCTTCAAGATTTTCTGGATATTTATTACGCAGGAGCAAGCGTTTTGCTCTACGAACAAGATTTCTATGATTTGACCATGGCTTATTTCAAGCATTGTGCAGAAGAAAACGTAGTACACACCGAAATTATGTTTGATCCTCAAACCCATACCAAAAGAGGGGTTTCTTTTGAAACGGTAATTTCTGGAATTAAGAGAGCTCAAGATGATGCAGAGAAAAATTTCGGGATTACTTCTTATTTGATTATGAGTTACTTAAGACATTTATCAGAAGAAGACGCTTTCGAAACTTTAGAGCAATCATTGTCTTATAAACATTTGATTAAAGCGGTAGGATTAGATTCTTCGGAGAAAGGAAATCCACCTTCTAAATTTCAGAAAGTTTTTGCTGCTTCAGTGAAAGAAGGTTACAAAATTGTAGCTCATGCTGGTGAAGAAGGACCTGCAGAATATGTTTGGGAAGCGCTAGATTTATTAAAAATTGACAGAATAGACCACGGAAATAATAGTTTAACGGATGAAAAATTGGTTAATTATTTAGTGGAAAACAAAATGGCTTTAACGGTTTGTCCGCTTTCTAACACTGCTCTTCGGGTGGTAGATGATTTGAAACAGCATCCGATTAAAAAAATGCTTGATTTAGGAATAAAAGCAACCGTAAATTCTGATGATCCGGCTTATTTTGGAGGTTACATTACTCAAAATTACACCGAAATTATTGAAGCGCTAAACCTATCTTTAGAAGAGGTAAAAACATTGGTTAGCAATTCATTTGAGTATTCATTTTTAGACGAAGAAACGAAAAAGAAATACTTACAAATGGTTCATGAGAATTAAGAAAAATATTAAATAAAATCTGATATAAAAATTCCAGCGAAGCCTTTCGTTGGATTTTTTTTCTAGTAAATGATAAAGTTTTTGATAAATTTGCAATATGAGTTGGTTCAAAGAATGGTTTAACACACCTTATTATCATATTCTCTACAAAGACAGAGATTTTGTAGAAGCAGAAAATTTCATTAGAAATCTTACCCAAGATTTACAACTTTCTAAAGATTCTAAAATCATTGATTTAGCTTGTGGCAAAGGCAGACATTCTGTTTTTTTGCAACAATTAGGCTATGAAGTTTTAGGAGTAGATTTGTCCGAAGAAAGCATAGAACACAATAAACAGTTTGAAACCTCGGCTAATGAAACTCCAAAATTGACGTTTAAAGTTCACGACATGAGAAATGAACTTTATCCCAATGTTTCTTCTGAAAAAGTAAATGCAGTTTTCAATTTATTCACCAGTTTTGGATATTTTGATGATGATGAAGATGACAGAAAAGTGTTTTCTTCAGTGAAAAATGTTTTACAGAACGATGGAATTTTCGTTTTGGATTTTCTCAATGAAAAATTTGTAAAAAATACTTTGGTTGATGAAACTACTGTTACCAAAGACGGAATAGATTTTCTTATCAAAAAAAGAATAGAAGAAAACCATGTCATCAAAGATATTTTCTTTGAAGATAAAGGAGAGCCATTTCATTATTTCGAAAAAGTAAAACTTCATACTTTAGAAGAAATAAAAAACATCGCCGAAGGTTTCGGTTTTGAAGCAGTAAAAATCTGGGGAAATTATCAGTTAGAAGATTTTGAAAGAGAAACTTCCCCGAGATGTATTTTCCAATTCAGAGTTAAAAATTAAAATTTATAAAAGCTGAAAGCGTTCTGCTGAAAGCCAAAAAGCAAAGAACATGATTATTATTCTATTGATCTTAAGCGTTATCATTGGTGTTTTTCTGGGAAAATATTTCGGAAAGAGCCAATCATTTGCTAAAAATTTATTGATTCTAAGTGCTGGTTTTTTGATTACGGTTTGCGTAAGCGAAGTTTTTCCAGAAGTCTATGAAGCCGAAGACCATAATATTGGAATTTGGATTATTGGTGGCGTTTTGCTGCAAATGATTTTAGAAAGTCTTACCAAAGGTTTCGAACATGGGCATTTTCATCATCACCACGAAGAAAAAAATATTTTGCCTATTGCTTTGATGGCAGGAATGTTTGTTCATGCGTTTTTAGAAGGAATTCCTTTAGCCAATATTACAGATGTAACTTCTCCTTATTTATTGGGAATTGTGTTCCATAATTTACCAATTTCATTTATTCTCGGAACATTTTTACTGAGAGAAAAAAATAATATTTTTTCTTGGTTTATTATCACATTATTTGCATTAGCATCACCATTAGGAATGGTTTTTGGCGATTATTTTAATCCAGAATGGCAACCTTATTTCTTGGCATTAGTTGGCGGAATTTTCTTACATATCTCATCAGTAATTATTTTCGAAAGCAATAAAAATCACAAAATGGATTGGCAAAAACTTTTTTTAGTGATTGCTGGAGTTGGACTAGCTTTAGTAAATCATTTGTTTCACGCTCATCATTAAAAAATTTGATTTCAAATAAAACAAAAACTCCCGAATTTCGGGAGTTTTTTATATGTTTTAAGAGGAAATATTTTAGAATTTCCAACCCAATGTAAGCGTTACATTGTTCTTAACATCTTCTAATTTAGAAGTAAAAGTATTAGGATTATTCGTAAAGAATTCTACATCTCCGTTATTTGCTAAACTGTAATAATTACCATCTCCGTAAACATTGGTAGAATTGGTGGTAATTTTATTGTAAGCTGCATCAATATAGAATGATTTAAAATCAAATCCGAATCCTACACCTAAAGTTTCTCTTTTACCAATAAAATTATTTTTACCATATATATTCTCGAATGGTGAATTAGAAATTCCGTAACCACCTCTTAATCTGAAGTTGTTATAACGGTATTCACCTCCTACTCTAAGTTCTGATAAGTTTTTGTATTCAGATTGGAAGAAATCATTCAGTTGAGTTTCTGCAGGACCTTGAACTTTATATTTTGGCTTGGTTAAACCTAACGAATAGTCAACGTTGAAAGCGAAATTCTTATTCATTACGAAAGCTCCACTCAAAGTTGCTTTCATAGGTGAAGTGAATTTTCTGTCTTCATCATAATAATCGAAGTAATACCCTAAATTATCTTCGTTTACTTCGCTGTAAGTTCTGTATTGAGTCCACCAAGTTGGCGATTCAATAGACGCTCCTAATCGTATATTATTATTAATTTTTCCAATAATACCGGCAGAAACCGAGAATCCATTAGCATCTTCAGTATAAGGCGTTCCTTGTTTATTTAAAACGTAGCTGTTATTATTGTCTACATCTAGTGAGAGTCTAGAAGAATCATATTGCTCAATCGTAGCTCCTTTGAAATTAAGGGAACCTCCCACATAGAATTTATTATCATAATTTCCACCAAAAGCGATGTTCATATTGGTAAGATTTCCGGTTCTGTCATAAGCATGACCTAGAGAAGTAAAAGTTCCTGTAACAGGATTTCCATTGGTATCAACCAAATTGCTATCTTGAAATTTATAGCTAGAATTCGCTGGTGTTTCTATGTATTCTTCTAAATTTTGATTGGTGTAATTCACTCCAAAATTTACAAATTTCCATGGTGTATTTCCACTGGTTTCAAAAACGGCTACTCCACCTAATTGACCTATATCTGCATTGTTTAATTTATAGGTGTTTGCAACATTAGAAAAAGAAGATGTGGTTTTAGAATTATTAATCGCTAAAGTTCCACTGATATTTCCAGTGATGAAAACTCCCACACTTGCAGGATTGGTGTTAATTGCAGAAAGATCTCCTCCTAAAGCTCCCATAGAACCTGCCATTGCATTAAATTTAGCAGAGCCTGTTAATGGATTGGCTGAATAAACATCTACAGAATTTCTGATAATCGAAACATCTTGCGCTTGAAGATAAAATGCAGATGCAATACTTAATATTGTTAAAGATTTTTTAAACATTTTTTCAAAAAATTATAGTTTATTATTTCTTATCTAAAACCTCCTGATCTGAAACCGCCGCCAGAACTTGAGCTTCCGCTAGAGCTACCACCTGATCTGAAACCGCCGCCAGAATTAGAACTTCCTCCCCAATCATTTCTTCTAGGCTCTTGTCTTGGAGCTTCGTATTGTCTTGGTTCTTGTCTTGGAGCACTTCTAAATCTTGAAGGATTAGAATTTTGTGGTGGCTGAGTCATATTTGGATTAGTATTTCTAGGTGGTGTAGTTCTAAATCCAGAATTATTAGAATTATTGGTATTCATTCTATTATTAAAACTTCTGTTATTAGAATTTTGGAAACCATTTCCTCTGGTAATAGCATCAGCTCCACTTCTCTTATAATTATTTCTTGGATAATAATAACCTCCATAATAGTAAGGATTATATCCGTAGTAACCTCCATAATAAGGAGAATAATATCCATACCAAGGATTATAATAACCGTAACCACCATAACCAAAGTAAGGATCCCAATAAGGATTCCAGCCCCAATTGTTCCAACCCCAGTTATTCCAACCGAAACCAATTCCTATATTCCAGCCATTTCCCCAACCGTAATAAGGAGAATAATATCCGTAAGGATTCCAACCCCAAGTATTATAATTGTTATAATAGATGTTTTGTTCAGTTCCTGCGTAAGTTCCCCAGTCAGATTCTGTTCCGTTCCAAGTTTGATATTTGTTTTTTTGAGCCGCTTGGTTTTGTTGATTTTGCTCTATAATACTAGCAGAATCAGACTCATAAGCATATACTTCATCCACTTGATTAGGTTCTGGCATTACAATACCTTCTGGTATCACATCTTTATTAGGGTCATAATACACCCCATCAGTTTCTGTATAACCTCCCATTTGAGAGCCACATGAAACCAAAAGCAAACCAGCTGCAACCCCTAGAACACCTTTTGTTCTAAGAATTTCTGATAAGTTTTTATAAGTAGAATTTTTCATGATAGATGTAATTAAGTTTATTTATCTTTGCAAAATATTAATACCAAAATTATACCAATATACTCGGTATTTATATTTTTCATCAAAAATACAATATAACATTAGATATTCTCAAAATTAAAAAGTTAAATTTTAATAAAAAATGGCAAAATTAACAACAAGGAGTGAAGATTATAGCAAATGGTATAACGAACTTGTAGTGAAAGCAGACCTTGCTGAAAACTCAGGTGTAAGAGGAAGCATGGTGATTAAACCCTACGGTTATGCAATTTGGGAAAAAATTCAAGCAGAATTAGACAAAAAATTCAAAGAAACTGGTCACCAAAACGCTTACTTCCCACTCTTTGTCCCGAAAAGCTTATTCGAAGCTGAAGAAAAAAATGCAGAAGGATTTGCCAAAGAATGTGCTGTTGTAACGCATTACAGACTAAAAACAGACCCTAATAATCCACATAAACTAATTGTAGACCCAGAAGCAAAATTAGAAGAAGAACTGATTGTTCGTCCTACTTCTGAAGCGATTATTTGGAACACCTATAAATCTTGGATTCAATCGTATAGAGATTTACCAATTCTTATTAATCAATGGGCAAATGTTGTTCGTTGGGAAATGAGAACCAGACTTTTCCTTAGAACTTCTGAATTCCTTTGGCAAGAAGGTCACACTGCTCATGCCACTAAAGATGAAGCCATCGAAGAGACTGAAAAAATGCTTGAAGTGTATGCTGATGTCGTAGAAAACTTCATGGCGATTCCAGTAATCAAAGGTTTTAAAACACCTACTGAAAGATTTGCAGGTGCAGATGAAACGTATTGTATTGAAGCGATGATGCAAGACGGAAAAGCACTACAAGCAGGAACTTCTCACTTTTTAGGACAAAATTTCGCTAAAGCTTTTGATGTAAAATTCACCAATAGAGAAGGAAAACAAGAATTTGCTTGGGCTACTTCTTGGGGAGTTTCTACCAGATTAATGGGTGCATTAATTATGACACATTCAGATGATTTTGGTTTGGTACTTCCTCCAAAATTGGCTCCAATTCAGGTAGTAATTGTTCCTATTTTCAAAGGAGAAGAGCAATTGGCTGAAATTTCTGTGGTAGCTAATGACATTTTTGACAAATTAAAAGCAAAAGGAATTTCTGTAAAATATGACGACAGAACGGAGTACAAACCAGGTTGGAAATTTGCAGAATACGAATTAAAAGGAGTTCCATTAAGAATTGCAATGGGTGCCAGAGATTTAGAAAACAACACCGTAGAAATTGCAAGAAGAGATAATTTAACCAAAGAAGTTCGTTCACTAGAAAACATCGAAGATTACATCGAAGAACTATTGGTTACCGTTCAAAATGATATTTACAAAAAAGCAGAAACATATAGAAACGAACACATTACCAAAGTAGATTCTTACGAAGAATTCAAAAAAGTGTTAGAAGAAAAAGGAGGTTTTATTGCTGCACATTGGGACGGAACTGCTGAAGAAGAAGAGCAAATCAAAGAAGAAACCAAAGCTACCATTAGATGCATTCCTCTAGATGCAGAAGAAGAGCAAGGAGTTTCTTTAATTACAGGAAAACCTTCTAACAAAAGAGTTCTTTTTGCTAAGGCCTATTAAGATTTCAAGGAGAAGATTAATTTCTCATCATATTTTTTAAGAATTAACGAAGTAAAGGAAAAAATTTTTAACTTTAACTTCGTTAATTTTTTATACCAACACCATGTCACTCATTGACCTTATAAAACACCCATTAAACCCCGAATTAATTTCCGAAGCCGCTATTCAGTTAGGAGAAAGCGAATCAAATGTTTCAAAAGCTTTAGGAAGTCTTTTTCCAGCGGTTTTAGGAGTTTTTGCCCAAAATTCTAAACAAGATGATGTCATCAACGCACTTCTTAAAACTTCATCTCTCGATTTCTCTGAAAATCTACTAGAAAAAGCCAACAATAGCACAGAAATTCAGAATATTATTTCTAAAATTTTAGGAGAAAAAAGTGAACACATCCTTTCTCATGTCTCTGAGTATGCTAATATCAATAAATCTTCGGCTGAAAACCTTTTAAAAGTTGCAACTGCTGCCACACTCGAAGGCATAAAGAAATGCGCGCATGAAAACGGATTAGATGACCAAGGAATTCTTTCAAAATTAGCCGAAAACAGATGCTTAATTCCCGCTTTATTACCAGCAGGAATGTCTTTAGAGCATTTAGGTTTAGAAAATTTACTAGAAAAAAATACAGAAACTCCGGTTGAAACTTCTGCTCCAATTACTCATAAAACCAAAGAAGAAGTTAAAATCTTAAATCAAGAAAACTCAGAAAAAAGTTCTTTCTGGAAATGGCTTCTTCCCTTACTTATTCTTGGCATCGTTGCTTGGTTTTTATGGAATCAATTAGCTCAAAAAGAAGTTCTTAAAACCAAAACCGCAACAGAAAACGTTACTTTAATTCCAGAACCTATTCCAGCTGATTCTTTATCTGATGCTCAGAAAAAAATTGAGTTCAAGGGAAATTCTCTGCAAGTGGTTTCTGATGGTTTAGAAGATAGAATGATTACATTTTTAAAAGCGGACAACTATAAAAATGCTAAAGATGACGATGCCCTAAAATCTACTTGGTATGAATTTGACCAAGTAACTTTTGCTTCTGGGAAATCAGACCAATTAACATCTGGAACAGAACAAATTGCAAATCTTATTAAAATTTTAAAAGCGTATCCCGATGTCAAAATTAAAATCGGTGCTTACACTGATAAATCTGGAACAGAAACTGAAAATTTAGCACTTTCTCAAGCAAGAGCAGACTTTATAAAAAATGAATTGACTAAAGCTGGCTTGGAAAAACAAATTGTAAATGCAGAAGGTTACGGAAGTAAATTTGCTACTTTACCTGCTACTGCAACCGATGAAGAAAGAGCCATCGACAGAAAAATAGCATTAAGATTTGCCAAATAATTATTAAAATAATTCCTTCAATAATAGACGCTTAGAAAATTTTCTTAGCGTTTTTTTTATATTTATTTTCAGAATAAGAAATATTTAACTAATTTTGTTAGACCAATCTAACATTTATGAAAAAACCTTGGAGAAGAAATAATGACCAAAACTCCTTATCAGAATCTTTTGCTTCTATTCACATTCCTACTGATGGCAGTTTCTGGAAGAAACTTTTTGCATTTGCAGGTCCTGGTTTGATGGTAGCTGTAGGTTATATGGACCCAGGAAATTGGGCAACTGATATTGCAGGAGGTTCACAATTTGGTTATACTTTATTATCCGTCATTCTTTTATCCAATATTTTTGCAATTATCCTTCAACATTTATCTTTAAAACTAGGAATTGCAGCCGAAAGAGACTTGGCACAAGCTTGCAGAGACCATTTTTCGCCAACGGTAAATTTTATTTTATGGGTTTTATGCGAAATTGCCATTATTGCTTGTGATTTAGCAGAAGTTATCGGTTCAGCAATTGCTTTAAATCTACTTTTCGGAATTCCGCTTCCTGTTGGGATTTTAATTACAGGAATTGATGTTTTGCTTATTCTGATGCTTCAATCCAAAGGTTTTAGGTGGCTCGAAAGTTTTGTAGCAGGACTTATTTTCGTCATTTTTGCTTGCTTTTTATACGAAATCTTGGTAAGTCAACCAGAAATAATGCCTATTTTAAGCAACCTACTTCCGAAGAAAGAAATTATTTTTAATCCATCAATGCTTTACATCGCAATCGGAATTTTAGGCGCGACAGTAATGCCTCATAATTTATATTTGCACAGCAGTTTAGTACAAACCAGAGCTTATCCTAGAACTTCTGAAGGAAAAAAAATGGCGATAAAATTCGCAACCATTGACAGTACTGTTTCGTTGCTTTTCGCCTTTTTTATCAATGCAGCCATTTTAATTGTTTCGGCGGCAACTTTCCATTATTCTGGTTACAAAGATGTAGCAGATATTCATGATGCATACAAATTACTTTCGCCTATTTTAGGCACCAGTTTAGCCAGTATTTTATTTGCCGTAGCCTTATTAGCTTCCGGACAAAACTCTACACTTACAGGAACTTTAGCGGGACAAATCGTGATGGAAGGTTTCCTAAATCTTAAATTAAAACCTTGGCTCAGAAGATTAATTACCAGACTTTTAGCAATCGTTCCAGCGTTTATTATTGCTATTATTTATGGCGAAAAAGGAACCACTGATTTATTGGTTTTAAGTCAAGTTGTTCTTTCAATGCAACTCAGTTTTGCGGTAATTCCTTTAGTCATGTTTACGAGTGACAAACTAAAAATGGGGGAATTTGTGAATAAACCCGCTTTGAAAATTCTTGCTTGGATTATTTCCATCATCATCGTTGTTCTAAATCTTTACTTACTGTATCAAACTTTTACTTCGTAATGATGAAAAAAGCAATAACAACAGTACTTTTCGCCAATTTTTTGAACGCTCAAGAAACCATACAATTGGATCGTCCGGACCAAACAGAATCTGTGTATGTAGTTCCCAAAAATTATCTACAAACAGAAATGGGATTTATGTTTGAAAAAACAGATAAAGAAAACAATCATTTTCACCTCCCCACTATTCTTTGGAAATATGGATTCAATGACAAAGTTGAACTAAGAGTGATTACAGAATTCTCGCTTTCTACTACTCCATCATCTAGTGTTTATGAGCTACAACCCGTAAGTTTAGGTTTCAAAACAAGTCTTTTAGAAGAAAAGGGAATCTTTCCAAAAGTTTCTTTTATTGGCAAAGCAGAAGTGAGAAAAAGTGAAGCTCTTCAAAGAAAAACAGTAACTCCATCATTTCGTTTTACTTTTCAAAATAATCTCAATCCAAAAACTTCTTTGGGTTACAATCTTGGAATGTTTTGGAACGAAGATTTACACGAAACCTATCTCTATACTTTAGCTCTTGGGAAAAGCATTTCGCCTAAACTGAATTATTTCGTAGAAATTTATGGTTTTGTTTCTCCAAATCAAACCGCAGATACAAGATTAAATGGTGGCTTCACTTATTTAATCAATGACAATTTTATGCTCGACACTTCTTCGGGAATGGGACTTTCCGAAATTTCCGCTAAATATTTCTTTTCTTTTGGACTTTCTTATCGATTGAAGTTACAGCAGTAAAGATTTCTGCTTTTACAAAATTCTGCCAATTTTTCCTAAACTGCTCTTTGGCAAAATCTTTGAAATATTGCAGTAGAAAATTCTAATGAAATGAGCGAAAACAAAGAACTACACGAAGAAAATTTAAACAAAGAAGGTCAAGAAAATCTACAAAACGAACAAAACACTACAGAAAGTGTGACAGAACAACCTACTGCAGAAGAACTTTTGGCAGAAGAAAAAGACCGTTACGTTCGTTTGTATGCAGAGTTTGAAAATTATAAAAAGAGAACCTTGAAAGAAAAAATGGAGTTTGCACAATATGCAAATACCGAAATGATGATTGCTATGCTTTCTGTATTAGATGATTTCGAAAGAGCCATCAAAGAAATTGCAAAAAGTGGCAATGAATCAGACTTGAAAGGCGTAGAATTGATTTATCAAAAATTCAAAAACACATTATCAGACAAAGGTCTAAAAACGGTAGAAGTAAATGTTGGTGATGAGTTTAACGTAGATTTCCATGAAGCAATTACTTCTATTCCTGCTCCATCTGAGGAACTAAAAGGAAAAATTGTAGATGTAGTAGAAACGGGTTATCAGTTACACGATAGAGTAATTAGATTTGCAAAAGTAGTTACAGGAATTTAATTTTTAGTCTGGATGCTGGAAGTCAGAAGTTGGATGAATTAATTCCACTCAAAAATAACTTCAAACACCCATCATCCATTATCTAACAACATAAAAAATGTCAAAAAGAGATTATTACGAAATATTAGGCGTATCAAAATCAGCCAGCGCAGACGAAATCAAAAAGGCTTACCGTAAATTGGCCATCAAATATCACCCAGATAAAAATCCGGGAGATAAATCTGCAGAAGAAAAATTTAAAGAAGCTGCAGAAGCTTACGAAGTATTAAGCGATGCCGATAAAAAAGCTCGTTATGACCAATTCGGTCATGCTGGAGTTGGCGGAGCTGCAGGTGGTGGTTACGGCGGCGGTTTCGGCGGTGGCGGAATGAACATGGAAGATATTTTCTCACAATTTGGAGATATTTTCGGCGGACATTTCGGTGGCGGCGGTTTTGGTGGTGGCGGAAGAAGCCATCAAATCAAAGGTTCTAATTTAAGAGTTAGAATTAGATTAAATCTCGACGAAATGGTGAATGGCACCACTAAAACCATAAAAGTAAAAAGAATGAAAGTAGCGGAAGGCGCTACTTCTAAAACGTGTACCACTTGTAACGGAAGCGGAGTTCAGATTAAAGTGATGAACACCATGTTCGGTCAAATGCAAACGCAAACCACTTGTGGAACATGTAACGGTTTAGGTAAAATTGCAGATAAAATTCCTGCAGGAGCTAATTCTGAAGGACTCATCAAGTCAGAAGAAGAAGTTTCTATCAAAATTCCTGCGGGAGCTAGAGACGGAATTCAATTAAACGTTCGCGGAAAAGGTAATGACGCTCCTTTTGGTGGAATTCCTGGAGATTTATTAGTGGTCATCGAAGAAGAACAAGATGCTACTATAAAACGTGAAGGCGATAATTTACACCAAGAACTTTATATTTCTTTTGCAGAAGCTGCTTTGGGAACTACTAAAGAAATTAATACCGTTGGTGGAAAAGTTAAAATTAAAATTGATGCAGGAACGCAATCTGGTAAAATTCTAAGATTAGCAGGAAAAGGATTACCAAGCATAGATTCTTACGGAAAAGGTGACATGTTTGTACATGTAAACGTTTGGACTCCTCAAAAACTCACTCCAGAACAAAAAGAGTTCTTCGAAACACAAATGAGAACCGGTCAAATGCAAGCAGAACCTTCTGGAAAAGAAAAATCATTTTTTGACAAGGTAAGAGACATGTTCTCTTAAAAAATTAGGGATAAATATAGAAATCCAACTGATAATTCAGTTGGATTTTTTTCATACTATTTTGGCAAAAAAATTGTTTAATAAATAGTATGAAAAACCAAATCCTCAAAAATATAATCTTTTTCATTGGCTTTATTTCGCTCTTGAGTTTTTCTTTTGTGAAAGATAATTTTATTCTTTGGCAAGAAAATAAAAAATTGAAAATTCAAGATTTTAAAGCGGAAAATAAAGACACGATAAAAGTAAATCGACAGCAATTTTTAGGCGCAATAAGTGCCATTAGAATAGAATATTCATCATTTCAAAGAAATAAAAATTCGGTACCTGACTTTTCTATTAAAACGTATTTTGACCCTAATGAATCTTGGATGCTTCTCAAAAACGATTATGTTTTACAACACGAGCAGATTCATTTTGACCTCACCGAATTATATGCTCGAAAAATGAGAAAATCCGTAGAAAGTCTCAGACAAAAAAACGTAACTAATATTTCTATTTACCGAAAGAAAATTCAGCATTGGAATGTAATGAAAGAAAAAGCATCCAACCAATTTGACGCAGATAATCAGGATTATTACATTAAAATTGGGCAAAAAATTCTCTTCCAAAAAAATCCAAAACAAGAAGCTTGGAAGAAAAAAGTAGACCGAGAATTATTTCAATACAGTCTATTTAAAAATGCTGATTAATCAAAAATAGTGCTTAATTTTTTCTAAATTTGAGCCACACGAAATTATATCTCAACATGAAAAAATTAGCTTTACTTTTCGGATTGTTCTTTTCTTTATTTCTAATGGCTCAAAAAAAATACGTAGTCGTTATTCACGGAGGTGCAGGAACCATCATCAGAGAAAAGATGTCTCCCGAGTTAGAAGAAGAATATTTAGAAAAACTCACCGAAGCGCTTCAAAAAGCATATGCAGAAATTAAAAACGGTAAAACTTCTGTGGAAGCGGTAGAAGCAGCCATCGTAGTGATGGAAGATTCTCCATTGTTTAACGCTGGAAAAGGAGCCGTTTTCACGCATGATGGAAAGAATGAACTCGATGCCGCCATTATGAATGGAAAAGATAAAAAAGCAGGTTCCATCGCAGGAGTTCACACCATCAAAAATCCTATAAAAGCAGCGATTGCAGTAATGGAAAAATCAGAACACGTGATGCTTTCTGGTAACGGTGCGGAACAATTTGCTAAATTACAAGGTTTAGAAATCGTAAATCCTAAATATTTCTGGACAGAAAACCGTTGGAAATCCCTTCAAAAAGCAAAAGAATTAGAAAAATTAAAAAATCCAAAAGCAGAAAATTCAAAACCTAATTATTTCATCATTGACCAGAAATTTGGAACCGTAGGTTGTGTTGCTCTTGACCAATTCGGGAATTTGGCAGCAGGAACTTCTACTGGCGGAATGACCAACAAAAAATATGGAAGAATTGGCGATGCACCGATTATTGGTGCGGGAACTTACGCAGATGAAAATGTAGGAATTTCTGCAACAGGTTGGGGAGAATTTTTCATTCGTTCTACCGCAGCCAGAACCATCGCAGCCAAAATTCAATATTTGAATAAAGATGTGAAAACCGCAGCACAAGAAACCATAGACGAAATCGAAAAAATGGGTGGTGATGGTGGTTTAATCGCACTAGACAAAAACGGAAATATCGCTATGCCATTTAACACTTCTGGTATGTACAGAGGTGCCATTACAGAAGATGGAGAAATAGAAGTGGAGATTTATAAATAAGTTGGATGTTGGATGTTGGATGTTGGATGTTAGATGTTGGATGTTGAAAAATAGAAGATTTAAATTTTAACTATTTTCATTAAAGTGATTTAATTTTTTTAAAATTTAAAAAGTGAGTTCCGTAGGAACGAAACGTTTGTAGTAAAATTCAGACAAAACAAATAAAGTTCCGTAGGAACGACAGAGCATATGAAACAAATAATTGTATTATTAGTATTGCTTTTAAATCTTCTTTTATTTCGTAACAATTCCGTAATTTCGCAACTAATTCTTTAGAATTTAAACTATAATGCTACAAGCAAATCACGTTACCAAAACATATAGTACTGGAAAAAAAATTGCATTGCAAGATTTCAGCATTCACGTTCCTAAAGCTTCTGTTTATGGACTTCTTGGTCCAAATGGAGCCGGAAAAACCACTTTCATCAGAATTATCAACCAAATTACACAAGCAGATTCTGGCGAAGTTTTCATCAATGGAGAGAAACTAAATCCTCATCATATCAAAGATATCGGTTACATGCCGGAAGAAAGAGGTTTGTACAAAAACATGACTGTTGGAGACCAAATTCTCTATTTCGGAGCGCTCAAAGGAATGAAAAAGCAAGATGCACTATCTCAAGCGAAATATTGGTTTGACCGTTTAGAAATTGACCAATGGTGGAACAAAAAACTTTCTGAACTTTCTAAAGGAATGGCGCAGAAAATTCAGTTTGTGGTGACGGTTTTACATCAACCCAAACTATTAATTCTCGATGAGCCTTTTTCTGGATTTGACCCTGTAAATGCAAATTTAGTAAAAGACCAAATTCTTCAATTGAAAGAACAAGGAACCACCATCATTCTTTCTACTCACCGCATGGAAAGTGTAGAAGAACTTTGCGATAGTGTGGCTCTCATCAATAAATCCAGAAAAATTCTAGACGGAAAAGTCTTTGAAGTAAGAGAAAAATTCAAGCAAAATTTATTCAAAGTAGTTTTGTCTGATGTAAATGCTGAAAATTTAGAAAAGCTGAAAAACCAGTATCAATTGGTCAATATTCATGACCAACATGGTTTAATTTCATTTGACTTAAACTACAATGAAGACCAAAATCTTTTGCTCAATGATTTAATGAAAGCAGGAAAAATCAGAAGTTTTGACGAAAAAATCCCGAGCATGAATGAAGTATTTATTACAGCAGTAAGCTCTCCGCAATCAGCAATCAGCAGTTTATAATTATTAATTTTTCACAAAAAATATAAGGCAGAATGCGTATTGCAGAAAGCCCAAAGCAACAAAATGAAAAATATCTTCATCATAACCAAAAGAGAATTTTTAACACAGGTTAAAAAGAAATCTTTTATCATTCTCACGCTTTTAGCCCCAATTCTATTGATAGGTTTTGGTGCTTTAGTTGCTTTTATGCTGAAAGCGAATGAAACCGAATATACTTTTAATGTCATCGATAAAAGTGGTGTGTTTCAACAAAACATGAAAACGCCAAAAGATGTGAAGTTTATTTATCTGCCAGAATCTACAGAACAAGCTTTGACAAGTACGCTTCCAGAAATGGTAGACAATGTAGATGGACTGCTCATTATTCCCAAATTGCAAGACCAAAATTTTGAAAATTTACAAAAACAAACCCAACTTCTGGTCAATAAAAACATCGGTTTTGATGTGAAGCAAAACATCGCTTTTTCGATGTCTGAAGTCATTAAGAAAGAAAAAATCAAAAATCTAGGACTTACAGAAGCTCAAATCGAAAATATTGATAAAAACTTCGAAATCAACACCAAAAATGTGGTGGACAATAACAAACAAGATAGCACACTTGCTTTTGGGGTAAAATCTGGTTTGAGTATGGGATTAATGTATGTGACTTTTATGTTCATCATTATTTACGGAGTTCGTGTAATGCGCAGTGTTTTAGAGGAAAAAAACAACAGAGTGGTAGAAATCATCATCTCTTCTGTAAAACCTTTTGAACTGATGATGGGCAAAATTCTAGGGGTTACATTGGTCGCATTAACCCAATTTGCGATTTGGATTACCATGACCATTTTGGGCGCTATTTTCTTTAACCAAGGTTTTTCTAAAATTTCTGGAAATCTTCCTCAGCAAGAAGAAATTCCGTTGGATAAATTAGATATTCAAAGCGTTTTCGCAGAAATTTCTCATTCTCTGTTAGACATGAATTTCGGAATTATCATTTTTGTATTCATCGTTTTCTTTTTGTTGGGCTACATTTTTTACAGTTCTATGTATGCAGCGATAGGTTCTGCCGTAGACAATGAAACCGAAACCCAACAATTTACCATGATTGGCATTTTACCATTGATGCTGGGAATGTACGGAAGTTTTGGGCTAATCAATAATCCAGAAGGACCGATGGCGTTTTGGTTATCAATTATTCCGCTTACTTCACCAGTGGCGATGATTGCGAGAATTCCTTTTGGCGTTCCTGTTTGGCAAATTGCACTTTCTATTTTCTTATTGGTGATTTCTACGCTAGGAATGGTGTATTTGGCTGCCAAAATATACAGAGTAGGAATTTTAATGTACGGCAACAAAGCGACTTTTAAAGAACTTTGGAAATGGATTAGAACAAGCTAAACTCAGTGATGAGTGATGAGTTATGAGTTATAAATGATAAAATCGTTGCAGTGATGTGACGATTTTTTTGTTAAATTAGTTAAAGAAAAATTCTATTTTATAATTAAGAATTGAAACAATAATAAAATTCTAAAATGAAAACTTATTTATTCATTTGGAATCCCAAAAATTTTTATTGGGAATCCCTTGAACAAGATATTAAAGATGTTAATTTAAGAGAAAAAAGTTCTCAAAGATGGAGTTGTGGAAATACAAAATCAATTAAACCTGGTGATAGAATTTTTTTATTAAAACTTGGCACACAACCTAAAGGAATCATTGGATCGGGTTATGCAACAACTGAACCTTTTATAGAAGAGCATTGGAACGATAATAAAAAAAGTGCTTTATATATTGATATTGATTTTGAAATTTTGCTCAACCCAAATAAAGAAAAAATTTTAAGCCTAGAAATTTTACAAAACTCAAATAATTTATCAAAACAAAATTGGACACCTCAATCTTCTGGTATATCAATTAGAAATGAAATCGTTGATGAACTTGAAACTTTATGGTTTAATTTTCTAACAAGTGAAAATAAAAATAACAATCCTTTTATTCCATCAGAAAATGAAATTCAAAGAACATACACAGAAGGAAGTCCAAACCAAATTATTGTTACTAAATACGAAAGAAATCCTCATGCAAGAAAAGTTTGTATTTTACATCATGGGCTTTCTTGTATTGTTTGCGGTTTTAATTTTGAAAAAACTTATGGACAAATTGGAAAAGATTATATTCATGTTCATCATCTCAATCAAATATCAAATATTGGCGAAAAACATGAAATAAATCCATTAGAAGACTTAGTCCCAGTTTGTCCAAATTGTCATTCAATTATTCATAAGAGAAAAATTCCAATAACAATTGAAGAAATGAAAGAAATTATAAAAAATAGAATTTAAAATTTTAATATATGCAAATTCTCTCTACCATTTTAGTCGCATTAGTAGCCCTAGAACATCTTTACATTTTATATATGGAGATGTTTGCTTGGGAAACTTTGGGCAAGAAAACTTTCAAAGGTTCTTTGCCAAATGAACTCTTTAAACCTACCAAAAAATTAGCCGCCAATCAAGGTTTGTATAATGGATTTTTGGCATCAGGTTTAATTTGGAGCTTTTTTATAGAAAATCCGGAATGGCAAAAGAATATTCAACTGTTCTTTTTGGGATGCGTCATTGTGGCGGGAATTTATGGTGCACTTTCTGCTTCTAGAAAAATATTTTTTGTACAAGCATTACCAGCGATTTTAGCTTTGATTTTTGTACTTTTAAGATAAAACAAAAAACCTCAAGGAATGTTTCTTGAGGTTTTTTTAATATTTTAAATTTTTAATTTTAATCAAAAATATAGGTAATTCCTGCGCTTAAAACGTGTTGTCTTTTGGTAGAATTGGTAGCGCCATCTTGTGGTTCTTTTCCCATTAAATCTGGTAAATTATTGCTTACTCCAAAATCAAATCTTCCTACAATTTCTAATTTTCTTTTGTAGCTAAATCCTAAACCTGCAGAAATGGCTAAATCAAAAGCTGCTGCTTTACCAAATTCTTCTACATTATAGATACTTCTGGAAGGATTTTCCACTTTTTGACTGAGTAAAAAACCGAATCTAGGTCCTAATTGGCCAAAAAATTCTGATTCTGCCTCAGAAAAATAAGCTTTAAAATAAACAGGAACACTCAGATAATTATTCGCGTAAACGGTTTCTCCGTCCCCTTTTTCACCTGCACTTAAATATTCTACTTGTGGCTGCAAATAAAACATATCATCTCCCCCAATTGGAATGATTGCCAATGCTCCTCCGTAAAACGAAATTCTAGAAGAAGAAGGGTTGTGTGCATTTTGAATTCTTGAATACGTAGGTCCTGCAATGAGACCAAATCTGGTAGAAGAAAAATCTACTTGCGAAAAAATAGGGGTAAAAATGAAGCCCACAGAAATGATCAATAATTTCTGAAGCCAAGTGTTAACATTTGTTTTCATTGTGTTTTATTTAAATAAAAACTTCATAATAAAGATTATTATGAAGTTTAAAATATTTGTAATATCAAAGATAATGATTTATCCTAATACTTTAGCAATAGTTTTACCGATATCAGCTGGAGAAGCTACTACGTTGATTCCGCATTCTTCCATGATTTGCATTTTTGCTTGAGCCGTATCTTCAGCACCACCTACAATTGCACCAGCGTGTCCCATAGTTCTACCTTTAGGAGCAGTTTGACCAGCGATGAAACCTACTACTGGTTTTTTAGAACCAGAATCTCTGTACCATCTTGCTGCTTCAGCTTCTAGAGAACCACCAATTTCACCAATCATCACTACAGCATCAGTTTCTGGGTCGTTGATAAATAATTCTAAAGCTTCTTTGGTAGTTGTTCCGATGATTGGGTCACCACCAATACCAATTGCTGTAGAAACACCGAAACCAGCTCTTACCACTTGGTCTGCAGCTTCGTAAGTTAAAGTACCTGATTTAGAAACAATACCTACTCTACCTTTTTTGAAAACAAAACCTGGCATAATACCGATTTTAGCTTCGTCTGAAGTGATAATTCCTGGGCAGTTAGGACCGATTAATCTAGCACCTTTATCTTTAATATATTCTTTTACTTTTACCATATCAGCTACCGGAATTCCTTCTGTAATACAAACAATTACTTTAATTCCAGCTTCTGCAGCTTCCATTACAGCATCTGCAGCAAATGCAGGTGGTACAAAAATAATAGAAACATTAGCTCCTGCTTTAGCAACTGCGTCTGCAACAGTGTTGAAAACTGGCTTGCCAAGATGTTCAGTTCCTCCTTTTCCTGGAGTTACACCACCTACTACGTTGGTTCCGTATTCAATCATTTGAGTTGCGTGGAAAGTTCCTTCGTTTCCTGTAAATCCTTGTACGATTACCTTTGAATCTTTATTTACTAATACTGACATGATTTATTTTTTAATTTTTGTAAAAATACTATTTTTATGATTTCACACAAAGTAAAGACCTATAAATTTTTTAATTTGACTTCTTTTTTTAGATACTCTCTAAATTCTTCAGCTAAGCTACCGAAATAAGTTTTGCCTCCTTCTAAGTCTCTGTTCACTCCAGTTTTACCTAAAAGTACCGCTCCTTTTCCTACTCTTTTGCCAGAAGCCATACCAACTTGTCCCCAAACTTGTACATCATCTTCTATGATACAACAGCCTGCAATCATTGCTCCAGAAGCTACTAAAGTTCTTTCGCCAAGTACAGTATCGTGACCTATTTGGATTAAATTATCAAGTTTTGAGCCTTTTTTGATAATCGTAGAATCTGTAACACCACGGTCTATACAACAGTTTACCCCGATTTCTACCTCATCTTCTAAAATCACATTTCCTACGGAAAGCATTTTTCTGTAACCTTCGGCATTTTTGTTGTAATAGAACGCATCACCTCCTAAAACGGTTCCTGCCTGAATGATACAATTATTGCCAATGACTGTTCTGTCACCTATAACTACATTCGGGAAAATCATACAATTATCCCCTATTTTCACATCATTTCCGATGATTACAGAAGGGTGAATTTTACAATTTTCGCCAATAGAAACATTGTTTCCCGTGGTTTCAAAAGTCTGAATACCTGTAAAATGGTCGTTGATTTTATTAAAGTCTCTGAAAGGATCATCAGAAACCAAAAGTGCTTTTCCTTCTGGACAAGCTACTTCTTTGTCTATCAAAATAATGGTCGCTTCGGAATGAAGCGCTTTGTCATAATATTTAGGATGATTGACAAAGACTATTTCTCCTTTTTTTACGCGATGAATTTCATTGGTTCCAAAAATTTGAAAATTTTCGTCGCCTACATATTTCGCACCGATGAGTTCGGCAATGGTTTTAAGGGTTTGTGGAGATTTGAAAGTCATATTTTATAGAGATACGAGATACGAGATACGAGATACGAGAAAAACTCGCAACTCGTTTCCCATTTCTCAAATTATTTTACTCTTTCTAGGTAAGAACCGTCTTCTGTGTTTACTTTAATTTTGTCACCAGCTTCAATGAAAAGTGGAACCAAAACTCTAGCGCCCGTTTCTACGATGGCGTTTTTAAGTGCATTCGTTGCAGTGTTTCCTTTTACACCTGGATCTGCTTCTATTACTTCTAGGTAAACAGTTGGTGGAATTTCAGCAGAAAGTGGAGTTTCATCTGCTTCTTTCATAATGATGGTTACTTCTTCACCAGCTTTCATGAATTGAGCGTTTTCAATCATTTCTTTGTTCAAATACATTTGAGAGAAATCTTCATTATTCATGAAATGGAAACCATTCTCATCATCATATAAATATTGAAATTTACGAGTAATTACTTTTACTTCGTCTATTTTATGACCTGCAGAAAAAGTATTATCAATTACTTTTCCATTGGTTACAGATTTAAGTTTAGTTCTTACGAAAGCAGGACCTTTTCCTGGTTTTACGTGTAAAAATTCGATTACTTTATAAATGTCATTGCTGAATTCTATACAAAGACCTTTTTTAATATCATTACTTGTTGCCATTAATATTTATTATTTTTTAAAATATGTTTTTATTCTTTTCCTGTTCCGTATCCTTTTACAATTCCACGAGGTGAATTTTTGATAAATTCTAAAATCTCATCTCTTTCTTCCGTAGGTGGCATTTCGTTTTCGATGAATCTTGTTGCTTGAGAAACATTCATTTTAGATTGAAAAAGATATTTGTAGATTTTTTGAATTTCAAAAATTCTATCATTACTGAAACCTCTTCTTCTTAATCCCACAGAATTAATTCCTGCATAAGACATAGGTTCTCTCGCTACTTTTACATAAGGTGGAATATCTTTTCTTACGAGTGTTCCTCCAGAAATCATCACATGTTTGCCGATTTTACCAAACTGGTGCACCGCAGAAAGACCTCCCATTACAGTGAAATCTCCTATTTCTACGTGTCCTGCTATTCCGCAACCGTTTACAATGATGACATGATTTCCTAGAACACAGTCGTGAGCGATGTGAGAAGTAGCCATAATAAGGCAATCATTCCCTACTTTGGTATAGCCTAATGCTTTGGTTCCTCTGTTAACGGTTACACATTCTCTGATGGTAGTATTGTCTCCAATAATGGTCAATGTTTGTTCACCATCAAATTTCAAATCTTGTGGAATTGCAGAAATTACCGTTCCGGGAAAAATTCTACAGTTTTTACCAATTCTTGCACCATCCATAATGGTAACATTGGGACCAATCCAAGTTCCTTCTCCTATTTCTACGTCTGCAGCAATGGTGGTAAAAGGTTCTATGGTAACATCTTTGCCAATTTTGGCACGTCTGTCTACAGCGGCTAATTGATGAATCATGAGTCTAATTTGGTTTTAGCAACTTGAGCCATCAATTCTGCTTCTACTACTACGCTATCTCCTACGTAACCGTAACCTTGCATATGAACAATGCCTCTTCTTATAGGTTCTATTAGTTCTATTTTAAAAATAAGGGTATCTCCAGGAATTACTTTTTTCTTGAACTTTACCTTATCTATTTTTACAAAATAAGTGGAATAATTTTCTGGGTCTGGAACATTTGCCAAGACTAAAATACCTCCAGCTTGAGCCATCGCTTCGATTTGTAAAACACCAGGCATCACTGGTTCTTTAGGGAAATGACCTACAAAGAAAGGTTCATTCATCGAAACATTTTTAAGACCTACCACATGAGATTCTGACAATTCTAAAATCTTATCAATCAATAAAAATGGTGGTCTATGTGGTAAAAGACGCATAATCCCGTTAATATCAAAAACAGGTTCTGCTTTTAAATCAAAATCTGGCACGTTTTTCTTTTTTTGTAATTTCCACTGTCTGTTTAGTTTTTTCGCAAATTGTGTATTCACGAAATGTCCAGGTTTAGTAGCAATTACTTTTCCTTTAATTTTTACACCTGTTAATGCTAAATCGCCGATTACATCTAGCAATTTATGACGCGCGGCTTCATTAGGATAATTAAGGGTAAGATTATCTAAAACACCATTTGGTCTGATGGTAACTTCTTCTTTACCGAAAGCTTTTTTGAGTTTTTCAGCGGTTTCAGGAGTTAATTCTTTGTCTACATAAACAATAGCGTTAGAAATATCGCCTCCTTTAATAAGACCACTGTCTAAAAGCATTTCTAGTTCGTGCAAGAAACTGAAAGTTCTCGCTGAAGAAATTTCATCTTTAAAATCTGTAATATTTTTAAGAGAAGCATTCTGAGTTCCTAATATTTTAGTCCCGAAATCTACCATTGTAGTAATTTCGTAGTTTTCAGAAGGAATAATGGTAATTTCTGAGCCTGTATTAGGGTCTACATAGTTCATCACTTCTTTGATGACTAAATATTCTCTGTTTTGGTCTTGTTCTACCACTCCAGCTTCTTCTATTGCTTCTACGAAAAATTTAGAAGAACCATCCATAATTGGTGCTTCTGCACTGTTCATTTCTAAGATAGCATTATCAATATCCATTCCTACTAAAGCAGCCAATAAATGCTCACAAGTATGGATTTTAACTCCTAATTTTTCTAACGTAGTCCCTCTTTCTGTAGTCGTTACATAATTTACATCTGCTTCTACTTGAGGATTACCTTCTAAGTCTGTTCTTACAAATACAAAACCTGTATTTTCTTTAGCAGGTTTCATGGTAAGGTTTACTTGTCTTCCTGTGTGAAGTCCAATCCCAGAAAGTGATACTTCTTTACCTAAAGTCTTCTGTTTTTCACTCATTAGTATTTTCTTTTGAGTTTTTTTCTAGATTATTTATTCGTTCAACAATTTCAGGGAATTTTCTGAAAAGTACATAGCTTCTTCTGTAATCACCAGCATTGAAAGCAGGGGTTCCGAAGAGTGTTTCGCCGTCTTGTACATCTCTATTTATTCCGCTCTGAGCTTGTACTCTAATCTGGTTACCTATTTTGAGATGACCAGCAACACCAGTTTGTCCGCCAATCATATTCCAATCTCCTATAACGGTAGAACCAGCAATACCAGCTTGTGCTGCGATAACGTTATTTTTACCAATTTTCACGTTATGAGCAATCTGAATCAGATTATCTATTTTGGTTCCTTCACCAATAACAGTAGAACCGATAGTTCCTCTGTCTATACTGCAATTAGAACCAATTTCTACATTATTTTCTATAACTACATTCCCTAATTGTGGGATTTTTTGATAGCCATCTTTCGTTGGTTGAAAACCGAAACCATCACTTCCTACCACTGTATTAGAATGAATGATGCAATTATCACCAATCACACAGTAATCATAAATTCTAGCACCGCTATAAATAATAGAGTTTTCGCCAATTTTTACATTTTTTCCGATGTAAACTTGAGGGAAAATCTGTGTTCCGTTACCGATTTTTGATTTATCTGAGATATAAGAATGTGCACCCACGTAGACATTCTCGCCTATTGTAGCGCTGTCTGCAATGGTAGAAGGTTGTTCAATTCCTGATTTTTTTTCTTCTCTCATCTGTTGATAGAGATTCATTAAAACCTGAAAAGCCAAATAAGCGTCTTCTACTACAATAAGTGTAGGTTTATAGTTTTCTTCTTTAACAAATTTTCCAGAAACAATGATAACAGAGGCTTCTGAAAGTGAAATAAATTCTGCAAATTTTTCTTGAGAAACAAAAGAGAGTTGACCATTTTGCGCATTCTCTATGGGCGAAACACCTGTAATTGAGGCATTTTCGTCTCCCAAGATTTTTCCATTGATAAAACTTGCAATTTGAGCTGCAGTAAATTCCATATCGTGCAAAGATACGAAAATCTTATTACACTCATACAATTTTTAGTTTTTTGAAAACTTAAATTTCTCTAGGGAAAAACAGAATGTTTTTGGTGGTTGGTTGGTTGATATGCGCTGATAGAATTTGAGTTTCTGCGTCTTCCAACTTTATCTTTCTTCCGTCTCTTTTGAGCAAAAAAATCGGTTGTTTTTGATTATCATAAGGTAGCAAAGTTCTGCTGATTTGTTCCACCAACTGATCCCCGTTTTCGATGCCAAATTTCTGATTGGCTCGTTCTATTTTTTCTAAAATTTCTGATTCTTCAAATTTTTGAGAAGAAAATACCGTTTTTGGGAATTTTCTCTGAACCACCGCTTTACAGAAATAACTCAACACAAAATCATCCGCATTTTGCCAAGTTTTTATTGCGCTCAGTACATCTGTATCATCCAGTTGTGTAAAACGATTCACATCTTCTTCTGTCGCTTTTTCGAAATCAGTTTTGTACAAGAAATATTTTAAATTTCCGTAAGCTTCCACTTGTTTTCCTTCAGAAATGAGCTGTTTTGCTCTGCTCAAGATTTTGACTAAAAGATGTTCTGCCAAAGCCGAAGTTTTATGATAGTAAACCTGCCAATACATAAACATTCTTGCCGTGAGGAAATTTTCAATAGAATAAACCCCTTTTTCATCAATCAGAAGTTCATCATCTTTTACATTCATCATCGAAATAATTCTCTGCGTGTTCACACTTCCTTCTGAAACTCCCGTAAAGAAACTGTCTCGCTTCAAATAATCTAATCTATCTACATCTAACTGCGAAGTAATCAATTGGTTAAAGAATTTACGATGGTATTTTCCTTGAAACATTTCTATCGCCAAATCTAACTCACCATTAAACTCATCATTCAATTTTTTCATCAATAAAATCGAGAGTTTCTCGTGATGCCAATCTTCCATCAAAAGACTTTCTAAAGCGTGAGAATACGGACCATGACCTACATCGTGCAATAAAATAGCGAGAAGCGCCGCTTTTTCTTCTTCGTCTGAAATTTTTACATTTTTCAGTTTCAAAGTTTCTAGCGCTGTAAACATGAGATGCATTGCACCTAAAGCATGATGAAATCTGGTATGAGTAGCTCCCGGAAAAACTAAACTCAACAATCCTGTTTGAGAAATTCTGCGCAATCTCTGAAAATAACGATGCTCTAACACATCATACAAAATTTCGTAAGGAATTTTTATAAAACCATGAACTGGGTCGTTGATAATTTTGAGTTTATTGGTGCTCATTTGTATAGATAAATGATGATTGATAAATGATTTTTCAAATTTACGGAAATTTAGTTTAACAGATTTTTAATTCATCTCATGCTTTACGACTTCTTCTGTCACAAAAAATAAAATAAGTTTTTTAGTTATAAAATTTAGAGTTCTTACAATAGAAGTTTTACACCATTTTTTCCGCATTGTCTGTT
The DNA here is from genome assembly GCF_003860565.1 of Cloacibacterium normanense. NCBI lineage: Bacteria > Pseudomonadati > Bacteroidota > Flavobacteriia > Flavobacteriales > Weeksellaceae > Cloacibacterium > Cloacibacterium normanense. The sequence goes on from NZ_CP034157.1 coordinate 1,521,986, forward strand.
TATGGTTTTTCTACCTTTTTTTGTCTTTTTTGAGACATTTGTTCGAATCAAGTTCGAATCAAGTTCGAATCAGCTTCGGAAAAAGGGTACTTTTTGCGAACAAAACTCGAGTTTGACTGCCACTTGATTCAACTCAAACCCTTATTTGTTTTCTTCAAAACGCCATATAAAGTTCTGGTATAATAAGAAGCAAGTATCTTGCCTTTGTCCTGCAAGTAAAATGCAAGCAGACATTAACTACCCTTTCCTTTGACTTTCCTTTGACTTTCCTTTGACATTGCTTTGGGTAGGGTTTGTGTCTGTGTCGTCCTAAAATTGTGTCGTCCTAAAATAACTATACAGGTTATTTAATAAATCCTATTTTAGTTATACAAATATAATTCTTAATCCTAAATTTACTATACCATTGTTTTTTTATCATTAAATTTTTTATTGTATTTTTTCCATCTTTTCTTTAATTGTTCAGATTTTAGATGGGCTTGATGAGGGGTTAAATAATCACAACTTGCATGAGGCCTGAGTTGGTTATATGACAAAATGCTTGCATTCACCTGTCTCTTCGTTTGTTCAAAACCTAATGCGCTTGTATAAAGATTAAATTCTTTCTTTATAATGCCATTTACTCTTTCTGCTAATGCGTTTTCATAAGGATTACCATTTTCTGTCATACTGATGGCAATATTATTTTTTAATAATAAATCTACATAATTCTGGGAACAGTATTGCGAACCTCTATCGGAATGATGTATGAGAGGATGATGATACAATCGATTATGAAGTGCCATTTTCAAAGCATCAATACATCCTTCTGCCGATAGGTCTTGACGAAAACTGTAGCCCATAATTTTTCGAGAATAGGCATCGGTAATTAAACTCAAATAGCCCCATTGATGGGTTAATCGGATATAGGTAATATCACTTACCCATACTTGTTCTGGCCGATTTATGACCATTCCTTTGATGAGATTACTGTATTTTCGCATCCAATGTCTTGAATCTGTTGTTATGACTTTACGTTTCCGTTTTCTAATCAACAATTGATGCGCTGCCAATAAATCAAATAAATAGTCTCTGCCAAAACTGATGGCATGAGATTTTAGTTGATTTTGAAGCATATAGTGTAGTTTACGGGTCCCTACTTGTGGCAGATCCCGACGAATAGTACGAACTTCTTGAAGGATTATGTCTTCTTTTATCAGACTGTTTTCTTTTCGCCAAAGCCCATCGTAATAGGCATGTCTTGTTTTGCCAAACAATCTACACAAGAACCCTATTCCCAATTTAGGATAGAATTCTTTCATTGTTATGACTGCTTGGCACCAGACTTTTTTCTAATATCTATTTTGAGCTGTTCTTCGGCTACATCAATAAGCGTATTGAGGGCTTTAATTTTAAGCTCCGCTTCTTTTAATGCTTTCTCCAAAGACTCTTTTTCTGGTTCTTTCCTAGGTGTGGTTTTATTTCCCATTATAGAACTATTTCCAATACAAAGTTCGACTTTTTCTGATTTGTACTGTGTTATCCAATTACGAATTACTTTGTCTGTCTTTATGTTATAGGCTATCTTGGCTTCTTGTATCGTTAATAGACCTTGTTCTATCGCTGTAACTATTGTACGTTTTTCTAGTCCTGTGTACGTTCGACGTTTCAAATTTTCTAGGTAGTTAGGCGAACCAAAATCTCGCATCCAACTATCTAAGGTGGATTGGCCTAAATTATAGAGCCGAATCGCCTCCTTTCTCGGTAATCCTGATTCTACCTCTTGAACAATTTGTTTTTTTAATCGTTTGTCGTAATGACTCTGTTTACTCTCGCGAGCTAAAAATCTCTCTTCTTTTGATTGCATATACTCTATTTTTGTGTATAGCTATTTCAGGACAAGACAAATAACTATACAACCGTTTAGTTATATTTTAAATTGCGCATTTTGTGTAGATTATAAAAATAGAGCGCAATAAATTCTAACCATCTCTATACGAAATACGAAACAAAATTTACGCAAAAAACACTGAATATATAGCATGCAGGCAAAATTTATCAAAAAATTTGCACTTTCGCAAAACTTTCGTATATTTGGGTGTTGTGCGTCAGCTTAAAAGACAAGACCCCGATAATGGAAATACCACCTTAATATAAAAGAATTGATTATGAAGGGTGGAACTTTTCAGGAACAACTTTCAGCATTTCAAAAAAACAATCTTCCCATTGACTTGGAGATAGATTCACGATTTTTAAGTTCAAATTAATCCCAAATTTTTCGGAAATCTCATTAACCTGACTTTTTCTGAATATTAATTTTAAAGCCGTTCTGACAGGTAAATTAGGTTTTTGTAACAGAAAGGATAGAAAATTTAAATATTTGACTTTCTGATTAAAATCAATATGTAAAGATTTTCGTTCAATTTTAAGAAAAGCAGACTTAACAGTTGGAGGAGGTATAAAACTATTAGGATTTATTTCGTAAACTATCTTCAAACTATAAAATGTATGATATAGGATAGTGTAAGGATTAAAGATTTTGTCTGCAAATAACTTTTTAGCAGGTTCTAATTGCAGGAAAATTGAACCGCCCTGAAAACTTTCCATATTTTCAAACATCAATATTTTTAAAATTTCTGATGTTATACCAAATGGTATGTTAGAAACAACCTTAAACGAAAAATTAGGAATTTTATAATTTCTGAAATCACATCCAAAAACTTGAATGTTTTGAGTTTGTTTAAATTTGTGTTTTAGATGCGTTATTAACTCAAAATCATTCTCAATCGCAATGACTAATTTTGCTTTTTGTAGTAGATGTACAGTTAGAAATCCTTTTCCTGCACCAATATCTAAGACCGTATCGTTTTGATTAATTCTTGATTGTTTAATTGCATCTTCAATTAGCACTTTGTCAATTGTAAAGTGCTGACCCGTATATCTTACAGGCAATCTATTTTTATTCATTATGACTTCTTACAGGTGAATAATTGACTGCAAAATTAGTAACTTTGCTCCAATTTACAATAAGAAGATGAAAAAAATAAAAGCCGAACGCACAACATCGTATATAAAACATTTGGCAGTCAGTGCGTTATCGAGCATTTCAACCCGTGTCAAAAGTGCTTGTAACTTGACAGGAAAGTGCTTCGAAGTGCCAAACGTTTCATATACGTAACCGTTAGCTGTAACCCGTTTTGACCGACCGTTATAAAATAATATAAAATGGAAATCCGATTTATTTTTGACAAAAAAGAAGTAATTAGTGAATTAGTTGAGCTAAAATCAAAATATAACTTTGATGACAGAAATGGTCTTAACTATATAATCGTTGGTGAGCATTGGAGTGAGATTGAAGATGAACACCGCCTAATTTATCAAATTGAGCGTATTCTAAATATTGATTTGTCTTTACTTGATTATTGGAATCCAAAAGTTTTTGAAAAAGAGTTGAAAATTGACGATGTTCAAAAAGTTCTCGAAAATTTGAAAAATAAAATAGAACAGAACCCAAATTTCTATGAAAAAATAAATTATGGATTTAATTTAAAAGAAAATTATTTTAGAAGTCAATTTTTAAGTGATGTATCTTTTTTAATTGAACGTATGAATTTAAACAAAACAAACGGAGCTCAAAAAGTAAGTTACGAAACTGAATAACAAAGCTAAAATATTCGGGCTACAGCTAACAAGGGTTTGGCGCAATGGCGGGTTAAGGATAAAATTGAAAGTTTCGGCTTTCTATTCCGCAAAAGCCAATTGAATTGACTTTTTTCTTAAATTTAATCAATTAATTGGCTTTTGCTTACTGTGTCGCTAAATTGAAACTTTTCGCTTCAATTTCCGCCACTGACGCCAAGCCCCGAAACGTTAGCAGAAATAGTTACAAACCTTCGCTAACTATTTTAACTGGAGTAAAAAAAATATGTTTAATAAAGTGGTCGTCAGCTACAGAACCACTTATTCCGAAGGTTGCTTGCACGCCTTCCGAAAATTTCACAGTTATTTTCGTTTCTTCAATTTTTGTAGGAAATCCTTTTCCTAAAAAAGGGTGGTAAATTGGAGTTTCCAATGTTATTTTCTTTAAATCTTTTTGTTCCATTTTTTTTGAATTTTATATTGAAAACTACTTCTGCTAACATCGGTTTGGTTTCAGCGGTGTCGAATGTTATCAGTAGTACTATTTGTTGTTTAATTTAATTTTTGTGTTTATACTCTGTTTCCGCTTCTAATCACCGCCGAAAACCAAGCCGTTTAACGTTAGTGGCAATGCCAAGCCAAAACAAGGAACAATGAAACCTGAATTGAAAAGGATAAGAAAAGTAGAATATGATATAGATCCAAATAGATACGAATTACGTAGTGGAAGCGAAACAAATGCTCCATTGTGTCCATATGGAAACATTTACAAATGGGTAGTATTTGACTTAAAAGCAAATGAATATGTTAGATTTGCGAAATCTGTGTTTAAATTACTTATAAATAAAAATGGTAAATGAATAATAAAAAATATGGTATAGAGGGATTTGATGCCCCAGAACTGGAAAAATTTAAATGGATTGATGCAAATGGAAAAGATACTGAACCTATACAATTATCTAATTTTAAAGGAAAGTTTATTGTTTTGTATTGTTTTCAAAGTTGGTGTCCTGGCTGTCATAAAATAGGCTTGCCTTCGTTACAACAAATGGTCACTGCATTAAAAAACAACCAAGCTATTAAATTCTTTGCTATTCAATCAGTGTTTGAAGGTAAAAATCAAAATACTTTTGAAAAGCTAAAAGAAACACAAAAGCAGTATAAGTTGGAAATTCCTTTTGGACAAGATGAAGGAGATGAAAGCACGCAAAATATTTCAACAGTAATGTATCATTATAGAACAGGAGGAACTCCTTGGTTTATTTTTATAAACCAAGAAGGAAAAGTAGTATTCAATGATTTTCATTTGAATACCGAAAAAGCAATTGAATTTTTACAAACAATTAAATAAATTTTATATGCAAAAATGGATAGATGTAATAAGATTAGCCAATAATGGCAATCTTAACCCAGACCAAAGAATAGAAAAATCGGAAGAGGAATGGAAATCACTTCTTACCGAAGAACAATTTTACGTAACTCGTAAAAAAGGAACAGAAAGAGCTCATAGCTCCGAAATGTGCAATTTGTTTGAACCCGGCAAATATGCCTGTGTTTGTTGTAACACTGTACTTTTTGACAGCGAAGAAAAATTTCAAAGTGGAACTGGGTGGCCTAGTTTTACACAGCCGATAAAAGAGAATACAATCAATTATATCAAAGATGTTACGTTTGGTATGTATCGAATAGAGACAACTTGTAGCACTTGTGATGCTCATTTAGGTCACGTGTTTCAAGATGGTCCTATGCCAAGTGGATTGAGATTTTGCATAAATGCTGTTGCTCTGAAAAAAGTAAAATCTGATGAGAAAAAAGTTACATTTGGTGGTGGTTGTTTTTGGTGCACAGAAGCTATGTTTCAGCAATTAAAAGGAGTTGTAAATGTAGAGAGTGGTTATAGTGGTGGTGAAATTATAAATCCTACATATAGAGAAGTCTGTTCTGGAACTACTGGTCACGCTGAAGTAATTGAAATTACTTATTTACCTTCTGAAATTAGCTTTGAAGATTTAGTGAAAATCCATTTAACTACTCACAATCCTACGACTATAAATAAACAAGGTGCTGATAGAGGAACACAATATCGTAGCATTATTTTTTACAGAACAGACGATGAAAAAATGCAAGCATTAAAGGTCATTGAAGATGTTCAATCTGCCTACGATGATATGATAGTAACAGAAGTGAAAATGTTTGAACATTTCCATAAGGCAGAAGCCAATCACCAAGACTATTACAATCGCAATAGCGAAACTGGTTATTGTATGGCAGTAATAAATCCAAAATTAGCAAAATTAAAATCTCTTTATCAGGATAAACTAAAGAAATAATGGACGAAGACATAAATTTTTAATGAAGCAATTTAAAAAATAAAGAATGAAAAATAGTCTTGATAAAAATGCAAAATGGCTCTTGCTTTTTGGTATTTTATTAACATTTTTATTTCCATTACTACTTCCATTGCTCAATAAAACAGGCATTGGTAATTTTGGCGTTGTTGGCGATGCGATTGGCGGTATAACAAATCCTATTTCTCAACTCATTGGCTCTATACTTCTATATTTAGCGTTAAAAGCTCAACTTTCAGCAAATGGCATAGTGCAAAATCAAATAGAAAAAGACAATATAAAGGAAGAACAACAACACAAAACAGAACAAATACGGACTTTTTATTCTTTCTTTCAAGAAACAATAAAAAATTTCAGTTATGAGTTTTCTGATGCAAATGGAAAACAACTGTTGTATGGAAAAAGAGCCATAAAATGTTTCTTAAATGATTTGGAACAAATGAAAGTAGATATTCATAATACAGATGATGTACTTATGTATGATGGAGTAAGAGAATTATTAAGTATTTTGAAAAGTGCAGAAGAATTATTCAATCGCATTGATACTATTTCTTCAAAATCACAACATATTTTATTTTATAGAAATCTTTTGCAACACGAATTATTATTCAATATTTTTCCTTATCAAGACCTTGATGACGATATTAATATTAAAACTGGAAAATGCACTATTTGTGCAGATGCACATTCATATTATCCTCCTATTATATTTGATAAAATTAAACTTTTAGAATCTAAATTTATATAAAAATGGCAACAGTAATTAAAATTAAAAACATTGAAGAAGGCTTCCAAAGTATTATCACTAATGGTAAGCACACCATTATTGGTGACGAACCTATCACAAGTAAAGGAACAGATTTAGGTTTAGCACCCTCAGAACTTGTTTTAAGCGGTTTGGCAATGTGCAAAGTCGGAACTGTCCGTTTTATTGCTCGCAAAAACAACTGGGAGATAGAGAATGTAACAGCCGAACTAGTGCAAGAAGTAGCAAGAGGGGAAGGAGGGCTAAAAACCACTATTCAAATTAAAATGATTATTGAAGGTAATCTTTCCGAAGAGCAGAAAGAAGAATTGATAAAACAAGCCGACCGTTGTTATATCCACCGTTTGTTAAATAGCGAATGGGATATAATGCCTATAACGCTTTAAATCAAATGCACTGCCACTAACAAGGTATTGCCAAAAGCGGGGCTGAAGGAATTCTAATCAACTTTTCTGTAATATTTGAACTGCGGTATTTCTATTGAAGTTCTGTGCAAAAAAATCCCCGCCTTCGGCAATACCCAAACCGTTATAGCCAATGCTAAAAGACGACCCGACACAGAATGACAGTTACAGAAAATGGAGTTAACGAAAGAACAATATGATATCATCAACTCGACTGGAAACATCAAAATAAATGCTGTTGCCGGGTCTGGGAAAACTACGACCGTAATTGAATACGCCAAGACAAGACCATCGACAAGTAAAATTCTTTATTTAGCTTTCAACAAATCCGTAAAGCTTGAAGCAGCCAAAAAATTTGCCGACAAAGGACTTAATAATGTGAAAGTTGAGACAGCACATTCTTTGGCTTATCGACACATTGTATTTAAAAATGGATACAAAGTAAGACCACAAGGTTACAAGACAAATGAAATTGCCGAACTTCTAAATCTGCAAGGCAACGGAGAAAAGCATACGGAATATGTCATTGCCAATCACATTAACAAGTTCATTGCCTATTTCTGCAACAGCGCCAAGCAAAAAGTTCAAGACTTAAATTATCTTGACACAGTAACAGACCCAAAAGCAAAAACTTTTGTTTCATCATTTTACGACTATATCGTTTCTCAATCACGACTTTTATTATGCAAAATGGACAAAGGAGAAATCGAAATCACCCACGACTTCTACCTTAAAAAATTCCAACTTTCAAACCCAAAACTTGACTACGATTACATACTTTTTGACGAAGGACAAGACGCATCTCCTGCAATGCTTGATGTGTTCTTTAATCAAAAAGCGACCAAAGTAATCGTTGGCGACACACACCAACAAATTTACGGGTGGCGATTTGCGGTAAACTCGTTAGAAAAAGCCGACTTTAAAACCTATCATCTTTCGACAAGCTTTCGATTTAGTCAAGACATTGCAAATCTTGCAATGGAAGTTTTAAAATTCAAAAAGCACCTTGACGAACACCAAACCATTCCTATCACAGGAAAAGGCAACAGCAAAGAAATTAAAACCAAAGCTGTTCTTGCAAGAACCAATCTCGGTCTTTTACTAAAAGCAATAGAATATGTAACTGAAAAGAAAAAGGTAAAACAGATTTACTTTGAAGGTAACATCAACTCATATACATACGCAGACGAAGGTGCTTCCCTTTATGATGTTCTAAATCTTTACAACGAAAAGCATCACTTAATTAAGGACAAACTAATCAAGGCTATGAAAGACCTTGACGAGTTAGAAGATTATATTGAAAAGACAGAAGATGTTCAGCTTGCAATGATGGTTGAAATAGTTAAAGAGTATGGAAATAAAATTCCTGACATCATAAAAGCCATTAAAGAAAAACACGTTGACAATGATGACAAAGAAAAGGCAGAAATGATTTTCTCGACAGTTCATCGTTGCAAAGGAATGGAGTATGATGCCATTCAACTTGTAAATGACTTTATTTCTGAAGAAAAATTACAGAAATTGAAAGAAGATAAGAAAGCCGAAGAAATCAACGCCACAAAACTAAATGAAGAAATCAATTTGCTTTATGTTGCTGTCACTCGGACAAAAAATAGTATTCATATTCCCGAACCTTTAATGCCTTCTGAATTTCCAAAATCATCACAAATTCACGTTATGAAAGTTGTGAGTGAAGAAGAAAAGGAACAGCAAAGAAAAGAAGAATTGAAACAAAAAACCGACAAGGCAGAAAGCAAAACAGAAAAAGCTTATTCGGTTGAAGAAGTGAGAACCAAACATAAGGACGCATACAAACCGTGGACACCTGAACTTGACAACGAACTAACAGTAATGTATTGTGAAGGAGTAAATGTAAAAGATATGGCTAAACATTTCGGTCGGACAAGGGGTGCAATAACATCAAGAATTAAAAAACTAGAACTTGAAGAACTTTACGGATAAACAGAAAATAACAGGAAGCACTGGCTATAACAGGCGTTTGGCTCAATGGCGGGTTAAGTGGTTAATTGAACATTCTACCTCGCATCAACTTTTGTGGTGTATTGACAGTTTTGAGCTCCGAAATCCGCCACTGCGCCAAGCGCCAAACCGTTAGCTGACATTTTATAAACCAAACGTATCAAAATGAACTTACCAAAACTGATTTCAATTTTAGTTATTTTTCTAATTATCAACTCTTGTGCTACGAAAAACAATGAAAACGAACTAAAAAATAAAATTGAAAAAATCATCTCAACCGAAAATGGTGACTTTGGTGTCTCCATCATTGACGAAAATAATAATATCGTTGAAATTAATGGTAAAAAACATTATCCTTTATTAAGCACTTTCAAATTTCCAATTGCTTTGACAATCCTACACAAAGTTGAAAAAAGAGAACTTTCAATGCAACAACAAATCTTCATCAAAAAAGAAGATTTGCTAGAAAATACTTGGAGTCCATTTAAAGAAAAACACCCAGATGGAAACATCTCAATTTCATTAGAAGAAGCAATTAATTGGATGATTGTTTACAGTGATAATAATCTAACTGATATTTTATTACGCTTATTAGGCGGAACTGAAACAGTACAAAAATTTATTGATGACGAAAATTTTGTCATAAAAAACAATGAAGATGAAATGCACAGAGATTGGAATTCTCAATTTATAAATAAATCAACACCAAATTCATTTGCCCAACTTTTGAAGAAATTTTCCGAAGGAAAAATATTAAACTCTGAAAATACTAAATGGCTATATCAATCTATGGTTAAAAGTGAAACAGGTGTAAAACGATTAAAAGGAAAACTACCAAATGTTAAAATTGCGCAGAGAGCAGGAACTTCTTTCACAAATGACGAAGGAATTACAGGCGCGATAAACAATGTAGGAATTATGGAGCTTCCAAATAATCAAAAAATTTATATTGCTGTATTCGTCCACAATACTTCCGAAGAATTCAGTAAAGGAGAGGAAATAATTGCTGATATTGCTAAAACCACCTATGAATTTTACACAAAAAAATAAAAACGTCAGCTAACAGTGTATTTGCAAAAGGCGGGGTTGAATATATTTTGTGAAAATAAGTTAGCAGCATCCGCAAAATATTTTTCCACTTCCCGTTTTTTTGTAATTTAGTCAGTGGAAAAAACATTTTGCTCAAGGTGGTTTTTCTTCCGACTTTTTGTTCAAAGTAGCCCGCCCTTCGCAAATACTTTTTCCGATGTGGTCGAAATCCGCTCCGCTACTTCCGACCACATCGACTCGGCGGCTCACACCGCCTGATGTGCTCTCCGCTTCGCGGACTTCGCACATCATGCGCTTTTGCAAAATTTTCTCATGGAAGCAAAGCTTCCTGTGAAAACTTCGCAAAGCCGCCGAGTCGTTGGCTGCAATAAAAACCAAGTTTGCGTTTTAAGAGTCTAATTATTCTGAAAATCAATACATTAAAAATTTTTTAAATCATAAAATTGGAAATCTGAGAAAAATTCTGCAAAGTTTTTACTGAAAAAATAATTTCATGAAAAGCAAGCTTAAAATTGAAATTTTTGAAAAAAAATTAGAAAAATACTGGACAATTTTCTGCAAAATTTTGCGCCTAAAGTCTTTTGATTGAAAATTAAAAGATAATCAAGAAAGTTTTAAATGTTTGTGCTAAACTTCATGCAGAAAGTCTTTTTATTGGAAAAGTTTCTGATAATCAAGAAAATTTAAAAATTTGCGCTAAACTTCATGCAAAAGTCATTTCTTTGAAAAAGTCGCATCCGTAGAAAATGCTAAATGTTTGGACTTTCCGGAACGCTAAATTCCTACTCTACTCTGCGTAAAAAATTTTACTGCAGCCAACAATGTATTTGCAAAAAGCGGGGTTGAATTCATAATTTGAGAATTCAGTCTTTTTTTGTCGCAAAAATCTTTTTCGTTTTCCAAAAATTAACTAAGTTTGAAAAAAGAAAAAAGTTTTTGCTTTTTGCGGTAATTGTTGAAAATTTAGGAGATTTTTGCCCGCTCTTCGCAAATACTCACTCGTTATGCACAATTTTACCACAGAAGCGAGTAAGAAACTTCATACTTTATTTTAATGCAAAGGATAAGTCAAATTATCGGAATTTCAATTGGAGTAATTTTAATTTTAACTGTTTTAGTTTCTACACTATTTAAGCAGAATATCAATGTGCCCGAAATCAAAAGTGAAAAAGGAAAAATTATTCATATTGAAAGATTCAAACCTAAAAACAAATGGAGTATTTCTTATAATATTAGGCTTCAAAATGACAACCGATTATTAAAAATATTACCAGAATATTATGAATGTTTTGACTTTGAAAATTTCAAAAGAGAAATAACTATTGGACAAGAAATTGAATTCAAAATCGACCCTAATAAGGGAATTAGAACTACTGAAAACATAGTTTCTATCACTAAAGATGGAAAAGAATATCTTAATATTAACTGCATAAATCAGAAAATAAAAAAAGACAAAATACAATTACCATTAATTTTATTTGGCTTAATAAGTTTATTGACTTTAATCTATTTTGTACAAAAAAGAATAAAAAATAAAAACTGTGCATAACATCGCATTGGCAAAATGGCGGGTTAAGTGCAAAATAGAAACTTTCTGCATATTTAGCCGCCGAATGTGTTCCACATTCAGCTTTTTTTAATAATTTAGCTTCTGTGGAAACACATCGTCTACGTCACTGCTAAATTGAACTTTTAGCCCAATTTATCCGCCACTTCGCCAATGCGTTTCCCGTTGTAGGCAATGCGCTCACGACACGCCAAAAAAATGAAGCAATTATACAAGCCATAAAAAACAACTATATTTGAATCTAAAATAAACAAAGTTATGACAGTAAAAACATTAAAATTATCAGCATTTGTTATTGCAACAACCTTATTAACTTCTTGTTCGCACAGAATGGTGGGAACTTGGACAGTACAACGCTATGAAACGACAACACCAGGACAACAAGGCGTGGCATTAAGCAACATTGGAACTATGCAATTTAAAGGAAACGGAAGTGGCGAAAAAAATCTAAACTATTCCGTTCTCGGTATTCAAAGAGACGATAAACTACCATTTAACTGGACTTGGAACGACGGAAAATATATTTCAATAGAAAGTAACGGTTCTGATTTTTCTAAAACTTGGATTATTATGACCAACAAAAAGAAATTCCAAAAATGGAAATCAACCGATGGCACAAATAACGTGCAGATTATTGAACTTAAAAAATAAATCAAATGAAAAATGTCTCAACTCGTCAAATCATTGACATCGTTTTACTTATTGTACTTTTAATTTTCATTGGTCAAAATCTTGAAAGTGTAAAGGTAAAATTTATTGCATTTGGCTTTGAAATGCCCTTAGTCATTCTCATAGCCATCGTATTTTTCATTGGATATTACACCGCAAAAGCATTTAACAAAAACAAATAAAATAAACAATAGTATGGCATTAAAAGAACAGCTACAAAAATTAGCAACCGAAAAAAACACACCTTGTGTAACCATTTCTTTAAACACACATCGTGCACATCCAGACAATGCAAAAGATGAAGTACTTTTAAAAAATCTTCTAAAAGAAGCAGAAGATAGAGTAATTGCAGAATTTGGAAAACGACCAGTAGCTTCACTTTTAGAAAAATTAGAAAGCATTTCCGCAGAAATCGACGTAAATTATAACTTAGATAGTTTACACCTATTTCTATCAAACGATACAAAAGAAATTGTAAAATCAAGCTGGAAAACTAACAACGAAGGAGTACATATTTCTGACAGCTTTGCGGTTCGTCCCATCATCAAATCATTCAACAGAAGCGAAAGCTATTTAGTAATGTTGCTTTCTCAAAGTGGTGTACAATTGTACGAAGCTTTGAATGATGAAATTATTGCCGAAGTTAGAAATGATGATTTTCCGTTTTCAGAAAACCGTCATTATAACACACATTCCGACAAAGGAAGCGACCCGAAACATTTAGACGATTTGGTGCGAGAATTTTTAAACAAAGTAGATAAAGCTTTGGTAAAAGTTCACAATGAAACTGACTTAAATTGTGTTGTAATCTGCACAGAAGACAATTATAGTAGACTACAACAAGTGGCAGACAAACCATCGGTATATCTTGGTTACACAGCTATTGATTATAACAACACCGCTACACACCAAATAGCAAAACAATCGTGGGAAACCATTCAAGGTTTGCAACATCAACGCAGAACAAATGCCATTCTAGAAATGAAAGAAGCAGTTGCACAAGGTAAAGTACTTACGGATTTGCAAGAAATTTATCAAGCATCTATTGACGGACGTGGCGAACTTTTGATTGTTCACCAAGATTTTTCCCAAGCTGTCTTAATAAAAGACGAAAGAACTTTTGACATTATAGACGATGCAACAACGCCTAATGCAATAGACGACATTACTAGCAACATAGCTTGGGAAGTAATTTCTAAAAAAGGTAAAGTGTTTTTCACAACACAAGATGAATTAAAAGACCTTGGAAAGATAGTGCTGAAAACAAGATACTAAAATAGCACTGCCTACAACATAGTATTTGCAAAAGGCGGGGTTGAATATATAATAGAAAAACCCGATGCATTCAGTCGCAACTTGCTTTTCATATTGTATTTTTTTGTAATTTAACAATCTGAAAAAGCAATTTGCTTCGTTTGGTCGAAATTGAACTTTCAGTTAAATTTAGCCCGCCCTTCGCAAATACTTTTTCCGTTATGTGATATGGCATCAAAAATCACGCTCCGAAATAAACTCCACGATTTTGAGTGAATAAAAAAGAAACTGAATCCAGACCAAAAATGCGTGAAAACAAGGTCTGAATTCATTTTCAAACATGACTGACTGAATAAAATTCGGACTTGACTTAAAAAACTGATTTCTGACACCATATCACTAACGGAAAATGTGCGTGAAAACAATTTAACGCGTCAAAATCACTCTGGTGAAAAAATTCTGACTGAAAATCCTACGCAAAATCTTTCCGAAAAAATTTTTGAATTTTAGCGTTCTGAAATTTTAACTGTGTGAATAAATTCGTGCTTGAGTTTTAAAACTGACGCTGAATTTTAAAAACTTTGCTGAATGAAACTTCTGAAAACTGAATCTAACTGAATAAAAAATTATGGAAAATTGCCACATCACATAACATCGTATTGCTAAAATGCGGGACTGAAGGCTCTTGCGTTGAAAATTTTGTGAAATTTAGTCGCAAAAAATGTTTCCGCCTCCATTTTTTTATTAATTTAGTCAGCGGAAAACATTTTTTGCTTCGTGCAGTTTTTAGTAGAAATTTCAGGTGTAAAAGCCCGCACTTCAGCAATACGTTTCCCGTTAGCGGTAATGGCAGGACGACCGTCATCACAACAACAAACAGGACAACAACAATGACTGAAATAATTAGAAATAGAACTATCAGACCTTCGACCAGACTTGAAAAATCGAAGAGTTATAAAATCGACACCAAGACAGTTTATCGGGGCGACATTTTAGTGGTTAACATTGACCACGAGACAAAATCATTTCGTAAGTCATACAAGTTTAACGGTTCAGACGTTGCACATAAAGACAGTATTAGTTTTAGAGTAAATGACTACGGGACTACAATTGACATTAGTTGGAGCGGTGCGACACCAATAGGAACAGCATCAAAAGCAACAACACCTGCACCAAAACCATTGACAAAAAAGGTTGTGGACAAAGCTCCTGTTTCTAAATCAGTCTCGACACATACAAAAACATCATTCGACCCAATTTCAAATGCGGACACGACTATTTTGATTTTAGGAACAATGCCGGGTGACAAATCACTTGAACTTGGCGAGTATTACGGACATTCAAGAAACAGATTTTGGAAAATCATTTCGACAATTACAGACAATGATTTGCCAATAACCTACACCGACAAAAAAGCACTTTTACTCAAAACTAAAATTGGAATTTGGGATGTAGCACACAAAGCAAATAGAAAAGGTAGCCTTGACAGTGCAATTGAAGACGAAGAACCAAACGACTTGGACAACTTTATCGCCAAACATAAGAATTTAAAAGTTATCGGTTTCAACGGGACAAAATCCCAAGCTCTTTTTGACAAGTATTTCGACAGAAAAAGTGATTTAAAATATATTTCTTTACCAAGCACAAGTCCTGCAAACACAGGCATTGACTTTGACAGCATTTGCAAATTATGGCGACAAATATTGACCAAATAATTGACGGACGACCAAGAGCCACTACTGCTAACAGCCGTTTGCCGCAATGGGGGCTGACGTGGTTAAATCAAGTGCAGTGCTTCTATCAGCATTTGTGCTTGGTTGACAGTGAAGTGCTCCGAAATCCCCCACTGCGGCAAGCGGCAAAACGATGTGGCAAAATCCGCTCCGCTCCTTTTGCCACATCGGTTCGGCGGATTACATCCGCAGATGTTGCTCGTCGCTACGCGAACTTCGCACATCTGTGAATTTGCTAAATCCCAAGAACGGAAGCAAACTTCCTTCTCGGGACTTCGCAAATCCGCCGAACCGTTATGCGAGATTGCATAAAAACACCGTCAAAAAAAATTCACCAAAATTTTAATGAAATATTTATTAACAAACGTAGAAACTGATAGATTAAAGTTCAGAAAATTAGAAAACGCTGATTTTGAAACTTGGCTTGAATTATTTAAAGACGAATATGCAAGCAAAATGCTTGGAATGGACGAATACAAGACACCATATCACCACTGCGAAAAATGGTTTGAATGGACTTTCAATCGATATGAAAATAATTTAGGTGGACAAAATGCTTTGATTTTAAAAGAAAACAACGAATTAATTGGACAATGCGGACTTTTAGTTAGAGAAGTTGAAAATGAATTTGAACTCGAGGTTGCATATTCAATTCTTCCAAAATATAGAATGCAAGGTTTTGCAATTGAAAGCGCAAAAAAATGCAGGGATTTTGCTTTTGAAAACAATTTTAGCGATAGATTAGTTTCAATAATTATATCCGAAAACAAAGATTCTAAAAATGTCGCGCTGAAAAATGGAATGAATTTTAATAGAAAAATACAATATAATAACAAAGAAATGGAATTGTTCCAGATATCTGAAAATGAATGGAAAAGTCGCAACCTCGCATAACATAGTATTTGCAAAAGGCGGGGTTGAAGTTATAATAGAACTACCAGTTGCATTTAGTCGCGCCTGCTTTTTCGTTCCACATTTTTTTTGTAATTTAGTTCCACGAAAAAAAGCATTCGCTTCGGACAGGTCGAAATTGAACTTTTCGTCCAATTTAGCCCGCCCTTCGCAAATACTTTTTCCGTTAGCAGCAAGGCTAGCGGAACGGTAGTGCTAAAATCAACATTCCCAACTTAAAAAGTCCGTTAGACTTTGTTGCCCGAAACGGGAAACAAATGGCGGCAAAATTAAATCGGAAACTTACCGAAGCAAAAAACAATAAAAAAGATGAGTTTTATACTCAACTTTCTGACATATCAAACGAACTCAAACATTACAGAAATCACTTTAAAGACAAAGTGGTTTATTGTAATTGTGACGACCCAAGAATTAGTAATTTCTTTCAATTCTTTGCACTCAACTTTGAGAAATACGGACTGAAAAAACTTATTACAACTTGCTACAAAAATCAAGAACGAGATTTGTTTAGTACAAATAATTCCGAAAGTGCAATTTATCTTGAATACAACGGAGATAAAAACGGAAACAATCTTCCCGATATTGAAGAAATCGGAATAAAACCACTACAAGGCGATGGAGATTTTAGAAGTAAAGAAAGTATCGACTTGCTAACGCAAGCCGATATTATTGTTACTAATCCGCCATTTTCTTTATTCCGTGAATATGTCGCTCAACTTATTGAACACGATAAAAAGTTTGTAATCATCGGACATCAAAATGCAACGAAATACAAAGAAATTTTCAGACTTATAAAAGACAATAAAATTTGGTTAGGTAATGGTTTTAAAGGTGGTGCAGGTCATTTTATCAATCAACATTACGAAGATTACGCAACTGCAACTGACAGAAAAGAAGGAATGATTAGAGTTTCGGGAGTTCATTGGTTTACCAATCTTGAAATTTCTAAACGACACGAAGATTTAATTTTGTACAAATCGTACAACGAAGAAGAATATCCGAAATACGACAATTACGATGCAATCGAAGTGAGTAAAACAAATGAAATTCCACTCGATTATAACGGAGTTATGGGAGTTCCGATTACTTTTTTAGACAAATACAATCCTGACCAATTCGAGATTGTAGGAATGACTTCGGGAAGAGATGAATTTGAGGCAAGACCAACAAAAAGATATATCAATCCAAAACAACATAACGAAAACGGAACTATCACAAACGGAAGTAAAGTAAATACAAGTTCAACTATTCTGTACAAAACTAAACCCGATGGAGTTTACTACACAGCAGATAATGCAGACGGATATTTAAAAGTGCTTTACACTCGATTTCTAATACAACGAAAGCAAAAATGAAAATAGAACTCAAAGAAATAACGATAAGAGAATTAACAAACAGCTACCAAGATAACGAGGAAAACGGAGTTGTTGGATATGGTGGAAAATTAGACATACGTCCACCCTACCAACGTGAATTTATCTACAAAGACAAACAACGTGAAGCTGTAATTGATACCGTTACAAAAAACTTTCCATTGAACGTAATGTATTGGGCTGTTCGTGAAGATGGAAATTTTGAAGTCATTGACGGACAACAACGAACCATCTCAATTTGTCAATTTGTAACAGGAGAATTTGCTCATTTATTTAGGTTTTTTCACAATCTTCAAAAAGACGAACAAGACCTAATTTTAGATTACAAACTAATGGTTTACTTGTGTTCGGGAACAGACAGCCAAAAATTAGAATGGTTCAAAACCATCAATATTGCAGGAGAAAAACTAACCGACCAAGAACTGCGAAACGCAGTTTATTCGGGAAGTTGGGTTTCTGACGCAAAAAGATATTTTTCTAAAAATGGTTGTCCGGCTTATGGTTTGGGAAGCAATTATTTAAACGGTTCACCAATTCGACAAGATTATTTAGAAACAACAATCAATTGGATTTCTAAAGGAAACATAGAAGTTTATATGTCGAATCATCAACACGACCCGAACGCAAACGAAATTTGGTTATATTTCCAGTCAGTAATCAGTTGGATAAAAGTAACTTTCCCAAAATATCGTAAAGAAATGAAAGGTTTGCAATGGGGATTTTTCTATAACGAGTTTAAAGACCAAAACTTCGACCACAAAAAACTCGAAGAAGAAATCTCAACTTTGATGCAAGACGAAGATGTAACCAAAAAATCAGGAATTTATGAATACGTTTTAACTCGCAAAGAAAAATTTTTGAATATCAGAGCATTTACCGACAACCAAAAACGTGAATCCTACGAAAGACAAAAAGGAATTTGCATAAAATGTGGAGAACATTTTGAACTTTCAGAAATGGAAGCCGACCACATTACACCTTGGCACGAAGGAGGAAAAACATCAGCCGAAAACTGCCAAATGTTATGTAAACTCGACAACCGAATGAAAAGCGGAAAATAAACGCTTTCGGTAGAAAGCGTTTAAATCATTTGTTACTTAACGACAACATTGCTTTAGCAACACTCGTTGTACTGTCGTCATATTGCTCGTGTCCATATCCGTGTTTCTCATTCAACTCATAAAAATCCTTGTATAAATCGAATGGGTTTTGAGATTCACCTATCCACTTTATAATAACCTCTAAAATTTCATTCATCACTGGTTGGTAAGTCATTCTTCCGTCTGACTTTCGTATTCCGTTATTATCAGATTTCTTTTTACCCAAATTCAGAAAAACATTTTTCTCATCGTAAATAATATCACGCAACTGTTTATAATCTTTACCTTTAGGCAGAAAATCCATCAATAATTTTCTAATTCCATTATAATACAACTGGTATTTTTCTTCGGGATTTTCAAATTCTTTTCCTACAAGTTGTCTTAACTCATCAAATTCTTCAAGATTACCAGTTTCAGAATTGATAGTCAACTGTTTTCCTGTCTTTTCGTTAGCTTTTTGCAAAAGTTCTAATCTTTCTAAATCGGATTGAGAAAGTCCCTCCTGTTTTTTTATATCTTTTTTT
Source organism: Cloacibacterium normanense (assembly GCF_003860565.1). NCBI lineage: Bacteria > Pseudomonadati > Bacteroidota > Flavobacteriia > Flavobacteriales > Weeksellaceae > Cloacibacterium > Cloacibacterium normanense. The sequence continues at coordinate 1,541,284 of NZ_CP034157.1, forward strand.
GCCATAATAATTCAAATTAATTTAGTTCTAAAACTGATTTTATTTTTTCACTTGCTTCTTTAATACTTAATTCGTTCCAAGTTATTGGATTTAATTTTGCAATTGCGTTACTGTAATCGGGATAAAATTGTTTAAAGGCAGCGTGATAATTTTTACCATAAAGTTCTTTTTGATACCAAGTAAAAAATGTATAAACAATTGATGGATGTACTTCAATTTCATTCGCAAATTTTGAAACCAAATATGGGTTATTAATGTATTTTTTTATGTACTGAAATTTTTCCTCTGATAGAAAAAAATTCCTTGCAAAAGCATTGGCTTGGTCTTCTATCAAAAATAAATCATTATCATCTGACAAATGATAACTGCTTTTCTCAATTGTATCATAATCAAATAAAACGTGATTTAGCTCGTGTAACAAGGTAAACCATAAAGTCGGATAATTTTTATTAAAATCCGTTATCACTATACAAGGTTTGTCATCAATAATGAATGTCGCTCCTCGAACTTGTGTTGTAGTTAAATAATTCTGAAAAATAACCGTAACTCCAATATTGTATAAAGCTCTACAAACAGTTAGTAGCCCATTTCCTACATCTTGACTATAAGGTTTAATTTTGACAATCAAATCTTTTAATCTTTCCCGATTATACTCATTAGGGTTATTTATTATTTTAAAAGTTTGATAAGCAGATTTTATCCAAAAATCTTTCATCTTATCTGAATGATTTTTTTTGACTCTGCTATACAGAGGTTCATCTAATTGCTCTTCAAAATCGTTAATAGTAGAATAACCAAAGTAATTTAAAACTTTATTTACAAGTTCTTCTGTTGTGTAATTAGAATCAAAAAAACCAAGTTTAGTAAGAGCTTTTACATCAAAATTCTTAACTATAAAAGTCGCCTTTCTTGCACTATCAATAGCTGAAATGTTTTCAGAACTTTGATTTTTTAAGACTATGTTTATGAAACTATTTACTTCAAACCCTAAAAACTCTGCAATCTTAACAATATGAATTAAGTTTGGTTGCTTTGCAGTACCATTAAGAATTTCATCAAAAACATCTTTGTCAATATTTAGAAGTTTTAAAGCCTTTGTCTTACTTAAATTATATTCAGATAGCTTTTGTTCAAAAACATCCTTAATATTGTAATTTGTGTCTGAAAATATCGAATTTAATAAACTTTCAATATTCATATTTTAAAAATTAAGGGAATTTACCCTCGCAAAAATACAAATAAAAACCATAAAAACAAATAAAAAGGGAATTTACCCTCAAAAAAACAAGCCCAGCTGCTAACATCGGTTTTGCAAAAGAGCGGGTTTAAGTCTAAATTGAAAGGTTTGTACGTTTTAATCCGCAAAAACCATTTTTCTTTTGCTCTTTTTTGTAATTTAGCAAAAAGAAAAAATGGTTTTGCTACGTTGGTGCAAAGTTGAAAGTTCCGTCTTTCTATTCCGCTCCTTCGCAAAGCCGTAAACCGTTATCGGCAATTTCAAAAAAAATCCTATTAAAAGAATGAAAAATTATTTTTTTTTACTCCTTATACTATTGTTAACTTCTTGTAAATCAAAAATAATTGAAACAACAAGTCCAGATTATTATTTTACTTTTGGAAACATTGACTTTATACCTTCAACAAAATGGACAAAAGTAGATAATAATATAGCAACTTTCAGTTTGGGATTTGTAAAAGGAGATTGTTGTGGAAGTGTGCCAAATCCTGAAGTGATGAAATCAAAAATTATTGGCGATACGATATTCTATACAAGTGGCAAAAATTATATTGTAGATTGTGAAAGAAGATTTGGCACTTGTGGAGCAAATCCAAAATTTGTAATTAACATAAAGAAATATCCAAATTATCAAAAATTAAAATGGAAATTAGTTAATGAAAGAGAATTTTATAATTTAAGATAATAAAATTTAAAAATAATATAACAAAAATTAAAAAATGAATAAAATAATTTTTATACTTATTTTACTAATTTCTTATACAGAAATTTTTTGTCAAAGTGCAAAAGATACTTTGTCTTTGCCTGAAAGATATGAAAGAAGGATTCAGGAAGAAGGAAGAAAAAGAAGAAAGGAAATATTACAAAATTTTGAAGATGTAGAATATAATAATCTAATAAAGCTAATTGTGAAAGATATAGATTTCACAAAACTAAAAGAAAACAATCTTGTTTTTTACTTTAATTCTAACTGCATATTGACTAGAGACTATGGTTATGGAACAATTTTATTCAACAAACATATTTGTGAAACTGATGGTCAAAATCCAGCATTTAATCAAATTAATTTTTGGAGTTTAGAAAACATACATTTTATTCAAAAGAAATATAAAAAAAATATGATTCCTTTTCTAGAGTTAATTAACGATTTTGTAACTGATGGAGATGATTTTGAAACATTTGATGAGAAGATAGAATACACTTATTTTGATGATTCTAAAGTTTTAATAGATGATGTTAAAAAAGAATTAAAAGGAACATATAAAGAAAGGGATAAAACAACACAATTTTATTTTTTCCCAATAAATAATAAAAGTAAAGAATTAACCTTAACTAAACTTAATGATGTTAAAAATTATAACACTCTATTTTTAAGTTTTATAAACTATGTTGATAAAATTGTTGCAGTAAAATTTGCATATGATTATCCTGACAACCAAAAAGTTTATTATCAAGCATATCAATTTAAAAATAATAAATGGATTAAAGTTCCTTATCCAAAAGGAGAAGATTAGATTCAAAATTAAATTATAGAAACTGCCGATAACATAGGTAACTGTTGCACAACTCCTTTTTTTTAGAAAATAGTTTTCAAAAACATATATTTTGACCTCTTTAGAAGCAATTTTAGAGAGGTTTGTTTTTAAAATGTTAAAATTTAGAGCGCTTACAATGGAGTTATTGAAGTTGTAAAGCATGGTTTTTATAAAAGTTTTAGTAAATTTGAGTAGTGCAACTTGCACTATGAATTTGCAAAATCCCACGAACGGAAGTAAACTTCCTTCTCGGGACTTCGCAAATCCGCCGAAGCGTTAGCGGTAAGTTTTACGGACGACACAACAAAACGAAAATGAAATTAAAAAACAACTCTCTTCCGACATTTTTGACAGCAGTTACGCTGACATTTTTGTTTGCTTGCGGACAAAGAAATTCCGACAAAAGTGCAACACAAACGACCAGCATAAAACCTGACGAACTCACATTGTCCATTGACACGTTTTCGACTTTTCCACCCGAAATTGACGGTTGTTCTTGTTATTTTTCTAACGACTCGACAGAATTTAAAAAAGGTGAATACATTTATATGAATGATTACGCTCAGACTTCATTTTTAAAAATCAATGGCGTTCTGACAAAGTTCACCCAAACTGACTTTAAAGAAGTTGATTCATTAAACGTAAAAGCAAAATACAAAAGTGACCATTACGAAATGACAATTGAATCTAGAGACGGAATACAAAATGGTGACGAAACTTGGCTAAAAACAGGGACAATTAAACTGACAAATAAAAAAGGCAAAACAGTTACAAAGACATTTTATGGTGAATGTGGTTGCTAACTCGAAAGACAGAAAACCTACCGCTAACTTAGGTAGCTGTTGCACAACTCCTTTTTTTTTAGAAAATAGTTTTGAAAAACATAATATTTAGACCTCTTTAGAAGCAATTTTAGAGAGGTTTGTTTTTAAAATGTTAAAATTTAGAGCGCTTATAATGGTGTTTTTTCATGTTGTACAATATGGTTTTTATAAAAGTTTTAGTATATTTGAGTAGTGCAACTTGCACTATGAATTTGCAAAATCCCAAGAACGGAAGTAAACTTCCTTCTCGAGACTTCGCAAATCCGCGCGAACGTTAGGCGACATTTTATCCAAACTTCTGTCAATAAAGAAAATTTTCAAAAAATGAATTATCGTAATCATTTGATTAAATCAGTGCAAAATTTAATAGAAACAGAGCAGATATTATTTACTAACGCTTTAAATCTTTGTATGTTTGGAGAGTTAAGAGATTCTGATGATGCTTTTGAAGAAAATGATGAATTCAGTTTTAATCTTGAATTACTGAAGTCTGTTGATGATTTAAATGTTAAAAAAATTGTAGAGATTATAGAATCTTTACAAATTAAAACAGAGTATCTAATAAACGTAAACAAAATAACAGAAACCGAATTAAATAATGAATACAATCTCTAATTTAATTTTAAACGATGATGATTTTTTGAATTTGGAATATAACTTTCAACCGGAATTAACTTCAAAATTGGATGAAATTGACTCTGATTTTACGCAAGAAATTATAAATGAAATTGTTTTGTGGAAAGTAAATAGATATTCTAATTTTGATTCTGAAACGCTAAATCTTCTCAATAAAATAGATAAAAATGAAAAAATTCTGAATGAAAATTTAACTATAGAAGTTTTGGGGAAATTGCTAAACAGAAAAGGTGTTCAATTAGCAATGGCTTCAACAATATTGAGATTCAAAAACCCCAATATTTATCAAATTATTGATCAAAGAGTTTATAGATTTATTTATGGAGAAAGTTTACCGAGTTATTATTCATCAATTGAAAAGCAAATTGAAACTTACATTAAATACTTAAAAGAACTTAAATCAATCTGTGAAGAAAAGAATATTGATTTTCATATTTCAGACAGAATTTTATATGAATTGGATAAAAAGTATAATAAAGACAAAAAAATAAAATATTAAAAAAAACGTCGCTTAACATAGGTAGCTGTTGCACAACTCCTTTTTTTTAGAAAATAGTTTTCAAAAACATTTATTTAGACCTCTTTAGAAGCAATTTTAGAGAGGTTTGTTTTTTTAGGTAAGATTAAAAATGCTTAAAATTGGAGTGCTAAAAATTGAGTTATTGATGCTTTGAAAGGTTGTTTTTATAAAAAAAATACTTAAATAAAAGGACAAAAGCTCATTTTGAAATGAATAAAACAGTTTTAATTTCTCAAGGCATAAAAGAACCTCAGCTTTATCAGTAAACTCAAGACTCATTTTCAGTTTAACAGATTTTTAACCATATTCCAATTATTTTATACAATATTTAAGACAGTTTTGGCGTATTTTTGGGAGAGATAATTTGGAGTAGGAAGTCAGAAGTTGCAAGATGAAACTTATAACTTCTTAACCTTATCCTTTACCTCAACCTATATCTTAACCTAAAAAATAATTTATGTCAAAAATAATTTGGATTGATGATGAAGTAGATTTACTCAAACCACATATCGTTTTTCTAGAAAACAAAGGCTATAACGTAACGCCAGTTAACAATGTGAACGAAGCGCTAGAATTGATAGAAAACGAAAAATTTCAACTCGCACTTTTAGACGAAAACATGCCTGGAATTTCTGGTCTGGAAGCCATTCCTATGCTTAAGGATTTAGATTCTTCTATAAAAATCGTGATGGTGACCAAAAACGAAGAAGAACACATCATGGAACAAGCCATCGGTTCGCAGATTTCTGATTACATTCTAAAACCGGTAAATCCCAATCAGGTTTTGCTTTCGCTGAAGAAAAATCTTCAAGAAGACGATTTGGTAGAGCAAAAAACCAAATTAGAATATCAACAAGGTTTTCGTAATCTTTCGATGGAACTCAGCTATGTAAACACTTTTCAAGAATGGGCAGAATATTATAAGAAAATCTTGAATTGGGAAATCAAATTCGATAAAGTTTTTGACAATGAGTTTGCAGATTTATTACAATCTCAAAAAGAAGAAGCCAACATTCAGTTTTCTAAATTTATAGAAAAAAATTATGAAGAATGGCTTCACAGCACAGAAAAACCGATTATGTCTCACACTGCTTTTAAGGAAAAAGTAAAACCCGTTTTAGAAAAAGACAAAGTTTTACTTCTGATGGTTGATAATTTGAGATATGACCAATGGAAAGTGATAGAACCGCTTTTCGCAAGGTTTTACAACAAGGTTTCAGAAGACGAATATTTCAGCATTTTACCTACTGCCACTCAATATGCCAGAAATTCATTTTTCGCAGGTTTAATGCCTTCGGAAATCGAAAAACGTTTTCCAGACAAGTGGTTTAATGACAACGAAGAAGGCAATAAAAACGAGCACGAACGCGAATTTTTAGAAGACCAAATGAAAAGAATTGGACTACAAAACAAGTCCATGAAATATTTGAAAGTTCTGAATGCAGATTTTGAACGCAAGATTTTAGATGATTTTAACCAACATAAAAACAATGATTTACTGGTGATTGTCTATAATTTCATCGATATTCTTTCGCATGCCAAAACAGACAATCACATTGTAGACCAATTGATTAGAGACGACAAAACTTTCAGAAGTCTTACTGTAAATTGGTTTGAAAATTCTTCAATTTTAAAAATTATTAAACTTGCTGCGGAACAAGGATTTAAACTCGTGATTACGACTGACCACGGAATGGTTTATGTGAAAAAACCTTCGCAAGTTGTAGGCGATAGAGAAACCAGCACCAACATTCGTTATAAAACAGGAAAATCACTTACTTATGACGAAAAAGATGTTTGGGCAATTACGAATCCAGAAAAATTGTTTTTACCTAAAGGAAATCTCAGCAGCAAATATATTTTTGCGAAAAACAACATCTTTTTGGCGTACCCAAAAAATTACAACCACTTTGTCAATTATTACAAAGACACGTATCAACATGGCGGAATTTCACTAGAAGAAATCATTATACCTATCAGTATTTTAGAACCTAAGTAGTTTTTTCATAGTTTATTATACTTAGGCATGGAGCGGAAAAAATCTGTAGATTTTTTCCGCTTTTTTACACCATAACAATTCCGTATTTTTGAAAAAATTTTCAAAAAACATGTCTCAAACATTCCAAATAGAAAAAATTGAAGATTGGCAAAAAGTAGTAGATGAAATTTTGCCCAATTTGCAACACAATATTCTTTTGCTTAAAGGAAACTTAGGCGCTGGTAAAACCACATTTTCTCAGTTTTTGATGAAAAGTTTAGGAAGCACAGACGAAGTTTCTTCGCCAACTTACGCTATTGTAAACGAATACCATTCACCAAAAGGAAAAGTTTTTCATTTTGATCTTTATCGACTCAAAAAAATAGAAGAAGCTTATGATTTTGGGATTGAAGAATATCTAGACAATGCTTTTCTCTGCATTATAGAATGGCCAGAAATCTATGAAGAAGAATTGGCAGATTTACCTCATCATGAAATGACAATTACCAATCATGGAGATTATAGAGAAATTGTTTTCCACTAAAATTTTCCTTAGAAAGAATCCATGATTTCTAAGGTTTTACCTATCCCATTTTTCGCTATCTTTGTAGATTAAAATTTAAAACAATGAGTTCTACCATATTTACACCTTTTACTGAAGAACAACTCATTCCTAAAGAGGAAAAATTAGAAGTTCTAAAAAAAGGAAAAAAATTTAGCATTGGTATCCCAAAAGAAACCTGTTTACACGAAAAAAGACTGTGTATTACTCCAGATGCAGTACAAGTTTTGGTAGAACATGGTCATGATATTATTTTAGAAGCTGGCGCTGGTGAAGGTTCTTTTTTCACCGATTTACAGTTTTCTGAAGCAGGAGCACAGATTACAACCAGTCAAGCAGAAGTGTACGGACAAGATTTGGTTCTTAAAATCAATCCGCCAACCGAAGAAGAAATGGAATTTTTAAAACCAAATGCTTATTTGGTTTCTGCACTTCAAATTAACTTAAGAGACAAAGATTATTTTAAAAAATTAGCAGAAAAAAAGGTAAATGCCATCGCTTTTGAATTCATTATGGATGAATACCGTCAGTTGTCACTGATCAGACTCATTGGCGAAATCGCAGGTGGAATTTCTATTTTGTACGCATCAGAATTATTGGCAAAATCAAATGGTTTAATGCTCGGTGGAATTACTGGAGTTCGCCCTACAGAAGTAGTAGTATTAGGAGCTGGAATTGTAGGAGAATCTGCGACAAAAGCAGCCATCGGTTTAGGTGCAAGTGTAAGAGTTTTTGACAATTCTTTATCTAAATTAAGAAGATTACATACACTTATAGACAGTAGAGTTCCTACATCAATTATAGACCCGAAAGAATTAAAAAAAGCATTAATGAGAGCTGATGTAGTGATTGGCGCATTACCTAGACTCAATATGCCTTTCATCGTAACAGAAGACATGGTAAAAGCCATGAAAAAAGGCTCTGTAATTATAGATTTGACCATAGATTATGGCGGTTGTATAGAAACTACAGAAGTAACCACTCACGAAAATCCTGTCATCATTAAACACGAAATTCTTCACTGTGGATTACCTAATTTATCTTCTAGAATGCCTAGAACCACTACGAAAGCTATTTCCAATTTCTTCCTAAGTTATCTCCTAAATTATGACGAAGAAGGTGGTTTCGAAAATATGCTTTTAAAAAGAAACGAGATGAAACAATCGCTTTACATGTATAAAGGCAGACATACCAAAAAAGTGATTTGCGACAAATTCGACCTTACTTATCACGACATCAACCTTTTAATTTTTTAAAATTTCAACTTACTTTTTACATCACATTCAATGAGAAAACTGAAATTCTTTTTCATCGGGTTAATTCCAGGATTACTAATTGTATTCTTTATTTTGAACAAAAAAGGGGTAAGTTGTAGCGGTTATCTTCCCAATTCTAGAGTAATTGCCGAAACTTTATCGAAAGATTTCACCTATTCTGAAGCTTTTCAAGCAGAAATGAAAACCTTGAAAATAGACGAAAAATTTCTGAAAGACAGCATTATTACCAAAGGAGAAATTAACTTTGATAAGAGCGATGCACAGAAAAAACCTTGTCCAAGTTATTTACTTACCGCTCCAGAAGTAAATCCTACCTATGAAATTACTTTTGAAAAATGTAAAGAAAATGCCCATTTCATCAGTCTTAAAAAGCTAAAATAACAAAATATGCAAAAGAAAAAATACACAGACCTGAGTGTTCCCGAATTAAAAAAACTACAAAAAGTTTTCTTAGGAATCTTTTTAGGATTGGTTATTCTTTGGATTATTGTACTCAGCATGATGTATTACAACGGAAAATCTTTTGCAACCTTTATTGCAGTAGCAGTGGCTACGTTGATTCCCAATTTTATTAATATTCTTAATATTTCTAATCAAATCAAACAAAAGGAAAAAGAACTCTAAAAATTAATTTCAAAATGAAGATTGCTATTATTGGTGTAGGTTTAATTGGTGGTTCTATCGCCCTAAAACTCCGTGAAAAAAATTTCGGAGCAGAATTTATAGGAATTGACAAATCAGAAATTCACCTTCAAGAAGCCCAAGAATTAGGAATTATAGACCGTTTCGAAGATTTTGAAAACGGTGTTAAAAACGCAGACCTTATCATCACTGCTATTCCAGTTGATGCTACGGTTAAAATTTTACCACAAGTTCTAGATTTAATTACCGATAAACAAACGGTAATGGATACCGGTTCTACCAAATCTGGAATTGTAGAAGCCATCAAAAATCACCCGAACCGAAAAAGATTTGTAGCATTTCACCCAATGTGGGGAACCGAAAATTCTGGACCTAAAGCTGCGCAGAAAGAAAGTTTTGCAGGAAGAGCAGCCGTAATTTGCGACCGTGAAGATTCTGATCAAGATGCATTAGCATTGGTAGAAAATATTGCCAAAAATCTAGAAATGCACCTGATTTACATGAATGCAGACGCTCATGACGTTCACACTGCGTACATTTCTCACATTTCTCACATCACTTCTTACGCTTTGGCAAACACGGTTTTAGAAAAAGAGCGAGAAGAAGATACCATTTTCCAATTGGCGAGTTCTGGTTTTTCGAGTACGGTTCGTTTGGCGAAATCTCATCCAGAAATGTGGGTTCCTATCTTCAAACAAAACAAAGAAAATGTATTAGACGTTCTTAATGAACACATTACACAGCTCAGAAAATTCAAATCTGCTCTAGAAAAAGAGAATTTTGAACTTCTGGAAGAACTCATCAAAAACGCCAATAAAATCCGAGGCATCTTAAAATAATTCGTCATGAAAAATTTCTTTCGCTTTCTGTTTATCATCAGTTGTACTTTTTTATGGAGTCAAGAAAGAAAAAGCACGGCGACAGAAAATGTGAAGATTATTTCTGAAAATTTCGACGTTCCTCAACTTAAAACCACACGAAGAATTTGGATTTATTTGCCTAAAGATTACGAAACTTCACGCAAAAAATATGAAGTGATGTATCTTCAAGATGCGCAAAATCTTTTTAACGATGCTACTTCTTATGCTGGAGAATGGCAAGTAGATGAAACGCTGAACAAAATTTTCGAAAAAACCGGAAAATCTGTAATTGTTATAGGAATAGATAACGGTGGCGAAAAACGAATTGAAGAACTTTCTCCTTTCAAAAATGCAAAATACGACGGCGGAAATGGAGAAAACTACGTAAAATTTATCGTGGAAACATTGAAACCTTATATCGATAAAAATTACAGAACAAAATCTTGTAAAAAACACACCACGATTGGTGGAAGTTCACTCGGAGCGCTAATCTCTGTTTATGCCGCGGTAAAATATCCTGAAACTTTCGGGAAGGTTTTGGCTTTTTCTTCTGCTTTTTGGTTTAATGCTGAAGATTTGAATGCATTTATTAGCCATTCTAAAGTCAATTTAAAGCATCAGAAATATTATTTTGTTCAAGGAAAACACGAAGATGAAGACATGGAAGCACAAACCAATCGTGTCATCGAAAATCTGAAATCTAAAAACGTGAAATCTAAAAATATTTTCCTAAAAATAGACGAAGACGGAAAACACAATGAAATGTATTGGCGTAGAGAATTTGAGGGAGCTGTTTTGTGGTTAGATTAGATTTATTTCCCGCAGATTACGCAGATTTACAGATTATTTTAACAGCATTTTTGTCATTCCGTAGAAATCTTTATATAGTATTAAAAATTTTGGAATTTAGATTCCTACGGAATGACAAACTTCACACAAACAATTAAAATGAAAAAAATTTTAGAATATTCAAAATGGGTAATTATTTCAAGTATATTACCCGTAATACTAATTTTTGTATTGAGCATTCACATAAACAATATCAGAAAAAATAAATCCGAATTTAATCTTTCATCTGGAAATATTCATATTATTGGATTTACAGAAAAGATTTACCAAGGTAAAAGTTATCGTTCATTTCCGTTTCCAACTAAAACTAAAGTTCTTTATGTAAAATTAAAAAACGACAATAATTTATATTCTTTCTTCTCTAAAGACACAATGGAATATACTAACTTACTTTCACAATTAAATGAAAATGACTACGTAAAAATATATAATGAGGGAATTAAGAAAACACAAAACACAATTGATATCATTCAATTAGAGAAAGGAAACAAAATTATTATCAATAAAGAAATTTATAACAAGAAGGAACGAGGTGATGCAATATTTATTTTAATTATTCTAATTTTATATTTTTCATTTCCAATATTATTCATAATTAAGTCTAAATACGAAGAGAAAAAAAATCACAAGTCAAAAATTAGAAAGCGATGATTTATTTAGTTTTATTCCAGAAACTAAACAAAAATCCTAGCCCTGATTGAGCAATTGTTTGAGCTCTTTTTGTTTTTTTTGTCATTCTGAGCGGAGTCGAAGAATCTAAAAAAACAAAAAAGCGAGTTGCGAAAGCAGGACTGAACGTGAAAAGAAGCAAAAAACATCTTGCTCCTAATCGTAAGAATTCGGGTGTTCTTTTTTGATTTCTTCGATGGTAGAAAGCACTTTTTCTTTCAGGCTCAATTGATAAATTTCTAATTTTGCAGAAATTTCTTCGTCTGAACTTCCTAGAATTTTAGCAGCTAAAATCCCAGCATTGGTAGCTCCGTTCAAAGCAACAGTTGCCACAGGAATTCCTGAAGGCATTTGCAAAATAGACAATACAGAATCCCAACCATCAATAGAATTGCTGCTCAAAATAGGCACGCCAATCACCGGCAAAGTAGTACAACTCGCCACCATTCCTGGCAAATGTGCAGCACCTCCTGCTCCTGCAATGATGACTTTTACGCCTCTATTTTTGGCAGATTTTGCAAAATCAAACATGCGTTCTGGCGTTCTGTGCGCAGAAACTACGGTAAGTTCGTAAGGAATTTCTAGAGATTTTAAAAAATCAGCAGCTTGTTGCATAATTGGCAAATCGCTCTGACTGCCCATGATAATTGAAACCATTTTTACATTTTTACTCCTTCAAAGATAGAAAAAAATATCGTTTCCTTTTGAAGAGAATGCTTCTATTATTATCAATGCTTAATACAAAGAAATTGTGAATAAGATAAAACGCAAAGACGCTAATTCACTTTACCAGCAAAAACGTTTTTAAGACGCAAGAAAATCAAAAATTTTCAATTTTAACGAAGTTAAAAGTTGCGTCTTAAAAGCATAAAGATTTTAAAATTTAGATTTGCGCCATTGCGATGAAAAAAATTTTGGTGAAAGATTAAGTTTTTTTCATAAAATTAAAAATTTAGAAAGACTCTTTGTTCAGAATTGAATATCTTCGTGGAGCGAAAATCATTATGAACACAGAAAAAGATTTCAAACTTATTTTAGCCATTCTTACGGTTGCAATAGTTTGGGGAACTACATATTTAGGAATTAGAATTGCTGTAGAAACCATACCACCTTGGTTTGTTACCGGAATCAGACAAAGCATTGCCGCACTTTTATTGTTGGGTTTTTTGGTCTATAAAAAACAACTGAAATGGATTGGTTTGAAAAATCTGAAAACTCAAATCATTCTTTCTACATTAATGATTATCATTGCTAACGGAATGACAACCATTGCCGAGAAACACATCAATAGCAGCCTCGCTTCGGTTCTTACTGCTACTTCGCCGATAATTGTATTTCTGGGAAGTGTATTCATTGGTTTAGAACAATTCAAACTGAAATCTGTTTTAGGATTAATCTTAGGTTTTAGTGGTGTTCTGTTAATTTTTTCTGATGGTTTACAAGAATTGCTAAATCCTGATTACAGATTGGGACTTATTGTTTTATTTATCGGGATTTTAGGTTGGGCTTCTGGAACACTTTTCACCAAAAAAATCACGATTCATTCTGATAATATTTTATTGAATTTATTCTATCAATTTGCTTTTGCTGGAATTGTTCAACTTATTTTCGCCTTTGCTTTTACCAAAAATTATGATTTCGAAAAATGGAGTGCAGAATCATTTGCTTACGTAGTTTATTTGGGTGTTTTCGGCTCGGTGATTACTTATTATGCGTTTCTTTATGCACTAAAAAGGGTAAATCCATCACAAATTTCAATGCTGAATTACGTGAATACGATTATCGCCATTTTCTTAGGTTGGCTGATTTTAGATGAAAAAATAACCACAAAATTTATTTTTGCGGCTATTCTTATTATTTCTGGAGTCTTTATTATGAACCTAAAAAAGGAAATGTTTAAAAAGTCTGAAGCTAGAAGTCTGAAGTCCGAAGATTAATGACGAAAGTTTAAAACTCTACAACTCTCCCATTCTAAAACTCTTCCATTTAAGAAATCACTCTTACCAAAGTTTTAATATAATTCAGTTTTTCTAGTAATTCTTCTCTGGAATTGGCTAAAACATTGATGTGTCCCATTTTTCTACCCGGTTTGGTTTCTGTTTTTCCGTAGAGATGAACATAAGTTTTTGGAAGTTTCAAAACCTCTTCTAAACCTTCATATTTAACTTTTCCGCTGTAGTTTTGTTCACCAACTAAATTCAGCATTCCTGAAAATCCAAAAGCATCTGTATCTGCTAAAGGAAGATTTTTCAAAGTTCTATAAAATTGTTCGAACTGAGAATTCGCGTTTCCTTCTTGCGTTTGATGACCAGAATTGTGCAATCTAGGCGCTGTTTCATTTACCCAAACTTTTCCGTTTTTATCAAGGAATAATTCGATGGCAAAAAGTCCAGCAGAATTTGCCGCTTTGATGAATTTTTCGGCAATGGCATCAATTTGAGATTGAACTTCTGATGAAATATCGGCAGGACAAATATTGAAATCCAAAAGGTTCAATTTTTCATCGGCAACCATTTCTGTCACAGGAAAGGTTTTGGTTTCGCCATTTTCATTTTTAGCAATGATAATGGAAAGTTCTTTGTCTATATCCACCAAATTCTCTAAAACCGAATCTTCTGTCCAAAGATTTTTTAAGTCTTCGGCATTTTTGATGATTTGAACTCCTTTTCCGTCGTAACCTCCAGTATTTAGTTTTTGAACGAAAGGAAATTTGATTTTAATTTCGTCTGAAGTTCCGTCAAAAATTTCGAAATCAGGACTTGGAATGTTGTGTTTTTTATAAAACTCTTTTTGTAGAATTTTTTGTTGAATGGTTTTGATGATTTCCGCATTGGGAATCACTTTTTTGCCTTGTTTTTCCAATTCGAAAAGTGCATCTACATTTACATGTTCTATTTCTATGGAAATCACATCTTTATCTTGACCGAAAGCCAAAACATCTTCATAATTATTAAAATTTCCTTGAGAAAAATGTGAAATATACGCACAAGAACAATCAGAGTTGGGGTCTAAAACGTGAAATTCATCGTCGTAGTTTAATGCATTTTGAATGAACATTCTTCCGAGTTGGCCTCCACCAAGAATTCCAATTTTCATAATTTACTTTTTATTTTATTAGATTTTCAGATTTACTGCGTAAAAATACGGAAAATGAATAATTTAGCATAAACTTTAAAGGCAAATGATAGAACTTCTCTGTTTTCTCTCAATCTTTCTTTTGATATTGAGCGTTTTACCGTTCAGTAAAAACCAGCATTGGATTTTTAGAGTTCCTGAATTTTTGATGCTTCAAATCACCATTTTACAAGTCATTGTTTTTGGAATTTCTTGGTTTTGGGCAAAAGGAGAGACCTTACTTTTTGTTTTACAAATTTTTCAATTAGGATTTATCATTTATCATATTTTTACTCTTATTCGATTTACTAAATTTTATAAATACAAAGACCATCGAAGACCAAAACACGCTTCAAAATTGGTAAGAGGAATTGCTGTAAATGTTTATCAATTCAATACTCAATTTCAAAAATTAATTGATTTAATTGCGAAAGAACAACCCGATTTTTTCATTACGATGGAGAGTAACTCGGATTGGGAAAAAGCAATGCGAGTAGTAGAAAAAGATTATCCATTTTCTGAAAAAGTGACTTTAGAAAACACTTACGGAATGCATTTTTACTCAAAATTGGAAATTCTAGAAGTAAAAACGCATTATTTTGTTGCCGATGATTTGCCGAGTATTGAAGCAAAATTAAAAACCAAAGATGGATATGAATTTGTATTTTTTGGTGTTCATCCTCCTCCACCAAGTCCTACTGAAGAAAAAACGTCTAAAGAAAGAGATGGCGATTTATTAAGCATTGCCAAAAAAGTGAAAAGTTATAAAATTCCCGTTTTGGTTTCGGGAGATTTCAATAATGTAGCTTGGGCATATTCTTCGCAATTATTTAGAAAAACCAGCGAACTCATAGATGCGAGAATTGGAAGAGGAATTTTCGCCACTTTTCATGCCAAACATTGGTTTTTTAGAGTTCCGCTTGATTTATTATATCACAGCAAAGAGATTTTTGTGAAAAAAATTTTCACTTATCCTAGCATTGGTTCAGACCATTTTCCATTGGGATTCAGTTTTTTTATTGACCGTGAAAATGATGAACAAAAAGAGGAAATTAAAACTTTAGAAAATGGCGAGATTCACGAAGTAAACCAACTGATTGAAGAAGGCAAAAAAGAAAAAAGCGACAACCGAGAGGAAGTCGCTACAGAAGATGAAATCTAATCACATTTTTTTCTTCTAGTATCAATGATATATTGAATTTTCCATTCATTATTGATTTTCGCGAGTTGAAAACTGTTTACTCCGCAATGCGAAAAATTACCTTTATAATAAAACTGATACGGAACCCAAACCGAAGCCATATTTCCATCAACCAAAATTTTAGAAATGGTGAATCTTTCGTCTAAATCGCCAGTTTGAGATGCGCCAACTTGTTTGGCAAAATCTTCTACTTTATCCGTTCTTATTTCTTGATTTTTCCCAAAAGTCTGCATAATAGCTGAACCTGAAAAAGCGTTTTTCACTCCAAGAGAATCAGCAGATTTCATTGCATTGAAAAGGGTTTCAATCGGCTTTACGATTTCTTTTTCTGATGCGTTTTGAGCAAAAGAAAAACTGGAAATCAGGAGAAAGAAGATTTTTTTCATGTCAAAAATATTACATATTATTTTTATATAAACGCAAAGAAGATAAAAATTTAAATCTATTTTAAGGAAGCATAGAAGCGAAATAATTCGCTTGAAGCTTACGCTTAAAAATTCGCAAAGCGAAAAAACTTTGCTTTCTTTGTTTGATTGTTGTTAAAATAAAACTTTGCGTTTCAGAAACATTTGTTCATAAATCACAAAAATTTCTTAAAAATTCAATAAATAAGTCTTTTGAGATTTTGAAAAGTTACATTTCGTAAAATTCTAAAGGCAAATCATCTGGATCTGCGATGAAAAAGAATTTTTTCTCAGTAAATTCATCTATTTTGATTTCTTCACAATTCACTCCTTTTTGCAATAGTTCTGTTCGTTTTTCTTCCACATTTTCAACTGCAAAAGCCAAATGTCTCAAACCACAACTTTCTGGCCTGGAAGGTCTTTTTGGCGGATTCGGAAATGAAAATAATTCAATAACATAATCATCACCAATCGCCAAATCTAGTTTGTAAGATTGTCTTTCTTCTCGGTAAATTTCTCTGATAATATTCAGTCCTAAAACTTCCGTGTAAAACTTTTTAGAAACCTCATAATCAGAGCAAATAATAGCAATATGATGTATTTTCATGACTTTAAATTTATCTTACTTTTTCAGCAACTTTCGTTCCGAATAATTCTATACTTTTCATCATCACCTCGTGATTAGGCGCGCCAACATCCATGTGAGCGATATATCTGGTTAAGCCAAACATTTCTTTCACCATATTGATTTTTTCAGCTACTTCATCAGAATTTCCAATAAATAGAGCGCCTTCTTTGCTTCTGCCGCCATCATATTGCATTTTGGTGTAAGCAGACCAACCTCTAGAACTGCCAATTCTGTTCATTTGAGCGGCATAATTTTCAAAATATCCATCAATTACCTCAGGATTTTCGCTGACTAAAGTGTGAGAGTGAATCCCAATTTGCATTTCTTCTGGATTGTGACCATGTCTCAGATATTCTTTTTTGTAAAAATCAATCAAAGGTTTAAACTGTCTTGGCAAACCTAATCTAGCAGCTCTTAAAACCGATTCTGGAGTTCCGCCAACTGCAATCCAAACTGGTAATTTTCCGTTGTTCGTTGCTCTAGGATAAACCGTTTGATTTTCCATAGGAGCACGAAGTTTGCCTTTCCAAGTTACGTTTTCTTGAGTATTTATTTTAAGTAATAAATCTAATTTTTCTTCAAAAAGTTCGTGATAATCATCTAAATCATAACCAAAAAGCGGAAAAGATTCAATGAAACTTCCTCTACCTACGCCAATTTCGGCTCTTCCACCAGAAATTAAATCCAAAGTAGAAAAATCTTGATACACTTTTACGGGTTCTGCTGAACTTAAAACAGTAACCGCGCTCATTAACTTAATATTTTTAGTGATAGAAGCAGCTGCAGAAAGCACCATTTCTGGGAAGAAACCACATAATCTGGACGGTGATGTTCACCCAAAGCAAATACATCAATTCCTAACTCATCTGCCAGTCTTATTTCCGCTAAAATTTCCTGTAATTTTTGTTGAGGATCAGCAAATTTTCTGGTTTCCTTATCGAAAGCCAAATCGCCAAACATTCCAACTCCTATTTCGAATTTTTTCATTTTCTAAATTTTCTTCAAAATTACCATTTTTGAGAAACGAATGAATTGATGTAAGGTAAGAAATGGATTTTTATGGTCTATAAATTTTCAAGAATACTTCCAAAAACATAAACAATAAAAGCAAATATTATCAATGATTTTGAATATTTTAGATTCTTATTAAAAATAGAAATTAAACTCAAAACAGAAACAAATGTCCATAAAATTCCCAAAACTAAATTATAAATAGTATAATTTTTGGCACTTTCATATTGCCACAATCCTGCAACGGGACCTTCTGCTCCAAAAGGATAATTTTCTACATTTTTTAAAATTCCCACTTCATAAAATTCTAACCATGAAGCAAGAGAAAAAATTAAACTTAAAATAAGTATAAAAATCAAAACAAATAAAAGTGGGCTATTTTTCATTTAGAAATTAAGATTTCTTTTAAAAACTTCCAGCTTCCAGCATCATTCTTCCAACAAATTAAAACCTCATCACATCTTTTACTACTCCTCCTTTTTGGGTATGAGGCAATAATTCTGCAGAGATAAAATCTTTTATAACTGTTGTGTTTTCGTTTTCTGGAAAAAGCAAATGAACATTTGCTCCTGCATCTAGCGTAAAAAATAATGGATGGCCTGTTTCTTTTCGGAAATTCCAGAGTTTATTAATGACTTCTAGTGTTCCCGTTTTCATTAAAATAAAAGCCGGTTCGCTCATCATCATCATCGCATGAAGCGTTAATGCTTCGTGTTCTACCAACGTAATAAATTTTTCAAGATTTCCCGTTTTCAGAATTTCCTTCAGAGGAACAAAATTATCTCTCGCCTCTTGGAAACGTCTTTCTGCGTAAGGATTTGTATTCATCAAACCGTGACCAACTGTAGAACTCACCGATTTTTCGCCTTCGTGAATAAGTAAAACCCAATCATTGAAATTCTTAAAAATCGGATGAATTTCCTCATCAGGATATTTTACAGCGTATAAATCAGAACTACCTTCTACTTCATCCGTTTTTCCCCAAACTACAAGTCCGTTGTACAAACTTCTGCAAGCACTTCCGCTTCCTAAACGCGCTAAAAAAGAGGTTTTCTTTACATCAATTTCTGTATTGGTAAATACTTTATCCAACTCCATCAAACAACTTGCAATCGCTCCAAAACCAGAAGCAGAGCTTGCAATTCCTGAACTGTGCGGAAATGTATTTTCGGTTTTAATAATGTATTTCCCTTTGAGAATCCAAGGCAAATATTGTTCAATATTTTTAAAATATTTTTCGATTTTTTCTGCAAATTTCACTTCTTCATTTCCTGCCAAAAAAGTCTGAACAGAAAAAGGTTCATCAGCAAAAATCTCCATTGAAGTTTGGGTATTGCAATGATTCAAAGTATATGAAATACTCGGATTTGCAGGAATTTGGTTGGCATATTTTCCCCAATATTTGATTAACGCAATGTTGGATGGACAAGTTGCAGAAACAACTTGATTAGATATATTGAAATGTTGATTTCCTAAAAATTGATTTTCCATAATTATTAACGCAATGACGCAAATTAATTTTTAAATAATGTATTTTTTTAAGGCGCAAGAAAATCAAAGATTTTCAAACTTCCAGCTTCTAACTCCCTACTTCCTTTCTCTTTAAATAATTTTCTAAATGAAAAGCTAAACTTTCTTCCACAGTAATGAATTGATAATTAAGCTTATCTTTTATTTTTTTATTTGATATTTTATTGAATTCGGTAACCGATTGTACGTTTACTTTATTCGCCATTTTGAGCGGAGAAATAAGCCAACCTAAAATCGTATTCAAGAAAACGCCAACTTTTAATAAATTATTTGGAACAATTTTAACGGTTGGTTTTCCTAGTTTTTGTTTGATAAAATTGGCAACGTCTTGGTATTTTTTATTTTCAGAAATTAAGATAAATCTTTCGCCAAAAATATTTTTTTCCATCAATTCAATGGAAATCTGAGCCACATCTCGAACATCTACGTAAGAAGTTCCTCCAGAAAATGTATAATCATTTTTTTCAAACTCCATAAAGAGGGTTCCGCTGCTTTCTTTCCAATTGCCAGAACCTATAATTAAACCAGGATTTACAATTACCGTGTTTAAACCTTCTGCTGAAGCTCTCCAAACTTCCATTTCCGAAAAATGTTTAGAAATTGCATACGCAGAATGGTCGATTTTCGGGTTAAAATCAGAACTTTCGTCTAATTCTCCGTTTTCATTCAATCCATCTAAAACCGCGATAGAACTTACAAAAAGGAATTTCTTCACCGAAGAATTTTGACAAGCAAATAGAAGTTGTTTGGTGCCTTCAATATTAGTTTGATACATTTTTTTTTCATCTTTAGGATGAAAACTCACTTTAGCGGCACAATGATAAACCTCTTCTACTCCATTTAAGGCGTTTTGTAGCGAATGAATATCCTCGAAATCTACTTCTATCCATTCTATGGAATCAAAATATTCATTAGGAGTTTCTGTATAAAATTGAAATGATTTTCTAACCTCCTGCAGATTGCTGGATTTTCTTTTTGTAGCGCGTACTGTTTTGCCACGTTTTAGCAGTTCTAAAACGATTACTCTTCCGAGAATTCCTGTTGCACCTGTAACTAATATCATTTTTATGAAGGGTGATGGATGTTAGATGATGGATGATTTTGGAAAATATTCCTTGCAAAAATAACATTTATAATTGCAAAAACAATTAATCCAATCCCAATAAACAAATAATCTTTTAAAGGTAAATTTTTAAATTCTGGATTTTGAATTTTATCTGTTAGCGCCCAAAAATAAATCCCAAATAAAAAAAGATTAAAAAAGATTGAGATTATTATTGTAATTTTTGCAATCTTTCTCATTGTTGATACACTTTTTTATACAAAATAAAATTTAACATTGTAATAAACACCAAAATTAACCCAGAAACTAAAAATTCTATTGGATTTAAACTTTTCATTTCATTAAATCTGTAAAAAACTGCAATTAAATAGAATATAAATAAGACTGAATTAACAATAACCGAACAGAAAAAAAATGTCTGAAATATTATTTTTAAAAGTGGCTTCATTTAGAAAATATTTATTTTCAATAAAAAATTTATTAAATCCTAAAGATAGAAAGATTTATAGAAATTTAAAGAATTTTAATTTTGCAATTTAGACGATAAAGTTTGTTATTTTTGCAAAAAGCAAAAGATATGTCTGAAATTCTAAAAAATCCACATAAAAAATTTTATTTCTTTTTAATTCTCATCACTTTGGTGAATCTTTTACAGGCATATTTTACTGAAATCACTTTAGACGAAGCCTATTACTTTCAATATGCTAGAGAATTAGACTGGGGATATTATGACCATCCACCGATGGTTGCATTGGTCATTAAGATTTCGCAGCTCTTTTTTGATGGAAATCTGGGAGTAAGATTTTTAACCGTTTTATTATTTTCTGGAAATTTATTTCTCATTTGGAAATACCTTTTGCCTCAAGATAAAGCCTCTTATGTAAATGAATTTATCATTCTATCACTAGGCTTAGTCATGATGAATGCTTATTCCTTCATCACCACGCCAGATGTTCCTTTGCTATTTTTCGGGACAATATTTTTTATTTTGTATAAAAGATTTACCGAAAAACAAAATTTCTGGAACGCAGTTTTATTAGGAATTTCTGTAGCATTGCTTTTTTACAGTAAATATCAAGCGGTTTTATTGGTGTTTTTCGTGGTGATTTCTAACTTAAAAATGCTGACAAAACCTTACATTTATCTTGCAGGAATTGTAACTTCTCTATTGATGATTCCGCATTTAATGTGGCATATTCAGCATGATTTCCCGACGTTTCAATATCATTTAGTAGACCGTTCAGAAAAGTTTAAAATCAAATATTTCCTAGAATATCTACCGAATCAGTTTGCGGTTTTCAATCCGTTTATTTTAGTTCCTTTTGTGATTTTACTTTTTAAAAATAAATACCAAAATCTTCAAGAAAAAGCCTATTATTTTGTAAGTGTAGGTTTCTTGGTTTTCTTTGCTTTAACCAGTCTTAGAGGACATGTAGAACCACACTGGACAGTTATTGCATCTATTCCTATGGTGATTTTATTTTTACAATTTATCAAAGAAAAACCATCTTGGCAAAAATATGCGCGCACTATCGTTTTAGGTTCACTGGTTTTGGTTTTCACCACCAGAGTTTTATTGCTCACAGACCTTTTACCTAAAAAACTAGAATTCACAGGTAAAGAACAGAAATACAAAGCTTTAGCTGAAAAAATAGGAAAAACTCCCGTTTTATTTACTGGTTCATTCCAATCGACTTCTTTGTACAACTATTTTACAGGAAATGAATCTTCAACTCTAGGTTCTTTAAATGTGAAAAAAACACAATTTGACATTTGGAAAAGAGAACAAAACTATTTTGGAAAAAGAGTTTTTGTAGAAAAACCAAACACACCAAGATCTCAAAAAATCATTGATGAAAACAATATTAATTTCAATGGTTTTTATGTAGAACATTTCCAAACGCCCAACCGATTAAAAATAGAATTTGAGCTTCCTTCCGAACAACTCAAAAACAATCAAATTATCCCGATTACGATTTATAATCTTACCAAAAATGCTGTTGATTTCAATCATCCTGAAATTCCAGTGACCATTACTGCTGTATTTTTGGCGCATAGAGAAACAACGGATATTCCTACAGAAATTGAAAAAATGCCAACCGTTTTAAAACCTGGCGAAAGTTTCAAAACTCAGATTAAAATCAACACGCAAAACCTAAAAGCTGGCGATTACAATTTCGGCATTACCACCAATTGTATTTTGGGAAATGCTTATAATTCGAAATTTGTAAAAGCAACGGTAAATTAAGTCAAAAACTCTTTTACCGCTTGATTGAAATCTTTTGGATTTTCGGCTTGAAGCCAGTGTCCTGCATTAGCAATAGAAACCAATTGATATTTCGGGAATTGTTGGCGCATCAATAATTCATCTTGCGGAAGAATATAATGAGATTTTGCACCTGCTAAAAACAAGGTTTCGCCCTCGAATTTTCCAAATTTTATGGCATTGGCAACGAAATCATTGTATTTTTCTGCCAAAGTATTGATATTAAAACGCCAATTGAGTTTTTTATCTTCCGTCCAATACAAGTTTTTAGTCAAAAACTGAATTACAAATTTCTCTGGAATATACTGAGATAAAACATTTTCTACGTCTTGTCTTGATTTTACTTCATCAAAATTTACCGATTGAAGCGCTTTGATAATTCCTTGATGATGTGGAGGATACGCTTTCGGAGCAATATCTGCTACAATCAGTTTTTCAACTTTTTCAGGATAAGAAATTGCGAAAGTCATCACCGCTTTTCCACCGAGAGAATGCCCGAGAAGATTGGCTTTTTCAATGCCGTGAAAGTTCATATAATTGAGAATGTCATCTGCCAAAACTTGATGATTCATCTCATCTGAATGGAAACTTTTCCCGTGATTTCTCAAGTCAATTAAATGAGTTGGAAACAATTCTCCAAACTCTTTTCCGAAACTTCCCCAATTATCTAGCATCCCGAAAAGTCCATGAAAGACAAGCAATGGCGTTCCTTTTTTTTCTTGTCCGTATATTTTTGAATGTAAAATTTGCATATTTTTTTCACGCAAAGTGCGCAAGGATTTTTTATTTATTTCTAAAGCTCGCAAAGAAAAATCAATTTTTAGAATACAATTTTTCTCGCTGATTTTGCTGATTGAGCAGATTTCTATTTTTTCAAAATTAAGGAATCTATTTTATTTGAAATTTCGTTGTGGTAAAATCTAATTCCGTTGATGTGAGGTTTGTCAATTTCAAAAAATTCTTTGGGTTGATTAGCATTTTTAAAAATTTGTTTGCCCAACTTAAAATTTACCACTCTATCTTCTTTGCTATGAACTATTAAAATTGGTTTTTTGAAATTTTTCAAATTTTGTCTGTTGTTGTAATTATTACTAATTATTAAACCTCCAATTACCTGAAAGTCAATTATTAACAAAAAAATTGCACAAAAAACTACTATTACAAAAGTTAGAAAAAGTTTATTGAGTTTCATGTTACAAATATAAAAAACCTCGTTTCAAATTGAATGAAACGAGGCAATAAAAAGTAAAAATGTAATTATTTTGTAGAATTAATTTTAGCTTCTAGGTCTCTCCAATCATAGATATGGAAGACCTTGCCATTGGTCATTGCTACAAAAATTCCCTTTGGAAATTGAGCATTGAGATTGACCGCACTAACATCTGAACCATCACTTTCTAAGGTAGAAACTGGTATTTCGGCTATCCTTCCTTTTGCAGGGTTTTCCCTTAAATAAACATTAAACATATTGGCTTGCTGATTAGAAACCAAAATATAGCCAGTCTTTTCTGAAGTGGGATAGATAGAAATTCCTTCTATATCTTCTTTGAAATCTCCCTTTCCGAAAAGCAAAAGTTCATCATTTCCTTTATTAGGGTCAGCATAGTATTGATGTACCGCAAAACCTTCATCAGAATAATAAATATATCCTAAAGCATCATCTACAGCAATACTCTCTATTTCTTTACCTCCATTGAAATTTCCGAATTTTCTTACCAATTCTCCAGTAATTTTCCCTTCTTTTTCTACCAATTTATATTGCCAAAGATAGCTTCCTGATGGACCAGTTTTTCTACCAACTATGGCATATATTTCTTGGGTTTCAGGATTTTTATACAGAGAAATTCCCATTGGACTTCTTTGCTGTTCGCCGTCAAAAACACTAAATTCTCCTACTTCTTTTAATTCTGGAAGACTATATAGTTTCACCTTGTTGGTTTCTCTTTCGGTAAGAGCGGCAATATCAATATTTTGACCATTTAAAACAAATCCGTAGCGCAAATCTACATTGTTTGGGCGCTTTAGATTTGGTACTTTATTCACAATTTTACCGGTGATATCAAAGGCAAAAAGGCCGCCATTAGTGTCTTTATCTGTTCCTATGATGATGCTTTTGGAGGCGTCTGTTGGGTGAATCCAAATGGCAGGATCATCGGTGTCAAAATTTACTTTTTCAGTAATATATATTGGTTTTAACTTGTCATTATTTAATCCTGAGCCAACTGATGAACAACTAGCTAAAATGATAACTAATGATAAATAGGCTATATTCTTTAAAAATTTCATAAATCGATAAATTAAAAATCAAACTTTAAACCAGCTGTAAACCTTGGTTTGTAATATTCCATTTGCATAGTTCTAGCAGATACCCCTTGGTAATATCTTAACGGTTGGTTGGTCAAATTATTGGCTTCAACAAAGAATCTTAACCAATCATTAATAGAATAAGAAGCATTTGCATCTAAAAAAGTTTGTTTGTCATAATATCTATCTTCAAAATCACCTCCTCCTAACTCATCTAGATAAGCTGCAGTATGATTAAGCGATATTCTGGCAGAAAATCTTTTGTTTTCCCAAGAAAGTGAAGAATTAAACATATGTGGTGCTGTCCCTGGCAACATAAGACCTTTTCTTAAATCTCCATCTGCATTGTAAATTCCTTTGGCTTCAGATTTGGTGTAAGTATAGTTAACATATACTCCAAAATTCTTTAAAAAACCAGGTAAGAAATCTAGTTGTCTTTGTAGCGCAACTTCAAAACCATATACATTTACACTTTCTCCGTTTTTAGGATATAGAAGGGTGTAATTTTGACCTGGGACTAATGAATTTGGTAAGTCTGGAAACAATTCTGAGAATTTGTCGTAGGTAAAATTTTGGTCTCTATAATCATAGATAAAATCATTGATTTTTTTATAAAATCCGCCTACCGAAAGTAAACCTACTGATTTGAAATAATATTCTCCCATGAGATCAAAGTTATGAGCAAATGATGATTTCAAATCTGGATTCCCAGCAGTAATGTCTCTGTCATCTGGAATAATACCAACGAAAGGGGATAATTTGTAATAACTAGGTCTAGCCAATGCCGTAGAATAGGCCGCTCTAACAACAATATTGGTTGTAGGGGAATACTTGAAGGCTAAGCTTGGTAAAAAGTTGGTATAATCATTTTTTATTCCTCTGGTTGCTGTTAGTTTTTCTTCGTCTTCTACCACGTTTCCAGTATAATTGGTATGGGTATTCTCTACTCTTACCCCTGCAATCATAGATAGTTGATCTGTGAAATTTTGATCCCATCTTACATAACCTGCATAGATTTTTTCGTCTGCTGAGTAATTTGCAAAAAGAAATTCTGAAGGCTTTTCGCTTTTCTTAAATAATGAAGGATTATGTAAGTCTAAATTTCCTAAATATTGATTAGATACAAAATATCCTGGACTGTACTTAGAATTCGGATTAAATTTTTCTCCTCCCCAAAAAACCAAGTCAGTTTGGTCCATTGTATTCATGTTAGAACCTGTAGGTTTGTAAGAGAAGAAATCATTGTCTCTTTCTTTGGTTTTTAATCTGGTTTTAGCTCCAAGTCTTAATCTTCCTTTTTGCCCTTCGATAATAGAAAATGGTAATCTAAAATTAAATCTAGCTGTAATTTCTTCCTCATAAGTAAAACCATTTTGGTCTGTTAGATCTTGTAATTTTAATTTATTAAGCGCAACTGGAGTGGTTGGTTTTAGAAGTGGTTCTTCTGGAGAATCAAAATTTTTATCAAAAGAAACACCACTTACTCTGTAATGAATGTATCTTTCGTCTGGTCTTTGTTCTTCAGCTTTAGAGTAAGATGCGCCCCAATTCATTTCTAATTTACTCCCCAAAACGTGTTCGCCATTTACAGCATAGTTTTGCATAATCTGTCTTTCTAATCTTGTATTATCATTAAGGTTGTTATTAACCCCTCCTTTGGTTTGATAACCTGCTCTACCAGTAAATCCAGAAATAATGGTTTTTGCTGCATCAGAATACACAGGTACTATGCTACTGTATCTTAATCTATATCTGTTTTCCCAGTCATCTCTCCAGTTATACATGGCTGAAAAACGAATTTTGTTTTTGTCATTAAATTTAAAATCCAAATCTGCTCCTACACTTTTTCTTTCTCTTTTTACATCATATTTTCTGATGTCCATTTCTTCAATATATACATTTCCTGCATCATCTTTTGCCCAAACAGCTTCTACATTATCAGAACCATAATCGTTATTATTATAAGACCCATTAAGAACCATTCCTAATTTATTATTCAAAAATCGGTTGCTGTATACAAAACTGGTATTGTAAAGTGCTTTTTCTCTAATCGGATTATAACCAGATGCAGTAGAAAGCGATATTCTCTCTTTGGCAGAAGCACTTCTTGTAATTAAATCCACAGAACCTCCAATAGCATCAGCATCTTGGTCAGAAGTAAGGGTTTTATTTACTTCTACAATTTGTATCATATCCGAAGGAATAAGATCCATTTGTACTTTTCTGTTGTCTCCTTCTGCAGAAGGTATTCTACTTCCGTTAATGGTTACAGAATTCAACTCTGGAGCTAAACCTCTGATGATAATGTCTCTAGCTTCACCTTGATCATTTTGCATCGTTACACCAGGTACTCTTTTTAGGGCATCTCCTATATTAGAATCAGGAAATTTACCAATTTGATCGGCCGAAATTACATTGGTAATATTAGCATTACTTTTTTGCTTATTCAATGCTCTTGCTTGATTTTGCAAGTTAAAACCAGTCAATTTTACTTCTTTTATTGTAACTTCCTTTTTATCAAAAACAATGTTTTGTTTTGTGTTTTTTTCTGCATCTACCACCAATTCGTATTCTCTACTTCCGTAACCAATGTAGTCAACCTTCATGGTATATTTCCCTGCTGGTACATTTAGGAAAACAAAATTTCCGTATTCATCTGAAACGGTATATATATTTCCTGGAGATAAGGTAATTTTAGCACCTGGAAGTGCAATTTTAGAATTATCATTAATATTACCAGAAACGGTTCCAGTTTGTGCATAAATAAACAATCCTGCACACAAAAAAATAGTAGTAAAGATTTTTTTCATAACTTCTTATTAAACTGACGCAAATGTAGAAGTATGAAAACAGAATAATCTTAATTGAAATTTAAAGATATATTAAAAAAATATAAATCAATCAAAAGTATAATTAAATTTAAAACACTGATAGTATGACAATTAAATAAAATTAAATATAAGGAATTCTATCAAAAATTAAAATTAATTTAAAACAAAACTATCTCAATAAAATTTAAAATTATTATTGAGATAGAAATTCTTTGACCGCAAAATTAAAATCTTTCGGGTTTTGTGCTTGTACCCAATGCCCCGAATTTTCTATGGTAACCAATTGATATTTAGGAAATTGTTGACGTATCAATAATTCATCTTGTGGAAGAATATAATTCGATTTTGCACCTGCAATAAACAATGTTTCGCCTTCAAATTTCCCAAATTTTATCGCATTCGAAACAAATTCTGTGTATTTTTCTGCCAAAGTATGGAGATTGAAACGCCAATTGAGTTTTTTATCTTCCGTCCAATACAAATTTTTAGTCAAAAACTGAATTACAAATTTCTCTGGAATGTACTGAGCCAAAACGTTTTCCACGTCTTGTCTTGATTTTACTTCATCGAAATTTACAGATTGAAGTGCTTTTATAATTCCTTGATGATGAGGAGGATATGCTTTTGGAGCAATGTCTGCAACAATGAGTTTTTCTACTTTTTCAGGATAAGAAATGGCGAAAGTCATCACTGCTTTTCCGCCAAGAGAATGCCCGAGAAGATTGGCTTTTTCAATGCCGTGAAAGTTCATATAATTGAGAATGTCATCTGCCAAAACTTGATGATTCATCTCTTCTGAATGAAAACTTTTTCCGTGATTTCTCAAATCAATCAAATGAGTTGGAAACAATTCTCCAAACTCTTTTCCGAAACTTCCCCAATTGTCTAACATCCCGAAAAGTCCATGAAAAACGAGCAATGGCGTTCCAGATTTTTCTTGTCCGTATATTTTTGAATGTAAAATTTGCATATTTTTTTTCACGCAAAGTGCGCAGAATTTTTTATTTATTTCTAAAGCTCGCAAAGAAAAATCAATCTTTAGAATACAATTTTTCTCTCTGATTTTGCTGATTGAGCAGATTTAAAATTCTCAACTATCAATTTTCAATTGATTTACCATTTCGCCAATCTCTTTAAATACACTTGAATAGTGTTCTCTAAACCCAAATACAACGCTTCAGAAATCAGAGCATGACCTATTGAAACTTCCAATAAATTAGGAATATTATCTGCGAAATATTTTAAATTATCTAAACTCAAATCATGACCTGCATTAATTCCTAAACCATATTTTGTAGCTTCTACAGCGGTTTCATAGTAAGGTTTTATAGCGGCTTCTTTGTCGGTTTCGTAATTTCTGGCGTAAGCTTCTGTATACAATTCAATTCTGTCTGTTCCTGTTTCTGCTGCAAATTTTACCATTTCTGGATTTGGGTCAAGGAAAATAGACGTTCTAATCCCTGCATTTTTAAATTCTGCAATCACGGATTTCAAAAAATCTAGATTTTTTTCACAATCCCAACCTGCATTAGAAGTGATGGCATCATCTGCATCTGGAACCAAGGTAACTTGCTCTGGTTTTACTTCTAAAACCATATCAATAAAAGGACGATGAGGATTTCCCTCGATATTAAATTCTGTATACACCAAAGGTTTCAAATCGTACACATCTTTTCTGGTGATATGTCTTTCGTCTGGTCTTGGATGGATGGTAATTCCTTGTCCGCCAAATTCCTGAATTTTGATCGCTGCTTCGGTTACACTAGGAGTTTCTGCGCCTCTTGCATTTCTGATGGTCGCTATTTTATTGATATTTACTGATAATTTTGTCATTTTCTGTTGTTGGTAATTTAATACTTGGTTCTTTTTTCTTTTTAATTGGCTCTTTGACTTACGCTTTTGCCACTTGCATGATTTCAAGGTCAAATTCTTGTGCTGCGGTAAGAATATGGTCAAAAATATCTGCCTGAATTCTTTCGTAATCTACCAATTCTGCTTTGTTGGCAAAACAATAGATTTCCAAAGGCATTCCTTGAGGTGAAATTTCTAACTGACGAACCAAAATGATTTCGTCTTGATCTACTTTTGGATTATTTTTGAGGTAATTCAACACATAATTTCTAAAAAGTCCGATGTTGGTTAACTGTTGACCATTGATAATTCTTTCAGCATGTGGAATATTCTTCTTGCTTTCTGCAATTTCGCGAAGTTTTCTATCCATATATTCAGAAATCAAGTTGATGTCTTTTACTTTTTCATAAAATTCATCATCCACAAATTTGAAAGACTTGATATTGAAATAAATCGAACGCTTAATTCTTCGGCTGCTTCCTTCGTACATTACTTGGTGATTTCTGATTTCCGTAGAAAGCAAATCATAGGTAGGAATCGTGGAAATGGTTTTGTCAAAATTGACAATTTTAGTCGTCAATAAGTTGATATCTTGAATATTTCCTTCAATATTATACTTCGGAATTCCAATCCAGTCGCCTACTTTCATATTTTTGGAAGTAGAAACGTGCACTCCAGTTACAAAACCTAAAATGGTATCTCGAAAAACCAATAAAATAACGGCTGTAATTGCTCCTAAAAAGGTAATTACCGTATTAAGGCTGATTCCAAAAATGACAAAAATTCCGATAATGGCGAAAATGACCATTCCAAAAATTCTTAAACTTTCAGAAATTGCTTTAATTGCTGTAATCCTGTATCGATCTTCTTTGTGAATGTAATATGCCTCAAAAGTTTTCACAATTCTATAAGCCAACATGGTAAAAACCAAAACTTGCCCAAACATTAATAGTCTTTCAAAAAAAGTAAAACTTTTAGGATGTCGCCAAAAAATATCATCTATGAGCCAAAAACAAAATGCTAATGAAAATAAATGTGCAATAGAGTTTTGAACCTTAGCTTTGTAGGCAAATTTTAAAAATTCATTATTAGAAATTCTGACAAAAATTCTTGAAATGAGAGTAATTGTAACTCTCAAAAGAATATCAATCACGAAAAAAAACGCAAAGAGCAAAAGCATTTTTAACCCAATTTGAAAGGGCAAAATAAGACTGTCTGTAAAATTATCTTTCACAAAAAAATGAATCTGTTCGCTAAAACTTTTTAGAAATCCCATATTAGAAATTTACGCAAAAATAAAAAATATCATTGGGAATTTGCTTTTATTTATTACTTTTAACCAAACTAATTAAAGATTTATGGAGCAAAATATTATTACCATTGTCTCTCTTATCATCATAGGAATAGGAATTCTAGGAACTTTCTTGCCTATTTTACCAGGATTAGCGGTGAGTTTTGTAGGATTAATTCTTTACAAATACGGTGCAAATCCAGATTTTTCTGTTTGGTATATTGTCATTTTTGGGATTTTAACGCTCATTTCATTGGTGCTCAATTACATTATTCCCATCAAAACCACAGAGAAATATGGCGGCAGCAATTACGGAAAATATGGAGGTTTCATTGGGACGATAGTTGGACTATTTTTTCCACCACTTGGTTTTCTTATTGGTATGTTATTAGGTGTTTTCTTAGGCGAACTCTTGCATGATAGAAACGACAAACAAAAAGCACTCAAAGCTACAAAAGGTGCTTTCATTGGCTTCATCTACGGAACGGGTTTTAATCTTATGATAGGATTGGCAATGTTTTTGGTAGTACTTATTAATATCTTCAATTCTTAAAATATGAACACTAAATTCTTAATATTAGCAGCAGCTACCTTTTTGGTAACTCAATGCACTTGCCAACAAAAATCTACAGAAATGAAAATGCCTGTAACCAGCTCTAAAGAAGTAAATTCTACCTATCCTACAGAAAAACCAGAATCTGGCGTTACTCGTTTGATAGAAAAACAAAATATCTTTTTAGAAAAAGAAAAAGTAAACATCACCTTCAATAAAGTGACCGAAGACAACAGATGTCCTATGAACGCTCGTTGTGTTTGGGCAGGTTATGCTTCCGCAGAAATAGAAGTGATGAGTGTGCATTCTAGACCTAGAAAATTCATCGTTTCTACGATAGATGATGCTGGAAAAAACCTTAAAAATTCTTTCGTTTTTAATGGTCACAAATACACGCTTGTTAATTTTTATCCCGCTAATTCTACAGAAGTAAACTTTGAAAAACTGAAAGGAAAATACGTGGTAGATATTAAAGTAGAATAATTTTTGGGCGTGTCTTTTTCTCCAAAACTTTTGCCAACAACCGAAAAAAGACCGTGCTTTCCGTTACAATCTTTTTTTCGGCGGCTTCGTCAAGCTCAGCCACAAAAAAAAGGATTTCCACTGCAATCGCTCACGCAAAAGAACGGTAAATCATAAAATTCACTACCAATTTATCGGTTTCTTATTTTTAGAAATCAGATATTCATTAATTTTAGAAAAAGGTCTGCTTCCATAGAAACCTCTGTACACCGAAAACGGAGAAGGATGCGCCGACTGAATGATAAAATGCTTCGTTTCATCTATGAGCGAAGCTTTTTTTTGTGCAAAAGCGCCCCACAAAACAAAAACTACATTTTCCTTTTTCTCAGAAATTTCTTTAATGATAAAATCTGTGAATTTTTCCCAGCCCAAATCTTTGTGAGAATTCGGTTCATGCGCACGAACTGTTAAAGTAGCATTCAACAATAAAACACCTTGTTTCGCCCAAGAATCCAGTTCGTTACTGGTTTTTTCAATTCCCAAATCGTCTTTCAGTTCTGTAAAAATATTCTTCAAAGAAGGTGGCGCTTTTACCAAATCAGAAACCGAAAAACACAAACCATTTGCCTGAAAATCATTATGATAAGGATCTTGACCAATAATTACAACTTCAACGTCCTCAAAAGGCGTGAGTTCTATCGCTCGGAAAATTTGATTTTTTGGTGGGAAGCATTTGGTGGTAGCATATTCATTTTTTACTTTTTGCCAAAGCGTTTCAAAATATTCTGTATTTTTTATTGGGGCAAGAATTTCTGTCCAAGTCATGATTTGTTGTAAAGTTGTGAATTTGTTGAGTTGTAAAATCGTCATTGCAAGAAACGAAAATCTTTTGAAATTATCTGAATTGTTCTTCGTTTATACTTCCATCATATTCTCTTGAAACAAAATCTAAAATTTTAAATCTTAATTTTGTTTTATAATTTCCTTTGTAGTGAAACATTGAAGTAATAATAATTTCGTTTGGAGGTAAACAAACTAATTTAAAAAAAGAGCCACAATTATATGGAAACTTATTTACTTCAATCCATTTTCCTTTTTTATTTTTCGCTTCTAATATTAGCGGAAAATAACCTTCTGTTCCTAAACTCAAGGTATCTTTTGAAACATTTTTAATATATATGGGAAAACTTTTATAATAGTCTAGATTAATATCATCAAAACTAATAATTGTATCTTTTTCATTGAATTCAAGAGTAATATTTCCTTTTTTAATCAATTGATACTTGTGAAAATCTTTTAAATATTTCATCAAATCTTCCCAAATCATTTCTTTTTTCAATCTATATTTTTTCCACTTCTTATCTTCATTAGAACTTACCAAAGGTTCAGGAGGAGGTGGTAAAAAAAGATTATCTAACAATTCTAAACTATCTTTTATTTTTCCAATATACATGATATTAGATGTTGCATAATCCTTTTCTTTTATATTTTTTATTTTTAAATTTTGAACACTATCTTGAATTATTGTTATGTTTTTGGAAAATGTTTGAACTTCCTTTTTACAAGAAATCAAACTTAAAACAGTAAAAATTGCTATTAGTTTTTTCATAAAATCCATTTCCTCAAATTTACAAAAATCATCGGAACGATTTTACAACTTTACAATTCAACGACTTTACATTATCTTTGCATTGTGCAAGTAACCAAAGAAAATTTACAAGAATTAGAATTCCCGAAATTGCTCGCGGAAATTTCTCCTTATGCGTATTCGCCAAAAGTGGCAGAAAAAATCCTTCATCTCAAACTTTTAAAAATAGATGAAGCAGAAATTACTTTGAAAAAAACTGCCGAATATCTCACGAGTTACGAGAGTTCAAACGCAATTCCGTTTAGTGAATACGAAGACATAGAAGCAGAACTCAAGGTAATGCATATCGAAAATTTCAGGTTAGAAAACGCTGCTTTTATCAAGATTAAAAACCTCACCGAACAAATCGGGAAATTGCAGAAATTCTTTCCCGTGCTTGCCGAAACCTTCCCTATTTTGCTGGAAGAAGTGATGCAATTGGATTTCAAAAAGGAAATTGTAGATAAAATCGACAAAGTTTTTAATCGTTTTGGCGAAGTAAAATCTGAAGCTTCTCCTATTTTAAAATCTTTGAGAACCGAAATTCAGCACGCTAAAAAACACATTCAAGAGAATTTTAGCAAAACGCTTTCTCACCTTTCTTCAACCGATTTTTTAGATGAAATTAAAGAAACGGTGATTGATGACCAAAGAGTTTTGGCAGTAAAATCTGGCTTCAAAAAACGTGTTCCTGGTAGAGTTTTAGGCGTTTCTAAAACAGGTTCTATCACTTACATTCAGCCAGAAAGTGTTTCTAGACATTATTTTAAACTTCGTGAAGCGGAAGAAGAAGAAAAGAAAGAAGTGGATAAAATTCTGCGAAAACTTACGGCAGAAATTGCCATTTTCGCACCTGAATTAGAAGAATATCAAAAATATATATTCGATTTAGATATCACCAGAGCAAAAGCCAAATTTGCAGAAAAAATTGGCGGCGTTTTGCCGAAAATCAATCGTCATAAAACCATGAGATTGGTCAACGCATTTCACCCGTTGCTTTTATTGAGAAACCGAGAAGAAAAAAAGGAAATCTATCCGCAAACATTGACTTTGACGGAGCATAACCGAATTCTCTGTATTTCTGGACCAAATGCTGGTGGAAAATCCATCACGCTGAAAACCGTTGGTTTGCTTCAACTCATGATTCAGAGTGGAATTTTGGTTCCTGTTCATCCGAAATCTGAAATGTTCTTTTTTGAAAAAATTAGAACGGATATTGGTGACAATCAATCTATTGAAAATCACCTTTCTACCTACAGTTCTCGACTCAAAAAAATGTCTGGAATTATCAGAGAAGCTGATGATAATACTTTGCTTCTGATTGATGAATTCGGAACGGGTTCTGATCCAGAATTAGGTGGCGCTTTAGCAGAAAGTTTTCTAGAATTTTTTTACGAAAAAAAATCTTTCGCGATTATTACCACGCATTACACCAACATTAAATTGGTGGTAGAACAATTGCCCAATGCGACCAATGCGGCGATGCTTTTCGATGAATATTCATTGGAACCTTTATATAAATTAGAAGTGGGACAAGCTGGAAGTTCTTTCACTTTTGAAGTGGCAGAAAAAAATAGAATTCCAAGATTTATCATTAAAAATGCTCGTTCTAAAGTAGAAAAAGACGTGGTAAATCTCGATAAAACCATCGTGAAATTGCAACAAGAAAAATTTGAGGTTGAAAAACTGAAATCTAACCTTGTCGAGCAAAAAGAATCGGTAGAAGATAAGCGTGAAAATCTGCAAAAACTGAATGAGCAACTTCAACAAAAACTGTATAATTTTCAGAAATTGTATGAAGAAGAACATCGAAAATTACAGTTTGGAAATAAAATAGAAGCCTTTATTGATGGTTATCTGAAAGGAAAATCCAGAAAAGATATCGTGAAAGATTTTGTAAAAATTCTGGAGCAGGAAAAATTCCGAAAACTAGGCTCAGACAAAGCAGAATCTGAGAAACTGAAAGTTACCAAACGTAAAGTAGAACAACAACTGAAAAAAGAAAACATACAAGTTCAAATTGCAGAAACCAACCAAAAATTGGAAGAAAAAACGCAAAAAGAACGCGCCGTTTGGATGAAAGTTGGTCAACGTGTAAGAATTGCGGGTTCTACTTCTGTGGGAACCATAGAAACCATTCACAAAAACGGAAAAGTAACCGTGAATTACGGACTTTTTAAAACGCAAATTTCTCAAGACGAGTTGGAGAGAATTTAATAATGAAAAATTAAAAACTCTCGCTGATTGAGCGAATTGGGCAGATTAATTTTTCCAATAATATGCATGATTACTAAAATCTGTATGAAAATTAATATGAAATCAAACACCATCAAAAATCGTGATTTACAAATTGCTATTGCAGTATTTTTGGCGGGATTGTCATGTTTTGGATTGTTGTATTATTATCAAGCATTGCTTCCTGATTTGGTAGAATATTTCAAAATCAATAAAGCCAAAAGCAGTTTTGCGGTTTCTTCTGCGACTTTGGGAATGGCTCTTGGTTTAATTACTTCCACTTTCTTAGCAGACCGATACAGCCGAAAAAAAGTTATCGGATATTGTTTATTTGCATCGGCAGTTTTAGCTTTTACCTCATCATTTTCTGAAAATTTCAACGTGCTGATTGCGCTTAATTTCTTGAAAGGATTTTTGCTTTCGGGTGCTACTTCGGTTTGTTTGGCTTACATTGCAGAAGAAGTTTCAGAAAACAGAAAATTAAGAATTACAGGATTTTACATCGCAGGAAATGCAGTGGGCGGAATGGTAGGAAGAGTGATTTCTTCTCAGGTTTCACATTATAAATCTTGGCAATTTGCTTCAGAATTTATTGGAATTTGGTGTCTTATTTTTGCTGTTTTATTTTTTATACTCGCTCCTAAATCACAAAATTTCAAACCAAAGAAAGAATCGTTTAAAACTTTAATAGAACCGAATTTCAAACTCATTACTCATCCCAAATTATTGCCTTATTATATTACAGGTTTTCTTTTGCTGGGAACGTTTGTCAGTTTGTACAATTACATGGCTTTTTTCTTGGTCAAAGCACCATTTAACATTTCCAGAAGCTGGATTTCTTATGTTTACGTACTCTATATTTCTGGCGTTTTTGGTTCTATGAATGTCAGTTTTTGGGAAAGAAAACTCAAAAATTCTGAAAATGTTTTAAAAACCATGAGTTTAGTCGGAATTCTAGGAATTCTCTTCTTTTTCCTGCAAAATACGATAGCTGTGATTGTAGGATTAGCCGTTTTCACGTACAGTTTTTTCGTAGCGCATACCGTTTGCAGTAAATCGGTGGGGAATTTTTCAAAAGAAAAAAGAACGGTAACCATTGCGTTTTATTTGCTGCTCTATTACTTTGGCGCAAGTACTTTAGGAAGTTTCAGCGGTGTGATTTTACAGAAATTAGATTGGCAAGTTTTCTTGGTTTTTCTCACTCTTATTTTCGGAATTATTTATTTGATTTTTGCCTTACAAAAAGAAAAAATCGAACCTTAAAAAAGATTCGATTTCTAAAATTTATCAATTTTTTCTGATTATTTAATCAATCCTAATTCTACTAATCTTTCGTGCAAGAATTCTCCAGCAGTCGTGTCTTCGTATAATTTAGGATGGTCTTCGTCAATACAATTTTCTAAACAGTTTAACGGCATTTCGCTTACTGGATGCATGAAAAACGGAATAGAATATCTAGAAGTTCCCCATAATTCTCTCTCTGGATTTACCACTTGGTGAATTGTAGATTTCAGTTTATTATTGGTGTGTCTAGAAAGCATATCGCCCACATTAATCATCAATTCGTCTGGTTGAGCAATCGCATCTACCAAATTTCCTTCGTGGTCTCTTACTTGCAATCCTTTTCCGTGAGCTCCCATTAAAAGAGTGATTAAATTAATATCACCATGAGCTGCTGCTCTTACTGCATCTTTTGGCTCTTCCGTAATTGGTGGATAGTGAATTGGTCTAAGAATACTGTTTCCTTCTGCTACAAATTTATCGAAATAAAACTCATCTAAACCTACATATAATGCTAAAGCTCTCAATACATAAATTCCAGTTTTTTCTAACATTTTATAGGCTTCTTTTCCTACTTTGTTAAATTCTGGCGCTTCTGCAACTTCTACATTTTCTGGATATTCTGCTAAATATTTAGAACCTTCTGGTAAATATTGTCCGAAATGCCAAAACTCTTTTAAATCTGCTGCTTTGAAGCCTTTTGCAGTTTCTTTTCCGAAACCTACATAACCTCTTTGACCACCAATTCCAGGAATTTCATATTTTGATTTTGCTTCTACAGGAAGGCTAAAGAAGTTTTTGATTTCGGCGTACAATTGGTCTACTAAATTTTGGTCTAAGAAATGACCTTTTAGCGCTACGAAGCCTATTTCTTCGTATGCTTTACCAATTTCATTTACAAATTTTTGTTTTCTTGTTTCGTCTCCCGAAAGAAAATCGCGTAAGTCTACGCTAGGAATTTTATTCATTTTTAAATAATTAATCGTTAATCTCCGGGATGCGAAAATAGAGAAATTTATTGAATAAGTGCTATAAAAGTTTATCTTCGTCAAAAGCCTTTCTAATCAGCACATCAAAAGTATCAAGCATATCTTCTGAAGCCAATTCTATTCTCGGACGAAGCATTTTTTGCACCTTCTCGAACTCTACTCCTGCTTCTATCCAACTCAAACCATTGTTAAAACAATTCATCACAAAAGGAATCATTCTGTCTACAGCACTTGCAAAAATGGCGGTTTCGGTTTCTCCAGCTTCAAATTCTAACCAAAGATTCATAAATTCTGATTTCATAGGTTCAGCCAAAATTCCGAAAATTCTTTCAGCAGAAGCCAGTTCACGCTCGAATTTCCCTTCATTTGCTTTTTCATCATAGAAAAATGTATCTCCTGCATCTATTTCTACCACATCATGGATAGAAAGCATTTTAATTACTCTTCCTAAATCTATTTTTTCTTTGTTTCGAGCATAGGGAAAAAGTATCTGCGCAAAAACAATTACTTGCCATGAATGTTCTGCTGTATTTTCTCTTCGGGAATTGTCATGATTAAAATTTCTACGGATTACGTTTTTGAGTTGGTCTAAAGTAAGGATGAACTCTATCTCTTTTTCTAAGTACATTTTCTATTTTTTTACAAATTTAAGTCAAATAAAAATAACGGATTTTATTTCGATTTTAGTGACAAAAGTCATTGAGGTTGTGTAATATAAGTTACACAAGTCCATTTTGTGCTGATGTAACTTTGTACAAGAAAATTAAGAATTACTCATTCTTATAAAGTTAGAAAATATGAAAAACTTAGTAATCTTAGGAGCAGGAACCGCCGGAACTATGATGGCGAATCACCTAGTAAAAAAACTGAATAAAAAAGATTGGCAAATTACTTTGGTAGATCAATTTAAGTCTCATTACTATCAGCCAGGATTTTTATTTATTCCTTTTGGAACCTATCAACCAGAAGATGTAAAAAGAACGATTGATGAATTTTTACCAAAAGGAATTCAACTTATTCGTGAAAAAATCGACAGAATAGATAAAGATACAGATACCGTTATTTTAGAAAGCGGAAGAAATGTAAAATATGATATTCTCATCATTGCTACAGGTTGTAAAATCGCTCCAGAAGAAGTTCCTGGAATGAAAGGAGACACTTGGCAAAAAAATATTTTCGATTTCTACACTTTCGAGGGAAGTTGTGCTTTGGCAAAAAAATTAGAAACTTGGCCAGGAGGAAAATTAGTTGTTCACATCACCGAAATGCCAATAAAATGTCCTGTTGCTCCGCTAGAATTTGCATTTTTAGCAGACGACTTCTTCACCAAAAAAGGAATGAGAGACAAAGTAGAAATTTCTTACGTTACTCCACTTTCTGGTGCATTTACTAAAGAAAAATGCACCAAAGCTTTAGAATATCTATTAAAAGATAAAAACATCAAGATTGTTCCTGATTTCGCAGTAGAGCACATAGAAGGAGAAAACGGAAAAATGTTCGATTACGGTGGCGAAGTGGTAGATTTTGATTTATTAGTTACTGTTCCTACCAATATGGGAGATGAATGTATTCTTCGTTCAGGTTTTGGAGATGATCTAAACTATGTTCCTACTGATAAAAATACCTTACAAAGTAAAGTAAAAGAAAACATTTTCGTAATCGGTGATGCTACGAATGTTCCTGCTTCTAAAGCTGGTTCTGTAGCACATTTCGAAGCCGAAATTCTTACTGAAAATATTCTAAAATATATAGAAGGAAAACCACTTAATCCAGAATTTGACGGTCACGCCAATTGTTTCATAGAAACAGGAAAAGGAAAAGCATTATTGATTGACTTCAATTATGATGTGGAACCATTAAAAGGAAAATTCCCATTTGCTGGAATCGGTCCGCTAAATTTATTAGAAGAAAGTGCTTTTAACCACTTCGGAAAAATGGCTTTCAAATGGGTGTATTGGAATATGCTTCTTCCTGCTAGAAAAATACCTTTCGTAACGCCTACTATGAGCAGAGCAGGAAAGAAATTTGACAAAGAAACAGTATAAAAGTGAATAGTGAATTCGCTGGGCTGTGAACGGTGAATTTCTAAAATTTCAAAAAAATTAACAAAAAAATATTATCAAAATGGAAAAAACTTATGCAGGTTTTACAATCAATGTAAACGACGAGGGATACCTTACAGACATGAACCAATGGAATCACGAAGTAGCTAAAGAAATGGCTAAAGAAGACGGTTTAGAATTAGGAAACAGACATTTCGACGTGTTAGAATATTTAAGAGACCAACAGAAAAAAGATGTAGCATTAACCATAAGAGGCGTAGGAAAATCTGGCGTAGTAGATATTAAAGAATTCTATGAATTGTTCCCAAAAGGACCACTTAAAATCTCTAGTAGATTAGCAGGAATTTCTAAACCAAAATCTTGTATTTAAAAAGGATTTAGGAATTAGAATGAAGGGATTAGTAAATTGATTTTTTTTCAAATACTAAAAACCTAATCCCTCAAGCCCTCAATAAATAAAACAAAAAAATATGGAAACTACATTATTAAAAAATCCATTAGCAGATTTAGATAAATCTCTAAAACCTATAGAAAAAGTAATGGTAATCATTTCTAAAGGAACTTTAGAAAGTGTTTACGCAGGTTTTATTTTGGCAAACGGTGCGAGAATGGAAGGTATGGAAGCAGAAATTTTCTTTACTTTCTTCGGACTAGATGCTGTAATTAAAGACAGACTAAAAGACATTCATGTGGCTACTGTGGGAAATCCTGCAATGCACATGCCTACCATGTTAGGAGGTTTACCAGGAATGGAAGCTCTTGCTACC
This sequence comes from Cloacibacterium normanense, assembly GCF_003860565.1. Taxonomy (NCBI): domain Bacteria; kingdom Pseudomonadati; phylum Bacteroidota; class Flavobacteriia; order Flavobacteriales; family Weeksellaceae; genus Cloacibacterium; species Cloacibacterium normanense. The sequence continues at coordinate 1,582,344 of NZ_CP034157.1, forward strand.
AAAATGATGAAATCTAAAATGGAAAAACTAGACATTCCGCCAATTGATGAATTTATAGAAATTTTATCAGCTTCTGGTTGCAGACTTTGGGTTTGTAAATTGGCTTTTGAAATGTTTGATTTAAAAGAAGAAGACTTAACTCCAGAAGTGGAAGGCATCTTAACCGTAGGAGATTTCTACGCAAGAGCAGCTGGAGAAGGCACTCAAATTATTTTTATCTAAATAAAAACTTTTGTGTTGAAAAAATCCTCACCGAGAAATTGGTGGGGATTTTTATTTTTTCTAAATCCCACCAACTATTTTCAGTACATTACCTTCTAAATCAAAAAACCTCCCAAATTCGGGAGGTTTTCATTTTCAATTTTCAACTTTCAATTTTCAATTAAAAAGTCGGTTGGAAGTTTTCAGCTCCAAGTGAAGCCATATCTTCGTATGTTTTCCATCTTAAATCCACAATTTCTTGTGCTAATTGCATCAAATGTTCTGCATCTTGCGGTTGCGTTTGTTTTAGAACTCGGTAACGCAATTCGTTGTACGCATATTCTTCAAACGGAATTGTAGGACGAATAGAATCTAAGATAAACGGATTTTTATTATTTTTTCTCAACACAGGATTGAATCTAATCAATGGCCAATAACCACTTGCTACAGCCATTTTTTGTTGATTCAAACCTTTTTCCATATCAATTCCGTGTGCAATACAATGACTGTACGCTAGAATTAATGAAGGCCCGTCATAAGCTTCCGCTTCACGCATTGCCAATAATGTTTGTTGAGGATTTGCTCCCATCGCAACAGTTGCTACGTAAACATTTCCATAAGAAATAGCTTGCATCGCCAAATCTTTTTTGCCCACACGTTTTCCTGCAGTTGCAAATTTCGCAGAAGCAGCAGTTGGTGTCGCTTTAGAACTTTGTCCACCCGTATTACTATAAACCTCAGTATCTAAAACCAAAACATTGATATTTCTACCTGTAGAAAGTGCATGATCTAAACCTCCACTTCCGATATCATAAGCCCAACCATCACCACCAATCAGCCAAACAGCACGATGAACCAAATGATCTGCAAGAGAATAAAGATGTTTCGCATCTGGATTTTCAGAAAATTGCAATCTATTTTTTAGAATTTCTACTCTTTCTCTTTGTTTGATGATTTGACTTTCTAATTTTTGAGGTGCATGGATAATTTCATTGATGAAATCTTCGCCCAACTCTGGTTTCAATTTTTCGGCGTAATAATGAGCCATTTGCAATTGCTTATCCGCAGAAAGTCTCATTCCCAGACCAAATTCGGCATTATCTTCGAAGAGAGAATTGCTCCAAGCTGGTCCTTTTCCTTTAGAATTAGAACTCCAAGGTGTAGTTGGTAAATTTCCTCCAAAAATTGAGGAACAACCAGTTGCATTAGCAACCATTAATCTATCACCGAAAAGTTGAGTGAGAACTTTAATATAAGGTGTTTCTCCACAACCAGCGCAAGCTCCAGAAAACTCGAACATTGGCTCTAAGAATTGTACACCGTGAACTGTGGAATAATTTACCATATTTTTCTCGTGAATTGGCAATTTCTCGAAATAAGAAATTACTTTTCTTTGTTTTTTAAGATCTGGATTTTTTGGTAAAATATTAATTGCGCGTAATTCTTCGTTTTCCTGATCAATTACTGGACATGCTTCGTAGCATAATTTACAACCAGTACAATCTTCTTCGTACACCTGAAGCGTGAACTTGGTTTCTGGGAAACCTCTTGCATTAATAGGTGCAGATTGGAAACCTTCTGGAACTTCAGTCAATAAATCTTTGTGATAAAATTTAGAACGAATCACAGAATGAGGACAAACAAAACTACAATTACCACACTGAATACAGATGTCTGAATTCCAATGGGCTACTTTTTCAGAAATATTACGTTTTTCCCATTTTGTAGTTCCGTTTGGATACGTTCCATCAGCAGGAATAGCACTTACAGGTAAATCATCACCTTTGCCAATCATCATTTTGTAAGTGATATTTTTCACAAAATCTGGCGCATTTTCGTCAACAGTTCGCTCCTCTCCTTTTTCGGCAGTTACTGCATTTGGAATTTTAACTTCAAACAAATTCGCTAACGTTTGATCAACAGCTAAGAAATTTTTATCTACTACAGCTTGCCCTTTTTTGATATACGTTTTTTCAATTGCTTTTTTGATTTGTTTAATGGCTTCTTCTTCTGGCAAAACCCCTGAAAGTTCAAAGAAACAAGTCTGCATAATGGTATTAATTCTGCCTCGCATTCCTGTATTTTCGGCAACTTCATTGGCATCTATCACGAAAAATCTAATATTTTTTTCAATCAATTGTTGCTGAACTTGGTAAGGCAATTTATCCCAAACTTCGTCTTTAGAATAAGGTGAATTCAATAAAAATTTCGCTCCATTTTTAGCAAAACTGAGCATATCTTCATTTTCTAAAAATTTGAAAAAATGACAAGCGATGAAATCTGCTTTTGAAATCAAATAAGGTGCTTCAATCGGCTCGTGCCCAAAACGAAGGTGAGAAACGGTTTTCGCTCCAGATTTTTTAGAATCATAAACGAAATATCCTTGCGCTGAAAGTTCTGTATTTTCGCCAATAATCTTAATAGAGTTTTTATTTGCACCTACAGTTCCATCTGCTCCCAAACCGAAAAATAGAGCTTGGTTCCATCCAGAATCATCTAATTTAAAGTTATAATCTACATTAATACTAGTAAAACTTACATCATCTGTAATCCCTACCGTAAAATGGTTTTTAGAATTTTCGGTTTTTAAATTATCATAAACTGCTTTTACCATTGCTGGAGTAAATTCTTTAGACGAAAGTCCGTATCTACCGCCAATAATTTTTGGCATATTTTCTAAAGTTCCATTGGTAAGCGCTTCTGTAAGGCAAACCAGAATATCTTGATACATTGGTTCACCGTTGCTTCCTGGTTCTTTGGTCCTGTCTAAAACAGCGATTTTTTTCACAGATTTTGGTAAAACCGAAATGAAATCTTCATTTGGGAATGGTCTAAACAACGAGATTTTCAGAACACCTGTTTTTTCTCCATTTTTATTCAAAAATTCAGAAGTTGGAATCACGGTTTCTACTCCAGAACCCATAATTACGATAACATTTTCTGCTTCTGGATGCCCGTAATACTTTACAGGAGCATAATTTCTACCTGAAATTTCAGAAAATTTCTTCATTTCTTCCTTTAAAATGGTAGGAATTTTAGCATAATAAGGATTAGAAGTTTCTCTTCCTTGGAAATAAACATCAGGATTCTGAGCCGTTCCTCTTACGAAAGGTTTATCAGGATTTAAACTTCTATTTCTGTGTGCAATCACCAATTCATCATCTATCATTGCACGAATTTGGTCATCATTTAAAAGATTAATTTTATTCACTTCGTGAGAAGTTCTGAAACCGTCAAAGAAATGAATAAAAGGAATTCTCGCTCTCAAAGTGGTAGCTTGTGCAATGAGCGCCATATCGTGTGCTTCTTGAACACTTGCAGAAGAAAGCATTGCAAAACCAGTAGTTCTTGCTGCCATTACATCTTGATGATCGCCAAAAATCGACAAAGCTTGCGCTGCCAAAGAACGTGCTGCCACGTGAAAAACGGCACTCGTAAGTTCTCCTGCAATTTTGTACATATTTGGAAGCATCAGCATTAAACCTTGTGAAGCCGTGAAAGTGGTAGTTAAAGCACCTGCTTGAAGCGAACCGTGAACTGTACCAGCTGCACCGCCTTCACTTTGCATTTCTATAATTTCGGGAACGTTTCCCCAGATATTTTTAATTCCTTTAGACGCCCATTCGTCTGCCAATTCTGCCATAGTAGAAGATGGCGTAATAGGATAAATGGCACAAACTTCGTTTACTCGGTATGCAATGTAAGCAGCGGCTTCGTTACCGTCGATGGTTGCTATGATTGGATTTTTATTCATAATTGATAGTTGATGATTGTTGAATTATTTTTAATTTTTCAACCATTGATTAATAATTTCTTGATATTTTTCTAAATCTGTATATTTTCTTATTCTGATGGTTTCAAAATCTTTTTTGTAACCGTTTTCCAATTCTTTGCTATAAATTCTTGGTTCTGATTTTCTAGTGACTTTATCAAATAAATTCCAATCGTTTATAAATTGTTGAAAATCTGCATTTATAAAGAAATTTTTCACTCCTGATGAATTAACTTGTTTGTCTAATGGCAAATAATACACAAATCCGGTAAAAACATCTTCATATTTATCATCTGTTTTGGTAGCTTGCCAAATATCAAAATTATCTTTTCCGAAAGGAGAATTTTTAAAATCAAAACCTACATTTTCTTTTTTAGCTAACTTAAATGAAGCATCCCATTTTCCATTTTGAATGGGAACTTGTTCTGGACCTTGAAACATTTTTGCTTTTTCTTTATCTCGTTCATCAACTTTGTTTAATGATGCTAAATAATTTATATACACATTAGCAGTTTTTCCTTTATATTTTTTAAATAAATAGTCTCCCACATTTCTATCTTTAGTATAAGATTTTGAAAAAGCATGTCTATAATTCATAATTACTAAAGCTTTTTTCTTACTAGAGTATTTATTTAAGCTATCTAAAGTTTTAATAACATAACTAGCCATTAAACTGTCTCTTTTAACATAATTTGCCAAAACATATTTTCTCATTCCTTTCTCATCATTTCTTTCATCTATTGAAGGATTCATGCTTCCTGAAGTAAAAAGATTAATTTGCTTTTTATTCTTTAAAGTTGAATTTAATGAATTAAGCCTTCCTGTAAAATCATAGAAATTCGTATTAAGCCAATTATTTGGAAAAAAACCATTTCTGTATATTTCTGCTTGCTTAATCTGTTTTAAACTATCATTAGAAAATTTAGTTTTAATAAAATTTAAAGTATTTTGCCTATTACTGTAAGAACCTACTTCTGTAAAAATATTACCAACATTTTTATGAAAGTAAGGTGAACTTACAATATCATAAATCAAATCATATTGAGTTGTTTCTGTGTGTTGTCTTTCACATAAAATAACAACATCATACTTTTTAAATAAGTTTAAAACATAATCTTTTGCAGAAACATTTTGTTTTTCAAGAAAATTAACATATTTGGTAAGTTCAGGATTTGTTTTTTGACAAAAAGCTAGCATGCTAATCAGGAAAAACGTTAAACCTATGAATCTCTTTTTCATATTTTTAAATTTAAACTAAAGTCATTTATTTTGACTTAAAAAATCAATTAATGTTCTAAAACCATATCTAAAGCGTGACAAGGACATTGTTCTGCGCAAACACCACAACCTGTACACAAATCGTAATTGATGGTGTAACCTTCTCCTTTTCCATTTTTGGAAATCGCACCTTCGGGACACGCTCCGTAACAACTATCGCACTCGAAACAATTTCCGCAAGAGAGACAACGCTGTGCTTCGTAAACCGCTTCTTCGGTGGTATAACCTGCTACAATTTCGTCAAAAGTTTCTACCGCTTTTTCTATTTCTAAATGTTGTTGAGCTTTTGCTTCTGCATTGGTTTTGAACCAAATTTGTAGTTTTTCGATGGTAACCAAAGGGTTGTTGGCTGGTTTTTCGTAAGTAGAATTTCTGAGCCAAGCATCAATATTTCTGGCTGCTTTTTTACCGTGTCCCGTTGCAATGGTAACCGTTCTTTCACTTGGAACCATATCTCCTCCTGCAAAAATTCCGGGATAACCTGTCATCATTGAAGGATTTACCTCAACGGTTGTTCCATCCTCTTTGAAGGTAATTCCTTCTATATTTTTTAAGAAATCGGTATCTGCTTCTTGTCCGAGAGCTAGAATTAAAGAATCTGCTTCCAAAGTTTCATATTCACCAGTAGGAACGGCTTTTCCGTCCACAACTTGCATTTTTTCTACGGTGATAGAAGAAGTTTCCATATTTTTAATGGTGCTCAACCAATGGATTTTTACGCCTTCACTTAAAGCTTCATCTGCTTCAAATTCGTGAGCAGGCATATGTTCACGGTCTCTTCTGTAGATAATCATTGCTTCATCTGCACCTAATCTTTTAGCAGTTCTGGCTGCATCCATTGCGGTATTTCCACCACCATAAATGGCGACTCTTCTTCCTAAAAGTGGTTTATTATCGCTATTTTCATCTGCTTCTTTCAAGAAAGAAACGGCATCTAAAATTTTACTCGCTTCTTGAGCAGGAATATTTACTTTTTTGGCTAAATGCGCTCCAATAGCTACAAAAACCGCATCGAAACCACCATTTTCTTTTTCTTTGAGAATATCTTGAACTTTATAATTGAGGACAATTTTCACTCCGAAATTTTCAATTCTTTTAATTTCAGCTTGAAGAATATTTCTAGGCATTCTGTACGCAGGAATCCCAAAATTCATCATTCCACCAGCAACTGGGCCAGCTTCGAAAATAGTGACTTCGTGGCCTAATTTTCTAAGATGATATGCCGCCGAAAGTCCAGAAGGACCTGCACCTACAATCATAATTTTCTTACCAGTAAGTGTTTTTGGGGGATAAAATTGCCAATTATTTTTTAATGCTTCGTCTCCTAAGAATCTTTCTACCGCGTGAATACTCACCGAAGAATCTAAATCTTTTCTGTTGCAAGAATTTTCGCAAGGATGATAACAAACTCTCCCATGAATTGCAGCCATAGGATTTTGCTCGGTTAATTTTCTCCAAGCATCTTCTATTTTTCCTTCTTGAGCCAGAGAAAGCCAAGCCTGAATATTTTCGCCAGCTGGACAAGCGTTATTACAAGGTGGAAAAAAATCAACGTATTCTGGTTTACTTTTTCTAATAGAACCAGTTCCCTTGCTTTTATTAAGGTTTGCAAGTTTGGTTAAATCCGTTTTAATAAAACTCATTTTATGTGTTTATTTGATGTTATCTACATTTATAAAAAGTGACTTTTAGAAAAGATTAGTCACAAAAGTTCAATTAACAAATTTATTAATTAAAGCATAAGAACTTTGAGTTTTGTAAGCATACATTTGTCATGTTTTGGGGATTTCTGATTAAAATCATATTATTATTGAACAATTATTGAAATGAAAAAGGCTCCAATAAAAATTGAAGCCTACTTGTTAACAAAAAACTATTACTATGATTGAACTTTTGACCAAAGGTTATACCCTCCGTTTAAGTTCACGGCTCGGAAACCGTTATTTCTCATAATTCTATTGGCTAAATAACCACGCAAACCAACTTGGCAATAAATGGCATATACTTTATTTCTGTCTAAATTTTCAAGATTTGCTCGTAAATCATCTACATTTATATTAATTGCGCCTTCAATTGCACCTCCTGAAAATTCTTTAGAAGTTCTTACGTCTAAAATTACCGCATCATTTTCTTTCACAAAATCCCAAAATTCATCATAATTCACCATTTCTAAATCTCCTTTCAAAATATTTTCTGCAGCATAACCAGCAATGTTTACAGGGTCTTTCGCCGAGTTAAATGGAGGAGCATAAGTAATTTCTATTTCTGGCAAATCATAAACCGTAAGATTTCCTTTAATCGCCGTTGCAATAACGTCTATTCTTTTATCAACACCATCTTCGCCAACAGCTTGAGCACCGAAAATTTTCCCGTTTTCGTCAAAAATAAGTTTCAAAACCATATTTTTTGCTCCAGGATAATAACCAGCGTGATGACCGCGAGTTACAATGGCAGTTTTATAAGGAATTCCGAATCTTTTTAAAGTCTTCTCATTCAAACCAGTGGAAGCCACAGAAAGTTCGAAAAATTTCAAAATAGAAGAACCCAAACTTCCTGTATATTTGTATTGATTTCCTAAAACGATATTGTCAGCTACTATTCTACCTTGTCTATTCGCTGGCCAAGCTAAAGGAATCAACACTTTTTTATTGTTGATGTAATGCGCTACTTCTATTGCGTCTCCCACTGCATAAATATCAGGATTAGAGGTTTGCATAAATTCGTTCACCAAAATTCCACGAGTTTCCCCGATTTCCAAACCAGCTTCTACCGCCAATTTAGTCTCTGGTTTTACACCAATTGCCAAAATTACGGCGTCTGTTTCTAAAGAAGTTCCATCATTCAAAAAAACTTCTATAGTTTCTCCTTTATCGTTAAATTTATCTACGCCAACATTTAATAAAAGTTCGAGATTTTTCTGTTTGGCTTTTTCGTGAACGAAACTTGCAATATCAAAATCTACGGGAGCCATTACTTGATTGCCGAGTTCTACCAACTTTACAGATTTTCCAGCCTCAATCAAGTTTTCGGCAACTTCTAAACCAATGAAACCACCACCTACAACTACAAAATTCTGTGCATTTTTGGTTTTTGCCACGATTTTATCCATATCAGGAATATTTCTGAGCGTATAAATTTTATCAGAATCAATTCCTTCAAAAGGTGGTTTTATAGGTTCTGCACCTGGTGAAAGCAATAGTTTATCATAGTCTTCTAAGTAAATTTCGCCTGTTTGTAAATTTTTGACAGAGATTTTTTTCTCGTCTGTATAAATAGATAAAACTTCTGTGAAAACCCTTACATCTAAGTTGTATCTTTCTTTTAGGGATTCTGGTGTTTGTAATAAAAGAGCGTCTCTCTTGTCAATCGTTCCGCTGATATGATAAGGCAAACCGCAATTCGCAAAACTTACATATTGTCCTTTTTCAAAAATTATGACTTCGTTTTCTTCTGAGAGTCTTCTTAATCTGGTTGCTGCTGTAGCGCCTCCTGCAACTCCTCCTACTATTAGTATTTTCATCTATAAATCTTTAATGGATTAAAAAACTTCATTTCTAAAGTGAAACAAAATTGATACTGCAAAATTACGGTTGGTTTTCACCAATTTCGGTAACAGATGTTACAATGAAAAAGTGATTTTTGTCAAAAACAAAAATTATTAAAATTTACACTTGAAATTTTTATAACTGATTATCAACAACTTAAATAAATTAATAAAAATATTTACTACTTTGTATTGCATAATACTAAATTTTATATATATCTTTGCATAAGAAAATCACAAAAATCATTAAAATGAAAACTTATCAACAAAATGAAAACCAATATTACACTGGTTGCAGAGCAAAACTAACTCGCGATGGAGACAATAGAAGAATCGCTGGGGTTTGTTCAGGACTTGGAAGATATTTCGGGATAGATGTCTCTTTAGTAAGAGTTGCATGGTTCTTACTGGCATTCTTCGGAATATTTTCGGCGGGAATTTCTACGTTTATGGTCGTATTCGTCTATTTTTTACTTTGGTTACTTTTACCAAAAACGAGAACGATTCACTACTTCGAAGAAAGAAAATAGTAATATATTTTTTTGCATTACTACTTTGCATTGCATATTACTAAAAAATACCTATTTTTGTTCAACAGAAAAAAATTCGTAAAATGAATGTTATAACAAATTATAAAAACCACTAATAACTAAAAAACATGAACACAGAAAATACCAAAGCGCAAATGCGAAAAGGAATTCTAGAGTTCTGTATTTTGAGCCTTATCAATAATAAAGAAATGTATGTTTCTGATTTAATAGACGAACTCAAAAAAGGAAAGCTAGATGTAGTAGAAGGAACTCTTTATCCGCTACTTACAAGATTGAAAAATGGAGAATTTCTTGCTTACAGATGGGAAGAATCTACCAGTGGACCGCCAAGAAAATACTACCAAATCACTGAAAAAGGAAAAACCTTTTTAGCAGAATTACAAAATACTTGGAATGAATTAACAGAATCTGTAAACCAAATCACCAAAACATCATAAAAACTAAACTATGAACAAAACATTATCAATAGGACTTGCTGGTTTTTCTTTCGTAATAGAAGAACACGCATACATAAAACTGAGTGACTACCTCACTGCACTGAGAAGTTCTCTAGAGGAATCAGAAGCAGACGAAATTATGCATGATATCGAAATTAGAATTGTAGAAATTCTAAAAGATAACATGGGAAAAAGAGAAGTGGTAAATGATGATGATATAGAAAAAGTAATTGCCCAAATTGGTAAACCAGAAGTAATAGAAGAACAAGAAGAAGCTTATTTTTCTGACAAAACTGCCAATAAAAAATCAAGACCTTCATTTTCTTCGGCACAGCAAAAACAATTGTTCCGTGACCCAGAAAATATGAAATTAGCAGGTGTTTGCTCTGGTCTAGCTGCCTATTTCGGGATGGATGTAACTTGGATGAGAGTGATCTGGTTTGGTGTAGCATTTTTAGGATTGTTCACCGCTGGAATCTCTACTACCCTCATCGTATTCTTATATTTAGTATTTTGGATTATCCTTCCAAAAGCAGAAACTGCAGCAGATTTTCTTAAAATGAAAGGAAAACCCTTGAATTTTGATAATTTAAAAGAAGAATCTAGCAATATCGTAAAATTTGCCAATGAATCTACTGCAAAAGTAGGCGAAATGTACAATGAAGCTAAACCTGTAGTAACTTCGGCTGGTAGTGGATTACTAAACGTTTTAAGAGTTCTTTTCGGTGCTATTTTCGCTTTCTTGGCACTTGGAGCAATCATCTTTTTATTCTTCTTTTTCAATTTATTTGGAAATCCTGATTTTCCTGGTGTAAGTAAAATGAACTTCCTTTTTGATGACGGTGGAATGAAATATATCCTTTCTTCTCTGATTGTATTAGGAACATTATTTGCTGCGGTTCTTTTCAGCTTAATCAGCATCAAATTATTATCTCCTAAAACTAAATTAAGAAACTTAGGATATGTATTAGGTGGTTTATTCTTAGCAATTGTGCTTTTAGGAACTTATTTCGGAGTAAACATGGCAAAAATAGATATGTCTTATAAAGGTGACAAAGAAGAAACCGAAAATATTTCTATCAATGTTCAGTCAACTGATAGCCTTATCATTGACAAAAAACAAGTAAACATTCCAGCGAATTATACTGCTTATGATGATGATATTTTCTCTGACAAGAAAATGGTTTTCGAAGAAGATTATCCAAACGTAGAAGTTGTAAGAAATCCTAATATTACTCAGCCTTACCTCATCATCAAAAAATATGCGGAAGGTTATAACAAACCTCTAGAACTTAATGTTCCTGTAGAAGTGGTAGGCAACAAAATTTTATTACCAAATTTCGTAAGTTATCCTTACCAATACAGATTCAGACATTACAGTGTAGATTATGAATTGGTAGTTCCTAAAGATATGAAAGTTGCAAAAGGAAACGAACATCTGAATGTAAACGGTGACCTTAATGCAAACGGAATAGATGATGACGATGAAAATAACAACAATGAGAATGGAGATATCGTTATCGAAAAAAATAAAATAAACATCAACGGAACTACGATAGAATATGACTCTGAAAATGCTGACAGTGTAATTATCAACGGAAAAAAATATCCTAAAAAAGTTGCAGACAGCATTTTAGAAAAAGACATCAAAAATATTAACAGTCTAAAAGATTTAGAAAATTTAAAAGACCTTAATATTTCAATTAAAGATGGCGATTCTAAGATAGAAATTAACACCAAAAATAAATAGTTCTAGTTTAGTTGGGTTGCTGATGATAACAACAGAAACTTCCGCAACCCTACACTAGAAACTAAGTAGCCGAAGTGAAAGATATTTTTCAAGATTTTATAAAATTTTAACATTTAAAATATTTTAAAATTAAAAATAATTAATAACTTCGCTAGGTGAATGAAACTCACATAAAACAAACAAAAAACACTTGAAATTATGATACAATTTGTCTTAGAAATCGTGATGAAAATAATGGAGTTCATCAGCAGTCTATTTTAGAAAGATTATAATCTATAAAATAATTATATTTGCAAGTAACCTTTTTGCTAGGGTTACTTGTTTTGTTTTTTAAAGAGAAAAATATGAAATTTATTAAGAAGATTATCGCAAAGTTTATCCTTTGGGTTTGGGGTTGGAAGATTGTGTTAGAAGGTCCCGCAAGTAATTTAGACCGTTGTATTCTTGTGGTAGCTCCACACACTGCCAATGATGAATACATTTTAGGAAATCTAGCTTATTGGGTTCTTGATAAGAAACTAAAAGTTATCATAAAAGATGCTCACACAAAGGCTTGGTACGGTTTTATTGTAAAAGCATTGGGAGGAGTTGGAATCGATAGAAGCCAAAGAAATAATTTAGTTCAATTTGTAGTAAACGAATTTAAAAAAGATAATTTTTCTTTAGTCATTACACCAGAAGGAACCAGAAGTTGGGTGCCAAAATGGAGAAAAGGTTTCTATAATATGGCAATTGAAGCAAAAGTACCTATCGTTATTGCTGCTGGAGATTTTAAAACCAAAAGTATTCATTTAGGAAAACAAATTTCAGTAGAAGACATTCAGACCAGAAGCTACGAAAGCATCATGGAAGAATTACAAGAATATTACAAAAAAATCACTCCAAAATATCCAGAAAAGTGGAATCCAAAAATCTACTAATCTAAAAGTTGAATTTTTATGATGACCAACGAAGAAAAATTAGCACAGCTCAACCTTTGGAATAAAAACACTTTAATGGAAACTTTAGAAATCGTTTTCACCGATTTAGGAGACGATTATTTGGTGGGAACTATGCCCGTAAATTCTAGAGTTCATCAGCCATTAGGTTTATTGCATGGCGGTGCTAATATTGCATTTGCAGAAAGTTTAGGCTCATGTCTTTCTAATATTTTGGTAGCTCACGAAGGAAAAGCTGCTGTAGGAACCAATATCAATTCTAATCACCTGAAAAGTAAAACCGACGGAACCGTTACTGGAACGGCTAGAATGATTAGAAAAGGACAAACCCTCCATTTTTTGGAAATAGAAATAAAAGACGAAAACGGAAGTTTACTGTGTCATTCTACGATGACGAACATGGTGATTAACCGAAAAATAGAAAAGTAATGAAAGCTATTTTCAGATTACCTTTTGACGAAAAATTTATCCTGATACATCATCATGAAGCTGCAAGAAATGTAGCTTCTTTTTTTCCTTTCACCAAAGGAAAAGCCATTCATTTACAAGCAGAAAATCTAGAAGTTTGTACTTCAGAAGAACTCAAATCTTCTTTTTTTGAGGTAGAAAATTTTCCTGAAATGAATGCTGAACTAAATATTCCTCAGCATGAAGAATATCTACAAAAATTAGAAAAAGCGATTGAAATTATCAAGCAAAATAACTTGCCAAAACTGGTTATTTCTAGACCTATTGCTAAAGAAATTTCTTCCATCAATTTAGAAGAAACCTACCAACTACTTTGCAAAAAATACCCAAATACGCTTTGTTATCTTCTTATTTCTGGTGAAGAAATTTGGATCGGTGCAACACCAGAAATTTTAGGAAAATTCAATAAAAAAACACATGAGTTTTTCACCATGAGTTTAGCCGGAACCCTTCCTGTAAATGAAGAATGGAGCGAAAAAGAAATTGAAGAGCAGAAACCTGTTACCCATTATATTTCTGAAATTTTAAAAAAATATGTCACTCTGAGCGAAGTTAAAGAGTCTGAAACTTACAATCATATTTCGGGGAATATTAAGCATCTCAGAACTGATTTCACTGCTAAAATCGAAGATAATAGACTTGAAGAATTAATTGAAGAACTGCACCCTACTCCTGCAGTTTGTGGAATTCCGAAGGAATTTTGCAAAGAAAAAATTATAGAAATTGAAAAATATAACCGTGAATTTTACGCAGGTTACATTAAAATAGAAACCGAGGAAGAAATTTATTACTTTGTGAATCTTAGATGTGCAAAAATTTACAAAAATCAAGTAATCGCTTTTGCTGGTGGCGGAATTACGGCACTTTCTTCGCCAGAAAAAGAATGGCGAGAAACCGAACTGAAATCTCAAGCTATTCTTCTTCATTTACAATAAAAAAATCCGCTTCTAGAAGCGGATTTTTCCTTAACTATTTTTCTGCGAAAGTTTTTTCCAAGTGTTCATGACCAGAGTAACTAAAATTCCTATAATAGATGCGACTATAGAGAATAAGAATTTATTGTTTTCTGAATGCATAAAACCTAAATTCCAGTCGATTGCATAAAGATTTACTCCTAAAAATATAATAAACAGAACTAAAAAAACTTTGTAAAAGGTTGTCATTGGTATGAGATTTATAATTTAATATTTATAATTTTAAAAATGTACGTAACTAGAAAATAACTGCGCAAAGTTAGCGGTAAATAATTTAATAGAAATCGCTAAAAGGATAATTCCAAAAACTTTTTTGAAAATCATCAGCGTAGCATCTCCTATTTTCTCTTCTAAGAAATTGGCAGATTTTAGAACGATGTAAACCAAAATGGTATTGAGCAAAATCCCTAAAATAATATTCACTACATGAAATTCTGCACGAAGGGATAAGGTAGTTGTCAACGTTCCAGCTCCGGCTACTAAAGGAAACGCAATCGGAACGATAGAAGCAGCCTTCACGTTTTCTACTTTGTGAATTTCTATTCCCAAAATCATTTCCAAAGCAATAATAAAAATTACCAAAGCACCAGCAATTGCAAACGAATTCACGTCTATCCCGATGAATTTTAGCATTTCTTTTCCTACAAAAAGAAAAACAATCATCAATGCTCCAGAAACAATCGATGCTCTTTCTGCATCAATATGCCCGAATTGCTTTCTAAGAGAAACAATAATAGGAACAGAACCTAAAATATCAATTACTGTAAACAAAACCATAAAACAAGTCAAGGTTTCTTTAAAAGAAAACGATTCTAACATAGTGTGATTTTTTTATTATTTTCACAAAAGTATGAAATACTTTTATTATTCCATAATTTCAGAATACATAGCAGTTATAGAGTTGTAAAGCTCTTCTAAATGAGAGTTATCATGAATAGGCGAGTATTTTTCTATTGAAATTTGTTGCTCTAAATTTCTGAAATCTTCGGTGAACTGAGAACCTTTGTAATTTTCTAAAAATGCTTTCAATCCCATTCCAAATTTTTGCTGAATATGCTGTTCTGCATCTTGTTGCAATTCTTCATAAGTAGCAAAAAATGCTGAATAGTCTCTGTTAGACAAAAGCGTTTTCAGATATTCTAAATTCGCTTCAAAGCCTGGTTTTAGAAGATTTTTAATTTTTTCTTCCTCTTCTCTAATCGTAGTAATGGGTTTATTTTCTACAGTAACCAAAGCTTTTTTCTTTGGTCTAATCCACAAGAAGAAAAGGAAAGTTCCCATCACAAGAACTGCCAAACCAGAAAATAAATTTTTAAAATTAAAACGGTAAGACTGTGTGTGTTTTTCTTTTTCGATAACAGGCAAAGGAACACTGTTTAAAACATTAGCAGTGTAATCATCTACAATGTCAATTGTTGATTTCTGCGCCGCAATTTGAGCTGAGTTCAGAACATTTAATACAATACTTTTCACGCCCAAATCTATGTACTGATTCAGTTCTGGATTGAAAAATGAAAATGGTTCAGTAGAAATATTGATTTTCCCTTCATGTTTAGGAATCACCACATATTTTGCGGTAATCGAACCTTTTACACCATTTTTATTGGTGGATAATTTGCTTATAATCTGAGGTTTGAAAAAAGTATAATCTTTAGATTCCAATAATTTTGGCAATTTATCTTCGTCTAAATTTCCTAAACCAGAAATTTTCACCAAAACATCAATCGGTTTATTTACTTCCAGAGGTTCTGTTTTTGCAATTTCTTTAATGGAAACCTGAAATTTTCCTACCGCATTTTTAAAATTCTCTGGAGAATCTTTCGGCAAAGTTTTTACATTAATTTTAACCTTATTCGAAACAATTTTATTGATTTCTGGCGTTTTCACCATTGCCGAAACAGGCTCTATTTCTACATTACCAGCTTCTTCTGGGAAAATAATAAACATAGCAATCACTTGCGAAGCCATTTCGCCATTTACATTTTCTATATCTTGTTTTTTGTAACTGATAGGCTTAATTCTCGCATTATTCTGTTGCGGAAATTTTATGTTTTCTAACTTTCTGAAGTTATCATAATTCTTACTATAAGCTCTTAAAACCGCTACAGTTGGCTGATTTTCATAAACTTCCTTATCTTGAACTTCTACATTCAAATAAACGTCTTTAGAAAGATATTCGGTTTCAGCTCGTGACGTTTCTTTCACCAGAATGTCAAAAGGTTCTGATTTATATCTTTTTCCATTTACAGTAATTAAAGCAGAACCAATTTTCACTCTTCCCGTAACTTTTGGCTGAAGATATAATTGATATATAAGTTGATTTACTCTAATTCCTTTTTTTTGGTCAATGAAAGTATTTTGCTCTGATGCGCTTCCCACAATATCAAATTTAGACAAATCCATAAGTTGAAGAGGACTTTCTTGTACCATGTTTTCGCCTACCACTTCTTGTACAATGGTGAGAACAACGGGTTCATTTTGCTTCGGTTCTTTGGTGTTGACATCGGTCAAAACGGTAACTTGTCCGTAAGAAATTGCAGACATTACAAAAAATAATATGTTGAGAATTTTTTGCATTAATTACCAATCTTTTGTATTGCTTTCTGGTGAATAGTAACCATTTTTATTGAGTAATTTTTTGGCGGTTTCTCTTTCTTGATTTGCACTTCTTTGCAGAATTAATTTTTGCAAATCTTTCGGAATTTTATTCTGGTCATTAGGATTTTGCGGTTCGTTTTTCTGATTTTGTTTTTCCGCTCCTTGATTTCCTTTTCCTTTATTTTGGTCACCTATATTACCGTTCGGTTGATTTTTAGTATTGTTATTTTTATTTTCATGATTTTGGTCTCCTTGCTGATTTTGATTATTATCTTGGTTTTTATTTTGGTTATTTTGTTGATTTTGCTGTTGGTTTTGTTGATTTTGTTTATTGTCTTTTTGCTTTTGCTTCTTCTTTGCAATTTGTAAATTTTTTAAAATCGCTTCATTATCTGGATCGAATTTCAAAGCATTCTTATAAGCATTAACTGCTTTTTCGCCATCACCATTTTGAAGATGAGCATTTCCTTCGTTGTAATAAGAAGCAGCTTTTTCATCTTTATTATTGGTGATTTTTTGAGCTTTTTGATATTCGGCAATCGCTTCGTCGTACTTTTTTATTTTGTACAAAGAATTGCCCAAATTATAATGCGCACCAAAATCTTTTTCATTTTTTTTCACCGCTTCCGAAAATGTAGAAGTAGCTTCGCCATACTTTTGTTTGTCGAAGCTTCGGTTTCCTCTGAAGATTAGGGTGTTTAAACTTTCTTGGGCCTTAACGGCAATTAGACCAAGAAAAAATAAGCTAATATGTACAAAAAACTTTCTCAACATTTGTTGGTACAAAAATATCGCTTTAATTCTTAAAATTAAATCCTAGAAATGTTAAATAATTGATAAAAAATAGTTTTTTGAGACTAAAATTCAAGGTTTTGCGTTTTCTAAAGTTTTCATTTTTAAAAATTGAAATCTTTTTTAGGATTAAAAAGAAAAATAATCACAAATATAAAAAGCGAAATGCCTAAAAACCACTGGTAATAATGCACCGCAGATTGTGTATTTACCAATGTTTCCGAAGCTCCTTTTTGGTTTCTGAGTTGCAAAACAATTTTATTCACCGCTGCTTCCATATCATTTCCGTCTACATATTCACCATTGGTATCAAAAGCGAGAGACATCAATGCTTCTGTTTGTCTTTTGGTAATAATCGTTTCGCCGAGAACATCTGTTTTATAGCCCATTAATTGCCCAAATTCATAAATAGGAATTGGCGCTCCATCATCTTTTCCTATTCCTACGGAATTGATGGTTATTCCTTGTCTCAATGCTTCATCTATCGCCGCTTTGTCATTTCCTTCATTGTCTTCGCCATCACTAATTAATACGATTTTTCTAGCACCTTTCGGAACATTTTTAAATTTTTCTGTGGCTACTTCTATTGCTTTTAGAAAATCTGTCCCTTGTTTTCCAATCGTAGTGGTTTCTATCGCTCCAATATACGTTTCGGCGGCAGAATAATCTGTAGTAAGTGGCATTATAGATTGTGCATCTCCTGCAAAAACTACGATTCCTACTTTGTCATCACCCAAATTTTGTATGGTATTAATCAAAATATTTTTCGCTTGTTCTAATCGAGAAGGTTGTACATCTTGCGCGTTCATAGAGTTAGAAACATCTAGCAAAAAAATTACAGAATTTACTTTTTGTTGGATTTTCATCTCTTCTTTTCCTCCTAGAAAATCTACCATTGCTAAAATCAAAAACACAAAAGCCAACAAATATAAAACTGGAAAAAATTTAGAAAATTGATAATCTTTCGGAAACAAATCTTCTTGAAATTGAGTTTCAGCAAAGATATTTCTCCTTTCTGATTTCCATTTTTTGAAACCAAAAAGAAGCCACGTTATTACTGGCAAAAGCAATAACAGCAATAAATACCAAATATTTCCTAGACTAAAATTCATTTCTATTTTAATTAAAAATTCTGAAAATTCTCCATCTTAAAACTGCATCTATCAATAAAAACGCCAAGGCAATCCAAAGAAAAACCCTGAAATATTCTTCGTAATTGTAAATTTTATTGGTCTTAATTTTCGATTTTTCTAAAGAATTAATCTCGTTATATACATTTTCTAAACTCGTATTAGAAGTGGCTCTGTAATATTTTCCACCTGTTAAAGTCGCAATTTCAGAAAGCGTAGCTTCATCAATCTGTACTTCTTGCTCGAAAAATTCAATTCCAAAAGGTGTAATCTGCGGAAATAGCGCAAAACCATTCGTTCCGATTCCTATCGTGTACACTTTAATTCCGTAGGATTTTGCCAATTCACCTGCAAACTGTGGTGGCATCGCATTCGGAACCGTATTTACGCCATCAGTCATTAAAATAATGATTTTTGACTTTGATTTACTGTCTTTCAAATGATTAACCGCTACAGAAAGTCCTTCTCCAATTGCTGTTCCTGTAAGTTCTTCACTAGGACTCATGTCTCTAATTTCATCTAAAACCACTTGATGGTCAGAAGTGAGCGGAACTTTTGTAATTCCTTCTCCCCAATATTCTACAATTCCTATTCTATCGCCTTCCCTTTTTTTGACAAAATCCGTTGCAATTTTTTTCAAAGCTGTAATTCTATCGGGCTCTAAATCTTGAGCCAACATACTGGGCGAAATGTCAATTGCCAAGAAAATATCAATCCCTTTGGTTTCGTCTCTATCGCTAAAAATGGTGTAAGTTCTAGGTCTTGCCAAAGCAATAATCAGCGCAGAAAGAATGATGTATTTAGAAAATTGTAAAAATTTTTGAACCCAAGAAAAACTTCCTGCTATAGACATATTTTGGGTAGTCGGAACATTAATTCCCGAATTTTTCTTCTTGCTAAAATCCCTTATCAAAAGTGGAATAAAAAGCAAAAAGAGCAATAAAAAATATGGACTGTCTATCTCAAAATTCATCTTAATGTACTTCTCTTAAATGTTCTGCTTCAATATCTGTAACCGAACGCTCTACAAATTCATAAATCTCTAAAAAATCACGCTCCATTAATTCTTGATTCGGAAGGATTTTAGCAAATTTCACCAAATCTCCTCTCAGAAAAACCTCTTCCACTATTTTTTCATTCTCAGGCGAAATTTTATTGGTATGTTTCATCACATCGATTAAATCATCGGTCAGTAAAACATCTGCAGGTATATGATATTGTTTTACCAAAAATGCTCTGGTTATGTCTATCAACTCTACATAAAACATTCTGTAATTGCCTTTTTCTGCGTATTTCTTCTTTTCTAGATTTTTTAGATCTTGTAATGTTTTATGAATCGGACTTTTCTCTTTTCCTGAATTTCTGAAAACGCCATTTTTGAAGAAACTTAAAAATAAAAACAGGGAAGTAAAAATCACCAAACCTCCTAAAATATACCATTTGTACATTTCCCAATAATCGCTGAAACCCAAATCAACTTGCTTATTGTTCATAATATCGTTGATTTGATCATCTGCATTCACAGGATTATAAACCGTGATTTCATAGGGAATCGTTTTGATGGTTTCTGCTCCATTTATCGAAAACTCAAGTTCTGGAATGGTAAATTTCCCTTCCTCAAAAACCTGAAATTCTACAGTTCTGGTGTATTGATCGTATGTTTTATTGATTTCGTCTTTGGTTTCTTCTAAATGAAAAGGCAAAAGTTCATTTTTAGGTTTAGAAATCACATCTTTTCCTTCTAAACCATTGATGGTTACTCGAAAGGTTGCTTTTTCGCCTAGCGCAATTTTTTCTTTAGATAAATTAGAAGAAAGCGTCTGTGCAGAAAAACATTGAGCAACAAAAACAAACAACAAAGCCAATTTTTTAATCACTCCAAAAGCAACAAAAGGCCATTTAAACCTTTTTAGATTTGGCGAAACTTTATCGAGTTGTCTGTCTATATATTGATTGAAAATTTTTAAAAAATTTTTCTTCATTAATTGCTATTTTCTATTTTTTCTGAAAATAATTATACAAAATTTTGGTATAATCTTCCTCTGCTTTTACTTCTACAAAACTTGCAGAACTTTTCTCAAAAACTTCTCTCAGATGTCTTATTTTTTGTTTCTGAGCTTCTGCATAGTTGTAACGCCATCTTTGGTTAGACGTATTTACCCAAATTTGTTTTCCTGTTTCAATATCTCTGAAAAAAGCGTAACCTACATCTGGAATTTCATTGTCTTTTTCGTCAAAAACTCTCAAACCCAGTAATTGATGTTTTTTGGAAGCGATTTTCAATAATTTTTCGTCAAATTCATCTGCAAAATCCGAAAAAAGAAACGCTAGAGATTTCTTTTTGAAAACATGCATCATATATTCTAAAGCCGCATCTATATTGGTTTCTGCCTGCACATAATCTGCGGTCAAAATCGTAGAAATTATCGCTAAAATGTGTTTTCTGCCTTTCTGTGGCGGAATGACTTTATATACTTTATCCGCAAACAAAATCAGCCCTACTTTATCATTATTTCCTGCCGCCGAAAATCCTAAACTCGCCGAAATTTCTGCCACCAATTCACGTTTCAGTTGAATTTTTGTTCCATAATTCATAGAAGCAGAAATATCTACCAAAATCATCATGGTGAGTTCACGTTCTTCTTCCATCACCTTTACATAAGGTTCTTTGAAACGTGCGGTTTTGTTCCAATCAATTCTGCGAATATCATCTCCAAATTGATACGGACGAACTTCTGCAAAAGCCATTCCTTGACCTTTAAAAGCACTGTGATATTGCCCCATCAAAGTATTTTCCGTTCTCTTTCGAGTACGGATTTCTATTTGTTTTACTTTTTTGACGATATCTTTTATTTGCACTTTAACATTCATTTAAAACATCAAAAACATTAATTAATAGTGATTAATTTTCTAAAACCTTCACTATAATTTTCTGGAGTTAATATAACTTCTTTGTTTAAAATTTTTGAAATTGATTTTAAATATTCTATTATTAAATTATGTTGCTCAATAGTTTTAACTTCTTCTGGAAAGAAATCATTTTCAATTTCATCAATTGAAAAAAAATAACATTTCAATAAAACTTCTCCAACTAAAAATTCTGCACTTATTGAATTTTCATAATTGTTCCAATATTTTGAGACTTCGTCAAAATTAATTTTAGACTCAATTTTCTTATTTCCCTGATTATCAAAATATTCAAATTTCACCTGATAATTTTCGTTAATAAAATCAATCCATTTCTTCCAATCTTCAATAGTGGAATCAAGTACATAGATATCTCTTAAAGAACCATCAGAATAATAAATGTCCGTTTTGATTTTTTCCCAAATCATAATTCAACGTTAAGGAGCAGAAACTTTTCCCAAAATTTTATCTACAATTGCATCTGCATCTACATCTTCTGCTTCCGCCTCGAAGCTTAAACCAATTCTGTGACGAAGAACATCTTTCGCAATTGCTTTTACATCTTCAGGAATGACGAATGCTCTTCCTTTCAAAAATGCAAAAGCTCTGGAAGCAATCGCCAAATTAATAGAAGCTCTAGGTGAAGCCCCAAAACTGATGTAATTTTTAAGTTCAGAAAGTCCATATTTCTCTGGAAATCTGGTCGCAAAAACCATATCGAGAATATATTTCTCAATTTTTTCGTCTAGATAAATTTGATTGATGATTTTCTTAGCATCTACAATTTGTTCCAAAGAAATTACAGGTTTTATTTGTGGAATATCCGAAGTAGAAACCATTCTCATGACTTGTCTTTCGTCTTCAAATTCAGGATAATCAATTTTACATTTCAGCATAAAACGGTCGGTTTGCGCTTCTGGCAAAAGATAAGTTCCTTCTTGGTCAATTGGATTTTGAGTTGCCAAAACCAAAAATGGCGTTGGCAATTTCATAGTTTCATCACCAATTGTCACTTGTTTTTCTTGCATTACTTCCAAAAGTGCAGATTGCACTTTTGCAGGAGCACGGTTGATTTCATCCGCCAAAACAAAATTTGCAAAAACAGGACCTTTTTTAATGGAAAAATCGTTTTCTTTCACATTATAAATCTGCGTACCGATAACGTCTGCAGGCAATAAATCTGGCGTAAACTGAATTCTAGAAAACGCTCCATGAACCGCTTCTGAAAGTGTTTTGATGGCTAAAGTTTTTGCCAAACCAGGAACACCTTCCAGCAAAACGTGACCATTTCCTAGCAGACCAATCAAAAGTCTGTCTACCATGTATTCTTGTCCGATAATTGCTCTGTTAATTTCCTTTTTCAAAAGTGAAAAGTAAACGTTCTGTTCTTTTACTTTTTCGGTGAGTTGTTTAATATCTTCGGCTTGATTAAGTTCTTGCATAATTTTTTGAAAAATTAGACTGTAAATTTCACGATTTTCAAGGAATTGGCAACACAATTAATGCCAAATTTTGGTTAAAGTTTGTTAAAAAAAGATGGAAGTCGGAAGTCAGAAGTCAGAAGTTAAAAAATTGACAATCTTTTTCCGCGCAAAAACAATCATTAAAATATTGATTTTCAATAAATTAAAACAACAAAAAAACTTTAAGAATATTTTATAAAAAACTTCCATCTTCCAACTTCCATCTTCCGTTCAATTTCAGTATTTTTGGAGATTAAAATCAATTTTAAATGAATACTCATTTTCAAAATCATAGAGCAGTAAGAAAAAACCTTCTGAATATTTTACAAAATACGTCTCACAAAGACTTGTTGACCATTCCAGATGGTTTTAACAATAATATTTATTGGAATATTGCACATTGCGTAGCTACTCAGCAACTTTTGTGTTATTATTTAAGCGGAAATCCTTTTAGAATAGACAAATATTGGGTAGATACTTACAAAAAAGGCACTCTTCCTAATCTGGATGTTTCTGAATCTGAAGTGGAAGATTTAGGTTTCCTACTCATCGAAACTTCTAAAATTCTGATGAAAGATTATGATGATGATTTTTTCCCAGATTACACCGCTTATTCTACAAGTTTTGGAATTGATTTAAAAAATATTCAAGATGCAATTATTTTCAACAATATGCACGAAAGTTTACATTTTGGATACGCAATGGCTCAAAAACGTGCTTTAGCGGGAGAACAGTTTTAGGTTAAGGTTAAGGTTAAGGCAAAATTTAAATCTTGCTCTGTGAGAGCAAAAAGTTTGTACAATACAGTAGAAAAATATCATTTTGAGTTCCGTAGGAACGACACAAATAGAATTCAAATTTAAAAATCAAAAAATTGGGAGAATTTAATAAAAAATATAACTCAGGCGAGAGAAGAAGTTTTGGTTCAAAAAATTTCGATAGAAAACCTCGTTTTGAGAATAATAGAAATTCAGATAATGAATCTAAAAGTGAAAAAGAAGATTTCATTTTCGGTTTGAGACCTGTAATGGAAGCGATAGAAGCTGGGAAAACCATTGACAAAATTTTTGTGCAAGGCGGTTTGCAAGGTGAGATTTATTCAGAATTAAAAAAATTACTGAAAAAATACAACATCAGACCAAACACGGTTCCGGTAGAAAAACTGAACCGTTTTACCAGAAAAAATCACCAAGGTGTAGTCGCATTTATCTCAGAAATTCCGTTTTATAAAATCGAGGATTTGTTGCCACAGATTTTTGAAGAAGGAAAAGTTCCGTTTTTGTTGATTTTGGATAGATTGACAGATGTAAGAAATTTCGGTGCGATTGCCAGAACTGCAGAATGTGTAGGAATAGACGCAATTGTAATTCCAGACAAAGGTGCTGCTCCTATCAATTCTGATGCGATAAAAACTTCGGCGGGAGCTTTGTATAATGTGAAAATTTGTAAAGAAAATAATTTGGCTCACGTAGTAGATTTTCTTCAGCAGTCAGGAGTTACCGTTTTTGCAGCCACTGAAAAGGCAGAAAAAATGATTTATGACGCTCATTTTTCAGAACCTTGCGCCATCGTAATGGGAAATGAAGAAACAGGAATTTCTAAAGAAGTAATGCATCATGCTGATGAAAAAATAAAATTGCCGATCACTGGAAAAACACAATCTCTGAACGTTTCTGTAGCTTGTGGAGCGATTCTTTATGAAGCAGTGAGACAGAAAATGGTGGGAGAATTGTAAAAAAAAGAATTTTCAAAAATTCCTAAAAAAACCAAATCGTGAATATTAGCCCTGATTAAGCGATATGTTTGAGCTCTTTTTGTTTTTTCAGATGTTTCCACTCTGATCAATATGATAAAAAAAACAAAAAAGCGAGTCGCGAAAGCAGGACTAAAAGTGAATAAAAAGGCAAGATTCTTGCTTCAAATGATACAAAATAATTAAAATCAATGAAAAAAATTACAGCAATTGCGCTGCTTTCAATAGCAATCGTTTCTTGTCAAAAAGAAACAAAAACCGTAACCAAAGTTGACCCTAAAACGGGGAAAACCATCACCGTAGAAGTTCCTGTGGAAGATAAAGAAACGGCAAAAGTAGAAAATCCTGCCATCAAAGATTCTCTAGGTGTTTATCACGCAACTTTTAAATTAGAAAAAGGAAAAACGTATCCTTTCAGCACTTATCAAAGAGATGTGCAAACGCTTTCTGACGGAAAACAAAATATTTCTGGAACGAATGAATCTACAGACGAAATGACGTTTACTGTAGATAATATCGATGCAAAAGGAAACTATGAAATTTCTATGACGCTGGTTGGGAAAAGAATGTCTGCGACTTCTCAAGGAAAAACCCAAGCGATAGACACGAAAGGAAGCGCTCCTGAAGATGCTCAACAAAAATTTATGTGGGCAGTACAAAAAGCACAAACAGGTAATAAATTAAAAATTACCATGGACAAAACTGGGAAAATTCTTTCAATTACAGGTTTTGAACCCGTTTATAAAAAAACCAATGATGCGGCTGCTTCGGTGATTAAAGATGCTGCTCAACTTAAAAATTTCATGGAAGGATTTAAATTGAGTTTCAACGAGAAATTTTTAAAAGAACAATTTGGAAAAAACCTAAATATTCTTCCAGCAAAAGGCGTAAAATTAGGCGGAACATGGACACAGTCTGACAATGTAACTCCAGATGGAAGTGTAAAAATAAATACCACTTATACTCTAGCAAAAGTAGAAGACGGAATTGCAGAAATTACCATAAAAGGAGGAATCCCTAGAAAAGCAAAAACACAGTCTAAAAACGGAATGACGCATTCTGTAAGCATAGAAGGTGTACAAACGGGAACCATAAAAATAGACGCCAACTCTGGTTGGATTCTAGGCTCTAAAATCCAAATGAACACTACGGAAAAAGAAAGTTTGAGCGACGGAAAACAATCTCAAAGCATGTCTAAAAAGACCAACTCTTTAGTTACAATCAATCCTAGTTATAAATTTTAAAAAATGGCACTGGTTAAATATTTATTCGAATTAGTTTTAGCAACCATCATTATATTCTTTGTTTGGAATATTTTGAAAAGGATATTCTTTAATCAATTTTATAAAAATTTTCCTAGTCTTAATCCTAGAAACAGAGAAAACGTTTCGCCCAAACCTGCAAAACCTACTAAAGAACAAGTAAAATGGGATGCAGAAACTGTGGAATATGAAGAAGTAGAGGAGAAAAATCAGAGGTAAAGGTAAAGGTAAAGGTAAAGGTTGAGGAAAAGAACTCAACAATAATTTGGAATTTATTCCGAGAAAAAATGAAATAAATTAATTTTTGCAAAATATGCTGAAAAATAAAAACATTCTTTATATCGTCATTTCATTGGCGATTTTTGTAGTTTTAGCTTTAGTTTATAACAATCCTATCATTTCTGGGAAACAACTTTTGCAACATGACATTGTACAATACAAAGGTGGCGCAAAAGAACTTCTAGACTACAGAGCCGAAAATGGCAAAGAAACCTATTGGAGTGATGCCATGTTTGGCGGAATGCCTACTTATCAGTCGGGTTCGCAATTTAGAGGAGATCTCATCAAAAAAATAGATGACACACTGAACTTTTTGCCAAAACCTGCTAATTTTATTTTTCTGCTTTTTGCCGGATTTTTCTTACTCGGTTATGTTGCGACTAAAAATTGGAAATACGCTTTGTTAGGTTCCACTTTTTTTGGACTTTCCACGTATTTCTACATTATCATCGCAGCAGGTCATAATGGTAAAGTAGCCACTTTAACTTATTTTGCACCACTTTTAGCGGGAATTTTACTCGTCTATATTCGTAAAAAATATATTCTTGGCTTTATTGTCACTGCACTTTTCATGGGCTTGCAAATTGCCGCTAATCACCCACAAATGACGTATTACCTTTTCTTGGCATTAGGATTTTTATTCTTGTCTGAGTTGGTAAGAGCAGCTACAGGAAAAACGCCATGGAAACACTTTTTCATTTCTTCGGGAGTTCTAGCTTTGGCGATGATTCTTGGAATTGGAATGAACAGTCAGAGACTTCTTGCCAATTCTGAATATGTAAAAGAAACCGTTCGTGGAAAACAAATTCTGAAATCTGAGCACAACGCTGCGGATAATGACGGAATGAAAAAACAAGAAATTCTGAACTGGAGCTATGGTAAACTAGAAACTTTAAACTTATTCATTCCAAGAGCAATGGGAGGAGCAAGCGATGAAGAAGGCTCAGACGAAATGATGAAAAAAGTTCAGGAATTGGTACAAGAAAATGTAACCTCACAAGAAGAATATGACCAAATTTCTAAAGGATTTGGAGGAAGTTTAACGTATTGGGGAGACCAACCAGGAACTTCTGGACCGGCTTATCAAGGCGCTATTGTGGTATTTTTAGCCATTTTAGGATTTTTCTTCGGGTGGGAAAAATATCGTTATTGGATTTTAGGCGCATCTGTACTTTCTGTGCTTTTAGCTTGGGGAAGTAATTTCATGCCGCTGTCTGAATTATTCATCAAATTTGTTCCGTTTTATGACAAATTTAGAGCACCAAGCTCTATCTTAGTTGTTGTGGAATTATTGTTCCCACTGATTGCAATCATTGGATTATACAGATTTTTCAACGATGAAAAACTTACAGAAGAATACAAACAAAAAGTTTTAGTTTACGGAAGTTCTGCAGTTCTAGGAATTACTTTATTTTTGGTAATTTTCGGGAAAAGTTTACTTGGATTTTCTACTTCAAACGAAACTGCTTATTTGCCTCCTTATTTATTAGATTATTTGGTTGGCGAACGTTTCACGATGTTTAGAATCGATGCCATTAAAGCCATGATTTATGTTTCTATCACTGCTTTAGCACTATATTTTGCATTGAAGAAAAAATTATCTCAAAACATTGCTCTAATCGTTATAGGATTGGTAAGTTTATTTGATTTATGGTCTGTGAACAAGCGATATTTAAACAGTGATAATTTTGTTGATAAAGCTTTTGCACAAACTCCATTTGTGACCGAAAATTCAGATTATTTAGCTGGAAAAGCGGGCGACAATCCACTTTTAAATGATTTGCTTTCTCGAGCGAATATGAATAAAACTTTAGAAGAAATCACCGAAAAAGATAAAACCCATTACAGAATTTTCAACCAACTTTTAGGGCCTTTTAATGAAACCAATACTTCTTATTACAAAGCTTCTGTTGGTGGTTATCACGCTGTGAAATTGAGAAGATATGACGATTTAATCAATCATTATTTTTATGCTGAAGACAGTTTGAAGTCTGCTCAAATTCCTCAAATTCTCAATTTATTGAACACCAAATATGTAGTTGGCGGAACTTTGGAACAACCTCAAGTTCAAATCAATCCGAATGCAAATGGAAATGCTTGGCTGGTTTCTGATGTGAAATTTGTGAATACACCGAATGAAGAAATAGATGAAATAGGAAATATTGATTCTAAAAAAACGGCGGTTATTTTGAAGGATGATCAAAAATATTTTGAAGGAAAAACTTTAGCAGCTGATTCTACTGCTTTTGTAAATTTAACGAAATATCAAGCCGATGAACTAGAATATAAAACACAGTCTAAAACGCCACAATTGGCTGTTTTTTCTGAAATTTATTATCCAAAAGGCTGGAAAATGTTTGTAGACGGAAAAGAAGTTCCATACATCAAAGCTGATTATTTATTGAGAGCCGTTTACGTTCCAGCGGGAAATCACACGGTAAAAATGATATTCGAGCCAGAAGTGATAGCAAATGGAAAAACGATTTCCTTAATTGCTTTTGGTTTGTTTGTATTGCTTTCTTTGGTGGGGATATTTTTATTAAACCGCAAAAGCGACAAAAGAAATAATTGAAAATATAGCCATTAAAAAGTAAAAAAAGAGTTAATGATTACGCAACAATATCTTACCGATTTAACATATAAAATTAATGGAGCTTGTATTGAGGTTCATAAAATTTTAGGTGCAGGTTTAGCAGAAGTTGTTTATCACAAAGCTTTAGAAGAAGAATTCAAATTAAGAAATTTAAATTTCAAGTCAGAATTTCAAATTCCTGTTTTTTATAAAGAAAAGAAATTAGATTGTGATTTTAAATGTGATTTTCTGATTGAAGATTTAATCGTTTTAGAGTTAAAATCTGTCTCTAACATTTTAGATGTTCATAAATTTCAAGTTTTGAATTACATGAATTTACTTAAAGTACCGAAAGGAATTTTAGTAAATTTTAATGTTAAAAATCTTTATCATCATGGACAAGAAACATATATTAATAAATATTACGATGAATTAATGTAAAATCTTTTTTTACTTTTGAATAACTTATAATACATAGAAAATCTTTTGTCGCTTTTGCGGTTTAAAAATTATAAACTTGAAACAAAAAAAAACACTCATCATCTCTTATTACTGGCCTCCAGCTGGAGGACCGGGAGTTCAACGTTGGTTGAAATTTGTAAAATATTTGCCTGATTTCGGTTGGGAACCTACCGTTTTTATTCCAGAAAATCCTAGTTATCCAATTGTAGATGAAACCTTGCAAAAAGACGTTCCCAAAAATCTCAAAATGATTAAAACCAAAATTTGGGAACCTTACCAATTGGCAGAAAAATTCGGGAAAGACAATAAAAAATTCAAAGCGGGACAGTTTGATGTAGGTGAAAACCAATCTTGGAAAGCCAAATTTTCGATTTTTGTTCGTGGCAATTTCTTTATTCCAGATGCAAGAGTTTTTTGGGTAAAACCTTCCGTAGAATTTTTAGAAAAATACTTGAAAGTCAATCACTATGATGTTTTGGTAACTACTGGACCTCCACATTCTTTGCATTTGATTGGGTTAGGCTTAAAGAAAAAATTTCCAGACTTAAAATGGATTGCAGATTTCCGTGATCCATGGACTGAAATTTCGTATTACAAACACTTGAAACTGACTAAAATTGCCGATAAAAAGCATAGGAAATTAGAATCTGAAGTGTTCAAAAATGCAGATATTACTTTGGCAACAAGTTATACCGATGCTGAAAATTTCAGAAAAAAAGGCGCAAATGCTTTCTGCATTACGAATGGATTTGATGTAGATGCTTCGACTACGCTCAGCATGACAGAAGAAAACTCTAAAACTCTACTACTCTCCAATTCTACCACTAAATTCACGTTAAGTTACATCGGTATTTTAGAACAGCTTAGAAATCCTGAAATTTTGTGGGAAACTTTAAATGTTTTGGTTCAAGAAAATGCAGACTTCAAAAACGATTTTGAGTTGAAATTTGTAGGGAGATTAGACGATAAAATTTTACAAAAAATAGAAAGTTCAGCTCTTAAAAATAACTTAACGAATTTGGGTTATCAAACGCATGATGTTGCGTTAAAACACATGCAAGATTCATCAGTTTTATTGATGACCAATTTTCCTCAAGAATCTTCAAAAGGGATTATTCCAGGGAAAATTTTCGAATATTTGGCAACGGGAAAAACGATTCTTTCTTTCGGTCCAAAAGATGCAGATGTAGAAAAAATATTGAACGAAACCAAAGCTGGAAAACATTTTGGCTATGATGAAAAAGAGAATCTAAAGAATTTTATTTTAGAATCTTACCAAAATTGGAAATCAGGAATGCTGAACCAAAACGCTGAAAACATTGAGCAATTTTCTAGAAAAAATTTGACTCAGAAACTAGTCGATTTAATGAATAAATGGTTTTAAAATGAAATTGGTATCCGCTTTTTTACTTTCGCTATTTTTAGTTTCGTGTTCATTGATGCAACCGAGAACAGCTAGAACTTCATCTCAACTTTCTGAAAAAGAAATCATTACAATTACGCAACTCATTGGCAAAGAGAAAATTACAAAAGAAGTTTACGAAAATTTCTATGCACAATATCAGAACAATCTTTTCGGAAATATTGCCAAAAGAAAGCAAAAACACATTGAAATTTGGAAAAACATTCTTGCAAAACAGAATATCACCGTTCTAGAAAATGAAAGTTTAGAAGAAACAGAAAACCTTAAAAACCAACTACTTTCAGAAGCAATAGATGAAACTTTGGCGCTGAAAACTGCTATAAAAATAGAAGAGTTGAATCTCAATGACATCTATATCGTAAGAAAAAATAGCCAAAAATCAAGCATTAGAGAAGCAGCAAATGGTATAGAATGCGGTACTAAGAATCATCTTTTTGTTTATTACAAAGCTTTGAGAGAAAAAGGCGAAAAATACACCCATCAATACATTTCGGGCAAAGAATTTAAAAATGTTGTGAATGGTTCTGTGAATTCTTGCAGCATAAAATACGACTAAAAAAATCGGGAAGATTGCTCTTCCCGATTTTATTTATTTTGAATTGATTATTTTGTATTAATCTAGCCAACCCATTTCTTTCATCCAGTCATCATTATAGATTTTCCCTACATATCTAGAACCGTGATCATGAAGTAAAACTACTATGATATCATCTTTGGTAAATTGATCTTGCATTTGCTTAATCGCAGCAATCGCACTTCCTGCAGAATAACCACAGAAAATCCCTTCTTCTTTAGCTAATTTTCTTGCATAGATCGCGCCATCTTTATCTGTAACTTTCTCGAAATGGTCTATCACAGACATGTCATAGTTTTCAGGCAAAATATCCTCACCAATTCCTTCTGTAATATAAGTGTAAGCATTTTCTAAGTGAATTTCTCCCGTTTCATGAATTTCTTTCAAAATAGAACCATAAGTATCTACACCAATAACTTTGATATCTTTACTTTTTTCTTTGAAAAACGTTCCGCAACCTGTAATCGTGCCTCCTGTTCCTGCTCCTACTACAAAATGAGTCAATTTCCCTTCAGTTTGTCCCCAAATTTCTGGTGCCGTAGATTCATAATGCGCTGCTCTATTAGAAAGATTATCATATTGGTTTACATACCAAGCGTTTTCAGTTTCTTCCGTTAATCTTTTTGCAGTTTGGTAATAAGAACGTGGATCGGTAGGTTTTACATCAGTAGGACAAATCACCACTTCTGCACCTAAAGCACGTAAAATATCTGCTTTTTCTTTTGATTGTTTAGAATTAGTCACGAAAATACACTTGTAACCTTTGATAATGGCTGCTAAAGCCAATCCCATTCCTGTATTTCCAGAAGTTCCTTCAATGATGGTTCCTCCAGGTTTCAGACGACCGTCTTTTTCAGCATCTTCAATCATTTTCAGTGCCATTCTGTCTTTTACAGAATTCCCAGGATTGAAGGTTTCTACTTTTGCTAAAACCAATGCAGGGAAATCTTCTCCCAAAACTTTGTTTAGCTTTACCAGCGGTGTATTTCCTATCGTTTCTAAAATATTTTTTGCGTAGTTCATTGTAAAAATTTGAGCCGCAAAAATACGATTTTTATTTTTAGAAAATGACCAAAAATTAAAACCTGACCTTTAACTATTGATTAAATTTTAGCAAATAATTAATTATACTTAATCGCTTTTACAGGAGAAATTTTAGAAATCAGATAACTTGGCAAAATAAGAGCGAATGCAGAAATCGCCAAAATCCCAACAGAAATTCCCAAAATATAAACAGGGTTTAAATCTACAGGAACCGTGCTTACGTAGTAATTCTCTGGATTGAGTTTGATAAATCCGAAGATTTTTTGAAGCACCAAAAATCCTAAACCGATTACATTCCCCATAATTAATCCAGGAATCATAATCAACAAAGTATAGTTGATGAAAATCGCTCGAATTTGTCCGTTGGTTGCACCCAATGTTTTGAGCATTCCAATAGAATTGGTGCGCTCAATAATGAGAATAAGCAAAACCATTATGATATTAATGACTACAACAATCAGCATAATCGTGATAATCAGTCCGATGTTGGTATCAAAAATATTAATCCAATCTACGATTTGAGGATATTTATCCGTCGCTTTTTCTGCGTAATTTTTGTAACCTATTAGTTTTTCAATTTTTGGATAAATGGCATCCATATCATCACTGTCTTTCAAGAAAATATCTATTCCTCCCACATCAGTTTTTGCCATATCCTGAATTTTTCTCACGTGATTTATATCGCCGATGATAAACAAATCATCTATCATTTTGATGTCTGTCTTGTAAATTCCAGAAATTTCAAATTTTCTGTAAATGGGTTGTTGGTCTTCTTTAGAAAAAATCGCTACGATGCTGTCTTTAGGTTTCAGATGCAAATCATTGGCAATTTTATCAGAGAGAATGACTTGGTTGTTATAGCCTTCTTCGGTAAATTTTGGAACTTCTCCAGCTACCATAAAACTTTGAAAACGCTCTGCATCAAAATCTTTGGCTACACCTTTTAAAATAACCCCTGCAAAGTTTTCTTCGGTTCTCAGAATCCCAGAAACCGTAGCGTAAGATTGCGTGTTAGAAACATCTGATAGATTTTTAATACCCTTTACATTTAATCCCTCTTGGTGAAGCACCGAAGAATTATAGGAAGAATTGCTTTTGGTAGATTTCACAGAAATGTGTCCCACGAAATCTGCCATACGATTTTTAATGGCTTTTTTGGAGCCTAAACCAGTAGAAACTGTCACCAATGAAACAATAATTCCCAGCGCTACAGAAAGCCTTCCAATGAAGACAATCACGCGTGAAAGATTATTTTTGTTATCTTTGGAGAACGCTATTTTTTTAGAAAAATATATTGGAAATTTCAAAATCAAATGAATTTAAGTGTCAAAATTAAAGATTTAGTTCTTATTATGCTAATGATTTTTGGGTTACAAAGTTGTAGCACTCAAAAAAACAATGCAAATCCCAATCCAGAACCTGTAAAAACGGTAGAAATTGCTTTAGAAAAACCAAAAAATAAAGAAGAAAATTGTTTTAAAAACGCTGCAGACAGACCAGAACTCTATTTGCCTCTTCTGAAAAATAAAACTGTTGCAATAGTTGCCAATCAAACGAGTTTATTATCAGACAAAACCCATTTGGTAGATTTTTTGGTTCAAAATAATATCAAAATCAAGCATATTTTTGCTCCAGAACACGGTTTCCGTGGAACTGCTGATGCTGGTGAACATGTAAAAAACGGAATTGACACTAAAACAGGTTTGCCAATTATTTCGCTTTACGGCGACAATAAAAAACCAAAACCTGAACAATTACAAGGCGTAGATATTGTACTTTTTGACATTCAAGATGTGGGCGTAAGATTTTACACCTACATTTCTACACTCACTTATGTGATGGAAGCTGCCGCAGAAAATGGCAAAGAAATCATTGTTCTAGACCGTCCGAATCCTCATGATGGTTATACAGACGGACCAGTTTTAAAAGAAAAATGGACAAGTTTCGTAGGATTACACAAAGTTCCTGTAGTCTATGGATTAACCATTGGCGAATACGGAAAAATGGTGAATGGCGAAAAATGGATGAAAAATGCAGTGCAGGTAAAATATACACTCATCCCAATGCTAAATTATCATAAAAATAAAAGATATCCTATTTCTGAAAAACCTTCGCCTAATTTACCAAATGATCAATCCATCAACCTCTATCCTAGCCTTTGTTTCTTTGAAGGAACGCAGGTTTCTGTAGGAAGAGGTACAGATTTTCCTTTTCAAGTATATGGAAGTCCTTGGTTAAAAAATCAGGAATTTTCATTCACTCCGAAACCAACTTCAGGTGCAAAAGATCCATTCTTAAATGGTAAATTATGCTTTGGAAAAGATTTACGTCAATTCCCAGAAATTAAAGGAAAATTAGATTTAAGTTTTGTGATTGATGCATATCAAAATTTTGACAAAAAAGCTCAAGACTTCTTCTTAAAAAACCTTTGGTTTGATACTTTGGCAGGAACAGATGAATTTCGCAAACAAATTATTTCGGGAACTCCAGAAACAGAAATTAGAAAATCTTGGCAAAAAGATTTAGAAAATTTCGAGAAAATCCGTAGCAAATATGTTCTCTACGAAAACTAATCAATTGTAAATGGATTTTTTCTCTGATTACAGTTTTTATACGCTATTCTTTTTAGCTGCATTTGCCTTTATTGCAGGGTTTTTAGATGCAATAGTTGGCGGTGGTGGTTTGATACAATTGCCCGCTTTGTTGATTCAGTTCCCTCAATTGGCATTGCCAACACTTTTTGGAACCAATAAAATCGCAGCGCTTTCTGGAACAAGCATTGCAGCGGTACAATACGCCAAAAGAATTCGCTTCAACTGGAAAGTTTTGCTTTCTATCTCGCTTTTTTCTTTTATTTTTTCGTTTTTGGGAGCGAGAACAATGAGTTACTTGGATTCTGAAGCATTAAAACCTTTAATTTTAATTATTCTGATTGCGATTGCGATTTATACTTTCATCAAAAAAGATTTAGGAAATGTCGCGACCAAAGATTTAAGCACCACCAAAAAAATGATTTTCGGAGCAGTGATTGGAGCAGTCATTGGTTTCTACGATGGGTTTTTTGGACCGGGAACAGGAAGTTTCTTTGTTTTGGCTTTCGTGGTGATTTTAGGATTTGATTTTCTTTCGGCCTCTGCTTATGCTAAAGTCGTGAATTGCATCACCAATATTTCGGCGCTTTTGGTTTTCATCAGCCACGGAAATTATTTGTTAGAACTGGCAATTTTAATGGCCGTTTTCAATGTTTTAGGAAACTTTCTAGGAACAAAAATTGCCTTTAAAAAAGGCAATGGATTTATCAGAATTGTATTTTTAATTATCGTAATGCTGATGATTTTACGATACAGCAAAGAAGTTTTTTGGACTTAATTTAATCGAAATGTTGCGGGCCTGATTGGTCATTTTTACTTCTGTTGTAAATCATCATCCCGATGGTAAGTCCTACCATTCCGCCAAGTCCGTTTAGTAAAGCTCTTTGTAATTTGTCTGATTGTGTATTCCCAATGTAATTCATCAAAAACACGATGACGAACGTAATCACCAAAACCACTAAAAATTTCACACTTTTTAATTCCATATTATTTAATTTGATAAGAAATCATTACGCCACCTTTATAAGGAATCCATTCTCCGCTTCCGTTAATAGAAGCTCCTTCTTCTTTGTCTGCTCTTATGTCTGGGAAAGCATTATAATAAGATCTATATTTAGATTGTGCATTGCCACCACCTAAAAATATATCTAAGTTTATTTTATCATTCACTTTCACTACATAACCTACAGTTCCGCCTAAAAGTATAGAATATCCTTCTTGATGAATTCCCAAATTAAGATGGTTATACTTTTGCATTCTATAAATCGCTACTCCTGTATTAGCAGCCACATACCAATTTTTAAAACTTTCGATAAAATAATAACGATATTCTAAACTCCCAATAGCAAAAAGCATTCTATTTCCGAAAAGTGATTTCCAAGGGGAAACAAAAACATCTGCTTGAAAAGTCGTTTTGTCTGTAAGTTTCGTTTCTATTCCTGCGTTTAACATCAGTGCGGGAAGGGTAAAACCATTGACTTTAACATACGTTTGCGCACTAACATTTATTCCAATACTAAAGAGTATGAGAAAATAATAATTTTTTAAAAGCATTTGTGTTTAATTTATCTTTTTTAATAATTCTTCAGTTGATGCGTATTCATCTCCTTTCGCTTTAGCAATTTCGATAGATTTTTTCGCCCAAAGTTTAGCATTTTTATTATCACCCAATTTATAATAAATATTGGCTAAAGTATCTGTATTCTGACTATTTTCTTCTTTTTTAAAGCCCTCTAAACACAATTGTGTTACTTGAGTCAACAAAGTTTTATCTGTAACGTAGAGGTAAAAATTCCAAGCGACATTATTGAGTTCATCGGTGGCAAAATCTTTTGGATTTTGATAATAATTCAAAGCAGATTTTGCGTAATCATCATATTTTTTTTGAGTAAAAAATAAATCCATATTGATTTTATTCAAAAGTTGTTTTGCTTCTTTTTCGCCATAAATTTTTGTTCCTTCAGCTAAAAAAATGGGTTCGTTAATGCTTTGAGTATTGGCATCGAAAGATTTTTGTAAAACCGTGTTCAGTTTGAGTTGATTATCATATTCCGCCAAATAACTTTCTGGAATTTGCGTAGAAAGTTCTGCCTTTTTTGCCGTGAAGATTTTATACAAATCATCATCTATGGTTTTGGTGAAAAACAGTAACATTCCTGCTTCTTCTTTAGAATAAGTAGCGTCTGTTCTCGTCTGGAAATAACGGGTAGCCACTTTTTGTGCCAATGAAAAATCAGTTGCATACGTATTTTTAATCAATCCCATTAAAAATTCTGGGTCTTTTTCTCCCGCTTCAAACTTCGCAATTTTATTTTCTAAAGTATTTTCTGGATTCACGGCTTCTTTGGCAATACTGATGAGTTCTTGCGGACTCATATAACCTGCAGCTTTGTAAACTACTTTTCCATCTCCATTTATGAATAGCAATGTAGGATAAGAATAAATGCTGTATTTTTTTGCAATTTCTATTCCTTCTCCTTTTTCCATGTCAATATGAAGGTTCAGGAAATTGGCATTGAAATAATCGCCCACTTCTTTTTTAGGAAATACATTTTTGTCTAACAATTTACACGGACCACACCATGAAGCAAAAGCATCTAAAAAAATGAGTTTATTTTCTTTTTTGGCTTGTTCTAAGGTTTTAGCAAAAGACTGTTTTCCGAATTTTATTCCATCTTGAGAAAAAAGGGCTGTAGAAATCACCAAGAATAGGAACAATATAATTTTTTTCATTATCATTTAAAATTGAGCTACGAAGATAAAATTTTTTGAGGGAACAAAAAATTAATAACCAAAATAATACCAATTTAAAATCTCTATAATAAGGCATTTTTCCGAAATATAAATTCTGAAAGAATAGATAAAGCATCACCTCTTATATATCAGCTCTAAAACCTTTTTCTTATCCTAAAATTTTCTTAACTTTAACTGAATAAAAGACTGATTAAAAACCAATTAAAATCAGCCATTTTTTCCCGTGATTTATTCTCATCTTAAAAAAGAAATGCCATGACACAAGGAATTTCTCAAAAAAAAGCAGCAGAACTTTTGAAACAATACGGCTTCAATGAACTCCCTTCTGCAAAACCGAAAAACGTTTGGCAAATTGCCCTAGAAGTGATTCAAGAGCCCATGTTTATCTTACTTATGTTTTGTGGTCTCGTCTATGTTTTATTGGGAGATTATACCGAAGGAATGATTCTGTTGTGTTGGGTTTTTGTCATTATTTTCATCACCTTTTATCAACACAGAAAAACCGAAAAATCTTTAGAAGCATTGAGACAATTGTCTTCTCCACGAGCTTTGGTGATTCGTGATGGGCAAGAAATTAGAATTCCCGGAAGAGAAGTCGTTCCCGAAGATGTAGTCATTTTAAACGAAGGAGATAGAGTTCCTGCAGATGCTATTTTATTGGAAAGTCAACACCTTACTATAGACGAATCTTTACTAACTGGCGAATCTGTTCCCGTGATTAAAACCGAAGAAAAAGAAGCTCATGTTTTCAGCGGAACGCTCATCGTACAAGGAAAAGGCAAAGCAAAAGTGACGCATACTGGTTCCGAAACACAATTCGGAAAAATTGGCGTTTCGCTACAAAATATAGAACAAGAAAGCACCCGATTGCAAAAAGAGATGAAAAGACTCATCAGAAGTCTGTTTCTTATGGGAATCGCCATCAGTATTGGCGTGATTTTGGCTTTTTATTTGACCAGAGGAAATTTCCTTAATTCTTTATTGAACGGATTGGCTTCTGCCATGTCTATTCTACCCGAAGAATTCCCTGTAGTATTGACTATTTTCTTAGCATTGGGAGCTTGGAGATTATCCAAAAACAATGTATTAACACGCAAACCTTCTGCCATAGAAACACTTGGTTCTGCCACCGTATTATGCAGTGATAAAACAGGAACCATTACCCAAAACAAAATGGAAGTTGCAGCGCTTTACTCAGGTGAAAAACTCTATTACAAGAAAGATTTTAAACATTCTTTAGAAAATATTCAAGAGGTTTTAACGGTTTTGGTTCACGCTTCTCAGCGTCATTCGATTGACCCGATGGAAAAAGCGATTGGCAATGAAATCAGCAGGTTACATCTCGCAAAAGAGGATTTAGATTTGGTAAAAGAATATCCACTGAGCAAAGAATTATTTGCCATGACTCGCGTGATGAAATCTAAAAACCATCCACAAAGTCATGCGTATTGCAAAGGTGCTCCTGAAGCGATTTTCCAATTGTGCCATTTTTCTGAAGAAGAAAACGCTCGTTATACTCAATTGGTTCACCAATTGGCAGAAAATGGTTACAGAGTTCTCGCAGCTGCTCATTGCGAAATAACTTCTGCCGAACTTCCCGAGAAACAAGAAGAATTTCCTTTTGTTTTTTGCGGATTGGTCGCTTTTGAAGATCCGATTCGTGAAGAAGTTCCAGGAGCCATCAGCGAATGCAACAAAGCAGGAATTAAAGTCATTATGATTACGGGTGATTTTCCAGCCACTGCCAAAAGTATCGCCAATCAAATTGGTTTACAGCACAACGACCAAGTTTTAACGGGTGCAGAACTCCAAAATATGAGCGATGCAGAACTCAAAGAAAAAATAAAAAACACCCATCTTTTCGCAAGAATTGTTCCCGAACAAAAACTCCAAATCATCAAAGCCTTAAAAGCCAATGGAGAAGTAGTCGCCATGACAGGAGACGGTGTAAATGATGCTCCTGCACTGAAAGCTTCCGACATCGGAATTGCCATGGGAATGAAAGGAACAGATGTAGCCAGAGAAGCATCTTCCTTGGTTTTATTAGATGATAATTTTGCTTCAATTGTTTACGCCATTCGTTCTGGAAGAAGAATTTTTGACAATCTTCAAAAAGCCATGTCTTACATTCTTGCTATTCACGTTCCGATTATTGGTTTGGTTTTATTGCCTGCTTTTTATTCTTCTTTGCCTATTTTATTGATGCCGATGCATATTGTATTTATGGAACTGATTATCGACCCAGTTTGTTCTATCGCTTTTGAATCTGAACAAGAAGAAAGAGGCATTATGAACCGACCGCCCAGAAATCCTGACGAACTCTTTTTCGGTTGGCGAAAAATTGCTTTTAGCTTGGTGAAAGGATTTTTACTTCTCACAATGGTAGTGGTGGTTTATTTTCTTTCTCTAAAAGAAGGACATACTGATAACGCAGTGAGAGCCATCGCATTTTCTTCATTGATTGTAGGAAATGTATTTCTTATTCTCACTTCATTGTCTGACACCCGAAATTTTGTTTCTGTAATTTTAGAGAATAATAAAGCTTTGGTCATTATTTCTACCATTGCTTTCACTTTACTTTTTTTAACGATTGGAAACCCAATGCTGCAAAAGATTTTCAGTTTTGAATATCCTGGTCATCAACATTTTCTTACGTCTATTATAGGAGCCGTAAGTGTTTTGTTTATCTTAGAAATGATTAAGCTATTGAAATTAAAACTTAAATCTTAAATTAAAAATCATCCTTTATTACAATCAAATTTTTAAAAAATATTGATTTGTTTCAAAGTTTTTGTACATTTGCATCGTGAACGATTTAATTTTAAACGATACTTTATGAAGACTAACCTTATACAGAACATTTTCAGAGTAATTCTAGGTTCTTTTATGCTCTTAGCAGGAATAGGTCACCTCACTTTTCAGCGTACAGAATTTCTAGCACAAGTTCCTAGATGGTTGCCTAGTCATCCTCACTTTATGGATTTTATTGTTTTATTATCTGGTGTAGCAGAAATTTCACTAGGTTTAGCGATGATTTTTTGGACTCGCAAAAAGGCTAAAGTAGGAATAGCATTGGCTATTTTCTATGTGCTTATTTTCCCGGGAAATATTTCACAATATACCAATGGAATATCTGCTTTTGGCTTAGATACGGACGAAAAAAGATTTATTAGGCTATTCTTCCAACCTGTGCTTATTCTTTGGGCATTATGGTCAACTGGAGCGCTTCAACTGCTTTTGAAAAAGAAAAAATCTAAGACTTCTGTTTCATTTTTTGATTTAAAAGCACAATTATTGAATGGTGATACCATTTCTATGAATCAGTTCCGAAATATGACCATCATTGTGGTCAATACAGCAAGCAAATGCGGACTTACCCCACAATATGAAGGTTTAGAAAAACTTTATCAACGATACAAAAATGAGGGATTGGTGATTTTAGGATTTCCTTGCAATCAATTTGCAAAGCAAGAATCTGGAAGTGCCAATGAAATTCAAGAATTTTGTCAAATAAACTATGGTGTAAGTTTCCCAATGTTTGACAAAATAGAGGTTAATGGCAAAAACGCTCACCCAATTTTCAAATATTTAAAAGCTGAACTAGGAGGATTTCTAGTGGATGATGTTAAATGGAATTTCACCAAATTTGTCATCGACAAAAACGGAAAACCTGTTCGTAGATTTTCGCCAACTACTCCACCAGAGAAAATGGAAAACTACATTAAAAGTATCTTATGAAAACAGAAAAAGATTTCAGCACTCTCTATTTAGAAAGACAATTGTGCTTTCCATTATATGCAGCATCTCGATTAACCACCAAGATTTATGAGCCTTTTCTCAAAAATCTAGACCTCACCTATCCACAATATTTGGTGCTTATGGTACTTTGGCAAAATGACGCCATCACGGTGAATGAAATAGGGAGCCGACTTTTTTTAGAATCTAATACGCTCACTCCATTGCTCAAAAGATTAGAACAAAAGGGATTGCTTACCCGAAAACGCTCTGCCGAAGACGAAAGAAAGGTAGTGATTTCTCTTACCACCTCAGGAAAAGCACTCCGAGAACAAGCAGTAGAAATTCCCACAAAAATTATTAGTCATTTCTCAGACGAGAGCATTTCTGCGGAAGAAATCATACAATTCCAAAAAACCTTGCATAGTTTGATAGAAATTCTTCATCAAAAATCTGAAAAACAATAACGTATTTACAGATAATTACATACTTCAGCCTATTTTTAATAGGCTTTTTTTATGGAAAAAAGCTGTGAAAACTTATATTGCTACATGGACATACCTTGCTCTAATTTCCCTATGCAAAAGCTATTGCAAAAGTCATTTAAATGTTATAATGATTTTAAAAATAATTGAACGAAGAGAAAATACTTAGAACTTAAATAGTATTAAAAAAATATCTTTTTCATGCACTCCTCATGCACTATCTATGGAGTATCTATGCACCATCTATGCTATATCTAAATTTATTTATCGTCCTTGTGTCGTCCTAAAATAACTATACAGGTTACTTTATGAAAAATTTATTATCAAGTAAACCACACGAAAGGATTTGTGCGGTAACGGGGACAGTTCTCTGTAGCTAGGCAGTGCGTATAATGTTCATTATGTTACTTGCTGCGGACAGCGGTGGTTTTGGAACCTTGCGATGTTATTAAGAAGTGAACGTTTTAGTGTGTTTAAGGTCACGTATTAGAAAACTCGCCATCGGGGCAGCGATGGTTTTGGAACCTTGACGAGGTTATTAAGAACTGAACGTTTTAGTGTGTTTAAAGGTCATGGATTAGAAAACCGCGCCATCGGGTGATGTTACTGCTTTGTTTTTTTTATTAGCAACTAAAGGATTTAGTGTTTTAAAGATTGGAGAAAGTTTGCATGTTATTCTGGTATTGCTCCTTTTGAATATAGTTCTGGCTCAAGTGTAAGAGCAATAACTAAAGTAAATCATTTTGCTGATAAGAAAATAAAATCTCTTCTACATCTCGTAGCATTAAATGCTATAAAATACGATGCAGAACTAAAGGAATAGTACCAACGAAAAAGAGATGAAGGCAAACATACGCTCTTGGTATTAAATAATATAAAATGCAAAATTGTAAGCAGAGCTTTTGCTGTTATTAGCAGAGAATCTCCTTTTGTCAATACTTACAAATTTGCTTCTTAAAATTTTTATATTTTTATTTGGTTTTTGCCATAGAATGCGCCATCGGTGTTTTGGGAAGCGCACGGGTTTTTCGGTTTACGCATGTAGAAAATAATCTTTTCCATTATGAAGAGATTCTTCACTATGTTGCGCTTCGTTCAGAATGACACAGTTCTGTTCTGTACTCAAGGATAAGAAATCTGAGACATCGGGGTTTTAATTTTTATTTATTTTTTTTAAAAAGTCTTTTGTAATTATATTATTGTGTTTTAATGAAGGTAAACCTACACTTTTACGATTTTTATTCACTTGAATTGTATCAGAAATTCCATCTATTCCAATATAAGAACCATAGAGCATTTTGTCTTTTAAAACTTGTAAATGATAGCGGTCTACCATCGTTGAATATTCACGTGGTGTACAATCCCCCATTTTTAAATATCTTTTTAATTTTTTTTCAAAATAAGGATAATCTTGCGAAGCCGACATGTGACTAAAAAAGGTACTCATTGGTAAAAAGACATCATCATTCCCAAAAATACCCACTTTTTGTAAAGAAGGATATCCATAATTATCAAATATCCACTTCATAAGTTTCGCATTTTTTAAATCATTTCTAGCACTTATATTTACATCTAAACGTTTTCCTTCTTGATCACGTATAAAAAGAGTTGTAATAGAATCCATTAATACTTTTTCTCTTGACCTCACCCATAAATCTGTTTTATAAGCTGCTTCTAAACTGTCTATTCCATATTTTTTAAATAAGGGTAAATGCTCTTGATAAGCGTTTCTATAAGGTGCAATTAAAGTAATAAACTTGTACAGATTTTTTTTACCCCCGAAATTTTCTTGATACTTATCACTCAAATAAATATAATTTTCAAATTCTTCTATTCTCTCTTGATTTTTAGGTGGAAACTCCTTAAATAATTTTCTGAATTTTTTTATTGCTAATTTAGGTCTTTGAGCAATTCTGTAGATGCTATCAATCTCATTTACTTTATTATAATAAATAATGTAATTTTTCTCCCTTGTGTTACAAGAAATAATGATTAAAGAAAGAAGTATTAGAATTAGAAAATAATTGAAATATGATTTCATATTTAGAAGTGCTTGGGTTATTTAGTTTCTAACAAATTTAATTAAAATATAAAAAGTCACGGATTACAAATCCGCGCCGTTGGAATTATCTCATTTTTATTGTTTTCCATTTTGTTTGCCCCTTGTCAAAGCTACAAATTTGAAATTTGTACTTACTTATTTTCTTTACCAAGTCGCTAAACTTAACTTCTGTAGGGTCTTTCGTCATTATGTCAAAAGTAGTAATGGCAATTTCGTTCCAAGTGTTTTTCT
The DNA here is from genome assembly GCF_003860565.1 of Cloacibacterium normanense. Classification (NCBI taxonomy): domain Bacteria; kingdom Pseudomonadati; phylum Bacteroidota; class Flavobacteriia; order Flavobacteriales; family Weeksellaceae; genus Cloacibacterium; species Cloacibacterium normanense. Next base: position 1,626,374 of record NZ_CP034157.1, read on the forward strand.
TTAAACTGTAAATTCTTAAAGATTTATATCTGCTTACACAAGAAGAATAGAAAATTCCAACTTCGTTAATCCCGTCTTCATCAATGTCACTACAAACAAAAAAATTATCTGGATGGCAACAATAAGAATCTGTATAAAGTCTGGGTAATGTCTTGTCATAAAAACAATAGGATTCTCCATCGTCACAATAATTGAAGTTAGGCATTACAAAGACAGTATCATTTTTTTTGCTTGTTCTAATTCCTTTAATAATTCTTATCCCTTCAAACCCTTCTTTCAGTTCTGAATTTCTATGTGTTAAAACTCCACAATTATCTGGTTGATATAGTGAAAAATAGTGGTCAATAATTCCGGTTTTTTCTTTCAATAAACTGTCCTTGATAAATTTTTTGTTGGCATTTAGTATATAAGTTAAACTATCATTTTTGTAAATAGTGTCATTCTCTGTTGACTTAGTTTCATCAACTTTATTATCCTTGAATTTGTAAGAAAATGTCAAGGTTAGTAAAATAAAAATTATTAAAATGTTCTTGTTCATGTGACAGTCTCTCTATTATAACAGCTCACACACAAATAGACTGTAAAACACTTATTAACGTTTGTAAATGATTGTCAGTATTTAATGAGTTCAGTATTTGAATTTATGCTTATTAGTTTCAATCAAATTTAATTAAAATAAATGAAATGAGCTGTGGAAAGTTACGGATTAGAAATCTGCGCCACATGGAGTTTTTATTTATCTGTTGTCCATTTAGTTCCTTTTGCTGATATTGTCAATACGTCTTTTCGTTTTAACTCTTTCCAAGGTGTCTGTGTAGTGTCGTATTCTATTATTTGATAATTTCTCTCGCAGTTCTCCCAATTTGTGCAAGGACAACGATTGGGGATTTCATTCCAAGGAATATTAGCTCTTTGTTGAAGTTCACTGAATGCGTCTTTAAATGTTTTAAACTCCCCTTGTTGTTCAGCGTGAAATTCATCTTCTATTATAAAGGTTGTCTGATGTTGCATTTTATCATTTAAATTTTGGATTAGAATCCGCGCTAACGGGTGTCCAAAATGAATAAATCTCTTTTGTTGATTTTTTCCTAGCAATGTTAAACTGGTTATCTTTTACTATTTCAAAATCTTTCGCATTAAATTTGTCTGTATCTAAAAACCAACTTGGTTTTAGATTTTCAAATTGTCTTACCTTTTGCTGAAAAGCAAATGTTTCAACTTTTGGATAATTTAAAAATATTGAATCGTAATAGCTATTATTCGAATAATTAAATTTCCCGAAAGCACATTTATCAAGATAAGAAATGCTTTTTAATTCATATGCATCAGATTTAATGATACTAGGAAACCATCCCGATAATCTTGGATTTTGAATGCTCTTAAAATCTTCATAATTTTTATAATTCTGGTCATAAGAATTATTTTCACAAGAAATTATAAATAGAAACAAGCAGAAAATCTTGAATATTTTTTTCATATGTTCATTTTAACCACAATGTTTGTAGTAATTACTGCTAACATTCAAATAGTCGAAGTATAAATATAATACTCTTATAATCAATTAAATATTCGTTTGTAAGCGAATGTAAGTATTTGTTAGATTTCGGTATTTGAGTTTATGTTAATTAGTTTCTAACAAATTTAATTAAAATAAATGAAATGAGCTGTGGAAGGTCACGGATTAGAAATCTGCGCTATCGTTTTTCTTAGTGTAACAAATTTATTTCGATGATGTTATTATCTTTCTTAAAGTTTTCCAGCCATTTATCATTTAATTCTTTTATTACTTGAGCAGAAGTTTTGAAGTTTCCTTCTGCATCTCTTTGGTCAGGAATATGACCAATTAAATCAGCTGTTGGATTTTTACGATAGTCTTTAAATTTTTTCACGTATTGGTCAAAGTTCAATTTATATTCTTTATAGTTGTTCAAATTGGGATAATTAAAAATATGATCATTTTTTCTTATTCCCTTTAATTCAAAAATATGACTTTTAGTGGTGTCTTCAATTTTTAAAATTAAACCAGGAAGGTTTTTGAATTTATAAGGTCCGTCTGGAATTGGTAATTCTTTTGCAAACCAAGCAACCCACTTTCTTCCACCGAATTCAGTTGTTGCTTCTTGTACATCATAACCTAAAATTTTTGAAAATCTATTTTCCAATTTCCATTTTAGATCTATGTCTTGTTTTACAATATATTTATCCCAAGATATAAAAGTTATATAATCAATTTGATTTGAATTAGGATATTTAACAATTCTATCACTAATCATTACTTTATTTTTTGGCATTGCCATATTCCCTTTTTTGGCTTCGGATAACTGTATAGAATCAGAAGAATATCTTTCGTAACTATAGAATTCTGTTCTATCTTTTTGAATATTCAAAATCATTATTTCATTTTTTACATTCATTTTATTTGTAGAATCAGAAATGAATTTATAATCATATAAAAAAAGTTTATCTTGAGAATATGTGTAATTTATGATCAATAGGAAAAGTAAAAATTGAATTTTCATTATATAGTATTTTTTTAGAGATTACCGTTAACACACAAAATAGAAAAAGAATGATAGCACAATTCTTATCATCTAATAATTGTAATTAGTTCAGTATTTGAGTTCTTATTTATTCGTTTATAACACATTTAATTAAAGTAAATGATATGATTTGTGGAAAGTCACGGATTAAAAATCTGCGCCATCGTGAATTTGTAAAGTTGTGAAGTTGAAATATTTTGCCTTTTGAAGAGATTCTTCACTACGCTGTGCTTCGTTCAGAATGACACGGTTCTGTTTTGTAGTCACGGTTCGAAAGCTGAGGTATCGGGTTATTTTACATTCATTACTTTTTCTAATAATGGAGGTAATTTCGTGTCAGGATTAATTAGATCATTATTCCAAAAACTCATCACACAACTTATATTCTTGTTTCTCACATTTTCTGCAATGTAATAAACGGTCAATGATTTTCCTCCTGACATTCCCGCTAGAGCAGAATTAACTCCTGTAAACTCTACGATAACTTTTTTTGCTTTGGTTGGAACGCCTTCAAATTCAACATCAACAATATTTTCACTTGCAATTTTTGTGCTTTTTCTTGTTTTTGTCACATTAAATTGATTTTCAATAGATTGTTTTGCGTCTTCCAAAGTTTTATGGATAGACCAATTCATTTCTCCAAAGTATGGACATTGCACCGTATTTAAATATGACCAATAGCAACTATTCCCAAGTTCTATTTTTCTTCCTACAAAATCAATTGACTGGATTTGCAACTGAACAAAATTTTCTCTAGGAATTTGGTTATTAATTATTTTATTAACTAATTCTTCCTCGGTCTCTCTATCTGTGATTCCATTTTTTATAAACCAAACAACAGTAGTAGTATTGTTAGGATTCTCTACAAAATAGTAATTGTTAGTTTGAAAAATGTTTCCAGCGATATTTTGTTTTTTTGTGATGAAATAATTATTGAAATCAATTTTTTCATCTCTAATTTTTAAATCGGTTTCAGTAATATTATGCTTTTTAAAAATTTTCTTTAACCCTTTTTCGTCAAAAGAATTGTTAAAAACTTCACTTGTTATGCTGTAACCATCAATATTATACCAAGTTTTCCCATTGTTGTCTAATACAGAAAGTCTATCAAAAATATTGGATTGCGAAAATGCAAAAACCGAAGTAAAAATTAAGATTATTTTTAGAGATTTCATTTGTTTATGGTAAATGTATAGGTTGGAACATTGTCATTAGATTTTTTTTTCCAATTTTCAGCAAGGTTTGGATTATTCATTTCAATACCTTCTACTGGAAAGATATCAAATTTAGAAAACCATTTTTGTGGATTTTCACCATCTTTTTTGAAATAAGTTTGTCTTACAATAATGCTGTCTTTTGCTTTAACCGTAAATGAGTTTGTTACTTCTTGAGGTCCAAATGTTTGCGACATTTTTATTACGCTTGCAGAAAAACTTATAGGCTTTTCAGAAGTATTTTTTACAATAAATGCTGTCATTGGACTTCCTTGCATAGGAAAGCAAGAAATTAAAATTACCGAAATAAGTAAAATTAATGTTGATTTAAATAAATTTTTCATATTCTATGCGGTTTTTTTGCATTATTTCATATACCACTCAAATAGACGAATAATAATTGTAAAATTCTTATCATCTAATAATTGTAAGTGTTTAGTACAGTATTTGATTTCTTGTTTATTAATTTATATCGAATTTAATGAAAATAAATGAGTCACGGATTAGAAAACTGCGCAATCGGGGAAAATGGATTTTTTTTTGCGTGTATAGTCTCAAATCTCCCAAAGGATATCTTCAAACCCGCGCCTTGCAAAACCGCTGTTATCGGTAGTCTCTTTATTTTCATTTCAAAGTCCATTCAACAAAATTATTCATAACTTCTTTCCAATGTGGTTTATCGTGGTTTGCTCTTCCATCTTCACCGACTTCAAAAAAATTATGTTCAAGGTTTAGATATCTTTTATAAGTCAGATTAGTTTTATGATTTCTTATGAAGTATAAAGGAACCAAATCGCATAAATCACTTGCGATATCGTATGTACCGTACGCTAAATAAATTGGCTTATTAATTTCTAACCAATCGTCTATTAAAGGTTCGGAAAAAGATCTCCATGCAATTAAATTGACATTTGCTTTTACTTTTTGCGGATTATTCGCATTACGATAAATTTCATATTCTTCCTCAATTTCTTTATTTGCTTTTTCCCAAGTTATTTTTTTATTTTCTGCGTCTTTTCTTGATTCTCTTATGTTTTGATCAATTCTTCCGAATGGATTTGCTCCAAATAATCCAAGTTTTGTTACTGCCTTATAATTTTTCGCAATTTTTGTGGCAACTTTTGAACCTTGTGAATGACCTGCAATTATTAGTTTTGAGTTGTCAACCCATTTTTGCTTGTGCAAAAACTTTAAAACTTTTATTGCTCGGTTTGTATAGTTTTCTAAAAAATCTGCTTTTTGAAATTCTTCTGTTGGAATGTTTTTGTCCTTTGAGTGGCCAAAATACCAATAGGAATCATTTATTTGGCTTTCCTCTGCAACTAATGGCGTTTTAGGCATAGAGACGATTACTAGATAATAATTCTTTGTAATCTTCTCAATATCAAAATTTGTAATTCCACCGCCAATTAACCAGATTCCTTCCTTCGAATTTACATAAAGTGGATAAGGAAGTGAACCTTGACACCAAAGAAAAATAGGCTTTTTAGTTTCAAGTTTTGTATCAAAAACTATAAAATCTATATTTTCATCTCTACTTGTTAATTGGAAAGTCGTAGATTCATTATTAATTATTTTTTTCTGCTGACTAAAAGAAAGGTTAATAATTAGTAAAAAAAATATTATAATTTTAATTTTCATTCTCTGTTATGTTAATAGTTTTTTAGAGATTACCGATAACACTCAAATAGACGAAGTACAATTGTAAAATTCTTATAATCAAGGAAATATTCGTTTATAAATGATTGTAAGTATTTATTTTGTTCGTTATTTGAGTTTTTGTTTATTCGTTCTTAACAAATCTAATTAAAGTAAATGATATGATTTGTGGAAGGTCACAGAATAGAAATCTGAGCCATCGGGGGCAGCGGGATGTCTGTAGTTATTTTAATGCAATCTCTAAGTCTTCAATCATTTTTTCTTTGAAAATTGGTAAAAAATGTTCAATTATTTTATTTTCTTCCCTTAAATTTTTATTGCTATCGTATACCTCAAAATCAAATTTTTTATTCATATTTTCAGGTATAAAAATATTCGTAAAATCCTTATTATTTTTACTGTACGGTAATACTAAAAAGTTAGAAAAAAATAAAGCTCTTTTTTTTGTATGTGAGAGTGTTGCAATACCAAAATTATAATTTAAATCATTAATTCCCAAAATATCACTTCTTCCATATGCTGTATTTTTTCTTAAAATAAGAATTTTATCTATTCCTTTTTCATTACAAAACTGGTTAATGTATTCAATTGCTTTTACATTTGAATACTTTAAATCAATATTTTCAAGTTTTGAAAAATCAAAATCTTCATATTTTTGAAACGAATATTTATTTTTATTCAAATAATCTTCTAAGAAAACTAAATAATTATAATTTAATTCTTTTTCGATTTCTGCTTTTGCTTTAAATGAACCTTTTAAAAAAACATAACCCATTTTTGGATTTATATTTGAAACAATTCCAATTTTTTGACTATTAAATAGTAAGGGGAATAAGGCGATAAATAAAAACTTCAATTTCATATTGTTTTTTTTAATAATTACAGATAACGGTTCGGCGGATTTGCGAAGTCCCGAGAAGGAAGTTTGCTTCCGTTCTTGGGATTTAGCAAATTCACAGATGTGCGAAGTTCGCGTAGCGACGAGCAACATCTGCGGATGTAATCCGCCGAACCGATGTGGCAAAAGGAGCGGAGCGGATTTTGCCACATCACTCAAATAGACGAAGAATAATTGTAAAATTCTTATCATCTAATAATTGGTAAGTGTTTAGTTCTGAATTTGAGTTCTTGTTTTTTAGTTTCTAACAAATTTAATTTAAATAAATAATATGATTTGTGGGAAGTCACGGATTAAAAATCTGAGGTACTGGTATTTTTATTTAAAATCATTTTTTAATATTAGTAAGACAAAAGTCAACTGATTTAAGCAAAATAAAAAATTGTATCTACCGAAATTTATCAATTTCTATATTTTTACCCTATTACTTCAAAGTATTTATCTCTTCAAATCACTGAATAGGAATTTGTAATACTGATAAAATATCTATTTTTGTAGGATATAACCATGTATGAAAAGAATTCATTTCATTTTAATTTTTCTCTGTCCTTTTTTATTATTCTCTCAAAGTAAAAAAGGATTTAAAATACCCGATTCATTAAAGAATAAAAGTACTCAGTATATATACAATGCTTATCAAGATGCATATCAAATAGATAATGAACAAGCTGAATTCTATGCGAATGTAATTCTCTCCAAAGGAAAAAAAGACAACAATAAAGATTTGCTCTATGATGGGTATTATAAAATTGCCAGAATAAAAAATCTAAAGGGAGAAAACGGACATCCCTATGCAGACTCACTCATTGCCCTGGTAAAAAATAAAACTTATAAAAATTATCCTTCTAATGCATACATTATTAAAGGGATATTATACAACAATGAGGGGAAGTATAAGGACGCTTTAGATCAATATTCAATAGCTTTAAAATACAGTCCAAAAGACGATCAAGAATTTTTCTACCGTATAAAATTACTAATAGGCATACTGAAAACTGCAACTGAAGAATATAAAGAAGCTTTACCCCTTTTCAAAGAATACCATGAGTATCAGATAGCTAAAATAGGCACTCGCCATGAAGATAAAGGAGCATACATCGGTTCTATTTTTTCACTCGCCAATATTTATGCTAAATGTGAGCAATATGGAAAAAGCAATGAACTTATAGCATTAGGAATAAAGGAATGTAAAAAGTACAAAATCTACTCCCAATACAATTACCTCATCATGCTGAAAGGCATCAATAATTACTATTTAAAAAACTTGCCTTTGTCATTACGCTACTTACAATCTGCTGAAAGATTATTAAGAAAAAATAAAGATTACTCTAATCTCTCCATTTTATACTATTTTATTGGCAAAGTGAAACATGAATCTCATCAGGAAGATGAGGCTATCCGTTATCTTATTCAATCTGATTCCATCTCTTATGCCATACAAGATTACAATCCTGTAAGCAGAGATGGATATGAAATTATTATCGATTATTATAAGAAAAAAGGAGATATCAAAAATCAATTAAAATATATTAATCAACTTATCTATGCCGACAGCGCTATTGCAAAGACACAAAAAAATCTTTCCAAAGAAATTTTCAAAAAGTATGATACTGCTTTGCTGATAAAGGAAAAAGAAGGACTCATAAAAACTCTGAATAACCGAAATTCAATTTATATATGGTTCATTTTATTTTTAATTATTTGTTCAGGTCTTTTTATCTATATCATCATTGAAAATAGAAAAAAAATCAAAAAATATGAGAAGCATGCAAAGGAGTTGCTTGAAAAAATTGACCACAGAAAAATAATCATTACAGAAAATGAACCCTTCAATGCGCCTAAACAAGATGAAGAGGAGAACAAAAACCATATATCCTCTCACCCTAAATTCCAAAATATCATCCAAAAAATAGAAATTTTCGAAAAAAATCATTCTTTTTTAAGAAAAAACATCACGTTAGATTCACTATCTAAAGAGTTTGATACGAACAGAGATTATCTGTCTAAGTTAATCAATGAATTAAAAGGGAAAAATTTCACTCAATACTTAAATGAACTCAGAATAAACTACATTGTTTCAGAGCTTAAAACGAACGAAAAAATGAGAAAGTATACCATAGCTGCTATCTCTGAGGAAATTGGGTTCAATAATTCTGAAACTTTCACCAATGCTTTTAAAAAGATTACAGGAACATTGCCTTCTTATTACATAAAACTTTTAAATGAGGAACGCTAGAATTTCTGAAATGGTTCTGGATGTGGTGAGTAGTGATGAAGTGATGAAGTGATGTGGTGATGTGGTGATGAAAAATAATTCATTGCGCTAGAGACAAAAAACACCATCAGTTATTTACTTCATTTCCAGAATTTTAATTTTCAAAACACACCCAATACCTCCTCTATTTTATCTCGTTTTTTATCAATTTCGGCAGGCTTTTCTTGAAAAACTTAGATTATGACTTCATATTTGTAAAACCGAAACAGATGAGGTAAAAACTAATAACAAGAAAAGCAAGCTAAAAGAACAAAAAATCTAATCTATGTAATTCTATGAAAGTTCCTGAGAAGCAACTTTATCAGATACTTAAAATCACTCAATTAAAGCTCTCAGAATAGAATTAATTAGAATGAAGAATTGACTTTTGGCCTCCCCCAGCCCCTCCTAAAGGAGGGTGAAAGATTTGGAATAAAAAACTCCAAAGCGGATGGGCTTTAGAAATGAAATTATAAATATTAAAGAAATATATTAAATTTTAGGGTTCAAAAAAATTAAAGAACATTTTTTCTAAATCTGGAAAATCTTTAAAACTTCCTTTTTCGTTTTGATTTGTTATGGATATAGTTGTTTTACTAAATACTATTTCTGGAGTATAAATATTTTTTAAAAAAATTTCATTTTCATCTTTTTCATCAATTATGGAAAATTTATTCACAGAATACTTTTTATAATAAACTAATTTAAATTTCTTATCTATCCCTCTTGGAATATAAATATGAGAGGATCCCTTATTTGAGTAGTCAAATAAATAAGAATAATCTTGAATAAATTCGAAAAGTTTCATAAATCTATGTTCATCAATTTTATTAATCATAATTTATTTTTTTTGTTTTCAAATGTATTAATGAATTATTATCAATGAAAGAAAATAGGTTTACAAATTTTTATCTTCATGTAAAAAGTTATTCACAATTCTGTAAAATTGAATTGTCCTTAAAATAAGGAATTGACTTCAAGATTAGTGAGGTTTTGAGCGGAAAGTTCTGGATTGTAGTTTGGGTAGAGAAAGTCTTCTACTGGGATATCATCTAGCCAACGGTATTCGATTTGGTTGTTTAATAGAATTGGCATTCTGTGTTTGGTGTTGTGGATTTCTGCCATGAGTGGATTGGCTTCCGTGGTTCCTATGGTGCAGGTAAGGATTTCTTCATCTGTAGCTGGGTTTACCCAGATGTTGTACAGTCCACCAATAGCAAAGATTTCCTGGTCTTTAATTTTGATGAGGTAGTTGTCTTTTCTTTTTCCTTTGTCGTCCAACCATTTCCATTCGTGGAAAGCATTGACTAAAATTAGGCAACGGTTATTGGTGTAGTTTTTATAGGTTGGCTTCTGGTGCACTTCTTCCATTCTTGCATTGAGGGTTTTCTTAGCGAATTCGCTATCCTTAGCCCAAGTTGGGAGGAAACCCCACTGCGCTGCAACGATATGGTCTGTATCGTGGTCTAAAATCACTGGTAATTTTGGATTGGCAAAACCGTTGATTTTGTCGTCTCTGGTGTAATCGTCTCCAATGTATTCCGCTTGATAGGCTTGTTCAAGTTCTCTAGGGGTGGATTTTATTCTAACGTAGTTGCACATGGTGATTTTGGTTTAATCAAAAGTAGTGAATTTTTGCACACTATGTATATTTGGGTTTGGGAGTTTGAAATGGTGAGAAAAACTATGAAGTTGCAAAGTTTTGAGAGCCAGGGTGTTTTGTTTATAAAAAACGCTAACATTTTTACAGTTAGCGTTTTGCTTTTATTTATCTGCTACGAAGTCGGGAGACTTCGTAGCGCGGGGAGTTTTTTTTATTTTAGACTTTCTTTTATTAATTTATCCATATATTCTATCAGTTTATTTCTATTTGGCATTAAATCTCGAAGTTTTTTCACGACTTCTTCTTGATAATTTTTACGTTCAATAAGCAATTTTTCATATCTAGGCGTTAAATCCAATTCTGTTTTTATGATTGTAGAAATGTTTAAACAATGTTTTTCAAAATCGTGCTGAAGCATTAGAATTTTAACGGACAAATCTTTTCTTAAATGGTAAAATTCTGAATCTGAAATGAAAATTTCTATTTCTCCCTCCTTAAAATTGTAATTAGTTTTAGCTTCTTTAATATTGTTAATTGTTAGTTCATTTTTCACTTCATAATTATCACTAAAATCTGATGAAGAATCAGTTATAAGTCTTTGCCAATTGTTTATTGCTGAGAAATATTCTAAAATTTTTGATCGTTTTAAAGAATTGTAATCAATTTCACCACTTTCCCGAACTTTAAATTTGGTTTCAACCTCCTTGATTTCTTTTGTAATCTGTGCAATATCTTCTTTTGTTGCCAAATTTTCACCTTTTTTCTTCAAGTATGATGGAACATAAAATTGAAAGTAAAGCATAAGTATAATGCCTACCAAAATTAATATGTTAAAAATCAAGTTTGTCAATTCCATATCTGTAATTAAGTAATTTTTTCACAAAATTTCTGCTAACGGAAAGGGGCTTTGCGAGGTGCGGGCTACTGCAACCGAAAGTGGAGAAGAGGACGAAACTCTAGCAAAAACTTTTTCCATTTTTTAAAACTACGAAAAAAATAAAAAATGGGAAAGCTTTTTGTGGGTACTGCCTGCAAATTTTCTAAGATTTCCTTCAACCTCGCATCTTGCAAAACCCAGGTTAGCCGCAGTATTTTTTTACAGTCTCTTTACTTCAACAATTTTTATTTGATTAGTGTGAATATCTTTCAATTTCACTACGGACTTTTGGGTCTCGATTTTATCATTACTTTTAAACAAATCACACAAATTTAAATTTTCATAATTTATCTCATCTACTTTTAAGATTTCGTCGCCAAGATTAATTTTTTCTTCGAGCGATTTGTCCCATATAATTCCAACTACTAATTTGTTGTCAGAAATAATAGGGGAAATACCCCAAGGTTTTTTAGATATCTCATTGAAATTTTCGATTTTTGAAGTAGGTTCGAAATAAAACTTTTTAGTTGCATAATCTATCGTTGCTTTACCAAATTTTAATAATTGCGAGCCTATTCTTGATTCATTACCGCTAGTTGTAAGGACTTTAACATTCTCAAATTTGTAATTATTCACTAAAATGGAAGGAATATTTACAATTGCTTGCGGTTTAATATCGTCAAAACCGTGAATTCCCCAAACATAAGTTCCTTTGCTTTCATTTATCACTTCAATAACAGTCTTTTTCGAGTTAAAAAATTTATATGCTTCATAAGACATATCGTAAAATTTATCTGCTCCACTGTCAAATAATACATTATCGGCAAGTTTCTCATTTCCTTTTTGCAAAACTAGGGTTATCCTTGGATTACTTTGCGACTGTGTAAGTTTGATTTCCTGAAAAGGAACTTTTTTTAAATTTAGATTTTTGGAATTATCAGTTATAGTGATTAGTTTTTGCGCATCATCAAACTGAACAACAGAATTTCGAAGCATATTGCTTCCAATAATTCCGTCAATTTGAAAACAGTCAAACATTTGTGAAGCAGTTTCGGGTAAAACAAATCCTTCCGTATTAAGAAATGTGATTTCTCCCAATTGTAATTTGGGTAAAGAAGTAACTATTAATTCTTCTTTTCTACCTGACGCATCAAGAACTGATACGCTTCCTTTTTTAGTTAATTTAATTTCTTCAAATAATTTTTTTGATACTGAAAAAGCGGCTCCTGTATCAAACAAAAATCTATAATATTTTCCATTAATAGACGTGTTGACAATTAGTTTATCGTTGTATTTCTCATATTTTAACGTCTGAAAATATTTTTTTTGTTCAATAGTTCCTTGATTAAGGTTAATTGAATTCTGACCAAAATAAAAGGATAAATTGATAAAAAATACTAGTAGTAAAATTGTTCTTTTCATTTGATACACGGTATTTGACAATATTGCGGCTAACTCATAAATATACGCAATTAGACACTAATTTATTGATATAGACCAAAATATTCGTTTGTAAACAATTGTAAGTATTTGATTGGGTGTAATATTGAGTTATGCTTATTTGTTTTTATCAAAAATAAACAAATTTTATGAATAAAAAATACGGGAAGTCAGAATTTTGATGGAAATTGATGAAAATCATTGAGTTTTGGAAGAAGACACCCCGTCATTCCGATTCTCGGAATGCCACCCCTCTAAAAGAGGGGAACTTTAAGTATTGCGTTTTTGGAACAGTTGGAGGCCAGTTCTCTAAGAGTGGGGAACTGATAGTGTGTTATTTTGCTTTGACTTTGATGATTTGGTGGAGGTCTGTGGTGTAGCGTGGCGATAGGTTCTTTTGGTTCATTTTCCAAGTTCTTTGTACGTCCATGGAGCCGAGTTTGATTTTGTCGTCTCCCAGTCTTTTGTTCATCACGTCAATTATCTGCATGATTGGGCGGTGTTTTGCGTGGAGGTCTTCATCAAATAATGAGGTCATTCTCTCGGTTTCAGGAACGAATTCTGTGACCATTACTCCCGCTTTTTTGTATTGGAAATAAGGCAGGTAAATTCTCTCCAGTCCTTGAAGTGCTGCCTTTGAAATTTCAATGGCTGAATTAGAAGGATTGGTTAAGGTGATGGTGATGGAATTGCTGTATTGTTTCAAGTCCTGTTTGAAACGGTCTGTCATGATGAAAACCGTAACATATCTGCAACATGATTTTTGAGCTCTCAGCTTCTCGGAGCATTTATAGGCGAAGGTAGAAACTCTTTCTTTCAAGGTTTCTAAATCGTCTGTTCTTTTATCAAATGTTCTGGTGGTAGCAATTCCTTTTTTGGGTTTTGGAACGGAAAGGTCGTATTGTGGAATTCCAAGTAATTCTCTATGCATTCTTAAACCAAGGATTCCCATTTCTTTTTGGACGAAAGCTTCGGGAAGTTGGGTAAAATCCCAAGCGGTCTTTATCCCTCTTTTAGAAAATCTTTCGAAATATCTTCTGCCAATGCCCCAAACGTCTTCCAAAGGAAACCATTTGAGTGCTTTTTCAATCTTTTCTGGTGTGTCTATCATGTAGACTCCCTTTGTTCTTTCTGGGAACTTTTTTGCAATTTTATTGGCCACCTTTGCCAAGGTTTTGGAAGGTGCCAATCCGATACTCGTGGGAATATCTAAACCTCTGAATACTTTTTCTCTAAGTTCGAGACAATGCTGCTGCAAGTCTATATGTTCGTAGCCGTGAAAATCTAAAAAGGATTCATCAATACTGTAGACTTCAATGTCTTTGCAATATCTTCTGCAGATATTTACTATCCGGTTTGAAATATCGCCATATAAGACAAAATTGGCTGAGAAAACTGTTAATCCTGCTTCTTTTTCAAGATGCTGAATCTGGAAGTATGGTTGTCCCATTTTAATGCCCAAGGCTTTGGCTTCGTTGGAACGTGCAATGGCGCACCCATCGTTGTTGGATAATACCACAACGGGCTTGTTTCGCAAGTCTGGACGGAAAACCCTTTCACAACTTGCATAGAAATTATTGCCATCGATTAAGCCAAACATTATTTTTTTATTTTAAATAAAATCGATTTTTACTTTCCTTCCTAAGCCTAAATTAACATACTTCTGCATAGTTTTTAAGCCTAGTAATCTTCCGTCGTTTTCAATCTTTTTTATTGTAGAAATTGGTATTTCAGATTTTTTGGAAAACTCTTCCAAAGAATAATTTAAAGTCAGTCTGTAACTTTTAAGTTTTGGGCCAAGTTTATATATGTCTTTTTCTAAAACATATTTATTTTCTAAAGCATTATACTTTTTAAAAATTTCATTTTTGAAGGCCTTCCATTCATTAGATGTGTCTTTTTTACCGACACTATTTAATACTTGCAATGTATACGCATTGACTTCTGAAAACTTTTTTTGTAATTCTACAATGTGTTCTTCAGTTTCTGTTTTATGTTCGTATTTAAAATCTATTTTTAGTATAAATAATAATTTATTATTATCATTTAGTTTTTCAAAAGCAGAAAAGAAATACAAAAGATTGTCTTTTTTGATGTTCATGATTATTTTCTTAGTTTATGTAGGTTCCAAGTGGAAACGCCCCAAAGCTCGAAGTCTGTATCTTCGCTGATGTCCATATCAGAATAGTTGGGGTTTTCTGATTTGAGTTTTATTTTTTCTAATCTTAGAGAGTTTTCCTTGTATTTTGGCTTGTACCTCTTTACATAAAATTCTCCCTGATAAAAGACTACTACAATATCATTTTCTCTAGGAAAAAGACCTTTCTGAACAATGAGAATATCTTCATTGTATACCCCAATCCCAATAAGGGAATCTCCTGTTACCTTTGCAAAGAAAGTGGTTTCTTTGTCTTTGATTAAGAGCTTTAACAAGTCTATGGTGTCTTCGGGAAGTCTAAAGCAGGACTTTCAAAACTGCCGTAACCACCCGCTTTTACCTTAGCTGGAAGGACTGAGATAGCAATGTTTTCATCGCTTTCAAGTTTGAAAAGTTTTATCTTGGATTTCATTTTTCAAAGGTATAAAATAAAGCAAAATGAATTGGGGAGTGTGGAAAAGTTTTGGTTTGACTTCGACAAGCTCAGTCACCGGGCTTCGTGAACTGCGTTCGCAGACCTACAGTCTGTGCTCAGCCAGCGAGGAAGGAAAACAATTTTCTTTTCCCAGCCCTGACTTCGACGACGCTCAGTCACCTGGGTGGAAAATTGTTAATTGTTAATTATGAAAAGTGTTGTACTTAAAGTCATGGATTAGAAATAAGCGCCATCAGGACCCCTGTTCTTTTTTATGAAATAACAGTTTAAGCACATTTAAAAAAATATGTTTTCTTTTTTTTCTACGTAACCAAGGGTTAATTTTCATTAAGATTAAACGTTTTTTTACAAAAAAACTTATTAATTTATCGTTAATCAATCATAACTTCTTTTACTTTTTCGGGCTCAAAGCCTGCATAAGCGCAAAATTCTTCCACGGTGATAAATTGATGTTCTTCTTTGTTTAATTTTTCTTTGATTTTTTGGATCAAGTTACGGGCATATCTCTCACTTTTCCCTGTAATTTTGACGATGTCCTTAGGATAGATGCACAGTCTTTTTTGTTTCATTTTCATACTTTAAATCAATTATTTATTGTACAAGAATAAGTTGTGGCATCTTACTCATTTGTCTTAGAATGACAAAAAAAGAAAACAATATATTGCTATTGTTCTTTACAAATATAATCAATTCGGTCACATTTTTACCTATATAATGTTGAAAAAAATAGCATTTGAGGTAAAAAAATGTAAAAACGGCAAAAAACGTCTGTCTCGGCAGGGTTTCTTGTTCAGCATATTTTTAATCTCAATCTTTGCCTTGTGAATTCACCAGCGGTTTGAACAGATGTACCTCAAACATCTGAATTATCAATCTTTTAAAAAGTAAAAAAAAATGGCAAGACAAGGAAGTATTATTAAAATTAACGGAACCATTGCAGGGATTAATTTCTACAAATCCAAAGATGGTTATCTTGTAAGAGAGAAAGGAGGTGTATCCGCAGAGAGAATCAAAAAAGACCCCGCATTTCAAAGAACTCGCGAAAACGGTTCTGAATTTGGAAGAGCAGGCACCTCTGGGAAAATTTTGAGAAACGCTATTCGTCCTTTACTACAAAAGGCTTCAGACT
Source organism: Cloacibacterium normanense (assembly GCF_003860565.1). NCBI lineage: Bacteria > Pseudomonadati > Bacteroidota > Flavobacteriia > Flavobacteriales > Weeksellaceae > Cloacibacterium > Cloacibacterium normanense. The sequence continues at coordinate 1,642,582 of NZ_CP034157.1, forward strand.
CTAGAATGGTTAGCCGACTTACTAGAGAAATGATTAAAGTTATCCAAATGGATCAAACTAGTCCTAGAGGTCAAAGAAATGTTATAGACGGAGAAGCTGTTCTCTTGAAAGGATTTGATTTCAACATCAATGGTAAGCTTGGGAATACCCTCTATGCGCCGCAAACAGTAGAAATTACCAGAACTAGTGGTTTATGTGAAGTGAATATTCCTCCATTTGTACCAACGGTTATGATTGCAGCTCCAAGTGGCACCACCCATTTCAAGCTTCTCTCTGCTGCGGTTGCGGTAGATTTCGAAAATGGCACCTTTGAAACTCAAACCAACGAATCAGGAATTATTGCATGGAATGATACTGAAACACAAGAATTTATTTTGGATAATGAGTTAACCCCTAATTCACCTCATCCTATCTTCTTAATGTGTGGAGTAGAATTCTATCAAGACGTTAATGGTGAGAAGTATCCATTAAAAAACGGTGCTTATAATGCTTTATCTATTGTAAAAGTTGACACTCCTGTTTAAAACTTTACATGGAAATTGTATTAAAAAGGATGTATTTTCCCGAAGGAACGAACGGCGCATTGAGCTTTGAAGGCAAAGAAATTTGTAAAACAATAGAATTGCCTTGGAGAAATAATCAGGCTCGAATTTCGTGTGTTCCAGAGGGAAAATACAAAATCCGAAAGCGTTTCAGTGCAAAATTTAAATGGCATATAGAGATTATGAATGTAAAAAACAGGAAGTTCATTCTCTTTCACCCAGCTAATCACGCACAAAAGGAACTGAATGGATGTATTGCTCCCGTAACACAAATTACAGGAGAAGGTAGAGGAAATGAATCGAGAAAGGCTTTTGAGGAGCTTAAAAAATTAGTTTTCCCCTATCTAGAAAGTGGTTTTAAAATAGAACTTATCATTAAAAGTGAAAATTCTGTTCCAAACTTATAAAGGATGGGATTTAGTATCAGAAATTTTTTACCCCAACTCTGACTTCGACTTCGCTCAGTCACCAAGGGTAAAATTTTCTGAATCTAGAAAGTAGAATTTTCATTCAAAATTTTGAATCATTATGAAAAAAATAGTTCAAAGACTACAAGAGCCCACGCCTAAGTTTTTTAGAAAGTTAAGAAATATAGGTTTAGCATTAACCGCGGTGGGTGGAGTTATTGCCACAGCTCCCATTTCATTACCTAGTCTTCTGGTAAGTATTGGAGGATATCTGGCTGTAGCAGGAGGAATTGCTTCCGCAGTAAGCCAATCTGCCATTCACCGAGACGACTAAGTTATCTATTTCATCAAACTCATCATTAATTTTATGCTGATTTGCAATGAATTACGTGGATAACTCTACAAAACTTAGTACAGCATGTGGAACTTTATTGACTATCTTTGTTTATATCCAAAAGGATGAGATTATCAAGACCATTATTTTGGCAGGGGTTGGAGCAATAACAAGTTTTGCTATCAGTTTATTGTTAAAATATTGTATTAAGAGAATAAACCGAAAAAAATAAGTTGTGGCAAACTTAGAAACGGTATAGAGGCTCCCTGAGATTAAGGAGCCTCTTTTATTTTCTTTTGTCTTCAGAAGATTCTTCGTATCCGAAGAGATTAAACATTTCTCTCATTCTTGATCTAATACGTTTACCATATAAAGTTTCAATTTCTTTAGCAGACAGATTCGTGGTAATATGTGTTATTGTATTTTTCTGTTTAAACAATTCGTATCTAGACAATAAAATTTCGCCCATTACATTACAATCATTTCCGAAATACTTTGTGATTTTTTCTGTACCTAGGTCGTCAAAGCAAAAGCTTTTTATATTCCTTAGATTATTCCCATTAGTTGTAAAAGAGTACTTGTCTATAATATCAAACCCATCTTTCAAAAATTCAGAAACCACTTGACGAGAAGATATAACCTCAAAATCTGATTTATTCAATTTACATTCTTTGAGAATTTTAAATAAAGTAGTTTTTCCACATCCAATAGGTCCGGTAAGGAGTATGCCTTTATTCAAATCAAAGCCCATTTCATCAGCAACCAAATCATCTCTTAACATCCAAGCCAACATTGCAAATACAATGGCTCTTTCAGATGAAGGAATTACGTATTCTCTACCTATTATTTTTGAAGCATTTTTTATAAACCAAGGGATTACTTTATAATAATCATAGCGGGTCTCTATAGTTTTTGTTGGCAGGTTCATAATTTTCTTTATTATTAAAAGGTGATTTATTTTTCTGAAAATTCTCCTTAAAAATATTTTCATTCAATTTAGATATCCAGTTTTCGGCTAATGGTTGCCAGTTGATTATTCTAGTTCTCCCTCCCATTAACCAGCCTAATGATTGATAATGATTAAAAAACCTCTTTGCATGTTGTTCGGTACAATTGTTAGAAATAAAAAATTGTTTTACCATTAAATAATTAGGTGGAATTGTGGAATCCTCATTTATGACTAATTGCCGTTCTTCATATTTATTTTCACTTTTGTTTGATTGTAAAATATGATTATTGATTTTATTCTTTTCAATATTTGAATTGTTTGAATTGTTTATATAAGGTACTATTGCTTGTTCAGCACCTGACTGATTAATAGTCTGGTCAAACGAATTTAGCTGTTCACCTGCTGACTGTTTATTGAACCTCTCATTGTTAGAATCAAAACTAAACAGATGAACTAAACTCCCTTTAAGTGGATTAAAAGAAGGAAAATACTGAATGTAACCCCAGTCATGCAATTCTTTGATGCATTTATGGTAAGTCGCTTTAGCCGATATTTTACTTAAAGTCATCATCTCATTCCTAGAAATACTTATTGGATTGCGAAAACGGTTTGCATTCCAGAACTGAAACAAGGCATGATAAAGACTTATATGAGATGGATTGAGGCGGTTTTCATGACCTATTTTTTCATAAAACCCAGTTAAATGACGTATGTAGTTCATCTTTTAAGATTTTATTTGATTGACATTTCTGCTTTCCAAAAGTTTTTCTATGTCTTCATAATTGTAATAAAGGGTACCTCCAACTTTAGAAAAACGTAAAGTCTGATTCATTCTCAAATTTTGTAATGTACCTGTTGAAATTTTAAGAATAGATTTCACTTCAGAAGACTTTAACCATAGCTTCTGTTCTGATGTTTTGACATTGAAAATGCCTTTAATTTCTTCAATTAATTCTAGTTTGAATTGTTCTAAATCTTCTTTTGTAATTAAGGATACTGTCATGATTTGATTTGTTTTTGACAAATTTTAATCATTTACCTGTTGTGCATTTAGGAATTAAGAAAGAAAAAGATTGTCCATTTGATTAAAAAATCGTATATTTAGTTGATTACCAAGTCATTAAATATATGAACAATCTCATTCAAAATTACAATATTATTTTAAAAGAATTGACAAATACTTGTAAACATATAACTACAACCAAGCAAATTAGGCTTCCAAAAATGTCTGATTTGGAACTTGTGGCACTTAATGTTACTGCGGAATACATGTCAATTAACTCTGAATTACAGCTGTTTAGATGTATTTCAGGAACCGATTTGGACGGAAAAATTGAAAGAAGTGTCTATAATAAAAGAAAGAGAAAACTTTTACCTTACATTGAAAAGATCAGAGAAACTTTAAGCAACAATTTTTCGGATTTTACCGATGTATTTATTGTAGATTCAACGCCAATTGAAATATGCAAAATTAGTAGAGCAAATCGCTCGGCAATCTGCGCAACAGATGAAATTAAACCTTCTTTTGGATATTGTGCTGCACAGAAGTCAAGATATTTTGGTTATAAACTTCATGCAGTTTGCGACAAGAATGGAATCTTTCATTCTTTCGATTTTTCACCTGCAAACGTTCATGATGTTAATTACCTTAATGACATTAAAGAAAATTTTCAGAATTGCCTGTTAATAGGAGATAGAGGATATATCAGCAAAGAAATTCAAATGGATTTATTCAACTATTCTAGGATAAATCTTTCAGTCCCAATGCGCAAGAACCAGCATAATTTTGTGGAGTTTTCAAGAACAAAATCTAAAATCAGAAAACGTATTGAGACCAATATCTCGCAATTGTGCGGACAGTTCACAATCAACACCAACTTTGCAAAAACATTTCAAGGTTTAGCAACAAGAATAGTATCGAAAATAACTTCTTTTACGATGATTCAATACCTAAATTTCTTCGTATTTAAGAGAAGTTTGAACAAATTAAAAATTAATTTGTGCTAAATGCACAATAGGTTCATTTTAGTTTATTGTATTCATTACCTTTTCGGTAGTACCGAAAGATTATTTTTAGCATCACTCAAACTGTAAACATTGAAGATTCAAAAAACATAAGGTTTTCCGTCTCTATCAAGCATCTTTTTCGATAAAATAAGCATCTAAAGAATTATTTAGAAAGTGCAAAAATTTAGTTCTGTTTATTTTTCTTCCTTTTATTTCTCCTAACGTTTTATAAAAACTAGACAAATCGATATTTAGAAATTTTTCTGAATGTCTAATGATTTCGTTCAGTTCAATATTGCCATTATTAAAATACTTTGCCTGATGTAGCGCATAAATTAATTCAATTAGATTAACTTTTGGCGATGACCACTCTAGTTTACTTGTACAGTCACAATTTTTTTCTTTGTTGGTTCCAATATTTTCGATTTCAAATAAAATATACTTTTCTAATAAGTCATTAGCGATAATCCTTGCTACCAAATCATCATTCGCTGTGGTAAAGTTTTCATCAAAATTATGAAGATTGGTTTGGAACTTAGCTTTTAAGTCATACTGATGTCTAACAAAATATTTATGGTCAAGATATGTCGCTTTTCTTCTATAGTAATTATAAAATTCAAGATTCTGACCATAAAAATATTTCATATCCATTAAAGCGGTTTCGTAATGTTTTTTTATCGTTTTTTGATTTGCTGTTGGTTTGGTAGATTCTAAGTCTAATATTTTAGAGTAATATATGAATTTGGCAATGAGTTTTGGTTTCATTTCTTTGAAAAAGTAAATTTCCTGCGCCATATCTTCAAATAGGTGTTCAGTAATCATTGCTTTTACTTGCCTAATTATTTCATCAATTTCCATTAATGCATGTTCACATCGTAGTATGGCATCAGGCACTTGCATTTCAATTTTAGAGAGAACTGAATCCAATTCATTAGATAATTTTTCGATTTTTTTTAGTAGTAATTTTGTCTCCATGATTTTTTTGAGCAAAATACGAAGTAAAATTAAAATGAATTAAAAACCATATGAAGCGTTTTATCGCTAAGAATTTTCTAATTCTTGTTTCCTTTGATTTATAAAGTCTTTAGGACGTATCCCGTTCATTTCATAGAATAAAGCAGAAAAGTTTTGACGAGATGCAATGCCACATTCTTCAGCTAGAGCATCCACCGTATAATTAAGGTATTTTTTATCTGAAAAAAGTAAATTGGTTATATAGTTAATCCTTAGTTCAATCAAATATCTATTAAAATTCATTTTCTTGTTTTCATTGATCACCCAAGAGAGATAGTATGCATTTGTTTCAAACTTTGAAGCTAATAAATTGAGATTAATCCCTTTTTTAGTAAATCCTTTACTATTTTCAAATGCTTCCAATTTTTTTAAAATCTCTAATTCAATTTCTTTACTTAACCCTAGTTTTCTTTGATTTTCTAATTCACTAGTCTTTGGTAATATTGTTTCTTTCTCGGATGTAGAAGATGTTTCTAGATTATTTAAAGCTTCAAGATATTTCTTTTCTAATGATTTATATTGAGTTTGTATGTGAATTTCTCTTCTGTATCTAATGACATATAATGCTAAGAAAGCTAAAGAAATAACAATAAAAATCATTACTAATAGATTACGGATATGTATTCTTTCTTCTAATTCTGTTTTACTTTCATAAAGGCTTTTTGCATCATATTCTTTATGAATTTTAGGAGCCAGATAAACAAAATCTTTACTTATAACACTATCTGCTTTTAACAGTTGTTTCATGTAATACACCTGTTTATCCACATTATTTTCCTTCTTATAAATATTGATTAAAATTTCATAATTATTTCTAAGTTCTGGTAAAATAAACTGGTGTTTATTAAAAATAGAATCAATTTTTTCAAACTTTTTAATTGCCAACTCCTTTTTATTAAGATAAAGCAAAGACTTTCCTTGAAAGAAATAATTTACCGATACCCAAACAAAGTCATCTGCTTTTTTTAGACCATTCAGAGATTCACTGAAGTAAGGTAATGCTTCTTTATATTGATGATTATAAAAAAGTGATACTCCCTTTGATTTGAGAAAGTAATTGTACTCTAAAATAAAATCTTTTTGATTTATCGATTGTTTTAAACCTAATGCAATCAAACTATCTGATTTTTTATGAAGTTTCAAACTTCTATAGATTACATTGGCTTGGTGAATACTATTTAAATATCCTTTCTTATAATTGAATACTTCATTTGGGTGCAAATCAGACTTCAATTGAGCTTCAAAGAAATGAATACAATCCTTAAAGTGAATCAGTGCTTCATCATAATAGCCTAAGTAGCTTTTTACCACGCCCAAATGATAAATCACTTTATAATGAAGATATTTATTCTCCGAATTTTTCACATAGGTAAAAGCTTTTAGGTACTCATTAAGAGCAGGTGTATATTTTCTAAAGTTAGAATAATAGATGATCCCTTTCCCTAAATAAGCAGAAGTAATGAGATTATTGTCTTTGGATTTAATCGCTGCCACAATAGTACTATCGGCATATTTCAATTTTAAAAATTTATTCTTTTCAAAGTACACTGCATCTTGATAGCCATGTACTAATTCTGATAAATTATTTTCTTTTTTGGCTTTGCTTATTAGTTTTTGGACAAAAGGAAGTGCTTTATTATCATTTTTCTCATACTTATCATAGACTAATCTTAGCGATTCAAAAGAAGAATTCTCAGAGTTTTGTCCATAAAAAGAAAGGTTACTTATCCAAATAAGTAAAAATAGAAATATCACATTTGGTTTATTAATCGACTTAACGCTCTTCATTCGACTAAAATTACACAAAAAGTCTCAAAATTCATCAAATTAACACGTTGTCCATAAAATTTCTTCTAAAACAATGCTAAAACTGCATTAATAAAGCCATTTTAATCAACATTAACATGTCCTAATTCATGAATTAGGACGTCTCAATTCATGAATTGAGACGTAGATGACTTTTTTGAAGGCTCAAACTTCTTCTATTTTTGGAGTGAATTCATCAAGAAAAACCTGGCCGGGATAACCTTAAAATTAAAAAAATCATGAAAAAGCATTTTAACCTTATCCCCACATTTCTGTTAAGTATTGTCTTAATAGGTTGTAGAAATACCGAAGAAACAGAAAAAGAGAATTACAAACCCACTATGAAGTCTAATAATAGGAATGAGATATCAAATACTATCGAAAATGACAGTATCAATACCCAGTCTTTAGAACCTTCGGAAGAAAAGAAAGATCCTCCAGTAAAAGACCGTCAAGACTGGAGAAAAAGTAATTAGGAGAAAAACAAATAAGAAAAAAACAAAATGAAGATTAGCCCAGCTCCACCCTTGTTCATTTGCAAAACAGGCTCTCCATGTCCTGAGAGTGGACTTTGGGAGAGCATGGGCTTTTTCAAAACAACCATTGTCATTTCTAAGAAGAGTAAAATGCCAGACTATTGCGGTAAAAAAGTTGTTTGGAAACTTATTGAGAAAGTCTAAAAATCAAATTACAGTAACCCTAATTAAATGACCCATGAAAAAAGAATATCAATATTTTGTACTCTTTAGCATCTACTTCCATGTGTTGCTTTTTACTTATGCAGCTGTAAGTAAGTTATTAGATTTTGAAAACTTTCAGATTCAATTGGCTCAATCCCCGTTATTAAGTGCTTTTGCTGGTTTTATTTCTTATTCCGTTATTTTCATTGAATTCATAATAGCAATGTTATTATGTATTCCTAGAATTAGGTTACTGGGATTATACAGCTCATTATTCTTAATGATGGGATTTTCTATTTACATTTATCTCATTCTTAATTTTAGTGATTTCGTGCCTTGTTCATGTGGTGGAATTTTAGAAAAATTAGGATGGCATGAACATCTTATTTTTAACCTTATCTGTGTTCTTATCTTACTGTTATCCATTTTTATCATTGAAAAATCTAAAGAGATCAGACTGAAACGAACTCTATTATTTACATTGCTCACCATAGTTTTATCAAGTATAACTATTTATTCTTTATTCTTACAATCAGAGTTTATCATTAAAAAGGAGAATAATTTCACCAGAAGAATGATTATAAACCCAATTGATGAAAAACAATCAATAACACTGAAAAATAACAGTTATTATTTTGCTGGACATCATCAATCTGAGATATATCTTGGAAATCGAGAATATCCCTTACAATTATTAAAAATTACGCCTGATTTTTTAGCTTCAGAAAACTTAATTATACGATTGGACGATTATAAAACCCAATATAAAAGCTTAAGATTACAGATAAAATATCCAAATTTTTATGTCTATGATGGTAGAGTTCCGATTATATTAAGAGGAGATCTTAAAAAATTATTTGCGAAAACTATTAGTTTAGACAAAGCATACTTTTCACAAATAACTATTGTAGAATATCCAAACTTTGCCATAAGAACGTTGAATTCTAAAAATAAAGAATTGGTATTGGGTAATCTCAATATCAATGATTCAAAAGAACCTCATTTATATCCACATATTTTACAAAAACAAGTTGATGGATTCTTTGACTGTGATGGAATTTTACTTTTTGACGAAAGTACAAAAAGGCTCATTTATCTCTATTATTACAGAAATCAATTTATTGTCATGGATAAATCCATGGATGTTTTACATCAATTTAATACGATTGATACCTATAGAACAGCACAAATTAAAACTCAAAAACTATCTACAGGATTTCATAAAATGAGTGCTCCTCCCACAAAAGTAAACCGAAATGCTTTTGCTTTTAAAAATCTATTATTTGTTCATTCTAACCTCATTGGAAAACACGAATCAAGACAAGAATGGAAAAATTCATCTGTAATTGACGTCTATAAAACTAATGAAAAGAGATATATAGGAAGTTTTTATATCCCAAAGAAAGAAAATTTTTCAGTATCAGATTTTATGGTTACTGAGCACTATTTGTATGTTATTATGAATCATCAACTTATAAAATATCAACTTACAAGATCAATAACAAAGTACTTTGTATCAGGGGAAGCCGAAAACCTGTCTTTAGAGTAGGTATAAATTTAAATTTTTTTAGCCATGAAAAGATTTATCATTCCCGCTGCTGTAATCCTATTAGGAACAGGAGCTGCTTTTGCTACTAAAGTAAGCAATAATAACGCAAAAGCTATTTTTGACGGTTATCTTCGTATAGACGAAGGAAATGGACAATTCAGATGTGAAAACACAGGCAAACAATGTACTGATGAAGATGGGCCAACTTGTGTATGGGCAGTAGATGGAGTTACTCCATTGCGTAAAGTGGGTGGTACCATGTGTGGTGCTACTTTAAATGAAATTCAATAAATCAACAAAAGTAAGGACGCTAAAAAGCGTCCTTATTCATTTCTTGGTTTATCCAATCTATATCTTTTTTATCTTTTAGAAAATAATCCCACCATTCCATTGATCTTTTATTTAAGTCAAAACTTTCTACTGTTCCTATGCCTACATCATGCTCTTTTTCTTTGTATAGTAATGCAATTACCTTTTTCTTGTTTCTTTTTAAACCGATGTAAAACTCTATGGTATGTCCCCAATGTACCGTTTCATCTTTCTGACCCGTCCAAAGTAAAATAGGTGCGTTTACTTTTTCTACATGCATGATTGGATTATTATTAAGATATAACATTTTATCCTCCGCAAACGGTTTAAACATTTCGTATTGTTGGTTTTCAAACTGCCAATAAAAAGGTATGTTAAATTTATAGGAATACGAAAAGTAAGCTCTAACAATATCACTATGTCCTGCTCCACTTATATACGCTGCAAAACGATTAGAATGAGTTGCTATGAAGTTGGTTTCATATCCTCCATGCGAATGCCCCGTCAACCCTATTCTTTTCTTATCAATTCCTTTAAATTTTTCTAAAAAGTCTAGCGCACTATGCACGCCATCTAATGCTGACCAACCCGTTCCTCTGTTATCATGTATAATGTCTGGAAGTAATACAAAATATCCCTTTTGTTGCAGCAAACGAATATTAAAACCTAATGGGTCATCTATTTTTGGCATTTGGTAACGGTTTGAAGTGTGGCTCTGTATTTGATAAATATGAACAATCATAGGATATTTTTTTGTTGAGTCATAATTAATAGGGTAATACAAAACCGCTTTAAGTTCTTTACCTAAAGTATTTTTATACGTTAAGACTTCTTGTTTCAATAGCGATGTTGATTTGTCATTCAATTTCACCTTATACCCTATTTTATTCTTTTTCGTGATGGTATTATACGTTTCAACTTGAGGTGGAATGTTATAATTTTCTTTAATGAACAAAAAATTTTCTAACTTTTTATCGAACTTCAATTCTTTTATTCTTTCTTTGGTAAAAGGGATAACATTAATGTCTTCATCCTTATCCTTATAAAGTCTATATGAAGTTGTATTATTTTTTTCATCCCATAGTTTTAGTAAGAGAGGTGTTTTAAGATTAATTTTTCTGATTTTAATATCAAAATGATTATTTAAATCTACCACTTCAGGGTTTACAACCGTAGTCTTGTATTCTTTCTCCTTCATTACATTTCTTAAATTTTCATTTTTTATTTCATAGTTCATAAGCCCTAATGAACTCTCCAATAATATAGAAGTACCATCTGCACTAAATACTGGATTTTGTAAATCTTGTTTTTTTATTTCTTTAAGAATATTATTTTGGCAGTCATATAATAACCAATTTCTTTTGTCAAAATCAAACGCAATGATATATTTGCCTAAGCCATCTGTGACGATTTTCGAGACTCTTCGAAATATCAATTTATATGACCTATCTGAAACATTGTACAAATATATATTCAGTAAAGGTCTGTGTAATATATAGTCATTTTCTTCCAATGCATTAAAAACCATCACCTCATTTGAATTATTAAAGGGTATTACCTCAGAAAACTTCTGATTGTCTATTTGAACTTCTGCACCCGTATTTGCATTCCAGACTGAGTAATCATGAATCTGCTTGCCATATTGTCTGGATTCCATGTCTCTATCGTTTCCGTACCAAATATCTAACCATGGACTATTCTCTAGAGGTATTGTTCCTTGAAAATCAATTACGACGGTTGACAGATTATCTAAAGCCTTTACTTTCACAGAAGAGAATTTCTTAAAATCGTTTTCTTTGGAATAGACTATTTTACCTGATGGAATATTGAGTATCTGCAAAATGATTTTGTTAGCCATTTTATCCAAAATGGTGATTGCCAGAAATTTATTTGTCTTCACTAAAACTTCAATATTTTTAATTTCATATTTTGAAGAAAAAACCGTTTTCGATTGGGTTGATGTTAACTGTTCTATATTCCATGTTTCCTCTACTTTGTGGATTATATACCCTATCCCATCTTTTTGTTTAACCCATCCTTTTACCCCATCAAAAGACTTTACCACACTTCCCTTTTTATCATAAATTACTGCCTTTTCTTCTCTGCTTATTGTGCAAAATCTATCTCCGGAACCTAGCGTAAAAGCCTTAGAAACCTTTTCAATTTCCCATTTATGGTTATTGATTAAATCCCACCAAACTGCTTTATTATTGCCCGTGGACAGTAAATGGTTGTTTGGTGTAAATTCTATAAATGGTTGCTTGATTAGAAAACCTAAAGTTGAATTTTTGGCCTGCACGTCTACCACCATAATGGTATCATTATTTTGAGCATGCCATTTTTTAAAGGTTGCCCATTTTCCATTTTCTGAAAGCTCTATATTCCCTACTGTATAGAATTTCTGTAACCATTTTGACAATGAGTCCGAGGGTTTAGGAGTAGCAGACCATAACGAGGTAATGAATAGAGCAAAAATGATGGATAAAGCCTTTCTATTAATAGCCCTCATTTTGTGGATTTAAATTCGGGTTTAACAAAAGTTCTTTTTGAGGGATTGGCCATAACGCATGATAGGTTTTCCAATTAGGCTTCACCGTTTGAAGAGTATTCAATATACCATAGCGTTTCATATCCAGGAAACGATGCCCCATTTCTGTAAAAAACTCTTTTCGCGATTCCAATAAAATCTCATTCAGTACATCATTTTTTGAAATGGGTAATTGAATCGCTGATAAACCTGCTCTAAGTCTTGAGGCATTAAGATAAGGCAACGCCAATGCTGTTTTGTCTTGTTGAGCATAGGTTTCAGCTAAAAGCAAATACGCTTCTTCTATCCTAAAGACAATGGAATATTCTGTGGTATTAGATGTTCTATTTTTATACTTGTCTGCTCTATACCACACATTCTGTCCTACCTGTACTTTTGCCATCCAGTTTTGTTTGCGCAAATCTGAAGTGATAAAGACATTGATTAAACTAGTAGACAATGCGTATGATGTGGGAGCAGTATTATTGAAATAATAGGCAGAAGCTTCTTTCGTTGCATTCCCGCTATTCTTAGGTTTAAGTTGCCAAATGATGTGTTTGCCATTCTTATTAAATACTTTGGAAAGGTCATTTTCATAAATGTACAATGGACTTGTAACAATGTCTTTCAAAACAGGTTCTGCTTTTATCCACTGATGCTGGGTCATGTAAATTTTAGCCAACAGCAATTGACCTGCTTTTCGGTTTAAGAAAATTCTTTCTGTGTTTCTGTAATCATCTGACAACAAACTTATGGCTTCTATGACATCGTTTTCTAAGAGTGTAAGCACTTGATTGCCTGAAGTCTTTCCTATTGACTGATTTATTTTATAATCTGTACTGCTTGGGAATGGGATGTCTCCAAATATTTGCTGCAAATAGAAACATACCAATGACCTTACTAAAAGCGCTTCACCTTTAATTCTATTTTTATCTTTCTGTGGCAATGTTTGAGTATCTCTAATGCCTTCCAGAATTGTATTGGCAGTTAATATACACTGATACGATTTAGCCCAATAAGTGTTTATCTGAGGGTTGGTTTCTTCCTGTGTATTTTGGTATATGTCTGGAAGCCCTGTAGAAGAGGATGCAACAAAATAATCTAAATCATCAGTATATGCTCCCATTAACTTCCCTGTTTGGTCTCCAGCAACAGGTGAATTGTCCCATAACATTCCGTAGAGGGCTGCCAGCGCTGCATCAGCAGTTTGTACATCCTCGAACACTTTTTGTGAAGAAATCTGATTAGAAGGTTCTTCTACTTCTATCATTTTTTCACAATTCTGAATCATGCTGAATCCTATGAAACACAGGAATAATTTATAAAATGGACTTGTTTTCATTGTTAAGGTTTTAAAATTTTATTGATAAGCCTAAAGAATACGTTCTTAAAGGAGGCAGAAATCCAGCAATATTAAATTCAGGATCTATACCAAAATATTTGGTATACGTCAGTAGATTCTGTCCTTGAAAATAGATTTGTATCGTTTTAAATACCTCTGAACGTATCGGTATTTTATAGGAAAACTGAAGGTTTTTCAGTCTCACATAGGAAGCATCGCTTACTGCTGCATCACTATTCTGAAACAATACCTGTGCTGCATTATTTGTTGCCAGATAAGGCATATACATTCCTGCAGGATTATCAGCAGACCATACATTCAGCACTTCTACGGGTTGATTATTCATTCCTCCTGGAATGGGCATTAAATAATTATAATTCCTATTTTTCTGTTTTACAAATTGTAAAAGGAAAGCTAATTCCCAATTATTATATTGAAATTTATTATGCCAACCCCCAAAATACTTTACTCCTATATCTTCTATAATTTTATTATCATTAGGCGCGTTTATTTTCCCATCATTGTTATAATCTGTGAACTGATAGAGCCCAGTCTGCGGATTGATTCCTTCTAAATGATATAGCTTTATCGCGTATATTGAATGACCTATGTTATATGTATTGGCATAGGAAGAGCCTTCGATTCCCTCAAAGGACAATAATTTATTGGTGGGAAAACTTATATTAAAATCTGAATTCCATTTTAATGTCCCTGAAAGTGGTCTTGTTGCTAATTGAAACTCCCATCCTTTATTTTCTACCGTTGCGGGGAGATTAGCTGTTACGGATGAAAATCCTGTGACGGTGGATAATTGGTAGCCTACTAACTGGTCTGATGATGTATTGCGGTAAAAGGCTCCTGTAAAATTGATTTTGTCTTGCAAAAATCCTAATTCTATTGCTGCTTCCAGTTTTACTGTTTTTTCCCAACTAAAATTAGGATTGAACAGTCGGCTTGAGGTTAATCCTACAGTACCATTATAGAAATAAAGTGAAGTAGAAAAATTATTTAAGTATTGATAATCTCCAATATTATCACTTCCTGAACTTCCATAGCTGGCTCTGAGTTTACCAAAACTTAGCCATGAGCTATCTTGCAAGAAATTTTCTTTTGAAAAAATCCAAGCCATACCGACTGCACCAAAGTTGGCAAATTTATTTTTTGGTCCAAATCTACTACTGCCATCTCTACGCCCCGTAAGGTTAAAGATATATTTGTTTTGATAATTGTAATTGAACCTTCCATAGACCGCAGCATATTTGTATTCGGTTTTTAAATTATCTCCGATGACTTTGGTCTGTGCTACTGCAATGTTCTGTATAAATGCATTGTTATCAAATCCGTATCCTTCTAAATAACCAGACTTGGTTTCATTTGATTGATACGAAGCTCCTACTATCATTTCTAATTTATGGCTTCCGAAAGTTCTCTCATATTCCACTTGTGGTTCCAGAATAAAAGAAAATCTTCTCTGCATGTTTTGGTAGGACTGAGAACTGGATGCATTAAGACCATAGGATGGATTATAGATGGTGTGTGGAATTAATGACCATTCTTCAAACTGCTGATGATTTAAACCTGCATTGAGTTGTATATCAAGCCCTGATAAAACGGTGTATCTTCCTTTGACATTATTTATAAACTGAAGATTTTCATTGATATAGGTTGCGTTATAATCTGCTAATGGATTGGTAAACGTATTATTTTCCCAGTTTAAGACTCCCTCTGAAGTATATAGGGCTGGAGCATTAGGAGCTAACCAATGTGCAGAACGAGCGATATCACTATTCATCTGCTTATTCTTTTGTTTGGCAAATAAATTATACATGCTCATTTCAAAACGTTTATCACTCGATTGATGGGACACCGTATTTGATAAATTGAAATTCCTGTATTTAAAATCATTTCCATAAACGGTTGATTCCTCACTATTCCCTATGTTCACCATAAATTTGGTTCTCTCCGTCCCTCCCCCTACAGTGAATTGGGTATTTGACCGTTCTGCTTTGTGACCCAAAATTTCTTTTTGCCAATCTGTATATCTTGATTGATTCCAAGTTCCATTGATGTCATAAGCATTTGCGGGATAGGCAGTGATTCCACTATTGATAAACGCCTGTTTTCTCATGGACAAATACTGTTCAGTATTCATCATTTTCATTTCAGAAGCAAGTTCGCTTATATCATAAGACTGATTGAGCTGTACACTCAGTTTTCCTGCAAGAGCTTTCTTCGTTGTAATCAGCACCACACCATTGGAGCCTCTTGAACCATATATAGCAGTGGCATCTGCATCTTTCAAGACTTCTATGCTTTCAATCTCATTGGGATTAATGGTATTAAGCGGGTTAATTGAGGAACTGGGTAGTATGGTACCTGACAAATTAGAAGGGCTTTCTGAAATCATGGGCACACCATCTACTATGTATAGTGGATTATTGCCTGCACGTCTTAAACTATTTCTTCCTCTTATCTGAATCTCAAAACCACCACCTGGGGCACCGCTGTTTTGAACAATGTTGACTCCTGGCATTCTTCCCTGAACTGCTGAAAGCACATTGTTTATAGGTTGGTTTTCGATTTCTTTGGCAGTTACTTTTGCTATGCTCCCTGTACTTTCGCGTTCTTTTACTTTGTAATAACCTGCATTTAAAACGACTTCATCTATTTGCTTTTCTTTTTCTAAACTTGCATTTATTGCATTTTGGTTGCCCACATTTACCCGAGTTTCGGCATAAAGTGGGTGTCTAAAAATGAGGATTGCATTTTCACCGAAAATGGTGAGTTGGTAGTTGCCAGAAGCATTGGTCTGGGTAACAATGTCTCTTCCTTCTTGGGAAACCCATACTCCCGCAATGGGCTTTTGATTGCTTGTCACGGTACCCGTGACGGTTCTTTGTTGTCCGTAGGCATAGCTAGAAACAAGCATGGTTAGCCCTAAGCTTATCGGAAGATAGCCTAGAAACATTAGATTATTTTTCATAATTTTGTTAAGGTTTAAACATTAAACTTATCTGCTCTTCCTAACGCTAGTCGCCAAACTTTGCAGGAAGGGCTTTTTATTTGAGTTTTTGAGTTTTTTGGATTGTCTGTTTCTTGGTTTTTAGGTTTTAGTTGACCTCTATGAGAGGAAGAATACCAAAGGATAACCTCCCTCTGCAAAGTGGTCTGGATTTAATATGAATGATGAAATGTCCCGTGAAAGCTAAAAAGCCGCAATGGATGCGCTGCCATTGTATCCGTCTCTCTGATACTGTATTTTGAAAAGCAGCTTAGAAAAATGTAGATGATGCGGACGGCATAAAAAGAAAACGGCATGAGACTCTACATTATCCGATTCGGGGCCCTGGTAAGCCTGTACACAGATAAGAGAGCCCACGCCTAGGTCGTGAGCTTTTTACTTATCCTCTCGTGTACTAAAAATTACCAGTTTTCGAATCGAGATTCTAAGCAATAGCTTCTAATATTTTGTTGAAGTATCGCAAAATTACACATACAATGTAATTTTTACAAATATAATTATTTTTTTTAAATCATTCGCTTTAGCGAACAGTATTTTTTATTTAAATCTTTTCATTTGATAAAGATTTGTTTAAAAATGGAAGGCAAGGAAATTTTAAATAAAAAAAATTCACTCGTTAATAAACACTTGTGTAACTTTATTGAAAGTAAATTTCTAAGAGAATATCATGATCAAAATGGAAAAATCATTTCACAAAATGAATATGCCAAACTTTGTGGAATAACATCATCAACTATTTCAAAAATAAAACTTCCTGAGGGTTATAATATTCCTTTGTCAACAATCTATAACATATTAAGACATGAAAGATATTCTTTAGAAAAATTCTTCAAAGAATTTGAAGATGAAAAAGGTATAAATATTCCAGATTAATTTGATCAGAATTTAATCTCTATCAATTAATAATTCTATATTTTATAACAAATCTAATCTATTTATTAATTTCCATATAATATCGTTCAGAACATTGTTCTAATACTTCATTTGTTTCTTTTAAATCTTTTAAAAGAAAATAAATCCATATCGAAAGGCCAATTACAATAACTGAAGAGACAAAGCTGTAAATTTTTAATGTATTCATGATTTAGTTTTTTGTAAAAATAAGGAAAATTATCTAAGTTTAAGAAAACTGAGATGTGAGCAATAGCAATAAAAGAACAATTGACAAAGGTAACATTTCTGAAATAATAAAATTACTAACACAAATAAATTAAATAATTTAAGTTATTATTAAACAAACCATGAACGAGGCTAGTACAAAAGTTATAAGTAGTGAAGTTTTAAAAATTGATGTTATTTGAAAGTGAAAAAATAATTAATTGCTTAACGTACATCTTAAAAAAACTATCGTAATCTTTGTGATATACCATCAAAAAGCCATTAATTTTAGTCCAAACTCTATGTCAAGAACAGGTGAGAAACTTTACTATTATAACAACCATAATTTACAAGCAAAAGAACTCAATTTTAAGGACTCTGAATTTCACAATTATAGACCTTAACAAAACAGCAACCTCCTTTAAATTGTTATAAAAGAGGTTCGATTTTTAAGATTTTTGAATATTATTTTGAAAATTGGGAGTGGGGCAACAGATAGACCTTTTCGGCACTGGCCTTCTGTTTTTTCGTCATCCAACTTGGTTTTCTGAGTATTGTCCTTTAATGTGAGCCAAGAAGAATTTTCCTACTGAAACACTTCCAATAAACTCATAATAGGTGCTTTCAGGAAAGTCATAATACTGCCATACTGCACCATTTTTTTTGAATTCTATTTCAAGTGTCGAAGTATTAGGGTCAAACCCAATACTCGCTATCATTGATGATTCTATATATTGTCTGTCCATATTTAAAATTTTTGTTGTCTTATTCTCGTAACTACGGTTTTATAATTTTCTTCATTAGTCGGGTGTTCTTGTTGCCATTTTTCAACAAGTTTTGGATCATCACTTGTTGGTCTCGGGACATTTAGTTTAAGTCTTACTCTTGAGGGAATTTTTAATGCTTCTCCAACTATTATTGCTTCTCCTGTCCTTAATGAAGGAAGTAAATCAATTAAACTATTTAAGTTATCGGGTGCTGAAGATTTAACTATTGATTGGTCACCTGAATTAGTTAATCTTAATGCAATGAAAGTTCCTACTTGGGCAAGTATTGTCTCTGAAATTTCTGAAGGTCTTTGTGAAATCACTAACGCCCCTAAACCAAACTTTCTTCCTTCTTTGAATACTCTTTCAACTGCAGTTTTTGAATAACTGTTATTTTCATTTTTGTTCAGATAGTTGTGAGCTTCTTCATATGCTAAAAGTAGTGGTCTGTTTTTCCCTGTATATGGTTCATTCCGACCCCAAAACATACTATCATAAACAAATCTTGTTATTAGTCCAACTGTAATATCAAGAACTTCAAAAGGAACTCCACTTAAATCTAAAATTGAGAGTTTATTGTCGCTTCCAATCCATTCATTCAATAGATGATGTAAATCTTTATTAGAATCGGCATCTTTAAATTCTCCTGGATTAAAAAGGAAATCAAATCTTGAATCTTTAAGCCTTGATAAAATTTTCTTCTCGTAAGAGTAAAATTCTTGGTGCTGAGATTTATAAGGCGGTGTGTTGTTGTTAGTTGAAAGATGCGAAGTAAATTTTGCACCAATTAGATTTTCAGCATCACCGTCATCTTCCTTGATTGTTGTGTCTAAAATTTGTTCATCTTTTTTTGTTGTATTAAAACTTGCATTTAACCACCAATTCATTTCATACCATAGTTTTCTCGCACTGAAGGGAATTGGTGAATCGCTTGTAACAAAGTCAGGATTAACTGTACCCGATTTTAGATTGCAATTTTCCTTTTTGAGATTTGTGACTAATTCTCTAAATAAACGATAATCTGGTTTTTGGTCATCTGTCGGTTTTGCACCTACCAAAAAGTATGCAAGTTCGTCAAAGGACATTAACCAAAAAGGAATGAATAATGGATTGACTGGATCATTAATTTTTAGAACTTTGGCTTCAGGAAAAGCCGAAGAATATTCTCCGTGAGGGTCAACAAGAATAATTCTTGAACCTTTATAGCCATTCAAAATTGATTTGAGAATACTAACTGTTGTATTAGACTTACCACTACCTGTTGAACCCAAAATTGCACAGTGTCTCAAAATTAATCTGTGTAAATCAGCATAAACGCTTAAGTTTTCAGAAGATGAGTGTTTGCCGATTTCAATAGAGCCAGCATCTTTTTTACCATAAATATCAAACAGGTCTTTTTCAATAACTATGTGAACCTCATCATTGATTGTTGGATATGTCCCAATACCTTTTTCAAAATCATCTTCTCCAACTTTTTCACCAACAAGTTGAACGGTTAAGAACCTTGAGCCAAAACTATATTTTAGAAGTGTTTCATCTGTTTTGCTTGGTGTATTACTTACTGATGAAACAATACCATAAATAGTAATATTGCCTATCGGAATTTTTACAAATGTTCCGATTTGTCCAATTTTATAAAGGCGACCATTTATTATTGGTGCTGCTGAAGGTATTTCGTTTGAAACTTCAACTTCAATTGTTCCTGAGTCAACCCTTATAATGTGGCCTAAATATGTTATCTCGGTTTTCATTTCGTAATGTTTTCTATTGCTTCTCTTTTTCCTGAATTGGAAACAAGAAAGTTTACAAGTTCATTGAAGTCACTAAGTTTGAATTTATTGGTTTCAGAATTCCAATACGTTTCTGATTTTTCATTTGGCTTTAAATCGTCCGCTGAATATTGCCATTCTCCCAAATTGCCGTTTACAATAGCCTTTGTTGGTCCAAAGACTATGAGATTCATATATGAAGATGTTAGTTTGTGTAAATTCTCTACTTCAGCATCTTGGAAAAAGAAAACCAATGCAGTTAGTCTATTATTTTGTCGTAAACAATTGAAAATTATTTCGTTGATATGTTGGTCGGAGAATGAATATCCTGAAAAAATGAAAAGAAGTTCTCCACTAAGCAAATAGTTTTTCAGTCTGTCGAAATATGCTATGAAGGGTTGTTTCTTTGATGAATCGTATTTTTCTTTTGAAGGATAAATTACTAATTCATTCTTTTCATCTTCTATTTTTTCAATTTTTCCTTGTCGTATGATTTTTTGTGCTTTTGTTGCTGGGTCAATTTTCCAAAACCAACTCAATGAGCCGTGAATTTTCCAAAGTCTAATCCAATTTTGAGTCAGGTCATTTCTGGAGACAAATTGGTCAATACTTTCTTGCCAAAAGAATGGTTCATATGAGCCAACAAACCCGTCAAAGTATGGTATTTGGCTTGCTTCCAAAGATTTCTCAATTATTAGGTCATAATTTGTTGTGAATATTTCTTTTGAAAAATCTCTATTAAGCATACTTAGCCAAGCAAAGAACTTTTTTGTTTGACTTATATCTGCAACCGATTCTTTTGCGGCAATGATTTGATAAATTATCTTACAAATTTCAACATCTAAGGTTTTTGCAGAATCTCCTGTGACACCTTGATAACTTTTAGTCTTGACTTCTCCCGTAATTTCTCTAATTCTTCTAATATGATTAAGGATATCTTCAATATTGACATTGCGGTCTGTTATGATTGTTTTTAAGTCTTCCTTAATTGCAATAAAGTTGGCTTTATTCTCGTCTTTTAGTTCCGCTTCAATCCCTTTTGTCAATTGTTCAACGTTTGGAATTTTTAATGCACAAGAAGTCCCTGCACCAAAAAAGAATCCTATGTTTTTGGAATAGGATAAATGTGTTTTCAGTTCTCTTACTTCTCTTATTAAGTTTATTTTTTCCATTTCATTCGAATTGTTAATTTGGTTTAGGGTAGTTCTTTAGGCTTGCGTTCAACTTTTAAATATACAAAATGGAAATATAAAATACTAATCACTAATAAATTATTCATTTATTAATAATTATAAGTATTTAATTGTATATAATTTTGAGTATATGTTAATTAGTTTCTAACAAATTTAATGAAAATAAATGATATGATTGGAAAGTCACGGATTAGAAAACCCGCCATCGGGACTTATTTATGATTTTCAATCACAATTCCAATATGCTGTCTCTGCTTCATCACCAGGACCAAAAACACCCAACCATGGATTATCATCTGTATAGTTATCCCATTCTCTAGAGCTATAATTTAGTTTATGCTCATGATTTTCATCTGTAAAATCATATTCTTCGTCATTTGATTCAAATAAATATTCATTAGAAAAATCATCAGAAAACACTTCATCATTCATTAATTCATTTTCTGATCCATATTTGTATTTTAAATATTTATTCTGATTCTCTAGTTCATATAGTTTGTATTTCCTTTCATTAATTAAATTCTGTATTTCAATGTCATCTGATAGTAAATTTTGTAATCTGTTAATTTCATTATTTAAAAATACTTTCTTTTCTTTAAATAATTCAAATTTTTCTCGCTCTATTTTTATTTTAATATCATAATATTCATTAAGAGTTAGAGCTATATTATGATTTGAAATAAAATCAGATTTTTCTGTAATTATATATTTTTCAAATTCCCTCACAATAGAATTCATTTGGTCTTAATTGATACTAGAATATAATGTTAAGCCTGTATAATTTTCTTTTATTAAAAAATCTAAAATTGATTCAGGAGAGATTTTTAAATCTTTTGCAATTTGAATAATTCTTTTTGCACTCATATTTTTAATATTACAGATAAAACAAAATTATACCTGGACATAATATAGAAACATTAAACCATTATTTATTATGATTTATTAGTTTATAGTACTATTTAGAGTTTCTAATTATTATTATCTAACAAATTTAATCAAAATAAATGATAAGAGTTACGGAAAGGTATGGATTAGAAAACCACTACCACGGGGGTTTTTATACATAACCCACCATTTTATAAAACCCTAATTAGGTGTATTTATAATTTTTCAGAATAAAATTTATGTACACAATGTAAATTATCGTACATTATAAAGCACTTTTCTTTATAATCATCTCCATAAGGGCATTTCTCAATTCTAAGCTGTTTTATAGTATAAAATTCAATATTATTAACTATTTCATCACCGATTTTGTCTTTTTCTTCTAAGTTGTCAAAATTTAGTATGTTAATATTTACATCTTTATGACCAGTGTAAAATAATGATACAACAATTATTTTTTCAACCCTCTCGAAAAACTTTTTTTCTCTAGTTTCTTTACCCACTAATTTTCTAATAGTTCTACCATCGTTTACAACGTCTGTAATTAATAAAACTTGTCTATATTTACCTTTGGAATTATCAAAATTTAGTTTGTTTTCAAAATCATTATGGTCTTCCCACCTATATGAATATGGAAGGTAGGTATAGGGAATAGAATATTTTATTGATGTTTTACTAGATATAATATTACCTTCGTATCCTAAACCGATTATTAAATCTGTATTTTTAACTAAATTCATTTTCTCTAAGACATCAATTATCGAATTTTTGATGAAATACAAATCTTCCTTATTCTCTAAAAGCTTTGCTGTATCAATCCAATTATGAGCACGCGAAGTTTCACTCCAATGAAAATGACCTTGATGGAATAATTTTTTTTCCTTGATAATATTGTATAGTTTATTTTGAATATCCTTGTTTTCATATTTTACAAGAGCTGTACTTTTCTGATAAACTAAGTTAGAAACAGTAGTTTCAATTTCATCATTTTCAGGAAGCTGGTCAATGGGGTTTACAGAAATAAGATTTTCCAATTTTCGAAATTCAAATGAATTTTTTTCTAAGCCTTTTATTTCTTCAGAATTAATTTTAATCCAATTTCCGAAATTTGATTCAGTATTACCATTTACTTTATGCAATACATAAATATTATTTAATAATGATAAACAATTATTAGAATCAATAATTTCATAAATTTTGAAAGAAGCATCAATAGAGTTTTTACTACTAAATACACCACTATCACTTATTATAATACCTTCTCTATTTGCAAGATTTTTAGAATTATGTGTATGCTCATTACCATTTAAGATACATTTAATATTGAATCTTTCAAAAAGAGCAATTAGATCCTTTTTATTTTCTTTTTCCCACTGTCCAAAATGGGAATCTTCATGCTCTCCTTCAAGATTGTGATGAAAACATAATATTAATTCTTCGTAAGGAAAAGTTTTTTTGATTTCTTTTAATTCTTCCTCTAAAATATCTATTGGTATATAACCATGGCCACCATTTTGATTAACTTTATAATTTGAATTGAGAGCTAACAAAACGATATTCCCAATAGTAATAGTGTCAAAAATTATTTTGTCAAATTCAAAATCTATTTTTTTAAATTTTTTGTAAAAATTATTAAAATTTTTAAATTTTATTTTATTTAAAAATTCAAGTGAATCTGTAGCATTATCTTTTCTAAGTTCTTCTTTTATAGAATCTCTATGAGCATCATGATCACCAGGAATTAATAATAATCTATCAGAATCAATTTCTAACTCTGTTAATATATGAGAGATAATTCTTTCTCCTTCTTCAAATTCAATTTGTTCAGCAATATTGGTAATGTCTCCTGTAATGACTAAATATTTATTTCTACATGTATAAGCTTTTATTTTATCGAGAAATTGATTAATAAAACTTAAATTTTGAGTGCTAGGATTACAAGTCAAATATGTATCTGAATTTGCATATCCAAATGTCCTACTTTGATCAGAAATATGTAAATCAGAAATATGTATAATTATATCATTCATTATCTTCTTTTTTAGACTTTAAATTAGTAGATATATAATATCCTAATTCTTCATTATTGTCTCTATCAATAGAAAAAATGGCAATTGTCGCATCTCTTCTATTAATGTCTTTCTTTTTTAAAGTTTCTGTTTTAATAAGTGAAACGTTTCCTAAATATTTTCCTCCTAAGAATTCGATTATATTCTTTACAATTTTAACTTCTGTACCTAAACAAACTAAATCGGAAACGACAATATAATTTCTATTTTCTATAATATTCTTATTTAATGAATTATAAATACGATTTATCGGGCCAATTTTATCAAGAATTAAAATGTCCAGTTTCAAAAGATTCGACAATATTGAAGTGATATATGAACTATTTAAGCTCTGACAAACCAAAATTGGAGGATTATATTCTTGCAAATTACCTTCACCATAAAAAGGAATAGGCCCATTTTCTCTCCATTCTTTAAGTATTTTTAGAGACAATTTATAAATTGAGTAGATACAAAGAGCTTTCTGTTCAGAGATAAATTTCTTAATATTAATATATGAATCTAAATAAACATAAGACGATGTATGAGGTTCACCATGTTTTTCTATATAAGGTTTTAATTCTTTAATAAACTCTTTTTCAAACAATCCATCTATTTTAAAACCATCCTCAAAAAAATTAATTGACGAATCCTCAAAAAGATAAAATTTTTTGAAACCAGTCTTTTTTCGAGGTTTTAAAGTTCCCTTATCAAAGAACAAAATATCTGTTCTAACATTATTTGAATTATTCATTGAATCAAATCCAAATTTCACAATCAATTCTTCTGTGATGTTTAATAACGCAATTTTAAACCCTTCCTTTTTAAGTTGAGTAAAGTATCTGTTTATGTTAGGTTGTTCTCCTTCAATGTGCTTTAAGTCAAATGCTATATTCAACTGAACCTTACCACTCTTTTCAATATCATCAATGACTCTCTCAATTGTTATGGATTGTAATCTATCACAAAATATACCATTATTATTCTCTTCAATGAAATTTGATGTAATAACTTCTTCACTATGTAAATTATAATAAATGAAGTTTTCTGCATTTAATTTTGAAATTATCATAGTTTACTAGTTTGGAATTTCAACTTCAATGTGAACTCCTTTAAATTTTACGTTGTAAAATCTAATAGATGAGAATTTAGTTTCTTCGGAGTAATACTTAACTATTGCTTTAATTACCTTTACAAAATGCTCTGTTAATATACTTTTAGAATTCAATATTGTTTTTTCATATTCACTTTTTGTGAGTTTACCTAATTCATATAAATTGTGTATTTCCAATATTTTATCACGTAGTTCATTTAGAGAAGTTATGTATTTGAAAATTCTATTAGATATAATTATTTGACAATTATTTGTGTGTAACCTAAAGTATCCATTACTCTTAAGTACCACATTTAACATCAAATCAAATAGTCCTTTTCTTTCCTTTAATGAAGAAAAATATAGAATTTCAAAAATTTCTATTAAATTTTCAACAAAATACTTATTTAAGGTACTATTTAATTCTAACTTAATAGAATTTTCAAGCTCATTTTTTTCATAATAAAAAGGGAAATTTTGTTTTTTCGATAAAGAATTTTTAAATCCAATACCATTATCAGAAATTGAGAATTTCGTCTGATATTTATCTACAAACATCATGGCATATGTTGTAGATTGAGAATGTATTACACCATTAGTAATTAATTCTGAAAGTATATTAATATATTCATTGTGATTTTTGACTGTATTTTCATTATCGTATAATAGGTCATGAAAATGAGTTTGTACATTGTAAGATACAATTGAATTTACTTTATCTCTTAGTAAAATTTCATTTGATTGTTTAAAATCTATATTAGGAAAATCCTTTTTCCTATAAGCTCTAATTATATGTTCTTTACGTATTTCGTTTCCTAGAAATGCACCAAGATAATTTGAATTATAAATAAGAATATCATTTTCTTTTGCTATTCTAAAAAATCCCTCTAGATATAAAAATTCTAAAACTTTAATTGTAGCATGATTATTATTCAAATAAAGCTCTAAAGGTTTCTTATGGAATTTACTTAATTGCTCTATTATACTTAGTAATAAAGGGGTTGATATTGGATCAATTCTGTAAGTTGAATTAAAAATATCAGTATCTCCTTTCTGAAAAAGTAGAAACTTAATCTCATCGGTCTTATTACCCCTATAGAATTCAGCTAATTTTGGTAAAAATTCAGTATAAAAAACTAAAGGTGTGAAATTAACTCCATCGTCTAAAATTGGTATCATTGATTCTATATAACTGATTTTTAATAATCGAACATAACACTCAAATTAACAAATTACATTTATAATACTGTATAATCAATTAAATATTTGCTTGTCAGTGATTGTGAGCATTTGTTTGAGTTCGGTATTTGAGTTTATGTTTATTAGTTTAAAACAAATTTAATTAAAAAAAATTAAACTCTAAAGGCTAATGTTTTAATTCTGAATTAAATCGAATTAAATTCAAAAAAAATCTATCTCTGTAGAGATAGATTTGAATGTTATTTTTTGAGGAGTTTTGTCTGGTAGGTTTTGTCTCCGATTTTTAGGTTGATGAAGTATAATCCTTTTGGATATGCTGTAAGGTCTATAGGAGCATCTTTCAGTTGGGTAAAATGTTTCTCTACGACTTTGTTTCCTGCTACGTTGAAAACGGTATATGAGCCACTTTGGTTGGCAGTACGACTGTCTGATTTGATGTAAGCGATATCGGCTGTTGGGTTTGGATATGCAATGAGTTGATGATTCTGCTGTGCAAATTCTGTGGCATTGAGAACACCCCCTGCGAAATTGTAGAGGTAAGCGAATGCTTGGAAATATTGGTCGGTTACAATTTTATCGTGAATGATAAGGGTATTTTCATCATTTCTGGTTTCTGCAGAAGTGGACCAGTTGTGAGAACCTGTCAAGACTTGAGGGTCTGAACCGGCATTGTAATTGTCTACCAACATAAATTTATGGTGGAGAATTCCAGCTCCTGAATATTTTACCACTTTTGTTGTTCCGATAGCAGTCTGTAAAGCTGCAAAATCATTTCCTGTTGGGTTTTGACTATCGAAAACTGCATTGATGGTTGATAAACCTGAATTGTATTTATTGATTAAAGCATCGCGGATGTCGTCTCTAGTGATGAGCATATCTGCAATTTCTATATCTGTATTGGCTGAGTTGATGACATTCACAATTTTGGCTGTCACCCCATCAGAAGGGCTGAAATAGGCATTGACTACTTTGCCCCCAATCACAAAATTGTGAGGGGTATTGTCTGTTTTATATGGTCCGAATTTAGAAAGGGTGGTATTTGGTGTGAGGGAATTTGAGCCCCACATTTCTTCGAACTCGATTTTATAAGCTTGTGCTAAGGCTTGGTCTTGAATAGCAATGGCATTGTTTTTATCGGGACCATCAATTTGAACGGCAGTCCAGTTGGTAGAACCCGTCCACACCCAAGGGGTATTCGGGTCTGAGCTGTCGGCATCGAAAATGACAAATTTATTGTGCATAATACCATAGTCAGACGTTGTAGGACTAGGTAATTTTGGAATGGCAGGATTGAGCAAAGGAATCATCACACTAGAAGTGCTGCCGTCATAGATTACTCTTACTTTTACCCCACGAGCATACGCACTGTTGATTGCCCCTGCAATTCCAGTAGAACTATCTGGAGAGTAACTGTTGTAAATGGCAATATCTAGGGTGCTTTGACAAGCGTTGATGTAATCAATCAGTTTGTTATCCAGTTGGTCTGCCAAGTTTACAGCATTTTGATATTGTGCCAAGGTATTGTTTACGGTATGATTGAAATAGACATTCATCACTCCACTAGATGCTGATTTGGCTACAATGTAATTGGCTTTTGCAGTTCTGGAAGTATCGTCATTAAAGGTATATTCCAGTTTGATAACCTGTGCAGGATTGAGGCTGTCTAACACAAATGTGTTTTGGTTCGTTGCCTGTGCAATTCTCTTTTGGGTTTGAGTTTTGCCATCAAAAGCTTTGAGAGAAACGTCTTTATTGAAGGTTACTTCTATTTTATTGTCCTTGTAATGTAAGGTGTAATCTGATTCTTGAATCGTCTGAGCGTAAGTGCTCACACTGAATAATGCGGTTGCAAAAAATAAGTTGGTAAATGTTTTGTTCATATACTGCTATTTCTACAAATTTAAACAATATTTCCTTTGGCCATGATATGAAATAAAATGGTTATTTTTACTTTGAAAAATGAAAATATGGTGGAACTTACCTCAACGGAAAAGAAAATAATCGCCTTGTTGAAAAAGGGTCAACAACAGGCTGAAATAGCTGAATATTTTAGAAATAATGAAAGGTTTAATATTAATTCACAATCTGCGGTAGAGAAAGTCATTATGGGACTTAAAAAGAAGTTTGGTGTGAAAACGATATTTCAATTGGGTGTGGCAATTTGTAAGGTTGAAAATTGAGTTTTAAAGAAATAATTTATAACTTTGAAGTTCTTCGACAAATAGGGAAAAAATTGTGAGCTTTTGCTCATGGTTACCACTCATTTTTTGAGTGGTTTTTTTGTGGGTTTAAATGACTTCAACAACTGAAAATATCATTGACAAAGTAAATGATGGGTATTGTAATTTTTCTATTGTAATTTTTAGATAATTTCTGATATATACATATATATTTGTGCCATACGATAACTGTTTCTTTAGGTTATCATGGTTATTAGTTTTTGCCACCCGGTCATGGGTGGTTTTTTTATGCCTCCACCAGCCCCTCCTAAAGGAGGGGAGAAAATTGAAAAAAAAAGTTTGAATTCAATAGAAAATATTTTTGCAGTTGTTCTAGGCGATAGAAAACTAACTAAATCCGCTTTTTTTCTTGTTAAGGAGAAGCGGGGAAATTATAAGTTTAATTTTTCAAACCAAACTTATAATAATCATCTGGAAGTGCTTTTTCATTAAATTTTAATTTGCCTAACCAATAAAGTTTATCAAAATCACCTTGTTCATATGGAGAAAAGGTTAAATGGATATCTTCAGCTTCAGCTAATTTTTTAAAGTTGGATGGATTTTGTAAATAGCAAGCACAAACATCAAGTTCATCAATCGAATACATTCTATCGTGCATTTGTCTTCTACAATCTAAAAAGTCAAAAAAATTATTGATATGATTTTTCGATTTTAATTGTAACGTTTTTAAAAATACTTCTAAATCATCAATATAAACCGACCAAGGATAATCTATATCGTCTTCCTTCTCTAACAATAAACCTAAATCAGTTTGTATACAGCCAAATCTTTCTAATGTTACAACAATTGAAAATACATTATTGATTTCAGAAGGATTAATAGCTTGTAGTACTTTTTTACGATAATTTTTCAAATGAAAAACTTCATCAGAATAAAAGAAATCCTCTACTCTTTTACATTGATCAAAGCCATATTGAATAGAATTTTCAAAATCTGATTTCAATCTGTCAATAGCCTTATCTACGTCCCTAAAAGGCTCACGTAGTTTTGAAGCTTTAACTTCTATAATAATAGCATTTCCCTTATATATGATTAAAAAATCTTGCTCGTAATTATCAATTACATAATAATTCTCAAAAAAATTGGAATGTTTACTGGCAAAGAAAGATTTAAACATGTCACTAACCTTATTTTCTAAAGTTTTTTCTCTGTGCTTCCTTAATTTAACATTGGTATTATTATCATTAAATAGATGTGTATAAAGAATTTTATAAATAGCAATAGGTAATTGTTTACCATATAAGCTTAAATAATTACCATTAGAAAGTTTCAAAAACGGTGTCTTTTCAAATATACTTTCAGCAGTATAATATCTTATAGAATTGTCAGATACTGGCACTATTGAAACTAATTTTAGAAGTTTATCAACTTTTTCAGCATCAAGCCTATGATACAAATCAGATGCTGAAAATATTAAATATGCATATGTTTTATAATTAAATGAATCTAATGCATCTTGAATTTTCTTTGGCATTAAATCATATGAAGCAGAGACACTCATTTTGCCACCTTGAATTCTATCATTAAAATCTGCAAATTCTTTAGTAAACATAAACTCCATAGTTTGCTTCCCACGAATTAAAGAAATTAATTCAATCTCTTTACAAGCTTCAATAAGAAAATCAATATCAAACCCAAAATCTGAAGTTATCTTTTCATCAAAAGGAGAAAACACCCTTCTTAATTTCTCTAAATCCTGTTCAACATAGCTTAGCACACCATTATCAAAATGATTCCTAACAGCCATTTCGTGAATTACGGATTCTTTAGTATAATTATTTAAATCTTGTGGGTAAATATTTTTTTTTATCTCATCAAGTTTATCTGCAATTAGATGTAATCCATCAAATGGAAACTCAAACTTTTCCTTTCCTTTTTTGTCAGAAAATGCATTCAATGAAATTAAGTATAGAAAATCTTTAAGTTTAGAACCAAATCTATTTATTCCTATATCAGCTGCAGGGTCAATATTTTTTTTAATAAAAAAAGCTAAAGATCCTGCAAAGCTTTCGGTATCATATTGAGATACTAAATCTTGAAGTTCGTTTATTTTGTTTTCAATATCCTTCATATATTTCTCATTAGCTTTTTCAGGCTACATCTGTGTAAATGAAAAGGAGTTATTTGTATGAATATCTCCTTTATCATTAATTAAAAAAAGTGATAATATTTATGCAGATAAAAAAGCATTAAAAAGTTTAGTCCATTTGTCTACATATTCTTTCGGTATATCATCGGATTTTTTGTTTTTCAATTGAGCTTTTGCAGTCATTGATATCCCAACTTTCCAACACTTTTCCAATACGATTCCATTAGCCTTAGCAAATGTTTCGATTTGAGACACTACAGGAATTTTTTTATTGTAATTATCTTCAAAATCTACTTCATCTAAAGAATTGAAAAGCCTGTCAACACCTTTCTTTATCAATGAAAACGGAATCAAATCTTCCACTTCTGATTTTTCAATTTCGGTAAACTCTTTAACATCAAGTATTCTATTTTCCAATCCTTGGTACAAACCCGATAATAATTTTTTCTTCGCATCTTCACCACTCTTATCAGAATCGATAATCAAAAAAGGTATATCATCTGCTTTACTCGAAATCATACTAACAACACCTGGGACACCTTTTACACCACCTGATGGGACAAATACAATTTCTTGTTCTGGAGCAATCAGTTTTTCTCTAATCAAAAATCCTTTAATTGCATTAAGATAAAATTGGTCGGATGGCCCCTCAACTACAATAGCTTGGCAACCTTGTAATAAAACATCTGAGACACTTAATCCTAAAGCTGCGTGAACTGCATATATAGATTTTTCGTTCAGAGCATCACTACCTTGCCTTAAATTACTTGAAGCAACTGTATAGCCATCCTTATCCATAAAAACTACCCTGCATCTGTCTATATTAGAAGTATCAACAATAAATGGAGAATGTGTTGTATTAATTATCTGATTGCCTTGTGATAAATTATCAAAAAATACAGCAAGATCTTTTTGTGCTAAAGGGTGTAAAGTTAGTCCTGCTTCATCAAGCAATAAAATTGCCCCTTTGTGTTGTTCTTGGCTTTCAACTAGAAAGATTAAGTAAAAACTGATAAACCATTGAAGCCCTGTACTACGAAGTTCTAATGCTACTTCGTCAGTTCTAATGCTATCAGATACCCAAATACGAAAATAGTCGCCATCTGCTTCAAATCTAAATTTATATTCTCCCTGTTTCCACCATTCTCTAAACTTCTTCGTTAAATCACCTGAGGCTGATTGCAAAAGAATACTTCTTTCCTCTTTATCATTTTCGGCTTGTCTAATTTCCTCTGCTGTCGGTTGTGAATTTCCGTTTCTACCATTTCTAAGCATTGCCATTTCTTTTGGGTCTTGTCCTAGTTCCAAAATTTCTTTTGGATCTAATTTCACAAATTCAAAAAGCACTCTTAATGTCCTAACTTGTTCTTCGTTTATATCTATACCATCCACAGATTTCCCGTCTAACCACTTAATTACATTTGGAAGATATATCTTTGACGATAAATTTCCATAATTTGAATAATAAACAAATGATGGTAGTTCTGCAAGAATAGCTTTCTCTAAATCGACATCTTTAAGTGGTACAATAACATCTTCTTCTATTGGTTCTTCGCCATCCTCAACTTCTTTGGCTACTTTTTCTGTTTTCGTTGATTGTGGTTTTCCACTTGGAAATTCAAATGTGTAACTCCCATCATAAAAACGCGTAACAGTTATTAATTTATCTCCTTGTAAGCTACATCCAACTTCAGTTTCAATATTCTTTATAGATTCTTCCTCAAGCTCAAATTCTGCCGTAATAAATTTCACTTCTTCAGGAGTTTTTCGATAAGTACTTAGTTTAGAAACCGGCATATCGTGTAAAATGTCAATATTTCCCTCTCGTGCTGGATTTATCTTCCATAAAGCTAAAAGTAAGTTAGACTTTCCTGCTTCGTTAATTCCTACTAACGTTGTCACATTATCGCATTCAATCCACCCGCTATCAAGAATGGACCGAAAATTTTCTACTTTACCTGTTGTGCATTTAGGAATTAAGAAAGAAAAAGATTGTCCATTTGATTAAAAAATCGTATATTTAGTTGATTACCAAGTCATTAAATATATGAACAATCTCATTCAAAATTACAATATTATTTTAAAAGAATTGACAAATACTTGTAAACATATAACTACAACCAAGCAAATTAGGCTTCCAAAAATGTCTGATTTGGAACTTGTGGCACTTAATGTTACTGCGGAATACATGTCAATTAACTCTGAATTACAGCTGTTTAGATGTATTTCAGGAACCGATTTGGACGGAAAAATTGAAAGAAGTGTCTATAATAAAAGAAAGAGAAAACTTTTACCTTACATTGAAAAGATCAGAGAAACTTTAAGCAACAATTTTTCGGATTTTACCGATGTATTTATTGTAGATTCAACGCCAATTGAAATATGCAAAATTAGTAGAGCAAATCGCTCGGCAATCTGCGCAACAGATGAAATTAAACCTTCTTTTGGATATTGTGCTGCACAGAAGTCAAGATATTTTGGTTATAAACTTCATGCAGTTTGCGACAAGAATGGAATCTTTCATTCTTTCGATTTTTCACCTGCAAACGTTCATGATGTTAATTACCTTAATGACATTAAAGAAAATTTTCAGAATTGCCTGTTAATAGGAGATAGAGGATATATCAGCAAAGAAATTCAAATGGATTTATTCAACTATTCTAGGATAAATCTTTCAGTCCCAATGCGCAAGAACCAGCATAATTTTGTGGAGTTTTCAAGAACAAAATCTAAAATCAGAAAACGTATTGAGACCAATATCTCGCAATTGTGCGGACAGTTCACAATCAACACCAACTTTGCAAAAACATTTCAAGGTTTAGCAACAAGAATAGTATCGAAAATAACTTCTTTTACGATGATTCAATACCTAAATTTCTTCGTATTTAAGAGAAGTTTGAACAAATTAAAAATTAATTTGTGCTAAATGCACAATAGGTTCTACTTTGTATTTTTTTAATATCATATTGCTTATAAAGTTTATCTTTTCCAATTATATTTTCTTATTTTACTCTTCCTTCCCCTCAAAACTCTCCAACTCTTTATTTAACTCCTCTAATAATTGTTTTTGACTTGGTAGATAGAGTTCGTATTGACTAGTTACTATTTGTTTTTGGATTTCGGATAGTGTAAATTTTACTATTGCATCATTTTTATTAGCACAAGGAATTGAAGTCAAGGGCTGAACGTAGACTTCTTTGGCTATATCAAGGAAATTAACATGAGAGTGTTGGGAATATTTCCATATTAGTTTTATGATTATTAGTTCATTACAAATATAATAAAAGGAATGAAATAAAATTATGGGAAGTTGTAATTTTTTAAGATGGGGCTTCGACGGGCTCAGCCATCAGTTAAAGTTATGATGTAATGGAGGGATGAGGTGATGGAGTTATGAAAAATCCTTTTCCCTGAGCCTTCCTTCGACTCCGCTCAGGATGACAATGGAGGGATTTTTTGTTTTACGAGAAAGTTGGGATTAAATTACTCAGAAGTTTTGTGCTTTGGAGAGTTATTTTAAGGAGCAGAGATTAGAAACCGAGACATCGAGGGATATAATAAAATATCTTTAACACCTATAATTTTGGCAAAATAATATGATTTTGCCAAAGTTATATCTCTTTATTATATCCCAATTCTTGACCAGATTTGGGACATAATAGAAGATATTTCATTTTCGATTTACTACGCAATGTGTAGTATTTTGCGAATGAAATATTTGTTAAGTTTTGGCAGTAAATAGGATTCATTGCCGAAAGTTAATTTTACCTTTCAATACCGATTTTGGATTTTATATGATAGAACTTCGTTTGGTTTTCATTGACTCTTACCATTTTCCAATCACAATGAATGCGAATAGTTAGTTTTTTGGTTTAAAATTATTTTGGCAAACAATCATTGACTAACTTTATCCAATCTTTCAGTTCCATTTTTACATACTGATTTTTATAATATTCACCTACTATTTGTGCAGCAGTGAGAATTCTATTTGATTTAAGATAGGGTTCAATCTTTTGTAATAAATCTAAATCCGTAATTTTAGATAATTTCCCTTCAGATAAGTATTCAGTTGGAGATTCGTTTAATAATGAGTTTTTTGGGATATTTTTTAATGAATTAAATTTTAAAAAATCAATATATGCATCAAATGCGCATGAATACATGTTTTTGCCAATAATATTAAGTTCTTTAAACTCTTCTTTTTTAAAAAGTTCATGATGAATTCTATTTAATATCAATATATCATCAATAAAAAAAATTGAATTTAAATCTTTTAAAAAAAAATTATTTATTCCATTTGTTATTCTTCCTTTTAAGGCTCCAAAATAATTTTTAATTGATTTATCTGAGAGCATTCTATGATTCTCAAGATAAAATAAAAATTCATCTTCAAGGCTGTCTTTGCGATAAACAATCTTTTCAAATTCAGGAGTCCCGAATTCTGTTGAAAAAAAGGAATGGATATTTTCAAAAAAATCAATCAAGCTAGTTCGTTTAAAAAAAACTGGTGTGTCTCCATTTTTTAAAAGTCTCTTAACAAATTCTCCTTCTTTGACTTCTGATTGAAAAAAAGATCTAGAATAAAATGAAACACTCTTACCTACATTTAACCTACTTTTAGCAACATTAAAGTTCCAACAAACATATACGTCATTAATCCCATCATATCCTAAAAAAATAAAAGTTTTAGCAGATTTCTTAATTTCCTCAAATTCTTTTTTTATTGGAAGTTGAGCTCTTGTTGTTTTATCTCTATCGCTAAAATATGCACTTGATATGTTTTTTATGTAAACATAAAAATCTTCATTTTTAAATGACATCAAGAAGGGTTGTGAGCCTGATTTATAAACAAAATCATCACTTTTATCTAAAATCTCTCTAGCTAGTTCTAGAAGTTTCTCTGGCTTAATTTTATCTATATTTTTATACTCATTCATAAGCCTAAATTTAAAAATAAAGGATTTTCACTAAAATTATTTTCTCCTAATAATAGAGGAGAAACATTAGTTAAATCACAATCAAAAGACACATTAGATATTTGAGATGGTATATTTTGATTCAGTATTTTTGGAATCACTTCGCTGTTGTAAAAACACAATGAATCTTTTGCTAATTGATAATCAAAAAATATATCTCCTAATTTTTCAAAATCACTGCCAATTGTTTTATAGATTATTTCATTCAACCTCAGATGCTGATCAATATTCTTCACTTTTGAAACAATCTCATCTCTTAAATTCAGTATACTTTTACCAACTCCTGTTTCAATAACAAAAACTGATGCAATCATTAACCCAGATCCCATATTGGGATTAAGTTGTTCTATGGAAAACCGATGAATACGATATTGCTTAGTAGTAGACTTAACTTCCAATTTATCTTGACCATCATTAAAGTCGTATTTGTCATTAGGTGAAATATGCCACGAAGCAATTAAATATTCTGGATTCTTAGCGCTGTTTATCACTAATAATTCAGACCATAAACCTTGAATTGATTTTACTGGTGGTTTGGTAATGCTGCTAAATAAATCTATAACTTTTCTAATTTCGCGATGTAATTCTCTTTCAGTGGGAATTGAAGGAAGTTGCTGTAAAATAATAGAAAATACATCTGTAAAATATTGTTGTAAATCTCTGTTCAAAGTTTTTAACAGAACAATGGTATAGACCTCATTAGAATTTATATTACCTTCTTTAATTCTACACTCTTGTGAAAATAAAACTGAAATAAGTTCTAAATTGATATCTATAGATGGTTGAGAATTATCACATTTAACAAAGAATAGAGGAAATCCTTCTTCAGATACACCAATTTTATGGTAATCTGAAAATGGGACCGTATCTACAGAAATATAACCTTCTGCATTTCTGTTTTTATGCTGAAGGTCAAGAAATTTTTTATAACCTGAGGTTTCCATATTATTCATCGTCTTCTGGTTCAAAATATTCAGGTTCTGAATTTGTGTACTTTGTTGCAAAATCTAATGGATAATAGATTGCAATTGTATTAATAACTTTCCCAACAAGTCGGTTTGTTTGATTACAATCAAGTTTTACTTTATGAATTTGTATACAAATAGAATCCTCAAGTTTAATTTCTCTATCCCCTGGATAAGTTTCACTACCACTTGTTGATCTACCTGTAAACAGTTGATCTATTTTTAAAGTATCTGGATTAAAATTACGTCTACGATATTCGCTTTCATATGCCATTTGTATAAAATGAACATGGGTAATAGGCTTTTCAGATTCAGAAGATAGATATTGCAAATATCTTATTGTAGCTTGTTTTCTGGCTGTATCAGCATAATTACCAAACTTAAACTGAGTTAAAAAATCAATAGCTTTTTCAACTGAAACCGTATAAATTTTATGTTTTCTATCTTGTGTTCCATATTGTGGGTTCCAAAGTTCAAATTGATTAGCATCTAAGAAATCGGATACCACCTTTTTATTTGGTTCTATAGAATACAAAGCATTCATAGCATGCCAACCTTTCATTTTTGTTTGAACAATATTGTATGGCAGAATATTTTTTCTAGTCGCATTAAGTTTTTCAGCAAGCATCAGTTGTCTTTCAACATTCTCAAGGCTATCATTATTTTTCAACCATGTTCTCATTTCTTCCTCATGTTCCACATAGTCTACATACTCAATGATTGAATCTGTAGGCAAATAAACACGACAAGATTTTAAATATTTTTGTTTGTATCCAAAAAATCTACATCTCTGTTGTATCGTATCTGCATTGGACTTTCCTTTTGTGTATCTGGGCATATAAGTAACTGCTAAATTCTCAACCGTAAAACCACGATTTAGCATATCTGCACCCACGAGAATATGAGAGGAAGAACTTTCCCAATCTACTTCAGTCTCTGCGTCAGAATCACTTATAATTAAGTTTATTTGTGTGTCATTTATAGCATCAGCAATAAGGAGTTTTATTTCATTAAAAGAAGGTAAATTATCTTCAATAGAATAAAATTTCGTTGCTTCTTTTTCATAAATTTCTTTAAATTCTTTATCTAAATCTTCTCGACCAATATCTCCATCTTCAAGATTAAGAATTGTCGTCCATCTATCAATCAATTCACTTACCCAAGTGTGAAAAAGTCTGCTTACACCTTTCTGACGATCTGCATGAACCATCATGGAAAGAAATTTTTCTTTGTTCCAAAAATTAGTAATTAGGGCAACTCCTAAAATATAAACCTGTAGAGCTTCTTTTAATGATTTTGGTGGAAATTTCAATGGGTTATCTTTATAATGAAAGACTTCATTGTCTGGTATTGAAATTATTAAATCTGGGAAATCTTTAAAATATGTTTTACCACCAGTGTATTTTTTGCCGGGTGTAAGAACAGTATGGCTCTCTGGGGAAAGCAAATCCATTATACTTATTAGCAGCGGACCTTGTGGTGTTGCCGTATATTGAACATATGAATGATTAGGAATTGCGGCTCTTAGATTAAGAATACTAGCATATGTACTTGATTCTTTATTGTCTGTTTCTTCGTCCCATTCAGAAGAAGTACTCTTCTTTTTGCTGTTAGCATAAGAGAAGCCATTCAATGATGCTTGGTCAGCTTCATCATCAATAATCAATACTCCTTGCTTATCAAGTTCTTTCTTAATAGGTTGAGATTTAAAAATATCTGCAAGTTTGTTGATATGATCATAATGTTTTAACAAAGTTATTAAGACCGTTGGTTTAGATGAGAGTCTTAATTTATTGCGAATTTCGAGTATTTTTGAATCTGTTGGATTTTCAAATATTTTATAAGCATTATTCAAAGAACTGCTTGTTATCAAATCTTTTGTTAATCTTTTTGTAGTCTGTGAAAGTAAATTATTTTTTGTACCAGCTAAATAAATTACTATTCTGTAACCGTTATCTGCAGCTAGAGCTGTTAGTGCTGTAAAAGATAAAGTTTTCCCACTTTGAACGTAACCAACAGTAAGATGAGTAACATCTTGTTCCTGATTTAATTGGGGGTTTGTACATCTAGATAGAATGTGAGCGGTTTCACTTACTAAAGAATCAAACTCGTCCTCATCTAAGAAGTCTTTTAGCCTTAAGCCCAAATCATTCATTTTCTCACCAATTACAGGTTTAAATTTTATCTTTTGGCTTGTTGGATGTAGTATTTTGATTTCCATAAGCTGTGTTTATCTATTGAACAATGTAATTATTGAAGTTGGTTCTAAATTCTGAAGGGTAAAGCATGCTTTTTTTTGTTGCAATAAATTCTGCAATAGCAAATGATTTGAAAATCTCAATTATAGGTTGATAATCATTTGCTTTTTTGAATTGTTCAAACCTACTAAAAAAGGGATGTGCCAAATTAATTTTACAAATTAATACAGGGACTTCTATGACTTCAGTTTTTTGTATTTCTTGCTTTACGGCATACAAAGCATCAGACTCATCTTCATTTATCAGATCTACCTGAAATCTGTACGTAGTTCCATCAATTTCAAAATAATCTTCTAAAGTTTCTAAAGCTTTAGCCTTAGCTATTTTTTCTTCTTCAATTGCAATATTTTTTTTGTCTTTTGAAGCATCTTCAACCTTTTTTATTTTATCTGTCAAAGGTTCTTTTTCAACTTCTTTCTTTTGAGTCTTTACAATTTTAGCGGCAATTTTAGAATTTTCTTCTTTTGTCTTCACACGATAGTTATCTGCTTGACTTAGAAGATTGAAATTAGGATCACGAAGTTCCTCGCGCAAAGCATCAATAAATACATTTAGATTTTCTTCATCAGTAAAACCATTTTTATTAAATGTAACATCAAATCCTGATAATTCTAATTCACCAAATAGTCTTTTGTATCTAAAATTACCTGGAGAACCAAAAATTGAACTTGGAAAGAAGCGATCTTCGTCACCTCCTACAATTACACGACCTCTCCTAAGAAGAACAAGACCATTGGCATTATTTTGTATAGTTTTTAGAATCGCTATGAAACCTTTTGCTTCGTACTTTCCTAAATTAAAATTTATTTCTTTTTTCCATTGTATATCTTGTCCGCTTGGATTACTATAGAACGGTGCTTCAAGGACTTCAAAACTAGGAGCCACTAATTTTTCTCCATTTACAATAATATTAATTTCATTATTTCGTAAAAAGACTCTATAAATGCTAGATAAATGGCGTCTCACTTTGTCCATTTGATATGGAGAAGGTGCATTATGAGACAAATTTGATAAGATAATTTCGGTGTAATGTAGATTAGAATTTTTATTAGTTTCAAATACTATTAAATCTTCTTTGTTCTCTTTTATAACTTTATGTAAATCAAACTCAGTATACCTCTCTACATTTTCTCCAATTGCTTTTGTTCGAACACTCCATTTGTCTGCTAGCCAAATGGAAGCTGTTTTCATCCCCATACCAAACTCATTTAATTTAGTATTATCTAAAGGAATATTAGCTGGTTCAAAAGCACGAAGATAATTTTGGTGATCTATACCTCCAGCATTATCTTTAATGATAATTTGATTATTTATTTGATCAACATCAATACTCACTTCAAAAACATGATGAGGATTTTCCTGAAGAATTCGTTCTTTGTTGTCAAGATATGATTGTACAGAATTGTCAACGTACTCACTTAAAGTAAGTGCTACTGTATTATTTAAAGCTCTAAATGTATTATAGACACTTGGCTGTAATGCTATGGATACTTTTTCTATCTGGTTCATGATTTGTTAGTAGTTTTTCAGCGATTAATTTAACCAAATCAACATTAACTGCATTACCAAAAGCTTTAAAAGCAGTGGGAATAGTATATGGATATTTTCTTAAATTTTGCATACCCTGTAACTTCGCAGCTTCAGTAATAGTCATGTATCTACCGTATAATTCTTCATCTGCCTCTAATGATTCCTTAGGAAGTTTTACCCAAGGAAAAATTGGTATTTGTGTAGTTGTTAATACTAATGCGGGAGAATAAGTTGGTTTTTTGACCCTAATCCCTGATGGTCTGAATTGAATAATTTTATTATATATTGTTGGATTATCTTCTTCACCACAATTCCATTCAAATTTTTGATGGCTATTTTCAAAATCAATTATTTTTGGAATCCATTTATCTAGCCATTCTTTATGCTGGTTATAGAAGTCACGATTTCTTTTGATAAATTGAATTTTCCATTTAGGAAATTTTTTAGTCTTATCAGTTATTGCATAAACGGGCAAATGAGAAAGACACTCATTCAATGTTGACCCCACAATCTTTTTCCCTAGTTTTCCTCGCTTATTTTTCAATTGTTTCATTGTTTGATAAGCTGGAGCAATTTCTTCATAATCATAATCTGCACCAAATTCCATAGCCCATATTGGAAAAGTAGGCATTGAACCCCCATGATTATGTAATTCAGTTACAAACTCTTGCCATATTTCAAGATGGTTTCTTGTTTCTTTTCGTAAATGCATAAAGTCTAAAGCATTCTCATCCACAATTGCCTTTATATTACAATCATGTTTCTCTGGTACTGGAAATTTAAAGTTTTTAAGAGGAAACTGATTATTGCTTTTTTTTAATTTTCCCACAATATAAATTCTAAATCTATGCTGTGGAGTTCCAAACTGATGAGGAGATAAAATCGCTTCTTTAACTTCATATAATGAGGATAGCCTTTCATGAATTACATTCCATGTATTACCATAATCGTGGTTCTTTAAATTCTGTACATTCTCCAGAAAGACATATTCAGGTTTATGGTATTCAAGAATTTCCATGATATTATTAAACAAATTCCCTCTATCTTCTGTAAATCCTAATCTTTTCCCCGCTTGAGAAAAAGGTTGACAAGGAAAGCCCCCACAAAGAATATCATGCGCAGGTATATCATTTACTGATATTTTTGTAATATCTCCAAAAATGGGAGTTTCTGGAAAATTTTCAGAATACAATTTTTGTAAATCGGTTTGTAATTCACTTGCAAAAACACATTCATGTCCTAAACTCTCTAAAGCCAAATGAAATCCTCCTAAACCTGCAAATAAATCTATAAACTTCATCTAATTATTTATCTTATCTAGATTTTTTTTCCTTAATATCAATTTATTTTTTTTAACAGATATTAGAAATATTAAGTTCCAATATATTAGTTTTCTACAAATATATCAAATCCTTTTCAAACACCATTACGGAAAAACGTATTGCGATAAAAATCATAAAACCCCATCATTTTTCTCCCAATCAAGTTAGGGTCAAGCTACTCAAGTTTTAGGTTTGTTCGTGGTTTGTTCGTCATTTATGGTACTTTTCCGAGGCTGATTATAAAGAAACACGAAAAAATCACTAGCTAACACGAAGGAAAACCCAAATAATGGCCGATTTTGATACATAACAGAGAAGACTTTCTTTAGAAATGACTTCATTTAAATTGGCTTATATTAAAGTCACTTTCTTATCCATATTTTGTTAGCTATTAACTACAAATTGTGTAGTGTTTTGCGAATGAAATATTTGTTAAGTTTTGGCAGTAAATAGGATTTATTGCCGAAAGTTAATTTTTTCTTTAATGTTGATATAAGATTTTATATGATAGTAATATCTCACCCTCATTAGCAAAGTCTAAAATTAATTATTTCTTCTTTTAATTTAAATGCATTTCAGTTTTTTTCTACCCACTTTTTCTACCCACCCTGAGGTGAGATATAGTTGAGTTTCCAATTACCGCCTTTATCACTTCCTTCTCTTTCAAGCAGTCCCAATTCTTTTAGAACGTTTAAGTTATTATCTATAGCAGAAGCACTTATACCCACTTCTTGTTCTAATTCTCTTTTAGTTACTCTATTATTTGCATGAACTTCTCTAAGAATTTTAACTCTGTTATTGGTTAGTTTTTCTGCCCATCTTTCTACCCACTTTTCAAAATCAAAAGGTCTTCTAAATATTACTGTAAACATTCCCTCCATTGTAAATTCAGGAGGCGTGAGTCCTGCTTCTATCATTAAGTCTCTCATTCTTACAATACCAGAACCTATCTGTTCCACCATTCTAATTCTCTCAAATAGCCCAAAGATAAGAGGGTTTCTGCTTAAACTTCTTTTTCCAAATTCGTTTCTTGGAATACCACTTACCAAACCACCTGGATTGGATATTTCAACCCTATCTGTGAACAATTCAATAGTTATTCTTGCTCCTTTTTCATAATAATCTCTATGAGCTAAAGCATTGATAATAGCCTCTCTAAAAACTGTTTCAGGAATTTCCCATATTTCTTTTCTTGGCTGAGAACCTACTCCTTCAATGTCATAGCGGACATCTAGCTTTCCTTTTAGCCACTCCATTGTCTGAAGAAACTGCTGATACAATGTCCCCTGCATTAATTTATCATCAATTATAAATCTTTTGTCTGTGCCTTCAAACGCAATACATCTTACTACCGCTTTTTCAAAAAATTGTTCGGGATTCTGAGCGAAAAACAATACAGCTCCATTTTTCAGAAAAGTATCTTTGGTATAAAGTTTTAAATTATTGAAAATCTGCTCATCAGCAATAGTACCATTAAATCCTGCTAATTCTCTGAACTGTCTGATGTTTTCTTCCGGAATATCTTTGGCAATATCAATTGCTTTGCACGGAGCTTCA
The DNA here is from genome assembly GCF_003860565.1 of Cloacibacterium normanense. Classification (NCBI taxonomy): domain Bacteria; kingdom Pseudomonadati; phylum Bacteroidota; class Flavobacteriia; order Flavobacteriales; family Weeksellaceae; genus Cloacibacterium; species Cloacibacterium normanense. The sequence goes on from NZ_CP034157.1 coordinate 1,686,060, forward strand.
TCGAAATAAATGCGATCAGCCTGCTGAAAAAAATCTCTCATTTCTTCCACGGTTGTCAGTTTTTGAGAATTTGGACCTTGACGAACATATATTGCTCCCGAAAGAACATAAGGTTTATTATCTCCAGACGGAACTTTTATTACTATAATTTCCTTTCCTTCAACTTCTGCTGTTTAAATCTCACAATGAAGTGTGGGAGAAATTTCTCCAATAGAATTTTGTAATGCAGAACGTTTTGCATTATCAAAAGTTACTCCCTGAACTGTGTTTTTATCATCAACACCTATTAAAAGCGTACCTCCCGCAGCATTTGCAAAAGCACATACTTCTTCTGTAACTTCTTTAATTTTAGAAGGAAAATTTACTTTGAATTCGGCATTATATCCTTCTCCTGAAGCAATGATAGATTTTAGTTCAATTTCTGTCAGCATCTATATTAATTCTTTTGGTTTTAGTTGTAGTGTCAATATATCTTCTGTTCTAAAAAGCTCAGAACAATTCTCTAAAGAATCTATTTGAATTTTAACTGGTTCTATTTTTTCGTTTTTCAAAAAAAATCTAAATTCTTTCTGATATTCAAATTCTAACGGCTTTTCGAATAAGGAAACTTCTCTACATATTTTTTCCTTATCATAATAATCTACAAATCCGTGATTGTACGAATATCCTAGATTGTGGAGTGTTTTTTCTATTTTGTTAATAAAAGATTTGGGATCAATTACTAAACAATGGGAACCAAATCCATTCAATCTTTCATCTATTTTAAAATCCTGATAATTCCGGAATCCTTTATCTGAAATTGCATATAAAGAATAGATATTCCCTAATATTTCTTTGAATGATTTTCTTAAATGGACTTTTTCAAATCTGAACTCCTGTTCACTTTGCTTAATTTTAAATGTTCCAGGAAGTGAATTAATAACTTCAGAAATACCCTCATATTTATCACCTCTTAGCTCTCCATCCTCAATATTTCTAAAATATTGAATTGTATTTAGAAATACTGTTCCATTATTATATAAATCTATAATATTTTTTTCACTCCCTAATTTTATAAATGCTTTTATATTATAATTCATAACTAAACAATTACCTACCCAAATTATTGAAATTATTATCTACCTCTTCCCTTTCTGGAAAAACAAGCTTGTACGCTCAGTTCTCGTTGAATATTTTAACGAAGTCAAAGTTTGGATTAGTTTGATTATTCACTTTTTAATTTTTTGACTCCTTCCTTAATTCTTTTAATCAATCTATTATTTGTCATTTTTTTACCCTCACTATCAAAACTTAAAAGCAATTTATATTGTGTCCAGCTTAATTGTGTCCGCAGTGCAGACACAATTGGAAATGTTCGAAAAAACTGTCTATACCAATTTAATTGTCTCGCAGAAAAACCACTTCCGAATTCTGGTTGTAATTGTTCTGAAAGATATTTTATTAAGTATTTCCCATAATCAGCACGGTCTTTACCTTCTTGCTCTTCTTCAAAAATACGTTTGCCAATATGCCAATACATGAGTGTGCGTTGATGGTCAACTGCTCTTATCGCCCTATCTTTTGACTGAGCGATGATAGATTTTATGTCTGATATTATGGATTGGTTGAGTTGCATTTGGTTTTCTTGATTTGGGTTTTGTTTTGGATACGGTGTGAAATTTCTGTTTATAAGAAAATAGCACAAGGAAATGAAGCCAAGAGCGGAGTATAGACATCTATGCCTGTATTCAAGAAAATTAAGATGAGGGAGCTGGGAAAATTTCCATATTAGTTTTATGATTATTAGTTCATTACAAATATAATAAAAGGAATGAAATAAAATTATGGGAAACTGTAATTTTTAGAATATGGCTTCGACTCCGCTCAGCCACCGTGAAAGGTGATGGAGTGATGAAGAATGAGGGATGAAGGATGAAGGATGAAGGATGAGGGATGAGGGATTAAGGATGAGGTGCAAGATGTGAGATACGAGATGCGAGATGCGAGATTGGAAAACCTGAAGATGGATTATGAGTAACTAAGTTATGGAAGTGATGTGGGATGTTAAGATAATAAAAATCAGGTTTTTTCGTGGTTTGTTCGTAATTTATGGTACTTTTCCGAGGCTGATTCGAAGGAAACACGAACAAACCACGAACAAACCCCACAGAAAACCCGAATTTCACCCAACTTTGACTCGAATGTATGTCTTCAAACTAACTTAGACATTTTGGAATAAATCCTTAAGGAGTATTTTAGGTTATAAATTTAGAAATTTTTGTTGAAAATACAATTGTCTTCTTTTACGGATAGAATCCGATTTTATTTGTCTTCTTTTTTCCAAAATCTGTTCAGATCTTCCGAAGTATACATCCGCTGGCGTAAGGTTTTCCAAAGATTCGTGATATCGTTTATTATTGTAGTTTTCCACGAATTTCTTTAAAGCTTCGATAAGTTCTTCAGGATGGTAAAAATGATTCAGTTTTACCACATTTTTCATCGTTCTATGGTATCTTTCAATTTTCCCTTGGGTTTGTGGGTGCATAGGCTTCCCATGTACCTGTTTCATCTTCAAATCATCTTTCAGATAGGCATTGAGTTCGTTTGACACATAGCAAGAACCATTGTCTGAAAGTAATTTTGGTTTGGCTTTAGACTTCAATTTTGCTTTTTCAATTGCGGTATTCACAGTTCTTTTCACGTCTTCTGCTTTCATCGAATCGCAGATTTCCCAGTGGATAATATAGCGACTATAATCATCCAAAATGGTGCTCAGATAGTACCAGCCCCAACCGATAACTTTGAAATAAGTAAAATCAGTTTGCCACATTTGATGCACGAATTCGGTCTTGTCTTTAAATTCATTTGCTGCTGAAAGAAGAAAATGATTTGGTGCCGGGATTAAATCCCGTTGCTTTAAAATCCTGTAAACACTTGATTCTGAGATGAAAACACCTTGCTCATCGGTAATTTTGTGTGCCAGTTCTCTTGAGGAAAGTTCAGTATGTTCCAATGCTATTTCTACTACCAAATCTTTTTGTTCTTCAGGTATGCTGTTCCATTGTCTTTTGGAGGTTCTTTCGGTCGTTTTTAAGCCTTCGTAGCCGTTTTCTAAATACTTTTGATACCATTTGTAAAACGTACTTCTCGCAATCCCAAAGCTTTCTAAGGTCCGTTTTACTCCAATCTCACTTGTGGTGACCGCTTGAATAATTTCGTACTTTTCACCTGCTGATAATCTCATATATTTTCGATATTGATGAGTTAATCCAGCATGTCTAAGCTTTTTTTTACGATGTCATAGCGTAGAACCAAATCTGCTACCATCTCCTTCAATCGGGTATTCTCTTTCCTCAAGTTAGAAACTTCATCACTGGTGGCTTCACGGACAACATCTCCGTTGAGACGTTTCTTTCCAGCTTCCATAAACTCTTTGTTCCATGCGTAGAATTGCGATTGAGCAATGTTGTGTTTTCTACATAATTCTACAACAGAGGTCTCTGCACGAAGTCCTTCCATTACAATGAGAATTTTTTGCTCGGCTGTAAAAATCCTTCGTGTATTTTTACGAATGTCTTTTACGAATTTTTCAGTACTTTTTTTCTTAGGTGTTTCCATAATTAAATGTAATTCTTTTTTTTTGAAAACACTCCTTAAGCTTTTAGTATATTGTGTCCACTTTTTGCTGACGATTTACATTAAGACATAATGTTTTACGTCAGACAGACATTTGATGATAAGTTGTATAACTGCTTCAATGCGTTCTATCGAACAGTCTGTTTCAATCTCCAATTCTTTGATTTCGCTTTCCAGTTTAATCAGTGTTTGGTTATAAAATTTATCCATCCGTTATCTTAAATCTATTTTTTAAACAATAATAGAGAAGCCCAAATACTGTCATATTGGAAAGAAATTTGCATTTTCGGGCTTCTCTTTTGGAACTTTGGTTTTTGCTCGATACAGAACTAATAAGTCCACTTTTAGTGATAGTGATAGATATAATAGTGTCTAATTTTTATGTATATCAAAGCAAAAAGACACAGAGCTAAAAATATCCCAAAAAGTATCATAAAGAGCGAAGGTCTTTTCTTCTTCTTCGACAAATTGACATTTGAGGGTTTAGAAGCTCCGTATCTTTTGTACGGAGGTACTTTTTGATAACTTTTGCCTTTCTTACGCATTGTCTGTTTTATTCATCATTAGGATGACCTAATCTTAAAATTTCATCCGTTGTATTCTTACTGCGTTTAGTATAGCCAATAAGGCAACCCCAACATCGGCAAAAACAGCTTCCCACATAGTCGCTAAGCCCCCAGCTCCTAAAACTAGTACAATAGCTTTTACTCCGAATGCTAAAGCTATGTTTTGCCAAACTATTTTTTTAGTTTGTTTTCCAATATTAATTGCCATAGGTATTTTACTCGGTCTGTCGTCTTGTATCACTACATCCGCCGTTTCGATGGTGGCATCACTTCCTAAACCGCCCATTGCCATACCTACGTCGCTCAAAGCTACTACAGGCGCATCATTCACTCCATCGCCAACAAATGCTACGGTTTCGTTTTTGGTTTTTATTTCTTTTACTTTATTTACTTTGTCTTCTGGCAACAAGTCGCCGAAGGCATTATTAATTCCCAATTTATCAGCAACAAATTTTACCACGGTGCTTTTATCTCCACTCAACATTGTAGTTTTTACGCCTAATGTTTTTAGTTTGTCAATCGTAATCTGTGCATCTTCTTTGATGCTGTCGGCAATGGTAATGTAGCCTGCAAATTTTCCATCATAAGCAATGGCGATTAGGGTGTAAACAATTGTACTTGGGTCTAAATCATAAACAATATTAAATTTATCCATCAGTTTAAAGTTTCCTACCAATAACTCTTTTCCGTTAACGATAGCTTTTAATCCGTGACCCGCAATTTCTTCTACATTTTCTAATTTTATAGAATGGTCTATTTCGCCGACATATTGATGGATTGCGGTAGCAACTGGATGCGTGCTTTGACTTTCCAAAGCGTTGACCATTTTCAAGATTTCGTCTTTACTAAATTCTGATTTTAATATTACTTCTTGCACTTTGAAAACGCCTTCTGTCATTGTTCCTGTTTTATCCATCACTACATTTTGGATATTAGCGATGGCGTCTAAGAAATTGCTTCCTTTAAATAAAATTCCATTTTTAGAAGCGGCACCAATTCCACCAAAATATCCTAAAGGAATACTTATAACCAAAGCACAAGGACAAGAAATAACAAGGAAAACCAATGCTCTGTATAACCATTGACTGAACAAATAATTATCAACAAAAAAGTAAGGAACTACAGTAATAAGCACTGCTAATAACACCACAATTGGTGTGTAAATTTTTGCAAATTTTCTGATGAATAACTCTGTTGGTGCTTTTTGAGCAGTAGCGTTTTGTACCAATTCCAAAATCTTTGAGAGCTTGCTATCGGTATATGCTGTGGTTACTTTTACCTGTGCAACGGTCTTTAAATTTATCATTCCTGCTAAAACAGTTTCGCCTTTGGTTTTGGTGTCTGGCTTGCTTTCTCCAGTCAATGCGGCGGTATTGAATGATGCAGTTTCGGATAACAATTCGCCATCCAATCCTAATTTTTCTCCGGGTTTTAATTGAATGATATTGCCGATGTTGACGGTTTCTGCTTTTACAGTTTTAGGTTGGTTATTTTCTAAAATCGTTACTTCATCGGGTCTTTGGTCGAGCAGGGTTTTAATGTTGGCTTTGGCTCTTGTTACGGCTAATGTTTGGAACACTTCGCCAACGGCGTAAAACAGCATAACGGCAACACCTTCGGGATATTCGCCAATGACAAAAGCTCCGATGGTGGCAATGCTCATCAATAAAAATTCTGAAAAAACATCGCCTTTGCGGATGCTCTCAAATGCTTCTTTAATTACAGGAAATCCGACTGGTGCATAAGCTATTATATACCAAACAGCTCTTACCCAACCTGTAAACCAGGATTGCGGTAGCCAATTATCAAAAGCAATAGCAATCATCAATAGCACGAATGAAATGATTGCAGGCAAGAACATTTGAAGGGTGGACTTATTTTCATCGTGGCTATGGTCGTGTCCATCATCGTCTGAATGTTCGTTGCTGTGGTCGTGGTCTAATTCTTCTTTGAACCTTGTACCGTGAAAATGACCATCGCCTTTGAAGTGGCGCTCTCTTGTTTTTTCTTCAATAACGGGTAAGGCTTTGGCACCTTCCTGCTGCACCAATTTTTCATCGGCTTTTTCATTTATTTTTGCTTCCTGCGGCGAACAGCAAATTTGCTTGCCTTGTGCATCGTATTTATGTTTGTGTTCCATTAGAGTAGTCTTTTAGTTGTTTTTTTATAAATTAAATATTGTTCTCCGTGTTGTTTTTCCAAAAACTCTTCTTCCAGTCTTATCTGAATTTGAATAACGATATAGGTAGTAAGCATCAGGAAAAATGTAAGTGTATTGGGTAGTATAAAAAATATTCCTGCAACACTGATTATCATTCCCAAAAAAATCGGGTTCCGGCTGTAAGAGAATAATCCTTTTGTGATTAATTCGGTTTTGTTATTTTCATCAATACCGACACGCCAACTGTTACTCATTTGATATTGCGCTACAGAAATCCATAGTAATGAAAAGTGTATCAGAATTAATCCAATGATTAAAAACACGTCTTTCATTAAATAAGAAATCGGCACTAAATATTGATATATTTTATCGCTGAACGAATAGATGAATACCGCAACGAAGAGCAATGCTATCAATACCTTCATCACAAAACCGATATAATCGTGTGCATTATCTGTTTTGCCAAAAGTTACGGGATTGATGCCAGTTTGCTTGTAGGTTCGGTATTATGGTGGCACAAAAGCTACCATAATATACAACACCAAATACACCGGCAAATAAAATTTTAGCCAAATCATAGCGTTCAATTTTTAATGTTCGTGACCACCTGCATTGCTTAGTTTTGCATTGACGAAAAACGCACCTTTTACTACAATCTTTGCATTGGCAGGAATTTCATTTACAAATGTTACTGCGGTGTAACCCATATCAGATACGCCTTTTAGCACTTCTACCTTTTCAAAATTCTTAGCCGTTTTATCTTCTTTATGGTCTTTTTCTTCGCCCTCTTTGTGGTTGCCTTCTTTTTCTCCTTCTTCGTGATGGGCTTCTGCTTCTTTGTCGGTTTGTACAAAAATGTAGTATTTGCCATCGGCATTTACAATCGCATCATTGGGTACAGCTGGAGTTGTTACATTGCTAAGACTGACAATACCAGTGATGTTCATTCCATCAATTAAACCACTTTTATTACCATTTACACGACAATGAACGGCGATGGTTTTGCTCTCGTTTTCAAAGGATGAACCAATGCTGAAAACTGTAGCATCATACTCAGCAGTAGGATTATTGGTTAAAGTAAAATGAATAGTTTGTCCAACTTTTACCTGTGGTAAATCTTTTTCAAACACCTGTAAATCTAAATGCAATGAACTGTTATCTACAATTTCGATAACCGGCGAAGAAACATCTACATAACTTCCAATTTTGGCAAAAACGTTGCTAACCGTACCGTTCAGCGGACTGGTTACGACCAATGCGGATTTTAAATTTCCGTTTGATACCGAACCTGGATTGATGCCCATTAATTGTATCTGCTGTTGCAAGGAAGCTCTTCGGGTTCTTAAACTGCTTAATTCGGCAGTAGCACTTTGCAGATTTTTCTTTGCACCTGCATTGCCTTCATTCAGTTCTTTTTGCCTTGCTAATTCCTGTTCTGCAAACGTAATTCTGCTTGCTGTACTCAAATATTCTTCCTGCAATTGGATGAACTGCGGATTGGCAATGGTAGCGATTACCTGACCTTTTCTTACATAATCTCCGATTTGAACTTTCAGCGTTTTTATGACACCGCCATACAAAGAAGTGGCGTTGGCTTTATTGTTATTGGGAACTTTCAGATTTCCGTTTGCTTTGATGGTTGCTGTTAATTCCTTGTGTTCAATGGTGCCTAATTGTATGCCTACCGTTTTTATTTGTTCTTCGGTAAGTGTGGCAATGGTTGGCGTTTCTTCCTCGTGTGGTGCTTCTTCTTTTCCTGCAGTTTTGGTTTCGGCAGATTTATCTTCTGCTTTCTTATCATTTTTACAGGCAGAAAAAGCAAATAGTAAAACAGCTATGGCTGTCATCAACGTGATTTTTTTTATATTGAATTTCATTTGTACTTATTGATTGATGAATGAATAAATATTGATTACAGATTGGTTGACCTGCTGAATACTTTTGAGGTAATTCAACTGAATATCGGTTGCGGTTTGCAAGGCAAAAAGATATTCTACATAACCGATGTCGCCTGTTTTGTAACCTAATTGTGCTGCTGAAACAATTTCTTTAGCATTAGGCAAAGCTTCTTGCTGAAAATAATTGAACTGCTTCATATCCTGCTGGTATTGCAACAAAGCATTTTGTATTTGTGTTGCCAACGTTCTCTGTTGCTGTTGTGCATTGGCTTCGGCTGCTTGCTTTCTATAATCCAAAGATTTTATTCTGGCTTTGGTAGCACCGTAAGTAATGGGAATTGCAATGCCGATGTTTACAGAATTAAACCGGTTTCCGCCATTGAAAAACTTCTCAGCTCCATTCACATTTTGAAAACCAATTAAAGACTGATTGACATACCCAATCGTAAAATCGGGTAAACCTTGTGCCCGTTCTACTTTTTTGGTTTTTTCCGCAATAACTGCTTCCTGATACAAAGATTGAATAGCAGGATGATTGGCTACTGCATCATTATCCAACAAATTTGAAATTTGTAAAGGCTGAAAATTTCCATTTCCTGATATGGTAAAATCTTCTTTCGTATTCATCAATGTTTTCAGATTGGCAACGGCATTATTTAAGAAAACTTCATTTTGTTTTAATAACAAATTAATTTCGCCTTTCTTGGCTTCTGCCGTACTGATGTCCACTTTTTTGGTATCGCCCGTTTTGTAACGAAGCTTTGCAATGCCTATGAAATTGTTGTACAAACTGTCTAATTCCTGTAGTTGTTTTTGATTGTGTTGCAAGTACAAAATTTGATAATAATAAGTACGTACTTGGTTTTTTAATTCTAAAACACTCAAGTTCTTCTGCAATTCTTTACCTTTAATTTCAGCATTAATCAACTCCTTTTTTGCTCCGAATAATGACGGAAAAGGAATGGTTTGTGACACCTGAAAAGACTGGTCGAATTTGGTGCTGTTGTATTGTCCCAACTGTGCATTAATATCCAACTTAGGTAATTCTCCGGCTGTTTTTTTCAACGCTTTGCTGGCATCAATTTCTAAATCTGAAGCTTTAATGGCTTGATTATTTTGAAGCGCAATATTTATCGCATCATCAACACTTGATAAATGCTGTGTTTGTGCATTTGCTGTAAAGCCTGTTAATGACAGAAGCAATACAATGATAGTTGCAATAGGTTTCACTTTGGGTTTTCTTTTTAAATTAATTTTTGAATTGAAAATGATGTAGAGTAAAGGCAGAACGAACAGCGTAAGGAAAGTTGCCGTAACCAAACCACCGATTACTACGGTTGCTAAAGGTTTTTGAACTTCTGCACCTGCACTGCTACTTAGTGCCATCGGTAAAAATCCTAAGCTCGCAACGGTTGCCGTCATCAATACAGGTCGAAGTCTTATTTTTGTTCCTTCGATTACTCGTTTGAAAACATCTTTTATTCCTTCTTTTTCCAATTGGTTGAAAGTGCCTATCAATACAATTCCGTTAAGAACGGCTACACCAAACAAGGCGATAAAACCAATTCCTGCACTGATGCTGAAAGGCATTCCACGAAGCATTAAAGCCAATACGCCACCAATGGCGCTCATCGGAATTGCGGTAAATATTAAACCTGCTTGCTTAAAGGAACGGAACGTGAAATAGAGCAACACAAAAATTAATAACAAGGAAATAGGAACGGCTATCATTAATCGGTTACTGGCTTCCTGCAAGTTTTCAAATTGACCGCCATACGTGAAATAGTACCCCGGTGGTAATTTTACCTGTGTATTTAATTTTTGTTGAATTTCTTCTACCACACTTTGTACATCCCTATCTGCAACGTTGAATCCGATTACAATTCTACGTTTTCCAGCTTCACGGCTTATTTGTGCCGGACCTAACTTATAATCAATATTTGCTACTTGTGATAATGGTATTTGATTACCTGTTGAAGTGGGTATCATCAGATTATTTACATCTTCTATACTACTACGATATGTACTGTCTAAACGTACGACCAAATCAAACCTTCTTTCGTTTTCAAAAACTACTCCTGCACTTTTACCTGCAAACGCAGTGCTTACCACGTTGTTCACATCTTCCACTGTTATTCCGTAATTGGCTAAGCGAGTACGGTCATATTCCACATTTATTTGCGGTAAGCCACTCACACGTTCTACTTGTGGAGATGTAGCGCCTTCTACTGTTTGTATAACCTTACTAACCTTATCAGCATTCAAGGCAAGCGTATCTAAATTTTCTCCAAATATTTTTACTGCAACATCTTGCCTAATACCTGTCATCAACTCATTGAAACGCATTTGTATTGGCTGGTTCTTTTCGAAAAATACACCAGGTATTGCTTCTAATTTTTCATTGATAGCATCTGCCAATTCATCATAACTTCTGCCACTTTTCCATTCGCTTTGAGGTTTCAGCAAAATCATCATATCGGTTGCTTCGGGCGGCATTGGGTCGGTTGGTACTTCTGCTGCTCCGGTTTTACCTACAACCATTTTTACTTCATCAAATTGCTTGATAATTCTTGAAGCTTGCATTGATGTTTCGATACTTTGGCTTAATGAACTTCCTTGTGGCAAAATGCAGTGAAAGGCAAAATCGCCTTCCTGCAATTGTGGTATAAATTCGCCACCCATTCTGCCAAATAAAGATAATGTAAAGGCAAATATGGCAACGGTAATTCCCACTAACCAATATTTTATTTTAATGGCTTTTTCTAATAATGGTTGATACATTTTTTGCAACCAATTCATCATTTTATCTGAAATGTTTTCTTTATGCATTGGCTTTTTAGACAAAAACAAAGCACACATCATCGGGATATAAGTGAGGGATAAAATCAATGCGCCAAATATTGCAAAACCTACTGTTTGCGCCATCGGACGGAACATTTTCCCTTCTACACCTACCAACGTTAAAATAGGAATGTAAACAATCAAGATAATGATTTCGCCAAATGCTGCACTGCTACGGATTTTAGAAGCGGATGTAAATACTTCATTATCCATTTCCTGCTGAGTAAGCCTTTGCGTGGATTTCCTTAAACCCAAATGATGCAACGTGGCTTCTACAATAATTACCGCCCCATCTACAATTAATCCAAAATCTATCGCTCCCAAACTCATTAAGTTAGCACTTACCCCAAAAATGTTCATTAAAGCCAAAGCAAACAACATCGCCAAAGGAATAGCAGAAGCTACAATCAATCCGGCTCTGAAATTTCCTAAGAAAAGAACCAATACGAAGATGACAATCAAAGCTCCTTCAATAAGGTTTTTCTTAACAGTATTCATTGCCCTGTCTACCAAATCTGTACGGTCTAAATAAGGTTCTATCACAACATCTTCGGGCAAAGATTTTTGTATGGTGGGTAGTTTCTCTTTTATTTTTTCTACCACATTGTTGGCGTTTTCGCCTTTCAGCATCATCACTACGCCACCTACTGCATCTACCTCTCCATTGTAGGTCATTGCTCCGTAGCGTACTGCATTACCAAAACGGACATCTGCCACATCTTTTATAAAAATGGGTACACTTCCGGTTTCGTTCTTTACACTAATATTTTTTACATCATCTAATGAAGTAACCAAACCGATACCTCGGATGAAATAGGCATTCGGTTTCTTATCAATGTATGCACCGCCTGTATTTTGGTTATTTTTTTCTAATGCTGTGAAAATATCGGTAACACTAACACCCATTGCTTTTAAGCGGTTAGGATTTACAGCTACTTCATACTGTTTCAGCTCGCCACCAAAACTGTTAACTTCTGCAATGCCGGGTGTGCCGAAAAGCTGACGTGCAACAATCCAATCTTGCATTGTTCGTAGTTCTTTAGCATTGTATTTATTCTCGCTACCCTTCTTAGGATGGATAATGTATTGGTATACTTCACCTAAGCCTGTACTCACGGGAGCAAGTTCCGGTGTACCAATACCCTTAGGTATATTTTCTTCGGCTTCTTTTAGTTTTTCATTAATAAGCTGTCGGGCAAAATAAATATCTACTTTGTCTTTAAACACAACTGTAATTACCGACAAACCAAACCTCGAAATACTCCGTGTTTCCTCTAAATCTGGAATATTTGCAATACTTTGCTCAATAGGAAAAGTTACTAATTGTTCTACTTCTTGTCCCGCCAATGTGGGACAAACCGTAATTATTTGTACCTGATTATTAGTAATATCGGGTACGGCATCAATGGGTAATTTTGTGGCGCTCCACACTCCCCAAATAATGAGCAACAAGGTCATTATCCCAATGACGAGCTTGTTTTTAATACTGAATTTTATGATACTGTCTAACACAATTCATTTGATTAATGATTAATAATAGTGGATATAAGTTCTTTCTGTATATTGCAAAAAGAACAGCTAAATGCACGACTTAGATAGTACGCTTCTTTATTAGTGGAGGAAATGCCAAACGCCCCACCTATAAATGCATTTGCTAAAAAATATTAAGCATTAATCTTTGGCGGTTGCCAAATGTTTCCGTGGTAATTGGAAATGAAAGTGAAAGCCCAAAGTGGGAGTTTTTGCTGTTTGCCGAAACTCGGCTTTGTCTCGCTTATTTTGAACGTTTGAAACGTAAAATTTACAACGGTATGGCAACAGGCGCAAGAACAAAAAGGGCTGCACACATCTTTGCAGTTCGTTTGGTCGTTGGAGATTTTAGTAAATTCTGATTTTGAAGAATTGCTTATATTTATATCGCACGCATCAGTACAGGGCATTACGGATAATGCCAAAAAATAGATACTGAATAGGATTACAAATATTTTCATCAGACTGCAAATATAAAAAATATTTTAGTGCAAACGAATTGCAAAGTTGAAAAAGTCTATTTGTTACATTTGTCGCATTTCCCCTTAAGAACTAAATTAGCTCCATATAATTTAAAGTTTTGAGGGACTTTAATGTTTGGAATTTCTGTTTCGTTAAGGCAAAAAGTATGTTTACATTCGGTGCAATAAAAATGAGTGTGCAGTTCCGATAAATCGCAATTACATCCTGATTGGCAAAGTGCGTATTTTATCACTCCGCTTCCATCATCAATAGTATGGATAAGTTTGTGCTCTAAAAAAGTTTTCAGCGTTCTGAATAGCGTAACATTATCTGCATTTTCAAACTGTTCTGCTAATTCCTTATGACTGATGGCATATTGCTGTTTCAACAATTTTTCTACTACCAACAAACGCATTGCTGTGGGTTTAATATTTCTTTGTTGTAAAATATTTTCTTCATTTTTCATAATGATTAATTTCTATTATGATTTATTCTAAATTGAGAGCTATGTTAAAAGGGTGTTCAAACTAAGGGTTCTGCTATTTATATTTAATCTACAATATAATTTCTTATTAATACAAATTAAGGGTTGGATTTTAATAGTTATGGTTTTGCAATGTTTAATTTTTTGTAACAAACCGCAAATTAATTGATAGTTTTAACCCTTAATTCGTATTATATATACACTGTTTACTAATAATTCATTACGAGCCCCACTCCAAAACCCATATCGCTATCGTAATGTGTACGGATGCCCATATTTTTGTTAATGATGTACTTTAGATCTGCAATATATTCCATATCAGTATTGACCAAAAATCCTGCTCTTAATCTTTTAGAAATAGGAATGTCTTCACGCATTAATGACAACCTAACAATGCCATCGTGATATACCTCTGCCTGAAAATTGACTAACATTGGTAATGTGTACATAAAACCTAAACTAAAGGCTCTACGTGTATCCTTCTTATTTTTTTGCCCAAACAAATTTGTTTCGTGTTCGTCCATTCCCATTTTACGATACCTCCAGTCAAAACCGATGAATGGCATAAACCATTGCATTTTACCAATATATCGTCCTAAATGAGTTTCTACTTCATAACCGTGCATATCATTGTAGCCCAAACGCCATTCTGTACCTAAAGACCATCTTGAGTTCTGGAGCATTGCATCACCATCATTACCATTAGTTGCAAAATCATTCTGCGCCATAAAGTGCGGCATATTGCTTTCTCTCTGCAACTTGTTATAGGCTTGTTTTTTGTTGGGTAAATTCGGATTTTGATAATCATCCACTGCAAAAACCCTGTTCATTCCCGACATCATATGATAAAGGATATGACAGTGGAAAAACCAATCTCCTTCTTCGTTTGCTAAAAACTCAATGGTATCAGTTTCCATTGGCATTATATCTATAACATTTTTTAGTGGTGATTTTTCGCCTTTACCGTTGATTACCCTGAAATCAAAACCATGCAAGTGCATCGGGTGGCGCATCATTGAGTTATTATGAATGGTAATTCGTAGAATTTCTCCTTTTTTTACAGGTATTTTATCAACTTCTGAAAGTATTTTATTATCCATACTCCACACATAACGGTTCATATTTCCGGTAAGGGTAAATTTCAATTCTTTTACTGGCGCATCTTTAGGAAGTTCCGTATTGGAAGGAGATTGTAGCATTGCATAATTCAGCGTTTTGATTTCTCCCAAAGCATTTGCATTGTAACGGTTGGGATCATTTTCCATATTCATATTGTGTTGACTATGGTCTTCTTTTGGTTTTGCCTCTCCAGTAATTTCAGGATACATTACCACGTTCATATCCATTTGGTTCAGGCTCATTTTCATTCCCATATCGTCCAAATCTCCATTCATCTTCATCATATCGTTCATCATCTTCATCCCCTCAAAATATTTCAATCTTGGGAGTGGCGATATTAACTGTTTGATACCATTGCCTACAAAATAGCTTGCCGATTGTGTTCTGTCTTCAGTTGTGGCTAAAAACTCGTAGGCAACTCCATCGTCAGGAATTGTTACTACAATATCATAAGTTTCGGAAACCGCAATGAATAATCTATCTACTTCTACTGGCTCTACATCATTACCATCATTGGCTACTACTGTAATTTTACCGCCTGCATACCGCAACCAAAAATAGGATGAAGCTCCACCGTTTGATATTCGCAATCGTACTTTATCGCCTGCTTTTAGCGTTTTGCCGTCAACAGTTTTTAAATCGGTAGTATACTTTCCGTTGATTAAAATTTTATCGTAATAAACATCGCTTACATCCATTGCCAGCATACGTTTCCATTCGTTCTTTATTTTTGTTTTAAAATATCCTTCTCTAATGGCTTCTGCGTAAGACTGTGTTGCATTTTTTTTAATAGCTGCCCAATCGTTGGCATTATGCAGCATCCTGTTAATGTTGTCGGGGTTAAGATTTGTCCACTCGCTTAAAATGATGGGTACAGTCGGCAAATCGTCAATTCCTTTTCTAAAGGTTTTATCATCATCCTTTTTCTTCATTATAAAACTACCATACATCCCAATTTGCTCCTGCAAACCAGAATGTGAGTGATACCAATGCGTTCCGTGTTGGATAATTGGGAAACGATAGGTATACGTTGTGCCTGCCTTAATAGGTTTTTGTGTAAGCCAGGGCACACCATCTTCTTTGTTGGGCAGGAACACTCCGTGCCAATGCAATGAGGTACTTTCTTTTAATTGGTTATGTACAACAATTTCGGCTGTATCACCTTCTGTGAATGTAAGCGTTGGCATTGGTATTTGACCATTTACGGAAATGGCTCTTTTTTCTTTGCCTGCGTAGTTGACAAGCGTATCTTTTACATACAACTCGTAACGAACTACTTTTTGTGCAAAGAGAGATTGCGAACATAACAGTATAAAAACTGCTTGCAGCAACCTGATCGTAATATTTTTAGGTATATTCATTTTGATATTTTTTTTCTTGAAACTTACTCCTGCTCTTTTAACCAATTGGTTAATACTTTGATTTGCTCATCATTCAGTTTTGTATTTTTATGCATCATTGTATATGATGATAAGGGCATTTGTTTAGTTTCGATTTGTTCTTTAATTGAGTTTAATAATCTTTCCTGCTTCCTATTTGAGTATGTATCCCATTCGTTGAAATTCAAATCCTCTTTTGCGTTTTTGATGTGATTTTCTACTAATGCTCTCATAGGTTGCACATAGTCGTACCAAACATAATTAGTATTGTTACTATGACAATCGTAGCAAGAGGTTTGAAACATCGCTTTTACTTGAACAGGCATTTTATAGGCTTGGGTAAAATCGGTTGTGTAAACCTGCCCTTTATCTACATTAAGGGCAGGCTGATAAAATTGTATTCCAATAAAAATAAACAGCACTATTGCCAATATTATCTTTAATACTTTCTTCATTTTAGAACTCTTTTTTTACAGAGCCACAGGTAAGCATCTTACCACCATAGTATGGGTTTTTGATAGCTTTAGCTTCGCTAATCCAAACAGCACCTTTACCATCGTTATACATTGGACAATGGTCTTGATATAATTTTTGTGTAGTTCCAAATAATACTATAAGATCGGAAACATCTTTACTTAATGATGCTAAATGTTCTCTTTGATGGTCTATTTTGCCTGCATTATCGCCAATGTGTTCTGCATTTTCCTTAGCATTTTCGAAAATATCCATAAACTCCTTATGCTTGTTTGCAGCTATGGTTTTCATATCCACCTTGCTTAAAGTAGCAAAAAGTTGTTTTCCTGCATTAGCAGCTGCTTTGTCATTATCTGCAACGAGTGCATTTTTTAAAACCAGATAATCTTTTACAATTGGTTCAATAGAGAAGTTTTGTGCCTGCTCTTTTACAGCGGATTTTTCCACCTTTTGAGATAGTGTATCTCTTGAAGTAACGGCAGCTGTTGTATCATTTTGTGTTGCTGCTGACAAATCTTGGGTTTCAGTTATGGCTGTGCTATCATTAGTTTGCTGGTTGTTATTTTTATTTGAAGATTGATTGCAGGAAATTGTTACAACTGCAATTGCTACTAATGTAATGATTGAGAAAATTATATTTTTCATTTTATTTATTTCTAATATTATTAAAGGAATTTATCTTATTTATTTGTTTTCAAATTCTTTCAGCTTACGCTTCATAAGTTCGATTTCTTTTGCCTGTGTTTCGAGTATGTTTTTTTGCAACTCCATCAGCTCGGGGTCGGTTAGCTTTGCTTTTTCAGACATCAGCACTGCTGCTGCGTGATGCGGTATCATACCTTTTACAAACTCCTTATCTCCCACAAATAATTGCTCCCTAATACCGAACCAAGAAAAGATGCCAATCGCTAGGGAAACTGTTATGATTGCCCAATTGATTTTTTTGTTTTGATACATTCCTTTCATTATCCATATTTCAATGATCAACATTGCCGAAACCATTAGTAGGGTCATATATAAATTATTGATGTTGGGGATAAGGTTCTGCAAACCGTCAATCATAGCATACATAATAAAATACATAGCTACAAACATTGCAACAGCCATTAGAGCAAAACGTTTGTACATTGCTAAAGAATGATTGGGATTATTTTCTTCACTCTTTTGGGTATGTTGTATTCCGTGTTGGTTTTTCATACTTTCCATAACAATTGTTTTTTATTTGTTATTTAATAGTTTCCTGCACACTACCGCAGGTAAGCATTTTAGAACCGTAATATGGGTTTTTAACCACTTCTTCCTTACTTAACCAGTTTGCACCTTTCCCATTATTGTACATAGGGCAATGCAGATAATAAACAGGTGCTTCTTGTTTTGATACCTTAGTTAATTCATACATATTCTTAGAAAGCAAAACGAAAGTTTCTCTTTGTTTGGCAACATCTTTGGAAGTAGCAATCTTTTCAGCATTTGCCGTTAAGTCTTTCATTACTTTCATCCAAACAGTATGTTCTTCAGTAGAAAGTTTTGTCATTTCTACTGCTTTAATAGCTTTTACCAATTCAGCGGCTTTTGCAGATGAGATACCTGCATCAGTTTTTACTAATGCATCTTTAACCGAAAAGTAGTTATCGAAAACGGCTTTTAATTGCGGTACATTTTGCGTTTCAGTGGTGTTTTTTTGAGCCATATCGCTTTGGTTATGGTTGGCGTGTTCATTTTTCATATCCATACCTGCATCTTTGGTTTTTGCAACTGGTTTTAGTTCCCTTTTATACTGGCAACAGTCGGATAATTTTGCATATACATCATCCGGAGCCAAAAATTTCTCACTGTCATAACCTGCCAAAGCAATACGTTTCAGTATTTCATCCTGATTTGTTTTTTTACCATCATAGTTGAGTGTAGCCATCTTGGTATCTTTATTCCAATTTACGGTGGCTACATTTTTTAAATTGCCTGCTTTTTCGATGGTTTTTTTACACATTTCGCAGTTGCCATATATTTTTACGGTTTCTGTTTTTTCATTTTTGATTTGTGCGAAACTGTTTACTGATGATAGTAATACGGCGATTACCATCACTATTTTTGATAATGATTTCATTTTGAAAATTTTTAATTTAATAAGATATACAAAGATTGTGCGAAAACTTAATAGCTTTCGACAAGACATAACTATGGCTGTTAAGCCATCGTTTTAGCTTATTTTAGGCGGTTGCCAAATAGAATAGTAGCCTGAAGAACAATAGGCTTGTTTGAAACCAAATTTTTGCTTTTTAGTTTCGGCAAAAGGGGTTGTTACTTTTAAATCAGTTGGTATCGGTATGCTTAGAGAAGATGAAGAAGTGCTACATCCACAAGAACTGTGCTTGCAATTGCCATCGCAGTCGTGACCATCCTTGCATTTTTTACAGGACTTGTCCTTGCAACTGCTTTTATGTTCTGATCTTTCGGATTGCTCTTTTGAGCAGGAAGCCTGCTCGGTCTTTGCTACTTTTTTTGCACAAGCATAGCTTATGCTTGGCATTAGGAAAAAGCCCAAACATAGTAAAATGACAAAGCTGATATGTTTACTCAAATTTTTCAACCCTACAAAATTAAGAAATTATTTCTTTTAATTGCTATAATTTGCACTTTCATAAATCTTCAATCTAAAATATACACTGCACTGTATAAGTTTTTTAGCGATTTCCGTTCCCTTGAAAGGAATACCTATTTAATTACCACCTTCAAATATTCAAATGAAAATAATTAAAAAGGCATCCCAAATAGAAAGTTATTTTATAGTCAGATGCTCTATTTTAAAACCTGTTTTTTGTATCGTTTCGATAACTTGTTCCTCTGTAATTCCTGTTGATTTTACGGTCAGTACTTTGTCTTTATTTGTTGTGTCCACATCCCAATGACAAATGCCATCAGCATTATCTAAATGCGGTTTTACAGATGCTACACATCCACCACAGTTAACATTTGTTTTGAATCGTAAGTCATGATTATTCTTTTCCATTTTGTTTATTGAATAATTCATTTAAAGTTTAAAGCTGCGTAATCGCAATGCATTTACGATTACCGATACAGAACTCATAGACATTGCTAAAGCTGCAATCATTGGTGATAATAAAATTCCGAAAAATGGATATAAAATACCTGCTGCAATTGGAACACCAAGCACATTATAGAAAAAGGCAAAGAATAAGTTTTGCTTGATGTTTTTCATAACAGCATGGCTCAAATTTTTTGCTTTAACGATACCTAATAAATCGCCTTTTACTAAAGTTATTTTGGCACTTTCTATGGCTACGTCGGTTCCAGTTCCCATAGCTATTCCGATATTGGCTTGTGCTAATGCCGGAGCATCATTTATACCATCACCAGCCATAGCTACAATTTTCCCTTCTGCTTGTAAACGTTTAATTTCGTTGAGTTTGTCTTCGGGTAAGCATCCTGCTTTATAGGAAGACAAACCTAATTCATCCGCTACTGCTTTGGCTGTATTAACATTATCGCCAGTAAGCATAATTACTTCTACACCTTGGAGCATTAGTTCTTTTATCGCTGCTGCACTTGAAGTTTTTATCGCATCGGTAATTGAAACAAAACCAACTGTAGCACCATCAACAGCAATGTAAGAAACCGTTTTACCAAGTTTTTGTTCTGCAATAATTTTGTTTTCTAAATCGTCAGAAATAGTTGCCTTAACCTGTTCCATTAGTTTTTTATTGCCTAATGCTACTTTTCTATTGGTAACCGTTCCCGTAACTCCTTTTCCTGTAACATTTTCAAAATCTTTGACTTCAATTAATGAAATAGATTTTGTTTTGGCATAATTGACTACTGCTTGTGCCAATGGATGTTCACTGTATTGGTTTAAGGAAGCTATATTTTGCAATAAATCATCCTCGTTATTAGTTGATGCGTAAATTTTTTCTACCGAAGGTTTCCCCTCTGTTAGCATTGTTTTAGCTTCTTCTTCATCTCTTCCTTTGAAACCTCTTCTTTGAACCAATTGGTAGAAAACTCTTCCTAAAATCTGAGGATTTTCATAAAATACATTTTTATAATCTGGATTGGAAGCAAAAGTTCTAAAAACATAATAACTCTCATCTTTATCCTTTCCAAACAAATGAAAGTCTGGCTTGCCGTCACCATCAAAGTCAAATCGTATCCAATTCAAGAATTTTTCAGATTGTGGGTATTCTCTTTTCTTTCCCTTTCTGTATGTTTTCCAATTATTAAAGTCCTCAATAGATAAAGGACACATATTTTTTTCAATTAGGAATTGTAAAATTCCAAACTTCCTATACTTTTCTGCTTGATAATTTCTCCTTTTACCTCTACTCTCTGTTCTTTTTTGAACTTTCGGGTATTCATTACCTTTTTCAGAGGCTACTCCTTTTTCAAAAATAATCACTCCAAAACCCTCTATCTGATTACCTTCTAAGTCTGTATTTCTAATTGCCCATCCAGTACTATTACTACCTAAATCGATTCCTAATATTTTACCCGTAACTAATTAGTTTTTAGAGATTGTATAAAAATAAAAAATAAAAAAAAACTCTACAATACGGATTTCCGTAATCGTAATTAAAAAATTGTATTTATATTTGCAATAAGCAATTCACAATAAGGCTAAAAGCCGAAGAAAATCTTTAATCCTGCGTACTCCGTGGGATTTTTTTATATGAAATTGTTTTGTGATTTTTTAGAATAGTGAATGTCAAAGAATATAACTTGTCTTTTTACGTCTAAATGTTTCCAAATCTTATTGAAATAATCAAATGATCTAAAAATTCACAAGCAAAAACATTGAAATTTTAAGTATTTTGACACTCATCTAGCAAAAATCACATCATTAAATTTTAATATGTCGTTTAATCATTTCTAAATATTGTAATGATACCTACATTTTCATTTTATAGATGCATAATCATACTTTTGCAATAAAAAACGCTTTAATCTAGGTCAAAACAGTTCCAAAAATTCTCCGCTCCATATTATTTTTTAATTGAAGAATATTCCCTTTGTCTTTGTAAAAGAATATCGACATCTATTTATATTTTTTTAATTATTAAATTTTTATTGGTTTTGTTTGACAAACAGAGCATTTATTGTTCATCCTCCCTTCCCTTCAAAACTCTCCAACTCTTTATTTAACTCTTCTAATAATTGTTTTTCACTTGTTAGGTAGAGTTCGTATTGGCTAGAAACTATTGGTTTTTTGGGTAGGATTAATTTAACCACATCATCATTTTATTAGCGCAAGGAAATTAAACCAAGGGCATAACATTGACAGATTTGGCTATATTCAAGAAAATTAAGAAGAGGGCGTAGGGAATATTTCCATATTAGTTTTATGATTATTAGTTCATTACAAATATAATAAAAGGAATGAAATAAAATTATGGGAAACTGTAATTTTTTCAATATCGTCCTAAATAAAAAAATAAGAAGGAATTAAAGTAACTCAAAGTATCTTTGAGGTTGCACAACAAAAAAACCTTCTTATGGATTCAAAATTAACATTATTTTCCCAAATCATTTCAAAAATAGACCAAGGAATTTTCAAAAAAATAGTAATTGAGAAGAAAACCGATTACCGAAATAAAGGATTTGATAGTTGTAACCACTTAGTTTCTATGCTTTTCTGTCATTTTGCCAAAAGCACTTCGGTTCGGGACATTTCCAACGGACTTCGCAGTGCCACAGGAAACCTGAATCATTTAGGGATAAAAACAGCACCTTCCAAATCTTCTATTAGCTACCAGAATGGAAAACGAGATGCAGATTTGTTTAAAGACGTGTATTTCAAACTATTAGAACAATTAGGACAGCACACGAAAGATAGACGGATAAAACTCAAAATAAAAGTTCCTGTCTATTTATTAGATTCTACCCTTATTTCTCTATGCCTGTCTTTGTTCGATTGGGCAACATATCGAACTAAAAAAGGAGCCGTGAAAATGCATACCTTACTTGAATATGACGGGAAACTTCCTGTTTATGTGAATATTACCAAAGGAAGTGTTGCTGATAACAAGGGAGCGGAAAACATTCCTTTGGAAAAGGGAGCAGTCATTGTTGCAGACCGATTCTATAACGATTTTCCAATGCTCTCTATTTGGGACAGCAAAGGTGTTTTCTTCGTAATAAGACATAAAGAAAATCTGAAATTTGAAACTTTACAGGAACGAGAACTTCCACCAAAAGGAGCTCAAAGCATCCTAAAAGACGAAGAAATAGTACTCTCAAATCCTTTATCCAAAGAAAAATATCCAAAAAAATTAAGAAGAGTGGCTATTTGGGATAATGAAAACAAGCAAACCATTGAAATGATTTCCAATAATTTCTCTTGGGCTGCTTCTACCATAGCAGAATTATACAAGCAAAGATGGCAAATTGAGATCTTTTTTAGAGATATCAAGCAGTTGCTTCACATCAAAACCTTCATTGGAACTTCTGAAAATGCAGTGAAAATCCAAATCTGGACGGCACTTATCACTATTCTCATTCTGAAATACCTGAAATCCATCGCTAAATATAATTGGCAATTATCAAATCTGGTAGCTTTTATCCGATTGAATATTTTTGTTAAAATTAATCTTCAATTTTGGCTCGACAAACCATTTGAGCAACCGCCTGAAACCCCCAAAAACTATTATCAAGGGGTTCTTTTTTGAAATTAAATGTAAAGCTAAATGTAAAATAGGTATTTAGGCTGTTTCTATTTTTAATAATTTTTTTTTTAGGACAGTATTGAAACTTCAAAAATATTTCCTACATTTGTACTGTTTTACTTTATAATGCACGGTAATTTAAAAATACTATTCCTTTCCTTTACACTCGCGTTATTTCTGGCGCCGGGGATATCTTTAGCTTGCAGCAAAAAGGAGAAGCAGCTTTTTAAAAACCGGGCGCATGCTGAAACTTTCATCAAACAGTCATTCGCGAAATTTCATCCGTCTTGCGATAGCGGCTATTGCAAAGACGAGTGCTGTCATCCAAAATCGCATAATTGTCAAACGGAAGGGTGCTCAGGAAACTGCAGCGGCAACCTTTGCAGTTCTGCTCAATACACCCTTTTAGCCTACAGTAATTTCTTAGAGGATTCCAAAACTGAAGCCTCCGGCTACTATAGCAACAATTCCAATTTCTATTATCAGAATCCTCATTACTCCTGTGAATTCCATACCGTTTGGTTACCGCCCAAAATAGGGTAATACTTCTTTCTTACAGCCCGAGTTATGTCCGGTCGTGAAGAGTTTTTAACACTTTATCCCTGATGACTTATCAGCGCTGTATATTCCTTTGAACTTCAACTTTTCCTTTAAAAGTAAATCTTTCACAAAAGATTTTCCTTTTGGAGCGAGGACGCTTTTGAAGATCTGAATGTTCGTAAGCAGTTTCTTAACAAGGAAACTTAAAATTAACCTGTAATCTAAAATTTAATGAAAAATATTCTTTTGGGAATACTGGCTTTTGCATCGGTATTTCTCGTTTCCTGCAACAATTCAAAAGCTGAAAACACCCAAATCTCGGTCGCAAAGTTCACCACAGGCGACATTGTTCCGCACGATCAGGTATGTATGGTAAATAACGCCTATATGGGTAAAAAACAACTCGAAGTACAGCACGAAGGTAAAACGTATTACGGCTGCTGCGAAAACTGCAAACTGAGAATCCCGCAGGAAGAAAATGCACGAATGGCATACGATCCGATTTCTCATCAACTCATCGATAAAGCAACCGCAATTATAGCGATATCCGATAAAAACGACAATGTCGTGTACTTCGAAAACAAAGCAAACTACGAAGCCTTTTTTAATAAATAATAAATAACCTTTAAACTTATAAAATAATGAAAATACTAGTATTCAGCCTTTTGGCAATCGGAACATTGGCACTCACTTCTTGTAAAGAAAACAAAGAACAGAAAAGCACTACTGAAACATCCATGCAGCACGATATGAGCATGATGTCTGACAATTCAGCAATGGGCGATATGCCTATGGATGAAAAGGTAACCGTGATTGACGCAAAAAAAACTTCCGCAAATCTTACAGAACTCTATTCCCATTACACCCACCTTACATTTGCACTCTCAGGTGATGATGATAAAGAAGCAGTTAATACAGCCAAAGGAATTCTGGAAGCATTGCCTAAAATAAACAAAAAGGGATTTTCCGCTGAACAGAAAAAAGAATATGCAGAACTGGAATCAAGCATTAAGGAACACGCACAGCATATTGCGGATAATGCCGGAAACATTGATCATCAGCGCGAACATCTGGATTTAATGAGTGAAGATTTTTACGACCTGCTGAAAGACTTCGGAACATCAAAAACGGTGTACAAAATATTCTGCCCGATGTATAATGACAACAAAGGGGCCTTCTGGCTCAGCGATTCACGCGAGATCAAGAACCCTTATTACGGCAAAAAAATGGCTTCATGTGGTGAGGTTCAGGAAGAAATTAAGTAAATAGATTCTAAATCATGATTCAAAATTTAATCAAACTCTCCCTCCGCAACAGGTATTTCGTTTTGCTGATTGCAATCGGCCTTTTTATCTGGGGTATTTTTGCGGTAAGGGACAATCCCATCGATGCCATTCCGGATCTGAGTGAGAACCAGGTCATCGTTTTTACCGAGTGGATGGGCAGAAGTCCCCAGATTATTGAAGATCAGGTGACTTTTCCTCTGGTCAGCAACCTTCAGGGAATTCCGAAAATTAAGAACATCCGCGCCTCTTCCATGTTTGGGATGAGCTTCGTATATGTTATTTTCGAAGATAATGTGGATATTTATTGGGCCAGAACCCGCGTAATGGAACGGCTCAATTATGCGCAGCGTTTACTCCCACAAGATGTCACCCCTACGCTCGGACCGGATGGCACCGGTGTTGGTCACGTTTTCTGGTACCATTTTGATGCACCCAAAATGGATTTGGGAGACCAGCGCGCACTCCAGGACTGGTACGTGAAATTTGCCTTGCAGACGGTTCCCGGTGTCGCGGAAGTGGCATCCTTTGGCGGCTTCGAAAAACAGTACCAGCTTATCGTAGATCCTGTAAAATTGCAGTATTACAACGTCTCCCTCATGGAGGTGATGAATAAGGTAAAGGCTAACAACAACGATGTAGGGGGACGGAAATTTGAGATGGCCGATATGGCCTACGTCATCCGTGGACTTGGTTACATTAAGAATGTAGCCGATATCGAAGAAATCGCGGTGGGAAATTACAACGGTATTCCCGTGCGGGTGAAAGATATTGGCTCGGTACAAATGGGTGGAGATCTTCGGCTGGGTATTTTTGATGCGGACGGTGAAGGTGAAGTCGTGGGTGGTATCGTGGTGGCACGGTATGGCGAAAATGCGGATAAGGTCATCAACGATGTGAAAGAGAAAATGAAGGACGTTGAAAAAGGACTCCCTGAAGGCGTCACCTTCAAGACATCGTACGACCGCAGTACGCTGATTGAAGGGGCAATAGACAATATTAAAACCAAGCTGATTGAAGAAATTATCGTGGTGGCAATCATTGTTATTCTGTTCCTATTCCACTGGCGAAGTGCATTGAGCATCATCATTCAGATTCCAGTCACCATTGCCATCAGTTTTATTCTGCTCAATGCGTTTGGACTTTCCTCCAATATCATGTCCCTTACAGGAATTGCGCTGGCAATTGGGGTGATTGTAGATAACGGAATTATCATGTCTGAAAATGCATATAAAAATCTCTCCGATTGGCAGAACCATCAACAAAATAAAACCCCCTAACAATGAAGACCAACTGGTTTAAAAATATATTCAGAAAAAAAGAGAAGGAGAAAGACAGTTACGTTAAAATTCCCGAAGACATTCGGTTGAAGATTATCGAAAAATCATCCTTACAGGTATCCAGAGGCGTATTTTTTTCTACGGTAATCATCGTGGTTTCTTTTCTCCCGGTATTTATGTTGACCGGTCAGGAAGGTAAACTTTTTCATCCGCTGGCATACACTAAAACATTCATCCTGATTGTTGATGCAATCCTGGTGCTTACCCTTGCCCCGGTGCTCATCTCCTTTTTCATGAAGGGAAAATTTAAGGACGATAATAAAAACCCAATAAACAGAGGCTTGGAACGGATTTACGAACCGCTGATAAGATGGTGCATGAAATGGAAAAAAACCACGCTGGGAATTAATATTTTGGCACTGCTCATCAGTATTCCAATGATAATGAACCTTGGACGTGAGTTTATGCCGCCTTTGGATGAAGGATCCCTGCTCTTTATGCCGGTTACCCTTCCCGATATTTCAAACTCTGAAGCCAAAAGATTACTGCAGGTACAGGATAAAATCATTAAGGGAATTCCGGAAGTGGATCATGTCCTCGGAAAAGCCGGAAGAGCCAACACGGCGACAGATAATTCACCCATCTCCATGATTGAAACCATTATTTTGTTGAAACCGCAAAGCGAATGGCGCGAGGGCAAAACAAAAGATGATCTCATCAATGAGCTGAATGCCAAACTGCAGATTCCAGGCGTAACCAATGGCTGGACCATGCCGATTTCCAACCGAATCAATATGCTTTCAACCGGGATCAGAACGGATGTGGGCGTAAAAGTATACGGACAGAACCTGGACAGTATTGCCGTCCTTTCAGAAAAGATTAAAAAGGAACTCACAGGAATTGAAGGGATCAAGGACATGTATGTCGAACCGATTACCGGCGGAAAATATGTGGACATTCAAGTGAAACGCGAAGAAGTAGGAAGATACGGGCTAAGCGTGGATGATGTAAATGCAGTCGTAGAAAGTGCCCTTGGCGGAATGAAACTAACCACCACCGTCGAAGGCCGACAGCGATTCTCGGTAAACGCCAGGTACGGCCAGGATTTCAGAAATAATCTGGAGTCACTGAGAAGACTGCCTATGCAGACCATGGAATTTGGTTCCATCCCACTGAGTGCAGTGGCGGACATCCGCCTTACAGAAGGTCCACCAATGATTAATTCTGAAAATGCCATGTTACGCGGAACTGTTCTGTTCAACGTCCGTGATCGGGATTTAGGCAGTACCGTAGCAGAAGCACAGAAAAAACTCAACAGCATGGTCACCAAAATGCCTAAAGGCTATTTCGTGGAATGGAGCGGCCAGTATGAAAACCTGATTCGGGGTGAGCAGACCTTAAAAATGATTATGCCACTGGTATTGGTCGTGATTTTCCTCTCCATGTATTTTGCATTCAATTCTTACCGCGAAGCTTTTTTTAATCTCATCAGTATTCCTTTTGCATTAATCGGGGGCGTTTTTATGATTTCGATTTGGGGGGTGAACCTTTCCGTAGCAGTAGCAGTAGGATTTATTGCCCTATTCGGACTTGCGGTGGAAACCGGAATCGTGATGGTCATCTACCTGAACGACGCCATGGTTCAGCTTATTGCAAAAAATGGCAACTCAAGGGAGACCATCACCAATGAAGAACTTCGTGAATATGTCATTCATGGTGCAGCCAAAAGATTAAGACCAAAGATTATGACGGTTTGCGTGACCCTCTTCGGGCTTGTACCCATCCTGTGGAGCCACGGCGTGGGAAGTGATATGATGAAACCAATCGTATTGCCGATGGTTGGTGGTGTTTTCACTTCGGCCATTCACATCCTTTTGGTAACACCAATTATCTTTTATATGCAGAAGGAATGGGAACTGAACAAACTAGGGAAAATTGACGTCCTCGACGCTGCCCATTAATCCTTAAATGATTACAAAATGAAAAAATTAATAATAACAGCAGTACTGGCCTTCCTTTACACTACCATTGATGCTCAGCAAATGTCCCTGCCCGCAGTAATGGACAGTATCGCAGCCAACCATCCGGTGGTAAAAATGTACAATGCCGAAATCCGGTCAATGGATGCTGCCGCAAAAGGAGCAAGAAGCTGGATGCCTCCAACCGTAGGAGCAGGTTTCTTCATGACGCCCTATAATGCAAAACTCTGGCAGCGCGACGGCGATATGCTCGGCATGGGCTCAGTAGCAGTTTCGGTGGAACAGATGTTTCCTAACAGAAAGAAACTCAACGCCAACGAAAATCTGATGAAGGCAATGTCTGCTGTAGAAAAGGAAAAACTTTATGCCGCCCTCAATGAAAACTTTCAGGATGCAAAAAAACTGTATTACAGTTCCATTGTCCTGGATAAAAAGCTGAAGGTCGTTAAGGAAAACGAAAAGATGCTGGACTTTATGATTAGAAACGCCGAAATCCGGTACAAAAACGGACTTTCCAAAATATCCGCCTATTACAAAGCCAAAGCGGCCCTCGGAAGTTCAAAAAACATGCAGCTCATGTATGAGAATGACCTGCGCGTCAACCGCATCCGGTTGAATGCCCTCATGGGAAGAGACGCGTTCGCACCGCTGGAGATTGAGCCCGAATACAACCTGAATGACTACTCTCTCGAGACTTTTGGTCAGGATCTCTTTTATCAGAACAGAAGTGATCTCCGCGGCATCGACCGGGAAATCAATATTGCCAAACTCAAACAGGATCTGGAAAAGCAGAATCTAAAGCCGGAATTTGGCGTAAAGTTCGAAAACATGTTTGGTTTTGGTGGCCAGCCCATGCAGTTTTCTCTGATGCTGATGGCAAAACTGCCTTTCGTATCCTGGGCTTCAGGCATGAATAAAGCCAATATTGAAAGCCTGAAACTGAAAGAAGAAGCCTTGCAGGCACAGAAAGAAATGATGGTGAACGAATACAGCGGAATGGCCTACGGAATGCGCAATGAACTGGATCTGAATAAAAATCAGCTGAAACTCTATGAAGACACCATTATTCCGGCCTTAAAAAACAACTACAAATCCATGCAGTTGGGCTATGAGCAGAATACGGAAGAACTCTTCATGTTATATGACGCATGGGAACAGCTGAATATGGCCCAACTGGAA
The DNA here is from genome assembly GCF_003860565.1 of Cloacibacterium normanense. Lineage (NCBI taxonomy): Bacteria > Pseudomonadati > Bacteroidota > Flavobacteriia > Flavobacteriales > Weeksellaceae > Cloacibacterium > Cloacibacterium normanense. The sequence continues at coordinate 1,715,524 of NZ_CP034157.1, forward strand.
TATTTCGAGATCCTTACCAAAGCACTGCAGACGCAAACTGAAATTGACCGCTTAATTGAAAGAAGATGAGAAAAATTATAATATTCACTATGCTTTTATTTGGTTTGACGGCGTGTGACAAAGTTAAGTTCTGGGAAGATAAGCACTCGGCAGAAGCTGCAATGCATACTTATACCTGTCCGATGCACCCGGAAGTGATTTCAGACAAACCCGGCAAATGTCCCAAATGTGGGATGGATTTGGTCCTGAAAGATGCCCCTGAAAAAAAGGAAAAGGGGATTAAACTCGACGATCTGTTGAAACCAACCAATGAATTTGTAGTGTCGGAACAGCCCGTAATAAAAGTAAAAAGAGAAAACATACCCACCACGGTTGATGCTTTAGGGACGGTAGAATACGATACTCGACAGATTGGCAGTATTTCCTCACGCGTTGCTGGCCGTATCGAGAAACTCTATGTGCGGTATAAATACCAGAAAGTGTCGAAAGGGCAGCGTATTTTAGATATATACAGCCCGGAACTTTTAACCGCACAGCAAAACCTGCTCTTCGTTATTAAAAATGACCGCTCAAACAAAACAATGATCGATGCTTCACGCCAGAAACTCCTTCTTTTGGGAATGCCGGCTTCACAGATACAGAAAGTCATCCAGCGAGGGAAACCTGATCTCACAGTTCCGGTTTTCAGCAATTACAGCGGACACATTCAGCAGGCAGGATCGGCCGGAAGCATGGGGTCATCACCACAATCTGCACCCGCAATGGCTTCAAATACGGCAGCCACCGCTGAACTACCCCTAAAAGAGGGAATGTATCTCCAGAAAGGACAGAATATTTTCAGTGTTTACAATCCCAACAGAACCTGGGCCCTGATCAATATTTTCTCTGAAGACATTGCACTGGTCAGCAAAGGACAGTCAGTCATGATCATCCCGGAAGCCAATCCTGAAAATCGCTTCAAAGGAACCATCGGTTTTATTGAACCCTTTTTCAGGCAGGGCAGCAAAACCGTAACGGCGCGCGTCTATTTTGATAATTCCACCGCAAAAATTCCTGTCGGAAGTCAGGTTAAAGCGGAGATTATGAGCCACAACAGAATGGCAGACTGGCTGCCGAAATCAGCGGTGGTTTCTTTAGGGATTGATAAAATCGCGTTCAAAAAAGTAGAAGGCGGTTTTATTGCCCATAAAGTTGTTACCGGCGCGGTGGTAGGCGATAAAATTCAGATCGTCAGTGGTTTGCTTCCTGAAGATGGAGTTGCCGAAAATGCACAGTACCTGATGGACAGCGAAAGTTTCATAAAAATTAACAGATAAAAATTGATAAGATGAAATTTAATATTTTAATGCTGGCCTTGCTGGTTTTTCTTTACTCCTGTAAAAAGGAGGAAGATCCGCATGCCGGCCACGATACCTACTACACCTGTTCCATGCACCCACAGGTGGTATCTGACAAACCGGGAAAATGTCCTATTTGTCACATGGATTTGGTGCCGGTGGAGAAGAAAAAGAATGCGGATCCCAATGAAATTATCCTGAATGATGAGCAGATAAAACTTGGGAATATCAAAACAGTCGCGCTATCTGATGGGTCTATGGCCGACAAACTTACGCTGACTGGAACACTCAATTTTAATCAGTACCAAATGCAGGCAGTAAGTTCCAGAGTAATGGGCAGAGTTGAACGGTTGTATTATAAAAACATTGGCGATTTTGTTCCGAAGGGGGCGCCGTTGGTCGATATTTACAGTGAAGAACTCAATAATGCAAAGCAGGAATATTTGCTGGCATTGGAAAGACGCAAGCTGTTCGTCGGTAATACTTCCATTGATTTTGATCAGTTGCTCCAAAGTTCCCGAAACAAGCTTTATTTATGGGGAATGTCCGAAGGCCAGATCAAACAGCTGGAAAGATCAGGAAAAGCCACGCCAACCACTACTGTGTTCAGCAATGCAGCTGGTTACATCACCGATCTGAGCATTGCCGAAGGCGATTATCTTGCGGAAGGCGGCACCATCGTGAATCTGGCAGATCTTTCATCGCTGTGGGCGGAGGCGCAGGTGTATTCTTCCCAAATGTCACTCCTTCAGAAAGACAGTAAGGTCACCGTATATATTCCCGATCTGGATAATTTGAAGATTAATGGAAAGGTTGATTTTACAAACCCTGAAATAAGCGCCTCCAGCAGGATAAATCTGGTTCGCATTTCCGTGCCCAACAAAGGAAACCTGCTGAAACCCGGCATGCCGGTATATGTTCTGGTGGAAAACAAATCCCGTGATGGTCTTTCAATGCCTGTGGATGCGGTAATCAGGGATGGCAAATCTTCCACGGTGTGGGTGAAAACCGCGAAGAACACCTTCGTCAACAGAATGGTGGAAACGGGTCTCGAATATGAAGACAGAATAGAAATCACATCAGGAATTAAGGCGGGAGACGAAGTAGTGGTCTCCGGGGCCTACCTGCTGAACAGTGAATACATATTCAAAAAAGGGGCAGATCCGATGGCGGGTCACGATATGAGTACAATGTAATATGAGAAAATTGAATATGATAGGCTGGCTGGCGGTGCTAGTGGTGGCTATTGTTTTAGTCATTCAGGTCATACCGGTGGAGCGCAATGTCTCCACCGTTCCGCCAGGTCAAAGTTTTGAAAAAACCGAAAAGGTGCCCGCCAACGTGGCTGCAATCCTTAAAGTTTCCTGCTATGACTGTCATTCAAATAATACCCGTTATCCCTGGTATTCGGTATTACAGCCGGGCGCGTGGTTCATGGCCCGGCATATTAAAAAAGGTAAAGAAGAACTCAATTTTGATGAGTTCAATAACTATTCAAAAAGACGTAAAAAAGCAAAAATAAAAAGCATCATCAGGCAGATTGAGAAAGACGAAATGCCTTTAAAATCATACCGCATGATGCACGGAAACGCCAGATTATCAGCGGATGAAAAAAAAGAACTGTTAGATTTTTTTAATACCATTAACCCACACTAAAAAATTACTAGGATGAAAAATTTAGAACATGACCACAACATGCTTAAGGATACTGATTCAACAACAGGCAATCATTCCAAACATGAAATGGAATCGGGCAAGGAGTCTGTCCAGCACGCGCAATAAAGCCATGCCTCTGCATACAAAAAGTTATTTTGGATGCTTCTGATTTCCTTTATTTCAATGTTTATACTAATGTATGCGATGGTGGACAAGCTGGCTAACGTAATTCCAAACATAAACCAGTTATAGATGGCAGGCCTGATGGCTTCTTCTATGTTAATCATCGAACTGCTGATAATGGGGAAGATGTATCCCAACAAAAAACTCAATAAAATTCTTATGGGCCTCGGAGTGCTGATGATGGTGCTGTTTTGGTCCGGGATTCGGCAGCAGACAGCCGTGGGAGATGTCCAGTTTCTAAAGTCCATGATTCCACACCATGCAGGGGCTATTCTTATGGTCGAAGAAAGTAATCTGGTCGATCCGGAAGTGAGAAAGTTGGGCGAGGAAATTATCAAAGCACAGGAGGAAGAAATTGCCGTCATGAGGGCGAAAATTAAGGAACTTCAAACCCGGAAGTAATCTCAAATAGCAGAATTTAACGCAAAAAAATTGAATTATGAAAAAATACACCTGTCCCATGCATCCCCAGATATTGAAGGACGAACCGGGGAAATGTCCACTTTGCGGAATGAACTTAATTCCCTTGGGAGGAACCGCCCGACCTGAAAAAGACGAACACAGCCATCATCATCAGAATCATGATCATCACTCAGAATCTGATAGTTCAGCGGCGGGATTTGACAAACATGCAGGTCATCATACTCCGGATTTTCTAAAAAGATTCTGGATTACACTGGTACTTTCTGTCCCGGTGCTGCTGCTTTCCCACATGATTCAGCAGTGGCTTGGTTTCACCATAGCTTTTCAAGGCGATAAATACGTGCTGTTGGTTTTGGGAAGTATTATTTATTTCTACGGTGGAATGCCTTTTTTCAAAGGGTTTTTGGGCGAAGTGAAAGCCGGAGCTATTGGGATGATGACGCTCGTTGCTTTGGCGATTACCGTAGCTTATGTCTATTCCGTTGCCGTCGTATTCGGGCTGCCGGGCATGGATTTCTTTTGGGAGCTCGCCACCCTAATTGTCATCATGCTTCTGGGTCATTGGCTCGAAATGCGTTCACAGATGGCAGCTTCAAAAGCGTTACAATCCTTAGTGGCATTGCTACCAAATGACGTAACCGTCGAGCATAACGGAAGTCCGGTTAAAATAAAACTGGAACAGCTGAAAAACGGAGATACAGTAATCATAAGACCGGGCGAAAAAGTCGCCGCTGACGGTCTGATTGTCGAGGGCAGTTCCTATTTAAATGAAAGCATGCTGACCGGAGAAAGTGTTCCTGTAAGAAAAGAGTCCGGTGGAAAGGTTATCGCAGGGTCTATCAATGGAGACGGGGCTTTAAAGATAAAAGCAACAGGGGTTGGAAAGGATTCGTACCTCAATAAGGTCATTAATTTGGTTCAGGATGCGCAGGCAGCAAAGTCGAACACTCAGAATCTGGCGGATAAAGTAGCCAAATGGCTTACTATAGTAGCAATTGTGGTGGGAGTAGGAACTTTCGCTTACTGGTACATCACCATGGGAGATTTGGCTTTTGCTCTGGAACGGATGGTAACGGTAATGGTAACGGCCTGCCCTCATGCTTTAGGAGTGGCAATCCCTCTGGTAGTGGCCATTTCCACTACACTTTCAGCGACAAATGGTTTACTCATCAGAAACCGCACAGCTTTTGAAACCACCAGAAAATTATCGACCATTATTTTCGATAAAACCGGCACCCTTACGAAAGGTTCCCACACCGTACAGAAAATCATTCCTCTAACTGAACACTATTCGGAAAACGATTTACTCCAGTATGCAGCAGCAGTGCAGCAGAACTCCGAACATCACATTGCAAAAGGAATCATGCAGACCCTTTCCGAGAAAAAACTGGAGCTATGGAAGTCAGACAGTTTCCGCTACATGCAGGGAATTGGAGTGACAGGAATCGTAAACGGTAAATCGGTTGTCGCGGCTGGTCCTAATTATTTTGTTCAAAACAATAAACAGGTACCTGCCATTCCGGAAGAAATCAACCAGGATGCAGAAACAGTGAACTTTATTTTGATTGATGACGTGCCCGTGGGTATTGTTTCTTTAGCAGATACCATTCGCGAAGGCGCAAAAGAAGCTATTGACCAACTTCGAAGCATGAACATTAAATCATTCCTGCTTACAGGTGATAACGAAAAGGTAGCGGCGGCGGTGTCAAAGCAGTTAGGAATGGACGGATATTTGGCAAATGTACTTCCGCACCACAAACAGGAAAAAGTAAAAGAATTTCAGGATAAAGGGGAAATCGTTGCGATGACAGGTGACGGCGTAAATGATGCACCGGCTTTGGCAGCAGCAGATGTAGGCATTGCAGTTGGCAGCGGAACTGATGTTGCTGCCGAAACCGCAGATATTATTCTGGTCAACAGTGACCCTCGAGACGTGGTGAAAATGATAAATTTTGGAAAGAAAACCTACAGCAAGATGATCCAGAATCTCGTATGGGCAGTGGGCTACAACGTCGTGGCTATTCCACTTGCTGCGGGTGTTCTGTATCCTACATTTGTCCTGAGTCCCGCCATGGGCGCAGTGCTGATGAGTGTAAGCACCATCGTGGTCGCACTTAATGCAAGTCTCCTTAAAATAGATTAGACGTAACGTCCAAATCTAACAAAAGTCACACTTCTATTTATACATTAAAGGCGCAGCGATGCGTCTTTTTACATTTTGTACTTAAACCTCCCCGCTCTGCCGTAGCAAATAACATAATGCCTTCCTAGCAACATGAAAAGCCTTTATGGGCTACACCTTCCAATCGCTCATTAGGTCAAAATAAATACAAAAACCAAAAGTGATCTCTAAATCTCCCTACATACTCGCTCTTCAAAGTCTCTTATGTCTGAGTATATTAATAAACTCAACACGGTATCCAAAATATAGTTTATATAAAATATTTCAGATATATTAAAATTTATATCCGTTAAAATTCTAATTTACTGTTTTTGGGAATAGAAGGTAGCTTTTTATTTCTATTGTCAAGTTGGATTTATTTAATTCTACAACTCGCAGAACTATAATTAAAAAAATCAATTTCTAAATACTTAAAAAAGCAATATCTATCATAATTAATGTAATTAGAGTCTTAATCATAATATCTAATAATTTCTATAACTAATTATTAATATTGGAACTTTTTTTAAACTTATCATTATAGATAGAAATAGATTTTTTAAGTTAAACTGTATCATTAACCAATCCTATATAAAATAAGCATATCCATTACAATTACTAAAAAATAATATCTATCTTATTCATAAAATTCCTTCTTTCTGATTAAGTATTTTTTTTAAATTATTCATATCTTCACTTACTTTTTTATCCAATATTTTAGCATAATGTTGAGTAGTTTTAATGCTTTTATGACCAAGCATTTTACTTACGCTCTCCATTGAGACATTATTAGATAAAGTAACAGTAGTAGCAAATGTGTGTCTTGCACAATGAAAAGTAAGTTTTTTATTGATATTACAATTATCAGCTATTGTTTTTAAATATTCATTTACTTTTTGGTTTGAATAGACTGGAAGCAATTTTCCAGAATTGGAAACTAATGGATGATTTTCATACTTTTTAATAATTTCTTCTGCTATTGGTAACAAGGGAATATTTGAATTTATTCCTGTTTTTTGACGATTTGTTATTATCCAAAGGTTTCCATCAACACCTATAGTAATTTGTTCTTTTGTAAGGTTAAAAATATCTATGTAAGCTAATCCTGTGTAACAACTGAAAATAAAAATATCTCTAACTATATTTAACCCACTACCAATAAAATCTTTATTTTTAATTGTTTTTATTTCTTCCTCCGTAAGAAAATTAACATTTACTTCATGGAATCTACCTTTGTAAAAAATTACCAAATCTTTTTCAATCCAATTATTCTGATAACACAATTTTAATATTTTACTTAAATTTTTGGTGTGTTTTACTGCTGAATTATTATTGATATTGGGTTTGGTTCGCAAGAAAAAATCAAAATCGTTTAGAAATGATGGTTCCAGTTTCTGAATATCAATGTCGGATTTTTTATGAAACTTCCACAAAAATTCTTTCAAATGAGCCAAACAAGTTTTAAAATTCTTAAGTGTAGCTGGTGCGTATTCCTTACCTAAAAGTTTTTCTATTTTGGAGTTGTGTTCTTCAAAAATTGGAATGAGGTATCTTTCAGTAGTATTTGCACCTGTTAATAGGTTTTTAATATCTATTGCATCAAAACTTTCCCTTGATAGCGCTAATTTGTTTTCCAAAACTAGAACATTAGATTTCAAGATGTCTAAATACTTATTTATAGCTCTCGCTTCTTCAGAATTACCTTTTAAACGATTTTGAGCGGAACTCCATTTGGAAATCTCTACATCTTTTCCAGTAGAAAATTCTGCACGCTTTCCATTCACGGTAATTCGCAAATAAATAGGAACGCGTAAATTAGATTTTGTTTTGGATTTTTTCGCATAGAATAATACCGAAATTTTTGCATTCATACTGGTGACTTTAAAAGTTAAAATAAATTTAAAGTGCCCTTTTTCACAAGATGTTCAAAAATGAAACAAGCTTATACATGGGCTTTTCAAGAGAATTCGGTTACCTATATGCTAAAAAATTTAGAGGTAACCGAATAGGTCACCTCACGAATTGAGAAAAATTGTTTTTATTTGATATCAAATAAAAACAAAAAGCCCCTAAATCTTACGATTTAAGGGCAATTGCTTGAAATTGAACATTTCAACGTGGTTTCTCCAGGAATCGAACCAGGGACACACGGATTTTCAATCCGTTGCTCTACCAACTGAGCTAAGAAACCTTTTTTGTTTCATCACTGTGTTAAAGTGGTGCAAAAGTAAGCACTTTATCTATATGACGCAAGTCTTTTCAAAAGAATTTTACATTTTTTTTTGAACTCCCTGATTTTCAAGTTCATTTTTTTTAACTTTCTTTTAATTGTTCGCTCATCTCTTCTAAAACGGGCTTAATCGTACTTTCTGGAAGGTCGCTTATTCTGATATACATGAGTCCGTCTATCGCATCATTGAAATTAGGGTCTACATTAAATGCGATAACCTTAGCATTTTGCTTGATGTATTTTTTTATTAAAACAGGCATTCTCATTTCTGGCTCTAAATCATCGATGAGTTTATCAAACTTGTTCAAATCATTGTCTAAACCTTCGAAAAAGAGATGTTTTTCCTTTACCTTGAGTTTTACCTTAAAATCGTTTTTAGGATGTACGTATTGCGCCACCACAGAATCATAATAATGCGAACGCATAAACTCAATCATCAAAGACTTAGAAAAATCTGAGAATTTATTACTGATGCTTACTCCACCCATTAAGAATTTATGTTCAGGATTTTTGAGGCAAACATGCACAATTCCTCTCCATAATAAGAACAGTGGTAATGGTTTTTGCTGATATTCTAAATTCACATAAGCACGGCCCATTTCTATCACTTTTCTAAAAAATGGCTGTATTTCTTGGTCAAATTCAAACAATGAGCTCGTATAAAAGCCACTAATTCCATATTTTTTCATGACTTGAGCACCTAATGCCATTCTATACGCTCCAGCGATTTTTTGAGCACTATTATCCCAAAGAATGAGGTGATGGTAATGCTTATCATACTCATCCAAATCAAAAGGCAGGTTGGTTCCCTCTCCTATTGCTCGGAAAGTTAATTCTCGCTGTCTTCCGATTTCTCTCATCATTGAAGGAATTTCGTCATATTCGGTGAAATAAACTTCGTAATTAGAGTTGGAAAACAAGAGTTTATCTTTCTTTTTAAGATTTTCTATATCTTTTAAAATATCTTCATGAGGTGTTTCGTCTATGATATTCTGAATCACTTCTTGTCCAGATTTCAGCGGAAATTTAATCGGCAAATTAGACAGTTTAAAGAGCTCCGCAATGGATTTTCTCCTTTCATAGTAAGACTTCATCATGTAGACTTTCTTTCTCAAGAAATCTCCTAATTCTTTCACCGATTCATATTCTTCTTGAATTTTTGGCGAAACAGGCTTTCCTATTCTGATTCTAATAGGCTTGTCTCTTTTCTTCATCATCTCAGACGGAAGCAAGAGCGTTTGCAAATCTGCATGAATCTTGGCAATGCTATAAAACTTGCTCGAATTCTTGGTATGGAAATACATCGGAACCACTGGAACCTTTGCTTTTTTTATCAATTTAAGTGCTGGAATTTCCCATTCTTTATCCAGAACTTCATCAAAAACATTGTTACGATTCGACACTTCTCCCGCAGGAAAAATACCGATACAACCGCCTTCCTGAAGGTGTTTCAAAGTATCACGCATTCCAGAAATACTACTATACGCCTCTTTTCTGGTCTCAAAAGGATTCACAGGAATCACATAATCTTTCATAGGCTCTATTTTCTGCAAAAGAAAATTGCCCATGATTTTAAAATCAGGTCTAATTTCTGTAAGGATTTTACACATCAGAATGCCATCAATCGCTCCTAAAGGATGATTGGCTACCAAAATGAAAGGTCCTGTTTTTGGGATTTTAGCCAAATCTTCTTCGAAGGCTACGTATTGGATTTCTAATTTTTTGAGAAAAGCATCAAAAAAAGCTACTCCTTCATGGTGTTTTATGCTGTCATACAATCTATTGACATCATTCAATTTGGTAAGTCCCATAATGGTAGAAGCAATCGGACTTTTAATAAATCCGAATTTCTGCAATCCTGCTGCTTTGATAAAATCTTGTTTAGAAATGAGGCTCATGGTTGGTTATTGCGTAACGATTTGTACTGTGTTTTTTGAAATTTGTTCTAAAAGGATTTTTTTATCAGCATAGAAATTAGAAAGCTCGTCCATATTGGCATTTCTAACCGTGTATAACGAAACATTTTTCACAACATCCGTGCTGAATTGTTGAGTTAACGTTTGATTAACCTCATCAATTTTCCCAAATTTATCTTCCAGACAAAGCGCCAAAGAAATCGCAGAGTTTTGCATCATAGAAACTTTGATTTTATGTTTTGCCAAAAGATTAAAAATCTGGCTAATGTGATCTTCGGCAATGAAAGAAAAGTCTCTCGTAGAAATATTCATTAATACTTGATTTTCTTTCAGGATATAACTTTCTTCGCTTTGGTTGACATCAGAATTTCCTACTTTAGTTCCTGGTTTTTCTGGCTCTACAAAAGATTTCACATAAAAAGGAATGTGCTTTTGCTTCAGCGGTTGTAAGGTTTTCGGGTGAATTACAGAAGCTCCGTAATACGCCATTTCTATGGCTTCTTCGTAAGAAATATTAGAAAGCAAGGTTACGTTTTCAAATTTTCTAGGGTCACCTGTCATCACACCCGGAACATCTTTCCAAATGGTCATGGCTTCAGCATTTAAACAATACGCAAAAATCGCCGCAGAGTAATCTGAACCTTCTCTTCCCAAAGTTACAGTAAAATTATTGGCTTCTGAACCGATGAAACCTTGTGTAACATAGGATTGATTCTGGTCTAGACCGCTAATATTCTTTTCGGTTTCTAGCCAGTTCACTACGCCTTCTCTGTACGTGTCATCCGTTTTGATGTAATCTCTAGCGTCTAGCCAAGCATTGCTAAAATTGATATCATTAAGATACTCACTGAGAATTTTAGACGAAATCATTTCACCACAACTCACCACTTGATCATACACAAAATTGTAATTTGGCGATTTATTTCTTCTCAAAAAAGCTTCTAAATCATCAAAAAACAAAGCTACTTCTCCAAAAATTTTATGATTTTCGGCAAAAAGACCTTTGGTAATTTCTAAGTGAGATTGTTTTATTTTTTCTACCTCATTTTGGTAATCTTCTTTCTTAAAATAGTATTCTACTACTTTTTCTAATGCATTGGTCGTTTTTCCCATGGCAGAAACTACTAATAGGCATTTTTCAAAACCTTGCGAGTTTAACACTTTCGCTACATTCTTTACACTCTCTGCATCTTTTACTGATGCTCCTCCGAATTTAAAAATTTTCATCTTCTTTTATTTAAAATCAATTCAAACCTTCAAATTTATTAAATTATTTCCATATGAATCAATTGAATATTTTTTGGGAAATATCACCAAAAATTGCGAAATTTACAAACAAGCAAATACCAAAAAAATGTCTGAACAAACTTTTCAAACTTTAGGTGAATTTATCATTGACAAACAAGACGATTTTAAATATTCCACAGGGGAACTCTCTAGACTTTTGAGCGCCATTAGACTGGCTTCTAAAGTAGTGAATAGAGAAGTAAACAAGGCGGGAATCGCAGAAATCATCGGTCATGCTGGAAACCAGAATGTACAAGGTGAAGACCAACAAAAACTAGATGTTTTAGCCAATAATCTTTTTATAGAAGCACTTTCTCAGCGCGAAGTAGTCTGCGGAATTGCCTCTGAAGAAAGTGATGATTTTATAGAAATTAAAGCGACAAGTAACGCTCACCTTAATAAATATGTGGTTTTAATTGATCCACTAGATGGTTCATCTAATATTGATGTAAATGTTTCAGTAGGAACCATTTTCTCTATCTACAGACGCGTTACGGAGCCTGGAACACCTGTTCAACTGAAAGATTTTTTACAAAAAGGCGTAAAACAAGTAGCAGCTGGTTATGTAGTTTACGGAAGTTCTACCATGATTGTTTACACCACAGGAAATGGCGTAAATGGATTTACTTTAGACCCATCTATTGGTACATATTATCTTTCTCACCCGAATATGAAATTCCCAACTACGGGAAAAATTTATTCCATTAACGAAGGAAATTACATTAAATTTCCTCAAGGTGTGAAAGATTACATTAAATATTGTCAGTTAGAAGAAGGAGACAGACCTTATACTTCTCGATATATTGGTTCATTGGTTTCAGATTTTCACAGAAATATGATTAAAGGTGGGATTTACATCTATCCTTCTACGTCACAATCTCCAAAAGGAAAACTGAGATTGTTATACGAATGCAATCCAATGGCATTATTGGCAGAACAAGCTGGCGGAAAAGCGAGTGATGGCTACAGAAGAATTCTAGAAATAGAACCTACTGAATTGCACCAAAGAGTACCTTTCTTCTGCGGAAGTGCTGCAATGGTAACCAAAGCCGAAGAATTTATGGCAAAAGCTTTAAAACCTTAGAAATTTATAAAATTGCTGATTATAAAATCGTAAAGTCTCTCTTGATTTTACGATTTTTTTATTATTTTTATATCAAAATATTATCATGATTCTCACTTTTTTGTCCTTGTCTATTCTGCACTTGGTTTTCGTTTTGTTCATTATTCTTTTACCTTCTGTTTTATGGATTTTTGCCCTTATTGACATTTTAAAAAGCAACTTTAAGGATTCTACTAATAAAATTATTTGGGTTTTAATTGTACTTTTGTTGCCCGTTTTAGGCTCTATTCTGTATTTTATTTTTGGAGGCCAACAAAAAACAAATTAAATGAACGCTCAATTTACCAGACACGAACTCATCTTTAAACAAGCGAGTGGAACTTCTAGAGGAGTTCTTACTACTAAGGAAACTTATCTTTTAGAAATTTCTGAAAATAACAAAAAAGGAATTGGCGAATGTGCCATTTTCAGAGGATTGAGCTATGATGACGTTCCTGATTATGAAGAAAAACTCACTTGGCTTTGCAAAAACATATATTTAGATTTTGAAGTTTTAAAAAAAGAACTGCTGCATTATCCTTCTATTATTTTTGGGTTAGAACAAGCGCTTCTTAACCTTCTGCATGGCGAAGATTTGTATTTTCCGAGTGATTTTACTGATGGTAAAGATTCTATAAAAATCAATGGACTCATCTGGATGGGAAATGCAGATTTTATGCAATCTCAAATTGAAGAAAAATTAGCCAAAGGTTTTGACTGTATTAAATTAAAAATAGGGGTAGATTGGAAATCTGAAAAAGAAATCATCAAAAAACTCAGAGAAAAATTCCCAAAAGAACAATTGGAACTCAGAGTAGATGCTAATGGCGCTTTTTCTTATGAAGAAGCTACAATTGTTTTACAAGAATTAGCAGATTTAGGAATTCATTCGATTGAACAACCGATAAAGAAGAACCAAGTAAAAAGTAAAAAGAGCCAAGAAACTGATGAAATAAATTCAACGGATTGCTGTGCTCCTTGGAATGACATGGCGAAATTATGCGCAGAAACACCTACTCCTATTGCTTTAGATGAGGAACTTATCGGCGTAATCGATTTTGAAGATAAAAAGAAACTTTTAGAAACCATTAAACCACAATACATTATTCTAAAACCAGCTTTAGTGGGCGGATTTTCGGGTTCTGATGAATGGATTGCCATTGCAGAAAGTTTAGGAATCAACTGGTGGATTACTTCTGCTTTAGAAAGCAATATTGGCTTGAATGCGATTTGCCAGTACACTTACACCAAGAAAAATCCTTTACCTCAAGGATTGGGAACTGGAGCACTTTTCACGAATAATTTTGAAACTCATCTGCAATTAGAAGGCGACCAAATGTGGCATAAAAAATAAAACCTTGAAATAATTTTCAAGGTTTCTACATAGTAGTTTTAATAGTCATGGAAAGATTAAACCGTATCTATAAAAAGTTCATCTATCCATTTTTTAATGATTAATAGTAATTTCCTCTTAGCGTTTTTCATTTTAGTCAGGACTGCCTTCTTTCTGTAATTTTTTATTATCTCTTAAATATTTTATCAATTTATCTACGATTTGTTTAGAATCATCTGAATATTCATTTTTAAGCCTTTGAAATTTATCTGCTTTCACTTTTGAAGCGCTGGTTTCTTGAACACTTACAAAAACTTCTAACAAAACAAAATCATCTGGAATAACGAATAAATCGGTAATGTATTTATAGTCATTATTCTCATCCAAAACATTAAATTGCTCTGCATTTCCTATTTCCACGAGGGGCACTTTTACATTATGGAAAGCGAAGATTTCTTTTTTTTTCCTCCAGATTGATAAGCAATATTAATTTTGATTTCGTAATTATTAAAATTGGTTTTTTCCCAGACTTTAGCACCACTTGCATTGCATTCTATATGGTGAAGTTGATACACCAATGCATTTCCTTTTACGATTTCAGGAATAAATTGTGCGGAGAATGCTGTTAATCTTTCCTTTTGATTTTTGGTAACAATTTCTCTTTTTACTTTAAAAGCAGGAATTCTTTGGTCAAAAAGGTAGGTTCTTTTTGCAGAAAAGGAATCGGTATATTTAAGCACATCTCTATCAATTTGATTTTTAATGATTTTGTAGCTTAAATTCACAAAAGTATTAAGATTGGTATCGAAAAAGCGAAGAAAGCTAGGACCAATGCTTTTTTCGGCATTCAATTCTTCGTATTTATTTACGGGAGGTTTTTCAAAAATCACAAGGGATTCTTCGCCTACAGTGGGAATGGATGAAGCGTCTTTTTTATAAAAAAAATCTTGTGCAAAACTGATTTGTACAACAAAAATTAAAAAAAGAAAATAGAATTTTTTCATTTTTATTGTTTTACTATTCAAAGTTAGTATTATTGCTTGTAGCTTTTTTTTTATTGACCGTGATAATTGTCATAAAACCCAAAAAAAGCTTCTGCCAGAGACAGAAGCTAAAATGAATTCTTTGCTATACAATAGTGTTAATTAAAAATACAGAAATAAGAATTCGTAATTATTATTACAAAAATCATGCTAAACACATAAAAAAACGCCTTATTGCTAAGACGTTTGGTTGTTAGTTTTTTGCATTTGTGTTTCTAGAATGTTTTCATGATTGTTTTTACCGTGACAAAAGTAGTGAACCATGCAAAACGAGTCAATTACACTTTTGTGTAATATCACAATTTTATTTCAAAGACTAAATGCAGTCCTTTTTCACTTGGTTTTATGACAAAAAGACCACACAAATTCTGAATTCTGCGCCGCATATTATTAAGACCATTTCCTGAAGTTAAACTCTCTTCTAATCCTACTCCATCGTCTATAATTTCCATGGTAAAAAGATGATCTTTCAGTGTAAAAAGAATATCTACATTTTGAGCTTTACTGTGTTTATAGACATTATTTAGGGCTTCTTTAGCACAGAGGAAGAAATTTCTTCTGATTTCTGCATTCAATTTAGTATCAGGAAGTTCTACTTTTCTGGTAATATTGATTTTAACATCTGTTTTCTTGAAAAAACTCTCGGCATATAGCGATACATATTGCATAAAATTCCCCAAGTTGTCATTACTAGAGTTAAGGCTCCAAAGCATTTCTCGCATCGAGAGATTCATTTCTTCTGAAGTCTTAAGTAAATCATCTATATCTTCTTTGAGATGCTGTTCTCCCACTTTTTGTTTTAAAAATTCTGCTTGAAGTTTCAATGCTGAAATTCCCGCACCCAAATCATCATGCATATCGTGAGAAATTCTCTCTCTTTCTTCTTGAATTTTTTTCTGAATTTCTAATTCTTTTTCTAGAATTACGTTACGATGCTCTATTTCCTGAAGCAGTTTTTCATTAATGAATACTGCTTGTTTTTTTTTGTACACCATCACTACCAAAATAATAAACCCTACAAACATTAATAGAATAATGATTGCAAAAATAAGTACCAATAATACTGGGTCTGGTAGAATTTGAGCCAAAATTTATTTTTTAAAAGAGTTAAACGTACGTAAAACATTATAATCTACACATCTTAAACCTTTTATAAAAAAGGAATACATCATGATATTACAAATACTAAATAAAAAATTAATCACATTAAAAATATCTTGATTATAATTATATAACCATGTTCCAAGATACATTCTGAACAAAGCAAAAATACTCCAAAAAAGTAGAGCAAAACTTACCCAAAATGATTGTTTTACTGTGATATTCTGCTCATCTACAAATCTAATAATGTATAAAAACCACTGTAAACTCGCTAATAAGAAAAACAGAATCATCATGAGAAATACATTATTATTGAATTTTGGAAAACCAATAGAAAATTGGAAATATAATGACATTCCTACAGAAATAGCCGCAATAGCATTTAAAAAATAATGGTCCTTCTTTGTTTTATAATCTTGGATATAAAAATATCTGAAATACAGTATGGAAAATATGATAAATGGGAAAAACAAATAAGTCTGATGAATCTTAAAAGCTTTTCTTATAAATACAAGCCCTAAAACATCTACAATAAATACCGCCACTAAATAGAGGAAAAAATATTTTTGTTTGGCAGTATATCCTTTTTTCACCCATAAATAAATAGAGTATATCATTGCTATGGCCACAACAATGTCATACGTATAATCTAAAATTTTATCTATCAATATCAACATTATGGGCAATCATTAGGACAAAAAGTATTCAAATCAAAACCAGACAAACTTTCTACATCACTCCCTTGAGCGTTTTGACAGTCTGTAATAAAAGTCATTTGACCAACACTTTCATCATTATACAATTTTAATTTTTTTCTCAAAATATTAGCTTCGGTTGAGGTGAGCAAGGTTTCATAATTTACCCACTGTGCAAGTGTAATTTTAAAATTTTTGACATTTGCCTTAGCTGTTACTTTATTTTTGTAAGCTAACAATTCATCTTTGGTAATTTTTACTCTTAGCGTATTTCCTTGAGCACCTTGTACTACTGCATCTATTTGAGATTTAATGTTTTGGATATAATCATTTTCCATGATTTGGTAATCCGCCTCAGAAACTTCCACTATGTTATTTACATCTAGCATCGCATAAGCTTTATTCCCCACATTATTACCAGATTTATCCATATAATAATACAACAAATAAAGGGAACCATCAAATTTAGTTAATTCTTGGTATTTATTCGGGAACTTCACCTTATTAAATTGAACAAAACTAAATGCTACTCTGTCTGCATTCACAGGAATTTGATCAATCATTTTTAAATAATTTTCTTTGCTTACTTTAAATGATTTTACATTTTTAGGATTCAGTTTTTTAAGAATTTTATACGTTACCGTATCAAAACTGTGTCTCATTGCAGAGTCTAATTTTGGGGGCATTGGAATATGCGAAAGCAATAGGTCATCTTTAGATAATTTTTTCTGGTCTCCACATGAAAATAATAGAAAAAACATCATACAGTAACCTAAAAAATAGAGAGTAGATTTTTTTTTCATAGTTCGATTTTAGATTTTTATGCTTGATTTTTAAGAAGGTTTATTGCTTCTACTTTATTATTTACATGCAGTTTTTTATAGATATTTCCTACATGTTTTTTTACCGTATCTAGTGTAACTTCTTTTATATCTGCTATTTCCTTGTAAAGATGACCCTTTGCAAGAAGATCTAGAATGTCATGCTCTGTTTTAGAAAGCTCGTTTAGGTGGTTGTTAAAATTAGTTTTTTCTTCTCTAAAATATTGTAAAACTCTTTTAGCTACCCCGAAACTCATCGGCGCACCTCCTTGGTAAACATCTTTAATGGAAGTGATGATTTTATCCATACTTTCTCCTTTAATCAGATAACCAGTTGCGCCAACTTTCAAGGCCTCATAAATATGCAAGTCATCTTCAAAACTCGTACACATCATAAATCGTGTATTAGGCATTGTATCTAAAATCTGCGCGATGACTTCTATCCCGCTCATATCAGGAAGTTTAATATCCATTAAAACCACATCAGGATAAATCTCTTGTAAGGAAACAAGAGCTGCTTTACCAGAATAAAATTGACCTACACAATGCAAACCTGCATCATAATCAATAATTTTTTTGAGCGCATTGTTATAATGCTTCTCGTCTTCTACGATAGCTACTGAGATTGACATAATATTTTCATCGTTTGTTCATTACAAATTTCAATAGAAATATTGTAACAACCAATTACACTTTTGTGTAACTAAGTTTGTGTAAATAAAAATAGTCTTTTTTTCAATACAAAATAAAAATAAATCACATTTTTTAAAAATGTGATTTATTGTTTAGAAATTAACAGCAATATTTGGTTTATATTAAATTATTAACAAACACTGTTTTCACATTTTTTTTAACCTCAAATCATAAACGATAACAGACCGGTTAATTGTTAATTTACTTCCACTTGTAAAAATTCCTGTTCTTAATTTTATTTTTTTCACAAACCAATGTTTCAATTTTTTTATTCAACTAAAAATAGTTTTCTAAATATGACAATAACAATTAAAATGTTAAAAATTCTATCATAAAACTATATTCTCATCAACGATTATTAGACTATTTTTTAATTTAAAAAAGAATTTAATTTTTCTTAAATTTGCAAGATTCAAGAACTGATTATGGAAGAAGAAAAAAAACCGCTCAATTTTATTGAACAAATCATCGAAAATGATTTAGAAAATGGTTTAGATAAATCTAAATTGCGTTTTAGATTTCCACCAGAACCTAATGGTTATTTACACGTAGGACATACCAAAGCGATTTGTATAAACTTCGGTTTAGGAGAAAAATATGGTGCTCCTGTTAATTTAAGATTTGACGACACTAATCCTGAAAAAGAAGAGCAAGAATTCGTAGATGCCATCAAAGAAGACATTAAATGGCTTGGTTTCAAATATGACCAAGAGTTATACGCTTCTGATTACTTCCAGCAGTTGTATGATTGGGCTGTAGAAATGATTAAACAAGGAAAAGCCTATGTAGATGAACAGCCTTCTGAAGTGATTACAGAACAAAGAAAAAATCCTACCGAAGCAGGAATAGAATCTCCATACAGAAATAGACCTATAGAAGAATCTCTAGATTTATTCGAAAGAATGAAAAACGGAGAGTTCGAAGAAGGTACAATGTCTCTAAGAGCTAAAATAGACATGACTTCGCCGAATATGAACATGCGTGACCCTGTGATGTACAGAATTCTGAAAAGACCACACCACAGAACTGGCGAAAAATGGAAAATCTATCCTATGTACGATTGGGCTCATGGTGAATCTGATTATATAGAGCAAATTTCACACTCCCTTTGTTCATTAGAATTCGAAAATCACAGACCTCTTTATGATTGGTATTTAGACCAAGTCTATGAAGATGGAAAAGTAAGAAATAAGCAAAGAGAATTTGCGAGAATGAACGTTACTTACATGGTAACTTCTAAACGTAAATTACAAAGATTAGTAGCAGAAGGCGTAGTAACAGGCTGGGATGATCCTAGAATGCCTACGATTTCTGGAATGAGAAGATTGGGTTACACTCCGAAAGCCATTAGAGAATTCATTGACAGAGTAGGCGTTGCAAAACGCGAAAACCTCATCAATATTCAGTTGCTAGAATTCTGTGTGAGAGAAGACCTCAACAAAGTTTCTACCCGAGTAATGTCTGTGGTAAATCCTGTAAAACTTATCATCGAAAATTATCCTGAAGATAAAGAAGAATGGCTAGAAACTGAAAATAATCCTGAAGACGAAAACGCAGGAACTAGAGAAGTGCCTTTCAGCAGAGAACTTTACATCGAAAGAGAAGATTTCATGGAAGAAGCTCCGAAAAAATTCTTCAGATTAACGATTGGTGGAGAAGTAAGATTAAAATCTGCTTACATTATTAAAGCCAACAGAGTAGAAAAAGATGAAAATGGCGAAATCACTACTATTTACGCTACTTATGACGAAGAATCTAAATCTGGAAGCGGAACTGAAGCAAGTATGAGAAAAGTAAAAGGAACGCTTCACTGGGTTTCTGCAAAACATGCTTTACCAATTGAAGTAAGAATTTACGACAGATTATTTACTCACGAACAACCAGATGCAGAAAAGGAAACAGATTTCATGGAATTCGTGAACAAAGATTCTCTGAAAAAAGTTCAAGGTTTTGCTGAGCCAAGCCTTAAAAATGCAAAAGTGGGAGACCATTATCAGTTCCAAAGAATTGGTTATTTTACTCCAGATAAAGATTCTACAGCAGAGCAATTAATCTTCAACAGAACGGTTACGCTGAAAGACAGTTTTAAAATTGATTAAAATTTCAAGTTATAAAGAAAAAAGCTTCACGATGGTGAAGCTTTTTTTAATTTCTATTTTTGAGGAGAACCCAACCTTTAAAATCTCTACCATCTGGTAACGCAATGTGATACCAATAAGTAGACGTAGGTAATTTTCTACCATTAGATAAGCCATCCCAACTCAAAACTCCTGATTTATCTTGTCTGAAAACCAAATTTCCATAACGGTCATAAATACTCAAAACACTCTTCTCTGCACCGAAAAACGCTACATCTGTAATCATCCAAACATCATTAATTCCATCACCATTTGGCGTAAAAGAATTAGGAAATTGAAGAACCAAACCATCCTTAGTTTCGCCGATGCAGTTATCATCTTCGAATCTAACATAAAAAGTAACTTTTCCTTTCGGTAAATTGGTAAAAAGATTGCTTTCTTGCCAAGAAATTCCGTCTATAGAATATAAAATTTTCTTACTTCCCGTTGCAATTACGGTATAATCATTTCCATTGGTTTCTAATTTTGTGATTACAGGAATTTCCTTTTCTAGCACTTCAAATTCATCTGTAAAAGAACAACTTTTATCATCTGTAATGGTAAGTGTATATTTACCCGCAGCTAAATTAATAACCGCATTACTGCTTGAAATAACTGTTCCTACAGCATTTTTCCATTCATAAGTGACGACATTAAATGGATAAGAAGAAAAATCTGGTTGTAAAAACGGTAAAACATCTTTCGGGCAAATCCAGAAATTCTCTATATCAAATGCTGGAACTTTATTTAAAACCAAATTAATTTCCGCATAATTAGGACAAGTTGTGCTTGAAATAATTTTGACAAAAAATTTAAAAATTCCTGAATTTTCATCAAACGAATAAGCATTTGGATTCACGATTTTCTTTGTGGAACCAGCTTTTAAATCAGAGAAAGAAAGATAATATTCGAAAGTTTCATCACTGGTTTTCAATTGATTTTCAAAAACGGTAAGATTAATAGTTTCTTTGCCATCATTTACAGCATCACAAACCGAAAGCGTGAAACTCCCTTTATTTACAAAAGGTTGCAATACAAAATTCACCGTGGTAGTCTCTGCGCAATTTCCATTAATTTCGGCTTTCAATGTAATATTTGGTTGTGCATTATTAATGGTATAATTCATCGCTTGAGCTGTAGTAAGCGCTACTCCATTTTCATAAAAGGTATAGGTTGCATATTGTGCTGCTTCGGAATTGGTGAGAATGTCATTATCTAGATTAGCATCGGTATTCAAACGATTGAGCCAATCTATCAGGTTAAAAGTGTAAACTCCATCTAAATTATCATCGCAAACTGAAATATCTTCAATGACATTAAATTTTATATTTCCAATAATTTTCAAAACAACCTCACCCACATAAAAACAACCATTGATGGATTGATATCTTGCATAAACTGTTTTAAAAGGTGTGGTAGCTGGTAATAAATAATTTTGCACGTCTGCATCGCTTAAATAATTAGTATTCGCAATGTCAAAAGCGTCATTTTGATTTTCAAAAAATCGAACTTCTCTTATAAAATCTGCAAAATTAGGATTTCCCTGATTTTCGTATAGTTTAGGAATCGCTTCACTTAAATCAAAACTCATGGTTTGCGTTCCAGTCGCATCACATCTCAAAATGGTGGTAGATGGAGCTAACTTTACCTGAGTATACGCTGAAAAATCAAACACAAAACGCAATTCTACTTTTTTAAGACAACTGCTTCCATCTAAAGTAGAAATTCTGAGATAAAAAGTGGTATTTCCAGCAATGGTAATCGGTTGAGACGGGTCTACAATCAGTGAATTAAACACGCCAGAAACTGGGAAATAATTTCTAAACCATTCGAATTTATAATTGGCTAAGTTTCCATTAAAAAACTGTGAATAATAATCGGTAAGTTTTACTTTTTCTTCATTATTGTTAAAATGGTCACACTTCAAACTGACGACTAAATTATCCGTAATTATTCCTTGAATTTCTGACAATTGAAACGTAATTTCTTCCACATTAGAGCAAGAAGGCGCTAAAGAAGAATTAATCACGGCGTAAACAGAAACAGGAGTATTGGTAACATTAAGCGTAGTAATCACATTGGTAAGTGCTGCATCACTGTAATAGGTAACAGTAGGCTTCGGATTTTGATTCCACTGTGTTCCTAGAATTTCTATATCATAATTGCTTAACGTAATATTTGCATTTCCAGGACTATTGGTAGCACAGACAAATAGCTTTTTCTTCTCTGCAATAGGTTTGAGAATATGATAATTTAATTTTTTTACCACATAACAACTGTCGTGAACCAAATATCTTACAAAAAATTCTTTTGTGCTGATGTTATCTGGTAAGATTTGGTCTAATTCTGCGGTAGTCAATCCAAAATTGGTTACATCATTAGCTGTAGTCGTATTATAATGAAAAGTTTGAGTGATTCCAGAAGTAGGTGTAATCACTTTGATGACTGCATCTGCATCATTTTTCAAATTCACGAGTTCATCTCTATTTTTTTCGCAGAGATAAATATCTGCATCTTCGGTATCATAAATCGTTGGAGAATCCGGGACAACATCAGTATCTGCATCAGTTACATTTAAAATAATTCTGTCAAAAATCACTTTAACGGTAAATTTCAATACCGAAAAACAAATTCCTTTACAAGCATCTGTTTGTTGATATTCTATTCTCGCAAACAAATCATAAGTGTAATCTTGCAACTCTTGACCTTCTCTGATAAAATCTAAAGGATTTACATTTTGTAAAGCATTTTCTTCTGTTTCAAAAACACTAATTTTAAAAACATTTTGGTCATTAGAAAAGACGATTCCACGATTTTTAAGTTCTTTTTCCCATTCGAAAGGCTCGATATAAATAGGATTGCTGCTAGAAATAATATCACAAATTTCATGAATAGAATTCATCTGAATTGGGGTAGAAACCACTGATGGAGCACTAGTAAAAACTACAGAAATAGGCCCAAAAATCTGTGTACCGCATTGAGCTGTGTTATATTTTACATAAATTTTAGAAGCCGAAGTGAGGTCTGCACTGGTTACTTCTGCAGGATTATTGTCTATGGTAAAACTTACAGAACCTGCGAAATTGGCATCAAACAATTGACAATTTAGTCTAGACAACTGAAAATTTCTCTCTATTCCATCATTGTTTGAATCACAAATTTCTACCGTGTTTTTGAGCAAAATATTATTGAGCAATAAAAAACTCAAATTAGAAATGGTAAAACAACTTGCATTGGTTGCGCTTTCTACTCGTACAAAATATTTCTGCGTAACGTCTAAAGGCAAACTAGCATCTAAAAAATTTGCATTTCCAGCAAAAGCATCGGCTCCATCGAGATAATATTTAAAAACAAATGGAGAAATTGCTGCGCCATGAATGGTTAAATCTGGATTAATATCTGCTTGATAAAAAATATTCGTAGAAGAATTACAAACTGGTTTTACAAAATCTTTGGCTTGAGGATAACTCGGATCAAAAGTAATCCGAATATCATCTGAATGCGTAATCACTACACCATTAGAAAGCGTATAATAAGCAGTAGCAGTAATGGTTTCGTTCTGCACAGAGCATAAATCTATTGAACTATAATTAGTATTAAAAACGGTAGGTAAAGCTTGTGTAGCAGAACCGCTCCAAATAATACGTTGTGGTTTTATTACATTTCCCGAAGGTGAAAATCTGTAGGCTTCTTGAGTAGCTGACCAAATTCCTGTATTTCTATTAATGGGCGCAATTCCGTTTCCTGAAGCATTATTAATCCCAATAAGTGATTCTCTAACCGTCGCTGAAACATCTGGCAAAGGTTTTTCTGCAACATAAACATCTATTTCATTCGTCAATTCATATAACACAATCTGCGTAGTGCTTCTCTGTGTGGTTCTGGTAATTTCTCCGTTGTTAAAATTGATAATTAATTTTCTACACGGCGAAACACCTTCTACTCGATAACTTACATTTCCTACTCTGTCTGTAAAATCTAAATCTTGATAGACTCCAAAAATAGATTTTGTAGGCAAATAGGTATTGGGAATTTGTTTTCCCGTAATATCTGCAGCACTGTAATCACCAACTGAATAGTTTTCATTAAAACTTACAAAGCCATTACTACTAATGATTAAAGACTGTACATTTTCGCCATAATAATTAAAAGAAAAAGGCTTATTTCCAAAAATGGAAGCATCATTAAAAGCTATTTTAGCTAAATATTCATCGTCTTTATAGCCTAAAATCGTTCCAGTATTGGTATCAATGTTAGGAAAAGGGATGGCAGAAACCGAATATTGATTGGTATCTCTAATATCGGGAAAAGTAATATTCAGCGGAAAACATTTAGAAGAATTGAGCGGATAATTACACGTAATAGTAACATCAGAATTTCCTAAAGCATCTTTAATCGATGGACATGACTGAGATTTTATTACTGCATAAGGTAGTAATACCAATAAGAATAGTATAATCTTATTCAGTCTCATTTTCACTTTTTATTCCAATCAAATTTAAAGAATTATAACGAAATAACCACTACAATATTTTACGTAAAAAAAGCCGAGAAAATTCTCGGCTCATTTTTTATCTTCTTTCGTAATATCTTGCTCCAACTAAAACTGGGCTTTCTTTTTCTACTTTTACCAATCCAAATCCTTTCCAATCTGGATTTACAGAAGTACTGAGTTTTTTTCTATGTAAATTTTCATAAGTATCAAAATCTATTGCTCTGCGCTGATTCAGCACTTCAAAAATATTCCATTTTTCTACCACAGATTTCCATTCGCTCCCTATTTTCCCAGCAAAAACTTTAGATTTACTTCCGCTTCCGTAGGCTAAAAACCCTAGTTCTTTTCCTGCTAATTCTTCCCCATTTTCATAAGAAACTTGGAAAGCAGAAAGTAGCGCCATAAAAATAGAAGCGGTGTACATATTCCCAATTTCTGAACTTGCACGTTGCGTAATTTCTATTTTTTCGGCAACTAAATTTTTATATTCATCGGTTTGAGCGATGGCTTTTATATCATCAGAAGTAGTGGCATTCATTCCGTTTTCTAAGCCGAAAATTTCGGTAAATAATCTCTTCCCGTGGAATGCATACGGAAGGTGGAAAATCAAAAATCGCCAATTTTCATAAGGCTTTTCTTTTCCGCTTTCTTCTTTGTAATGTTGATAAGCTTCTCTAATTCTATCTTGGTAACATTGATTAGAATATTGACCGTCAAAAACAGGTTCATCTGTAAAAATTTCTACTTTTTCGGCAAAGGTTTCTGGTAAATTCTGCACCAAATCTTTAGTGGTTTCTCTTCTTGGTTTAAAGAAATCAAAAACGCTTTCTGTAGCGATTCCAAATTTATTTTCAATTTCCAACAATGTAGGATTTGCCGATACCAAAACTGCAACTGCACCACCACCTTGCGTATATTCACCAGTAGAAGCCAATTCATATTTCGCATAATCAGAAGCAATTACAATGGCTTTTTTCTCAGGATTCGCTCTTACAAAATCAAGAGAATTGTGCAACGCATCTACAGCACCTACACACGCAAAAGTCATATCTACTACGTCACAATTTTTGAAACATCTCACTCCAAATTCTTTTTCTAGTTCTTTTTCTACCATTTGCATGGCATAAGTAGCAGTAGGTTTTGCAGCATCTAGCGAAGATTCTGTTCCTAAATAAATTCTAGAAATTTCTTTGGGGTTTATTTTATAATCTTGTATGAGTTTTAAAAGTGCTTCTGCGGCAAAAGTGGCTGCGTCTTCGTGTACATCCGGAAAAGCCATCCTCTTCAACCCTAAACCTTTTTCTAATTTTGCAGGTTCTATTCCTCTTTTTTCGGCTAAATCCTTAATTTCTAAATATAAACTTGGCACAAAAAAACTTGCCGCTTCGATTCCGATTTTCATCATAATTCCTCAATTTTTGTACGAATTTAACGAGTTGAAAATTCCTGACAAAAGAATTATGCTAAGAATTTTGTTTTTTATTTTAAATCTAAATAATTTTTAGCATCAAAAAAGCCCTTTTTACAAAAAATGTAAAAAGGGCTTCAATTTATTAAAACAAATTAATTAGTTGCTGTAAGAAGTAATCGCTTTATTCAGCATTTCTATTTGAGTGTTTAGACTGGTGCTTGAAGGGTTCTCTCTAAATAGTTTCATCTTTCTTTCTAAGCCTTTTTTTAGCATTTGTACAATCATCATTTTGGCTTGTACATTATCGCCAATTTGACTTTTCGCTTGCCCTAAAACTTTCGTAAGATTGTGTACTGCTTTTGTATTATCAGAATCCATAATCCAATTGAAACCTTCTTCTGCGGGTGCTGCTAATGTAGGATTTTGAAACCCAATAAAAGGATAAAACGCTACAAGAGACGCAATATTTGGCATTTGAGCAGTGATTTTATTTTTTACAATCACCGGCAAAAGTGTCATCACTAAATCTTCCGAAGCGCTTTCCAAATCTATTTTTTCGGCATAATTTACTACTTTTTCAGGAGCAACTTGAGCAATTCCAGAAAGTGAATTTCCTTTCACCGAATTAGATACTGCATTGATTCCTTTTTCAAATAATGGTAAATATTTAGGGTTTTTAGTTTTTGCTAAAACACCGATTGCAGCTCCTTTCACCAAATTTTTATCATCATTTTGCGCTAATTTTTCTACATCTGCCAAAAATGATTTTGGATCTTCTGGTAAACCTTCTAATGCTAACAATCTATTTCTGTAAAACTTATCTTTCAAAGCTGCTGCATATAATTTGTCTGCAAACGGATTTTTAGAAACTTGGTCTTTTGCTTCTTCTATAGCCGTGTATTTGCTGTACAAATCTTTAGCAGTAGTGTATTGTAAAAATAATTGTTCTGGAGTTTTGTCTTGTTTAATATCGCTTAGCAATAAACCTTCAGGATTTGCATTAATCAATTCAGGATTTTTAGTCGCATCAAAAACGAAGTCATTTTTCGCATTTGCCGTTACCCAAACTTCTTTTCTAGAAATTTTACCATTTTCTAAAACATCAATCGACAATGGAAACTCAAATTTTTCTTCTTGTGTCTGAGCAACATTTACGGTGACTTGTTTTTTCATCGGGTCAAAAGTAGATTTTACTTCTAACTTAGGATAACCTTTACCGAAATACCATTGATTAAAGAACCAGTTTAAATCTTTTCCCGAAACTTTTTCCAGAGAAAGTCTCAGTTGATGCGCTTCTCCAGTTCCATATTCATTGGTTTTAAGATAATCTGAAAGTCCAGCGAAAAACGCATCATCTCCCAAATAATTTCTTAGCATGTGTAGAATTCCGCCACCTTTATTGTAAGAAACGCCATCAAACATGTCTTCTCTGCTTTCATAATTAAATCTCACTAAATCTTTACCAAAATTTCTTGGGTCTGCTTTAGAATTTCTGAGCGATTTTAATCTTTTATAATCGGCTTCGTCTTTTCCATACTTGTATTCGTTCCAAAGATATTCTGAATAATCTGCAAAACTCTCATTTACCGTAAGATTACTCCAACTTTCTGCGGTTACCAAATCTCCAAACCAATGGTGGAATAATTCGTGAGCGATTACATCTTCCCATTTGTTTTCGTCTGCTAAATCACCCGCTTTTTGTTGTGCAGATTCTTCGTGAATTACTGCGGTAGTATTTTCCATAGCACCAGAAACGTAATCTCTGCCTACAATCTGTGCGTATTTATGCCAAGGAAAATCATAGTTTAATTTTTTAGAAAAGAACTCTATCATTTCTGGAGTATTCCCAAAAATTTGTTTTGCATAAGGCTCATATTCTTTTTCTACATAATAATCTACGTCTATATTTCTCCATTTATCTTTAATCATGGCATATTCTCCTACTCCCATGAAAAACAAATACGGAGCGTGTTTTTTGTCCATTACCCAATGATCTGTTCTCAGGTTTTCGCCTAAATTTTCAGAACTTTTTAAAATTCCGTTAGAAAGGGTTACATATTGTTTAGGAACCGTCATGTAAATTTCCTGCGTGGTTTTCTGATTGGGTTTATCTATTGTAGGAAACCAACAAGAAGAAGATTCCGTTTCACCTTGAGTCCAGATTTGTGTAGGTTTATCAGCATCTTTTCCTTGAGCATTGATGAAATAAAGTCCTTTTGCATCATTAATGGCAGCAGAACCTTTTTGTTTTACTTCATTAGGTCTCGCTACATATTTGATATAAACGGTATAATCTTGATTTTTTTGGTAAGTTTTATCCAAAGAAATTTTTAGAATATCTTCTTTGTAATCATATTTCAAAGGAGTTCTTGCACCATTTTTTTCTAATGCTACCTCATTAATAATCATTCCTTTAGCATCTAAAACCAATTCATTGGAAGCATAAAAAAATGGAGAAGCGGTAATCCAAGCTTCGCCGTTCATTTGTTCTTTTTCAAAATTGAAATTCACACGCAATTTGGTGTGTTTCAACTCTGTAGATTTGGTATGAGTAGCTCTGTAAACACCAGTTCTGCCAGAAGTTTCGGTTTGTGCAAAAGTGAAATTGTCAGTAGAAAAAAGCCCTAAAAATAAGGCTGCAATGAGTAGTTTCTTCATTTTAAAATTTTGTATTTCGGTTAATTAGTCCCATTTATGTACTCTTTGTTACGTATAAAAACTTTGCCAAAGTTAAAATTATTCTCAAATTAACTTTGGCAAAATCCTAAAAAAAAATCAAAATTTACTCTCTAAATCTTAGAGGAAATAAATTTTGATTCTCAAATATTTAATGAATTATCTTTTAAATCGCAACTGGCGCTTTAATTCCAGGATGTGGATTGTAATTTTCTAACGTAAAATCTTCAAAATCGAAATCAAACAAATCTTTAATTTCTGGATTGAGTTTCATAGTTGGTAATGCTCTAGGTTCACGAGAAAGTTGCAATTTTACCTGCTCAAAATGGTTGTTGTAAATATGAACATCACCGAAAGTATGCACATAATCTCCTACTTCTAATCCACAAACTTGTGCCACCATCATACACAGCAATGCATAACTCGCGATGTTAAAAGGAACGCCCAAAAATACATCAGCACTTCTTTGATACAGTTGCAATGACAATTTTCCATCTGCTACATAAAACTGAAATAACGCATGACAAGGCGCTAAAGCCATATTGGGAATTTCTGCTGCATTCCAAGCAGAAACGATAAGTCTTCTAGAATCTGGATTTTTCTTGATTTGCTCTACTACTTCTACGATTTGGTCTACCACTTTTCCATCTTTGCCTTCCCAAGTTCTCCATTGTGCTCCGTAAACTGGACCAAGATTTCCGTTTTCGTCTGCCCATTCATTCCAAATGGAAACACCATTATCTGTGAGATATTTGATGTTTGTATCGCCTTTTAAAAACCAAAGCAATTCATAAATAATAGACTTTAAATGCACTTTTTTGGTCGTTACCAAAGGAAAACCTTTAGACAAATCATATCGCAATTGGTAACCAAAAACGCTTCTGGTTCCTGTTCCTGTTCTGTCGGTTTTATCGGTTCCGTGGTCTAAAATATGTTGGAGTAAATCGAGGTAGTTTTGCATAATGGTTTCAATATTCTTGGTTCTAAGTTCTGAGTTGACTTCTACAAATTAATGAAATTTTTACCAAATATTTTTGATGAATTGATTTAAGTTATTCACAATGAATGCATCGCCTTCTTTTTTACCATTCATGGCTTTCGCTAAAGGAGATTCTGCTGAAATGATGAATATTTTTTCTTGGTTAAAACTCAACTCGCCTAAAGAAACTGCAATGAAAAATTTGCCTTTATCTGTTTCCACCAAACTTCCTAAATTGACGGTTTTATGAGAAATAGTCTGAATATTTTTAAGAATCTGTTGAGATTTCAGTTGTTCATTCAGTTGAAGCTGAAGGTTATTAATTTCTTGCTGAAGCATTTCTCGGGAAGTTTCATACTTATCTCCCATAGAACTTTTGGTATCATTATTAGAAGCTCTGGTTTCGGCAATGAGTTGCTCTAATTTCTGAATTTTTTCAGAAATTTTTTGTTTTACCAGTTCTAAAAGTTCAGCTTTGTTCATGAGTAAATGTTATTAAGAATACTACCCTTTTTGCGTTTAGAACGCAGAAAGGGTTTGTTGAATTAATTAAAAAATTGAATTTAAAAAATCATAATTTTTATGACACAAAACAAAATTTTCAACATCATCAAATAATTCAATTACTTCCTTTCTTTTTAATTTAGTTTTAGCATTTGAAATATGAGAATTATAAGAACTCCATTTATAATCTTTTGGCTTTTCTACTAAATTATGTTTCAAAGGATTAGTATTAATATACAGAATCACTTGTCTCAAATAATGATTATCAGAAATTCTTTTTCTTTCAAATCTTTTTTCGAAAAGGCTTCCTGTTCTGGCATATTTTTTATTTACAGCCTGTGAATAAGCATTTAAAAAATGTGAAAACTGTCTAGAAGCAGAAACTTTTTTTGGCTTTTCAATCGTTGAAAATTTTAATTTATTAATTTCAATTTCATTTTTCTCTTTTATCCTGACTAAAATATGAAAATGATTATTTAACAAACAATAAGCATAAATGTCTGCGACTGGAAAAATATATTTTGTAAGAAGTTTAAGAAAATAAGCATAATTTTCCTCTGAAAAGAAAATCTTTTCACTGTTATTTCCTCTGTTATAAATATGATAGAAATATCCTTCTTCAATTTCATCTATTTCCATATTCAAATATAAAATTATTTCTATAAAAACAACAAACCCTTTCTGCGTTTAGAACGCAAAAAGGGTAAGTCTTTCTATTAACTTTCAAATTGTTTTATTTCTCAAAAACAATATGTTCCCACTTGTACATTTCTATGGTAGGTTTTGTATCAAAATCTGTGGTTAAACCAGAGAAAATACTTTTGAATTTTCCTTTTACCGTTTCGTCTAAAATCTGCACTTTCAAATGTTGAGCATCTGATAAATTAAGGATTACCAAAACTTCGTCATTTCCATTTTTTCTAAGATAAGCAAGAACTTGATCTGGAGCGCTGGTTTTCAAAATTTGGGTAGTTGCTTGATCATCACCTCCTCTCAAAGCAGGATTTTTAGATTTAAGTTCAAATAATTTCTTGTAGAAATTTTCTAATTTATTTTCACCATTCCAAGGAATTGGATCTTTCTCGAAAAATTCTAATCTCTTATTTAACAATGGTAATTCTTGACCGTTGTACATCAAAGGAACACCGTTCCAAGTTGCTGAAAATACGGCTAATGTTTTGGCCATTTCACCATACTTTTCATATTCTGTTCCATTCCAAGTATTTTCGTCATGATTGGTGGTAAACCAAGCTCTCAGGCTTTTGTTTCCGATGGCAGAATACTGTGACAAAAGATTCGTTAAATCTGTAATTGGTAATTTTTTCTGATAAAATTCTTTGGTTAGGTGCATCCATTTCCAGCTGTAACTCGCATCAAAAACTGTTGCATAATCTGGATTGTCTAATTCATCATATTCTCCTAACCAGAAAAGTGGTTTTATGGTTTCAACTTCTGGTTTTGCTTGTTGCCAGAAATCTACTTCTACCCAAGAAGCTAAATCACATCTAAACCCATCAATATCCGTTTCTCTTACCCAATATTTCATGGCTTCAATCATGGCTTCACGCATTTTTGGGTTTTGATAATTGAGCTCTATAATGTCATCCATTCCAGAAGCGATTTGGAAATCATTGGTTTTAGGATCCATCAAATAAAAGTCTGGATGCGTTTTGGTCCAAACATGATCCCAACCCGTATGATTCGCCACCCAGTCGATGATGACTTTAAAACCCATTTTATGGGCTTCATTTACCACACTTTTGAAATCTTCTAAAGTCCCAAATTCTGGATTGATAGAGGTATAATCTTGTGCAGCATATTGACTACCAAGTGTTCCTTTTTTATTTTTTTGAGCAATAGGTGTAATTGGCATAAACCAAAGTGTTTCTACGCCCATTCTTTTAAGTCTTGGTAATTCTTTTTCTACAGCTTTGAAGGTTCCTTCTTTAGAAAATTGTCTTACGTTTACTTCATAAATGTTGGTGGTGTGTTTCCAGTCAGTTGTCATTGTTTTCTGATTTTGTAAAGCGCTGCAAGAGATTAGTGACAAGCCTAACATTGCAGATAAAAATAGCTTTTTCATAGTTGAAAATTTTAGCGAAACAAATGTAGTGATTGTATTCTAAAACCAATAAAAAAATCCGGAAAACTTTTCCGGATTTTTATCATAAATTTCAATATTATTTAATCATCTTCCCCTCCTTCATCGATAAAATCATCACCAAAACCATCATCTTCGTCTTCGTCTTCCGTAGCAAACTCGTCATCAAAATCATCTTTAAAGTCTGCGTCTAAATCTCCAAAATCATCATCCATGAAAGCTGCCGCAACTGATGCTTTGCCAGAAGCGCCACCAGATTTTCCTGGAGCCTTTAATGGAACGTTACCAAATCTAAAAACGGTAATAGGATAATTTACAGCAGGTTTCTCGTCTATAATCTCTACCAATTCACAGAAAAATTCCCATAAATCAATTAGACCATACTGAAACTGCACTTTGTCTCCTACTTCTTCGAAGGCTTCCATCAGATAAACATCTGACATAATTTCTCCGTCACCATCATCGCTCATGTCTTCTAGTGGAACGGTTTTTACTTCCATTCCTTCTTCGTCTAGAATTGTGAACATAGACAATTCGTCACCTTGCAAACTGAAAGCACTTTTAATCCCGTTATGTAAATTCCAAAGGGTTTGCTTTTCTTTAATTTCAATATCTCTAAAAATATTGTCTTTTGAATCTAGAATTACTCTAATTTTATAAACCATATTTTACTTTTTACTAATATTTAGAAGCTAATTGTATTAAAGTATTTTTATTGATTTTGATGTTTAAAATTTCGGTTACAAAGATAAAACAAAAGAAATTTGACTTTCTAAAAAAATAAATTTTTATTCAAAAAAGTTTTTATTAAATTCCCAGCGTTTTCTGGTGCCAATATACAGAAATAATTAATACTACAAAGCTTTTTCTAGATAAAAGGTGAAGAGCGTTCCTTCCAGATATTTGCTTTCTACAGTAATACTTTGATGGTGAGCTTCTAGAATATGTTTTACAATGGCAAGACCTAGTCCAGAACCGCCGTCTTTACGGTTTCTGCTGGTTTCTACCCTATAAAATCTTTCGAAAATTCTAGGCAAGACTTCTGGCTTGATTCCCATTCCGTTATCTTGCACGATAATTTTCACTTTTTCTTGCTCAGTTTTGGTGATTACTTTAATCAAAGCTTCTTCTCTATTAGAATAATGAATGGCGTTTGAAATAAGATTGGTAAGTACTTGAGAAATTTTTTGCTTGTCTGCTCTTACCATAATAGCACTTTGCGAGGTTTGCAAAACTAATTTTGCAGATTTTTTATGCGCTTCGATTTCTAATAAATCGAAGATTTCTTTTGTTAAAGCATTGATATCAAAAACAGAATAATTGATAGAAATTTCTGCGGCTTCGTATTTAGAAATCTGGTCTAAATCGGTGACGATGTTCAGTAATCGTTCTACAGAATTTCCTATGCGTTCTAGATATTTATCTCTAATGTTTAGATTTTCTACAGCGCCATCTTTCAGTGTTTCTACATAACCTTGAATGGAAAAAAGTGGCGTTTTAAGCTCATGAGAAACATTCCCGATGTATTCTTTTCGGTAATCTTCCATTTCTTTCATCATGTCGATTTCTGAAACGTTTTTTTGGATTCTCTCACCTAATTGTTGGAAATTTACATTTTCCTCCTCTTGAAGAATATTTTCGGGGAGAATATCAGAAATTCGCTTAATTTGTTTCTTTCCGTAAGAATTAAAGAGTAATTCTAACACGAAATAATTAAGCAATGCTATAAAAACGAGACTGATACTTAAATAAAAATAAAAAGACTGTGTATCTGCAATCACTTTTTCTTGCACATAATTGAAAGCCAAGGCTACAATTGCCATAGCGCAAGTAAGAATACATGCTGCAAAAAGCGAAAGTCTATGAATTTTCATATTACATTTTCTGAGAAAAAGGTAGAATTACACTACTAATTTGTAGCCAATTCCTTTGAGAGTCTGTATAGAATTATCTCCTAATTTTTCTCTCAATCTTCTGATGTGTACATCTATGGTTCTTTCTCCTACAATCACATCATTCCCCCAAACTTTGTCTAAAATTTCTTCTCTTTTAAAAACTTTTTGGGTATTAGAAGCTAGAAGATAAAGCAAATCAAATTCTTTTTTCGGGAGTAGGAAATGTTCGCCGTTTTTGGTGACTTTAAAATTATCTTTATCAATCACTAAGTCGCCTAGTTCTATTAATTTAGACTGTTCTGCAACTTGAGTAGTGAGTTGTAAAAGTGCATTAACTTTAGAAATAAGCACTTTTGGCTTGATAATTTTTACAATGTAATCATTAGCTCCTGCATCAAAACCTGCTAACTGAGAAAATTCTTCGCTTCTAGCAGACAAGAAAACAATCAATGTTTTTTGAAGTTCTTTTATTTGACGCATTTCTTGGCACGTTTCTATCCCATCTTTTTCTGGCATCATTACATCTAGTAAGATTAAATCTGGGATAATTTCTTTGGCTTTTACGATGCCTTCATTGCCATTATTAGCTGTAAAAACCTGATATCCTTCTTTTTCGAGGTTGTATGACAAGATTTCTAAAATATCTTGTTCATCATCTATTAAAAGAATCTTTTTTCCTTTCATCTATACATTTTAACCTCTCAAAATTAATGAAAATTTACATTGGAAACACGAATATTTAAAACTTCACAATAATTTAACATAAAAGAATTTTTGGTAAAGATTTATTAAAACAAAATTAATTTTTGCTAAACCAGACTTGCACGTGTTTCTTTATTTCTTTGCGCCAAATAAGAAGTAAAAAAATGAATTACAGAAAAATAAGTTTAGCAGCCCTATTTTTATTGACTTCGCAACAAGTGGTTTTCGCTCAAGTTACCAAAACAGATTCGGTAAAAACCAAAGACGAAAAAGTAATAGAAGGAGTTCAACTGAGAGGAAATGCCAATAAAAAATCTGAAAGCGCAATTTTAGTAGAACAGAAAAAAGCCATCATCCAAAAGCAAAGTATGGGAACAGAAGAAATTTCTAGAAAAGGAATTTCGAATGTAGAACAAGGTCTTACTAAAGTGACGGGAATAAACACTGTAGACGGAAGAGGAATTTTTGTACGCGGCTTAGAAGAAAGATACAACACGCTACTTATCAATAATTTAGGTTCTCCATCTAATAACCCTTTCCAAAAAATTATTGCTCTAAAACAATTTCCTACAGATGTGGTAGGTAAATTAAATATCTATAAAACATTCAATGCTAACTTATACGCAGATTTTGCAGGAGCAACATTTGACATAGAAACTCTTACTTACGAAAAGCCTTTCAGCAAAGTAGAATTTTCTGTAGGAGTAAACTCGGTGAGTAGTTTTAGAAATTTCAGGATTTCT
The DNA here is from genome assembly GCF_003860565.1 of Cloacibacterium normanense. Classification (NCBI taxonomy): domain Bacteria; kingdom Pseudomonadati; phylum Bacteroidota; class Flavobacteriia; order Flavobacteriales; family Weeksellaceae; genus Cloacibacterium; species Cloacibacterium normanense. Next base: position 1,751,128 of record NZ_CP034157.1, read on the forward strand.
GAAAATGCTAATACCATGAAAGGTTATGTAGGTCTCAATTCAGAAGATCGTAAACTACCTTCAGAAGTTAGAGGGTACATCCCAGAAAATTATCAATTTACGAAGGATGAATCTATTCATTCTTTTAAAGATTCTTGGAATGTAGATGTGGTAAAATCTTTACCTAATACCAGCATTGGTTTTACTACTGCCCAAAAGTTTAGAGTAAATGATACTTCTAGCCTTGGTTTACTATTTTCTATTAACCAAGGAAGCAGTTATGAATACAGAAATGGTAAAAAGAACCAGTTTGTGTATAACGGGAACTCTATTATTCTGAATAATAACTTAAATAAAACCCAATACAATTACGAAATAGAATCTTCGGCTTTACTTGGTTTAGGATTTAAATCTCAAAAAACAGAAATCAACTTGAATGCAATTTTCTTACAGAATGCAGACAATATGATTCAGGATTTCAGTGGATATAGAAACAACCAGATCCAAGCGCCAGAATTCTTCCGTGTAAATCAGTTAGATATTTCTAGATTTACAGATGTGCAGCTTTTTGCTTCTCACAAAATCAATGAAAGAAACCAAATTAGAGGTGGAGCAAGTTGGGTAAATAACCATTTTTCTCAGCCAGATAGAAAAATCTTTAACGGAACTCCAGTTAATGCAAATAATGAAACCGAAATTTCTTATGGTGGTAATAATTTCATCAGACAATATCTAGATGTAAACGGTAAAAACTATTTTTCTGGATATGCAGAATATGTGCTAAATCTTGGTGAAAAATCTGGTAAAGAGTATCCTTATACTTTTACTTTAGGTTACAACGGATTTTTTGACAAAAGGTCTAATTCTTACCGTTTCATCTTCGGAAGAAATAATACCAATGCTGCAGGAATTATGGTGGATATTGATAATCTACAAGACACTCTTAATCAATCCATTCAAAACAATGAAATCTATTTCCAAGAAAGTGCTTGGAATTTTGAATACAGAAGTTTTATGTATCAATTGGTGAATGCTGGTTATCTTACATTCAACTATAAACCTAATCAAAATTGGGATATTTTACTAGGAATGAGAGCAGAAAGCAATACGAATCTTACCCGTTATAAAAACTCAGATTCATTGCCTAATTCGCCATTCATAAACCTAGAAAGAAACCAAACCTTCATTCTCCCAAGTTTATCGGTAAAGAAAACCTTAAACAATTCTTCTAACATTAGATTTTCTGCAAGTAAAACCATTACCAGACCTATCTTGATAGAATACATGCCGATTACATACATCAATCCTGACAACGAAAATATTATCGGTAACAAAGATTTAAAAAACTCAGAAAACTACAATTTAGATTTAAAATATGAAGTTTTCCCTACATCTAAAGAACTTTTTGCAGTAAACCTTTTTGCTAAAAAAATAGACAATGCTATTGAGAGATCTTTCGTAGCTTCTGGAAATTCTAACGGACAAACCATTACTTTCTACAACGCAAAACACGCCATTCTTGCAGGAATAGAATTAGAAGGAATTTTTGCCCTGAAAAGAATTCACGAAAATTTAGAAAAATTCTCTTTGGGAGCTAATGCTACTTTAATGTATTCCGAAGTAAAAAGAAGTGCAGCACAATCTGGTGAAACAGATGCAGAAGCTAATAGAAAAAGAACTCTACAAGGTGCAGCTCCTTTTACCATCAATGCAGATATAAAATATGAAACCAAAAACAGAAACAATTTCTCTAGAACAGCTTCATTAGTATATAACGTTACAGGAAAAAAAATCTATGGGGTAGGTTTCAGTAAATTAGATAACATCTACGAAAAACCATTCCATCAATTAGATTTTGTGTACAGCAATCAGATTAATAAAAACTGGAACTACAAATTCTCTGTACAGAATATCTTAAATGATACGTACAAACTAGATTTAGGCGAAAACAGCTTAGTAACTGTAGACAGTAATTCATTAATCATGACTGATTTCAAACGCGGAACTACTTATAGCTTAACCGTAGGATACAGTTTTTAATCCTTAAACCAATATAATTCGTAACTCAATAAAAATAATAAAATGAAAAACAAATTTCTAGCAATCGCATCTCTTACTTTATTTTTAAGCATTACTTCATGTACGATAGAAGTAAGAGAAGATAATGACATCCCGAAATCTGACAATGTTTTCACAGGAAATACTATTTCTGGAACCATTACTAAAAATACTACCATCAAAAAAGGAAATTATACATTAGAAGGAATTGTAAAAGTAGCAGACGGAATTACCTTAACCATAGAACCGGGCGCAGTTTTTACAGCTAAATCTAGCGTTGGTACAAGTTTAGTAGTTCTAAAAGGTGGCAAAATTGATGCTCAAGGAACTGCTACGGAACCCATTATTTTTACCTCAGATAATAAAAAACCAGGAGATTGGGGAGGAATTACCATCTACGGAAATGCGCCTATAAAAGCTGCAAACGGTGCTTCTACTGCATTATCTGAAGACGGAAACAACCAAACTTATGGCGGAAACGATGCCAATGATAACTCTGGCGTAATGAAATATGTAAGAGTAGAATACGGAGGAAGAAAAATTGGAGATGGAACTTCTGAAACCAATACCATGACTTTCTATGCAGTAGGTGCAGGTACAATTTTAGAAAATCTAGTCGCTTACAAAGGAACTGATGATGGTTATGAATTTTTCGGAGGTACGGTTTCTGCAAGCAATTTAGTCTCTTACGGAAATTACGATGATGCTTTTGACTGGCAAGATTCATGGAGCGGACAAAACAATAGCAACTGGTTTGCTTATCAAACTTCTATTGGTAACTTCGGGATGGAAATAGAATCTTCTTCTAATGCAGACAATACTGCTCCTAAAATCTCTGGAATTACCTTAATTAGAGAAGCAGGAACCAACCCAGAAGTTGCAGGTTCTGCAGAAATTTCTGCCATCCAATTCAAGAAACAAGGTTCAGGAATTTTCACCAATGTATTTATCGATGGTTATAAAAACTTAGGCGGTAAAAATGCATTTGCCGTTCTTATTCAAGATGCAGGAACAGAAACGGCTCAAGTTTTAACCAATAAGGTAAAAGTTTCTCCAATTTTTGTTCAGAATTCAGACAATTTTGGAAATTGGGGCTATGCGTTTACTTCTACTCAGCCAAAAACGTACACTAATGATAACACTGTTAAGAAAATCTCTTTAACTTCAGGAGCTTGGGCTACTGTAAATGGTGTAGATTTATTAACAGCACTTAAATAATTTCTTCTTATTTAAAAACCGTTTTTTGATTTTAACGAATGCGCCCCGAAAAAATTTTTCGGGGCGTTTTTTTATCTAAATTTTTAAATCGTAAATCTAAAATCTTAATTCGTCAATCAAAATTATTCCTCGTCTTCATATTGCTCCAGATAATAGGCAAAAGTAAAATCTTCTACCTCATCTTCCGCATCTTCTAAAGTAGTGAGTAAATCTTCGAAAATTTCTAATTGCTCTACACTCATATTAACAAATTCTAAATGTAGAGGCATTTCTAATTCGCCTGTAATCACATCAAAAAGCGCATCGAGATTATCCCCGAAATGCTCTGGTAAAGTCAATTTTTCTTTCAGTTGAGCATAAAAATCCTCGTAATCACCAATTTCTAAAAAATCTATATATACTTCCATAATTTTATTTCAATTTTCAAAGTTAGTAAACTTTTATTTATCAAATTTCCAATGTTTACTTATTAATACTATTTTACAATTTTTGCAGAAATCTGTTTCTTCATCTGTATGATTTTCACCTTCTGCATCTCTCATAAAGCATGTTTTTTCTGGACAATGTTTTAAACCTTGTGTATGTCCTAATTCATGAATGGCAATCTTGTAAAATTGTTCATTTCTATTTTTAGAATTCAGCCTAAAACTTGAAGCTACACAAGCAGAACCAGGTCTATAACCAAGTCCCATAATCCCGAAATCTGCAATTTTGCCTTTGGTTGCACTAATATCTTTATTGGTTAAACCAATAGTGACAGAATTTTCAGGTGTTCTCAATTTTAAAAATTTAATAATAGAATCTGCTCTGTACCGGCTTCTAGGTTTGTAATAACTATTTTTAGGGAACTTTATAGGCTCCAAAACCTTAACATTAGGATAAATCTTTTTGATGTTTTCGGAAATTTCTGACAATTGTTGAGGTTTTATATCTTCAAAAGGTTGAATAAGAATGGTGACAATTTCTTGATTTTTTATTACATTTTCTTTTGACTTTTCACAAGAAAAAATCAATAAAAACAATAGAATATAAAAAATATATTTTTTAAAAACCTCCATCTTCCACCATCCAACTTCTATCAAATTATTTTTCCTCGAAACTTCTGTAATGATCAAACGTCACGAAAACCAAACCATCATTAGAAAAAACTACTCTATCTGCATTTCTATTGCCGCAATTGTAATTAAGGTCTGCTTCGAAATATTTTCGTCCAGATTTTGTAGGAAGAGATTTTTGTCGATTTGTCCAGATATCACCACCAATAGCCTTTCCGGGAGCAACTTCGCAAAGATTTCCTTTGCTTGGAACCCAACCCATAGATTTTGCTTCTGATTTTGTGATGTAATAATCGGGCAATTCTCCATGTTCTTTTAGATATTTCACCACCAATTCATCATTGGTAAGTTCATCAATATTATTCTTGGAAGCATTATTATCATCAGAAAAATCAGACTTTCTTTCCTCAAAATTGTCTTGATTTTTCTTTGAATTATTTTCGTAAGAATAAGAACTTTCAGATTTCTGATTGTCAGATTTTCTGTAAGAAATTTCTGAATTTTCTGATGTGTCTTTTTTCTCGATTTTATAGTTATTGAAAAGATACATCAATAACAATCCTGCCACGAAAGCCAGAAAAATATAAAGTAACGATTTTTTGTTTTGCATAATTATGTTTTCTCAGTTTTTGCAGCCCGACTTGAGTGAAGCTCTTTTTTATTTTTTGCAAAAAAATAAAAAAAGCGGGAGCGGAAGGCGGAAATAGCTGCCCAAATAAACAAATTTTTAATTAACTTCTCCACTCTTCCGGAATATCGCATACCGGAATTGGATTCATTTTATGTTGTGCTGCTTTGTGCATTCTGCTGAAAATTTTATAAACTTCCAAGTCTCTTCCAGAATAATCGCTTTCGGTTTTGGTTCCCCATTCTTTTTGGATTTTTTCCAATTCAGGATAAGTAGCTCCAATTTGTTGCTCATCGGTTCTATCTACATCCCAAAGTCCATCAGTTGGAATGGCATTTTTAATAGATTCTGGCAAATCTAAAGCTCTTGCCAAAGCATACACTTCGGTTTTGTACAAATCTGCAATCGGCGAAACATCTACTCCACCATCTCCGTATTTCGTGTAAAAACCAATTCCGAAATCTTCCACTTTATTCCCAGTTCCACAAACTAAAAGTCCATTGATTTGTCCGTAATAATACAAAGTGAGCATTCTCAATCTGCTTCTGGTATTGGCAAAAGCTAATTTTTCCGCAGGAAATTCATTATCTTTTACATCAAAAGTTTTGTATAACGCTTCGAAAGGTTCATTTAAATCTACTGAGAAACCTTCCACATTTGGAAATTTATTTTTTAGAAATTCTATATGCTCTAAAGCACGAGAAGCTTGATCTTTTTGTTGACGAATTGGCATTTCTAGAGCCAAAACTTTAAGTCCAGTCATGGCACAAAGTGTAGATACCACACCAGAATCTACTCCACCCGAAACTCCAATTACATAACCTTTTACTCCTGCTTTTGTAGCGTAATCTTTTAGCCAAGAAACTATTCTTTCAATTATTTTTTCTGATTGCATTTTATTGTATTTTTGCGAAACTAATTTTTTGTAAAAATAATGAAGTTTTTTAGATTTTTATTGATTTTTTTAGTTTCAATTTCTTTCTTAATTTCTTGTGAAAAGAAAAAAGATTTTGAAAAAAGTAGAGTTGTGAGATTTCATTATGGAGGTTATGGAGATAATGTTAATGGATTTATTGAAGGAAAAGCAATCAAAATTGTTACTTTAGATAAAATTATTGGAGCAGGAAAATTTGAAGTTGAAATAAATCATTCAAAAAGAATTATTGTAAAAACTGATTTAGATGGAAATTATTTGATTAAAATTCCTAATGGAAATTATGACTTAAAATATATTTTAAAAGGATATCAACCAATTATTATTAAAAATTACAAATCTTTTGAAGACCAATTTACAAGAATAGATGTGAATTTTGAACAAGGAAACGAAACACAAATATTTAATGCACCAAAATGGGAACAATAATTATGAAAAAAACAATCACATACTTTTTACTTCTCGCATTTTCTTTCGTACTTTTTTCTTGCAAAAAAGAAACAGAAAACCGTTGGAATGTAGAAATTAAAACTACTGAACCTGTAAAAATTACTGATATTTCTGCAGCTTTTTATAATGATAAAATTCCTTTTCAGAATTTCAAAAAAGATTTTGGTTTTTTCTTGGCGCCACAAGTTCCTGATGCTACTTACGAGAAAAAACGTGCAGATGCCATCGAAAAAAGAGTCTATAAAGATGCTCTAAATAAAAATAATCTGGCGAATTTAGAAAAACAATTGGCTGCACTTTTTGCTCACATAAAATACTATTTCCCTGAATTTAAAATTCCACAAGTTTACGTGTTTTCTTCGGCTACAGAATTGTATGAAGAACCTATTTTGTATGTTCCAAATAAAGGTGTACTTTTCATAGACTTATCTGCATTTTTAGGCGAAAAATCAGAATTTTATGAAGGGATAGATGTTTACATGAGAAAAGAAATGACGCCTCAAAACGTTTTGCCAAAAGTAGCAGAAACCATTGCTGCAGATTATGTTCCTGCAACTCCAGACCACAATAAATTTTTGGACAAAATCATCAATTTTGGAAAGTTAATGATTCTCCAAGACGCTTTTCTTCCTGAAACGATGGATCAATACAAAATACATTATTCTAAAGACCAACAATCTTGGGCGATTTCAAATGAAGAAAATATTTGGAATTATTTTGTAGAAAACGACCTGCTTTTTAGCGATGACAATAGATTAGACGAAAGATTTTTGGCAAAAGCTCCATTTTCTAAATTCTACACCGAAATTGATCCAAAATCTTCACCAAGAGTGGGTGCTTTTATCGGTTGGCAGATTTGCAGACAATATTTAGAAAAAAATCCTGAGGTGACTTTGCAAAAATTCTTGCATTTACCTGCAACAGAAATATTTAACAACAGTAATTATAAACCTAAAAATTAAAAAGAGATGCGAGATGCGTGTTACGAGGTAAACTCGGAACTCGAAACTCGGAACTCGAAACTCCAAAAAATGAGACAAACACAGATAACAATTAACGTAGAATTAGATGAAAACCACGTTCCAGAAAAAATGACTTGGAATGCTCAAGATGGTGGTGTAGAAAATCAAGAAACCAAAGCCACCATGATTTCAGTTTGGGACGAAAAAGCAATGGAAGCATTACGCATCGATTTATGGACTAAAGATATGCCTGTAGATCAAATGAAAATGTTCCTTCATCAGATTTTTGTTTCTCTTGGTCATACTTATCAAAGAGCAACTGGCGAAGATGATGTAGCCGAAAAAATTCAAGAATTTGCGGAAGATTTCGCTTTTATGAGTAAAATTAAATAATGTGATAATTTGTGAATGAGATGATGTGTTAATTTTATACATCATCAAATCAACAAACCAACTAATCAATACATCAACAAATGAAATTCAATACTAAAGTAATACACGGCAATCAAAGCCACGAAAAAGTAACAGGTTCTGTAAACGTTCCAGTATTTTTAACATCTACATTCGCACAAAAATCTCCAGGAGAACATTCAGGTTACGAATATTCTAGAGCGGCAAATCCTACTAGACAAGCGTTAGAAGACGCACTCGCTTCCATAGAAAACGGAGCTAGAGGTTTGGCTTTTGGTTCTGGTTTAGCAGCAATAGATTGCGTTTTGAAATTATTAAATCCAGGAGACGAAATCATCGCTGTAGACGATTTATACGGAGGAAGTTATAGAATGTTTACCAGACTTTTCGAGAAATATCAACTGAAATTTCACTTTGTAAACTTAGAAAATCCAGAAAATATTCTTCCGCTGATTAACGAAAAAACCAAATTGGTTTGGCTGGAAACCCCAACCAATCCTTTAATGAAATTAGTTGACATTCAAAAAGTTGCAGAACTCATCAAAGGAAAAGATATTCTTTTAGCGGTGGATAACACTTTTGCAACACCTTATATTCAGACTCCATTAGATTTAGGTGCAGATATTGTGATGCATTCTGCTACCAAATATTTAGGCGGACATTCTGATGTTATTGCAGGAGCTTTAATTGCCAAAACTCCAGAATTAGGAGAAAAACTTCATTTTATTCAGTTTGCAAGTGGCGGAATTTTAGGACCTCACGACTCTTATTTGGTTTTGAGAGGAATTAAAACTTTGGCTTTAAGAGTTCAAAGACATTCTGAAAACGGACAAAAAATTGCTGAATATTTACAAAATCATCCAAAAGTAGATAAAGTCTTTTATCCAAATTTAGCGAGCAATCCTCAGTTAGAATTGGCAAAAAAACAAATGAAAACTTTCGGCGGAATGATTTCTTTTACTTTCAAATCGGGTAAAAAGGAAGATTCTATCCAATTTTTAGAAAAATTGAAAGTCTTCACTTTGGCCGAAAGTTTGGGAGGTGTAGAGTCTTTGGCAAATCATCCAGCTTTAATGACTCACGCTTCTATTCCTGCAGAAAAACGTGCAGAATTAGGCATTACCGATGATTTGGTTCGTTTAAGTTGCGGTATTGAAGATGTAGAAGATTTAATTGCAGATATAGAACAGGCTTTTAATTAAAAATCTATGTTGACGAGAAAAGCCACTTTAGAAGATTTACCACAACTGTCAAATTTATTTGACCAATACAGAAGTTTTTATCACAAGGAAAGTGATATTGAAGGTGCTGAAAATTTTCTAAAAGAAAGATTAGAAAACCAAGATTCTGAAATTTTCGTAGCAGAAGAAAACGGTATTTTGACCGGTTTTACTCAATTATATCCTTTGTTTTCTTCAACAAGAATGAAAAGATATTGGCTTTTAAATGATTTATTCGTCAATGAAAATCACAGAGGAAAAGGTCATTCTAAAGCTTTGATTGAAAGCGCAAAAGAACTTTGTATAGAAACAAAAGCTTGCGGAATTCTTCTAGAAACCGATAAAACCAACGAAATTGGCAACCAACTTTATCCGAGTTGTGGTTTTGAACATTATAATTACGCCAATTTTTATGAATGGACTAATCCTATTTAATCTTTGATTTTGGATTTACGATTTCTAACAGAATAATGAAAAATTTTAAATCCAATATCTCAAATCGTAAATCGTAAATAATTATGACTGAATTTCAAAAATATATTCAAAGATATTTAGACCTAATTCCATCTGATAATTGGTTGGAAGAAATGATCAATTCTGGAGCAGAAACCATTCAGATTTTTTCTGGTTTAGACAATGAAAAATCACTTTTTGCCTACGCAGAAGGAAAATGGACGCTCAAGGAATTGCTTCTTCATTTAATTGACACCGAAAAAATTTTCCAATACAGAGCTCTTCGTTTTGCCAGAAAAGACCAAACCGAATTGTCTGGTTTTGATGAAGATTTATTTGCTGCAAATTCTTTTGCTAACGATAGAACTTTGGTAAGTTTGTTAGAAGAGTTCAGAATTGTGAGACAAACGTCTATCATTTTCTTCGAAAATTTACAAAATGCAGCACTTACCAACACTGGAAAAGCCAACGGAAACAAAATTTCTGTAGAAACCATCGGAAGATTAATCGTGGGACATAATTTTCATCATTTAAAAATAGTTGAGGAAAGATATTTACCGAATTTGAAATAAATTTCCCACAGATTTTCACAGAAATTTTGAAATCATTTTTAAAACCATTTAATATTATCAATAGGAACGGGCTTTAGCCCGTTTTTTTAGTAAAATAAATTCCTTTGGCTTTAGCCAAAACCTAAATTTTTATTATTTTTGATAAAAAAAACTAAAATGCCTTTTATCAAAATTTACATTCATTTTGTGTTTTCAACGCTAGACAGAAAACCACTCCTAAATTCTTCGGATTTAAGAATTAAACTTTGGAAACATATCAAACAAAACGCCACGGAAAAAGGTATTTTTATTGATATGATAAATGGATATTCAGATCATTGTCATATTGTTTAATCTCTTTAGGTTTTAGTCAAAATATTGAGAAAATAGTTCAGCTAATAAAAGGAGAATCTTCACATTGGCTTAACCAAAATCAATTGACAAAAGAAAAATTTGCTTGGCAAGATGAATATTTTGCAGTTTCTGTTTCAGAATCTATGATTGAAAATGTTAGAAATTACATCAAAAATCAAGAAAAACATCATCAGAAAAAAACTTTCGCAGAGGAATATCAAGAATTTATAGAAAAATATAATTTTGAAAAATTAAAAGATAAAGAATAAGTTTTGGCTAAAGCCAATAAGAATTACTAATTTTGAAAACGGGCTAAAGCCCGCTCCTATTGATGAAAATGAATTTCAAAATCACCATACAATATTTATTAATTTCTGTTCTATTAATTGGAGTTTCATTCTTATTAGCTTATCATTTTTGGTGGAAAATTGATTTAAATTCAGGTCAATTTTTTATAATCGTTTTTGCAACAATAATTTGTTGCCTTGGAATTGGATTTTTATCAATATTAATCAGCGGAATTATTGTATTTAAAAATATTGAAAAAATTGGTTTCATAAGTCCTTTTAATTTAGCAATGAATGGATATTATTATGAAAAATTAGGGCTTGAAACTGCAAAAAAATTAAAAAACACTTTTTCTCTAATTGCTTTTCCTACATTTTTTATTTTAATTTTAGCTTTCTATAAAATTGTAAATTTCGTAGAATACACAGATTTAACCTATTACGGAATTGAAAAATCAGTTAAAATTGAACAAATTTCATATTATAAAGGCAAAAAAAGAGCAATAATAAATTTTGAATTTAACAATGAAAAGATTTCAAAAAATTTGTTTTTGAAAGATACTTTAAAAAATATTGGAGACATTGAAACCATCATTTTTTCATCAAGAAATCCTAATATTGTAGAACTAAAATCAGAATTTGAAGAAAATTCTAAATAATTATGGAAAAAGCACTAGAAATATTAAAAAACGGCGGCGTAATCCTCTATCCTACGGATACGATTTGGGGAATTGGCTGTGACGCAACCAATGTAGAAGCCATCAACAAAATTTTTGAAATCAAAAAGCGTGAGAAAACCAAATCCATGATTATTTTGGTGGAAAACGAACGCCGATTACAAGATTTGGTAGACGTTCCAGAAATGGCTTGGCAAATTATTGATTTGTCTGAAAAACCAGTCACCATCGTTTACGAAAATCCTAAAAATTTACCCAAAGAAATTTTAGCTGAAGATGGAAGCATCGGAATTAGATTGGTAAAAGATGATTTTTGCAAAAAATTGATTTCTAAACTCAATAAACCTTTGGTTTCTACTTCTGCCAATTTTAGCGGAGACAAATCACCATTGAAATTCTCTGACATCTCGCAAGAACTGATTGATGCGGTAGATTATGCAGTAGAAGAAAACAGAGAAAGCGTTTCCAAATATTCTGGTTCATCAGTGATAAAAGTTTGGAGTGACGGAAGAGTGAAAGTACTTCGCGAGTAGTCTTACCACAGCGAAACTGAGGTTAAACAGAGAACACAGAGCAACTACTTTGTGTTCTCTGTGTTTTTCTTGGTGTCTCTGTGTTTTAATATTATCTTTGCAAAAAATTAATTTCTCGCAGATTTAGCAGAAACCGCAGATTAAACCTGCAAAATCGGCTCAATCTGCGAGAGTTTTTATACAAAAATGAAAATCAATTTAACTCAAAATAAAAATTTCAAACTTTTTAAAATCATTTCTAAAGTCGCCCAAGAAAATAACCAAACGGTTTATATTGTTGGCGGTTACGTTCGGGATTTGTTGATGCAAAGAAAAGCACCAACAGACATCGATTTTGTAACCGATCAAAGCGGAATAGAACTCGCAAAAGCGGTAGGAAAAGAACTCGGAGATTTGAAGGTTTCTGTGTTCAAAACTTATGGAACTGCGATGATTAAATACCAAGATTTGGATTTGGAATTTGTGGGCGCCAGAAAAGAAAGTTATTCCGAAGATTCTAGAAAACCAGCGGTAGAAACTGGAACTTTAGAAGACGACCAAAAACGCAGAGATTTCACTGTAAATGCTCTTGCAATTTCTCTGAATGAAGAAAATTTTGGAGAACTGATTGATCCTTTTAACGGAAGAGAAGATATGCAGAACAAAATTCTGCGAACGCCTCTAGAACCTGCGCAAACGTATTCTGATGATCCTCTCAGAATGATGAGAGCGATTAGATTTGCTTCGGTTTTACATTTTGAAATTGAGAAAAATTCTCTCGAAGCCATCAAACAAGAAGCAGAACGCATCAAAATTGTTTCGATGGAAAGGATTATGGTAGAATTCAACAAAATTATGTTGAGCGAAAAACCTTCGGTTGGTTTAAAATTGATGGAAGAAACTACTCTTTTAGAAAAAATAATCCCAGAATTAACAGCACTGAAAGGCATTGAAGAAGTAGAAGGACAAACGCACAAAGATAATTTTTGGCACACACTAGAAGTAGTGGATAATATTTCTAAAAACACCGATAGTCTTTGGTTAAGATGGGCTGCTTTATTGCACGATATCGGAAAAGCACCGACTAAAAAATTTGTAGAAAAAATTGGTTGGACTTTCCATGGACACGAATTTCTAGGCTCTAAAATGGTGAAAAATCTTTTCACGAGACTGAAATTACCATTAGGACCAGACATGAAATATGTTCAAAAAATGGTGAAACTTTCATCCAGACCGATTGCTTTGATTGATGATGGAACTTCGGATTCTGCCTTGAGAAGATTGCTTTTTGATGCTGGTGAAGATTTAGAAGATTTGTTCACGCTTTGTAAAGCAGACATCACCACGAAAAATGCTTCGAAACAGGAAAAATTCAAGAAAAATTTTGAATACGTAGCCAAAAAAATAAAAGAAGTTGAAGAAAAAGATCAAGTTAGAAATTTTCAACCTCCGATTTCTGGAGAAGAAATAATGGAACTTTTCAACTTAAAACCGGGCAGGGAAATTGGAATTTTGAAAGAAAAAGTAAAAGAAGCGATTTTAGAAGGCATAATTGCTAACGATAAAGACGAAGCTAGAAATTTCGTGATTAAAGAAGCGAAACTTTTAGGTTTGGAAGTATAAATTATGCCACTAATGCACGAATTAATTTTAAAAATATTTGTGTATTCGTGGCAATAAAAAAATCCCTCAAAAATTTGAGGGATTTTATTTTAGTCTTCTACTTTATCTGAATAATCAAAATTTCTAACCGCTTCAAGCGTTTTATCAATTTCGGTGTCGTTTATTGCATCAGAAATAAACCACGTTTCATAACCACTTGGTGGAAGATAAATTCCCTGAGCCAACAACTGATGGAAGAAATTATTGAATAATGAATGGTTAGAATCCGCAGCTTCCTCAAAATTAGAAACTCTGTTCGTATGGAAGAAAACACTCATCATACTTCCTTTTCTGTTGATTTTATGGGCAATTCCCTTAGAATTTAGGATTTTACCAATTTCAAAATCCAGCGTTTCTGTAGTTTTATTTAATTTTTCGTAGAAATTAGGATTGTTTTTAATGAGTTGAAGCGTTGTAAGTCCAGCTCTCATTGCGAGAGGATTTCCACTTAAAGTTCCCGCTTGATAAACATCACCTCTTGGCGAAAGTTTATTCATAATTTCGTTTCTTGCAGCAAAAGCACCAACTGGCATTCCGCCGCCAATTACTTTTCCGTAAGTCACAATATCTGCTTTTATGTTAAAAAGTTCTTGCGCACCGCCAAAACCCAAACGGAAACCAGTCATCACTTCATCAAAAATCAATAAAGCGCCATTTTCATCACAAACTTTTCTTAGATTTTGAAGGAAATTATTTTCTGGCAAAACGCAACCCATATTTCCAGCAACGGGTTCTACAATAATCGCAGCAATTTCTCCTTGATTATGACGGAACAAATCCTCTACTTGTTCTATATCATTGTATTTTGCTAAAAGTGTATCTTTTGCAGTTCCTGAAGTTACTCCCGGTGAATTTGGATTCCCAAAAGTTGCCGCTCCACTTCCTGCTTTAATCAAAAATGAATCAGAATGACCGTGATAACAACCTTCAAATTTGATTATTTTTTCTCTTCCTGTATAACCTCTTGCTAATCTGATGGCACTCATACAAGCTTCTGTACCAGAGGAAACCATTCTGATTTGGTCAATATTCGGAACATTTTCGATGATAAATTTTGCAATTTCGGTTTCTAATTCTGTAGGCGCACCAAAAGAAAAGCCTTTTTCTGCTTGTAATTTTACCGCTTCTACTACCTCATCATGAGCGTGACCTACAATTGCTGGTCCCCAAGAATTGATGTAATCTACATACGTTCTGTCATCTGCATCTGTTAAATAAGCACCTTTCGCAGATTTCATAAAAATAGGAACTCCTCCTACAGATTTGAAAGCACGAACTGGCGAATTAACACCTCCTGGAATATATTTGTACGCCTCTTCAAATAAAGCCGAACTTCTTTGATATAACATAATTTTGAATTTATTTTTTTAATGTTTTGGGCGTGTCCTTCATAAAAATTTCAGATTCTTCATTCCATTCAGAATGACAAAAATTTTTATTTCAGGTCGCGCTTTTCGTTACAATTCCTCACTCGCTTTCAGCGGTTGCGGGATTTTCACTTCAATCGCTCACGCAAAATTCTTTACAAAAAATTTTATCTAGGTTTTCTATTTTTAAGATAAATCAATTGACCTTCTTTTACTTTATCTCCATATTCCATGCGGTTTTTGTCATAAAGTTTATCCAATCTTATGGCAAATTTTTGTGCGATAGAATACATATTATCTCCTTTTTCTGCGCGATAAGTTTCTACACTTCCGCTAGAATTTTTCTTTTCGAGGAAGAGAATTTGTCCTTCTTTTAAAGTCTGAGAAGAAAGTTCGTTCCATTTTATCAATTTAGAAGTAGAAACACCATATTTTTTAGAAATATCGTGTAAGTTTACTTCCGAAGCATCGTCATAATCTGGTTCCATCGGAATCACAATATATCTCAAAGCTTCATTAGGATGTGCTTTCATCAAAACAGATAATAAAACTTCTTCTTTAGTCAATTTTTTAGGTTCTGGAGCATCAATTACGACTTTTGGAGCCTCTTCTTTTTTAGGTGTTGGTAAATTTTTAGCTAAAAATTCTTTATCATTCACCAAATCAGGATACAAAGCCAAAAGTTTTTCGGTCACTTGTTCTTTTTTGATATAGTCAAATTCAAAAAGTTTATATTTCTGAATTTTATCAATCAAAATATAAGCATATCTAGGATTGGTCGCATAACCAGCTTTTTTCAAACCATGAGCCCAAGCGTTATAATCTTTTGGGTCAAGTTGAAATAAATTTTTGTAAAAAGGACGATTCACCAAAAACAAAGAATGGTCTCTGTAAGATTCTCTAGGATCTTCATACACTCGGAAACATTCATTTGGTGCGTCATCTGTATGTTTCATGGTTTTGCCCGTCCAGTTTTCTTTACACTTAATCCCGAAGTGATTTTTCCCTTCTTGTGCCAATCTAGACTGACCACCACCTGTTTCTAAAAGTCCTTGTGCCAAAGTAATAGATGCGGGAATATTGTATAATTCCATTTCTTCTACAGCATATTGTGCAAATCGCTGAATGTATTGGTCTTCGGTTTTCCAAGTTTGGGCTTGGACATTTGAAAACAAGGCAATTGAAAATATTAAAATGAGTTTCTTCATATTTATGTGTCGTTCCTACGGAACTTATTTTAAAATTTAAAAAACTTTAATTAGATTATTTAGGACATGACAATTTTTTAAATTATATTTTTAACCGCAAAAGCGACAAAAGATTTCACCTGTTTATAAGTTATTCAAAAGTAAAAAAAGCGAAATGTTTTACTTTTTTTACTTTTGAAATACTTTTTTTAAGTATTTCTTTTGATTCTTTTGTGGTTATTAATTTTTGTCATGTAATAAAATTAAATTTCTTTTTTTCTTTTTCAACATTTCGTTTGCGCCTTTTATTCCTTGCAAACCTCCTGTATGAAAAGCTAAAATCTTGCTATTTTCTGGAAAATAATCTTCTTCTATGAGTTCAAAAATCTTCCTCAGCATTTTCCCAGTGTAAACAGGCTCTAAAACAATGCCAAAATCTTGGTAAAATTTATTTATAAAACGAATATTTTCGTCTGTTATTTTGCCAAAACCGCCATCAGAAGCATCAAAAATGGTGAAATTTTGTCTTTTAGAAAAATTTAAAATCCTTTTTTCTAAAGATTCATCTTTCACTGCTTTGAAACCTAACACTTTTTGATGTTCTTCAGCAAATTTAGAAATTCCTGAAAGGGTTCCTCCTGTTCCTATAGCGCTGCAAAGATAGTCAAAATCTTGAGTTTCTTCATTGAGCATAAACTGAATTCCCTCCACCGCATTTTCATTAGTCCCGCCTTCTGGAACCACCAAACTTTCGGGAAATTCTTCTTGAAGGTTTTTCATCAAAGTTTCCTTGTCTCTATAAGTTTCTCTGGTCACAAATCTGAAAGTCATTCCGTTTTGGTGCGCTAAAGAAAGGGTGGGATTTTCTTGCCAAGTATTTTCTAATTCGTCTCCTCTGATAATTCCTAGAGTTTCGATGCCAAATTCTTTTCCCAAAGCTGCAGCTGCTGCAATATGATTAGAGAAA
Source organism: Cloacibacterium normanense (assembly GCF_003860565.1). Lineage (NCBI taxonomy): Bacteria > Pseudomonadati > Bacteroidota > Flavobacteriia > Flavobacteriales > Weeksellaceae > Cloacibacterium > Cloacibacterium normanense. The sequence continues at coordinate 1,768,060 of NZ_CP034157.1, forward strand.
GCACCTCCGAAAGTGATGATTTTCCTGTCTGAAACTTCTTTTTCTAAATATTTTTTGACATTGTAAAACATTTTCCAATATTTATTTCCTGAAATTTCGGGATGAGTAAGGTCTTCTCTTTTGATGAAAAGTCTTACTTTTTTTCCGATAGGAATTTCTACAATAGGAATTTTATGTTTGGGTAAATTCATAATACAAAACCTGTTGTGCATTTAGGAATTAAGAAAGAAAAAGATTGTCCATTTGATTAAAAAATCGTATATTTAGTTGATTACCAAGTCATTAAATATATGAACAATCTCATTCAAAATTACAATATTATTTTAAAAGAATTGACAAATACTTGTAAACATATAACTACAACCAAGCAAATTAGGCTTCCAAAAATGTCTGATTTGGAACTTGTGGCACTTAATGTTACTGCGGAATACATGTCAATTAACTCTGAATTACAGCTGTTTAGATGTATTTCAGGAACCGATTTGGACGGAAAAATTGAAAGAAGTGTCTATAATAAAAGAAAGAGAAAACTTTTACCTTACATTGAAAAGATCAGAGAAACTTTAAGCAACAATTTTTCGGATTTTACCGATGTATTTATTGTAGATTCAACGCCAATTGAAATATGCAAAATTAGTAGAGCAAATCGCTCGGCAATCTGCGCAACAGATGAAATTAAACCTTCTTTTGGATATTGTGCTGCACAGAAGTCAAGATATTTTGGTTATAAACTTCATGCAGTTTGCGACAAGAATGGAATCTTTCATTCTTTCGATTTTTCACCTGCAAACGTTCATGATGTTAATTACCTTAATGACATTAAAGAAAATTTTCAGAATTGCCTGTTAATAGGAGATAGAGGATATATCAGCAAAGAAATTCAAATGGATTTATTCAACTATTCTAGGATAAATCTTTCAGTCCCAATGCGCAAGAACCAGCATAATTTTGTGGAGTTTTCAAGAACAAAATCTAAAATCAGAAAACGTATTGAGACCAATATCTCGCAATTGTGCGGACAGTTCACAATCAACACCAACTTTGCAAAAACATTTCAAGGTTTAGCAACAAGAATAGTATCGAAAATAACTTCTTTTACGATGATTCAATACCTAAATTTCTTCGTATTTAAGAGAAGTTTGAACAAATTAAAAATTAATTTGTGCTAAATGCACAATAGGTAATACAAATTTAAATAAAGCAGTAAGAAGAAAAAATCAAGGCACAATCAATTATTTACCAATTTGAAACGCAAAGCTACATTAATAAGCAACTAAAATTTAAGAAAGCAAAGATTGAATTCGCTAGCGAATTGATGAAGCGAACGTTTAAAAAACGAATTTATTCGTTGACTTAGCTCACTTTAATCGTTAAATAAATAATTAAAAATCTTTGCGTTTTAAAATTAAAATGTGAATGAATTAGTCATGTCCTATTCACACTCTATACTTCCAAAAACTCCAGATTTTTCTGGTTTCGAGATAATTTAAATCTTCTTCCATAGCGTAAGCTTCTCTTTCGAAACTGATATTTCGGTAAGCCAAATGTTTGTCTTTTAAACTAAAATACCAATAGTAATATTCTACTACATACCACAAATAAAAGAAAATAATGAGGAGTTCTAATTGCTGACGAATGTGTATTTTTTCGTGATTAATGAGTATTTTATTTTCCTTAAACGCTGATTCACGAAGAAAAATGAACGGAAAAATGGTAATTCCGTTGATTCTAGTCTTTCGGAGAAGGCGTAAACTCAAAATAATCATAGAACAAAGATATGAAAAGTTAATAGGAGCAATTAACACAATGATTTAAAAATATGATTGAATTTTTTGTAATTTTATGGAATGAAATTTGATAAAGAATTAGTAGAAGGCGAAGATTTTTATTATAATGAATTAGGCTACAAAGTTTTCACCGAAAGATACCACTTAAAACGCGGTTATTGCTGTAAAAGTGGTTGTAAACATTGTCCTTATGGTTATGATAAGAAGACTGATTCTTTTAAAAAAATTGAGAAAAAACCCTATAAATCATAAAAAAAATGAAGAAATATTTTTTCCTTTTGTTGGCTTCAGCAGCACTTTTTGTTACGTCTTGTTCACCATTTAATGTGAGAACAGATTACGCTGAAACTGCCAATTTTAGTTCTTATAAAACATATCAGTTTAGAGTAGATGATTTAAAACTGAATGATTTAGACAAAGACCGTGTTTTAAACGAAGTAGCTAAAAACCTACAAATGAAAGGTTTATCAGCATCTCAAACTCCCGATTTAGTTGTAAACTTGAAAGCTTCTCATAAAAAAGTAGAAGATACGAGAATTGAACCTAGTTTCGGAATGTATGGTTGGGGAAGACCTTTTGGATGGGGAGTTGGAATGAGCAGAGCTTGGACTACCGATTACAACAGAGGAAGTTTGATGATTGACATCGTAGATGCTAAAACTGGAAAATTAGTTTGGCAAGGTGTAGGAAGCGGAATCAATGTAGATTCTCCTAAATCTAAGCAAAAACAAATTCCAGCGATTGTAGCAGAGATTATGGCCAATTATCCACCTGTGAAAAAATAAAAATATTTTTAACTTTAATATTATTGTCTAAAAACGTACGGCGCGAGCTTTGCTCGCGCCGTACGTTTTTCATTTTTTAAAACAAAAAAATCGGGAAATTTTCCCGATTTTATAATCTAATAATAGATAAAAATCTATTATTTTTCTAAAACTTCTGTAATAGGATTTCCTATGTTTCCACTTGGATTTTCAACTTTCAGCATTTGAGCTAGAGTTGGTGCAATATCAGTCATGTGATATGGTTTTGCACTTTGTCCGTTTTTAACTTTCCAACCCATAAAAATTAATGGAATGTGAGCATCGTACGAATTCCAAACACTGTGAGTAGTTCCTTTTTTAGCATAAGTTGGCAACATGCTGTCATGTGTAATGATTTGAATATCACCACTTCTTTGCCAGTTGTAACCATTAATAATTCTCGTTTTAATCGGTTCAGGAATTGCTGCTTCTGCTACTTCTTCTAAATCTACTGCGTACAATACTCTTTTATCTTTATTCAATAAACCAAGAATCGTTTTCTTTACCTCATCTGTTTCCAATCCTTTTTCTTTGATAACATTTTGATTAAGATAAACTTGGTAATTATCAATTCCTAAAATCAATTTACTTCCTGCATATTTTTTTTCAAGTTCATCATTAAGTGTTTTTTCTAAACCTTCACCAAAGAAACCTGTTGCCATTTTATTGGCTTGCATATAACCTTCTGAATGTGCAGCACCGTGATCTGCAGACAAAAATACCAAGTAGTTTCCTTTTCCTACTTTCTTGTCTAACTGCTGAAAAAACGCTTCTAAATCTCTGTCTAATCTTAAATAAGTATCTTCTATTTCAATAGAATTTGGGCCAAAAGCATGACCTACATAATCTGTAGAAGCAATATTTATTGCTAAGAAATCTGTAATATTATCTTCACCCATTTTGTAACCTTTAATTGTTGCTTCAGCCATTTTTAGGGTTAAAGAATTTCCAAAAGGTGTAGTTCTGATGACTCCTTTTTTAGCATCATAATCCTTCGCTAAATTTTCATAAGGAAAAGTAGGCGTTTTAGCGCTTCCTAAAAGACTTTCCCAAGCTACATTATCCTCTGTACTTTCGAAATATTCTGAAATGGGAAGTAATGTTTTCCAACCTTTTGAAACTAATTTTTTACCGTTTTCTTCTTTGTTAAATTCATTCAACCATTGTGGTAATTCTTTCAAATAGTAATCAGAAGTGATGAAATTTCCTGTGGTTTCATCAAACCAAAAAGCTGCAGTAGGATTATGTCCTGCTGGTAAAATAGAAGCTCTGTCTTTCAAAGAAACGCCCACTACTTTTGAACGGAAATTAGTTGCAATTCCTAACTGGTCTGTAATGGTAGTACTCCAAAGATTTCTAGGAGAATGCTGACCTATTTTTTTAGCTTCTGTTCCTACAGCATTTACTGTTTCATCTGTAGTACAGTAAACATTTTTACCTGTTTCTTTATCCGTCCAGTCGTTTCCAGCAATTCCATGAATCGAAGGAACAGAACCTGTATAAATAGAAGTATGACCTAATGCTGTAACCGTAGGAATATAATCAATCATCACATTATTAAAACTGTAGCCTTCATTTAATAATCTTTTGAAGCCACCATTTCCGTATTTTGCTTGATATTTATACAAGAAATCCCAACGCATCTGGTCTACCACAATTCCTACCACCAATTTTGGCCTTTCTACTCCATCATTGTATTGAGTATTTTTATTTTTTTGTGCATCTACAGATAACAAAGCCAATGTTACTAATGCAAGTGTGCTAATTTTTCTAAGCATTTTTCTAGAAATTTTAATTTAGGCAAATTTAAAGGTTTTTATTGTAGCTAAAGTTTAATTTTACATTAAAAATTAAATCGTTTGACTTCACAAAAAAACGCACCTAAAAGATGCGTTTTATTTATTTCAAAAAAAGGAGTTTTTTTTAGAATTTTAAATCTCCATTTACTTCTCTAACCGCTGCTGCTGCAGTTGCAAATTTTTCTTTCTCTGCTTCAGTTAATTCGATTTCTACGATTTTTTCTACTCCATTTTTACCGATAATCGCAGGAACACCTAAGCAAATATCAGACTGTCCATATTCTCCGTCTAACATAAGTGAACAAGGAATCATTTTCTTTTGGTCACATGCAATTGCCTGAACCATTACAGAAACTGCTGCACCTGGTGCATACCAAGCTGAAGTTCCTAATAATTTAGTTAATGTAGCACCTCCTACTTTAGTTTCTTCTACTACATAAGCTTGTTGTTCTTCAGTTAAGAAAGAAGTTACAGGAACTCCGTTTCTAGTTGCTTTAGATAATAAAGGAAGCATACCAGTATCCGAGTGTGCCGCAATTACCATTCCGTCTACATCAGAAATTGGAGCTTCTAAAGCTTCTGCCAATCTGTATTTAAATCTTGCAGAATCTAGAGCACCTCCCATTCCAATGATTTTATGTTTTGGTAAACCAGAAGTTTTGTGAACTAGGTAAGCCATAGTATCCATTGGGTTAGAAACCACGATAATGGTTACATTAGGAGAATGTTTTACTAAATTAGCCGTTACATCTTTTACAATTCCTGCATTGATACCGATTAACTCTTCTCTAGTCATTCCTGGTTTTCTAGGAATACCAGAAGTGATTACCGCTACATCTGAACCGGCAGTTTTACTATAATCACCAGTTGTTCCCGTAATTTTAGTATCAAAACCATTCAAAGAAGCAGTTTGCATTAAATCCATTGCTTTACCTTCAGCAAAACCTTCTTTAATATCTACTAAAACTACTTCTGAACAGAAGTTTTTCATAGCAATATATTCTGCGCAAGATGCACCTACAGCTCCTGCTCCAACTACAGTTACTTTCATTTTTTTATTTTTTTTAAAGTTTAAAATTAAGTTGCTCAAATTTAATGATTATTTGAGGATTAGACAATTTTCTTGATATGAATTAAATCCTAATTTTAAAATTTTTCAATCGTGTAAATAGATGTAAAAATTACCATAAATCAAGGACAAAAACAGAGACATTGCTTACCTTTGTTTTAAATTTTGAAGGATGGAAAATTTTTTGAAGCATTTACAAGACGGATATTCTAACAGAAAATATGATTTAGATAAAAAGAAAATCGAAACCTTTATCGATGATTTTTTCAGATTCGTATTTTTTCTAGAACTTCAAAGATGTGCTTCAGAAGATGAAATCGCCAATAGATTACAACAATTTAAAATAGATTTTATCAAGATTCTGTATTCTGTTTTTGATGACAAAGAAAAAGCCACAGCATGTGGAGAGTATTTTTTTACCAAATTTCCAGAAATTTATAAAACTTTAGAACAAGACGCTGCATTTGCCCTAGAAAATGACCCAGCTGCAACCTCTGTAGAAGAAGTCACTTTTTCTTATCCGGGTTTTTATGCGATTGCAATTTACAGATTGGCTCACGAATTACAATTGGAAAAAATTCCGTTGATTCCTAGAATTTGGACAGAGTTGGCGCACAGCAAAACAGGAATAGACATTCATCCTGGTGCTACCATTGGTTCGCCATTCTTCATCGATCATGGTACGGGAATTGTAATAGGTGAAACTTCAGAAATTGGAAATGGTGTCAAAATTTATCAAGGAGTTACTCTTGGTGCTCTTTCTGTTTCTAAAGAAATTGCCAATACCAAAAGACATCCTACCATAGAAAATGGTGTAGTTATTTATGCGAATGCTACCATTTTAGGAGGAGAAACCGTGATTGGCGAGAACAGCATCATCGGTGGAAACGTTTGGATTACAGACAGCCTGCCGAAAAATTCGGTGGTTTTTCACAAAGGTCAAGTGACGGTGAGAAACAAATTTCCGGGAGATGAACCAATTAACTACTTTATTTGAGGTAAAGGCTAAGGTTGAGGTAAAGGTGAGGTAAAGGTAAAGATAAAGGTAAAGGTTGAGGTAGAGGTAGAGGTAAATATAGAGGTAGAGACAAGTAAAAACTGATTTTAATTAAGATAACGAAACTTGCAGCCCGACTTGAACGGAGCTCTTTTTAAAATTTTTCGGCTCTCTCCTTTAGGAGAGTTAGTGAGGAAAAAATTTTAAAAAAGCGGGAGTGGAAGGCGGTAAAGCTGCCCAAATTAATAATATTTAAAATTTAAAAAATATGAAAGTTAATAATGTACTAGAAGTGATTGGCAACACTCCATTGGTAAAATTAAATAAGATTTTCGGGAGTGATGTAGAAGTGTGGATGAAACTAGAACGCCAAAATCCTGGTGGAAGCATCAAAGACAGAATTGCTCTTGCGATGATAGAAACAGCGGAAAAAGAAGGAAAAATTAATAAAGATACCTTGATTATAGAACCTACATCGGGAAACACAGGTGTAGGTTTGGCAATGGTTTGCGCGGTTAAAGGTTACAAATTAGTTTTGGTAATGCCAGAATCTATGTCTGTGGAACGCAGAAAACTCATGTCTGCTTATGGCGCTGAATTTGTTTTAACTCCTAGAGAATTGGGAACCAATGGTGCGGTGAAAAAAGCTTACGAACTGGCTTCTACGATTGAAAATTCATGGATTCCACAGCAATTTGAAAACGATGCAAATCCAGAAATTCATAAAAATACCACTGCTCAAGAAATTTTGGCAGATTTCCCAGAAGGATTTGACTATGTGATTACAGGTGTAGGAACTGGCGGTCATATTACGGGCGTAACAGAAGTTCTGAAAGAAAAATTCCCGAATCTGAAAAGTTATGCCGTAGAACCTACTGATTCTCCCGTTTTAAGTGGTGGAAATCCTGGTCCGCATCCTTTGCAAGGAATTGGAGCTGGTTTTGTACCAAAAGTTTTGAATTCTGAAATTCTAGACGGTGTGATTCAAGTAGAAAAAGCAGAAGCTTTTGATTTTGCTAGAAAATTAGCGGCTCAAGAAGGAATTTTAGCAGGAATTTCTACCGGTGCTTCTCTTGCTGCAATTGCGAAGAAATTACCAGAATTACCAAAAGGCGCTAAAGTTTTGACCTTTAACTATGACACTGGTGAAAGATATTGGTCTGTTCCAGATTTGTTCCAAGAAAATGAATCTGAATTGAAATAAATTGAAAACGCTCCAAAAATTTGGAGCGTTTTTTTTGTCTCTCGCTGATTTTGCAGATTAAGCCGATATTTTTTAAAATTAATTAACCGCAAAAAGAGACAAAAGAAAAAATTGAAAATAAGAAGTTCAAAAGGACAAAAAAGTAAATTTTTGTCCTTTATTTTTTAAACTCTAGCTTATTATACTGATGAATATTTTTTTTAAAATCTGCTAAATTTGCTAAATCAGCGAGATATTTTTTTTAGTTTTCTTCTTCGAAATAGAGCATATAATATTTTCCGTTTTCGTCTTGTCCTTGTTGGATGAGTTTTCGGTCTCCGTGAATGTAAATATGGAAGTTTTTATCTAGTTTGATAACGCTTTTTAAAATTCTAGCGTTTTTCTTAACTGCCGCATCATTGATGGCGAATTCGTCTGACAAAGCATAATCTCTTTCGTCCTCGTATTGTGTTTTGAAGGCATTGAAACTTTGGATGACTTCTTGATCTTTCAAAACTTCTCCTGTGAATTCTTCCATCTTAAATTCTTCTTTTTCTTTGAAAAAACTCAGCGATTTATTCAAAAAATCTGCTTGGTCTGCTTTGGTGATTTCAAATTCCTGCGGAAGTTGTTTCGTGATGTATTCTTTGTAAAGTGTAAGCGTTTCTTGCGTCTCGAAATACTCGTCTTGTCGCTGACGAACCTGTAAGAAATCGTCCATCCAATAACTGGTTTCTGCTCTACTCGTTCCATCAATAATAGACATGAGGTAACCTTGTTCTTTATTGGTATTGTAAATCAAGCAACCTTTGTCTACTTTATTCAAATTGATTCCCTGTAAAGTTTCCAATTCAAACACTTCGACTCCGCTCAGTGTGACATCATGTTTGGTAGAAACTTTCAAGAAAGTGTCTTTGTTTTCGGATTTAAAAAGTCCAACTGCGTCATATCTTTCGCCTTTTACGATGCAATCTTTGAAAAAGCAAACGTAGAATTCTCCACCTTTGGTTCTAGGATTGGTAGAATGTTCGTACAGCAGTTTTGCCAATTTTTTAGATTGGTTTTCTAACAATTCTGGTTGTTCAAAAATCTCTGAAATGTAAGTAAACACTTCGTTATTTTCGATATTAGAACTATGAAAAAACTCGAAAAAGATTTCGGGTTTGAAATTTTTAAGGAAATAATCTTTGAGCAATGCTTTCATCTCATCTGTGATGAAAACTTCTGTTTCTGTGGTTACCAAAGCCTCTTGATGCGTTTGGTTTCCTACGTAATTGATGCAAAGATGTTCTAGTGTGGTTTCTTCTGTGAAAATCATGCTGCGAAAATAGGGAAATTTAAAGAATTAAAGGAGTGTCACTTACCTATTAATTATATCTTTATTTTCTCATTTACTTCTTAACTATGTAATAGTTAGTTTCTTTTTCATTATTATAATAATTATTTTCAATTTTAGAAATTACTTTAAAGTTTTCATAACTTTTATCAATAAAATTATTTTCTTCAATTAATTTAGATAACCAATCTTTATTTTCAATTTTGACATTTTCAAAATATATGTTCTGAAAGGAATTATTTTTAAAAATCACTTTATTTTCAATATTACAATTATTAAACTTAACATTTATAAAATCATTTTTATAAAATTCACAATCAAATAAAACAGCATCAGAGAAGCTTACATTTTTCAGCAGAGAATTTTCAATATGAAACTTTCCTGGCTCACTCATAAAAAAAACATTATCAAGATAAGCCTCAAATATAAAACGATTGGAAATAGATTGATCTATGATTTCTACATTAAATAAACTTTCATTCCATAAAAAATTAAAAAAGAAGAGAAAATCTGTTATTCGCTCATCACATTGAATTAGTTTTGGATTAGTTTTATTGGTTTCATGAATAAAAATCCATAAAACAGAAAATATTTGAGCTGATTTTTCATAAGCTGTAAGTTGATTTTTCTTTCTATCATAAAATAATAAAAAATCATCTTTTTTCAATTCATCAAGAAGTTCGATGGTTTGATTAAAAACATTTTCATTAACAACTTTATCCTCATTTTCTATAATTTCAAATAAATTATATTGAATAGAATGTTCCGAAATTTTTTTGTTTCCTATTATTTTATCCAAGAAAGTAAAATATTCTTCCTTATCAAGCATTTCAAATTCTCCAAAATCATCTTTTCTTAAAACATTTTTTTTATTTTCTTCCCAAAAATATTCAGCTGTCAAGTATTCCCAAAGTGAATTATGAAAAAATTCTAATGCAGTATCTCCCTTATCATTATTCGAATGTTGAAAATAAAAACTTATTAGCAAATACTTACTAATTTCTTTTATTTTCTCTTCTGATTTTAATTCTTCATCAAAACATCTTCTTATAAAATTTTTGGTTGCATCTAATTCCAAAAGTTTGTTTACAGTTATATATAGTTTAGGAGATTGATAAATTTCGAAAGCTATGTTCCTTATAAATTCTCTTAAGTACTTTTTATATTGGTTGGGTTTATCTTTTAATTTATGACTTATATAATTTAATTGCCCATTTTCATCCCAACTTCGTTGAGAAAGCGAATCGAAAATTTTATCATAAATTTTAGTCCTTGAATCTTTTTTGTCAATTTTTATATTTGAAACAGCAATGAAATAAATAAGAACAGCCTGTTTTAACAATTCCTTAACATGTTTATATTTTTCATTTTCTAGAATAGTTTTTATACTTTTTACTAATAAGTTTTCCGGATAGAATTTTTTAAATTTTAAACAATATTTATTAATTTGTTCATCTGTTAATTCATTAAGTTGTAAAACCAGCGTATCATCTAAACACGAATCATCAACATTTAAAAAATTGAATCTTGATGTTAGAATTATCTTAATTTTTTTATTACTTCTTTTTTTTAATCTTTCATACAAGTTTCTTAAATCTTCATTTGTAATTCCGCCACTCATATATGCTTCATCTAAACCATCTAATACAAGTATCATCTCATCTTCTTTGAAGTTCATAAAATTATAATAATTAGAAACTGTTTCAAATGGATTATTAATAAAATCTTTCGCAACTAAATCTCTAATTTTTACAAATATTATAGGTATTGGTGGTAAATCAGAATTTCCTTCAATATAATCATATAATAATTTATAACAAAAAGAAGTTTTCCCTTGTCCTGGTTGTCCTAAAACAAAGACCATATCATAACTATCCTTTATCTTATTATGTTTTTTTGATTGTAAAAAAAATTCATTAAAAAACTCATGAATACTTTTAGTTTTAGAATACAATTCAAAATCTTCACTTATAATTTCTTCCCTTTTATTTATTAAATTATTTTTATGAATTGAAAATAGCGGTTCAATATAAAGATCTTTTAAAGTTTCTTTAGTGTCAGAATTTTGCTGTAAAAGGTTTGTGTAAAAACTTTTGAAACCGTAGTGCCTATCTAGCAAAAAAGCAAACTTATCATTCTGTAAGGCAACTGGATTTTTAAAAAAATCTATTAATTCTTGATATCTCTCTTTATGGTTTTGAAATTCATTTTTCAGATTTTCTCTAAAATCAATATAATAATTTAATCTAATATCTTCTGGTAGAACAATACCAATTTCTTTACAAAATTTTGAAAAGAGATTAAAAGATTTAATCATATATTGATTGTCAGATCTAATAACATTTTTAAAAAATTCTTCTGTTAATGTAACATTTAACTCTAAAAATTCTTTATATTCTGATTCTAATTTTTTAGTAATTGAAACTAAATTATATTGATTATCTAATTGCTCTCTTCCATAAGCTTTAGCAAGTTGCATATTTGTTTCTCTAGAAGTATTAAAAATCAAAAGAAATGCTTTTGTTTCTATATTAGATTCTAAACCAACAACTTCTGTTAAAACACTTCCTAAATTAAAATCAAATAAATTTTTAATTACTTCTTTTTTATTAATTTTCATTAAGAATTTTGAACAATTTAATTTTATTTTCATATTATTAATTTTTTACTAATTTAAAAATAAAACCTTAATAATAATTACGGATTTACGTAAATTTCTAGGATTACTTCGTTTGTTTTTGTATTGCTAATAATTACGGAGATGTTTTTGCGGCCCGGCGAAAGCGGAGCTCTTTTTTCTGTATGATGGTGGTTTCAAATTTCTAGAAATTTTGAAAGAATTACTGCTCGTTAGGTTTATTCTGCTCGTTATGACAGAAAAAAAGCGGGAGCTGTAGACGGAAATGCCGCCCAAATAAAAACAAAAAAATCCCCCTTGAAAAACCGGCAACAAATCTACTACTCTACTCACTAAATTTTTTAAAAACGGAGCGTCTTCGGGAAACATGTTTGCCAATTCATTTAATCTTGCCACTTCAAAACTTTGATTATACGTGACAATATTTCCATCGGTTCCGAAATCTTGTTTGAGTTGCCCAACCAATAATTTCAGTGGATTTTTACCATTAGAAAAATCTTCAGGATGAGCTAAAAATTCTTGATGAGAAAGCCTTCCATCTTCTTCTAAAATATGCAAGGAATACTGAAACGGAACTTGCTGATAAGGTCTCGTTCCGTCCAGAACAGGAATGGCTGGGAAAACAGTCTCAAAATCAAAGAAATACAAGGGAAACTGCCAAGAAGAAATCATATTCTTGATGGCTTCTTTATTGATGTACTGCTCTTGATTTCTCAATCCTTTTCTTTGTAAATGCTGAAAATGCGTAAGCGGAAAATCATCTTCTATGTCTTCAATTTTCAGAATTCCTTGCTTATATAATTCCCATGCTTTATTGCCACCACGATACATTTCAAAAACAGAATTTTCGGGAATGTGTTTCCAACAATGATGTACGAAATCACAAGCAAAAGGAGACGAACAATGTGCACCGATGGAAACATTGGGTTCCTGTTTATTTTCTAACATTACAAGTAATCTTTCCAAATTTTCTTCTACCCAAGTTTGTTTAGACAAAACTTTATCTGTAATATCTTCCAAATGAAAAAATTCATCTGTTAACTCACCATTTTTAATGTACTGATTGTTAATGTGCATCAGAAAAAACTTATCTGGTGCATAACCCGCTTCTTTCATCACAAAATATTGCAATGATGCATCGGTAAGATGATAATCTTTGACAGAAGTACTGTTTTTTACTTCTATTGCCCAAACTTCACTATTCATTCGATGTAAAATATCAAGCATACAAAGTGCATTTTTAGCGGTGAAAGTAGCTTCGTAGATGGTTTCTACCTCTTCTGCAATCCATAGTTTGGTTTTTTCAATGGAAGGAGAAAAATCCGAAAAATCTTCTGGAGTGGCATCTTTACCATTAGGAAATCTATTTTGTGCCAAATTTCCTATCTGATGTCCTAGGTCAAAAATTGCTTGAGTTTGTTCATCAGTAGGCAGTTGTAAGTCTTTTCGGTAATAGGAATACCAAAGTTTTTTTTCGCATTGTACGCCAGAAACGAAACGAGATTTAGAAAGTGTTTTCATGGTTATTGGTAAATGTTGGATAATTAATTTTTTATTTTTTAGGAATTACAAAAAATTCTTGAGCATGATTTCTACTTCTTCTTTCATTTCTTTTTTGAAAGATTCTGGAGCCAGAATTTGCACCCGTTTTCCGTAAGAGAGAATTTCTCTCTGGAAATCATAAGTAGGCACTACAAAAACTTTAAAAACCGTCTCGTTTTCATCTTCAGAAATGATGGTTTGTGAATGATGCAATGGCAAAGCTTTTACATAATTGGCTTGTTCATTATCAAACTTCAATAGAATTTCTTGAGGCAAAGCTCCGTCTGCACTGATGATACCGAAAGAATTTTTGTACGTTTCTTCTATATTAATTTCTTCTCTTGTAAAACTTGCTGTGGTAATATCAAGGTCAGAAATACGGTCTAAACCAAAGGTTTTCAAGAAAAAAGAACCATCTTTTGATTTGTAATCTGCAGCCAAAAGATACCATCTGTTTTTAAATTCTTTCAATGCATAAGGTGTTACTACTTTGGAAGATTTTTCGTTTTCCCAAAATTTTTGGTAACTGAAGGTGATGACTTTTTTCTGAGTAATGGCATGCACAATTCCGTTTAAATATTCAAAACCTCTGGCTCTTCTCGGCTCGAAGAACATGACGTCTGTTTTATCTTGAGTTTCACGATAGGCTTGTACCAAAAGCAATTGATCAAAAACACTTTCCTGAGAAAGTTCTAGTTCTTCTTGCTCTATAAAATGTACATTTCGCTTTCTAGAAAATGAAATCTGTATCCCAAAAACATCTGCAATGGCAACTTTGTCTCGCTGAAAAGTGCGTTCTGTAAATTTAAGCGTGAGACCTTTTTCTTGAAATTTATCTTCTAAAAAATCAGAAATTTCTTCGTAAGATGCGCCTCTATCTTTTCTTCTTCTTAATAATTGTTCTATTAAAACTAAGCGAAGCATTTGTTCATTTTTGGCCATGAAATTTGGTTTTTAGGTTCATTATTCTTTTCTATGAACCAAAGTTAAGCAAACAGAACGTCAATTTAAGTCGTTTTAATACAAATTGTGATTTTTTTCTCTTCCACGAGTTTATCATTCAAAAAACACTTCTTATTGGCTTCTGTAAAACCATCGGTAAGAAATCTATATTGAAATAACTGGCTGTTAAATCCTTTTTCGTCATCAAATTCTTGGAGTAACAATTTCCCTTCTTTATCAAAATTTTTAAACGCTTTTCTTTTTTTAACTCCTAGAAAATAAAAATCACAATCAAAGGAATTTGAAAATCTTCTTTCGGAATAGACACAGTCATTGATTTTCAAAATTTGAGCTTTTACATTCTGTTTTTTATCTGTGATGATGATTTCTTCAAAATCATTTTCTTTTTTGATAAAAGGAGTCTTCAACCAACCATCGGGAAGCTGACCTTTCCAAAAATATTTATAAAAACACAACTGACCTTTTTCCTCTAATGTAAAATGATGAAAGGTTTGTTCATAGAAAATACTGTTTTGGAAAAATAGAGATTTTGGTCTTTTATAAGTCTCACATTTTGTCACTTTTCCTTTTTCATCATAGAGGGTAATGGTGTAATCTTCCGTTTCGTTTTCGATCTTATTGGATTCAAAAAAATAAAAAATATTTCCATTTTCAAATCGTTTTTCTTTGACGATTTTTTGGTTTCCATCTAGCCAAACCTCCCGAAAATCATCCTTATAATAGATTAAACGTTCCGAAATTTTTAGAACTTCATCTATCTGAAAATCTGGCTCATATTCTAAAATATCTAAGTGATGATAGTTGAAAAATTTCATGGTATTGGATTTTTTTAATTTTAATGAAGTCTATATTTCTTGGCAAAGAAAAAGCCTTACTCAGACAAAGTAAGACTTGGAGAAAATTTTTTATTTATGAACAATAATTTTAATTAGCGTTTAATTTTTCATTCCAATTTCTCTATTTTAAAATTGTGAAGATTTACAGAAAGCGGATTGCAAACAGTATCATATTTTTCTTCCACCGTAGCCGCTATTTTCATTCTATCTTCTAATAAAAGCAGAGGATTATTCTGCGCAATGCACTCTACTTCCACTACCCATTTCTTCTGAAGAATCGTAGAAAAAGTATTCAAATCTCTTATCGTAATGAATCGATATTGTGGCATATTTTGCGGTTAAAAAAATTCTTTACACTCTGAAATTGATCCAATTTCCCGAAAGTGGATTCAGTGAATCATAAAAACCATTATCGGTAAAAATTACCATCAGATTTTTAGAACTCAACAAATAATGCATGGTAGCTTCGAAACTTTTAAATGAAGTAAAGTTCTTTGCAGTAGTTCTTTTAATCAATAATTCTTTTCTGTTTTCTGGATTAATCTTAAACGTAAATCCGTTAAATTCTACAATTTGTGCCATAACTTTTTTTTTAACAAAGAAAGCCAGAAGAAAAGTCAAAAGAAGTCGTTTGAAAATTCATGGCGTTTTATTTTATTAAAAAATTCACAAAAAAATCCCAACCATTACTGATTGGGATTTGACATTTATATTTAAACGAAGTTTACTTCACTTCTTCGAAATCTGCATCTTGTACATTTTCGCCAGCGTTACCTTGTGTTTGTTCAGGTTGCGGTTGAGCTTCTTGAGTCGCTTTGTACAATTCTTCTGAAGCTGCCATCCAAGCTGCGTCTAATGCTTCTAACTTAGGTTTAATTGCATCTGCATCTTTGGTTTCATAAGCAGCTTTCAATTCTGTGTGAGCTGCTTCGATTGCTGCTTTCTTATCTGCAGATAATTTTTCTCCAAATTCTTTTAATTGTTTTTCTGTTTGGAAAATCATTCCATCAGCTTTATTGATGGTTTCTACATCTTCTTTTCTCTTCGCATCTGCTGCTGCATTTTCTTCTGCTTCTTTTTTCATTCTCTCGATTTCTGCATCAGAAAGTCCAGAAGATGCTTGGATTTTGATAGATTGTTCTTTACCAGTTCCTTTATCTTTCGCAGAAACGTGTAGAATACCGTTTGCATCAATGTCAAAAGTTACCTCAATTTGTGGAACTCCTCTTGGTGCAGGTGGAATATCTACTAAATCAAATCTACCAATTTCTTTGTTGTCATTAAACATTGGTCTTTCTCCTTGTCCTACTCTGATGGTTACCGCAGGCTGATTATCACTTGCTGTAGAGAAAACTTCTGATTTTTTAGTAGGAATGGTAGTATTCGCTTCAATTAATTTAGTGAAAACTGAACCCATTGTTTCAATTCCTAAAGAAAGCGGAGTTACGTCTAATAAAAGAACGTCTTTTACATCACCCGTTAAAACTCCCCCTTGAATTGCAGCACCAATTGCTACTACTTCATCTGGATTTACCCCTTTAGAAGGCGCTTTTCCGAAGAATTTTTCTACCGCTTCTTGAATTGCAGGAATTCTGGTAGAACCACCTACTAAGATGATTTCGTCAATATCAGAAGTGCTCATTCCAGCATTTCTAAGAGCAGTTTTACATGGTTCGATGGTTCTTTGAATTAAATCATGTGCCAATTGCTCAAATTTAGCTCTGGTCAATGTTTTCACTAAGTGTTTAGGACCAGTTGCAGTAGCGGTGATATATGGTAAGTTGATTTCAGTTTGAGTAGAAGAAGACAATTCAATTTTTGCTTTTTCAGCAGCTTCTTTTAAACGTTGAAGTGCAATAGCATCAGATTTAAGATCTACACCTTCTTCAGATTTGAATTCATCTGCCATCCAATCGATGATTACGTTATCAAAGTCGTCACCACCAAGGTGTGTATCACCATCAGTAGCTTTTACTTCGAAAGATGCGTTACCATCTACTTCGTACATTTCTAGTACAGAAACGTCATGAGTACCACCACCACAGTCGAAAACAACTACGTTTAGGTCTTTTTTACCTACTTTATCTAAACCGTAAGCTAAAGCTGCAGCAGTAGGTTCGTTGATGATTCTTTCTACTTTAAGACCAGCGATTTCACCAGCTTCTTTGGTAGCTTGTCTCTGTGCATCGTTAAAGTATGCAGGAACCGTAATTACTGCTCTGGTTACTTCTTGTCCTAAGAAATCTTCAGCAGTTTTCTTCATTTTTTGAAGAATCATTGCAGAAATTTCTTGTGCTGTATATTCTCTATCGTCTATTTTTACTTTAATAGTATCATTTGGTCCAGCTACCACAGTATAAGGAACTCTAGAAATTTCTTCCTTATCTTTAGAGAACTGTGTCCCGATGAATCTCTTGATAGAATAAACGGTTTTAGTAGGATTCGTTACTGCTTGTCTTTTTGCAGGATCACCTACTTTTCTTTCTCCATCTTCTGTAAATGCTACAATAGATGGTGTGGTTCTTTTACCTTCTGCATTTGGGATAACTACAGGATCTTTACCTTCCATTACCGCAACGCAAGAGTTGGTCGTACCTAAATCAATTCCGATAATTTTGCTCATAATATTTATATTTTATTTTTTACTTAACTAATTTGACTTGGATTTCTCCAATTTTATACCATTGAGAAAATTGTGACAAATTGACATTATCATTTTCCTAAATTGACAAATACACGAAAAAGATTAACAAAAATTTATTTTAGAAACCGCTTCATTTTCTTTAATTTTGAAGTAAACTACATCATAAATGCCACAATTCAATCCTAGAGACATTACCTGGTTAGGTTTTAATGCAAGAGTTTTGCAAGAAGCGATGGACGAAACCGTCCCATTACACCTGAGAATTAGATTTTTAGGAATTTTCTCTAATAATTTAGATGAATTTTTCCGAGTGCGAGTTGCAGGACTAAAAAGAGCACTAGAACTGAAAGATAAACTTGCAGTAGAGACGTTTTTTGACAAACCTCAAAGAATTCTGGACAAAATCAATAAAATTGTCATCAAACAACAGGAAGATTTTGAAAAAACTTGGGACAAAATCCAAGAAGAAATGGCAGAGCAAAAAGTTTTCATTAAAACTCCCAAAAAACTCACCGAAAAACAAAAGGAATTTGTAAAAAAATATTTTGACGAAGAAGTAGAAAGCAACGTCATTCCTATTCTGCTTCATGACCATGTTCAACTACCGTATTTGCGAGAAAAAAGCCTTTATCTAGGCATTGCAATGCGCAGAAAAGATTGGAAATTCGAAACTAAATTTGCCATTATAGAAGTTCCAGCGAAAGCGAATGGAAGATTTGTCATTTTGCCCACCGAAAATCCTGAGGAAACTGACATAATGCTTCTAGAAGACGTCATCGCTTTCAATTTACCGCATATTTTTTCTTATTTCGGGTATGATGATTTCAAAGCAAATTCTTTTAAGGTGACCAAAGATGCAGAATTTGATCTCGATAATGACATCAGAACCAGCTTTGTAGAAAAAATTGAAAAAGGCATCAAATCCAGAAGAAAAGGAAAACCTACCCGTTTTGTTTTTGACAAAGACATGGATAAATCTTTAGTAGAATTTCTCATCAAAAAACTCAATCTTACCAAAAGAGACAGCATTATTCCGGGGCAAAAAATTCATAATTTCAGACATTTTATGGATTTTCCAGATGTTTTTAAAAATTATGAAAAACCAATAGAGAGAAGTTCTTTTACGCATCCAGAATTTGACCATGAAGGCAGAATTACAGATGTTATCGTAAAAAAAGATGTGCTTCTTACCTTCCCTTATCACACTTTTACACCAGTTATTGACTTGCTGAGAGAAGCTGCAATGGATCCAGATGTAAAGTCTATTCAAATCACGGCTTATAGATTAGCCAGCAATTCTAAAATTGTAAATGCACTGATTAATGCCGTGAGAAACGGAAAAGAAGTCACCGTAATGCTGGAATTACGCGCAAGATTTGATGAAGAAAATAACCTAGAATGGAAAGAAAGATTAGAAGAAGAAGGCGTAAAAGTTTTAGTAGGATTACCTAATAAAAAAGTACACGCAAAACTCTGTGTCATTAAGAAAAGAGTGAACAATAAGACCATTCAATATGGATTTGTAAGCACTGGAAACCTCAACGAAAAAACAGCCAAAATTTATGTAGACCATTTGCTCATGACTTCTAACAGAGCAATTATGGCAGATATTAATAAAGTTTTTAACGTATTCAGAAAACCAAAAATAGACCCAGTTTTAGCATTGAAATCTTGCAATCATTTATTGGTTTGTCCACATTTTATGAGAGAAAAAATTGTTTGGCATATCGACAAAGAAATTGAAGAAGCAAAAGCTGGCCGAAAAGCTGAAATGATTATAAAAGTAAATTCACTTTCGGATAAAGGTCTAATTAAAAAACTTTATGAAGCAGCGGAAGCTGGCGTGGAAATTAAAATGATTGTTCGTGGAATTTTCTGTGCAGTAGAGCAGAAAACGTTCAAGAAAAAAATTCACGCCATCAGTATTGTAGATGAGTATTTAGAACATTCTAGGGTGATGTATTTTTACAATAAAGGCAGTGAAGATGTTTATCTTTCTTCTGCGGATTGGATGACTCGAAACCTAGATTACAGAATAGAAGCTGCTGTAAAAGTTACCCAAAAAAATCTAAAAAAAGAAATGAAAGATTTATTAGAAATTCAACTAAAAGGTAATGTAAAAGCCAGAATTTTAGACGAAAATCTAAGTAATAAATATGTGAAAAATGACAAAAAACCATTCCGCAGTCAAATAGAAACGTATAAATTCTTGAAAAAGAAAGCTATTGAGAATTAATTTTCGAAAATCTCTGATTTTCTTGCGCCTTCAAAACATTTTAATTTTAAAAATAATTTTGCGCCATTGCGTTAAAAAATGAGGAACATACTTTTAGCATTTTTGGTTTTTTCAAATTTTCTTTTTTCACAGAAGAAAGACAGTTTAGTTTTTTCAGAACAACCAAAATTCACTTCAAAACAACTCATTATTCCAGCTACATTAATGATGGCAGGAAGCATCGTTTTAACTACAGAAAATAGAGATTTCAGCGTTACAGAAAACAAAAATTTCTTGGCTTTCGGTGGTTATCCCGAAGATTACCTTCAATTTGCACCTCACGTTTCACTTTACGCTTTTGAATGGGCAGGAATGAAACCTAAAACCGACTTCTGGAACAGAACTGCTATTTTGACAAAATCTGAAATTATTGTTTTTGGGAGCACTTATCTTTTGAAAAAAGCCATTAAAAAACCAAGACCAGACGGAAGCAATGAATTTGGTTTTCCGAGTGGTCATACTGCGAATGTTTTTGCTGGCGCTACAATGCTTTCTATGGAATATGGCGAAAATTACCGTTGGGTTCCGTATGTTGCGTATTCTGTAGCAACTGGAGTGGGCGTTTTGAGAATTGCTCACGACAAACATTATTGGAGTGATGTGATTTTCGGAGCGGGATTAGGAATTTTATCTACCAAAATCGCATATTGGACGCATCAATATCAATGGAACAAAAAATCAGAAAAAGATAATCTCACGATTTTATACAAAGAACATTTGTAGTTTCTAAAACCACAAATCGAAGATTCTACAAAGTTAAAAGAAACAAAAGAAAATCTCGAAAACAAGCAATTCAAAAGTAAAAAAGTTGGAAATCTCAACTTTTACTTTTTTTTTCTTTTGAAATACTTTCAAAACATAAAGCTTTTGTGTCTTTTGTGGTTTAAAAAAATTAAATTTACACACTAAATTTTCCATTTCTATGAACTTTAAAAAAATATTAGGAACATTGGTTTTAGCTTCGGTTTGTGGTTTCTCGCAAACGCAGCAATTTACCATGAACGACGCCGTTTTAGGACTTAGAACCAATCTTGCCGTGAAAAACATCAGAGATTTTTCTTTCAGCAATGATGGCAAATCTTATCTTCAAATGGTTAAAAACGCTTATCTCATCACAGATATTGCGACCAACAAGTCAGACACTTTGGTTTCTTTGTATCAAGTGAATCAAAATCTAAATGCCGACCAAAAACTGAAAGCACTTTCTCCACTGAAATTTTTGAACAATTCTAAAGCCTATTTTTCTCAAAAAGGAAAATATTTTTGGCTTCAAAAAACGGGAAATTCTTGGCAAAAAACAGAATTTGCTTCTATTCCTGAAGAGGCAGAAAACGCTCAACTTCTTCCTGATAATCAAACGATTATTTACACCATTAAAAACAATCTTTTTGTAAACATCAATGGAAAAACGCTGAAAATTACAGATGACCAAAACGAAAATATCATCAACGGACAATCGGTTCACCGTAATGAATTTGGAATCGATGGAGGAATTTTTGCAGCGCCAAATTTTCAAAAAATTGCATTTTACAGAATGGATCAAAGCATGGTTACAGACTATCCCATCATTGATTGGAGCGTAACTCCTGCAGAAAACCATAATATCAAATATCCGATGGCTGGAAATAAATCTCACGAAGTTTCCATCGGTGTTTTTGATGTAAAAACTCAAACAAAAAAATTCTTAAACATCGAAGGCGACAAAGAGCAATATTTAACCAGCGTAACTTGGAGCCCTGATTCTAAATCTATTTTCGTAGCGGTGCTGAACAGAGCTCAAAACCACATGAAACTGAATCAATATAATGCAGAAACAGGAAATTTGGTTAAAACACTCTTCGAAGAAAAAGATGAAAAATATGTAGAACCTCAACATGAATTAACCTTTTTACCTGGCTCAAATAACGATTTTATTTGGCAAAGTCAAAGAACGGGTTATAATCATTTGTTTTGGTACAACACAGACAAAGGTTTGGTAAAACAAATTACAAAAGGAGATTGGTTGGTGAACGAAATTCTAGGTTTTAACGAAAAGAAAAAAGAAATTTACTTCTCTTCTACTAAAGAAACGCCACTTGAAAAACATTTGTACAAAGTAAATTGGCAAACAAGTAAAATTACCAGATTAGACAAAGACGCTGGTGTTCACAATGGAATTTTGAGCAAAGACGGAACACATTTATATGATGTTTTTGCCAATGCTTCTACTCCAAGAATTGCCAATATTATCAATACGCAAACGCTTCAAACGAAAAATATTTTAACCGCAGAAAACCCTCTTAAAAACTTCCAAAGACCTGAAATTCAGAACATCACCCTGAAAGCAGACGACGGAACGCCACTCTATGGAAAACTGATTTTGCCGACTGATTTTGATAAAACTAAAAAATATCCTGTAATTGTCTATTTATACAATGGACCTCATTTACAGTTGGTTACCAATAACTTCCCAGCTTCTGGAAATATTTGGTACGAGTATATGGCGCAACGTGGTTATATTGTCTTCACGATGGACGGAAGAGGTTCTTCTAACCGAGGAAAACAGTTTGAACAAGCGGTTTTCAGAAATTTAGGTGAAACTGAAATGAAAGACCAATTAAAAGGTGTAGAATATTTAAAATCTTTACCTTTTGTAAATGCTGAAAAAATGGGAATTCATGGTTGGAGTTTCGGTGGATTTATGACCACAAATTTTATGCTGAAATATCCTGAAGTTTTCAAGGCGGGAGTTGCAGGTGGACCTGTAATCGACTGGAATATGTACGAAATTATGTACACAGAACGTTACATGGACACGCCAAAAGAAAATCCTGAAGGTTACGCAAAATCCAATCTTTTAGACAAAGTTCAAAACTTGAAAGGAAAATTACTCATGATTCACGGTGCGCAAGATGATGTAGTGGTTTGGCAACATTCTGTAAAATTCTTGAAATCCGCCGTTGACAAAGGCGTTCAATTAGATTATTTTGTTTATCCTGGTCATCCTCACAATGTTTCAGGCAAAGACAGAGTACATTTAATGCAAAAGGTTACGGATTATTTTGACTTGTATTTGAAATAGTTTTCACCGCAAATCGAAGATTCGACGAAGTCAAAAGAAACAAAAGAAAAGTTTAAAAATAAGCAATTCAAATGCAAAAAAAAAGAGCAAAAAGATTTTTACTTTTTGCTCTTTTGTATTTCTTAAACACAAAGAAAATCTTTTGTGCCTTTTGTGGTTTAAAACTAATCTACTTTTTTCAAATCCAAATCTCCAAAGTCAAAAGAGAAATCCGTAATATCTGAAATTGGTTTCATTTTGGCAGAAACTGCTTTTCCTTTTTCGTCAAAAGTAAGGGTGAAAAATGCGTCTGCGTCATAACTTCTATCATCCCATTTGATTACGAAAGTATCTCTAGAATAAGGCAAAACTTCACCTTTTAATCTTTCGGAAGATTTACAAATAATTCTAAAACCTTTCTTTTCTTTAGAAATTACAATATCTCCAAACCAAGCGTCTCTATACGTTCCTACAAATTGTTCTGGAGCTAGTTTTGCACTTCTGTCTTTTTGGTAAGCCGCTACTTTAGCATACGTTTCAGCTTTTTCTTTGTCATATTGAGCATTTCCTTTTGCGTATCTTTCTGCATAGGTTTTCAACCAATTTCTGTCTTCAATTCCTAAATAAGCATCTTTCACAGTATTGGTAATCGTGTTAAAAGCCACCCCTTGTTGTTGGTTCGTGAGCACTACAATTCCTAAATTCAAATCAGGAATTAACGTAAACTGTGTAACTGTACCGATTAAACCACCTGTATGCTGAATCTGGCGGTGACCTTTTACATCAGAAATAAACCAACCTAAACCATAACCGTAAAATTTAGTATCATAAGGATTTTTAGCAGCCATAGGAATCGGTTGTTGAATTTGCCAAAGAAGATTCGCGTTTTTCTCAGAAACCAAAAGTACTCCATCTTTAGTTACAAAACCATTCATTAAGAAATTTGCCCAAGTCGTCATGTCTGTAATGTTGCTCAAAATTCCACCTGCTGCATTGGCAGTTTCGTTCCAATCGTGAGGAACTGCAACCGCTTTTCCATTGACTGGAGCATGTGCATCAATTTTATTTTCTATAGATTTTGCACGGTTATAACTTCCGAAACTTGCCGTCATCCCAACAGGTTTCATAATTCTTTCTTCGATAAAGTCTGCCCAAGTTTTGCCAGAAATTTTATGAATAACTTCTCCTGCTACAATAAACATCACATTGTTATAATCCATTGTATTTCTGAAAGAATGCGCAGGTTTCAAATAACGAACATTGTGCAATAATTGCTCTGTAGGCATGGTTCCACCTTCTGGAAAAAACATTAAATCTCCTTGTCCAAGACCTAAACCAGCTCTGTGCGTCACCAAATCTTTGATGGTAAGTTCTTGCGTTACATAATCGTCATACATTTTGAAATCTGGTAAAAATTTGGTCACTTTATCATCCCAATTGAGTTTTCCTTCGTCTGCTAAAATCGCTAAAGCAGTGCAAGTAAAACCTTTAGAATTAGAAGCAATTCCTACCAAAGTTTCTGGTGTCATTGGCAATTTAGAATTGAGTGAACGAACTCCGAAACCTTTAGAATAGATGACTTTCCCGTCTTTAAGAACACCGACAGACATTCCGGGAACATCAAAAGTTTTAATCGTATTTTGGATGAGTTCGTCTAGTTTCTGCTCTGAAATTTGACTAAAAAAGAATAATGAGCAAAGAATAAAGAACAAAGAAAATGATTTTTTCATGCTGATTTTTTTGAATTTCTGTAAAGGTAAATAATTCTAAAAAAAAAATCTCGCTGATTTAGCAAATTAAGCAGATAAAAATCAGCCAAACCAGTTAAATCAGCGAGAAAAATAAAATTTTAGGAGTTATTATTATTTCATTGCTTTTTCGTAGTAATCAGAAACTACATTCCAATCGATTACATTAAAGAAAGCTTCTATATAATCTGCTCTTTTGTTTTGATATTTTAAATAATAAGCGTGTTCCCAAACATCCATTGCCAAAACTGGAGTTCCAGAAATAGACATTCCCGGCATTAGAGGATTATCTTGATTTGGAGTGCTTCCTACTTTCAATTTTCCTGAAGCATCAGTAACCAACCAAGCCCAACCAGAACCAAATTGTTTCGCTCCCGCATCAGAAAACTGCTTTTTGAAATTTTCAAAACTTCCGAAATCTCTATTGATGGCATCAGCTAATTTCCCAGTTGGTTTTCCTGTTGAATTCGGAGTCATCAAATCAAAATACAAATTGTGATTATAGTAACCACCTGCATTATTTCTTAACGCAGCATTGCTGGTATCAAGCGTTTTCAACACTTCTTCTATCGTCATATTTACTTGTGGTTTTCCTTCCACCGCTTTATTTAAATTGTTCAAATATCCCACATAATGCTTGGAAAAGTGAATGTACATAGTCTTCGCATCTACATATTTTGAAAAAGCATCATAATTATGTTTCAGTGTTTTTATTTTGAAAGCACCTGCATTTGCAGTAACATCAGAAGGTTTACCATAATCTGTAGATTCTACATTCACTACAGGTTGCGCTGTATTTCCCACTACCGCTACACAAGAAGTAACCGCAGAAAAAGCGATGGCTACAAAAGCCCATTGAACTAATTTTTTCATATCTAAAAGATTAAATTTTTAAAAATAGAATTTCCCAAAAATAGCAAAAAAGTACCGAAAATAGGTCAATTTTTCATTAACAAAATCTATAATTTGGTTTTATGTATTTATTTTAAAGTTGAGCACTCTCTCATTCTACAATTCTACTACTCTATCACTCACACTTTGTACTTTTAACTTTACGCTTCGTACTTATAAAAATCTTACCTTTGTAAAAAGTAAAAAAGTAAAATGGAAAGTAAAAAAGAATTCTTCTTAGAGTGTTATAAACTTGGGATTATAAAATTCGGTAGATTTACATTGAAATCCGGCATCGAAAGCCCATTCTATGTAGATTTAAGACCTCTCGCTTCTGAACCAAAAATCTTAAAACATTTGGCCAATTATCTTTTAGAAATGCTTCCTTTAGATAATTTTGATGTAATTTGCGGTGTTCCTTACGCTGCATTACCTATGGCAACCGCCATGTCTTTAGAAAGCTATATCCCATTGATTATCAAGAGAAAAGAAGCTAAAGAATACGGAACCAAAAAACTCATTGAAGGTATTTATAAATCTGGACAAAACTGTCTACTCGTAGAAGACGTGATTACTTCTGGAAAATCTTTGGTAGAAACCATCGCGGAAGTAGAAAGTGAAGGGTTAAAAGTTTCTGATATTGTAGTGGTTCTAGACCGTGAACAAGGCGGAAAGCAACTTTTACAAGAAAAAGGCTATCACGTTCATACGCTTTTCAGCATTTCCGAAGTGGTAGAAATTTTAAAAGAAGTAGACCATCTTACGGAAGAAGAAGTTCTAAGAATTAATGAATTTATCGCAGGAAATAAAATTGAATTCAAAGAAGAAAAAAGACTTTCTTACGAACAAAAATTAGAAAATTGCGAACATTCTGTTGGCAAAAAAATCTTAGAAATTGCGATTGCTAAACAATCTAATCTTATTGCTTCTGCAGATGTAACGACAACCAAAGAATTGCTAGAATTTGCAGAACAAGTTGGGCCACATATCGTTGCTCTAAAAACGCATATTGACATTATTTCTGATTTTGATAGTGACAAGACCATTCTTCCTCTAAAAGATTTAGCAACCAAGCATAATTTTCTTTTGATGGAAGACCGAAAATTCGGCGACATCGGGAATACTCAGGAATTACAATACAGAGGCGGAATGTATAAAATTTCGCATTGGGCAGATTTGGTTACGTCTCATGTCATTGCTGGCTATCAAAGCATTGATTGTTTTATGAATTCTGGAGTCATTGCCATTCTTTCTATGTCTTCAAAAGGTGCACTAACTGACCAAAATTATAGAGCAGAAGCTTTAAAAATAGTAGAAACGCATCCAAATATTATCGGTTGTGTGGCTCAAAATAAAGTTCCTGCCAATGTTTTACTTTTTACGCCAGGAGTAAATATCAGTTCCAAAGGCGATGACAAAGGTCAACAGTACAACACACCGGAACATGTTTTCAAAAATCTACATACAGATTTCGTGATTGTAGGACGCGGAATTTATAAAGCCGAAAATGTAGAAAAATCCGCAAAACTCTACAAGTTAGAATCTTGGAACGCCTACCTAAAATCGCTCTAAATGGATAAAAAAACGAACATACAATTCTATTCACCCACCGAAGAAAAATTAAATATTTGGTCTCATGCTTTCGGGATTTTCTTGAGCATCATCGCTTTGGTTTTATTAATCATTAAAGCGGTGCAACAAGACAACATCTGGATGATGATAAGTTTCCCGATTTTTGGGGTAAGTTTAATTTTATTATATCTCGCGTCTACGCTTTATCATGCTTCAAAAGAACCTCAAAAGAGATTTAAGCTCAAAGTTTTCGACCATGCTGCTATTTATGTTCTTATCGCAGGAAGTTATACACCTTTTACATTGGTTAGCTTAAATGGAGAAACGGGTTGGCTTATTTTTTCAATGGTTTGGGTGATGGCTTTTACAGGAATTATTCTCAAATTATTTTTCACAGGAAGATTTAAAGTTGTTTCTACAGCGATGTAAGTTTTGATGGGTTGGTTGATTGTTTTTTATTTCCAAGACTTAACCGCTAGTTTACACGAAAAAGGAGTATTTTACCTAATTCTTGGCGGAGTTTTATATACCATTGGTGCCATTTTATACAGCATTAAGAAAATAAAATTCAATCATGCTATTTTCCATTTTTTTGTTTTAGCAGGGAGTTTTTGTCATTTTTTATCGATTTATTTATACGTTTAGCAAAAGAAATTGAGCAACTTAATTTTACTTTTTGTCTGTCTGATTATAGGAATTGTTTTAAAAAAATCTAAAATAATTCCCGATAATTTTCACACCTCACTGAATGCATTTGTGATTAATATTTCGCTTTCTGCATTTTCTCTGTATTATATTTCAAAAATAGAACTCAACAGTTCGGTGATTTATCCAGTTTTAGTGGTTTGGATAGGAATTTTTGCTGCGATATTATTTTTTGCAGGATTAGGAAAAATTTTCGGTTGGAAATCTTCTTTAATCGGCGCTTTAATTATGTGTGCAGGTTTCGGAAATACTTCTTTTGTAGGCATTCCTTTAATCCAAGCGATGTATGGAGAAGAAGGTTTAAAAACCGTGATGTTGGTAGACCAACCCGGATTTGTCGCTCTTTCGACAGTAGGAATTTTAGTCGCCAATTTTTATTCTGGAAGCAAAGATTCTCTACTCAAACATCTTTCTAAAATTTTAAAATTCCCACCATTTATTGCATTTGTAATCGCGTTATTGTTGAATATTTTCTCCATAGAAATTCCAAAAGATTTTGACGAAGTTTTAATGAAATTGGGCGCAACTACTGTTCCACTCGCTTTGGTTTCTGTGGGAAGTCAAATGCAATGGAAAAAAATTGAGAAAAAAGAAGGATTTCATCTTTTCATCGGTTTACTTTTCAAGCTCGTTCTTTTGCCTTTATTGATTTTGGTGATTTACAAATATATTTTCCATCAAAGTGGAGACGTTATAGACATTTGTATTTTAGAAGCAGCGATGGCGCCTATGATTACAGCGGCGATTATTGCTTCGGCTCATGATTTAGAACCAAAATTTTGTAACTTGATGGTTGCCGTAGGAATTCCTCTATCTATCCTTACCGTGGGAATTTGGCATCTACTATTGCCTTTTTTGTAATTTAAAAAGATAAAAAATTCCGATTTATTTCGAAGAAAATATTCATCCGAGAAAGGAATGATAATTCTCAAAATCCATTGTCAATAAAATTCAAAAATTGTTGATAAAATGTAATATTTTTTCGGATTAATGTAAGCAATTTCAATAGTTTCTCTCTATATTTGATTTTCTAAAATCAATGAAGAAGAAGACCATCATTTTACTGTGTTTACTGCTTAATCTTTTTGCTTTCTCGCAGAAAGACTCCATTATTATTGACGCAAAAATTTCAGCAGGAACGCTTTCTGTAAGAGAAAAAATCTATTATCAAAACAAATCTGAGAGTGAACTAACACATCTTAAACTTCAAAATTTCACGGCAGCTTATAAAAGTAGAAATACGCCTTTAGTCAGAAGAAAATTAGAAGACCGAAAAAAGGATTTATATTACGCAAAACCCAATGAAAGAGGCAGATTGGTTTATCTGATGATAGACAAAAAACCGTATGAAGGTGTTTTAGATGATGAAAATCTTTTTATAAAACTCCCAAAACCTTTAGCTCCCAATGCTTTTACTGAACTTTCGCTGGAATATTCTGTGATTTTACCGAGTGCTCAGTATACAGGTTATGGAATTGGGAAAAATAATACTTTGCTCAAATATTTTTTCTTGGTTCCAGACAGTTTTGACCGAGATAATTTCCTTGAAAAATATTACAAAGATTTAGAAGAAAACGTAAATGTAAATACTTTTTACCGAGTAAAATTTGAAAATTCCGCTCAAAATATCAGCAGTAATTTAACAGAAGTTGCTCCTAATATTTTTGAAGGAAAACTGAATAAAGATGTAGAATTTCTGATTGCTGACCAAGAAAACTATCAGCTAGAAACCATCGTTGACGGACAAAAACACTTGCTAGAATTGGGTTATCCTGTTACCGAAAAAGAAAAAGAACTAATAGCGTTTTATCTACCACTTCACCTTCATTTTATCAAAGAAAAAACGGGATTTTTGCCAGAAAAAATCTTCATCAGCGAAAAATTTAAGTCCAAAAATGATTTCTTCGGGAATGATGATATCAAATTTTGGAAATTTAAGTTCCAAATGTTCACCGATGCCGAAAAAATAGACATGGATTACTTCAGCATTGTTTCTCAGCAAGTTGCAGAGCAATTATTCGTGTCTGATAAGGAAAAAAATCACTGGATTACAAACGGACTTAAAACGTATTTAGAAATTCAGTATTTGAAAAAAAATTACCCCGACCATAAAATTCTGGGCGCACTTTCTGATTATAAAATACTGGGAATGAAACCCTTAAAACTTTCATTTGCTTCTCGATTGAAGTTGATTGAAAGATACGGTCTCGCTTATCAATACATTACAGCACAAAACCTTGACCAAAAAATTGACGAAAAATTTTCGGATTTAAGTAATTTTAATGAAATGGCGATTAGCCAATTCGAAACAGGAAGCCTTTTTACCTTGATTGCCGAAAAAATGGGCACTTCTTATTTTGACAATTTCTTGAAAGGTTATATCTCCAAAAATCACACTTCTGAATTAGACAAAAGAGATTTTCTAGACCAACTTACGGTAGCTTCTGGTTACTCTTCAGAATTTTTAGAAAAATACGTCAAAAGAAAGCAAAGAATCAATTTTAAACTCAACGATTTCGAGAGAAAAGATAACGTCATCAACATTAATGTTTCTAAAAATACAGCGCAGAATATTCCTTTTAAATTAGAAACTTTTCATGAAGATGGCAGTAAAAAAACCTTTTGGTATGACACTAATTATCAGGACAGTTCTTGCGGTTACGTAATTCCAGATAATGAAGCGGTAAAAATTGTCATCAATGATTTATATGCTTTCCCAGAAAATAATTTTAGAGACAATTATCTTTATACCAAAGGAATTAAAGACAATGCCAAAAAATTAAGATTTAAACTCATTCCAGACAATCCAAATTCTGAAATCAACGAAGTTTATCTTACGCCAGGAATCGGTTGGAATAATTATGACAAATTCTTATTGGGAATTCGATTTAAAAATAAATCACTGATTGACAAGAGGTTTCAATATCTTATTTCGCCGTTTTTCAGTACAGGAAGTAAGGATATTAATGGATCTTTTAACGCTATCTATAAAATCCAACCACCAGAAAGTTTTTACAGAACGCTTACTTTAGGTGTTGCAACTGCCAAATACAATTATGATTTTGGGTTGTCTTACAAAAAAATCAGTTTTTCTGGGAATATGTCTTTTAACAAGAATCCTAGAAGCGAAATTTCTAGAATTTTGTCTGCTTCTTACAATTTTTTCGAAAGAGATTTAAGCCCAAAAATGATTGCAGAAAATGACTACGCTAAATATAACATTTGGAACTTAGGTTTTGTCTATTCAGACAATAATGTAATTAAAGAAAAGTATATTTTCGGGAATTTCCAATACATGGAAGATTATGCAAAACTTACTGCAGAAAGCTACTACAGACTAGAATATGCCAAAAATAAAAAACTGAGCTTACGATTGTATGGCGGTTATTTTTTAAGAAATCATACCAGAAATAATAATTTCGATATTGGAATTTCTAAAGTTTCCAACTATGCTTTCTCGTATAATCTATTGGCTCAGAGTGCAATAAGCGGAATCCTTTCTCAACAGTTTATTATGGCAGAAGGTGGTTTTAAATCTTATATCAACGGAAGTGTAGACCAATGGTTAATTACGCATAATGTAGAAGCCAACGTATGGAAGATGATAGACGTTTACGCAGATTTTGGAGTATATAAAAACCGTGCGCATTCTCCAAAATTCATTTGGGATAGTGGGATAAAATTTAAGGTCATTCCAGATTTTATAGAAGTCTATTTCCCTATGCAATCAAGCCTTGGTTTCGAACCGAAGTTCAAAGATTACGGCAATAGAATACGATTTACCTTTAACTTAAATGTAGGCGCTCTGATTGGATATTTCAGACGAGGCTGGTATTAAATAAAAAAAGGTTGCTCAAATGAGCAACCTTTAATTTTATCAATAAATTATAATTATTGTTTTACGATTTTTTGAGAAACAGTTTCACCGTTTACTTCACCTGTTACTACATAAACTCCTTTTGGTAAAGAAGAAACATTAAGAGAAGTATTCTTTTCTACAGAAGCAGATTTCACTAAAGAACCGCTTACATTATAAATTTTAATATTTGCTTTTTCTCCAAAACTAATTTCATTAGTTACTTTAGTATTTCTAACAAGATTAAATTTAAGTTTAGCAATATCACCTGTTGACAAACTAGTACTTTTATTTTCTGGAGTAGGTGCTTTAACCTCAAAATCATTTACATTGCTGTTAGTATCAACTACTGGAATTTTTCTTTGTGCTGATTTAGTAGCATCTGTTGCCGGTGCAGCTGCAGTTCCTTCAAAAAGATTTGCAGTTCCATAACCTACAAAATCTAGAACACCTGCAGAAACTGGTCCTGTAGCTTGTACTGGAGCTCCTGGAGCTCCTTGAACTATCGCAACTTTACCATTTGAACCTGACATATTAAATCCTCCATTGTAATTTGTCCCTGAAAAATTAGTATTATTAGTTACTTGATAATCAGCAAGTGGCAATACTGTTCCAACTGTATTTGCAGTAGATGGCACCATCTCGATCAAATATTTTTGACCTGGTGCTAATGTAAATGTTGGTAATACATTATAAGAATTAAATGTTCCTGTAGCAGATGCATATTGAATTGATACGTCTGATAAAGTTACTGAAGTATTACCGATATTAATCAGTTCTACAAAATCATTAATGTAAACAGATGTACCTGCACCGCCACCACCATAAACTTCGTTGATAACAACTTGCGCATTAGCAGAAATTCCTAAAGCAACAAAACTTAAAAGAGTAAAGATTTTTTTCATGCGAATATTTTTTTATATTAAATAATTTCTCAAAATTAATCATTTTATAACGGATAATGAAAATTTATTTGTTAAAATTTTTGTTAATAATAATTAATAATATTTTTTTTAAAAATTATCTGACAGTAAGCAAATTATTTCTATTTTTGTAATTATTAAATATTGATTATGAACAAAAATTTATCCTTTTTATTTAAAGGCTTTATATTTTCTACCCTTTTAACTTGTGGATTATATAACGCTCAAAATGTATTTAGCCAAAACTTCAATTCTTCTACCACTCTTACGGATTATGTAGCGTCTCCAGCTTCTGGAACTTCTAATAAATTTGATGGAATCACTTCAAGTGGTGCTGGTACAACTTGGAGTGTTGAAGCAAATAATCTTACGGTGAGCAGAACCGCAAACGCTGGGTCATTCACAAGAATATCTACCACAGGAACTACTACTGGTCAAGCGTTATGGATAGAGTTTGACTTATCTGTTGCATCTTCTACTACTACCACAAATGCAGGAACACTTTATGTAGGAGATGCATTTTCTGCAACACAAAATTCCGGCCCTACTGCATCGTCTGTAAATTCAAGATTAGGAATTAACTTCACAACTACAAGTGGCAACTTTACACTTAGAAATATTACCGCAGGTACAAATTCTGGTACTTTATCTGGTGTTCAAAAAATAACTTGGGTTATTAATAACACAGGCTCTAGCTTAACCTATACTGCACCTGATGGTTCTACTGAAACCGTGCAATCAAATTTTGCGGACGTATGGACGGGAACAACTAGAACTTTTAACGAAATTGGGGCTACAACCAATGGTGTTGTTCTAAAAGATTTTAAATTTGTAATATCTAATGGTACAGGAAGTATTACTTTTGATAATTTCTACATTAAGTCACTTAGTCCAACCAATTTAGGAGTAGACCTTGTTAAAAAAGACAAGACTACTATTTATGCTGAGAATGGACAAATTAATGTAAAATCAGAAACCAACGTTTCTTCAGTAGAAGTATATGACACAACTGGTAGATTACTTAAATCTTCTAAATCTGCTCAAGTAAGCATTTCAAGATCATCTTCACCAATTGTAGTAGTAAAAGTGCAATTAACTGATGGTACTGTAATTACTAAAAAAGTAAAATTATAAGTCTAACTTATTTCAAAAATACACCTGCTCAATTGAGCAGGTTTTTTTATTTATATGTCTTGTCCTGAAAAAAGTTGACTAAAAATTAGATAATATGTCAACAAAAAAGAAAATTTCAAAAATTCCAAGTGCCCCACAAATTTATAGCGAAGCATTTAAACGTCAAGTTGTAAGTGAATTTGAGAGGGGTTTATTTACTAAAGCAGAACTTCGAAGACGTTACAATATTCTAGGCAATAGTTGTCTACCAAGATGGTTAAAAAAATATGGTAAATTTACCTATGAAGATAAATTAACTATTGGTCGTCCTATGAAAGATCCTCAACAACAGCGTATAAAAGAGCTAGAAGCTCAATTAGCAAAAAAAGAAGAAGAATTAAAAGTATTCAAACGATTTATTGAAATAGCTGAACGTGAACTTAAAATTGATATTGTAAAAAAGTCTGGTTCCAAGCAGTCGAAGAAATAAATGTAAATAGTTCATTGGCCACTTATGAATTATGCGAACTGTTTGGATACACAAAACAAGCATTTTACAAGCGAAAGAAAAACGTTAGAACACCTAAATACAACTCAGAATTATTACGAAGTTTAGTAGTTACTATTCGTAAGCAATTACCACGAACAGGTGGCAAGAAACTTTATGTAATGTTACAAGATGAATTTATAAAACATCATATATCAATTGGTCGGGATAATTTTTTAGATTTTTTAAAAGCAGAATATTTAAAAGTACCTAAAGTTCGAAGATATTACAAAACAACAAACTCAAGACATTGGATGAAACGCTATCCAAATTTAATTAGCAATTTAGTACTTAACAGGCCTGATCAAGTTTGGGTTGCTGATATAACTTATTTACGAACAAAAGAGAAAACATACTATTTGCATTTACTCACTGATGCTTGTTCCAAGAAAATCGTTGGTTATCAACTGTCAGATAATTTAATGAGTTCAACTACAGTAAAAGCTTTAGAAATGGCTTTGATTAACAGGGAAACAAAAAATCAACTTATACACCATTCTGATAGAGGTTT
Organism: Cloacibacterium normanense; assembly: GCF_003860565.1. NCBI lineage: Bacteria > Pseudomonadati > Bacteroidota > Flavobacteriia > Flavobacteriales > Weeksellaceae > Cloacibacterium > Cloacibacterium normanense. Next base: position 1,802,838 of record NZ_CP034157.1, read on the forward strand.
ACAATATTGCAGTAAAGAATATACCGATTTGTTAAAGAAAAACAATATTTTAATTAGTATGACGCAAGAAAACGACCCATATGAAAATGCAGTAGCAGAAAGAGTAAATGGAATTTTAAAAGAAGAATTTGGTTTACATGAAATATTTGAAAACTATCAAAATTTAAACAAACAAGTTACACAAGCCATAACTTTATACAACAATTTTAGAATACATATGTCAATTAATATGATAACTCCAAACCAAGCGCATCAACAAACAATAATACATTTAAAACAATGGAAAAAAATAAATCGTAACAGAATTAATTCTGCTACGATTTAACTATATTTGAATTATTAACGAGTCAACCTTTTTTAGGACAACTCAATATTTGTAATTAGTTTTTAATATTTTCGTTATAAACTAAAATTTCAGACTTTGATTTATCGGTTTTTCCTTTTATTTACTTTTTTGAGCTTAAATATATTTAATGCTCAGATTTTCACATGGAAAAACCCTAATTTACCTGCTCAAGATTCCCTAAAAACAGACTCTATTGTTTCAAAAAAATTTAATAGCGAGTTTTTTAAAAAAGATACCGCCCATTTTGTCTGGAAAGAAAAGAAAATTCTCTATGATGAATCGGTTCTCGTAAAGAAGAATTCTCGTTCCCAAATTTTAGGCGATTTAAATACCAAAGGTTCCATCATTCGTGGAATTACTTTTGGCAATAACCAAGGGCAATCGGTGCAATCTTCTATGGATATGCAAATTGCAGGAAAACTCAGCAAAGATGTTTCTATCCTCGCCAGTATTTCAGACCATAACTTGCCCATTCAAGCGGATGGTTATACGCAGACTTTGCAGGAATTTGATAAAATTTATCTCCAACTCAATATTAAAGACAAAAGCATTCTAAAAGCGGGACATCTCGATTTACAAGACGACCAAACGTATTTTGGAAGATACCAAAGACGAAGCATGGGCTTGCAATTTCAGACGAATTTTGGGAAAAACAACAAAACTTTTCTAGATTTCTCGGCGGGAGTTGCCAGAAGTGAATTTCACAGAATCCGCTTTCAAGGTGTGGAAGGAAATCAAGGTCCCTATCGTTTGAACGGAAAAAATGGAGAAAATTTCATCACGATTTTGAGCGGTTCTGAACAGGTTTTTATTGATGGAATTTTGATGAAACGTGGCGAAAACCAAGATTACACCATCAATTACAACACGGGAGAAATCACGTTCACAAGTTTTAGACCGATTTTTAAACAGAATTTCATCACTATTTCCTACAATTACACCAACCGAAATTACAACCGTTTTATCGTCACTTCTTCGGTGAAACATCAAGCCGAAAAACTGAAACTTTCTTTCGACGCTTTCTTGGAAAATGATAACAAAAATGCTCCTCTTTCTCTAAATTTATCCAAAGAAGATGAGCAAATTCTAGCCAATGCGGGAAACAATCAAGATTTAATGTACGCTCCTTCCGCTGTGATTACAGAATACGATGTGAACAAAATTTTGTACAAATTAGTCCAAAATCCACAAGGAAATTACTATGAATTTTCTACTGACAAAGCGGAAACTTTGTACAACGTTTCTTTCACCTATTTTGGTGCAGGTTTGGGAGATTACCAACTGAAACAATCTACCAACAATGGAAGAGTTTTTGAATTTGTAGGTGCTGGAAACGGCGATTATTCTGCGCTTAGAAAGTTGCCTTCTCCGCAAAAATCTCAAGTATTCTCTACTTCGGCAGAATATACTTTTGAAAAAGGAAAAATTGGCGGAGATTTCTCATTAAGCAATTATGATGTCAATCTATTTTCCTCAAAAAACAACGACCAAAATACAGGTTTTGCAGGAAGAATTTTCGGGAATAAAATCTTTACCAAAAACAATTGGCAAGGAACTGTTGGCGCAGAATTTCAGAGAATTTCTTCGCAGTTTCATATTTTAGATAGAATAAATGACGTGGAATTTTCGAGAGATTTTAATTTAACTCAAGAATTCAATCAAATTACTCAAAATAGATTGATTTTCAGTTTTTTAAATCAGTGGAAAAATTCTAATTTTATCAATTACAAACTGAATTATCTCAATGAAAAACAAAGCTATAACGGCATAAAAAATGATTTAGATTTTAAATTCCTAAAGAAAAACACAGAAACCAAAGGAAATGTTTCTTACTTAAATACTACTTCAGATTTTCAAGACACCCAATTTGCAAGAGGAAATGTTTCTACTGAATTTTTGGGCAAAAAAGGAAGTTGGAGTTTTGGTGGAAGTTTCGAGCATAATGTGAAGAATTTTAACCAAACTAAAACTTTAGACGTGACGAGTTTTTCTTGGAAAGAAGTTTTTGTTCAAAAAAGAATTGGCGATAGTTTAAGAACCAAATTATTGGCAAAATCTTATTTCAGAACCAATGATTCTGTTCGAGATAATTCTTTGAAAAAAATGAATAATATTCTCGGCTTAATGCTCGAAAGTCAATTGATTAGAACCGAAAAAACACAACTTTCCACACTCGTTCATTACCGAAAATTTTTCTACGAAAATGAATTAAAAACGCAGTTTAATTCAGATTTTGTGATTGGAAACATACAGTATAATCAACAATTTTTCAAAAACGGAATGCGTTTACAAGCGTTTTATGAACTCGGAAACGGACAAGAAGCGCAGCGAGAATTTCAGTATCTGAAAGTAACAGACGGACAAGGAATTTACAAATGGACGGATTATAACGGCGACGGAATTCAGCAGTTAGACGAGTTTGAAATTGCAGAATATTCGGATTTGGCGCAATACATCAGAGTTTACACAAATACGGTAAAATACACACCTTCCAACAAAAATAAGTTGCAACTTTCGCTTTCGGTGAATCCTTACATTGTTTTTAATTCAGACAATCAGTTTTTAAGACGTTGGAATTTTAACATTTCACTCAATGTCCAAAATTCGTTTTACAAAGAAGACCGAATTTTAGAATTTAATCCATTTAAAACCGAAAATAATCAAATTTTAAAAAATCAGAATTTGCTATTCTCTGTACTTTTCAACCCAACCGAAAAATCTGGCTGGAACGGAAATTACCGTTTTATCGACAATCAAAATTTGGTCAATGCCAATTTCAGCATCGAAAAGAAAAATACGCAAACTCATTTGGTCAATTTTGGATATTGGTTTAATAAAAACTTGCGTGCAGATTGGGAAAATCAGTTGCAGAATTACCAATCTTCATCACAATTATTTAACACAAGAGACTATAAATTAAACATTTACGAAACCAAACCCAAATTGGTTTACAAACTTTCGGAAAGCATACAAACCGAAGTTTCTACTGCTTATAAAATCAAGGACAGAAAAGACGGCGAAGAATTCTTAAAAACTTTCGATTTAACCGGAACTTTACAATGGGAAAAACAGAAAACTTCTATCCGTGGAAATTTCAGTTTCATCAATAATGATTTCACGGGAAATGCTTTCAGCATTGTAGGAAATCAAATGCTTGACGGATTAAAACCTGGCAAAAACCAAGTTTGGAGCGTTATTTTGCAACAAGCATTAAACTCATTCCTTCAACTCAACGTGAATTACGAAGGCAGAAATTCTGGCGAAAGAACGATTCATATTGGAAGTGTGCAAGTGAGAGCTTCGTTTTAACATTATGCAATCAGCTCTCTGCTTTCAGCTATCAGCAAAGAGCAGAAAGCAAATTGCAGAAAGCCGAAAGCTTTTTATATCTTTGCAAAATGGTAAAAATAGGCAACATAGAACTTCCTGATTTTCCGTTTTTATTGGCACCAATGGAAGACGTGAGTGATCCTCCTTTCCGTAGATTGTGCAAATTACACGGCGCAGATTTAATGTATTCAGAATTTATTTCTTCTGAAGGCTTGATTCGTGATGCGATGAAATCTAGGAAAAAACTCGATATTTTTGATTACGAAAGACCTGTAGGAATTCAGATTTTTGGTGGAGACGAAGAAGCGATGGCAATGTCTGCCAAAATTGTAGAAACCGTAAATCCTGATATTGTAGACATCAATTTCGGTTGTCCAGTGAAAAAAGTAGTTTCCAAAGGAGCTGGAGCTGGTGTTTTGAAAGATGTAGATTTGATGGTTCGATTGACGAAAGCCGTGGTAAATTCTACACATCTTCCCGTTACTGTAAAAACGAGGTTAGGTTGGGATGTGGAAACCATTAATATTGAAGAAGTATCACTCAGATTACAAGATGCAGGAATTAAAGCATTGACCATTCACGCTAGAACTAGAAGCCAAATGTATAAAGGTGAAGCAGATTGGGAATATATTTCTAAAATCAAACAAAATCCGAACATAGAAATTCCGATTTTTGGAAATGGTGATATTGATTCTCCTGAAAAAGCTTTAGAATACAGACAAAAATATGCTTGTGACGGAATGATGATTGGTAGAGCTGCGATTGGTTATCCTTGGATTTTTAATGAAATTAAACATTTCTTTGAAACGGGAGAAAAATTACCAGAACCTACCATTTCAGACCGACTTCTTGCTGTAAAACAACACGCAGAATGGAGTGCAGAATGGAAAGGCGAAAGATTGGGATTGATAGAAATGAGACAACATTACAGCAATTATTTCCGTGGAATTTCACATTTTAAAGAATTCAAATCCAAGTTTTTACAGGTTTTAAGTTTGGAAGAATTTTATCAATTACTTGAAGAAACGGAAGCGTTTTATAAAAACAAAATTGAAATCTAATAAATTAATTTCAATCCTTCAAGGATTTAAAATCCTTGAAGGATTATTTATATAACTATGAAAATCATCTCTTACAACGTCAACGGAATTCGCGCTGCTTTTACCAAAGATTTTATCGGTTGGTTGCAAGTGGCAAATCCTGATATTATTTGTATCCAAGAATCTAAAGCTGGAAATGACCAAATAGACATCGAAAGTCTAGAAAAGGTAGGTTACAAAAGTTATTGGCATTCTGCAGTGAGAAAAGGTTATTCTGGAGTAGGAATTGCGAGCAAAATAGAACCAAAACACGTAGAATACGGTTGCGGAATAGAACATTACGATAACGAAGGCAGAATTATAAGAGCAGATTTCGAAGATTTTTCGGTGCTTTCCGTGTATGTTCCGAGTGCTTCTAATATTGAGCGATTAGACTTTAAACTTCAGTTTGCCGATGATTTTCTAGAATATATTAAAAAATTACAGAAAGAAATCCCAAATTTGGTGATTTGTGGCGATTTCAATATCTGTCATGAAGAAATAGACATTCACAATCCGAAAGGTTTAAAAAATACTTCAGGATTTTTGCCTGTTGAAAGAGAATGGATGACAAAATTCCTAAAAGAATGTAATTTGATTGATAGTTTCCGCTATTTGCATCCAGATAAGCAAGAATTTTCTTGGTGGAGTTACAGACAAAATTCTAGAGCGAAAAACTTAGGTTGGAGATTAGACTACCATTTCATCACAAAATCCCTTGAAAACCAATTAGAAAGAGCCTTAATTTTAAAAGAAGCTGTACACAGTGATCATTGTCCAGTATATATTGAACTAAAAGATTAAAAATAGATCTTTTTATAAACAAAAAAACCACCTTTTCAGGTGGTTTTAATCGTTAATCGACAATTTCATATTCTATAGGAATAGTTCCAGAACTATGATCACCAATTTCTTTAAAAGCAGCTTTTGTCATATCAAAAGCTCTAGTTCTATGAAATGGACCTCTGTCATTAATTCTAACTACAACAGATTTTCCTGTTCTTAAGTTAGTAATTTTTACTTGCGTTCCAAATGGTAATCTCATATTCGCAGCAGTTAGTTTTGAATTATCAAAAACTTCACCGCTTGCGGTTTTTCTACCGTTAAATTTATCGTGGTAGAACGATGCAAAACTTGTTTTGGCATCATTGGTATTATATTTGAATGAATATAAACCAAGAGTTGAAATCATCATTATGATTACGAGAATTGCTCTTTTCATCATTTTGAATATTTTTTGTGGGTTTTACAGGTGCAAATTTATCATGAACCTCTTTTAGCACACAACCAATTTGTTAAATTTTCTTAATTTTATGTTAAAATTTTGTTAAACAACACTCTCAACCACCTATTCATGGGAAATAACAGAAAATGTTAAAAAATATGTTAAAATTGTTAACATTATTAACTATTTAATGCATTGTTTTTTGTTAATTCAAAAACATTATCAACAAAAACAATTGAATAAAATCAAAAAAATCATCAATTAATTGATGATTTTCTATTTTTAATTACATTAATTTAAATTTAACTTAATGTAAATTTTATGGTTTTCCGTAAAGAAATAAGAAATATTATTCTGCAATTTCACCATATAAATCGAACTCTTCTGCGGAAGTAATTTTAATATTTACAAATTCACCAATTGAAATATAAGTGTCTTTAGCTTCCACTAAAACCGTGTTATCCACATCTGGAGAATCATATTCCGTTCTTCCCACGAAATAATTTCCTTCTTTTCTATCAAAAATACATCTGAAAGTTTTTCCGATTTTTTCTTGATTTTTCTCCCAAGAAATCTGAGACTGTAATTCCATAATTTCTTCTACTCTAGCTTGTTTCACTTCTTCTGGCACATCATCTTCTAATACAAAAGCGGTTGTATTTTCTTCGTGAGAATAGGTAAAACAACCCAATCTATCGAAACGTTGTGTACGAACCCAATCTTTTAATTCTTGGAACTTTTCTTCAGTTTCACCAGGGAAACCAACGATTAGCGTAGTTCTGATAGCCATATCTGGAACTTTCTCACGGAATTTATCCAATAAAGCATTGGTTTTTTCATAAGTAGTTCCACGCTTCATGGCTTTCAGAATTTCTGTATTGATGTGCTGAAGCGGAATATCTATATAATTACAAATTTTAGGCTCTGATTTAATCAATTCTAATACATCTTCTGGAAAACCTGAAGGAAATGCATAATGCAAACGAATCCATTCTATGCCTTCTACTTTTACCAATTCCTTTAATAAATCTCCTAATGCTCTTTTCTTATATAAATCTAAACCATAATAGGTAAGGTCTTGAGCAATTAAAATCAATTCTTTAACGCCAGATTTTGCTAGTTTTTGTGCTTCTATGACTAGGTTTTCAATTGGAGTAGAAACATTACCACCTCTCATCAAAGGAATGGCACAAAATGCACAAGGTCTATCACAACCTTCAGCGATTTTAAGGTAGGCATAGTGTTTTGGAGTAGTCGTTAAACGTTCTCCTACTAATTCATGTTTATAGTCTGCACCAAGATGTTTTAATAAAATCGGTAAGTCTCTAGTCCCGAAATATTGGTCTACATCTGGAATTTCTCTGATTAAATCTGGCTTATATCTCTCTGAAAGACAACCCGTAACAAAGACTTTCTCTACTTCTCCCCTATTCTTAGCTTCTACAAAATCTAAAATAGTATTGATGGATTCTTCTTTGGCATTATCGATAAAACCGCATGTGTTAATCACTACGATATCTCCACGTTGTTCGTGTACTACTTCTTTGCCGTTTGCTTTGAGTTGTCCCATTAAGACTTCTGAGTCGTAGATGTTTTTTGAACAGCCTAGCGTTACGATGTTAATTTTCTTTTTGCCTACAGATTTTGTTCTCATGTATGATAATTGATGGATGGTAAGTATTGAATTATTTAAGCTTGCAAATTTATGAAATTAAAAAGGAACTTTAGGTAAGAGTTTTATTGAGGTAAAATATGCCTATTCATTTCATGCACTTTTCATGCACTATCTATGCTTTATCTATGGAGTATCTATGGATTTGAAGTGATGATGTGTCGTCCTAAAATAACTATACAGGTTATTTAATAAATCCTATTTTAGTTATACAAATATAATTCTTAATCCTAAATTTACTATACCATTGTTTTTTCATCATTAAATTTTCTATTGTATTTTTTCCATCTTTTCTTTAATTGTTCAGATTTTAGATGGGCTTGATGAGGGGTTAAATAATCACAACTTGCATGAGGCCTGAGTTGGTTATATGACAAAATGCTTGCATTCACCTGTCTCTTCGTTTGTTCAAAACCTAATGCGCTTGTATAAAGATTAAATTCTTTCTTTATAATGCCATTTACTCTTTCTGCTAATGCGTTTTCATAAGGATTACCATTTTCTGTCATACTGATGGCAATATTATTTTTTAATAATAAATCTACATAATTCTGGGAACAGTATTGCGAACCTCTATCGGAATGATGTATGAGAGGATGATGATACAATCGATTATGAAGTGCCATTTTCAATGCATCAATACATCCTTCTGCCGATAGGTCTTGACGAAAACTATAACCCATAATTTTTCGAGAATAGGCATCGGTAATTAAACTCAAATAGCCCCATTGATGGGTTAATCGGATATAGGTAATATCACTTACCCATACTTGTTCTGGCCGATTTATGACCATTCCTTTGATGAGATTACTGTATTTTCGCATCCAATGTCTTGAATCTGTTGTTATGACTTTACGTTTCCGTTTTCTAATCAACAATTGATGCGCTGCCAATAAATCAAATAAATAGTCTCTGCCAAAACTGATGGCATGAGATTTTAGTTGATTTTGAAGCATATAGTGTAGTTTACGGGTCCCTACTTGTGGCAGATCCCGACGAATAGTACGAACCTCTTGAAGGATTATGTCTTCTTTTATCAGACTGTTTTCTTTTCGCCAAAGCGCATCGTAATAGGCATGTCTTGTTTTGCCAAACAATCTACACAAGAACCCTATTCCCAATTTAGGATAGAATTCTTTCATTGTTATGACTGCTTGGCACCAGACTTTTTTCTAATATCTATTTTGAGCTGTTCTTCGGCTACATCAATAAGCGTATTGAGGGCTTTAATTTTAAGCTCCGCTTCTTTTAATGCTTTCTCCAAAGACTCTTTTTCTGGTTCTTTCCTAGGTGTGGTTTTATTTCCCATTATAGAACTATTTCCAATACAAAGTTCGACTTTTTCTGATTTGTACTGTGTTATCCAATTACGAATTACTTTGTCTGTCTTTATGTTATAGGCTATCTTGGCTTCTTGTATCGTTAATAGACCTTGTTCTATCGCTGTAACTATTGTACGTTTTTCTAGTCCTGTGTACGTTCGACGTTTCAAATTTTCTAGGTAGTTAGGCGAACCAAAATCTCGCATCCAACTATCTAAGGTGGATTGGCCTAAATTATAGAGCCGAATCGCCTCCTTTCTCGGTAATCCTGATTCTACCTCTTGAACAATTTGTTTTTTTAATCGTTTGTCGTAATGACTCTGTTTACTCTCGCGAGCTAAAAATCTCTCTTCTTTTGATTGCATATACTCTATTTTTGTGTATAGCTATTTCAGGACAAGACAATAGGTGATGTAGTGATTTGGAAATTTGAAAATGAGAAAATTGATAATAAGTGATTTTGGATAAAAAAAAGAACCGAATATTCGGTTCTGTATTTTTTAGTAAGCTCCTGTTTTTTTGTAGATGTAATATTTGGAATATATGTAGATGATAAAGGTAGGCAGAATTAAATACAACACACCTTCCCAGAAGTTGAGTCCGAACTTTATTACACAAGCGTTAATCAATAACTGAACTCCTCCATATAAAGTAGCCACCAAAAGATGTGACCATTTCATTTGGTTGACCAACAACTGATATAAATGATGACGGTGTGCTTCGAAAATATTTTCCTTTAGTTTTATTCTTTGAAGAATGGTTGAAATTACTTCTATTCCATACACTGCGATGAATAATAAATACGTGAAATCTTTGGTTTTTACCATCAACAATCCTAATAAAGCTAAAACCCAAAATGCAATGCTCATGCTTCCTACATCTCCAGCGAAACATTTGGCTCTTTTCCTAAAATTGAAAAATAAAAACACCAAACTTGCCAAAATCGGGTAGATAATAAAATGAGCATCCGTGAACGCTATCCCATATTGATTAATGTAATAAAACGTGAGCAACATGACCAAACTGTACACTCCCGTAATTCCATTGATGCCATCCATAAAATTATAGGCATTCAGTACTCCTATTACAAAGACATAAACCAAAGGAATGAACCAAATGGATGCAGAGGTGAATAATCCAAGAAAATAAATCAGCAAGGTTACGGCTACAAAATGAAATAATAATCTCAATTTGCTCGATAAATCTAAAATGTCATCTAAAAAACTAATGGTAGATAAGGCTAATAATCCTAATCCAAAACTCCAATAATCTTCCGGTAAAAAGTAATCTTTTCTGTACGCAACACTCACCACAAAATAAAGCACAAATGCAATCGGAAAAATAATTCCACCTCCACGAAGTGTAATCTGCGTATGAGAACTTCTGTGATTAGGTTTGTCAATAATATTATACTTATCTGCTATTCTAAAATAAAGCAGTTCTAAGACCAACAATATAAACGTTACTATGATGAACTCCATAAATTATTTAAAACTTTTAATCGTTTTTTCTAACCCTTCACTTGCAGAAACAGGCAATTGGTCTATTCCTAAAGCATTTTTTATTTTCTGATTGCTTACCCAATAATTTTCGGTCAACTTTTTTAGTCTTTCTGAGTTTAAAGGTAATTTCATCACATCTCCCATTTTGGCAGTTGCCGAAATGAGTTTTGAAGAAATTTTCCATAATTTTTCCTTTTTCCCCGAAGTATTGGCAATGAGTTTTACCAATTCATTGGTAGAAAGTACCTCATCATCTGCAAAATTGTAAATCCCTGAACCTACGTTCTTATTAGAAAGCATTTCTAAAATTAAGAAATTAAGATTATCAATGCTTAAAAATGAACGTTTATTTTCAAAAGCTGCTAATGGATAAGGAATACCTTTTTGTACAAATTTATACAAAAGATTTAAGTTTCCTTTATTTCCTGGTCCGTGAATCATACAAGGACGAATGATGAAGAGTCTTTTATTTTCTGGTAATTTTTGGCTTAATAAAAATTCTTCGGCTTCCAATTTGGATTTTCCGTAAGGTGTTTGTGGATTAGATTTATGGTTTTCGTCTAAGAAACCTTCTACTGTGTCTGCAGTGGCTTTTACGCTGCTGAAATAGATAAAATCTTGTGCTGTAGTATTTAGAAATTCTTTAAATAATTTTTTGGTGAGTTCTGTATTGATTTCAAAATATTCTTTTTCAGCAGAAGTGTTTTTGGTATCGTGTGCTTTTCCAGCCAAGTGAATAATGGCTTCTGCATTTTGGTCTAGTTCCCAAGCTTTTCTTAGAGATAATGGCGAAATATGATGTCCTTTTTCTTTCAAAAATTTTGAAAGATTTTTTCCTACAAATCCTGTTGCTCCTGTTATTATTATATTCATTTATGTTCTTTTGAAAAGTTTAGGCTCTTTTATTCTTTTGCTGATGTTTTTATTTCTTGCTGATTTTTTTTCTCTCGCTGATTACGCAGATTATGCGGATTTTTTCTCGCTAATTTTCGCAAATTTTATGCGCTGATTCTCGCGGATCTTTTTCTTTATGTTTTTAATTCTTGCGGATTTTATTTTTTTCTCGCAGATTTTCGCGAAATAATCTTTATGCTTTATTTTTTTTTCTCGCTGATTACGCAGATTACGCGGATCTTTTTCTTTATGTTTTTAATTCTTGCGGATTTTATTTTTTTCTCGCAGATTTTCGCGAAATAATCTTTATGCTTTATTTTTTTTATCTCGCAGATTACGCAGATTACGCGGATTTTTTTCTTGCGGTTTTTATTTTTTATTGCAAATTATGTGCGGGTTTTATTGGTTTTTAGCGTTTAAAATATTTTCTAAATTGGTGATGCATTCGCTCATTCTGAAGTTTTCTTCGTAGAATTTTCTTGCGTTTTGTCCGAGTTTCTCTAATTCTTCTTTTGGCAACTCAGATGCTTTGAGAATGGTTTCTGCTAAAGCTTTGTAATCACCAGCATTTACCGCAAATCCGCTTTCTGACTCTTTGATGTTTTCGGCACCTTCTCCATTCAGCATCGCCACAATAGGTTTTGAAGCACTCATGTAAGCCTGCACTTTTGCTGGAACGGTAAGGTTAAAAATGGGGTCGTCTTTCAGTGTTACGAGCATGACTTCCGCTTTATTGAAGAAACTTGCCATCGCTTCTACAGGAAATCTTCCTGCAAGGTGAACGGTTTCCTGCAATTGATTTTCTTCTATAAATTCTTTTACAAAAGGCATCTTTCTTCCGTCACCCACTAACACAAATTTAATTTTTTTATGTTGTTTCAGCTCTAAAGCCGCCTTCATTATATTGTCTAAATCCTGCGCTTCTCCAATATTTCCTGCAAACATAACTTTGAAACCATCTGGAAGTGTGGGAATAGGATAGTTTTTATCTCCTTCGGAAATAGAATCTTCTGCCCAATTCGGGAAATAAACTATTTTACTGTCAAAATCGCCTTTTTCATTGATTGACTTTCTAAAACCTTTTGAGGTGATGAGTATTTTTTCTGAATTTTTGTAGAAATTTTTCACCACAGATTCATAGTAACCTAATACCATTTTGTTTTTTACTCCTCCCGCAATGGAAAGGCTTTCTGGCCATAAATCCATTACCCAAAAATAAACAGGTGTTTTCCATAATTTTTTGAGCAAAAGAGCTGGATAAAACTGTGTAATTGGTGATGGTTCATGTACAATTACCGCATCATACGTATTGCTTATTCCTAAGAAAAAAGCTTTTATAGAAGCAAAAAATGCAAAACTGTAGTAATTTAAAAACAAACGGATTCCACCGCCATTTCCTCTCGGCAAAAGCAGTGAACGAATGATTTTCACCCCATTAATATTTTGTTTACGGTTTTTAAAAAAACCATAGCTTTCATAGATTTTCCCTTCCGGATAATTGGGAATTCCTGTGAGTACCGTTACTTCGTGACCACGTTTTTGCAATTCAAAAGCGAGATCTGTACTTTTGAAGGTTTCGGGATAAAAATATTGGGTAACTAATAAAATCTTCATCTTTATTTTTTACTCCACACTACTCTGTTTACATAATCGGTATAGCTCAAGATAATTCTCACCATTTTTTCAGAAACATTCGGCATCGAATAGTCTGCTACTTGGCGGAAATTTCTGTGCATTCCAAATTTTTGTGTCTTTAACTGCTCTAAACCTTGCATGATTCTTTCTGGCGAAAGTCCAACCATCATTACGCTGGCTTCTTCCATTGCTTCTGGTCTTTCATGCGCTTCTCTGATATTTAACGCTCTGAAATTCAGAATAGAAGATTCTTCAGAAATCGTTCCTGAATCTGATAACACGGCATAACTTCTCATTTGTAATGCATTATAATCATGGAATCCTAGCGGTTTTAAAAACTGAATTTCTGGTCTTACCGAAATTTGTTTTTTGTCTATCATATTTCTGGTTCTCGGGTGTGTAGAAACGATGATGGGATAGCCAAATTTTTCGGCAATAGTATTTAAACTCTCGATTAATCCGTTGAAATTCTTTTCAGAATTGATGTTTTCTTCACGGTGAGAAGACACCACGAAATATTTTCCTTCTTCTAAATTTAATCTTGACAAAACATCAGATTTTTCAATTTCTGGAAGGTAATGATTCAGTACTTCAAACATTGGCGAACCAGTTTTAATAATTCTGTCTGCTGGAAGGCCTTCTCTTAGCAAGTATTCTCTTGCAATATCAGAATAAGTCAAATTAATATCTGCGGTGTGGTCTACAATTTTACGATTGGTTTCTTCTGGCACTCTTTGGTCAAAACAACGGTTTCCTGCTTCCATGTGGAAAATAGGAATCTGACGTTTCTTCGCAGGAATGGCACACAAACAAGAATTGGTATCTCCTAATACCAAGAATGCGTCTGGTTGAATGTATTCCAGAAGTGGGTCTATTTTAATCAAAATATTTCCTACAGTTTCTGTTGCAGTTTTTCCAGCAGCTTCTAAGAAATAATCTGGCTTACGAAGTCCTAAATCTTCAAAAAATATTTGATTGAGTTCGTAATCATAGTTTTGTCCGGTGTGAACTATGGTGTGTTCTATTGCGTCTGATTGGTCTAATGCTTTAAGAACCATAGATAATCTGATGATTTCTGGTCTGGTTCCTACCACGGTCATTACTTTTAACTTTTTCATTATAAATGATTTACAATTCTTATTATATTTTCATTAATTTCAGAAGTATTAAAATTTACTAATAGTCCTAATTTCACTTCTGATAGTTTAAGATAGGTTAATAATTGTTTGTAATGTAATTCTGCGAGATGTTCTACTGATTTTACTTCTACAATTACTTTATTTTCTACAAAAATATCAATTCTAAAGCCAACTTCCATTTTTAATTCTTCATAAATGAATGGCAATCCTAATTGAGACTTTACATTTAACCCTATTTTTCTTAGTTCATAAACAAGAGCGGTTTCATAAACTGATTCTAATAATCCTGGACCAATATTGTTATATACTTTATATATGGCGCCTCTTATGAGATAAGATATTTCGTTTTCGGTCATGGTTATAGTTTTTTATGTTTTTTATTTTTGCGGATTTCATTTCTCGCAGATTCTCGCGGATTTTATTCGCTGATTCTCGCGGATGGTTTTTATGTTTTTATTTTTTTGCGGATTTTATTTGTTGCTGATGTTTATTTTATTTCTCGCTGATTTTTGCGGATTTCATTTCTCGCTGATTCTCGCAAATTTTATCCGCTGATTTTCGCGGATTTTATTTCTCGCGGATGGTTTTTTATGTTTTCAATACCTGTTGTGCATTTAGGAATTAAGAAAGAAAAAGATTGTCCATTTGATTAAAAAATCGTATATTTAGTTGATTACCAAGTCATTAAATATATGAACAATCTCATTCAAAATTACAATATTATTTTAAAAGAATTGACAAATACTTGTAAACATATAACTACAACCAAGCAAATTAGGCTTCCAAAAATGTCTGATTTGGAACTTGTGGCACTTAATGTTACTGCGGAATACATGTCAATTAACTCTGAATTACAGCTGTTTAGATGTATTTCAGGAACCGATTTGGACGGAAAAATTGAAAGAAGTGTCTATAATAAAAGAAAGAGAAAACTTTTACCTTACATTGAAAAGATCAGAGAAACTTTAAGCAACAATTTTTCGGATTTTACCGATGTATTTATTGTAGATTCAACGCCAATTGAAATATGCAAAATTAGTAGAGCAAATCGCTCGGCAATCTGCGCAACAGATGAAATTAAACCTTCTTTTGGATATTGTGCTGCACAGAAGTCAAGATATTTTGGTTATAAACTTCATGCAGTTTGCGACAAGAATGGAATCTTTCATTCTTTCGATTTTTCACCTGCAAACGTTCATGATGTTAATTACCTTAATGACATTAAAGAAAATTTTCAGAATTGCCTGTTAATAGGAGATAGAGGATATATCAGCAAAGAAATTCAAATGGATTTATTCAACTATTCTAGGATAAATCTTTCAGTCCCAATGCGCAAGAACCAGCATAATTTTGTGGAGTTTTCAAGAACAAAATCTAAAATCAGAAAACGTATTGAGACCAATATCTCGCAATTGTGCGGACAGTTCACAATCAACACCAACTTTGCAAAAACATTTCAAGGTTTAGCAACAAGAATAGTATCGAAAATAACTTCTTTTACGATGATTCAATACCTAAATTTCTTCGTATTTAAGAGAAGTTTGAACAAATTAAAAATTAATTTGTGCTAAATGCACAATAGGTTTTTCAATTTATACTTCTACGAAATAAGTATCTGGATTTTCTGGATTGTAGGGTTCGTTTATCCAAAACATGGTATACAGTTCTTCTTCTCCTATGTTTTTGATATTGTGAGTGTACCAAATCGGCATGTCTACATAAGCTGGCTCTGAACCATCTAAATAAAAATCAAGCACTTGGTCTGAATCTATTTTTCTCAATTGAATTAAAGCTTTTCCTTTAATCACGGCAAATCTTTCGATTTTTCTGGTATGGAAATGATTTCCTCTGGTAATTCCGGGAACAGTGGTAGAAAAAGAGCACTGTCCGCCAATTCCTAATCTTATTAATTCTACAAACGCTCCTCTATGGTCCGTATGCTGAGTAAACTTCACCGGGAAATGATTTTCTAGATCAATGTACGTTCTGTAAGTATTGAATAATTGATAATCAAAAGGCGTTTTCAGTTCTGGGATTTCGCCGTTTTCTAGATATAAGGTTTTATAATTTTCTAATTTGGCTAAAACTTCTGTTACTTTATGCGTAGAAGTATAAGGAACGTGGTAGATTTCTTCTGAAACGCCCGCTTCTATTTTATTGATGATTTCTTGTACCAATTCGCCTACATAGATTAAATTTACCTCGCCGTCTTGTTGGATTTCTGGTGTTTCTCCATGGGTTAATTTGTGACAAAATGTAGCGATGAAAGAATTATAATTAGGAGCTCCAAATGGCCCAAAAACATTTGGAATCACTAATCCTGTAAAGGTTCCGCCGTGGTTTTTTGCCCAATTGCTTAATAGTTCACGCCCTTCTTTTTTGGATTTTCCGTAGAGGTTATCTTTTTCTTCCTGTGAAGAAGATGAGAATAACACATGCGCCTTGGAATTGGTTTTTTCTAAAGCAGTGATAAGTTGTTTTACCAAATTTACATTGGTTTCATAAATCACTTCTGGATCAGGATGGCGATTCATAGCAGCAAGATGTACAATTACATCACATTGTGCCACGAAATTTTCTAATTTTTCTGGATTTTGAAAAAAAGATTTATCATAGGGAACCCTCTCATATTTTTCAGGTTGTAAACCTAATGTATTGTAAAGATGTGAACCTACGAAACCTTCTTGTCCTGTAATTCCTATTTTCAGCATTTTGGTGTTTTTTTGAGCAATGATTTAATTCTTTTATAATATCTGTTGAATACTTGATTAAGGTAAGTGTCTATATCTTTTACCTCTTTGTAAGCTTCTACTTGTTTTTTTATTTTCTTTTTTATTAAGATAAGTATAATATTCTGAATGCCACCAGATTACCCCATCTATTTTTTTTCCTGCTTCATTGACTTCTAAAAAGCTTTTGAGATAAGTATCAAAAGTCTCATCAGGAATTAATTGAAAGGCATGGTCTCCATTATTGGGATGAAATCTATTCCAAATATAAGGCAAAACGGGTTTATTTAACTTTTTTGCAATTTTAAGAATTGACTTGGCATTGGAAGCATAAAACTGATTGATGATAAAGGTATTGTTAAAATACAAGTAAAACGATGGTGAAAGATAGTCTAACTCTTTGTAGAGTGGCATGAGATTTTCGTTGCTTTCGTCACCATTTTTCGTTACAAAACTCATGACTGGCAAATCAAAGTATGCCCATTTTACATGAGGTCTCATTTTTTTTGCCACTTTTATCGCCTTTATCATTTGCTTCATATAGAAATCAGAAGCTTCTGTATGGTCTGTAACGGCTCTTAGTGCTTCACCTTCCCAATCTAGACTGGCATAACCGGTTGCCTTTTTATTGGGGATTTTTTTTTCGATACTGCTTATCAGTAGTTTTTCGTCTAGGTGATTGCCTTTTACAAATTCATGTTGATAAAAAACGGTAATGGTATTGACTTTGTTCTTTTTTACAAATTCTGATTGTACTTTGTATTGATACGATTCAGGAGAAAACAACAAAATTTTCTTTTGAGAAAAAAGAAATTGAGAACATATTAGTAATAAAAAGAGTAATTTTTTCTTCATTATCATTTAAAATAATCTAAGGGGAATCTGTATTCGTCCTTTATTTCTCCTAACAAATAGTCTGCCATTACGAGTAATCTAGCGTCATCTGTAGTGGCCTTTATCGAGCTTATATATCCACTGGGAATGTGTAAAATTTCTAAATTTTGGTCATTGATTTCAAACTCCAATACCGTAGATTCTGGATTAGGATTTTCCCAGTTATCTATTTGAATTAATTTGATTAAAAAACTTCCTTTAATAGCGGAAAACCATCTTTGTTCGATTCTGTGACCTTGCCAAGCTCTTTCGATAGAGAGGTCTTTGTTTTCTATGATGTAAATTCTCTTGATGGAGGACGCATCAAAATCATTATTGTAACGCAGTATTCCTCTGTGGTCTTGGAAATGATTTCCGTTTATAATAGATGGATTCACGTGACTTTGTTTTTTTTTAAATTTTTACTAAAAATCTATGTTTTTATTTCTCGCAGATTCTCGCGGATGGTTTTTTACTATATTGTTTTTTCTTGCGGAGGTTTTTATTTCTCGCAGATTTTCGCAAATTTTATTCGCGGATTCTCGCGGATGGTTTTTTACTATATTGTTTTTTCTTGCGGAGGTTTTTATTTCTCGCAGATTTTCGCAAATTTTATTCGCAGATTCTCGCGGATGCTTTTTTACTATTTTTTTTTCTTGCGGAGGTTTTTATTTCTCGCAGATTTTCGCAAATTTTATTCGCAGATTCTCGCGGATGGTTTTTTACTATATTGTTTTTTCTTGCGGAGGTTTTTATTTCTCGCAGATTCTCGCGGATGCTTTTTTACTATTTTTTTTCTTGCGGAGGTTTTTATTTCTCGCAGATTTTCGCGGATTTTATTCGCAGATTTTTGCGGATGTTTTTTTTTATTTCTTGCGAATTTCTTTAAATTATTAGATTAAAAAGATTACATTGGATATTGTAAAACGTCTTCACCAAAAATTTCTTTTCTGATTAAAGGCAATTTAGAAATGAGTTTTTTCAATCCATCTACCCCTTGTTGTTCTGTGTTGTGAGAATGATAATCTTCAATTTTAGACATATCTTCTTCTCCTTCAGAGAAATATTTGGCGTAGTTTAAGTCTCTATTATCTGCAGGAATTCTGTAGAAATCTCCCATGTCTTCTGCTTTTTGCATTTCTTCTCTGGTGCAGAGCGTTTCGTAGAGTTTTTCGCCGTGTCTGGTCCCAATGATTTTCACAGGCACTTCTTTTCCTGTAAGTTGTATTAATGCTTTTGCCAAGTCTCCAATGCTTCCAGCTGGCGCTTTGTTTACGAATAAATCTCCAGGATTTCCGTTTTCGAAAGCAAATAACACTAAGTCTACCGCATCTTCAAGAGACATGAAGAAACGCGACATATTAGGGTCTGTGATGGTGATTGGTTCGCCTTTTTGAATTTGGCTTAAAAACAATGGGATTACAGAACCTCTAGAAGCCATTACGTTTCCGTATCTGGTAAGACACACCACGGTATCTGTGAGATTTCTAGATTCTGCTACCGCCACTTTTTCCATCATGGCTTTAGAAATTCCCATGGCATTGATAGGATAAGCTGCTTTGTCAGTAGAAAGACAAATTACTTTTTTCACGCCATTTTGCGCTGCCGCTCTGATGACGTTTTGTGTACCTTCTACATTGGCTTTTACAGCTTGCATTGGGAAAAACTCACAAGAAGGCACCTGTTTCAAGGCAGCTGCATGAAAGATGTAATCTACTCCTCTTGTTGCGGGTTCTACTGATGAATAGTCTCTTACATCGCCGATGTAGTATTTTATTTTATCATTTTTATAGAGGTTTCTCATATCATCCTGTTTCTTTTCGTCGCGTGAAAAAATCCTGATTTCTGAGAAATGGTCTGTATGTAAAAAACGATTAAGAACTGCGGTTCCGAAAGAACCTGTTCCGCCTGTGATAAGAAGGATTTTATCTTTGATTTGCATGATGGGTCAATAGGTTAATAATTTCAAAAATTTTATTTGGAATTTTACTTGTAGACTTTTTTATGTCTTTTTGCAAAGATAGTGATAATGCTTCAACTAAGGATTTTTTATCACAAGGATTAAAAAGTAAAGAAGGTTCACAAGCTGCATGCATATAAGGTAAATCTGCCCCAATAATTTTACAATCTTTTTCAATGGCTTCAATAATACTCAATCCAAAACTTTCGGCTAGAGATGGATATACTACATATTCTGCGCATTGTAATATTTCAGAAACTTTAGTTCTGTCAACCATTCCTACATTTTTAATAGGAATATTTTTCATTTGTTTATCAGCAATTAAATCTATAATTTCTTTTTCGCGATTGCTTATTGTGAGGATCAACTCTCCTTTATGGAATTTCTGATAAAATTCTGAGAAGGCTTCAATGAGGATTCTATGGTTTTTACTTACAAAAGCATCACCTATATAGGTATAAGTATTTTCAATTTTATCGACTTGTTTAGTATCAGGAAGTCTGGGATAAAAAGGCATTTCAAGAATTTTATTTTCTGAAATTTTAAATTTTTTAGCTAACGCATTTTTTATTTTATCGGATTGCACCATCCAGTAATCGGTATTCTGAATTTTGATTTTAAGGATTAATGCTTTGAGGCCATAAACCCATTTTTGTTTTAGGCTAAGATCCTCTGGCAATTCTAAAAATAAGCTTTGGTGAAAATAAGTAAACACTTTGGCACTCGTCTTATACAAAGGGGGATAATTCCCAAAGCACAGAATGGAGGAGAAAGAATTCTTATTATTTTTGTAAAAACGAGCTCTCTGTACAAATCCTGCTTTTATGAATTGTACTTTGTTTGTTTGTTTTACTGGTATATGGTTGTTTTGGACTCTATCATCTAAAAGATAAAAAACTTTTTCATTTGTGTTTTCTAATTCAGTCATTAAATGATCTAATAATACTTTACCACCACCCATATTAATGTAAACGGCGTCTAATAGTATCATTGCATCATTTTTTTATAGAGTTCTGAATATTTTTTTGCTATCATTTGTGGAGAATAATTCTTAATATTTTCTAACCCCGAATTTATTAAAGTTTTTTTGAATTCTGCATCATTCATTAATAATTCTATGGATTTTTTTATTTCATTTTTATCTAATGGATTTACTAAAATGGCACCTTTTCCTGCAACTTCTTTGGTAGGAGAAATATTAGAGGTAATAACGGCTACTTCTGAGGCTTGTGCTTCTAAAATAGGGAGTCCAAATCCTTCGTAGAGAGATGGAAAGCATAAAATATCGGATTCAAAATAAATTTGCTGAAGTTCTTCTTCAGAAATATTGATTTTATTTTTAAAACGAATGTTATGTTCCTTCAGATATTGTAAATGTTTTTTGCTTAGTTCACCTACAATCGTGAGTTCTACGGGTAAATCTTTTATTGCAGAGAAGGTAGTTTCTATATTTTTATTGACTCTGGTTCCTACGATTAAAATCTGTGTTATTGCATTGGGAATTTTTTCTACTTTTTTTACGGGAAAAGTAAGGCAGTTTTCTATTACGGTAATTTTATGCTCTGCCCAAGGTAATAATTCTACAATTTCTTTTTTTGTTTTCTGTGAAATGGTAGTAATGTATTTCAATCTTTTGATTGGTAAGTATACCCAAAACCAATAAAAAACCCATCTTTTCAAACCACTTAATTGAGTAAGTCCCACTAAATCATGAATGGTTAAAACAGTAGATTTTGGGTTTAGAAATATTGCGAGCCAATGGATATCTCCGGTAATGTGATTAATGGTTGTTTTTTTACTTCTAAAAAACAATATGGATTTTATAACTCCCAAGATATTTAAATCATAGGGATTGTTTATGATTTTAGTATCATACCCTAATTTATCAATTTCAGGAATAATGAAACTGAATAATTTTTCTATGCTTAGACTTTTAGTAAGTTTTCTATTGAAGAAATTTACTTTCATGATGATTGGTAATTAGTTAATAATTTTTTTCTTCATAAAGAAGAAGGTTAGAATAGTGTAAATGATAAAATCTTGAATGATGGTTGCCAGAAGAAAATAGATATCAGATTCTACTTTGAGCATCATTATGGTAAGGTTTCCTAAAAAGAGTTGTAATAGTATTCCATTTTTTCTTCTAGAAAATTGAAATAATGATAATACTACACCAAAAATAAAAAACTCTAATAAAACAAAATAAATTCCTCCTTCTAGATAAGCCCAACCGAAAGTGGTAGCTGTTTGAGAGCTTCTGTCATTTCCAGTCATCATTTTATTGAGTACCATTCCTGTATCAGAGACTGGTTTAGAAGGCAATAAGAATCTGGGCAAGAATGAAAAAGGCAAATATGGAAATCTGTCCATGTTTTTATAGTAGGTCCAGTCTTGTTCTGTTTGCACCGCATACTGTAAATTGGGATAAAGAGCAAGTCTTTCTGAATAACTATCAGAACTTTCTTTAAAAATATCAGTAAGATCTTGGCTAAAAGTTTTGGCTACGGCTAAACCTATGGCTTCTTTTTTATCCATTTTAGGGAAATGAATCAGTAAGTCCCTATAATTATTATTGATAGGATATAGTAAGAAGAAGATCACCACAAAAGTGAGTAGCCATTTTTTGGGGATACCGTTTCCTGCTAAAAAATAGGGAATTGAAATTGCAACCAGCACTACAATTACATTTTCTTTCATTCCGGAGAGCAATCCAAAGATTAGATAAAGGACAATAAAAATATAGTAACTGCTGGTAATAAATTTGTCTTTGAATCGATAAAAGAAGATTAGGTAGCCAAAAAGTAGAATATAGAATAGTTTAAGAGAATTGATGATTTGCAACAAGAAAGAGAAACTTGAGGTAGTGTTTTCTGTATATGTACCATATCCTATTACCCCAGTTAATAGGAGCACAAGTTGCATTACAAAAACAAACAATCCAGAGCCTATTAAAATAAATTTATATCTAAGGATATAGTGAAATTTTCTTGTAGAAGGTTTGCTATTTATTTTAACAAACTTGACAATGAACTCTGCTAAATTTAGAGCTAAAAGTCCAATTAAAATCGTAATGAGTGTAGGAATAATAAAAATATCATCCAGTTTAATATTGTCATACTTCCATAGATTATTATCTCCGATTTCAGTAATTACCATAAAATAGTTTAGCAACAACCCATAAAAAGTAGTGAGTCTAAACCAATCTATTACGGTTGGTTTTTTATATTTATACCAAGTTCTTAGGAATTTCATCACAGAGAGTTCCATAATAAAACCACTGATGATGAGTTCATAGATAATGGTAGACCTTTTTGTCACCTTTTCTAAAGTATAAAAACAAAAAACGAAGAATAAAAACCAAATTGTGGCTTTTATAAATAGATAGAGTTTTCTGTTTAATACTAATTTCATTTATATTTTATTCAAAAGTTCTGTTAATCTGATTTCATACGTATGATTTTTATGAAAATACTCGCATTGTATTTTAGCTATTTCATATCTTTCATTTGGCTTTTCTAGATAATATTTCATTTTTTCAATGGCTTCGTCAATTGTTTTAAAACTGTACTTTTCTGGGTCAATAGGAGAATATTCTTCTAGTGCTTTTTTATAATCGCATAATTGAAATCCCCCAATTCCATTGATTTCAAAAAATTTCACATTTACAGATTCTACTTCTGCATAATGAAAGTTATTAAATACTATTTTTGCACCTGTAATAATTTCTGCTTTTCTTTCTCCTGTAATAAATTCGTTTCTGAAATTTTCTTTTATTAGGGGGTTGAAAAATCTTTTATTAGGTACCCCAAAAATACTTAAATTAATACCATTATTAATCACTTGTTCCAACATCCTCTGTCTGTATGGATACATGCTTCCAAAAGAAACCACATCTATATTTACTTTTTTTTCATTCTCAGTTCTATCTCCTTCGTAGGGTTTATGGATTCTAGGATTTAGTGCTTCTGGGAAATAATGAGTATTGAGTTTCATTTTATTTTTCATGAAATTTACCATGAAAGGATCTTTTGTACACCAAGCATCGTATTCGGATGCAAAAATTTGTTGTACATCTAAAGTAGTAATCTGATCTGGATTGATATGAATAATTTTTGCTCCTTTAAGATTATATTTAATTTTTTTGATACATAAAGGATGAATAAATCTATATGTAGCAATTACTAATTCTGGACTTGCCTCTACAACTTTGTCTGCTAATCTATTAAATATAAGTTCATCATATTTTTTTGACAATAATCTAAACAATTGGTTATATCTCAGAGGAACCGGTATTATATCATCTAAGTCTATATGAAATATATCGTGTCCCATTACTTTTAGTGTATCATGCAAATGATATTCTAGGCTATCAAAAGCCTTACTCCCAATAATTGCTATTCTCATAATTATAATTTTTTGTAATTTATGTAAAGGAAATACAGTTTACTTACTACCGCTAATATGAAGCCAAGTAAAATTCCTTTTAAACCGAAAATATTGATAAAGATAATATTAAAAACAATACTTAAAACTCCTGATACAATGTTTGCATACAAAATCATTTTTGTTTGATGATTTGCATAAAAAATCATTTCAAAAAAGTATCCTAGTGTGAGTAAGAAATAACCTAAAGCTCCCCAAAATATTATAAAAAAACCCTCTTTATATTGAGCTGATAACAATATATTTCCTATTAATTGTAAAAATACAAGAACAAAAATAAGAAACAGTACAGCTACAGCTCCATACACTTTAGCATATTTATTAATAACTTTCTTTTTCTCAATAGTATTTATTTCTTTATTAAAGATAATAGGAGTAAGAAGTGTTGTAAAAAAAGGATAAAATAAAAGAAAAAATTTTGATCCCAGCCCTAAATTGGCATTATATAATCCTACACTCTTCTCGTCTAAAAAATATTCTATGATATACCTGTCTGTATAGGTATTTACCCAAGACCAAAAAGCCAAAATAATTAAAGGACTTGAGTAAAGGAAGAATTTTCTAAAAAATTCTTTAAATGATTCTATATGATTATTAAAATACCATTTATATTTTTTAAAAAAACAAATAATTACTCCTACAAAGCCAAATAACTGTGTAATCCATAAAATTTCTAGTCCATTTAATACTTTATTACCAAAAAAAATAAAAAAACCTAATGATGTAAGAAGAAAAATATTTTTTAGAATATTAGCAGTAGAAAATAATTTTATTTTATTATTAAGATTAAAATAATCTGTATATAAATTAAATAAAAAATTACTTACTAAAAATAGATTTATTAGAATAACTAAAAAAGGGGAAATATTATATTTAATTTTAAAAACTAAATATAATATCAAAGCATTCACTATTAAAAATACTACAAAAATTTTCAGAATATTTCTGTGTCCTATCAATTGAAGATTAGAATTATTAACCTTAATGAATTGTAAAAGTGGATTAAAAAAAACGGAAAAAAAGAAAAAATAAATTCCATAATATAAATTAAAAACCCCAAAATCACTAATAGGAATATATACCGCCACCAGTTTCCCATAAACAATCCCTATAAACGCACCTAAAATTTGAGAAAACAATAAATAATTTCTTTCTCTATTTTTAAGTAATTTTTGGATTAAACTTTTAACCTGCATTATTTATCTTCCTTTTTCTGTTATTAAAAAATATTACTACTATATAAATAATACCATTTGCTAATATATAATTTACAATTAGAGAAAAAGATGAAATCAAATCACCTCTCATTAGATAAAATGAAAGAAAAACTAGCTGGAGATAAATAACAGTTTTCCAAGATTTTTTTTCCCAACTCATTTTTCCTTCTTCATCTATTAGATATGCTAACCATGCGTAAATAATAACAAATAAAATTATCCCTAAGATTCCAAAATTAATGTAGCCTTCCCCAAAAAAATTCTGAGATACATTCCCAAATGTTAACCTTTCTATATTTGCCATATAATTTCCTGAACCGATTGGTTTATTATGCCATAATGCTCTTGGTACAAAAAACAAAAACGCTCCTAGTAATTGTTTCCCATAAGTAATCGGCACATCAAAATACGTGAGGGCAAAATTATAATAATTATCATAATGCCCTTGATTAAATTGAAAATACCCCTCAAAAAAATTCATTTTTTTTGTGAATTGGTATTCTCTAAATTTATTCAACATAGGAAAGATGATTAAGAAACAGCCTATCAGAAATACAGAAAAATATTTTACAGAAAAATATTTTCTACACCATAATATTAAAATAGGAAGATAAAGGGTGGCTACATTTGCTCTAGACATAGCAGTAGGAAATGCATTAGTAATAGCTACAAGCACTAATACCGTTATGAGAAATTTATTTTTTATAAAGATATTTCCGTTAATGACATACAGTAATACCGTCAAAGGGATTATGGAAATTAAAATATACACTTGATTTGCAAGTGCACCTAAAAGTTTATTCTGAATCTCAAAGAAAAAACCTCTTTGAAAAAAATGTACATACCCAGAATAAATAAAAATCCCTTTTATTAAAAGCGCTCCTATTAAAAAAGAGCCTAACAAGTATTCATTAATTTCTATTTTAGAAGTCTCCGTTTTGATATCTAAATCTTCTTTAAGTTTTTTTTTCTTTTTTGACAAATAATTATATATCGCATTAAATGATATAACGATTACAAAAAAAATAGTGGTTACCGTTACATATTCAAGAGGTAATAAAGTTCTGCCTCCAAAGAAAGAAGCTCTTTCGGAGAATTGAAATATGGGGATTACTCCAAAAAAAAGCAAATAAAATATATTAAAAACGGCCTTGAGGTTAAATACCTTTTCTTTGTCTTTCCATAAAAAGAAAAGACATGCTAAAATTATGCATAAAGAAAGTATATAAAAAATTACTGAATACAACGGTGACGATTTTAAAATTTAAAATTGAATTTTTCTTCGATAATTTGTTTTACGGTTTTATTTTCCTTTTTGGCTAAATATTCTATTTGGAAAATTTTGGCATCCACTAAAAATTGGTACCAAAACCCTTGTAAAAAATGCCAAATTAGTCCTTGTTTACCATCTAAAAAACCTCTTTTCAAGAAAAAGCGAAAACAAAAATAAAATAAAGCTCTAAAGAACAACGGTAATTTCAAATAAAATTGTTTATTTGATTTATGAACTAATTGTTCTGTTTCGTTTAAAAATTTATATTTTGCATCTAATCTAACTATCGCTTCTCTAGTAGAATAGTTATTATGTTTATCTGTCCAATGTACCAGAGTACTCAAATTCTCATCAACTAAATCATGGTTGAATTCTAGTATTTCGCCTGATAATACATTCATTCTTTCATCCATCATTTTATTATCAATTGATGCCTTTCCGTTTCTCCACATTCTTAGAAGCTTCATAGGATAATATCCACCATTTTTAATCCATTTCCCCATAAAATACACTCTAAGTTTAAAAACAATACCATTCACATTATGAGGAATTGTTTTTATTCTATCATTGATTTCTTTGTAAAGTTCTGGAGTTAAATATTCATCTGCATCTAATCTTAAAATCCATTCTGTATCAATATTCAGATTCTCCAAAGCCCAATTTAACTGATCAGCTTGATTGATAAATTTTCTTTGTAAAAATTTCACTCCATGATTTTGAGCAATTTCGAAAGTTCTATCCGTAGAGAAAGAATCTACAATGATGATTCTTTCTGCCAAATTTTTTACACTTTCTAGACATCTCTGAAGGTGTAACTCTTCGTTATATGTTAAAATTATCAGTGTAATCATTTTAATACATTTTGATACGCTTCAATCCACTTATAAAACTGTGAATCTATGTTATAATTTTGGTCTACTAATTTCACTGCATTTTCTCTGTACGCTGCATATTCTTGTTCTGGCAGTTCTATTATTTTATCAAAAATCTTCGCTATTTCTTCTGCACTGTTCTGGATATGGAAGCCGGCTTTGAATTCTTCTAAAATTTCCCAAGGTGTTCCCAGAGAAGCTACAACAGGTGTTCCTTGATTCAGGGCTTCAATGACAACATTTCCAAAATTTTCTGAATCACTGGTTAGAAATAGAAATTTAGATTGTGCATAATATTTTTCTTTTTCTTTTCCATCTTGGTGACCTAAGAAAATCACTTTATTATGTAAATGGTTTTCTTCTATAATTTTTAGAAGATTATTGTAAAATGTAAGTTGACTTTTTTCTCCTTTTCCTACAATGAGCAATCTGTAGTTTGAGTTTAGGAATTTCTCACTTTTGGCACAAGCTTCTATGAGTCTATCAATTCCTTTAATGGGATGGATTCTCCCTACGAATAAGAAATCATTTTGTATAGGATGATGAATTCTTTCTGGAGATTTTATTAAATTAGGAATCGTGATTACTTCTGCAGTTGGGAAAAAGTTTTTAATCTCGTTGTATTCTTTTTTTGAAGTGGCATGAAAGTAGATGTTTTTACGAAAAAATTTATACATTTTTAGTACATATTTTTTCTTTTTTTGGTTATAAATCAAGGCCTTTTCACTTAATTCTCCTCTTGGAGAGATAATGATTTTTTTATTTGGAAAAAAAATTACGGTTATTAAAAAACAAAACACTGAAAATGGACTGAAAACACTGGTAATATGTATTGCATCTACTCTTTTCAACAAGTATATCATTAATTTAAGCCATTTTAAATAGCTTAATGAATCATCATAGTAGGTAATTCCAGCCTTATTTTTATAGAACTTATTCAGTTTTACTTTATTTTTCTCTATGCCTATATTGGTTGTTAGAATGTAAATTTTATGTCCTAATAAAGAGAGTTCTTTAGTAATTGCATACACACTATTACATGGCCCCCCAGTTTGTGAGGGATAAAATGTATGTATGGGGAAAAATATATTCATTTTTTCTTGTACTAATTTAATTTTTTATCACTTGTTTATTTACTCTTTATAAACTCTTATTTATATTTTTCATTCTTTGAACTTTAGTATTTAAAGTCTCAGTTAGCATTTTTTTTATCCAAAAGTTTATATAATATTTTTTTATGATATTTCTACTTTTTTAGAATGTATTCTATAATAATAAATAGTAAATGATAATGTAATCACTGAAATCAATAAAATGGCTATTACCATAGAATAAGCCCCGCTAAATATGGTGTAATTTACTAATAATATAAACAATATTAAAATAGTAATTTCTCTAAAAAGTCTTATTAAAAACATTTGCCAATTCAGAGATTTAGATAAGTACGCTTGCTCAAAAACATTATTTACACTAGAAAAAATGGTATTAAAAACAGAAATTGTAAGAATTACACTTAATCCAGAAAAACTTTTACCATAAAAATTTGAGATAAAATCTCCAAATAAGAAGACTCCTAAAGATAAACAAGAAGTAACTATAACATTGATTAAAATTGTAATATTTAAAATTCTATTGTGAGAATACGCATCATCATTATAATAAGAAAAATATGAAAGAATTACATTTCTTAGAATGCCTGGAATAAATAAGATAGCGGAATTCCATTGAATAGCGGCGTTATAAATTCCTAGTTCACTATGGCCTGAGAACTTAATTAATAAAACTGTCATAATAAATCCGCTTAAAGATCGGATAATGTCTTGTAATGCAACTGGAGTAGAATATGATACTATATTTTTTAGTATTGATTTATCACTACTGATCTCTAATTTTATGTGACTTGTTGTATTGTAGACTAATAAATAGTTTAATAAAGCATTAATTAGTTGCGTAATGATTAAGGCATAGATTGCGCCTAAAAAATTAAGATAATACACCAATACTATTGTGGAGATAAAAGAAACAAAGCCAATTATAATATTAATTTTTGCTAAATCTCTAAATTTTCTAAAACCAGAAATGATGCCTATTTGTGTAGAAGTAAGTGAATTAATTATAATTAGAATAGAGAGTAATTTAACTGTATTTTCTAAATGGGGCACTTCTAGCACATTGTCTGCAAAATATTTTGAAAAAATAAATATGATGAATGCCACCGCCACACTGAAAATTAAAGTAATCCTATTGGCATATTTAATAAACCATCTGAGTTTATGTGCATGTTCACTATTTTTGGTATAATCTGCCACAAATTTTGTTGCCGTAAAACCTAGCCCAAAATTAGAAATTACACTCATAAAGAGTACCATATTTTTAATGGCACTGTATTCTCCATAAATATCTTTTCCTAATTGTCTCGCCACATAAATACCAGCTACCAGCCCTAAACCTCTCCCAACAAGATTACCTACAATAGACCAGAAAGAATCATTGATAAGTTTACTATTTAGCAGTCTATTTTTAAACTGGTCTACTAATTTCATTTTCAAAAGATAAATTTTACTATAAAGAGTTATCTGCTATACCTTTTAAAACACCTTTTACATCGTACAATATAGCATTTTCTTTTCTAAGAAACGAAAAATCCATATCCAAAAATTCTTTATGTGCTACTCCTAATACAATAGCATCAAATTTAGCATTAGGCTCTTCATTAGTACTCCATATGCTATACTCGTGATATACTTCTTCAGGATTTGCCCACGGATCAAAAGTCGTCACTTTTACCCCAAAATCTTCTAATGCTTTGATTACGTCTACGATTTTGGTATTTCTTACATCTGGACAGTTTTCTTTAAAAGTGATTCCTAGCATTAAGATTTCGGCACCATTCACATTGATGTCTTTCTTAATCATGGTTTTGATGACTTGTTCTGCTACATATTGCCCCATAGAATCATTCAGTCTTCTTCCTGCCAAAATAATTTCTGGGTGGTAACCAAATTCTTGTGCTTTTTGTGCCAAATAATAAGGGTCTACTCCGATGCAGTGTCCGCCAACCAAACCTGGTTTAAAAGGCAAGAAATTCCATTTGGTTCCTGCAGCTTTTAACACTTCATGGGTATCAATATTCATGAGATTGAATATTTTAGCCAATTCATTTACAAAAGCGATATTGATGTCTCTTTGAGAATTTTCAATGACTTTAGCTGCTTCTGCCACCTTGATGGTAGGTGCTAAATGGGTTCCTGCTGTAATCACAGATTTATATAAATTATCTACAATTTTTCCAATTTCTGGGGTAGAACCTGAGGTTACTTTCAGAATTTTTTCTACGGTATGTTCTTTGTCTCCCGGATTGATTCTTTCTGGAGAATATCCAGCAAAGAAATCTACGTTAAAGGTAAGTCCAGACACTTTTTCAAGCACTGGAATACACTCTTCTTCGGTTACACCAGGATATACGGTAGATTCGTAAATGACAATATCTCCTTTTTTCAGAACTTTCCCAACGGTTTTGCTGGACTTATATAGAGGTGTTAAAACTGGTCTATTGTTTTTATCGACAGGAGTAGGAACGGTAATGATATAGATATTCGAATCTGCAATATCTTCTATTTGGTCTGAACAAAAAAGCCCAGTTTTATCTTTAGAAGGATTTTCATTTAATAACACGGATTGTAATAAATGGTCTTCTACTTCTAAAGTAGCATCTTTTCCTGATTTGAGTTCCTGTACTCTTGAAGTATTGATATCAAAACCTACGACTGGATATTTTGTAGCAAATAATCTAGCCAAAGGCAACCCTACATATCCTAAACCAATAATTGTAATCTTATGACTCATTTTATTACTGTTTTAGATTTTCCCAATACCATTTCACTGCTTCTCTAAGCCCTTCTTTCATGGAAAATTTCGGATTATAATTTAAAAGTGTTTTTGCTTTTTCTATACTGGCTAGAGAATGGGGAACATCTCCTTTTCTGTAATCACCATATAGCACTTCAACATTTGCAATTTCCGCATCAAATTCAGAAAGGTATTCTTTCAGGTATTTCACCAAATCATTTAAGGTTGTTCTTTCTCCAAAAGCGGTATTGTATACTTGATTGAGTGCTTCTTCATTTTCTACGGTTAATGCCAAGAGATTCATTAGAATGACATTATCTATATACGTAAAATCTCTAGAATATTCACCGCCTCCATTAATCACTGGTGATTCATGACTCATGAATTGCATGACAAATTTGGGGATTACCGCAGCATAGGCGCCATTTGGATTTTGCTTTCTTCCGAAGACATTAAAATATCTTAAACCGATAGTATCAAAATCATAGGTTTTCTTAAAAACATCTGCATATAACTCATTTACATATTTGGTTATTGCATAAGGCGAAAGTGGTTTTCCTATTCTTTCTTCTATTTTAGGTAAAGCTTCAGAATCTCCGTAAGTAGAAGAACTCGCCGCATAGATGAGTCTTTTTACGCCTGCATCTCTAGCAGCCACTAACATATTTAAGAAACCACCTACATTGACTTCATTACTAGTAATGGGGTCATTAATAGAACGAGGAACCGAACCCAGCGCTGCTTCATGCAAGACAAAATCTTGATTTTCGCAGGCTTTTTTACAAGTTTCTAAATTTCTTATATCTCCTTCGATGAGTATGAAATTGGGATTCTGAAGACTGGTTTCCAGATTTTCTCTTCTTCCTGTAGAAAAATTATCTAGACAAGTGACTATTGCTCCTAAATCTAACAGGGTCTCACAAAGATTAGACCCGATAAAACCGGCTCCTCCTGTGACTAGAATTTTCTTTTTATTGAGTTGAATAAAATTAATGTTTTGCATTTTTTATTTAAAAAAATTAGAATACCATTTTACTTCACCTCCACTATGGTAACCATAACCATATTTGTTCCCGTATCCGAAATAATCATGTTCTACATCATTTAAAACGAATCCTACGTTTTTGATTTTTTCTTCGTCTATAATCTTTCTCGCAAAATCTATTAAACCTTTTTCGGTATAATTTGATCTGGTTACGTACAGGGTAAGGTCTGCAGTATCAGTAATCAAAAATGTATCAGTTACCAATAATAATGGTGCTGTATCAATTACGATGTAGTGGTATTCTTCTTTTAAATCATTAACCAATTTTTGGAATCTTCCGTTATTGAGCAACTCTGTTGGGTTTGGCGGAATAGCTCCTGAGAATATGATTTCTAAATGTGGATTGATGTTTGATTTATGGATGATATCTTTGTAATCATTAACCTCTTCACAAAGGTATTCTGTAAGCCCTTTTAGATTTTTTCTATCTTCACTGTATCTCTGTAACTGAGGGTTTCTAATATCAGAACCAATCAATATGGTTTTTTTGGTTTTACTTGCAAGCGTAAGCGCTAGATTTACCGCTACGAAAGTTTTACCTTCTCCTTTTACTGTAGAAGAAACCAGAATCACTGACCCTTTATCTGTTTTAGGCAATATGAACCTCATATTGGTAATGATAATTCTGAAAGATTCTGCAATAGCCGATCTGTCATTTGGTTTAATCAGTTCTTCTTCCCCTTTTGTTAATCTTGGGATTTCTCCAATGATATTTTTACCATTGGTCAATTTATCTAAATCGTGTTTAGTTTTGATTTTATTATTGAATAGTTCTAACAGATAGATAATGGTCATTGGTAATAAAAGACCTAGTACTAAACCTGTAAGATAGATAATCATTTTCTTAGGAGAAACAGGAGACTTGTTAGAATATGCATAATCTACAATTCTTGCTTTATTCCCATTTAAGGACAAAGAAATTGCGGTTTCTTCTCTTTTTTGGAGTAACAACAAGTATAAGTTTTCTTTGATTTGCTGTTGTCTTTCTATTCCTCTAAAGAGTTTTTCTTGAGAAGGGATTTTAGAGATTCTGCCAATCACTTTGTTTTGTTCGCTTACGTAGTTATTTCTAGCAATTTGCAATCCAGTTCTGGTTTTATTAAGATTCTGGATGATAGAATTTCTAAGATTATTGATTTGTTTGGTTACGTCTATTACCACTGGGTTTTGAGCTGTACCATTTTCTAGTAAGCGATTTCTTTCTAAAACCAATTGATTATAAGCGCTAATATTGGTAATGGCTGTAGGATTATCTAGACCTACATTTACTGGAAGCACTTGAGAGGTTCCTTGGGTTTGAATAAAAGAAAGCAATGAATTGGTAAGTTCTAATTGAGAGTCTAATTCAATTTGTCTTGCTCTGGCCTCTGCAGAAGTTTCTAAATTTATTTTAGCTTCTGTTTCGAGGTCTGTAATGTTATTGCTGGCTTTGAATTGTTCTTTTTGGTTTTCAACTTGACCGAGTTCTTCACCGATTTTATTGATTCTATCATTGATAAAGTCTGCAGATTTTAAAGATTCTGCATTTTTATCTTTAATGGCTTCTTCGTTATATACCATCACCAATCTATTGATGATGTCTTTGGCTTTTTC
The DNA here is from genome assembly GCF_003860565.1 of Cloacibacterium normanense. Taxonomy (NCBI): domain Bacteria; kingdom Pseudomonadati; phylum Bacteroidota; class Flavobacteriia; order Flavobacteriales; family Weeksellaceae; genus Cloacibacterium; species Cloacibacterium normanense. Next base: position 1,836,836 of record NZ_CP034157.1, read on the forward strand.
TATGTTCGAGTGATTGATGGCTAACTTAATAACATCTGCATCTTTGTTCACTAGACTTACATTAAGCTTTGATTGATACTCATCTGTTTTAACTTCTAGTTTTTTAATGTTCAGATGAAGCGTACTGTAATCTTTTGCTTCTATTTTTTTAGGTATAAAATTCTTGTTTTTAAGAATCATGATATGCGCAAAAGGAAGCGCGATGGTTTTATTAAAAGTACTTACAATGGCTGGCATTTTCTCGCTAGAGAGGGTAAGTTTGTCTCCTGATATTTTTAAAATTATAGGAGTGATTTCTTTAGCATCTTCGTTTTCTGATAATACTTTTACGATAATAGGTGAAGATTTACCATATAGTTCTATATTCTGAAATTTACCTGGTAAAAGGATATCTGTTTCAAGGCCTAATTGTTTTACAACCTCTGTCATAATTTTTTTAGACTTGAAAATCTCCATTTCATTATCTACCCCGTTACTTCCTATTTTCCCGAGTCCCGAAATATCATTTAAGATTGCAAAATCTTGCACAGAAGAACTGCTTTTAGAATCTTTAATTAATACGGTAGACTCAATAGAATAAATTTTATTTTGAGTTTTTAAATATAAGTAAGCTCCTAGAATAGATAAAATGAGTCCTGCAACAAACCATGGCCATCTTCTGGTATAAGGTTTAATGAGTTCTATTAAGTTAATTTCTTGTTCTTGGACTTGATTATTATGTACATCGTTGCTCATATGGAAATTCGTTTTTTATCTTCTAAAAATTAATGTAAGTAGTCCTAAAATTACAGAAGCTACAGAAATATAAATACCGGCATTAGGGTCTAATCTTGCTTGTTTTTGTTTGGTTTCATTAGGACTTACTACAATTACGTCTCCTTGCTGAAGGTTATAGTAAGGAGAATTGATAAAGTTAGAATCTGTAAGATTAATTCTACCTTTTGTAATTTCGCCATTGATGTTTCTTACGACTAAAACATTCTCTCTTTTTCCATATATCGTAAGATCTCCTGCTAAACCTAATGCATCTAAAACTGTAGTTTTACCATCTGGAATAATGTAATGTCCTGCTCTGTTTACTTCACCTAATACAGTAATTTTATAATTAGTAAGTCTTATAGTTATTATAGGATTGATAATGTATTTAGAAAGTTTAGCTTTTAGGTCTTCTTTTAATTGGTCTATGGTTAATCCTGCAGCTTTTACATCTCCAATAACATTGAGTGTAATATTTCCATTAGAATCAACTAAGTAAGTAGGTCCTTCTGCCACCACTTGATTATTCATGGGTGCATTGTTAGAGCCCATTGTATATTGGTTAGTAGTTCTAGAAGAATAGTTTTGGTTAAAAGGTTTTACAACATCCATATCTTTGGCTGTCACTAGAATCATTAGCTCATCATTCACTTGAATAGAAGATTTAGCATTTTGGATAGAAGTTTGTACCGCTGTGTCTTCAATATTTTGTAGATAAGATGAAGTATCTGCTTTAGGCTTGCAAGAAAAAAGAGCAAGTACTGCAAAAATATTGAGTAATTTGATGTATTTTTTCATTTAAAAAATTTTGTTATTAGGATTGCAAATATACAATTTTGTTTATTTATCTAGTTTTTCGAAGACTGAATTATTGCTGATAAACTCTGGCACCATTTTTTTCAGGAGTTTCACTACTTCAATTTGGTCTCTTCTGAGTGCCGCTTTGGTAATCTTATTTGCCAGACATTCAATATCTTCGAACTCCATGTGTGGGTCCATAGAGACCATTATTTTTTCGTGTGGTGTAGGAAGGTTTTTAGTATCATCACTTAACAATTCCTCATACAATTTTTCTCCCGGTCTCAGTCCTGTATATTTTAATTTGATATCGATTTCTGGTTCAAAACCAGATAGTTTAATCATTTTGATGGCGAGGTCTTTAATTTTCACGGGTTCTCCCATATCGAACACAAAAATTTCACCTCCTTTCCCCATGGTTCCTGCTTGTAGCACTAATTCGCAAGCTTCTGGGATGGTCATAAAATACCTTACAATATCTGGGTGGGTAATGGTAACAGGACCTCCTTTTTCGATTTGCCTTTTAAAGTGCGGAATGACTGAGCCATTACTTCCTAAAACGTTTCCGAATCTGGTGGTAATGAACTTGGTGGTGTTTCCTGGCACGTCTTGTAATGCTTGTACTAATAATTCTGCACCTCTTTTAGAAGCTCCCATTACATTGGTAGGATTTACGGCTTTGTCCGTAGAAATCATTACAAATCTATTGATTTTATATTTAGAAGAAAGGGTTGCTAAGTTTTTGGTTCCAAAAACATTAACCAGAATCGCTTCATGCGGATTGTTTTCTATGAGAGGCACATGTTTATATGCTGCTGCATGATAAACCATCGAAAAATTATATTTCTGGAAGAGTGGTTCTAGCCTGTGCTTATTAGAGATATCACCTAAAACAAATCTAAAATTAATGTCTGGATACTTTTCTTCCATTTCCAATTGGATTTCATGAAGGGGAGTTTCCGCTTGGTCTAAAACCACAATAAGAGAGGGTTTAAATTGTGCGACCTGCCTTACGATTTCGCTCCCAATAGAACCTGCTCCACCAGTAACTAAAACTGCTTTTTCGAAATGACGTTTCATCACTTCTTCATTTTGGATAGAAATCGGTTCTCTGTCTAATAAATCTTCAATTTGAAGATTTCTTATGCTGGCTTCAATTTTTTTATTGCTGAATTCTTCTACCATAGGTGCTTGAAGAATTTCTAGGTCTTTATCAAGCAAAATATTCACCCATTCTTCAAGTTCTTCCTTGGTTAATCTTTCTTTCAATAACAAAACCCCTTCTAGACCAAGTTGTTCTTTAGTTTTATTAAGAAATTTATCTTGAGTTAAGATTTTAAGCCCTAAAATTTTAGCATATTTAGAGTCATTTCTTTTGGTTAAGAAACCCGTCAATTCGTATGGTAAATTGTCATTATCTAAAATAGCACCTGCTATTGCCACTGAATGGTCTGAAATCCCCAAGACCATAATTCTTTTTTTCTGGGTGCTAGCTTTTACATGCTTAACAAAATAGAAGGATTGTTTAACTGCTAATCTAAAAACCAATAATGCAGTAAATGATATGACGAAGTACAATAATAAAAGAGGCGTATAAAATAATTTGATTTTGGTTAACCAAAAAGTAGAATATTTGAGTACTAAAAGAAATACAACGGTAATAAAAGAAGACCAAAATATTTTTTGAATATCAATAAAAGTAGAATGTCTTATAATGCCCGCAAAGGTTTTAAAGACATACATGAATATGATGTTGGTGCCAATGATGACAATATATTTCCATTCTATGGGTAAATATTTTGGAAGAATGGTGATTTTATTTAATATAAAAAAAGCGGTACCTAATGAAACAAATAAAATACAGACATCAATTAAAAACACCATCCAACGTGGAAGGTATCTTAGACTAGAGATTCTGAGGTAATTGTCCCCACTGGTCATTTTGTTTTTAGAATTGCTCGGCATGATTAAAAATAGATTTATCCTAACAAATTTTTTATTACCTTATTAATTCTTTTTTTATCGTCGTCTGTAAGATTAGAGCCAGAAGGCAGGCACAATCCATTATTGAACAGCGTCTCAGCAATATTTGATCCAAAATACATTTTATTGTCAAAAAGTGGTTGCAGATGCATAGGTTTCCAGAGCGGTCTAGTCTCTATATTCTCTTCTGCAAAGGCCAATCTCCAGAACTCTCTATCTTTATTTCCAGTTTTTTCAGGGTGTATAATGATCGCATTGAGCCAATGATTGGATTGATAATCTTCGGATGGTTCGGTAAATAGTTCTACTCCTTCCTGATTTTTGAAAATATTTTTATAAAACTCGTGATTAGCTCTTCTCTCAGCTACCCTTTGGTCTATCACTTCCATCTGACCTCGCCCTATTCCTGCGCAAATATTACTTAATCTATAGTTGTATCCTACAATAGAATGCTGATAATGTGGCGCATCATCTTTGGCTTGAGTAGAAAGAAAAACTGCTTTTTGTTTATAAATTTCTTCCTTGAGCACTAATGCACCTCCTCCAGAAGTGGTAATGATTTTATTTCCATTAAAACTCAAGACAGAAATATCTCCAAATGTTCCACATTTTTGACCTTTATAAGTGCTTCCTAATGCTTCTGCACTGTCTTCGATGATAGGAATATTATATTTTTCTGAAATGGCTTTTATTTCTTCTACTTTATACGGCATTCCGTAAAGGCAAACCGTAATAATGGCTTTTGGTTTTTTGCCTTTTTCAATGCAAACCTTAATGGCCTCTTCTACTGCAATAGGGCAAAGATTCCAAGTATCTTTTTCACTGTCTACAAAAACAGGAATTCCTCCTAAATAGATGATAGGATTAGCTGAAGCGGCAAAAGTAAGGGATTGACAAATGACAAAATCATCTTTTTCTACGCCTAACATGGCTAGTGCAAGATGCAGAGCGGCAGTACCTGTAGAGACTACTGCTACATGAGATTCTTGTCCTAGATAATTTTCTAAGTCTTTTTCGAAGCCGTCTACATTTGGTCCTAAAGGAGCAATCCAATTCCCATCAAAAGCTTCTTGAATATATTTCATTTCATTCCCGCTCATGTGCGGAGAAGAAAGCCAAATTTTTGATTTATTGTTCACTTAATTCACTCAATTTAATAATTTTACCCGGGTTTCCTACCACTGTAGCTCCAGCTGGAACATCTTTTATGATCACAGCCCCAGCTCCTACTATAGCATCTTCTCCTACAGTAACGCCTGGAATAATTCTCGCCCCAATTCCTATTTGAGCTCTTTTTTTTATGGTAATATTTCCCGCCAAAGTTACTGTGGGAGAAATATGTACAAAATCTTCTATAATACAATCATGCTCTATCACAGATGCTGTATTGATAATGCAATGGTTTCCTATCTTCACTTCTGCATTTACACAAACTTGTGGCATCACTACTGTTCCATCTCCTAATTCTGAGAATCTAGAAACAAAAGCACTTCTGTGAATCAAGGTTTCGAAGACACAAATTCCAGAGAGTTTATTTACAATTTTTTCTCTAGCATTGGCATCTCCTACGGCTACAATTACTTTGTGTTTTTTGAGCAATTCTTCTGTAGGTTTGTAAATTTCGAGATGGTGGAAAAAATCTGCAGGAGGATTGTCATCTACCAGATATTCTAATAACATATCATTAGATAAAATGATATCGTAAATCACTTTTGCATGACCACCTGCACCGTATAAAACTAGACTATTCATTTCCTTTAAAAGCGATATTGGTAGCTTCTCCTTCTCGATTTACCCCTTCTAATTTGAGCACTTTTTTCAAAGTTAAGAACATTATTTGTAAATCTAACAAAAAACTCAAATTTTCTACATACCAAACATCAAACTCAAATTTTTTATCCCATTCAACAGCGTTTCTTCCATTGATTTGTGCCCAACCTGTAATTCCTGGTTTCACATTGTGCCTTTTTTTTTGAACCTCATTATAAAGAGGGAGGTATTCTGGCAATAGAGGTCTTGGACCAATAAGGCTCATGTCACCTAATAAAACGTTTAGTAATTGTGGAATTTCGTCCATAGAAGTTTTTCTTACGAATCTCCCCAAAAAAGTAAGTCTTTGGGCATCAGGTAGAAGTATGCCATGAATATCTTTTTTATTGTTCATGGTTCTGAACTTAATGATTTTAAATAATTTTTCGTTTTTACCAGGGCGGTTTTGTAAGAAAAACACATGACCTCTGTTGCTAATTAACAAAGCAATAAAAATGATAATAAATATAGGGCTAGATAACAAAATCCCTATTACTGATAAAACAAAGTCTAAAAGAGGTTTGACAAAATTCACATACATAACAACCCACAAATTTACTTTTTTTTTGCTTCCAAGACACTACTTATTTAACATTTTTTAAGAATCTAGATGTTTTAGAATTTCATCATATTCAAAACCTTTTGAGCTTAAAAATTTAATCAATTTTTGTTTTTTTTGATATTCTTTCAATCCTTTGTAAGTGGGTAATAGTTTTTCGATAAAATCACGAATGGTATCTTGATAATCATGCTCATCTATTTCCGAAAAAGATTTGGCAATGAGTTTATCAGAAATTCCTTTGAGACGGAGTTGTTGTTTGATTTTATTTTTTCCCCATTTTTTGATGTAGAATTTTCCTCGGGTGAAACTTTTAGCAAAGCGTTCTTCGTTTAAGTAGTTCTCTTTTATGAGATAGAGGAGTATTTCTTCCTTTGCTTCAGGAATCAGAACAAATTCTTTCATTTTCTGTTCTACTTCTGCATGGCATCTGTCTTGATAAACACAATAGTTCACTAATTTTTGCTTAATTTCTTGAAAGGGAAAAAGTTTTTTTTCTTGCATATTTACAAAAATAAAAAACCGAAAGTTAACTTCCGGTTTTTTTTAATTTATTTTACGGTTTTATGATTTTTTAATTTGTAGTGGTATACCATAATTGCGTATGCAGAAATTGCTAAGATTGGCAAATAGTCATCAATAGGAATTTCTTCATCACCTGGAAGGTTTCCAGGACCTGTATCTTCTGTCTGTTCACCTCCAATAGCTCCAGAAGCACTTGTTGTACCCGTAGCTACATTTTCAGATTTTTGAAAGGCATTTATCTCTTGCGCTTCTTGACCAAAGAAAAAATTTGCCGTACAAATCAACGTTAGAGTTAAAATGAATTTTTTCATTTATTTTGAAATTATCTTTTTATTTACTATATCATCAGCAAATATAATGCTAAAAATATTAATACCTGTTGCCAATTTATTTTTTTCTATTGTTAAAATTTTTCTTCCACTTTTAATACTATCGATTAATGAGCAAGATGTATTGAAGATTTTCACCTCAGAAAATACTTTATCAGCTTCTATTACATATTTATCCCCCGACTGATACACTTTTACTCCAAATTTAGCGACTGAATCCTGAGCAGATAAACTTTGCACACTGTAAGTTATTTCAAATCTATTTTTCACTTCCCCTTTATCTGCTGCAAAATTGTAAATAGATAAAAAAAACCTACTGATTATCAATAACTTATTATTAGTAGGGTTTTAATGGTAATATTAAATTTTATTCATACTTCTTTCCTTTTCATTTAGGTTATTTTTAATTATATTAATAATTACATCTACCAAAACAATGCCTATTCTTCTTATTTCATAATCAAGAGAATAAGTAATATTTTATATAAACAATGAGTATTTTTTCAAAAAAAGGACAATCTGATGATTGCCCTTTTTCTTAAGATTAGTGAATAATCTTTTGCTGGAGTTCTTTTTTCTTAGATTTTACTTTCATTAGATAAACTCCTTTTTGTAAACTTTGTGTTTCGAAATTATAATCTGTGGTATTTGGTGTTATTGATTTTATGAGTTTGCCAGACATATCCCAAAGTTCAATTGCAGTAATGACATCTTGATTTGCAATAATACGATAACCGTTTTCTACTTTATATATTTTAATACCTTGCACATTAACTTCATGATTAGAGAGTACTGCATTTGGTTTAAAAACAATCTCGAACCTATTATTGATTTCCCCTCTAGCATTTACGCTGAAAGAATAATGACTTTCTTGCAAATTGGTTTCTGTTCCTGTAATTTTATCTCTAAGGTAAATCATTTGTTTGTTTGTAAAAATCCCTTCTTTTTCTTCTAAAGAAATAGTATAAACCCCTGCAGCATAAAAGCTAGCTCCCAAAGGTATTACATCATTCTCTAACAAAGGATAAGCTCTGCCTTGAATGGCTAATTTTTCTTGATTGAGAAGACTGTAGAAAGAATCAATCCCTTCTACTAAATGTGTTGCATCATAATTTGGATCTAACTGATTAGTGGCTCCTTTTTTATAAGCAATAAGGATTTTATTTGCCACTTGTAGAGGCGTAGTTAATTGCAACCAAAATCTATCTGTACTCTCTTTAGAAACCTTACTATTTCTATTAAAAAACTTAGCAGAAGCTACTCCGTTTCTCATTTGATTATTAAAGATTACGCTCCCAGATGTTTTGGCTTGTATGATAAAACCTTGTCCCACTCTGAAATATTCGGTTGGAATAACACTGCTTCCTGCTGGACCTGTTGCAGGAACTCCTCCACTTGCATTTAAGATGGCATAATTATTATAAGTCCCTTCTTCTGGATAATTATTATATTGCATAGCAGGATTAGGATTAATATTGGTCCAGAAATAGGCTATATTATTAATTACTGAACTATTCACAGAATAAAATTCTTCATAACTGATATTAGATGGATAAGGATTTCCTATTAAATTAAATCCATTAAACGTGTTGGTTAAAGGAACAACAATATCCCCGTTATTTGGCAAGCCTATAAAAACACCATTAAAAACAGTAGGAGTAGAAGGAAAATTATTAGGTGCTCTAATTCCATATCCTTTTCCTGGAATAAAATTATTTCCAACAGGATTTACTGCTACAAAACCATCATTAGATTCATTGTATACATAAAACCTAGAGCTAAGTGTATTGGGTGAAAAAGCTTTCAATTCTTGCCCCGCTACTGGAGTTCCCCAATAGTTATAATCTAAACGTTTGAGATTAGCATTTCTATTGACGGTAATATTTCCTAGGTTTGTTACATTTTTTCTTATTTGAACTAGACTTGCATCATTCTCTACATTGATATTTCCAGATAGCACTTCTATTTCAGCATCTACTGTAAGCGTTTTATTGGCAGGAATAGTTACTACTGCATTATTATTTACTTCTACCGCACAAGCATTTAGGTCTAAATCTATTAAGTAATTATTAGAAAAAACCGCTCTTTTCGAACTGTCTGGTGCACCATTGCTCCAAGTTCCTGTATAAACGGTGGTATTGGTTTTTACAGTTGCTATCGCAGAATATCCATTACAAGAGCCATTAGAAAGCACCGCTCTATAATACCTATCTGTATTTAAATTATTGGGTAATATTAATTGATTCGTGGTATTGGCAATATCTGTAACAGCAGTACTAAAATCACTGGTGGTAGAAGATTGCCATTTGGTAATTGCCCCATTATGTCCAGATAAAGTGATTGTATTGCTTGTGTTATATTTACTGCAAACATTTAAGCTGTTAATCGTTCCTGAGACAATCGCTTGATATACGTTTATTGTAACGGTATCTTCTGCACTGAAGGTTTTTCCTGATTTGGTGATTGATATTTTAAGTTTGAATACATAGGTTCCCGCTATTAAATTATTCACGGTAATGGAAGAAAGGCCATTATTAGAGAAACCTGTGAATCCAACTGGAGCAGAAACTACCGACCATGTATAGGTTTTGGTATCGGTAACATTACTATTACTAGGAGCTGTAAGCGTAACTGAGTTCAATGGTAAACAAATATTAGTAGCTGATGCAATAGGTGTAGCATTGAGCGTTCCTCCCGCTTCTACCACATCGCAGAATGTTCCTGCAACAGCGTTTCCACTTCCCGCACAATTGGTATAGGTAATGTTACCGATTTCTAAAGATGTTTGATTAGAACAACTGCCTCCTATGAAGCCGTATCCATTCAATCCAGTACTATTTCCACAAGAACCCGTTCCTGTATTGATGATTTTCACTTCGGCGTTTTGTTTCAGCTTGAGGTAAACATTATTTTGGTTCCAAAGCACAGTTCCCGCATCAATTAACAAGTCATCCGTATTATTGAGTTCCATATTGATATTTAAGGTGAGTTGCCCAAGGACTATAAGGTCTCCAATGTTATAAGACACTGTAAGGGAAAGGGCACTATTATTTCCATTGGTATAATTACCTACCGTTACCGTGTTGCCATCACTAATGGTGACGGAATAATTACCTGAAGTTTGTCCAGGATATTGAGTGGCTGAAGCCCAGCCTGTAGCAGTGTACATCTGCCAAGTGGCTAATTAAGTCCAATTTCCTGACATTACAGATCTAAAATCTCCTATGTTTTGAGAAAAAATTTGGACACAAAAAAGACTTACTAAAAAAGTAAAAGTTTTAATTTTCATCGTTTATGTTTTTTAATTGGTTTGTGTTGTGTTTTTCAACATCTAAATAACAAAGACTTTTCAGCTTAACCAATACGTCATTTTACGTAAAATAATAACCTTTACCTTAAATATTTGTCAATCCTCACATAATATGGTTCTTAGTTTCTCTTTCCTTTCAAAAGCAACTTAGCAAAAAATTAAAAAGGCCGAGACAAATGCCTCAGCCTTACTACTTTTTTTAAGATTTTTTTATTTTATTATTTTCCTTGTAAAATAACGATTAGTGGTTAACACTTCTATTACATAGGTTCCTGATTGAAAAGAAGATGTATCTATTTGAAAATCTTTTTTGTTTACTTTTTTATGGAAGATGAGTTTTCCAGTAATATCGTAAATTTTAACTGACTTCATACTTTCTGCAGTAGAAATCATAGCATAATGATTTTGCTGATACACTATAAATTCTTTTTCTGTTTGACCTGACTCAGATCCTAGTGTAGAATTGGCATATAAAATTTGGAATCGATTATTCACTTCACCTGAACGGGCTACAAACCGATAGGCACCTTCTGATAAATTAGTTATTGTGCCTGTTATATTATCTTTAAGGTATATACTTTGTCCATTTGCAAACACCCCTTCTTTTGCACCTAATGAAATTTCATATTGTCCTTCAAGACCTAATCTAGCACCTAAAGTTACTTCATCTGATGGATTAAAAGGATAACCTCTTCCTTGTATTGCCAATTTTTTATTATCTAAATTAGAATAGAAACTATCACCTCCATAGATGAGAAGCTCTGCATCATAATCTTCCTCATAATTAGTAGAACTTCCTTGTGGATAACCAATTAAAATAGGACTTACAAAATCTAAAGGTGTTTTCAAAGAAATCCAAAATCTGTCTTTTTCTACATTGGTTCTTTGGTTATTATTAGCCATTCTATTAAAGAATACAGATGTAGAATTATTATTTCTGATACCGCTATTATTTTCTAAACTAAGATTATAACTTCCTGTATCTCTAACCTTTACAATAAAACCTTGCCCCACCTTTATATATTGATTAGGAGTAGCACAAGTAGGGCAGTTGCTAGGAGAACCAATAGGATCATTATTACCTGTTCCCGATGCATAAGGAGCTGACACACCACCAGTTCCGTTTAAAATGGCATAATTATTTGTAATTTTAGTACCATCTGGTAAATTACTTGGGTAATTAGCACCTTGCATTTTAGGATTGTAATTGGTATTTGTCCAGAAGTAAGCGGTGTTATAAATAATGCTGCTATTAGTACCATAATTGTACAAAGCATAAAAGTCTATATTAGAAGGGTACGGATTAGAAATCAAATTATACCCTTGTCCTGTTGCAGATTTCACCACAGGAATACTAGCCAAACCATTATTAGGAACACCAACAAAACTATGAGGAATACTAGACAAAACATTAGAGAGAGCATTAGAAGCTCTGATAGCATATCCTTTACCTTTAATAAATGTATGGGTGTTTTTATCTACAGTAGGAGTAAGGCTATAAGTTACATTATCAGGATAAAGATTTCTTATAAACAATCCATCAAAATAGTCATTGCTTTCGTTGTACACATAGAATCTGGTATCAAGAGTACCTGCCGAAAAGGCTTTTACATTTTGCCCAGCAACAGGACTTCCCCAATAAGTATAATCTAATCTTTTTAAATTGGCATTTCTTTTTACGGTAATATTACCAATATTTACAGAAGAATTATTAATTTGTAGAAGATTAGCATCAGATTCTACCAATACATCACTTGCCGCAGCTTCATTTTTTAAATAGTTTTGAATGGTAAGACTAGACTTAGGATCAATCGTAAGTTTACCACCAGATTTCACAATCACGCTTCTCGCTAAACCATGAGTGCCTGTAGTTAAAGATGGTAATTCTACTGGAGTTCTTACGATAACACATTTTGCAATAGTAGGAACAGTAGTAGGTCTCCATTGTGCCCCTTGATTCCAATCTGTAATGCCAGGTTGCCTCCAAGTTTTAGTATCATTATTAACAGTAAAGTTCCCAATTGCAGGACAACCATTACTAAAGGTAGCATTGGCGTTAAGATTCCAATTTAAATCTTCTAATTCTGTTGGCGTTGGTTTTACACAAACCGTAGATTCTAATGTACTTCCTAATGCCGTAACACAATCTGGTTTATACAATGTAGTAGTTCCACTAGACCACGCAAAAGGCGTGGTAATATTTTTAAAACCGTAGATTCTAACATTGTCAACAGTTGTAATCCCTTCTATAAAACCACTTCCTCCTCCACTGAAAGGCCCTGCATAGGAATAAACCGAAAATCTTAACTTAAAATTAGTTGATGTAAAGTTAGTTCCTGGAATATTGTAAGAAAATTTTTCCCACTTTAACGGATTTCCTCTTGTACCTATGAATTGGTCTAAAGTATTCCAATTTGTTCCTCCGTTTAATGAGTACTCAATAAGTGTATATCCTTCTGTAAAATTACTTGCAATGGTAAAGTTATATAAATCAAAGTCTACTTTTAAATTTAAAAAACCACTCACATCTAGATTATTAGAAACCATTCTATTTAAAATGGATTGACCTGAAGAACCTCTACTGATATCTGTATTAATCATTGCAAAACCTTCGCCAAAATACCCCGAAGACATTGCAGGAGATAACCCTTCATAACCCTCTGCTATTTGTGGGATATAGGGACTGTTTCTTCTTTGCCAAAACCCAATCGAATTGGTGTACGCGCCATTTACTTCGTTGGTAAAAACACCCAAACCAGAGTCAAATTTTTCAAAAATTACATCTTGATATTTATCTCCAGAAGCCGTTACGAGCAAAGTAGGATCGTCTTCGCCACAAATAGAAGGTTTATTAGTACTAAATGCTACGGTTGGATTTGGATCTACTCTAGCTTCTACAGGATATCTAAAAGCTGTTTCGCATCCTGTAGAGCTTACAGCTGTAACATAATAAGTAGTAGTTGAAGAAATAGAAGGTGTATTATAGATATTGCCAGAACCTAACAATGTACCACCGTAGATACTGTCATACCAATTGTATGAAACAGCACTTGCATTACCAGATACTGAAAGCCTTACTGAACCAGCACCGCATCTTTCTCCATCAAAAGGGTTAACATTATTAACGTTCAAAACTTTTGCAGGACAATCTGTAACAACTTTAAATGTATAATCCTCCATTTCACCATAGCCAGAAGTCGTAGAACAAGAAGTAAAATTATTTCCTTGAACAGAAAAAGTACCAATTCTTAATGTATAATTTCCCTCAGCTTGACCAGCAGGAATAATAAATCCAAAGGTAACAGATGGAGTGGTAAAAGAAATCATATTATACACTTCTTCTCCCGCATCATTAAAATCTCCGTCTTTATTCCAATCTACCCACGCTTTCCAAGTACCATTCTGTCTAGGAACTCTGTTTGAACCACTAGATGCTAAAATATTAATCGCCGTACCTTGAGGTTGTTCTGCAATTGGCGTAAAAGAAGTAAAATTTTGATAACCAGAAGCCCATGTAGAAGTATTGGCAACAGTAGTATTAAGCACCCCAACAAATTGAAAACTATTAATATACAATCTTGGTTTATCAGTATTTGTAAAGTTTGGTGTACAATATGTTACCGTTAATGCGGCATTAGAAGAATAAGCAGAAGTGCCACAATTATTAGTTGCAGAAGCTCTATACAAATAACCACTCATCCCTAATGTTGCTCCAGTAATATTTAAAGTAGCGGTAGTAGCATTGCTGTATACCCCACCGTTGGAAATAGTAGTCCAACTGGCACCTGCATCTGTACTTACTTGCCATGTATAAGCATTGGGAGTATAAGATGCTGCTACTGTAAAAGAGGTATTTGCTCCACCATTCACACTTACATTTGAGGGATTTGTTGTTATGGTAGGAGTAGCAATCACTGTAATGGAGGTTGAAACCGAACAACTTCCTATAGTATACACAACAGTTGCAGAACCTACAGAAACTCCAGTTACAATACCTCCAGAAGAAATTGTAGCAGAACCCGTTCCATTAGAAATAGACCAAGTTCCTCCTCCAACAGCATTTGTAAAAGCAGGAGTAACAGAAGCTGTACACACCGTAGAAGCACCACCTCCTATAGCAGACGGGGAAGCATTAATGGTTAAAGACCTCCCATTATTCGTACCATTAGGATTGGTTACCAATACAGTACCAGAAGTAGTACCCGCTCCAACTACAGCAGTTATATTAGTAGAATTTACAACCGTAACACTCGTACATGGGGTTCCATTAATACTAACTGTTGTTGTACCTGTTGTAGTAAAATTAGTTCCGGTAATTGTTATTGTAGAACCTACACATACAGGGCTTGGAGATACATTAGAAACAGAAATATAGGTTAACGTAATTTGTCCATTAGCTCCTGCACCTCCAGCTCGGTCAGTAAACCCAGAACCACCATATTCTCCACCGCCACCACCGCCACCAGGGATGATTCCTGGAGAACCATTGTTATTATTTTGCCCTAAACCTCCAGTTCCAGGCGCATTACCTCCATTACCTCCATTTCCCCAGTTCCAGAATTACCTGGACCACCATTAGCGCCAGAAGTATTAGTACCACCTGTTGCAGTACCACCCGTACCTCCAGTTGAACTGTTTCTGTTTCCTCCACCACCACCATTACCCACTAATGTGGTTGCAGAAGGAGCATGTGTTAAATTTGATAAGTTTCCATTGTTTCCATTGGCTCCAGGAAGATTTGCAATTGCACCAGCTCCCACGGTGTACGTTATGGTTTGGCCTGCCAATACATCAAAGGTTCTAGTGGTATAACCACCACCGCCTCCTCCAGAACCGCTTCTATTATTTGCTGTAGAACCTCCACCAGAACCACCAGAACCCCATACCTCTGCCTTAACAGAAGTAACATTTGCAGGTACTGTAAAGGTTTCAATTCCTGGAAATGGCGCGGGAGTATTATCATTAAACTGCCCAAAGGCCAAAGAAGACATTAAAAGAAATTTTAGGAAAAGTACATAGAAAATCTTCTCTTTAATGATGAATAAAGATTTCATTATTAACTTCATATTCGTGTTTTAGATTTATTTATCCAAATCTATAAATATTATTTTAAATATATTACGTTTTGCTTAATAAAAGTGATAAATATTTCCTAAAAAGGTGCAAGAGTTTATGCTAATTTCATTAAGTTTGTGCCTATAAAATAAGTCTAATATATGAGAAAACAACTATTAATTCTAATGGTGGCATTGCTGTCTACCTATTCCTACTCACAGTCTTACACTCAACTTTATCAAGACCGAGCAAATTTACTCTTACAATCTAATATTAACACATTACTGACAGAGTTAGCCAATCTAGGCGTAAAAACTACAGGAAGTACTGAAAATAATAATGCATTTACTTGGTTGCAAAACAAATATGTAAGTTATGGATATACCACAAGCACCACTGCTACTGATTTAAAAATTGAGTCTCAAAGTTTTACCTACAGTGGCAAAACCAGTAAAAATATTATTGTGACTAAAAAAGGAACAAAATATCCAGATACTTATGTAATTATTTGTGGACACTATGACACCATAGTAGGGCCAGGTGTAAATGATAATGGTTCTGGTGTTGCTATTATTCTAGAAATGGCAAGATTATTAAAAGATGTTCCTACGGAGTATTCTATTAAATTCATCAATTTTTCAGGAGAGGAACAAGGGTTGTTAGGAAGTAAAGCTTATGTTACTAATATCGTTAATGGCACTACTCCTAAAATGAACATAAGATTAGTATTTAATTTAGACGAAGTAGGCGGTGTTGCAGGAGCCAATAATAATAAGATTTATTGTGAAAAAGATGGTACTCCTACTCAACCTACCTCTATGGCCAGCACTTACGCTACTTACCCTTCTACTAATAATGCTGCCTCTAATACCTTTAACACTATTCTTATGAATTGTTTTACTTTGTATAATAATGGTGTGGTAAGCCCAGAAACTTCTTATATAGAACGTTCTGATTATATGCCATTTGACAAAAACAATGATGTAAGTATTGGGTTATATGAATATAATCAAAGTTCACACCCTCATAAGTCTACCGATACTTATGCCAATATGGATCCTATATATGTATATAATGTAGGTAAAGTAGCAACAGCTGCTGTTCAACATTTCGCAGTAGCTACTACTTCTACTTCTACTCTTGGAACAGAAAATATAAAACCTTCTGAAGTTCGCCTCAGTTTATTTCCTAATCCTGTACAAGATTATCTTTATTTAGGTATTGATGAAAAAGAATTTGATATTTCTATTTTTGACAGCACTGGTAAATTGGTTCACCGTTCAAAAAACAATCAAATGATTAACGTGTCCTCTTTCTCTAACGGTATGTACATTCTTCATGCTCAAATTAAAGGTGAAAAAGTGAGTGAGAAATTTATTGTTAAAAAATAGATTTTTTTACTAAAATATATAATAGGCTGTTTCGGTAGATTGAAACAGCCTATTTCTTTTGTAGTTTTAATTTGTCTAAAGCGTTTTCATATTCTTTTTTAAGTTCTTGCCATACGAAATTTTTATCAAAAGATTCTACTACTTTATTTCTGGCATTTTTTTTTAAATTCAATAAAAAATAAGGATTTTTAAACACTTTCTCCATGGCTTTTTGAAGTTCTTGATGATTTTTTTTCGGCACCAAAAGCCCATTGACTTCATGTTCTATAATTTCGTTGCATCCAGGAATATCAGAAACGATACTCGGCAAACCCATCGCTCCCGCTTGTAAAACAGCATTGGGAAATCCTTCACGATAACTGGGCAGCATCAACACATTGCTTACTGCATAGTAAGGTCTTACATCATCCTGAAATCCTACCGTAATAATCTTTTGATTTTGATTTATTGTATGAAACATCGCCCTCTTTTTAGGATTATGTGCATTTTCTCTGGGACCTACTAAAATGAGTTTTATGTTTTGATGTTGCTTGCTAAGAGCGTCAAATGCTTTTACTAATTCTCTCACTCCTTTATCTATGACCAGTCTCCCTACAAATACGAACACAAAATCTTCTTCTTTTATTCGAAGGGAAGCTCTTAATTGTTTTTTATTTTCCTCAGAAAATGCTTCGGGATGATAATAGTCTACATCTACACCGTTTACATTGCCATTGGCAATAATTTTTAGTGGTTTATTTGTAATATTATGCTTTTGTAAATCTTCTTTTACACCTCTTCCTTCTGGATAAACATGTGTAGCACATCTGCACAAGATTTTATCCATGATAATCAATGTACGTTTCATGTAGCCATACTTATGCGGGAAAATTAGTCCAGTAAAGGTGTGCATTCTTACGGGAACTCCTGCTAATTTCCCTGCCATCATGGAGAGTAGTCCTGCTTTTGGGGTAATGGAATGAATGATTGCGGGCTTTTCTTTTTTAAAATACCAATACAGATTCCATAGTGATTTAAGGTCTTGTCTTAAAGAGATGGGACGATGCATCTCTATTGTGTGGATATTTACGCCTTCTCTATTCGCTACGGTTTGCAAATCATCTCCTTCCCCTGAAATAGCGGTAACCTGGAAATGTTTATTCAGAAATTCTAGTTGTCCCTTTAACAAGAGATTCAGTGACATGGGAACGGTAGCGATTCTAAACAGCTTAGGTTTTGGGGAGTTCATTTTTCACGGGGTAATGAATGGTTTGAAATACAAATTTATTTATTCTTATTTATTTCTCACCGTTTATTGCAGATTTTTTCATCAATGGCTTTGCTATTTCTTGTGGATTGTTTTCTTTTTTTTTCTAGCAGATTTTCGCAGATTATTATCTCTATTTTTTTTAAACGCAAAGATTTTATCTCTTATTTATCTTTTTTAAGGTAGCAAAGAAAGCGAATAAATTCACTCCCAAGCGTATGTGTATTTTTTTTATTCTTTCGTGTTTCTTGTGGATTGTTTTATTTTTTTTCTAGCAGATTATTATCTCTATTTTTTTAAACGCAAAGATTTTATCTCTTATTTATCTTTTTTAAGGTAGCAAAGAAAGCGAATAAATTCACTCCCAAGCGTATGTGTATTTTTTTATTCTTTCGTGTTTCTTGTGGATTGTTTTATTTTTTTTTCTAGCAGATTATTATCTCTATTTTTTTAAACGCAAAGATTTTATCTCTTATTTATCTTTTTTAAGGTAGCAAAGAAAGCGAATAAATTCACTCCCAAGCGTATGTGTATTTTTTTATTCTTTCGTGTTTCTTGTGGATTGTTTTATTTTTTATTTCTAGCGGAGTGTTTTTCTTTTTGTTTCTCGCGGATTTACGCGGTTTGTTTGCGCAGATTTTCGCAGATTATTATCTCTATTTTTTTTTAACGCAAAGATTTTATCTCTTATTTATATTTTTTAAGGAAGCAAAATAAGCGAATAAATTCACTCCAAAGCGTATGTGTAATTTTTTATTCTTTCGTATTTCTTGCGGAGTGTTTTTCTTTTTGTTTCTCGCTGATTCTTTCTTTTTGTTTCTCGCAGATTTTCGCGGATTGCTTGCGCAGATTTTCGCAGATGTTTTTGAAAATTAATAGGATGTGAGTGTGGGTAATGGATGAATCGTGAATCGTGTACGTAAATCGTAAATCGTGAATGTTGAATTCATTTGTAGAACTTGGATCTGTTTTTTGATTGACCTGCATGGAACATCCACAAAATGGATTTACCTGTGGTATAATCCGCCTTGTTTTTTGTTTTGATAGATGGTGTAAAGGTATAAAACAAAACCCAATGGAATCATGGCTATCGTGAGAAATTTTCTTGGAGATTCTGCAATAAAGCGCCCATTTCTGGATTTAAAACTATGAGAAACATAGTGTATTATGTCTAATAGTCTTTTTTTTCTAGACTTAGAAAGCAGCATTCCTTGTTTTCGGATGAAAGCAAATCCTTTTGGATTTTTATAATATTGTCTCCACATATTGTTCGATGAACCTTCTGGCTGATAATCAACTAAACAAACCACTTCATTCAGGGTTGCCAATTCGTAATCTTGGTCTGCCAACAAATATTTATACCCTAATCCTACGTATTTTTCTCCTTCAAAAATGGGATATTTAGGATATTTATTCATTATTTCTGTACGGTAAATCAGTTTTTTGTCGCCACTCCCGCCGTTCAAATAAAAATCTTCCAACGTAGTAGATTCTGTAGAAAACGCTGTTCCTATGAGTTGGCCATCAAAATGAGCATCCAATGCGATGATGCCGCTATATTTCTTTTGTTTTTCTCCAAGGGAATTCCATTTTTCTAGAATCACTTCTACTGCATTTTCGGGCATTTTATCATCATCATCCACACAGGTATTCAGCACGGTTTTGCAATTTTCGTATGCTGTATTGTGCGCGCCATGCATTCCTTGATTTTTCTGCTTGATGTACTGAATTTCCAACACCTTCTCGTCTATAAAACCTTGAACCACCTCATCTGTATGGTCTGAAGAACCATCGTTGACAATCATCCACACAAAATCTTGGTTGGTCTGCGCTTTCAAAGATTCATACAATCTCGGAAGCAAAGATGCTCGGTTAAAAGTGGGGGTGAAAATGGTGAGGAGTTTCATTTGAAAAGGTTATAAGGTTATGAAGTGATGGAGTGATGAATTATGAGTTATGGGTTATGGGTTATGAGTGATGAGGTTATAAAGTTAAATGTGTCCTTCGACTCCTCTCAGGATGACAAATAGTGAATGGTGAATGGTGAATTATTAATGGTGAATAGCTCTTTGATTTTGGTTAGGATGATATAACGTAAGGATTTTTTTTATATTGTTTGACTAATTCTTTGTATTTTTTTTCTAGTTTTTGGGCGTTTTCTTTAATATCGTAGCCTTTTTCTTTAATAAGGGCTGCAACATTTTTTCTTTCAAAATTATGGATTTCTGCAATTTTTTCCGCCCATTGTTGAGCAGAATTTTTCAAAGGAATGACGGTTACATTTTCAGGAATCAGAATAGACTCTGTTGGTACGCCATCAGAAATTACCGCTTTAATGTCCGTGGTTTGCGCTTCTACAAATGCTACCGAAAAACCTTCATGCAAACTCGGGAACAGGAAAAGATCCATTGCTTGTAAGAGTTCGGGAACGTCATTTCTTAATCCTAAAAACGCTACATCCTGCTCTATTTTTAATTGTTTGGCTTTTTCTCTGAGTTGAGACTCTAATTCACCTTGCCCGACTAAAAATAACTTGTACTTTTTGTTCCGCTTTATAAGTTCGGCAAAAACTTCCAACAGAAAAGACTGGTTTTTTTGAGTATTGAATCTTCCAATATTCACCAAATTAATGGTTTCTTCTGCTTGAAGTTCTTTTCGTTTTTTCTCTCTCACCTCTTGATTGAACTGAAAATCTTCTACTTCTATCGCATTGTTCATTTGGTAAGAATGACGTGCTAAATTTTTCCCGAAAAGATTTTCTGCTGCTTCTTTGCCACAGGTAAAATACGCATTGATGGACTTGCGCATTCTTTTCTTCCACATCAAACGGAAGAGCAGTTTTTTGTCTCTATCCATTTTCGCATTATGGGCATGAGCAATAATTACGGGAATGCCTCTCTTCTTTGCTTCTTCATAAATAAACACGCCCAGTTCTGAGCATTGTCCGTGAATGATGTCATAATCATTATGTTCCTCAAAAAATGTTTTTACCGCTTTTTTATATTCCTTTAATTTCCAAGGAAGAATGGGTGGCAATCTGAAAATCTTACTCCCAGACTTTATCAATTCTTGTTCAAAAAAACCCGTCTCTCTGTGCACCAAAAAATCTATCTGAAACTGACTTCTATCCATATTACGGTAGTAGTTCATCAGGTTGGTTTCGGCACCTCCTTTGTTGAGTACGGTAAAAATTTGTAGGATTTTGATGGGAGACATTTTTTTGGAGTTATGAGGTTATGAAGGTTATGAAGGTTATGAGAGTTATGAGAGTTATGAGAGTTATGAGAGTTATGAGAGTTATGAGGTTATATAGTTATGTTATATGTGTCCTTCGTGAACTTCGTTCGCAGACCTTGGGTCTGTGCTCAGGATGACAAATGGTGAATTATTAATGTGAATGGTCAATGGTCAATGGTGAAGGTACAGGTTCATGATTTTATGAAATTTATTTATTGTTTGCAAAATTAAACATTTGGTTTTTTGATGGGGAATTATTTCTATTGATGACAAAATTCATTGTTGATGCTAAAAATAAAACCCAAGTGGCATATTTGTATTTCGCGGCATAGAAAAATACTTTCCAATGGAGTGGAAAATATTTCATTTCTAGATTTTGATAGGCTTTTTGGTAGATATCATCGTGTAATATTTCTGAAACCTTCTGTCTTTTTGAGGAAAAAGGCTTTTCTGAAAAGGTTTCGTTCAAAGCTAACCCGATGATGCTTAGTGCGATTCTATTGTTTAAAGCTTTTCTAAATTCTGCATCTTTAGCCATGATGATTTCTGATATTTTTGCGTAGAGATTTTTCCATTGTCCAAAGAGATTGGGTTT
The DNA here is from genome assembly GCF_003860565.1 of Cloacibacterium normanense. Classification (NCBI taxonomy): domain Bacteria; kingdom Pseudomonadati; phylum Bacteroidota; class Flavobacteriia; order Flavobacteriales; family Weeksellaceae; genus Cloacibacterium; species Cloacibacterium normanense. Next base: position 1,858,429 of record NZ_CP034157.1, read on the forward strand.
GTGTAATTTGGTCAATGAATCGGCATTGATTTTTACATAATTGTACAAAGGCATATCCAAGACTTGAGCGGTTAGCGCATGCTCTAAATACTGAATATTGAACAAAGCGTCTTCGGTTCCTATTTCTTTGGTATCTGTAAATTGGAATTGGTTTTTTCTGATGATTTCTGTTTTGTAGATTTTTCCCCAAGCAGTCACTAAAGCGTCGGTTTGAGAAGGGTCTGACAATTCAGTGTCTATTAATCCGACAATTCTTCTTTGGATAAAACGTGCAGGAAATTTCCCTTGAATATTGAATTTTCTTGGAAGTTTTTTGGTTCCAAACACTCTGTTGTAAGAAAAGCAAAAAAGGTCTTCTTCTTGAAAAAAATCTGCAATGGTTTTTAAGGCCTCTGGTTCTAGTGTATCATCTGCATCTACAAACATAATGTAATCTCCTGTTGCATTTTCTATCCCTGTATTTCTCGCTCCCGAAAGTCCTTGGTTTTGTTGATTGATTGCCTTAATTCTAAAATCTTTTTCTGCTAAATTTTCTAAAACTTGCTGTGTATTGTCTTTAGAACCATCATTTATCATTAGGATTTCAAAGTCAAAACCTTGTTGCATCACAATGCTTTCTGTACAGTTTTGCACAAAATTTTCTACGTTGTAGCATGGGATGATGATGGATAATTTCATTACACAAAAACTTTTCTTTAAGTATGGCTTCGTGAACTTCGTTCGCAGACCTTGGGTCTGTGCTCAGCCACCGGTTTATTTATTATTTCTTCTCTTTGGCATCGACAAACTCAGCCATCGGTTGATTTATTATTTCTTCTCTTTGGCTTCGACAGGCTCAGCCACCGAGGTGAGATTTTTTATTGATTATTTTTTGAAGATTTTCATTGCCTCCTGTCCTAAAGGATGTGAAAATCTTCAAAAAACATCCTCTTATTCTTCGTTCGCAGACCTTGGGTCTGTGCTCAGCCACCGGTTGATTTATTATTTTAGTTTAAAAATTTTTCTTTCCCCTACCCTAAAGGGTGGAAAAATTCTTACTTCTATCAATAAAATGAGTTCTCTTTAGGGTTGGGGCTAAATCATTTTATTTTTCTTTTAATTGCTCTATTTTATTTTTAATCGTTGTCAAAACCTGATTAATATCTTGCTCTACTTCTTCGTTTTTAAATCTAATTATTTTTAAATCATTCAATCTTAATACTTCCGTTCGAACCTCATCTTTTTGTTTTTGCTCTTCTTGATTATGATAGTCACCATCAAGTTCAATAATTAATTTGAATTTATGACAATAAAAATCTGCTATGTAAATATTAACAGGATGTTGTCTTCTAAATTTTAATCCTTCTAACTGATTATTTCTTAATTTTTCCCAAAGTAATTTTTCCGCTATAGTTTCATTTCTTCTAAGAAACTGAGCTTTTGAAAATAAATCCGAAGGCGCACCCTTCCACATTCCTTCATCATGATTAGGTTTAAGTTTTTTCATTAAAGTTTTTGTTAAATTTAATACTTTTTGCTAAAACCTACTTTTCTATTGAGCTTTGAAAAATCTTTTCCTCAACACTTTATTCTATAATGTATTGCGTTCGTTTTTTTAAACGCATTTGAATTGTGTTTTTTGAAGATTTTCATTGCCTCCTGTCCTAAAGGATGTGAAAATCTTCAAAAAACATCCTCTTATTCTTCGTTCGCAGACCTTCGGTCTGTGCTCAGCCACCGAGGTGAGATTTTTTATTGATTGTTTTTTTACTTCTATTGCCTTATTTCAACTTTGCTCAGAATGATAAGGTGAGGCTATTTTTTTAATCTTATTTCTTTAAATAAACGCATCCATTGATGGGATATTATTTCAGGAGTGTATTTAAAACTTTTTTCTATTGAAGATTTTGCAAATGATTTCAGTAGAATCTCATCTTGCATTAATAAGGTTAATTTCTTTGCAAAATCTTCCTCATTACCATTTTCTACTAAAAATCCATTTTCATGATTGTCTATTATAAATGAGGGGCCGAAATCACAATCATAAGATACAACAGCATTTCCATGTGACATTGCTTCAAACATCACTAACGGAAAACCTTCCATAATAGAAGTGAGCGCCAAAATAGAAGAATTATTTAAAATACCATCCACATCATTGGTAAATCCTTTTAAAAAAACTTGGTTTTTCAATTTTTTTTCTTCTATTAAATTTTGCAACATTTGATGATCTTCTCCATCTCCATAAATTTCTAAACTCCAATCTGGAAATTCTTTGGCAATTCTTGAAAAGGAGTTAATTAAGCTTTTAAAGTTTTTAATAAAAGTAAGCCTTCCTATCCCAACAATCTTTTTTTCTTTATTATTTAATTGGGTTTTTCTCTCTTCTTCGCTTACGTGTAAATTGGTGGTTATAGGATTGGGAACAAACCAGACATTCTGAAAATTCTTCCAATTCGTTTCTAAATCTTTTGGCGTAAGAGGAATAACTGCATCATAAAAGAATTTACAAAAAAATCCAAAATCTAAATCGTTTTGAATTTTCGCTTTTATCTTTTCTATAAATGTTTTCGCCAAAATATTTCTATAATGCGTCACAAAATGTAGTTCTCTTATATAAATAGGTTTAGACGTGGTTACAAAACCTTTTCTACATATAAATTTTTCTGATTGGCCAACAGAAATAACCACATCTGGTCGAATACTATTGAGTACTTTCTTTAATTCCTTTTTATGCTTTCTCTTTTTTCTGAATTGTGAAAATTTTGTTTTTATGCCAGGAATCCAATCATCTTCATAGTAATTTACTTCTAAATGTATAAAGTTTACTTTTTCTGAAAGCGTTTCACATTGTACATTTTGCTGATTATCTGTTACTACTACAAATACTTCATTCCCCTCTATTTCAGCTAAAGCATTTGCTTTAACCACCGTAACCCGTTGGATTCCCCCTATTCCTTTAATACTATTTAAACAATAAACAATCTTCATCGTTAACTTCTTAAAAACATGATATAGGTGAATAAATAATAGGCAAAGAAAATTCTGCCTACCATTTTATAATGTTCTTTCCAAAATTTCACTTTAAAAATGGGATATGCAATGACTACTGCCATGAGAAACCAAGACAAATAGGCAAATCTATTCGAGAAATTGGCTCTAATTACTAAAATCCAAAACGCATTGGCAATCATGTAGGTTCCCCAAAGATGCGTGTAAAATTTATCTTGAAACCCTCTCTTGATGATGTAATAATATCCCGCAAAAACTGCAAAACCAGAGTACACCACAAAATCCCAACGAAACCCTGTGGAAGAGAAAGTTGTCCCAGCGTCTACTGAACCCGTCATGTAATTATTTACCCTCTCATCTCCGATTCCCAATGAACCAAAGAAATTTTCCCAGGCACTTCCTCCCACAATAGATAGAGGAATTGCGGCAAGCCAAATGTATAAATAGATTTTAGGATTTTTGTACAAGCCAGAAACGATAAAAGCCCCAATCGGAATCATTAAAGAATTGTGAATCCCATAAGATAACGCCATCAATCCGTACATGAGCCATTTATTCCTGTCATACAAACATAGCGCCCCTATGAAAACTGAAGTTGCCATGCCATTTCTTAATCCATTGGTTCCATAGGTCCAAAAAGAGAAGGAACCAAAAATCATGAGCAAGGGAATGTACCAGTATTCATTAAAATATTTTTTCACAAAAAAATAATTCGGTAGAATATAGATTACTGCGATTAAGAAGAAATATTCTCGTGCATCAATAATCTGTGCACAAAGCTTGGTAAAATACCAAAAAATATAATCTTTCCCAATCTCTACATTGGGGCTTAATTGTAATTTCTGAAATCCATCCGCATAATTAATCATGTCTCCAAAAACGAAAGAGATAGGGCGAGTTCCCATGTATAAGAGTACCGTAATCAGCAAAAAATAACCCAAGAAAGTCATCATTTTTACAGTATCTACATCGTCTATTTTTTTTACATTGGATTGTAGAAAAGAATAGCTTGTAATGATCATTATAAAATGAAAATACAAGGGATTATAATCTGATATGAATATAAAATCAAACACTATTTCAAAATGATTTTAGCGGGATTTCCTACAGCGATGGCATTTTCGGGAACATCTTTGGTCACCACAGCTCCTGCTCCTATTTTCGCATTTTTACCGATGGTAATTCCACCGATTACGATGCAGTTGGCATGAAGTTCTACCCCATCTTCAATGATTGGTCTTTTGCCATTTTTTTCGCCAACGGTTACCAAGTGATTGACATATACCTTTTCGCCAATTTTTTCGGCGTTTAAAATTGTGGCATAAGGATGTGCGAGTTGCAGACCTCCTCCAATTTTGGTATTGACATCGATGATAAAAGTAGATGCTTTAGGATAGAAAATTCTCAATATTTTAGAAAAAAGGCCTTGTGTTCTGTGGTAGAAGAGCGTTCTGAAATATCTATTCAGCCACAACTCTTTTGACAAGTCCCATACTTGATGCCACTTGGAAGCATTAAAATTTTTTCTCGCATATAAATCTTTGGTAATGACTTCTTTTTCCTCAGAAAAAAGAAACAACAAGACATGCGGAATACACAACAATTGTCCGAAAAAATAGAATAAATTTCTCATCAATGATCAAAAATAAGACTTTTCCAAAGATTCATCACTTTTTGGAGTTCATAATTTTTAGCATTTTGTACTGCACCCTCAGATAAACGCTGAATTTTTGTGGAATTTTGGGCTAAAAATTCCAGCATTTGCAGCATTTCTTCTTCGTCATTATGGGGAACTAAAACCCCATCTTCCTGATGATGAATGATATTTCTAGGACCTGTAGGACAATCAAAAGACAGTACAGGAACGCCACAAGCATTCGCTTCTAAAATGACCATCGGGAAACATTCTTGTTCAGAAGTCATCAGAAAAATTTTGGCTTTATTGAGCTCTGTGTAAACCTCATTGGTTTTTCCTTTGAAAATAATGGTATTTTCTAGTTTTCTTTCTTGTACTAATTGTTGAATTTTCTCAAAATATTCTCCTTCGGTTGCGCCATAGATATACAATTGCCAATCTGGATTTTTCTCTGAAAATTTCCCCCAAACATTCATCATTTTCTCTAACTGCTTTACTGGCGCTATGCGCAAAACTGCCACTGCCCTATTTTCTCTATCGGCAATGGTATTGATTTTAAAATCTGGAATTTTTACAGGATTGGGAATGACTACTGTATTTTTGGTTTTATAAAAACTCGCTTCCTCTTGGCTTAATACCACTAAGGCATCATATTTCCCTTCAATGAAATTGAACAGGTTTTCTTTAAAATTATCAGGTTGATTGTATTTGGAATAGTGAAATTCTTTGATGATTTTTGCTTTTGTTTTCATCAAAGGCAAAAGATAAGTCATGGGAATGTGAGACGCTACCAAAATCACGTCTGGTTGTTCTTGCTTTACTAACTTCTGAATTTGGAAGAAGTTTTTTGTCAATTTTCCCAAATTTTTGGGATGAAAAAAGCTGATTCCACGGTGATAGTTGACGGCAAGGTCTCGAAAGGTTACCTTTTGTAAAAGTTTATATACGTATGGTTTGTTCTCTTGTTCTGTACTGATGATTTTTACATCAAAACCAAAAACATCGCTCCAATAGTTGGCTTTTTCTGCCACTAATTTTTCTATTCCTCCGTGCGTATGTAGTTGGTCTATTAAAATAAAAATTTTCATGTGATTCTTTATTATTTCGCTCTATATCATCGGGATTCATCCCGATGCTGATTGATATCGCCACTTCGTGGCTTTACAAAATATTCTGTTTCTTTTCGCTTCATTTCATCGGGATGAATCCCGATGCTGGTTGATATCGCCACTTCGTGGCTTTACAAAATATTCTGTTTCTTTTTACTCCATTTCATCGGGATTCATCCCGATGCTGGTTGACATCGCCACTTCGTGGCTTTACAAAATATTCTGTTTCTTTTCGCTTCATTTCATCGGGATAAATACCGATGCTGATTGATATCGCCACTTCGTGGCTTTTTTGTTCTGGCTTCGACAGGCTCAGCCAACGGGATTTTTTTATTTTTTGAAGATTTTCATTGCCTCTTGTCCTAAAGGATGTGAAAATCTTCAAAAAACATCCCCTTGTACTTCGTTCGCAGACCTTTGGTCTGTGCTCAGCCAACGTGGTTATAATTTTTTTTCTCTTAAAAAATCTTTTCCCCTTCCCTAAAGGGTGAGATTTTTTTTTATTTTTTAATTTTTCTTTCCCCAACCATGGCTTCGACAGGCTCAGCCATCGGAGTGAGATTTTTAAAATATTTATTTTACTCTATGAGCTCAGTTTTTTAAAAAGTTCGCCCCATTGTTTTACTACGTTTTGGGGCAAAAATCGTTGTACATTTTCTCTGGCTTTTTTGCCCATTTGCAGACGAAGGGTTTCATTTTTCATCAGCAATTGTAGTTTTTCGACCAATTCTTTTTCGTTTCCGTTTTCTACTAAAAATCCGTCTTCGTTATTTCTAATGATGTCTGAAGGTCCGTAATTGCAATCAAAACTCACACAAGGAATCCCAAAGCTCATGGCTTCTATGAGCACCATACCAAAACCTTCGTATCTGGAACTCAACACAAAAATACTGGATTCTGCATATTTTTCTTCAATCTTTTTTTCTGGTGGGTGAAAAAATACTTGGTGCCCTATTTTTAAATTTTGAACTTGTTTTTCTAAGCCTAAACTCTCGTCCAACTTTCCATAGATGTGGAGTTGCCAATCTTGAAATTCTTCGCCTAAAAGCGCCCAAGCATTCAATAATCTATCAAAACCTTTCTGGTAGGATTGTTTGCCTACTGCAATTGCTTTTTTGTTTTGAAGAGAAGATTTTTCAGAAGGAAAAAATGGCAATGGATTGGGAATGACTTTTACATTTTTGGATTTCCATTCGTTTTTATTGCCTTGTGTTAAGACGATGAATTGGGTAAAATCTTTGGCCAAAATATCCATCATAAAGAATTTCGCTTTTGTGAAGATTCCTTTTATAAAAGATTGATTTTCTGAAATTTCTATGAGTTTAGAAACGTGTCTCTCATAAATGATGGGGATTTTTGCGCCTAGTATTTTAGGTAAGAAAAACGCCTTTAATCCATCATCACAGACTAAGATTATTTCTGGCTTTACTTTTGCGACCACCTTTTTTATCCCCGAAATGTATTTGGAAATGTATTGCAAAGGATTTCCTGAAACGTCTATATTGTGTTGCACAATTTTATCCGAAAAGGGAAAGAACGAATCTTTTTTTGAAGACTGATTTTCTACAAACTCTGACTTCGAGAGCGTGATGATGTGAATTTGGTACCCGAAATCTTCTGTCAACACTTTTGTTTTCACAGAAAGCACGCGTTCCAGACCTCCTGAACCGTCAATTGCATTGGTGATGTAGAGTAGTTTTTTCAAGTGTGCTTGTTTGGTATACCTTGTACTAAGTACAAAGTAAAATGTATTTTTTAATTATTTACTCGTTTTTTTCTAAAATTTTTTTTTTTTAGCCGTGGCTTCTAAACCGTATTGCTCATTTTTTTGAAACGCAAAGGTTTTATCTCTTTTTTATCCTTTATTAAGCAAGCAAAGAAAGCGAATCAATTCACTTCTAAGCGTGTGTTTACTTTTTTTTTAATTACTCGCTTATTTTTTTACACCCCGTCATTCCGAGTTCTCGGAATGCCACCCCTCTAAAAGAGGGGAACCGTTTTCAATTCATCTTTTTTTCTCTTAAAAAATCTTTTCCCCAACCGTGGCTTCGACAGGCTCAGCCACCGAGGTGGAAAAATTTCTTTCCTTCTCTCTGGCTTCGACAGGCTCAGCCAGCGGGGTGGAATTTTTTATTGATTTTTTTGAAGATTTTCATTGCCTCCAGTCCTAATAGATGTGAAAATCTTCAAAAATAGAGTTTAGTTTTCTATGATGTTTTCTATTTTTTTCAAAATTTTCTGGGCAAAATCCTTATCGAAACTTACGTTTTGTTCGTATTTTTTTCTCAAATTTTTATCTAACATCAGTTTTTCTATTTCTGATGCAATTTCCACAGGATTTAAAGACGTTATTACCCCATCAAAGCCATTTTTGATATGACTAGAAGCGGTGTTGAAATCATTCAGTACGATGCATTTTTTTAGAATTCTCGCTTCTGCAATCGCAATTCCATAACCCTCAAATTTTGACAAATGTAAAAAAACATCTGCTTTCTTGATGTAAGGATAGGGATTGTCTCTCTCTCCTAAAAGTGTGACGTACTTTTCTAGATGATATTTTTTAATTAAATCTTCGATAAGGTTTCTTCTGCTTCCATCACCAATAATCAACCATCTAAAATCGTGATTCTTTTCTTTCAAAATCTTCATTACCTCTACTCCTATTTCATGGACTTTTCCCTCGACAAATCTTCCTACAGAAACTATGGTGAAAGTATTTTCTGGAAAATCTGTGATTCTTTCTTCAGCGTTTACAAAAATTTCTTTCTCAGAAATCATGTTTTCAATAATGATGATTTTATCACTCATTTCAGGAAAATTTCTAATTAGCACTTCTCTATTTTCTTCTGACAATACTGCAATTTTATCTGCTTTCTCAAAATAAGGTTTGTCTATTTCTTTTATCATCCCAAGAGCATTATAATCCGTCATTACGGTAAGGATTTTCTTTTTCGCTTTTACTTTGTCGATGATAAAATAGTTGGGTGTTTTTTCTAAAAAACTAAAGGCTAAATCATAATCCTTTTCTAAGGCAGGTAAATGATTTTTAATGTATTTCCAAGCTTTCTGTTCTGAAATTACATCTTGTTTTTCAGTATTTAATAAATAGGAAAACTTAATTCTATCTTTTATCAAGCTAAAGTTCCCTTTATACAGATTTTCTTTAACCGCCTGATTAAAAGACATATCAAAGTACTTAAAATTCTCAATGGGTGATAATAGGCAAACTTCTTTATGAATTTTATTTAAAAATTTCCCTACATGATAAAAGAGAAATAAATCTACCTCATATTTTTTAAAATCTATTTCATGCAATAAAGAAATCAGTGATTTTTCTGCTCCTCCAACTAATAAACTGTTAATGACAAAAAGTATTTTCTTCTTCATATTCTAAAACAAAGTTCTTAGTACAAAACCTTGTGTAAAAGGTAAAATTTCAAATTTTTGGGAATATACGCCAATGGTTTTGGTATCTCCCTGAGAAAAATCTACGGCTCCATTTCTTTGGGTAACCGATTGTAAATATTGTAGCGATTTCTGAGCGAAATCTGCTCTATTCATTTCTTTTAAAAACCAAGCAAAAACAGCCGTTGCAGAGGAATCTCTTCTCGCATCTGTATCTAAGAAATTCCAAGAGAAACTGCCATCTTTTTTTTGAAATTTCACTAAGGTTTCTGCTAATTTTTGTAATATTTCTTGTAAATCTTCTTTTTCGGAATGTAGTTCTGGCAGTATTTTATAGGTTTCTAAAGCACCGATTAAAAACCAAGCGCAACCGCGTCCCCAACCGAAAATCCCCACAGGGTTTTTAGAATGAATTTCATACGCATGAGCTGGAATTTTATTTTCTAGCATTCCGTATTTTTCAAAGGCTTTGATTTGCGTAATGGCCAGATTGATGGCTTCTTCGTTTTGAAAATCTCTACCGTATTTGGCTAAAAATGGAGCTGTAAAACCAATGGTGTCTACATATCTGTAATTGGGAGTGGACGCTCTGTACATCACCGTTCCGTCTTCTCCTAGTTTAGATTTGATTAATTGATAAACCGTATCTAATGCTGGTTTTATATTTCTATCTAGGAAAGGAATTTCTGAAAGGGCAAAAGCCAACCAAGCAGCATCTACTTCTTGGGGTTCTGAAATCCAATTTCCTTTTTGGTCTATTTTGAAATCCACAAATTTTAAGATTTCCGCTTTCAGATGAGATTCGGGAGAAGTTTTGTAAGCTTGAATTAACCCCAAAAGCAAAGAGGATTCTTGCCAAGATTGTAGGGTTTTATTAGTGTGCTGATTTGTCAGAAGGTCTATTAGCAAGAGTCTATTTACGTCTTTTATTTTGGTTTTGGGCATTTTATTGAGCCAAGTCACCGATTTCTGTAAGACTTTTTCTTTCCATGCCTTTTCATTGGTAAATCTTCCTATTTTAATACGGCTTTGCCAAGTCCAAAAATCAGGAAGAAAGTCTACTGATAGTACCAACAGCAGAAATAGCGTCATCAAAAATAAAACTGTCATCATTTTACAAAACCAAATTTTTCTATTTTATCGAGCATTTCTTGTTTTCTTTCGGGTGTAATTCTTCCCAATTCATAGTCCTCCGAAAAATGAGGCGTATTTTGAAATTTTTCTTTTACCCTTGCTTCATATTCTTCCACGCTACAAATATATTGTGCGGGATTTCCTGCAATCACCGAATTTTCCGGAAAAGATTTGGTTACCACACTTGCTGCGCCTACAATAGAATTTTCGCCAATTTCTACCCCTGGTAAAATCATTACTCTGGCTCCAATGAAACAGTTCTTCCCTATTTTTATTTTGCCTACTCTTACATAACCGGTGCTTCTTTTGGTGCTGGTGTCATGCGCTAAAAGGTACACTTGAGGTGCAAAAATTACCTCATCTCCAATTTCGATGAGCCAACAATGACCATGGTCTATGGTACAATTGTCTAAACCATAGACATTTTTGCCCACTTTCATGCCTTCCTTTAAGTTGGCTTGAACAGATAGCTGTTCGTTTGACACTCCAGCAATGATTTGTTTTATTTTGTAAATAATTTTCCTAATCATAAAACCTTATCTTTCAATTTTGAATATGTATAATACGCTCTTGGATAGAACATTAAGTAAATTATTTTGTCTATCAAAGATAGTTGATTAAAATAACTTTCGCCTGATAAAAGTGAATTAATCGCCAGGTGAATGTAGTTCCACAAAAAATGATGCGGATATTTAGCAAAAGGATAGGTTCTGTTTTTCACTAAATGAAAAAAAGAAAACGCTAAGCCTTTTACATAGTCTTTTTTGTAGGTGTTTCGGGTGATGCCATCTTCTGTATATTCTTTGTATTGTAATAAGTCATTAACTGCAAGAACATTGTATTTTTTTGACATTTCGTGCCAAACTGTTGCTTCAAAAACAAAATGAATTCCCTGTTTTTCGGGAAATGGATAATTGCGCAATACTTCTGTTTTAAAAAAAACAGCTTTATCTCCTAGCACTTTATGTTTCAAATAGATATCTGTAAAAGAAACTTCCCAATTATTTTGAGGAAATTCAGTGCCTATTAGCTCTTCATTTTTAAATGCTGATAAGCCAAGAATTCCAGCTATATTCTGTTTTTCTTTTATGATAACCCAATATTTACTGATGGTTTCAAGCGCTTTACTGGTAAGCCAATCATCTGAATCTACAATTCCTACAATGGGCGAAGTCACCCTATTTATTCCAAAATTAATAGCCGTGTGTTTTCCTCCGTTTTCTTTATAAAAGTATTCAATTTTAATTTTATTCTCTTTTCTATAATTTTCTATTAGTTCTTTTGTAGAATCAGTACTTCCATCATCTACGATAAGCCAAGTAAAATCTTTGGTATTTTGTTCTAATAAACTTAAATATAAACGATGAAGGTATTGACCTCTATTATAAGTAGGCGTAAGAATCGTAATAGACATATTTATAATATTTTGCAAATAATTTGCGAATGACATGTTTCTTCCTTTAAGATGAGCGAACCAGGATTTTCACCATAATCTGCGATATATTTATTATATTCTAAATTAAGATGTCCGATGTCTACAATCCTGAAACCCTTCTGAGCAATATCATTTGCTAAAATGGTGGCAGTAGGACCTAATGAAGCCAAAATAATATCATATTCACCAGCACGAGATAAGGTATCTGTGAATAAATCAAAATATTTATCCCAAGCATTCTCTGATTTAGTAACTACTCTATCTATGCTTTTAGCATTAGAAAAAAGAGAATTATTCACTCCCAATTTACTATTTTCTCCTTCTACGATTAAAACCTTTTTGTCTTTCCATAGAAGCATGATATTTTCAAACCATAATTTGCTTTTAGTTTTATCTAAATAATCTATATAACATCTCGTTAAACTAGCATTAAGGTATTGCTTATAAATCCCACAATATTTAATCCAGTGAAATCTCCCTGTATCCATATTCATATTCCAAAATTTCTTCACGACTGGCTTATATTCTTTTACAGTATTGATTGCTAATGGAATCCCAATCTTAAGGTTAGTTTTATCATTATAATTTAAAAGGATTTGCTTTAACCTTTTGGCCAAATCTGGATGATACTCTTGAAAATGAATATTTCCACCCATCATTATATTAAGTTCACCATCACCATATCTTGCTAATGAAAATTCATGATGAATTAGCAAATCAATCGACTCACTGGTTTCTAAAATTTTAAGCTTAATCAATTTCTTTAAAATCCTGTTAAAACTATATACCAATTTTGTTTTTAGTTTTATTTTATCCGGAGAAGTAATCTTTTCATTAAGAATGGAGTTTAATTTCTCAATTTCGTCTTCATTTCCTAATTTTTCTTGAGAAAGGTTATTGATGATTTCATTTTTGAAATCTTGGTCTCGGTAGAGTTTTTCTATTTTTTCGGCTACAGACAGGGCATTCATTTCGGCAATCAGACCTGTTTTTCCGTCTGTTATCTGTTCTGAAGCCGTAGAAAAATCAGTAATGACTATTGGCTTTTTTAAAATCTTTGCTTCTTCTAGCGCAATAGATTTCCCTTCGAAAACAGAAGTCATTAAAAATAAATCTGCAGCTTTTACCAAAGGATAAGGATTGCTCTGCACTCCCAAAAATACTACCTTCTCCCCAATGTTTTTTTCTTGAACCATTTTCTGAAGTTCTGGTCTTTTATTGCCTTCTCCCACCAAATAAAGTCTCGCATTGATGTTTTTTTTCAGCAACAGTTCTAGTGCTTCTATGGCTATATGCAAGGCTTTTTCTTTGACCAATCTCCCTACAAAAATGATATTGAAAGCCTCATCATTTTTGAGGATTGCTTCTTGTGGTTGATTGGCCAATTCATTGATAATTTTCGCTGAATTGATGTTTTCTATGCAGTGAAATTTCTCTTTTATTTCAGAGAAATAAGTTTGTAATTTATCTACTAAATTTTCGGAAACCGTAATGATTTTGTCTAATTTTTTCAGGTATTTTTCTTCAAAAGCAAAGTCTAGATCCAAGGCTTTCAAATCGGTATGAATCCAACCTATTTTTTGGGAAGCCGAAACACGGTCTGTAATAAAGTAATTCGAAGATTTTTCTAAATAACCTATGGCAAGATCATAATTCCCTTGAATTCTTGGAAAGAAATTTTTCAAGTATTTCCAAGTGATTTGTTCTGAAACCGAAGCATTTCTTGCTCTGGTGTTAGCTAATACAAAAAGCAATCTGTATAAAGCCAAATCTAATCTTCCTTTTTTAGAAAAGGTAAAAACCGATTTTAGGAAAGGTAAAGAAAAGGTAGCGAAATCTTCTGAAATGGGCAGTAGTTTTACTTGTTTAGGCAATAAAGGAAGGAATTCGCCAGATTTCACAAAGAGAAAGACCTCTGCGTCATACTTTTCGAAATCTAAAGCATTGAGCAAATTAACGAAGCTTTTTTCTGCTCCGCCTAAGGCTAAACTTGGGATTACAAAAAGTAGTTTTTTCTTCATGGAATTTTTGATAAAAGGATTTCTAAAAAGTAATTGAGTTTTGCCCCATTACAACAAACTGCTGTTTGAATAAATGCACATAACAAGACCCATACTATTATTTTAAATTTTTGATTTTTGGTAATTTCTGTTTTATTTTCTTCTTTCGTCATTAAATATATAGCTCCTATTGTACTTAATATCATATGAATATTCAGCCACCTACCCCAATCTGTTGCAAGATAAAAAAGTGGTAATGAAAAAAGTAAATTTATAGTAAAATTTTTAAGTATAATTCTGTAATTAGGGCCATAAATTCTTACGAAATAAAAGATACTTCCATAAGCAATCATTAATGGTATAACGTATTTTAAATATCCTGTAAAATAAATTTTGTAATGCTGAAGCGTATTATAATTTTCATGATGATTAAAAATACCATTGGTAAGGTTATTAATTCCTTTTATTTTTAAGAACTCTAATGAATGACCCGAATTAATATTCCCTCCGAACATATAAAAAAGAAATACTGGAATAAAAACAGCACTTACATAAATAAAAGTAGAAAATACATTAACTTTCTTAGCCTTATTCGCTATCCTATCAAATAGAATAAAATAACCAATATAAAAAAAAGTTAACTCGTGAATAAACGACACCAACAGTAAAAGCATCCCAAAAATTAAAGTTCTCCATTTATAGTGTAACTTATCATAATATACCGTATACAAAAGAAATATATTAAATAGTATAATTTCTTTTCTACCAATACTCGCCGTAGAAACGGCATTAAAAAACAGAGAGGTTGTATTAAATAAAAGCAGTATAATTCCAAAAATATTTACTTTTATTTTTGAGATTTGGGTATATAAAAACAATAAAAAATTTAACCAAAGAAAAGTAGCAATAAAAAAAACTTGTTTAGGAATATTTAAATTTAGCGTATCGTATAAAAAGACAAATAACGTCCCTAATAAACCTCTTCTTTTAAACCCACCATCTTGATAATTAATCAACCAATCTCCTAATACCCAACCATCTTCTTTCGTTATTAAATTGTAGTATAAATAAAATAGAATGATAGAAAATATGACCGTTAAAGAAATGTATATATATTTTTTCATTTAATTTGTTATTACAACTCTTCAATAATTTCAATATTTTATTTTACACCCCGTCATTCCGATTTCTCGGAATGCCACCCCTCTAAAAGAGGGGAACCTTTTAAAATTTTGTTCCCCAACTCTGGCTTCGACAGGCTCAGCCACCGAGGTGGAAAAATTTTAATGGTTTAGGAAATAAAATGAGATCCCTTTAGGGCTGGGGTAATCTCATTTTATTTCTTTTTTTTAATTCCTCTTTCCCCTTTAAAATATCTTTTTTCCAGACCCTGGCTTCGTGAACTTCGTTCGCAGACCTTCGGTCTGTGCTCAGCCAGCGAGGTGGAAAAATTTTCTTTCCCCAACCCTAAAGGGTGGAAAAATTTTAATGGTTTAGGAAATAAAATGAGATCCCTTTAGGGCTGGGGTAATCTCATTTTATTTCTTTTTTTTAATTCCTCTTTCCCTTTTAAAATACCTTTTTTCCCGACCGTGGCTTCGACAGGCTCAGCCACCGAGGAGAAAATTTTTCTTTCCACAACCCTAAAGGGTGGAAAAATTTTAATGGTTTAGGAAATAAAATGAGCTCCCTTTAGGGCTGGGGTAATCTCATTTTATTTCTTTTTTTTAATTCCTCTTTCCCCTTTAAAATACCTTTTTTCCCGACCGTGGCTTCGACAGGCTCAGCCAACGAGGTGAGATTTTTTATTTTTGAAATTTTTATATTATTTCTGCTAAATAAGATTTGGCTTTTTGTGCCATTTCTTTGATGTGGGGAATTTTATTTCTTAGAATTTCTTTCAGCATAAGTTCTTCCTGCTTCATTTCTTCAAATTTAGCAATTAATTTTGCTGCATCTGAAATTTCTTCTATGCCCAACACTAATTTTTCTTCTCCAAAAATATCTTTGGCAATGCCTTTTGATTTTACAGAATAGCCCAATACCATCGTTGGCACTCCTGTAGAATAGGCTGCAATGGTGGCATGAGTTCTGGCGCCTATAAAGAATCTCATTCGAGCAATGTAGCCTTTGTATTCTGTAGCATTGAGGTTATTGGGTAAAAGAAAAACTCTTTTGGTTTCTTTGTATTTTTCTAAAAATTCTTTTAGGGTTTCCTCATCATTGCTGATTGCTATGGTCACGTGTGGAACCAAAGCGATATTAAAATCTGTGGTTGCTAAAATCTCTTCTATCAAACGAAAAGCTGCTTCTTTAGACTGTGGGTTTCTACCAAAAATCAATGGTGAAAAATTAAAACCGAGTGTTTTATTCTCTTTGAATCCTTCAGGCAATGGCAGTTCTGTTTTGTCCATTAAGAACGCACCATCTGCTACTAACTTCACGTTTTTGCACCCTGCATTTTTCAATACTTTTTCGGTGAGGGTTTCTCTTGCCAAGAGCAAATCAAAGCGTTGTAAATCTTGTATTTTGGCAGGCGTTAAATCTTCTTCACCAATGGAAGCTCCCCATAAAATGAGTTTTTTGCCTGCTTTTTTGATGAGTCGATTGATTTCGTAAAATCCGGGTAATTCGCCATAGCAATAATTGTCTCCTCCTACCGAAATAAAGACTTCATAATTTTTAATTTTGGAAATGATGTCTTTTTGGGTGTATTGATGATGGTATTTTTCGTCTTGGAAGAATTTCACAAAAAATGCTGACTTCAAGCCTGCCCAAGAAAATTTCTTTGGCGGTTTTTGTTCGTGTCTAAAAACCTGATGAATGTTTTCGAGATGGGCATCCGTTTCTGGTTCGTAAGAAGCCAAATCTATTACCGCATCGGGAAATTGGGTTTTAATTTCTGCGACACCAGTTCTCACTATCGCTTCGCAACCTCTGTTTAAACTGCCTCCGTGAAGGAAAAGGAGTATTTTCATGAATTTCTGTAATAACTGTATAAAGTGTAAAGATACAATTTCAAAATATTTTTTGACTGAATGGCTTTAAAAATTGCTAAATCATAACGCCCTAAATCCTTTTGTAAAGTATTATCAGAAAAGACTTTTTTCACCACTTCATGATTTACGATTTCCCTGATTTTAGAAAACCTTTGGAATAGGGAAAGTTGATTTTTAGGATTCCAATAAATATAAATCAAGGCCATGATGCTTCTGAAAAAGCGTTTGGTTTTCAGTTCATGGATGGTGTTTTCAGAAAGCGCATTGCCAAAATATTTTTGATAATCATACTGATAGATGGCCAAATTGCTTTGCCAATAATCATTTCTCACTACATTTCGCGTGGCACTTCCTTGTACCTCTCTGTAAAAATATGTTTTGAAAGGAGTTTCCGCAATTTTCTGAGCCGGAGAAAAAACTTGATGATTGAATTGGGCATCTTCAGCAATTCTCACCCCCATTGGAAATTTGGCATTCGTTTTTTTGATTAATTCTGCTCGATAGAGTTTATTGCACACCGAATTATAAACATCTGTTTCTATGAATTTTGGAAATATCTTTTGTTCTATCTCTTTTCTATCAAAGCTTTTTATACATGAAGGCGATTGCTTTTCCCTTGATTTTTCGGTTAAAAATTGTGAAATGACGATGTCAATCTCTTCATTTTTTGCAATTTCTATATACTGTTTTAGCGTTTCAGGATGGAGCCAGTCATCTGCATCTACAAAGGTGATGTACTCGCCTTGCGCATTTTCTAATCCAAGATTTCTAGCCGCAGAAACCCCTTTGTTTTCTTGAACGATGATATGCAACCGTGGTTCTTTCGCTTGGTATTTTTTAAGGATTTCTAAAGAACGGTCGGTAGAACCATCATTGATTGCCCAAATCTCAAAATCCGTAAAGGTCTGTTGACTGATGCTCAGCAAACATTCTTCCAGATATTTTTCTGCATTGTAGACCGGGATGATGATGGAGATTTTTGGCATAGAGCAAAATTAAGTATTTTATCTTTAGTAAGAATGTGAGATGTGGGATGTGGGATGTGGGATGTTGAAATTCGTGCGGATATTTTTTAACGCAAAGGCGCGATATTATTTTTTTTAAATTCTTATGTTTTTAAGGCGCAAAGATTTTTAACTTCGTTAAAAATGATGGGGTGATTTAAAAAATTTTTCTTTTCCTTTAAAAATCTTTTTCCCCAACCCTGGATTCGACAGGCTCAGCCAACGCGGTAGAGAGATTTTTTTAATGTTTTTTTAACGCAAAGGCGCAATATTATTTTTTTAATTCTCATGTTTTTAAGGCGCAAGGATTTTTAACTTCGTTAAAAATGATGGGGTGATTTAAAAAATTTTTCTTTTCCTTTAAAAAATCTTTTTCCCCAACCCTGGCTTCGACAGGCTCAGCCACCGAGGTGGAGAGATTTTCTTTCCCCGACTCGGGCTTCGACGGGCTCAGCCAACGAGCTAGAGAGATTTTTTTAATGTTTTTTTAACGCAAAGGCGCAATGTATTTTTTTTAAAATTCTTATGTTTTTAAGGCGCAAAGATTTTTAACTTCGTTAAAAATAATGTGTGATATTTATTGAGTATCCTTATTTAATCATAACTCAAAATCAACAGTCATTTTGTCATTCCGTAGGAATCTAAGCTACCATATTTATTACGGTTTTAGCTTTTGTAGGAGTTGGTAGACTTTTGTTTTGAAGATGAGTTTTTATAAATGTTTTATTTATTTCTCGCAGATTTTCGCGGATTGTTTGCGCGGATTTTTTTTAACGCAAAGGCGCAATGTATTTTTTTTAAAATTCTTATGTTTTTAAAACGCAAAGATTTTTAACTTCCTTAAAAATGATAGAGTGATTTAAAATTTTTCTTTTCCCCTCCCTTCCTTCGTGAACTTCGTTCGCAGACCTTGGGTCTGTGCTCAGGATGACATGGGAGGAAAAATTTTTAATGATTGTTTTTGAAGATTTTCATTGCCTCGAGTCCTAAAGGATGTGAAAATCTTCAAAATTGATGGTTTATTTTAAAGCAATGGTGCCATATTGTTTTTTAATGGTGGATGCAGTTGTTTAATATTAGGGTTTTAGCTTTTGTAGGAGTTGGTAGACTTTTGTTTTGAAGATGAGTTTTTTTTGATGTCTTGCCATTTTAGAGAATGAGGTATCGAAATAGGGATATTTTTCGGCGATGGTATTTGCTAAATGCCAATATCCTTTTTCTGAGAGCAGTTTTTTGAGCTCTTTGTATTTGGGTTGATAAAGGTTTGGCAAAATATGCAGTTCTACGATTCTGGTTACAAACACCAAAATTACCTTATCAAAATACTGTTGAGCTTCTTTATTTTCTGGGGAGAAGTGTTGATTTTTATATTCGTCTAAAATGGTAATGGCATTGATAAATCCCTGATATCCTTCTTCGGTAATGGCTTTCTTGGAAAGAGAATTGGGACGGACTAAATATTTATAATATGGTATTCCCTCAAAAGAAACTCGCTGTGCTTTGCTCTGCACTTTGGCATTAAAAACTGTATCTTCCCCTACTAAAACCTCTTCTGGAAAACGAATCTCTCCCACCAATTCTCTTTTATAAAAAGTAGCAGGAAGAGTTCTGCGCTCTTGAAGCAAACCTGTATTTATTTTACTCTCGTTTTCTATTTTTGATTTTTCTAAAAGATTATCCTTTTCATCGTAAAAATGAATCATAGGATAAAGAATTTCAATCCTTTCTTCTTCTAATTTGGTAATAATTTTATTTAATGTATTGGGATATATTAGATCATCTGAATCTAGAAAAGTAATGTATTTGCCTTTAGCATTTTCTAAACCTCTATTTCTAGCATGAGCAGGGCCTTTATTTTCTGTAGAAACAACCTTTACATTGGTGTTTTCTTCTTGAAATTTATTTAAAATAGACAATGAGGCATCCGTAGAACCATCATTGATGCAGAGTATTTCATAGTCTTGTGGAGAAAGGTTTTGATTAAAAACACTTTCTAAACATTTTTGCAAATATTGTTCTGCGTTGTAAACCGGTATGATGATGGAGAGTTTCATTTTAAACAAATACATCTTTTAGCTGCTCAATTATTATTAAATCATTCGAAATAGATTGAACTTTATTTTTGAAATTTATTCTTTGGGTAATCTTATTATCAATCAGCTTATTTAAATTTTGAAGATCATCATTTTCTCTAATTTTTATATGTCCCAAAATATCTAACCAATTACTAATATTTCCACTTTCGAAACCAACAATTAACTTATTAAACTGAGAACATAAAGTAATATTACCCGAATTTAGGATGTCAATTCTTGGTAATAAAATTAGGTTAGAAATTGTTAAATAATCCGATAATTTCTCATTTGAAAGATAACCTTCATTAATGAAAATTTTATAAATATATTTTAAATATATTTTATTTAATAAATACCAAATATTAAAATAATTAAATCTAGAGTTTATAAAATAATTCCCTCTGAGAAAAAAAAGTTTTTTATTTTTAATATTAATCTTTTTATAAACCTTAACTGCAAAATCATACTCATCTTTTTTTCTAATAGAACCTGGCACCATTATTAAAAAATCTTTTTTTCTTATTTTCATTTTTTTTCTTATCTCACTAAAAGATTTATCTAAATCAAAACTATTATATAGAGGATGATAAACTAACTTATGTGAAATAGTTGGGTATTTTTCTTTATACTTTTCTAATGAAAAATTACCCAAATGAACCAATGTGTTGGATTCAGAATAACAAATATTAAATAGCTCTTGTAAATTTTTATTATTTGAAAAATGTGATTTTTCATCATGAACAAAAGTTATAATTTTTGTCTCATTCTTTTTATGGTAATTTAAAGTATTCTTTATTTTTTTCAAATCTAGAGATGTAATCTCTACTTTCCATCTAAAAAGATAATCTGGCCAATTGATAATTATGAAGTCATACTTTCTTGTAGGTTCCCAAAATTCTTCTAAAGAAGAATACACAAAAGCATCATTGAGCTTTTGGGTTAATTCTATTAACCTAAAAATATAATCATTATTTTTATGATCCGTATTATATGCAAACAATATGTTCATCATTAAACTTCAAATTTTATTTGACTATTATAAACAGAATCAAAAAATTCATTAAAATCATTTTTAGATTGATCACCCATTTCACTTACATATTTACCTTTGATTTGTATTCTATCAAACGTATTAGATTTCATCCATTCGTATTCAACATCAACATGCCCCAAATCTAAAGCCCAAAATCCTTTATTTGCCAAATCATGAGCCAAAACCGTTGCAGTGGGACCGAGAGCTATAATAATTAATTTATTCTTACCATAAAGCATAGATAATTCTAATATTTTTTCATAATGATCAAAAGCATTTACTACTGGACATAGTATTCTCTCTATGGATACTGCATTTTCAAACAAGTCATTACCAACACCTAATCTTGAATATTTACCTTCAATTATTAAAATTTCTTTATTATCCCAGATTTGTTTTAATTTTTGGGAAATTTTAAATGATAATTTTTTATTGGTCTGCCCAATGTAAAAGCGGGTAACGCCCGCATTACCATAAACGTAATCTTTTCTTAAGAGATTGTTAAGTCTTTCAGAATATTTATTTAGAAATTGCTTCCAAAAAAACCTTGAAGAAATTTTCTCATTTTCTAAAGAAACAAATGTAATAGGTATAGATATTAATAAATTTTTATTTGGTGAATTCAAAACTTCTATTAATCTTTTCGATAACAACAAGTTATAACTCTGAAAGCTTGGATTTCCGTCATTAAAAATAATTTTAAATTCTCCATCACCAAATCTTGAAATTGATTTCTTTTCATTAATAATTTTTTCTAAAGTTTCGTGAGAATTTAAAATTTTTATGTTATTTAATTTTCTGAGTTTACGTGTGCGAAAACTCCAATACAAATATTCAAACTTTTCATTATAAAATATAAATCTTTTGAATGATATTACAATTTGAGAAATAGCCATTCTTATTCCTATTTTTTCTAGGACTAAAAAAATTAACTTTATTTCTAAAATAAAATTAAAAGATTTTGATCTATATAATTGGTCATTATATTGTTTAGCAAAACGTTTTATTTGATTTGAAGATAAATATTTATTATGTTTTAATAAGTCTCTTACTACTCTGATGTCTTCAATTAATTTTTCTTTACTTAAACTTAAATTTCCTGTTATATTAATATTTGAAATCCTTACAAAAACTAATTCTTTCAAACTAAAAATTGGGCTGTTATCTGAAAATTCTATAACAGCATAATCATCAGATCCCCAACCAAAATTAAAATCTTTAAATCTATAAGTAAGATATTTTTCTTTTCTGAAAATATACTCAGACAATGAACTTCTTGTAATGCCATCCAATTTTCTGCAATAACTCTCTATGGCGTTTTCTAATTGAGGATGGTGATATTCTTGTGAAATAGGTTCGTCTTTTTCATTGATTAAAACCGAAGAAAACCTCACTACATGAGCAGTTTTTTCTATTTCTGGAAGATTTTTATAAAACGTTTCTACTACATTCTCCCCTAAAACATCATCATCTCCCAAAATCATAAACCATTCTTCCTCTTGCATCATGCCTATGCAACGCTCCCATTGTTTGACCAATGAAATGCTTCCCAAATTATCATCAAATTTTTTATAAGTGAAGTTAAATTTTCCCTGATATTTTTCTAAAAGATCGTTTGGAGCATTAGGACTTGCATCATCCCCAATATATACATTAAATCTCTGGTCGGTTTGCTGTGCAAGAGATTCTAAGGTTTTTTCAAAAAAATTAATTTTGAAATATGGAATGATGATGGCGAGCATTCTCTAGAAAAAATTAGTTGTTTTTATTTTATTCAAAAATAGGGATTTTATTTAAGTCACTATTGAAAGTCTTCATAAAATAGAGCGAAAATTTCAAAATCTGTGCCGCAACCCTAAAGGGTGGATTTTGAAATCTATTTGCCTACATTAATGGTGAGGTTTTGTTTCGCTTCGCTTTTATAGAGTATCCTAAAATAAAAACAACTCCTTAAGCATAAGCTTTCAGAGTTGTTTTACACACACAAAAAATTTACTGATTAGAAAGCAATGTTCCCTAGATAAACAGAATTGCTGGAGGTTTTAGAAACCGTGTCATACAAGAATGCATAGACTTCTACATTATACCCTAAGAAATTCTGTGGTAGCGTAACACTGGCGGTAAGTCCATCTCTGTTTGCTATGCTTTCGAAGACATAAAAGGTATTCACCTCCTCGATATAGCACACTACATTTACGGTGTCTTCTGCTTTGGCATTACCGAAAACGGTATTGTCTTCCCAATTCAGTGTGATTACCGTTTCGGAATGTGTAGTGGTAAGATTCTGAAACCCAAAAAGTGTTCCTTTGGCTACCAAAACTCTAGGATAGAGAATTTGAGTTCCTTGTTCTGTAATCTCTACCGCATTGGTAATGTGGTAAGAAGTGGCCATATTGTACTTGCTTTTCACTCCTGTGTCATTTCCAAAGTAAGTACTTAGGGTGCTTCTTAACGGATTAAGGAATTCACTCACTGCTTTAAATTTTAATCTCTGAATTCTTTGTGATTCAGTTGGCGCTTTCGCCGCTGTTTTAGGTAAAGCTCTCATAATGCTTTCACCTCTCCATGTGGAACCGATTACCGTTCCTACTTTGCCTTGGAATCCTCCGAGGATTCCTGTCTTGATTTTTCCCACTGTTATTTATTTTTAGGGGTTATACAAAAAATTTAAGTCACTTGTATTAGCTCTGCAGCGCTATTACGAGCACAAATATAAATCGTAAAATATTGTAAATCAAACACTTGTCTTCTTTTGTCGGGTATTGTCTAGGTATAGCAAGTATTGTCTTGAAGTGGCGTTTTGGCTGGAGTGAGGAGATTAATTTTGTGGGAAGAATTTCTAAGAATCGAAAAACAGACAGGGTAGAAATTGGGATTTTCTACCCCTCAAAATAGGGTTTTGTTCGAATCACGTTCGAATCACGTTCGAGTCTACTTCGGAAAACGGGTACTTTTTCCGAACAAAACTGCACTTTGACTGCACTTTGATTCAAGGGAAACTTACTCCAAACATTAATTAATTTGATAATAATATGAACTAAAAAAGTTTACATTTTTTTAATTTTAAGTAACTCAAAATATTAATGTTATATACTTTTTTTTAGTAAAAAAGTTTACAATTTTATTTTAAAACAACTAAAAAAAATATTTTTTTTAAAAATTTATTCGCTAATTTTGAAATACACTTTTGGTCTATCCCTCTGATTTACAAAGTAAAAAAATGGGGTAAACAAAAGCTAATAACTATATAATTTTATTATTTTTTAATTTATGATGTACCAAATCAGCGGACAGGAATTAGAAAAAGCCTTAGAGCTAGTTTCAAAAGTAATGAACCCTTTAAAAAAAGCAGAATCTGTTCTAGACAGACCATCTGATGAAGATTTATTGTTTTATGACAATGTCTCAATGATGGAAAAGCTAATGGTCTCTGAAAGAACCTTGCAACGCCGAAGAAAAAACGGCGAAATAAGATTTATTCGCTTTGGGGGTAAGATTTACTATCCTAAAAATTTTATGGTCTTGCCTGCACACGAACCCGAAGTTCCAGAAGACGAAAAAGACAATATCATCCCGCTTAATGAATTTATAAAAAGATATAACACGCCAAGACCGAGAAGCAGAATAATAGATGTAGACCGACTGGCCAAAAGACTGACCTATTTTCCGAGAGGTGAAAATAGTCCTAAAGAATTAAAAAAATACATCCAACACCTCAAGGTCAAACGAAAGCTGCACCACGCCACCCTACAACTTTGGCCTAAGAAAATAAAACTGGTTGGCTTGCCCAATATAAAAAGCAATAGCATTCCCCTGAAATTTTAAATAAAAAGCTCCCGAGTGTATGCTCGGGAGTTTTAATATATAAGACTAAAAAAATTATTATTTACTTAAAACAACCATTTGATAACCTCTTATGCACTTTCTCATATCATATTGTTCAGAAAATAATTCAAATTTTCCACCTTCAATTTCATATATATTTTTATCTCCAAAGATTCTATTTTTAAATTTTTTAAGTAAACTTGGAACTTCCCACTGTTTTAATTGAATAACCACATTTTGTAAATAAACCTCTTTAATCATAAACCACTCATTAATAAGGCTTTGGAAATCAAAAAAAGACCATTCTATGACATGATATGGATTATGTGGTGTCTTAGTCGTTTCTTTGGTGATGGGAGTAGAAATAAATAATACTCCATCTGGTTTTAAAAGGTTAGAATAATTCTCTAGTAAAAGATTATAATCTGGAACGTGTTCAATTGTTTCAAAACTTACTATGACATCAAATAATTCTGAATCATGGAACTTAGTAGCGTCTGCAACTATTCTTTTTATTTTTTCGTGAGGATATTTGTATTCGCCATATTTTATGGCTTCCTCATCTAAATCTACTCCAACAACCTTTTCTGCATTTCCTTTAGTGGCTAATAAAAAACTACCGTAACCAGAACCACAAGCAATATCTAAAACCCTTTTATTTTTAACTTTATCTAAAACAAAATTATATCTATCTAAATGTTCTTCTTCAGTTATTTTATGCATGAAACCATATACCCACCTCTCTGCTTCATCTTTAAAGACAATTTCAGACAATGTTTTTAATTCATATTGTAAACAAAATATTTCTTTTTCTTTATTTTCTTCCATTATACCCATTTTTGATTAATGATAAAACTCCCTTGTGTATTATCTGGTATATTTAATAAATTATTATTCCCAATAATTTCTACATCCATACTCAATCCCTTGTCATAGTAGTCATATACTTCATTTTCTGTCCCTACATAAACTTCTAAATTATAGGTAGATGGTTTTAAAGGAAATTTTTCAATTTCACAAACAATCCTATTTAAACCTTTTTTAATATGAAAAGAATTATTAGTATGTTTAGAAAATGGCGTTATTAATCTATTCCCATATAAATCATTTATTCCCAACCCTATAAGAATATCATATTTCTCTATTTTAGAAGTAATTTCAAATTCAAAAATAGCATTTAAACCTGCTACAACTGGTTTAGCTTTATCACCAATTGTATATGAATTGAAATTACTTAAAAATATATCTTTATTAAAATTAGGAAAAATTTCATATTGATTTGTATTTAAATAATCCCCTAATACTTTATGGACATCTCCTTGTGAAATAACTTTTCCTTTATCTAATAAGATACCTTTATTACATAAATTCTGCACGGCCGCCATATTATGGCTCACAAACAAAACGGTTCTGCCTTCACCTTTGGAAACGTCGCCCATTTTGCCAAGGCATTTTTTTTGAAATTCTGCATCTCCTACTGCTAATACCTCATCTACTATCAGGATTTCTGATTCTAAATGTGCTGCTACTGCAAAAGCCAGACGTACGTACATCCCAGAAGAATAGCGTTTTACGGGAGTGTCTATATATCTTTCTACCCCTGAGAAATCTACAATTTCATCAAATTTCCTATCGATTTCGTGCTTTCTCATGCCTAGAATGGCTCCATTGAGGTAGATGTTTTCTCTGCCCGTCATTTCGGGATTAAAACCTGTACCAACTTCTAGCAAGGAAGCAATTCTTCCGTTTACTTTGAAGCTTCCAGTGGTAGGTTGAGTAACTTTGCTTAATAATTTCAGCAAGGTAGATTTCCCCGCACCATTTCTCCCAATGATTCCTACTGCATCTCCCTGTTCAATTTCGAAATTGATATCTCGTAGCGACCATACATATTCGCTGTCTCCTTTTCTGCTGCGGTCATTGGCTTCGCCAATTTTAAGATAAGGGTCTTCTTTCCCTCTCAATTTTGCCCAAAATCTATTTAAGTCATGAGTGATGGTTCCCGTTCCTACCTCTCCCAATCGATATTGCTTGGAGATGTTTTCGGCTTTTATGGCTAGAGAATGTTTCATTATGGGAAGTTGGTGGTTGGTGATTGGTGATTGGTAATTAGTAGTTGGTAGTTGGTAATTGGTATTTCTTTGTTTTTTTATTCTTTGTTTTTTTTAATTCTTTTACTTCATCATCAAATTTTCAAATTATCACATCATCAAATTATCACATCATCTTTTTACACGGTGTCCATGAATGATTTTTCTACTTTGTTAAAGACAAGCACGCCTGTGAAAAATAGAAATACGATTACGAGTGTGGAGATGAGCAGGTCTGTAATGGTGAAGGTTCCTGTTCCTAGATAGGCATATCTGAAACACTCGAAAATGCTGGATAAAGGATTGATTTTCGCTAATATCTGGAATTTTTCTGGCAAAGCAGAACTTGGGTATACTACGGGTGTAATGTACATGAATAACTGTATGCCAAATGCCAATAAAAAGGTAAGGTCTTTATACTTGGTGGTGAGGGAAGAGAAAATCATTCCTACGCCTAAAGCAAAAAGTGCCATCAATAGAATTAATACAGGGGTAAACAATATCCAAAGATTGGGTTGTATGCTTTGTGCTACAAAGGTGTAATAGAGAACTACCAAAATAAAAAGGGCAAACTGCACTGCAAATTTCAATAAACTAGAAGCGACTATAGACAGCGGCATAATGAGTCTGGGGAAGTATACTTTCCCAAAAATAGAAGCATTGGCGGTGAAAACGGATGATGTTTTGGTAAGGCTTTCTGCAAAGTAATTCCAGATGGTGATGCCTGCCAAATAAAAAGCCAACTGCGGAATCCCGTCTGTAGAGAGTTTGGCAATATTCCCAAAAAGGATAACAAAAATAAGCGTGGTAAGCAGTGGTTGCACGATGAACCATAACGGCCCAAGAATGGTTTGCTTATAGAAAGTGATGAAATCTCTCTTCACGAGCATGAAGAGCAAATCTCTGTAATGCCATATTTCCCTGAAATTAATGGCAAAAAGAGAGGACTCTGCTTTTATTTCTTCAGTCCACATTTGTTTGGGTTCCTTCATCTTTCAGAAAATTATTTTAAGAAAATATCTTTTTGTACCAAGGTTTCTTCTCCGTGTCTGCGGTGTAAGAATATCCGTAACCGTATTTATAACCGTAGCCATATTTATTGCTGTAGGTAAGGTTAAGGTAGCTTACATCATTCAGCACAATGGCCATTTTTCCTTTGGCATGATCACGGTAGATTTGGTTGGCAAACTCCAACATTTCTTTGTCGGTATACTCAGATCTTACCAAGAATAGCATTACATCTGCATAATTGATTAAGTTGTAGGTATCTCCCACCATCAATAACGGTGCAGAATCTATGACGATGTAATCATAATTTTGTTTCCCATATTGCAAGAGTTCTTCAAATTTTTCGCTTTCAAGCAACTCATTAGGATTCGGAGCGATGGCTCCAGAATGGATGAGTTTAAGATTCTTGCTGATATTGGTCTCTTGTACAAAATCTTGTGGTTTTGCATTGTAGTCACTTAAGAATTCAGATAACCCTTGTCCGTGTAATTTCATGAATCTCTTAAGCTGAGGATTTCTGATATCTGCCCCAATCATTAAGACTTTTTTGGTTAACGCCAAGGTAAGGGCTGTATTCACCGAAATGGTGGTTTTCCCTTCTCCTTTGATGGATGAGGAAATGAGGATAACTGGGCATTTCTCATTTTTATTGAAGAAATACTTGATATTAGAATTCAGGATTCTAAAGGATTCTGCAAACGAGGAAAGGTCATTTACTCCTACCGTATCACTATCTCCTTTTTCTATGCTTGGAATTTCTGCTACCACTGGAATCTCTTTGGCAATTTCCATCACATCATATTTAGAATGCACATAGGTATCGAAAGAATTTTTGAGGAAGAAAAATATCAATGGTAAGAAAAATCCTAAACCATAGGCATACATCATAATTTTGCTCACATTAGGCGTCATTACTCCCGTAGTAAAAGCAGGATTCAGAACTTTTACCTTAGGTGTAGTTACGGCAAGCGCCATAGAAATTTCTTCGTTCTTTTGAAGAAGGTATAAGTAGAGTGACTCTTTAATTTTCTGTTGGCGGTCTATATTTTTAAAGAAATTTTCCTGTTCTGGGAACATGTTCATTTCCTGTTTATACTGAGCGATTTTCGACTGCTGATAATTTAAATTATTGGCTAAGACATCTCTCGATTTGTATAAATTTTCTCTGATGAGTTTTTTAAGGTCTGCAATTTCTTTATTGAACTGAATAATCACTGGGTTTGCAGGAGTGGCTTGTCTCAGTGTTTTATTTCTTAGAATGATTAAATCATTGTATTGGCTGATGAGGCTTTCTGCAGAAGTAGGCACGCCAATATTGGTAGGGAGCAACTGTTCTGAAGAAGCATTAGCCAATGCCAAAACAGAGTTTACCATCTCTAACTGAGAGGTAAGTTCTAGTATTTTTTGGGTTCCTTGGTCTAGACCGCTGATGTTCGATTGTGCCTGTGTTTCGATGTCGAAAATATTATTTTCTTTTTTGAAATTTGTTTTTTGGCCTTCGATATTGGAAAGTTCTCTAGAGATAATTCTCAGACGGTCATTGATGAATTTTTCAGAATTTCTGGCTTCTAATTTTTTATCATTGTCTGCATCTTTATTGTACTGAACGATTAATTCATCAATAATATCTTCTGATTTCTCTGGAGTGGTTCCTCTGTAAATGAGGTCTAAGATATTGGTATCTTGGCTGGAGTAATTGACAATAATTCCGCCTTCAATTCCCGCCGCTACGTTTTTATAATTTTTAAAATATAAATCAACAGGATAATCGAAATTAATGTTTGGATTTTTAGAAATGGTGACAATCCCAAATCCTAAATCATAAGGTTGGTCATAATAATAACTCTTAGGGTTATTCCCATTAAAATCTGTTAAAATGTATGATTTATAATTCTGTGATTTTATTTTGTAACTGGCTCCCCCGAATTTTTTCTCGTCTTTCAGTCTGATAATTTTACCGTAGAAAGGCGCTTCGGAACCGTATAAGGCATCGTCTTTCAGTTTTCCTTTGTTGACAAATTCTACATCCAGATTCAGTTCTTTTACTACATTGTTCAATAAAGGTTTTGCCTTGAAGAGCACAATTTCGTCTGCAATAGAATTTTTAGAAACTCCTCCAGAACCTAAGCTCTGTAAGTCATTAAGCCCAATTACGCCTGTATTTTTCTTCAAAGAGGTATTAAAATAAACGGAAGCTTGAGAGTTATAAACAGGGATAGTATATCTCAAATAAATCTTGGCACAAGCATAAAAAAAAGCGATAGAAAGTACAAACCAATACCAAACTCTTAGATATTTAAAAATTTCTTTTTTAAATTCTATTTTTCTAACTTTTTGGGGGATGGATTGTATGGGTTGTAATTGTTCCATTTATTTTATCTAAAAAACAAGGTGTAAATAGTAATTAAGAAGCCAAAACCTGCCATTCCTTTCATCCAATATGCATTTTTATTGGCTGCAATCTGTGCATTTTTGTCTGGAACCGCATAGAGAATATCGTTATTCTGCAAGTAGTAGTAGGGAGAAGTAGTGATGGCATAATCCGTAACATCTAAGACATAGGTTTCGTCTACTCCATTTACATTTCTGATAAGTCTGATGTTTTTAAGGTCTGCATCTTCAGAAGTACCTCCTCCTAAAGCGATGGCCTGTAAAATATTGAGTTTCTCATTATCGTGTACTTTCATTCCCGCTGCTCCGAATTTTCCTAAGAAAACAATTTTGAGGTTGATGGGTTTAATAATGACAATAGGCTCTACTAAGTATTTTTTCAGGCGTTCTTCCAGGTCTACTTTTACCTCGTCTATGGTTTTGCCTGTTACGGGAATATTTCCTAAAACGGGCATGGTAATTTCTCCTTGCTTATTTACGATATAAGATTGTAAAGAAGTAGCATCAGAAGCCTCTTTCACATTCGTATTTGAGATGGTATTGATATTGAAAGGTTTGATGGCTAGCTCGTCATATCCCGTGATTTGGATATTGAGTTCGTCTCCTACCTGTATAAGACTACCGTTATATTGTGCTTGTTTTATTTCTTGGTTATAATCTACTTTATCCATGTAAATCATATTCTTTTTAGGACCGCAAGAAATTACAGCCAAAGAAATGAGCAGTATAAAAAATCTTAGTATCTTCTTCACGTGGGCAATTTATAAAACAAAAATAATATAATTTTATGATAAACAACCATTTTAGGCGCTTTAACTTTATGCAAAAAGCACAGTATGGTGAATACTGTGCCTTGTTGTTCTCTATTATTTTGATTAGTTAAAAGAATAACTAAATCCTACTCCCACTAATCTGTTCCAAGTTTTATGATCTTGATAATTAGGGTATACTTCGGATAAGCCTTGATCATATCTTAAATACACCTCTATCTTATCGCTAATTACATACCCTAACGCTCCAGAAACTGATAAATTCAGTTTTTTCATATCATCATCTCTCAATCCTATGTACCCCGCTTCTTCATTGGTAGGTCCGGCTCTATTTTCTGAAACATTATAAGCAAATCTAGGCCCAATCATGAAATAAAAATTCTCAAAATATCCTCTGTACAAGTGAAATTTCCCATACAATGCAAAAGCAACAAAATCATTTCTGTAATATTGTCTGCCTTGCTCCAAAATGGTTTTTTCGCCTTCCATGCTGAATTCTACTACAGGATAAATGTAATAACGAAGCGGTGCATAGATACTTCTCTGGAAGGTTTCTAGAGGAATTTCCATAAACAAGCCTACACTTGGCGCAATTCTCCCTCTAGAGAAGTCATGTATTCCCTCGATAGACGAAGAGTGCACGTTTGCAGTTGCTCCCCATCTTAGTTCTTGAGCAAAAGAAAATCCTGAAAGTAAAATGGCAAAAACAAAGAATATTTTTTTCATAAATCATGAAATTTATAACAAATTAACAGTTTTCATTTCAGTTAAGCATCATTATCCGTTAAATAATGCTCTTCCTTCCATTAACTGATGTACTTTTTGTTTTACTTGTTCTAGGGTATTTTCATCTTTGATATTGGTCACCACTTCATTGATTAAATCTGCAATGGTCTCCATATCTTTTTCTAATAAACCTCTCGTGGTGATGGCAGCGGTTCCTAATCTGATTCCAGAAGTGATGAATGGAGACTTATCGTCATAAGGAACCATGTTTTTATTACACGTAATATCTGCTTTTACCAATGCTTTTTCGGTTTCTTTACCGTTTACATTTTTATTTCTAAGGTCAACTAGCATTAAGTGATTATCTGTACCACCACTCACAATATCAAAACCTCTATCAATCATTGCTTTTGCTAATGCCTGAGAATTGGCTATTACTTGTTTGGCATAAATCTCAAATTTCTGATCAAGAGCTTCACCGTAAGCTACCGCTTTTGCTGCAATCACGTGTTCTAGTGGTCCACCTTGAGTTCCTGGGAAAACCGCACCATCTAATACAGCACTCATCATTTTGGTCTCTCCTTTAGGTGTTTTATGCCCGTAAGTATTTTCGAAATCTTTGCCCATCATGATCATTCCTCCTCTCGGTCCACGAAGCGTTTTATGGGTAGTAGTAGTCACTACATGGCAATGTTCGAATGGTGAGTTCAATAATCCTTTGGCAACTAAACCTGCAGGATGTGCAATATCTGCCCACAATGTAGCGCCTACCTCATCTGCAATTTCTCTGAATTTGGCATAATCTAAATCTCTAGAATAAGCTGAGAAACCTGCAATCAGCATTTTTGGTTTTTCGCGCAATGCTACTTCACGCATTTGGTTATAATCGATAAGACCTGTTTCTTTTTCAACTCCGTAAAATACCGGACGGAAATTAATTCCAGAAAAATTAACATGAGAACCGTGTGTCAAATGACCTCCCATTGATAAATCCATTCCCATTACCGTATCACCTGGTTTTAAAACCGATAAATAAACCGCTGCATTAGCCTGAGAACCAGAGTGTGGCTGTACATTGGCATATTCTACCCCGAAAAGTTGTTTTGCTCTTTCAATGGCCAAAGTTTCTACTTCGTCTACCACTTCACAACCTCCGTAGTATCTCTTTCCTGGGTAGCCTTCTGCATATTTATTCGTTAAGACACTTCCCATCGCTTTCATCACATTTTCAGAAACAAAATTTTCTGATGCAATTAGCTCTATACCATTGGTTTGTCTTTCTCTTTCTCTTTCAATTAGTTCAAAAATGATGTCTTTACTCATATTAGATTTAAATTTTGCTCAAAAATAAGAAATTATACAGATATTTGCGATAAGTTTACATTAATAATTATGGGAAAGAAAAAATATAAAAAACAATTGCTAAAATCCTTGAAATCATTAGGAAAATCTGAACATTTACTTCTAGAAAGCATGACCAATCTAATGCTTCTGGGAGAATTGAAGAAAAACAATATTGAGTTTAAAGATGGGGATACCTTTACTTTCAAAGACAACATCTTTGATTACAGCGAAGACAAAAACATCAGAAAAATGGCAAAACTTCGTCACAAAATGATGAAAACCATGAATAAACTGGTGGAGAAAAATAATTTTAAGGATAAAGAAATTAAGTTTCTGGCTTAAATCAAAAAAAGCAATCTTACTTGAAGATTGCTTTTTATATTGAAAGATTGATGTATTCAATTCTTTTTAAAACGCAAAGATTTTTTATCCTTTCAACATGGTTTTAAGAGAGCAAAGAAGCGAATAAATTCGCAAAAAGCTTATAATTTAAGATTATTTTCTTACGTCATTGATTTCTTATTCTTCATCTTAACTTCTATTAGAACAACGCTTTAGGTTGAGCCATTACAGGAATGTGAATTTTTGTCCCGAACTCTGCATTCACTTTCTCTATAAAATACGCTGACAACAACGGTGAAGCCAATTCTACATTCTGATGTACAAAGAAATATAAGTTTTTCAAACCTTCTTCTTTCCATAATTTTATTCGTTCTAACCAATCATCTAATCTTGCATAATCACTGTCTGCATTGGCGCCTACATATCTTACAAAAGCGGTGTCTGAAGTGAGTCTCATGTGCAACATGTCTCTTCTTCCTGCCGTGTCTACGATAATATTCGCGATGTTATTCTCTTCCAGCAATTGAGAGAATTTTTCAAAATTTTCTTCTTCAAACCATTCTGCACTGCGTACTTCTATCGCCAGTGGAACTTCTTTTGGCCAGTCTTTTATAAATTTTTCTACCCTGTCAAAATCTTTAGGTTTGAAATTATCATGTAATTGCAAGAATACCATTCCCAACTGGTCACCGAAATTCAAAACTGAAGTCGCGTAATCCGTCACTACATCAGTCACATTAATCAATCTTCTAAAATGTGAAACGGTATTGGTGATTTTTGGGAAAAACTTAAATGTAGGTGGCGTTTTTTCTTTCCATGTGAGCACTTGTTCTGGACTCGGCAAAGAATAAAATGTAGCGTTCAACTCAATAGAATTGAATTGGGTAGCGTAGTATTTCAGTTCGTCTTTGGTTCCTTTTGGGTAAAATCCTTTCAGGTCGGTTTTGTTCCATTTGGCACAACCGATGTAGATATTGAAATCGTTTCCATTAGATTTTCGTAGAATTTCTTGGGTTTTAGGATGGTCTTTTGGAAGGGTGAAGTCTATTTGTGATGGGTCTGCTACTTGTCCGAATTTCATTTTTTTTAGTTTTTAGGGATTAGGAAAAAGGGATTGGTTTCAAAGGTAAAAATTTCTTGTAGATTCTAAAAAGAAAGTGAATTTATATTTCCCGCAGATTTCGCAGAGTTTTAACACAGAGAGCACAGAGTTTTTTCACAGAGAACACAAAGATTGCATTTTATGTTTATCGTTCCGTAGGAATCTAAAAGAATTTATGATTTTATAGAGTTAAAAGTTTCTCACGGATTGCGCAGATTTTTTAACACAGAGAGCACAGAGTTTTTTCACAGAGAACACAAAGATTGCATTTTATGCTTATTGTTCCGTAGGAATCTAAAAGAATTTATGATTTTATAGAGTTAAAAGTTTCCCGCAGATTGCACTGATTTTTTAACACAGAGAGCACAGAGTTTTTTCACAGAGAACACAAAGATTGTATTTTATGTTTATCGTTCCGTAGGAATCTAAAAGAATCTTATGATTTTGATAAAATTAATAGTTTCTCACGGATTCCACAGATTTCGCAGATTTTTAACACAGAGAGCACAGAGAATTCACAGAGAACACAAAGATTGGATTTTATGTTTATCATTCCGTAGGAATCTAAAGAATCTTATGATTTTATAGAGTTAAAAGTTTCTCACGGATTGCGCAGATTACACAGATTTTTTAACACAGAGAGCACAGAGTTTTTTCACAGAGAACACAAAGATTGTATTTTATGTTTATCGTTCCGTAGGAATCTAAAAGAAGCTTATGATTTTGATAAAATTAAAAATCTCTCGCTGATTGCGCAGATTGCACAGATTTTTTTTGATAAAATAAAGTATAGTATTTGTCATTCCGTAGGAATCTAAAAGAATCTTATGATTTTGATAAAATTAATAGTTTCTCACGGATTCCACAGATTGCACAGATTTTTTTTGATAAAATAAAGTATAGTGTTTGTTATTCCAAAGGAATATAAAAGAAGCTTATGATTATTTCTAATATTTTAAGTTTTGGCTAAAGCAAATGCGTTATTAATTAAAAAGTCGGGATTTCTTCGTCTCCGCTCAGAACTTGCGACTCTACTGAATAAAAAATTTCAATCATTATCTTCAAGTTGGAAAATTTCTTCAA
Source organism: Cloacibacterium normanense (assembly GCF_003860565.1). Lineage (NCBI taxonomy): Bacteria > Pseudomonadati > Bacteroidota > Flavobacteriia > Flavobacteriales > Weeksellaceae > Cloacibacterium > Cloacibacterium normanense. The sequence goes on from NZ_CP034157.1 coordinate 1,893,931, forward strand.
CATTCATTTTAAAATATTTTGAAATTTTCAAAGCTAAAACAGTAGATGGAACATACTTTCCTGCTTCTAAAGCGTTAACAGTTTGTCTAGAAACCCCAATTCTTTTTGCTAATTCTTCTTGCGTTATATTTAAAATTGCTCTTTGAACTTTTATGTTATTTTTCATTTTCTCGAAAGTAAATAATTGAACTTAAACACATAAAGAACCAATGGTAAATACATTGATAAAATCATCACATTAAAAAAAGCCATTCCATAAATAGTTAAAAATAGAATTAAGACAATTAAATAGCTTATCATTAGACTCCAAAACACGGATTTTAAACGAAGAAAATTTATATATTCATCTTCATTCTTTTCATTGGAAAAACCTACAAGTAGTCCACCAATAATAATTAATAAACCCGTAAGATTAGTCACCCAATCAACTTTAGTAATTTGAAAGAAACCGCTTTCCGAAAACAATCCAGAATTAAAAAAAACTGGTAAATGAATTTTAAAATCTTCAAAATTGATTTCAAAAATAATCATTATTAATCCCCATATTAATGAAGGAATAAAAATCAGCCAACCTACTTTTTTACATCTGTTTGGTAAAAGTTTTAAATTTTTCATATTATATTTTTTTACACTTCCAAATGTAAAAAATATTTTACATTTAGACAAATGTTTTTTACATAAATCTTATAATTAGACTGATATATCAGTTTAAATTTTCTGATGAAAAAAAACCGCAGAAATTTCTGCGGTTTGTATATTGTAAATCAAAAATCTTCAGTCGTCAATTGAATTACGCTTCACAAGAGCTACACGTTACAAAATTCACCATGAGTTCTTTAGAAACAGATTGTGAACGTTGGTAGTATAAGGTTTTAACGCCTAGTTTCCATGCTTCAATCATTAGATTGTTGACATCTTTAATCGCTAATGAAGCTGGGATATTCAGGTTCAATGATTGCGCTTGGTCGATGTACTGTTGGCGCTGTCCCGCTTGTGTAATAATTTCCATTGGGGAAATTTCCTTAAAGGTTTTGAACACGTCTTTTTCGGTTTGGGTTAACTGTGTCATGTGTTGTACAGAACCGTGATTCAACATGATTTCTCTCCAAACATCTTCATTGTCTAAGCCTTTTTCTTCGAGCAGTTTTGCTAAATATTTGTTCTTTCTCATGAAATTTCCTTTTGCCAAACCTGCTTTGTAGTAATTCGATGCAAAAGGTTCAATTCCTGGGGAAGTTTGCCCTAAAATTGCTGATGAAGAAGTAGTAGGTGCAACTGCCATTGTAGTTGTGTTTCTCAAACCATAACCTTTCAACATTTCTGGCTCTCCATAAATATTTGCTAATTCTTTAGATGCTTGTATAGATTGCTCTTGAATTTGTTTGAATGCTTTTGCATTAAACATTTTCGCTTCCATGCTTTCAAAAGGAATCATATTTTTTTGCAAGTAAGAGTGGTATCCTAAAACGCCCAAACCTAATGCTCTATGTCTCAAAGCAAATTTACGAGCAGAAGAAAGGTAATAGTTTCCTTCAGTTTTCTCAATAAATTCTGACAATACTGCATCTAAGAAATAGATGGCTAATTTTACCGCATTGGTATCTTTCCATTCGTCATACAATTCTAAATTCATAGAAGAAAGACAGCAAATGAAACTTTCGTCTGCTGTAGAAGGCAACATGATTTCTGAACACAAGTTACTTGCATTGATTACCGCTCCAGAATCTTTGTAAACTTGAGGTTTATTACGGTTGACATTATCGGTAAAGAAAATATATGGAAGTCCTTTTTTCTGACGAGATTCTAAAACTTTTGCCCAAACTTTACGTTTGTCCATGTCTCCATCAATCATATCTTGCATCCAATAATCTGGAACACAAACTCCTATAAACAAATTCTGAATCGGACTACCAATTTCTTTGATATTTAAGAATTCTTCGATATCTCCATGGTCTATATCTAGGTATGCTGCAAAAGCTCCTCTTCTTACGCCTCCTTGAGAAACCACATCCATAGCGGTATCAAATAATTTCATAAAAGAAACAGCACCAGAAGATTTACCATTATCTGTCACGGCTGTTCCTCTGTGACGCAATTCACCAAAATAACCAGAAGTTCCACCTCCGATTTTGGTCTGCATAATTACTTCTCCTAATTTATGGGTAATGCCTTCGATATGGTCTGGAACGTGAACATTAAAACAAGAAATAGGCAAACCTCGTTGAGTACCCATATTTGCCCAAACTGGAGAAGAAAAAGAAATCCAACCTTTGGTAATCATTTCCTTAAACGCAGGAATGAGTTCTGGCTTGTACAAGCGTTTTGCTGCCGCTGTAGTAATTCTGTCAATAGCTCCTTCTACGGTTTCTCCCTTCAAAAGGTAACCTCTGTTTAGCATTTGCTCAGACTCTTCATTTAACCACCAAATATCTGTATTTTGTTCTTCCATATTTTTTTTAAACTTTTCTTGTTTCTTTTTATATTTTTTGATGCTACCACTAGGTCATTCCTCTGGATTCTACCAATGGGGCGTTCCTCTGGAACTCTCTATAACCCAACATCAATTTATCTACCAACTTACCGTTTCTCTGGAACTTTTCTAATTCCAATAAAATTTTCTACAGCGATCTAATTCGCCAACTTTCACTTTGTTGATGTGTGTGAAAATTACATTGCTATCTGCTTCTTCAAATTGTAATGCTTTTTTAATACAATAATCTATTTTGTATGCCACAGCGATGCATACTCTTTGGTTTTTCACTATGCCCATACCCATATAAAGGTATTCTCCGAGGCGAAATTCTACGGATCTTGTGAATTGAACTTCATCAATAATTTCTGGCGTCATAATAGTGTTTTGTTTCGAGGTTCGAGTTACGAGTTACTCATTCCTTTTATAAGATTGTCATTGCGAGGTACGAAGCAATCTCTTGATTTTTCTAAAAATTTAATTTTTAAGTTTTGGCTAAAGCCAAATTGATTTTATAATTTTTAAAAACGGGCTTACTTCGGCTTAGCTCAGCATAAAAAAGCCCGTTCCTATTGATTTTTTACGTTCTCTATCTTGAAAACAATTGACGCTCGCTTCGCTCGCGCTAAAGACTTCCATCTTCCAGCATCCGACTCCCAGCAAACAGTTAGAATAAATCGTTAGCAGTGATGCTTTTATCGTGCTTGGTATAATCTACTGGTCTTTTTGCAAAGAAGTCATCTAATGAATTGGCAAAAACTTCTTCCTCGAACCACATCATTGGTTTGTATTGTTCAGGGGTTACGTTGTAACGGGTTTTCATGCCAATTTTTTTCAAAGAATCGTCTACTCTATATTTCATAAAGTTGAGCAAGTCTTCTTTTGAGAACATGTCTATCTCTCCCGCTTCGAAAATCCAGTCTAGAATTTTCGCTTCCAGTTCTACAGAACGGTCTACTAAACCATAGATATCTTCGATGTCTGCATCGGTCAATAATTCTGGTTGTTCTTCTCGGATTTTATTGATTAAATAGATTCCAGCATTGGCGTGAATTTGTTCATCTACCGAAGTCCAAGCGATGATGTTCGATACATTTTTCATGTACCCTTTGAATCTTGTAAAAGATAAAATCGTGGCAAACTGACTGAATAGCGAAACGTTTTCTATTAAAATAGAGAATAATAACAATGAAGAAACGTACTCTTTATGATTGGTAGATTTAGCATTGGCTAAAACCGTATTCAAATAGTCTATTCTCTCTCTGATGGCAGGAATTTCTATCACATTATTGAATTCATCATTATATCCTAATACTTCCAATAATCTAGAATAAGCCTCACTGTGACGGAATTCGCATTCTGCAAAAGTAGCTCCTAAACCATTGAGTTCTGGTTTTGGCATGTGGTTGTACAGATTTCCCCAGAAAGTTTTTACAGAAACTTCAATTTGAGCAATCGCTAAAAGCGCATGTTTTACCGCGTTTTGTTCGTACGGTTGAAGATTAGAATGGAAATCTTGTACATCCGCAGTAAAATCTATTTCTGAGTGTACCCAAAAAGATTTATTAATAGCATCAACAAATTGTAGTACTTCCGGATATTCAAAAGGTTTATAACTGATACGTTTGTCAAAAATTCCCATAGCTTGTTGCTTTTTTTATTAATTATCTGATTAAGTCTGACCACAAAAATAGAAATTGAAGTTATAAATCAAAAATGAAAACGCCTCATTCATGTTAAATTTTTGGTTTTTAGGGGCAAAAGTTTTCCACAATTACATAGAGGTTTGATGAATAAAGCCTTTGCGTGTACTTGGCACTTAAATAGGGCTTTTAAAAGGTATTTTTAATTAAACAATTACACAGAATTTCATTATTTAAAGTATTTTACAATTAAACAAAAGATTTTAAAATTTTTGCTCTTTTTTTCTTGTAACAAGTTTCTAAAATTTACTACTTATTCCAAAAAAGCCCATGCTAGTCATCAAGGATTTACATAAGTCTTACGATATCGGTCATAATAAGTTGCACGTATTGAAAGGAATTAACCTAGAAATCGGCGAAGGAGAGTTCGTTTCGATTATGGGAAGTTCTGGTTCTGGAAAGTCTACTTTACTGAATATCATTGGTATTTTAGATGAAAAAGACAGCGGAATCTATGAATTAGATGGCATTCCTATAGAACATCTCACCGAGACCAAAGCGGCAGAATACAGAAGTAAATTTTTAGGATTTGTTTTCCAATCGTTCAATTTAATTGGGTATAAAACGGCATTAGAAAATGTAGCGCTTCCACTCTATTATCAAGATGTACCTAGAAAAGAGCGAAACCAACGCGCGATGGAATATTTAGAGAAAGTAGGTTTAGCACAATGGGCGAATCACTTGCCTAATGAACTTTCGGGTGGACAAAAACAGCGTGTAGCGATTGCAAGAGCTTTAATTACCAATCCTAAAGTGATTTTGGCGGATGAACCAACAGGAGCACTCGATTCTCAGACCACTCATGATATTATGAAACTTCTTCAAGATATTAATAATGAAGGGAAAACCATCATTGTAGTTACCCACGAACCTGATGTAGCTGCTCAAACCAAGAGAAATGTACATTTGAGAGATGGTGTCATTGAAACGGATGAGTATATACAGCAGGTGGTATTGTAAAGATACGAGATATGAGATGCGAGATTTTGAAAACTCGAAACAAATAAATAAATATGTTTGATATAGACCGTTGGCAAGAAATTTTCAGTTCTATTCGCAGTAATGTATTGCGAACGGTGCTTTCTGGGTTTACCGTAGCGCTGGGTTTATATATTTTTATTGTTCTCTTCGGTATTGGAAAAGGATTGCAAAATGCCTTCCAAGAAGGATTTACCAGAGATGCACAGAATCTTATTTCCATTTTTACTGGAAAAACCACCATTGCTTATGAAGGCTTACAAGCTGACAGACAAGTAACCCTCAATAATAGTGACTATAACGCTATTGTAGATGCGCATCCTGAAAAAGTGCAGTATTCTACTCCACGATATTCTACCAATCTTAATGTAAAATATGGGAAAGAAAGTGGTTTCTACCAAATCAGTGGAGCCAATGATGAAGAAGTAAAAATAGAGAACCGACAATTACTCAACGGAAGATTTATCTCTCCAAAAGATATTGACGAAAAACAAAATGTAGCCGTAATCGGTAGAATGGTACAGCGCGACCTCATCAAAAATGGAGATCCTGTAGGAAAAGAACTCGAGATTAACGGTAGTGTTTTCAAAGTGATAGGCGTTTTTTCTGATGATGGTGGTGACTGGGACGAACGTATGATTTCCATCCCTATTTCTACGCTTCAGCAAATGAAAAAAGGTTCTGATACGGTGAGCACGGTTTACATTGCCTATGACGAAAAACTAAATCCTGAACAAGCCCTCGCTTATAGTGACCAACTGAAAAAGGAATTAAAAGCCAGAAAAAAAGTTTCTCCTGATGATGAAAATGCCGTGGTCGTAAGAAACAGAGCAGAAGGTTTGAAAGATTCTTTCCAATTTTTATTTGTCATTACCATGATTGTAGGATTCATTGGTCTCGGAACTTTATTGGCAGGAATTATTGGTATTAGCAATATCATGGTGTATATCGTGAAAGAAAGAACTCAGGAAATTGGGGTAAGAAAAGCCATCGGTGCTAAACCGAGAAGCATTGTCACTTTGATTATTCAAGAAAGTATTGTGATTACCGTAATTTCTGGATTAATCGGCGTTGCTTTAGGCGTTTTGACTTTGAAATTAATTGGCAATAGTTTAGAAGAATATTTCATTAAAGACCCAAGTGTTGGTTGGCTATTGATTACCGCAGCATTTATCAGTTTGGTGATGTCTGGATTGCTTGCTGGATTTGTTCCTGCATACAGAGCGAGTAAAATAAAACCAATAGAAGCGCTGAGAGCGGAGTAATGGAGGTGAATTAATTTGTGAATTTTTCCCTTTGGAAAATGAATGGTGAATTTTTCCAATTGAAATTTTTATAAAATCTTAACCATAAATATGTTTTTAAACTTAAACCATTATAATTTAGATGTATATAAGTCAGCAAAAGAATTGAGAAAACAATGTTACAAAACCATAAGATTTTTGCCTGATACAGAAAAATATAATTTAATTGATCAAATAAGAAGAGCATCAACATCTATCGTTTTGAATATTTCAGAAGGCTCTTCTAGAAAGTCAAAAATTGAAAGTAACAGGTTTTATGAAATAGCAAGAGGCTCAATCATAGAAATTGATTCTTGTTGTGAAATCATTTTAGAAGAGAAATATTTAGAACAAGAAGATTTAACAGACTTAGGAAAAAATATTAAAACGACTTTTATATTATTATCAAAATTAATGAATAGTTGAAAAAAGTGAATCGTGAATTTAAAATTCATTCGTAGAAATTCACCTTAAGGAATTCACTTTTGCAAAGCAAAAAATTGACAACAATATGAACATCATATTCAAAATAGATACGTGGCAAGAAATTTATTATTCACTTAAAAATAATAAACTTCGTACTTTCCTCACCATGATTGGTGTAGGTTGGGGTATGTTTTTGTTTGTTAGTTTATTGGGTGCTGCAAAAGGTATGGAAAACGGTTTTGACAAATTATTTTCTGGATTTGCGACCAATTCTATTTTTATGTGGGCACAGAATACTACTATTCCGTATAACGGTTTCCCAAAAGGCAGACAACTGAGTTTGCACCTTCCTGATATGGATTTATTGGAAAAGAAAATCCCACAGATTGATTACATTTCGCCTCAAAATTCCAGAGGAAATTTTGGAAATCCTGGTGAACAAATGAACCGCAACGGAAAATCTACCACGTATACCCTTACTGGAGATTACCCTGCAGGAAATAAAATTTCTGAAAAGAAATTAATCTTCGGAAGATATATCAATGATGCAGATGTTACTGCCAGTAAAAACGTAGTAGTCATCGGTGAAGAAATTTATAAAAACTTCTTTGATGCTAAGAAAAATGAAAACCCTATTGGGAAATCTATCAATATCAAAGGTATTTTCTTTAACGTTATCGGTGTTTATAAAGTAGCCAAAGCTGGTGGACCTATGGATAATGACACTACTGCGTACATTCCGCTTTCTACTTATACTAAAATGTACAATGATGGAGACAAAGTAGGCTTTTTTGCCATCGTGAGTAAACCAGAAGCCAATCTGGAAACCGTAGAAGAACAAGCCAAACTAGAACTTAAAAAGAAAAACAACGTTTCTCCTGAAGACACCAACGCTTTTGGAAGTTTCAACTTGGGGAAAATGTTCGGGAAAATGTATGGTTTTTTAACAGGAATGCAATTGCTGACCATTATTGTAGGAGCACTCACCATTTTGGCGGGTGTGATTGCGATTTCTAACATTTTATTAATTACCGTAAAAGAAAGAACCAAAGAAATAGGCATCCGAAGAGCTTTGGGAGCGAAGCCTTCTGAAGTAAGAAACCAAATTTTATTAGAAAGTGTGGTGATTACCTTGACTTCGGGATTATTAGGATTTATTTTCGGGATTTTCCTTTTGATGATTATCAATGCGATGACTCAAAACCAAGATGCTTTCCCATTTTATAATCCTACGGTAAATTATTCACACGTTTTTGCAGCGATGGCAGTGATGACGATTTTAGGACTTCTCATCGGGATGATTCCTGCACAAAGAGCCGTGAAAATTAAGCCGATAGAAGCTTTAAGAAGCGAATAATACATGTGAATTTGCCATTGTGAATTTTTTCTTTTGGAAAAATGAATGGTGAATTAAAAAATAAATTAAAATTGACAACAATTAAATATTTCATATAAAATGAAAAACTTAACCTTCAAAAAAGTAGTTTATATTCTCTTAGGTTTGCTTTTTGCAGCTGGACTTCTGATGGGAATAAGTTACCTGATTAAATCTAATTCTCAAGAAAGCGAAGCTTTTCTCACCAGAAAACCATTCGTGCAAAACCTTGATGATAAAGTAATGGCTACTGGTAAAATAGTTCCGAGAGAAGAAGTAGAAATTAAGCCGAATATGTCTGGGATTATAGACAAAATCTTGGTAAAAGAAGGCGACCATGTTTCTGCGGGAGAACTTATTGCTACCCTTAAAATTGTACCGAGCGTTCCTCAGGTAAATGCTGCTCAACAAGAAGTGCAAAATGCAAATCTTCAAATTAACAATGCTAAAATTAATTTGGCAAATCAGCAACAGCAATTTGCGATGCAACAACGTTTGTACACTCAAGGTGTAATTTCTAAGCAAGAGTTTCTTACTGCTCAACAGCAATTGCAATCGATGCAAAATCAATTGAAAAACGCGCAACAACAATTGCAAACCGCTCAAAAAAATCTACAAATCGCTAGAACTGGTGTTGCCGAAGGTTTACAAAGTCTTGCTACTACTCAAATTCGTTCTAAAGCCACTGGAACGGTACTAGAAGTTCCTGTAAAAATTGGTTATCAGGTAATTGAAGCCAATCAGTTTAACGCTGGAACTACTATTTGTAGTGTTGCAGACCTTAACTCTCTTATTTTTGAAGGAAAAATAGACGAAGCTCAAGCTGGAAAAATTAAGGAAGGCATGGAGATGAACATCGTCATCGGTGCTTTACAAAATAAAACTTTCCCAGGAAGAGTAACCATGATTGCTCCAAAAGGAAAAGATGAAAACGGAACCATCAAATTCCCGATTGAAGGAGACGTTTTTAACCCGAGTAATGAATACATCAGAGCTGGATTTTCTGCCAATGGCGAAATTGTTTTGAGCTCTCAGAAAAATGCTTTGCTTCTAGACGAAAGTCTTATTCAATATGAAAAACAAAATGGTAAAGATGTTCCTTTTGTAGAAGTAAAACAGAAAGACGGAAAATTCAAAAAAGTGACCGTAAAACTGGGTGCATCTGATGGAATTAATGTTCAAATTCTTTCAGGAATTACTAAAGATTCTGAAGTAAAAGTTTGGAACCCATCTGATAAAGACAAAGAAGAATTGAAAGAAAAGAAAAAATAAAAACCGCTTAATAGCATCAATGAAAATAAAGAACTTCTAGAAATTTTAGAAGTTCTTTTTTATTTTTTCCTTGTTAAAAGCACTACATTTAAGAACAAAACCAATAAAGTAAGAGAGACAAAAATGCTTTGATTTACGTTTTCTAGTTTATTCTTTTCTATCACTTTTTCGGCGATGTCTGATAGTTTTTGACTTTGGTTTAAAAAGGTTCTCACCTCTATTTTTTGGTCTTCTTCTTTGTTCTGAACACTGTGTTGTGAGAAGTAAACCAGTTTATTTTTAATATTGTAAGCAGCCACCCAAAATTCATTAGAATTGCTCATCACAAAATAGTCTATTTGATAGTGATTGGTTCTTACTTTGCCTAAATGTTTGGTGAGAAATTTATTTTGGTCTTTGTCAATGACTTTTATGGCATAAATATCAAGCGGTTGGTTCACTCTATTGATGACCTGAATCGACATGGATTTTTCTAAAAAATTGCTAAAACTCTTTTGAAAAAACCAATATCCGAAAAATGCTAAACCTAAAATCACAATAAAAAATCTGATATTTTTAGCCCATTTCGCTCTAGCTCCTATTTTAAATAAACTTAAAATAAGAGCTAGAATTAAGAGAAAAAGTAAAACAAAATTGAGACTATTCATTCTAACAAAGATATTGTTTTTGGTTGACTTTTGAAAAAATCAGAAATTCTACAATTCCACATTCCATTCTTTATAAAATTCATCTAGAAATTGCAACATGAAATCGTGTCTTTCTGACGCGATTTTTTTTGCCGTTTCGGTGTTCATTAAATCTTTGAGCAACAATAATTTTTCGTAAAAATGGTTGATGGTGGTTCCGTTTGATTTTTTGTATTCTTCTTTGTTCATGCCTAGATTCGGCTTGATTTCTGGATGATACATCAAATTATTCTTGAATCCACCAAAATTGAAAGTTCTTGCAATCCCAATTGCACCAATCGCATCCAAACGGTCTGCATCTTGTACAATTTGTAATTCTAAAGGAGGATTTTCTGGAGCTTCTGCTCTATTTTTGAAGGAAATATTTTTGATAACAAACAACACTTGCTCTATTAATTCACCCTCTACATGAATTTCTTCAAGAAAATCTTTAGAAATTTTGAGCGCCAAAGTTTCATCACCGTTGTGAAACTTAGGGTCTGCAATATCGTGCAATAGCGCAGAAAGTTCTATTACTTCTAGATTTCCGCCTTCTTTTTCGGCTATTTTTTTAGAGATTTTCCAGACGCGTTCTATGTGAAACCAATCGTGTCCTGCTTCTGCACCTTCTAGTTTTTCTTTAACAAAATTTATGGTAAGGGTAATGTGATTTTTCATGTTCCAAAACTACGAAAACCAATCGAAAACAATGCTCCAAAGTTTACTGTGTTTTGCTCTAAAAAAATTAATGTGCCCTATTTCTTCTCCATTGCTTTCGTGAGGATGCACGGTTCTGTAAATAGGTTTCATATTGACATAGGTTTCGTTCATGAGCAGTTTCATTCCCGTTTCTGTAATCCAATCATCATCTTGCATGTTGAGATATAAGACTTCTTGATGTAAATTTTTAGAGAAATTCTCCGTTTTTTCGAGTAATCGATTTACGGATTTTCGATTCATGATGAGAGTTCGCCAATCATCTGAAACACCTTTGGGTAAAGATTCGCCTAAATTCACAAAATACGTCTTGAAATATCCTTTTACCCGAGTAAGTAATGGTTGATACAAGCCAAAACCCAATAATCCCAACATTTTAATTCTTGGAGAAAGATGTCCAAAATAAGTATTTTGAGTGGCCACGAAACAGAATTTTTCAAAAATTTCTGAACCTTTATTCATTCCGAGGATTAAAGCGCCCACAGAATGACCGATTAGAAATTTTCGGTGATTTGGATAATGCTCCTCTATAAAATCTGTAACGGCTTTATAATCTGTATTTCCCCAAGTTATCATGCTCGCTTTAAAACCTCTGAGCTGGTCTGGTTTAGAAAGCGCCACTCCTCTGTAATCATAGGTTATCACCACAAATCCCAATTCTGCAAAATGTTGTGCAAAAGCATAATACGTTTGTTGCTTCACGCCAGTTGCAGAATTCACCAACAGTAGTTTCCCATTCGCATTTTCTGGCTCAAAGAGAGTTGCGATAATAGGATATTGGTCTTGAGTATGGATGGTAATGGTATTATTCATAAGAGAAAATCTATTGAAATTCTGTTTCCAAAAATATCTAAAAAAAGAAGAGAATTCCAAAAATTTGAAATTCTCTGCATATTATTCTATGGTTTACTGCTACAATCCGAAATCTTTTAATTTGGGCAATCCTGTTTGAGAACCTCTTTTTTGTGCCACTTTTAACGAAACATCATTCCCGAATTTCACACAATCATCTATCTCATTTCCATGACATAATGCGATGGAAAAACCAGAAGTGAAAGCGTCTCCCATTCCCATTTTATTGGGCATGTCTTCTGGGTCGTTTCTGTGGTATTTCATCTCTGAACCATTGTGATAAATGGTAGAATTAGCATCATCTCTTACAAAAAGTTTATTGGGATATTTTCTCAGAATTTTTTCTCTAGATTCTTCTCCAAAAATAATGGAAAGTTCATTGCTTTTTGCCACGATAAAAGAAGCATACTCTAGAATCTCTTCTGAAATTCTGGCAGCTGGAGAAGCATAAATTCCCAGTTTCTTGTTGTATTTTTTGGCAAATTCATACGTTTTTTCTACCACATTCATCGGAATTTCTAACTGAGTTAGTACTAAATCTGCTGTAGAAAAAAATCTTTCTGCGCTCTCTAAATGCTTTGGTTCTAGGCAATAATTGGCTGAAGGAACTACTACGATGGCGTTTTTACCGTGCGCTGCAGTTACATAAGCCGTTCCTGTAGCGTGGTCTAAATCTTCGTGTACAAAACCTACATTTACATTTTCATCTACTAAATTTCTAAGAATTTGTTGACCATAAGGATCCATTCCTACGCAACCAATAAAAAACGTACTTGCGCCTAATCTCGCTGTTCCTACTGCTTGATTGGCGCCTTTTCCTCCAAAAAAAGTTTCAGATTTTTGGGCGATTACCGTTTCATTAGGTTCTGGGTGAAATGATGTATTGAGGACTAAATCAATAGAAGAACTTCCTACTACTATAATTTTGGGCTGTTCTGCACTTACTTTCATTGAAGTTTAATTTTTAGAAATTTTGAAATAGGTTTAAAATTTCAGTGTTAGGTCTACAACAAAATTAGTCTTTTTTTGTTTCGATAAGAATAATTATTCAGATTTTATTTCAATAAACTCCGTTATAATTTTAACCGGTTGATTTTCTGCACCAAAACCAATATAGCTTGCATAAAAACCTTCTCCATATCCTGTTTCGAAAGCAAAAATATTTCCTGGTTTTTCTTCGTCTGGTTTTAGGAAAGCAAATTGGTCAATCGCTCCATTTTCATCAAAGAAATGCCCATGGAAAAACTCTTCATAAATGCCCATAAAATCTGCTCCTTTTCTATGGAACAGTCTATTTTCTAGATGATTAAGAGCATCCTGAGTTTCTGCATCCATAAAACAACCCATCCCCGATTCTACAGGATACCCGAAAACTTCTTCTCCTTGTAAATCTTCAATATGTTGACCTTCTGTAGTTGCCATTTTAAAAGAATCTACGTGTTCATTACTGAACACTATTTCTACATAAGCAATACAATTACTATCTCTTTCTTTGTGTACAAAAACAGGAAAATCACCTACAGGAAAATGAATCACAAATTCCTTCATGTCATGGGTAATCAATGGGTCACAAGCGACTAACTTTCCGCTAGGAAGATGAATTTTTCCTGCCTCAAAAGTTTCTAGCATTGGATTTTCTACAAAATTTTTAGAAAAAAGTTTTGATATGTTTTCTAGGTGTGACATGATAATGATGGATGTTTGATGAAAGGAAGTTGGGTGTGGTCTCATGCAAAATGCAAAAGAGCACCTCACATCAGACTTCCAATCCCTACAATGTTTTTAATTTTTCTTCTAAAATTGCAATTTTATCTTGCGCATCTTTTTGTTTTTTGCGCTCATTTTCTACTACTTGAGCAGGAGCACCAGCAACAAATTTTTCGTTAGATAGTTTCTTTTCTACCGAAATTAAGAATCCTTTTAAGTATTTTAGTTCTTCTTCTGTTTTTGCTTTTTCTTCGCCTAAATCAAGGTTTTCACTCAATGGAATAGAAACTTCTGTAGCTCCTACTAAGAACGTGAAACTTGGTTTATCTGTTTTATTTCCGAAATTAATTTCAGAGATGTTGGCTAATTTTTTTACCACCGCTTCATTTTCAAAAGCAACAGCATTGGTAAATAATTCTACGGCTTCTCTAGGCGAAATCCCTTTGCTTTGACGGTAGTTTCTAACGCCAGAAATCAATTCTTTAGCCGTTTCAAAGGCTTTTATATTTTCTTCGCTGAAAGGTTCTGCTTTTTTCTGTTGAGCAATCACCAAAGCTTCTTCTGCGCTTCTTTCCGAAATTGCCTGGTACAATTCTTCCGTTAAGAAAGGCATGAAAGGATGCAACAATCTCATTAATTCCTCAAAATAAACGATGGTTTTATCATAAACTTCTTGAGAAATTCCTTCTCCATAATTGGGTTTAATGGCTTCTAAGTACCACGCACAGAAATCGTCCCAAATCAGTTTATAAATCAAATGCAACGCATCAGAAATTCTGAATTTTGAGAATTGGTCATTGATTTCGGCAATGGTTTTATTCATTTGATTTCCGAACCATTCTATGGTTTGCAAATCTGCTTCATTGGCTGGTTTGTCTTCTTTTTTCCAACCTTGAATGAGTCTGAAAGCGTTCCAGATTTTAGTCGCGAAGTTTCTTCCTTGCAACATTAAGTCTTCATCAAAAAGCAAATCGTTTCCAGCAGCAGAACTCAATAAAATCCCAACTCTAACTCCATCTGCACCATATTTTTCTATCAATTCAATTGGGTCTGGCGAATTACCAAGAGATTTAGACATTTTTCTGCGTTGCTTATCCCTTACAATTCCTGTAAAATATACATTTTTGAAAGGAACTTCGCCTTTAAATTCTAATCCTGCCATAATCATTCTGGCTACCCAGAAGAAAATAATATCTGGACCTGTTACCAAATCAGAAGTCGGATAATAATACTTGATGTCTTCATTGTTTTCGTCTAACATTCCATCAAAAACGGACATCGGCCATAACCAAGAAGAGAACCATGTATCGAGTGCGTCTTCGTCTTGTTTTAAGTTGTCAGTTGTTAGTTGTTGGTTGTTGGTTTTTTCTTTGGCTAAAACCAAAGCTTCTTCTATATTTTCGGCAACTACATAATCCTCACTTCCTTCTCCGTAATAATACGCTGGGATTTGTTGGCCCCACCACAATTGACGAGAAATATTCCAATCGCGGATGTTCTCCATCCAATGTCTGTATGTATTTTTGAATTTTTCTGGGTGGAATTTCACCTCATCATTCATTACTACATCCAAAGCTGGCTTCGCAATTTCAGACATTTTCAGGAACCATTGTTGAGAGATTTTTGGTTCAATTACAGCTCCAGTTCTCTCAGAAGTTCCTACTTTATTTACATAATCTTCGGCTTTTACCAAAAGATTATTTTCTTCTAATTCTTTAGCAATCAGTTTTCTAACCTCAAATCTATCTTTTCCGTTGTAATGCAATCCGTGTTCATTGAGTTTACCATCGTCATCTAAAGAATCAATCATTGGCAAATTATGCTTTTGACCAATTTCGTAGTCATTGATATCATGTGCAGGAGTGATTTTCAACGCTCCAGTTCCGAATTCCATGTCTACATATTCATCTTCAATAATTGGAATGACTCTATTTACAATCGGAACGATTACGTTTTTACCTTTCAGATGAGCATATTTTTCATCATTTGGATTTACGCAAACTGCAACGTCTCCAAAAATAGTTTCAGGACGAGTCGTTGCCACAGAAATAAACTCTTCAGAACCTTCAATTTTATATTTAAGGTACCAAAGTTTCCCGTTAAGTTCTTTGTAAATTACCTCTTCATCAGAAATATTGGTTTTGGCTTCTGGATCCCAGTTCACCATTCTATAGCCTCTGTAAATCAAACCTTTATTGTATAAATCAACGAAAGATTTGATGACTTGAGCAGATAGTTTCGGTTCCATTGTGAAACGCGTTCTGTCCCAATCACAAGAACAACCTAATTTCTTTAACTGTTCAAGAATTGTTCCGCCATATTTATGCGTCCAATCCCAAGCGTGAACCAAAAATTCATCTCGGGTAATATCAGATTTATTAATCCCTTCAGATTTCAGTTTTGCCACCACTTTAGCTTCAGTAGCAATAGAAGCGTGGTCGGTTCCCGGAACCCAAAGTGCATTAAACCCTTGCATTCTGGCTCTTCTGACCAAAACATCTTGAATGGTATTGTTTAACATGTGTCCCATGTGAAGAATACCCGTCACGTTTGGTGGCGGAATTACAATCGTATAAGGAGGTCTGTTATCTGGAGTAGAATGAAAATAATTATTTTCTAACCAGTAATTGTACCATTTCTGTTCTGTTTCCTGAGGATTATATTTTTCTGAAATTTGCATAAAATTTTAAATAAAAATGAGTTTGGCTTGTAATTTGCAAAAATACGATAAAATGTGAATTTTTAAATGGTTAAAAGTCTTCTTTTTGAGAATTTTGGAATAAGAATGAGACAATGTAAAATAAAAAAAAAGAATTTGAATTTAATTACAGAATTTATTTATAATTTTGAACTTTAATTTACAACAAAAAACTTTCTAAATATGAAAAAATTTATTGGCGGTTTGTTGCTTATCGGAGGTTTTGTTTTCTCTTCTGCACAAACTATTTCTTTTGAAAAAACAACTATTGATTACGGTACTGTTCCTGTGAATGCAGATGGAAACAGAGTTTTTACTTTTAAAAATACTGGTAACAAGCCTTTGATCCTTTCTAACGTACAGCCTGGATGTGGTTGCACCGCTTCTGAATGGCCAAAAGAGCCAGTGATGCCTGGAAAATCTGCACAGATTAAAGTTCATTATAGCACTGCAAATGCTGCACCTTTCAAAAAATCTATCGATGTATTTTCTAACGATCCAGTAAACGGAAGAGTGGTTCTATACATCCAAGGAACGGTAGATGCTAATGCTAAAACTGAAGAAAAAACTTTAGCTCCAAAAAAATAATTCTTTTTAAAATTATTATACAAAAACCGACTGTAACCAGTCGGTTTTTTTTATTATCTTTAGTTGAACAAAATTTTTCAAAAAATGGACACCAATTTCACCGATAACTTTCTTGTGAAAGAAAATCAAAAATTTAATCTCAAAGATTTTAACACCGATTATAAAGGCGACCTCACCAAAGAAGAAGGTCAAAAAATGCTCGATGCAGAGAAGAAAAAACTCTACGAACTTCAAGAAAAGCTTTACGCAGATGGCAGTCAATCACTTTTGGTAGTGATACAAGCGATGGATGCTGCTGGAAAAGACAGTTTGATAGAACATGTTTTCGGTGGAGTAAATCCGCAAGGTTGCGAAGTGACCAGTTTTAAAACGCCAACTTCTAAAGAATACAGTCATGATTTCATCTGGAGGCATTATTTGGCTTTACCAGAAAAAGGGAAAATAGGAATTTTCAACCGAAGTCATTACGAAAGTGTTTTGGTGTGTAAAGTGCATCCTGAATATAATCTAAGCGAAAAAGTTTGGAAATCTACTGACGAAATAGATGAAAAATTCTGGAAAAATAGATACGAAAGTATCAAAGATTTTGAAAAACATATCTCAAGAAATGGAACGAAAATCGTGAAAATTTTCCTTCACGTATCCAAAGAAGAGCAGAAAAAACGTTTCCTAGACCGAATTGCTGAACAAGAAAAAAACTGGAAATTTTCTATTGGCGACTTAAAAGAACGTGCTGTTTTCGACCAATACATGAAGGCTTACGAAGAAGCCATTTCCGAAACCAGTAAAGATCACGCACCTTGGTTTATGATTCCTGCTGACCAAAAATGGTTTGCCAGACTTACGGCGCTACAAATTATCATTAATGCATTAGAAGAAATGAATTTGAAATTTCCTGAACTTTCTGCCGAAGATAAAGCTGGACTTGCGGAAGCAAAAAGACAATTGGAAAGTGAATAATAGGTAGAGGTTAAGGAAAAGGTTAAGAAAGTAGATTTTTATGAATTTTTGGAAGGCATTACTTTACACTTTCATTCTAATAATTTTAATGAATCTTATAGGTTTTATGATAAGTAGCATTAGTTATTTTCTAAAAATTCCTTATATTATTTCATTTATAACACAAAGCATACTAACTGTTTTTTGTTATTATTTTTTCTTAACAAAATTTTTGAAGAACAAAACCATTATTCGATTTAAAAATGTTTTTATTCCATTTAGTGAGAGCTTAATTTTACCAATAATTTTATCAGCTATTGGTTTGAAAATTTTGCAAGAACCATTCTTCGAAATATATAAAAGAGTTACAACTCCAAATGATTTCCCTCTAAATATTGTAAATATGAATTCAGAATTAAATTTTGAATTCATAATTAGAGCAGTTCCTGCATTAATTATTGCACCATTTTTTGAAGAATTAATTTTTAGAAAAATTTTTATTGATAATCTCTCAAAATTATATTCAGTGAAAAATGCTATTATTTTTTCATCAATTTGTTTTTCATTATATTATCTTCCAAATTTCTCTAATTTAATACCAACTTTTCTTTTAGGTTTAGTAGCAGGATACTTATATATAAAATCAAAAAAAATAATAATTCCAATGATTTTTCATTTTTTGTGTAATTTAATTGTTGGGTTATTAAAGCTCTATGGAAAAACTCTTTTGGATAATATTGACAAATTAAATTTAAATATATATTATTGGATGTTTATTTTTTTTGGGGGTATTTTACTAATAACAGGTTTATACACTATAAACTCAAAACATAAAAATTCGAAATTAAGGGCTTGAAACTAAAAAAGAAACCACGAGAAAAACGATAAGCCGGATTCTGTTTCCCGATGAAACGGGACGCTTGTTATTTATCTACGGTTTACATTACTGCAAACCTTGAGCTGGTTACCCCTCGATTTTCGGAGCGAGCTACTCCTATTTTTAGATTGCTCTAAAAAGCATCGATATACTTACCATTGCATCGCATAGAGTTTACCTGGTTTCACTACAGCCGAACTGTACTTGCTTTCTGTTGCACTTGTCCTCGTCTCACGACGGAAGGTTGTTAACCTTTATGCTGCTCTGTGATGTCCGGACTTTCCTACCCCAATTTCTTGGAATCAACAAGCTGTTTTTCTCGTGGAGTGCAAAGATACGGAAATTTTGAATGTTAGATGTTAGATGTTAGATGCTAGATGTTAGATGTTAGATGATGGATGATGGAATATTGTGGAATGTATTTTTATTATTCTGAACCCTTTCTGCGTTTTACAGATTCCTCAAAAAACGCAGAAAGGGTTGGTTGTATTTTTCACTGAAAGTTATTTTAAAAAAATTGGTTTCTAAAAATCCCTAAACTTGCGCCCCGAGTTGAGCGGAGCTCTTTTTGTTTTTTGTCATTCTGAGCGAAGTGGAAGAATCTAAAAAACAAAAAAGCGGGAGCGGAACGAGAAACCTAACGAAGTGGTTCGATGACTTTAGGAGTCAAATTTGGCGCCCAATAAAAAAAATATGTTTTGGCATTCATTAATGAGCGCATTTTCTTATCTTCGTTCTTTAATTTCTAAAAAATTGGATTCTAAACAAAAAGAATTTTCTAAGTTGGTAAAGGAAAATCAGGGGCTTATTATAAAAGTCTCCAGATTATATACCAATTCTCTGGAAGATGAACAGGATCTTTTTCAAGAAATTGTGTTACAACTTTGGCGCAGTTACGACTCATTCAAAGGACAGTCCAAAATTTCTACTTGGATGTACAGAGTAGCGCTCAATACGGCCATTACGCTTTTCCGAAAGAAAACGAAATCTCCTCAGACTGATGAGTTGATGGATTTTCACCACAGAGATTATGTAGAAGATGATGACGAAAAGCAACAACAAATCACCCTGCTTTATAAGGTGATTAAAATGCTCCCAAAAGTAGAACGTGCGATTGTGATGATGTATTTAGACGATTTGCCTTACCGTGATATTGCAGAAAACCTAGGGATTACAGAGGTAAATGCCCGTGTAAAAATGAACAGACTCAAAAAAACACTTAAAGAATTGATGACTCAACATGCTTAATGAAGATTTCAATATAGACCAATTTAAAAAATCTTGGCAGGAACAACCCGTTTCTGATGTGTATAACACGTCTGAAATAGAAGGAATGCTCAACAAAAAATCTACCAACTATGTGAAATATATTTTCTGGATAAGTTTGGCAGAATTTTTATTTTTCGCCATCGTTGGGATTTGTACGATTTTTTCTACTCAAAGAAGCAAAAGTTTTACTAATATTTTAGAAAAACTAGGCGTACAAATGAATGATGATGTGGAAATGAATTTTGAGCATCTTTATTTTGCCTTGAAAGTCTTTAGTTTACTGATTACCGCGATTTTTGTTTTTCTTTTTTACAGAAATTACCTAAAAATTAAGGTAGAATGCAATTTGAAAAATTTTATTCTCCAAATTATCAAGTTCAAAAGAACCGTTAACCTGTTTATCTTTACTAATATTGGTTTATTGATTGTTTTTTCGGGGATTATTACTTATTTCATTATGAATGTGTTGCAAGCTCAAAACATTCATTTAAATCAAGCCACTTTAATAGGATTTATCACTGGAATTGTAATAAGTATTGGTTTAGGTGTTCTCATGATTTGGTTGTATTACAGAATTGTTTACGGAATTATTATGAGCAGACTGAGCAGAAATCTAGAGCAATTGCAAAAAATAGAACAGGAACAATAAACAACAAAAAACCTTCAGAATTCTGAAGGTTTTTTTTATTATAATTCTTTTCTCAATCTCGCGACTGGAATATTGAGTTGTTCTCTGTATTTTGCGATGGTTCTTCTGGCAATATTGTATCCTTTTTCCTTCAAAACATCTACCAAAGCGTCGTCTGTAAGAGGTTTTCTCTTGTCTTCTTGACTGATGACTTCTTGTAAGTGGTTTTTAATTTCCTTGGTCGAAACTTCTTCACCATCATCATTCGTCAATGAATCTGAGAATAAATTTTTGAGCAAAATAATTCCACTTGGTGTGTCTGCATATTTGCTTTTCACCACTCTAGAAATGGTAGAAATATCAAATCCTGTGATATCTGCTACGTCTTTCAGAATCATCGGTTTGATGTTTTTTTCATCTCCAGTTAAGAAATATTCTTTCTGTAATTTCACAATTGCAGAAATGGTTTGCATCAGCGTATTTTGTCTCTGGTTAATGGCATCTATGTACCATTTTGCAGCATCTAACTTTTGTTTGATGAAAAGTGCGGCTTGTTTATGTTCAGCAGAGTTTTTATCATGAGAATAGGTGCTTAAAATTTCTTTGTATTCCTCAGAAACTCTAAGTGTAGGTGCATTTCTACTGTTGAGAAGCGGTATAACTTGTCCATCTTTTATTTGAATCACAAAATCTGGAATAATTTCTTGATTGATGGTGATGGTTTGTGTATCAAAATTACCGCCAACTTTTGGAGACAATTTAGAAATCACTTCCAGTGCTTCTTTTAAATCTTCTTCTTCTATATCATATTTGTTAATGATTTTGCCGTAATGCTTATTGATTAAAGCATCAAACTGATGTCTTAAAATATTTCCTGCAAGAATTACCGCTTTATCACGGCTCACTTTTTTCTCTATCTGTAGCAACAAGCATTCTTGTAAATCTCTCGCTCCTACTCCAGCTGGATCAAGTTTTTGAACATAATTTTCTAGAATTTCCTTTACTTTTTCTTGAGTGGTATAAATCCCTTGCGAAAAAGCCAAATCATCTACAATAGCTTTAATCTCACGTCTCAAATATCCGTCATTATCTAGATTTCCGATGATGTATTCTGCAATTTTCAGGTCTTCATCGTCTATACTAGACAAGTGAATTTGCTCCATCAAATAATCATACAAAGATTGTCCTTCTGTTAATAAACTTTCGTTATCAAAATCTTCGTCATCTGCAGAAAAATTGCTAGAAGCGGTTTTATAAGAAGGCTCATCATCATACAAATATTCATCTACATCAAAATCAGTATCTATGCTTTCGCTTCCTTCACTTTCGTAATCCGAGTCTAAACTGCTAAAATCGTCCTCATCACCACTATCTTCTTTAACGACTTCCAAGGCAGGATTTTCTTCTAACTCACGCTCTAACTCTTCCTGAAATTCAAGCGTGTGAAGCTGTATCAACTTCATCAACTGAATTTGCTGAGGAGCTAATTTTTGTCCTAATTTTATTTGTAGGTTTTGTTTGAGCATTGTTTATTATTTAGAAATTCAAAATTATCAATTTGAATTTTTGGAGTGTTATATTTTTAAAAATTATTTTTATAAAATTTATTTATCGGTTTTTCTTTTGATGGTATGTTTAAATTTCAATACCGCAAAATTGAGTTCTACTGTGGTTTCTGTATCTGTAGTTTTCA
This sequence comes from Cloacibacterium normanense, assembly GCF_003860565.1. Taxonomy (NCBI): domain Bacteria; kingdom Pseudomonadati; phylum Bacteroidota; class Flavobacteriia; order Flavobacteriales; family Weeksellaceae; genus Cloacibacterium; species Cloacibacterium normanense. Next base: position 1,916,071 of record NZ_CP034157.1, read on the forward strand.
ATTCTTCTCCCAATATATCAGAAATAATTTCACCACTTTTCTGCATCAAAGATTTTTGTTCACTTTCATCTTTCACTTCTGCCAATTCTGAAACAGTACGAGATAATTCTCTAATTTTTGTAAAAGTTTCAATAATAGCGATGGTCGTTTGTGTTGCTTTTTGACTTTTCAAAATTGTAGCCAACATATATAAACCCTTTTCTGTAAAAGCTTTTGGCAAAACTCTAGATTTTGACGACCATTTTGTGGTCGAAAATTTCGACCGCAAATCTTCAATCTCTGTTTTGTCAATCTCTAAAATATATCAATGCGGAAATTTTTCAGGATTGTTTTTTACCGCTTCATTTATTCTTTTAGTTTCTACTCCATACAATTCTGCTACATCACTATCGATAATTACTTTTTCATTTCTCAAGGTAATTATCTTTTCCTCGATGTTGTTAAATTTTATAAGCATTTGGTTATTAGTTTTATGAAATTTTAAGGCTGTAGACTAAAAAACATCTAGACACAACCTTAATCCCCCTTAAAACTCAGCGTTTTTCGGAGTTCTAGGGAAAGGAATTACGTCTCTAATATTGGTCATTCCCGTTACAAAAAGGATTAATCTTTCTAGACCTAAACCGAAACCAGCATGTGGAACAGAACCAAATTTCCTAGTATCTAGATACCACCAAAGTTCGTGTTCATCTACGTGCATTTCTTGCATTTTAGTTTTCAAAACATCTAATCTTTCCTCTCTTTGTGAACCACCAATGATTTCTCCAATTCCTGGGAAAAGAACGTCCATTGCCGCTACGGTTTTTCCATCTTCGTTTAATCTCATGTAGAATGCTTTGATTTCTTTAGGATAATCAAATAAAACTACTGGAGACTCAAAGTGTTTTTCTACCAAATAACGCTCGTGTTCTGATTGTAAATCTGCGCCCCATTCTTCAATTGGGAATTGGAATTTTCCTTTTTTATTTTCTTTAGAATTCAATAGAATTTCGATGGCTTCAGAATAAGAAACTCTCATGAAACGCTTTTTAATTACGTTTTCTAATTTTTCTATCAAACCTTCTTTTGCTCTATCTTTTTCTGGTTTTTGTTTTTGTTCTTCAGCAAATCTCTGGTCTAAGAATTTCAAATCATCTTTGCAATTTTCTAGAACATAACCGATTACATATTTCAAGAAATTTTCAGCCAAATCTATATTATCTTCCAAGTTATTGAAAGCCACTTCTGGTTCTACCATCCAGAATTCTGCCAAGTGTCTTGTCGTATTAGAATTCTCAGCACGGAAAGTCGGCCCAAAAGTATACACTCTACCCAATCCCATCGCTGCGGTTTCCGCTTCTAACTGACCAGAAACCGTCAAATTGGTTTTTTTGCCAAAGAAATCTTGTGCAAAATCGATGTCTCCGTTTTCATCTCTTGGAATTTGGTTTAAATCAAAATTCGTCACTCCAAACATTTCACCAGCGCCTTCTGCATCAGCACCTGTGATGATTGGCGTGTTCATATAGAAGAAATGATTTTGGTTAAAGAACTGGTGAATTGCAAAACTCACCGCACTTCTCACTCTGAAAACCGCTCCGAAAAGATTGGTTCTGAATCTAAGATGCGCCTGCTCACGAAGAACTTCCAAAGAGTGCTTTTTTGGTTGAAGAACAGTTTTTTCCATTTCTTCAGAGAAATTATCACCAAGAATTGTAATTTTCTTCGCAATGATTTCTATATCTTGACCTTTCCCTTCACTCTCTACTACCTCACCAGTAATTTTAAGCGAAGAAGCAGTTTTAATATTTTTGATGATTTCTTCGTCAAAATTTTCGAAATCTACTACAATCTGTATGTTGTTTATCGTAGAACCGTCATTCAACGCGATGAAACGGTTAGAACGGAATGCTCTTACCCAACCTTGAATGGTAATATCGTGATGTAAAAGTTTTTTATAATCTCCTAAAATTTCTTTAATGGTCTTCTTACTCATGACTTCATAATTATTCAGCAAAAATAAGAAATTTTGGCGTAATTTTTGATGTAACGCGGAGATTTTTACGGTTTTAAAAATTAGTTTTCGAAAAGAATAATTTTATTGCTCGTCATTCTTGGATGGCGTTAAGAAAACATCCATCAAACCTTCTGGCAATTGCATTTTGATAAATTTTTCTTCACGGTTTACTTCTAGAATCCAACCTTTAATAATCGGAATGATGATTTCTTTGTCTGCTAATTTTAGAATAAAGTAATGCTGTGCAGTTTGGTCGTTTATTTCTACAATGTTTCCGCAAGATTTTCCATCTTCTTCTCTGATTTCATACCCAATGACTTCGTGATAATAAAATTGATTTCCTGAAAGTTTAGGCAAGGTAGAAAGTGGTAAAAAAACATTCTTTCCAATAGATTGTTCTACCAATTGTTCAGAAGAATTCTTGAAAGTAATGATTTTAGAGTTATCATTTCCCCATTGTTGCTTTTCCACAAAAAAAGGCACGAGAAGTCCGTTCACTTCCACAAAAATCCCTTCCAGTTTATGGTATAATTCTGGTTGGTCTGTATCTAGTTTTATGATTACATTTCCCTTTAGACCGTGTTTTCTGGTAATTTTTCCTAAAAAATAGCAATCTTCTTTTTTCATGGGTTGATATTTTTAAATTTTAAAAACCAAAAGAATTTTATTTGGTTTTATGATGCAAATATACTTTGTTTTAAAAGAATAAAGACGCAATAAATTGCGTCTTTAGTACATTTTATTTCTAAAATTGTTATGCTTCTGCTTCAGTTCCTTCAGCTTCAGCAGCTGGAGTTTCTTCAGTAGTTTCTTCAGCTACAGGTTCTGCGTTTGCAGCTTCTTCAGCAGCTTTAGCATCAGCTTCTGCTTGAGCAGCAGCAGCAATTCTAGCTTCGTTTACTTTAGCTTCAGCTTCTAGAGCAGCTTTTTTAGCAGCTTCTTTAGACTGAGTTAAACCGTCTTTTTTAGCATTTACAGCAGCTTCTTTAGCTTCTAACCAAGCGTTGAATCTTTTTTCAGCTTCAGCTTCGTCGAAAGCACCTTTTGCTACACCACCTTGTAAGTGTTTTTTGTATAAAGCACCTTTGTAAGAAAGGATAGCTCTAGCAGTATCAGTTGGTTGAGCACCATTGTTTAACCATTTAACAGCTGAATCTACATCTAGTTCAATTGTTGCAGGGTTAGTAATTGGATTGTAAATTCCTAATTTCTCGATGAATCTACCATCTCTTCTTGCTCTAGCATCTGCTACTACGATGTGGAAAAAAGGTTTTCCTTTTTTACCGTGTCTTTGTAATCTAATTTTTACTGACATATTGTTGTGAATTTATGGGAACTCGTCCCTGTTAATATTTTTAAGTGTGCAAAGATAGTAAAATATTTTGTTTTAAAAAAAAATTTGCCCAGCGTTTGTTATTGGAAGGTGGAACTTAAATTTTCCCTAAATAAAAAAATCCAAGACAACGTTGATTTTCTTCTAAATTCAGAAACTCTCCGAGATGATTTATTACTGTGTGAGAACTCCAATAACAACCTATTTGATTTGCCGTACAGGTTAAATACATATTCTGAACCGCCATCGAAGTGGCTGCAATTTCTTCCCATTCTGGAAGCAGACCACTGAAATTTACAGAAATGGTAACAACTGTATCTGTTTTGGCAATTTTTTCAGCAAAATCAAGATATTTTTTCTCTAAAAACAAGTGTTCTGGCGTCGTTTCTTTATAAATTTTCTGAATTTCTTTTGCCAGTTGCTGCTTTTCTTCTCCTCTAAAAATACGGAATCTCCAAGGTTTTGTTTTCTTATGATTGGGCGCAAACTGTGCAGAACTTAAGATTTCATCTAAGATTTCCTGAGAAATTTCTTCGCCAGTATAATCTTTGGGATACGTACTTTTTCTGCTTTCTATGATTTGTTTTAAAATTTCTGAATTGTTCATTTTTTTTTAAAGCTATTAAGTTTTGGCTAAAGCCAAATGGAATGATTGATTATTACTAAGCGGACTAAAGTCCGCTCTTATTGATATTTGACAAAATTAATTAAATAATTTTTTCAATTTTTTGGTGAATTCTATTGAGAACAAATTCTTCGCCTTCGGTTTTACCGAGCATGATTTTCGCCATCGGACTTTCTTCGGAAATCGCATAAAACCGATCGCCTTCATAAAAAAACTCGCCCAGAGAAACCGAAAGATAAAATCTGGCTTTATTGGTAATGACCAGCGAACCGAGTTTTACTCTATCCGAAGAATGATGAAGCACCTGATTCATCTTCTTTTGCATGGTTTTGAGCGCAAACATTTGTTTATCTAAGTGATAAATTTCTTCTTGCATTTCTTCTCTTATCGAATCATATTTAGACGTTTTCTTTACTTCTCTCGTTGCTTCCAAAGTAAAGTTGAGATAAAACTCCAGCGTTTTTATCTTCCCAAAAATCGTGTCTTTCACAAAATTCCTCAGTGCAGTTTTATCATAATCTTTGACCAACATCTTCATTAAAATATTCAGCGAAGATAAAATTCTCTTTTGAAATACCGAAAAATAAAAAAACGGGAAATTTCCCGTTTTTAATATTTCTAAAATTTTTACATTAAGGTTTTTCTGAAAGTTTTTTCAAATTTTGGAGCCCTTCTTCATACGATTTACCCATCCAGTAATCCATCATTGGCTTCATAAGATTAGAAGGATATTCCTTTTCTGCATCTAGCGTCCAAACCACTTTTGTAGCATTTCCTTCTTGTGTCAATACAATATCAGAAGTGGCTTCACCTTGACCTTCAAAAGCCATCTTAGTGCTTTGTTTCTGATTTGGAATAAGTGCTGTGATTTCTTGGCAACCATTTCCTACATCTTTTTTATCACTTTTCCAGCAATGTTGATCACCAATCTGACCAGAAACTCCAGAATAGGTAGATTGCAACTGCGGGTCTAATTTCATCCAAGGATTCCATTCATTAAATGCTTTCATAGAATTGAGATGTGAATACACTTTTTCTGCCGGAGCATTAATGACAATCGATTTTTCATAATGGTATTTTTCACCAATGACAAACATGGCAATTACCAAAACGGCTAGAACTACCAAAAGGATTTTTAAAAACTTTTTCAAAGTGTTATAATGTTTATTTTGTGATTCCTTAAAGATAAATATTTTTAATTTAACTAAATTTACAGTCCAAAATTTTAACAGACAATGACAAATCCACTTTTACAATCCTTCAATACTAAATATAATTCAGCTCCATTTGCAGAAATAAAAGAAGAACATTACTTACCTGCATTCAAAGAACTGATAGACCAATCTTTGCAAGAAATACAAGAAATCACTCAAAATCCTGAAACGCCTACTTTCGAAAACACCATCGAAGCATTGGCTTATTCAGGCGAACAATTAGATGTGGTTTCTAATATTTTCTTTAATCTAAATTCTGCCGAAACCAATGACGAAATTCAACAAATCGCACAAGAAGTTTCGCCTTTATTGACTGAATTTGCTTCTAAAATTTCGCAAAATGAACAACTTTTTTCAAGAATTAAAAAAGTTTACGACGAAAAAGACCATTATTCGCTTAACGAAGAGCAAAAAATGCTTCTAGAAGAAACCTACAAAGGTTTTGTAAGAAACGGTGCATTGCTGAATGACGAGAAAAAAGAACAACTCAAAAATATTAATATTGAGCTTTCTAAAAAATCTTTGCAATTCGGACAAAACGTTTTGGCAGCGACCAATCAATATTATAAACACTTGACCAACAAAGATGATTTGGCTGGAATTCCAGAGGCTATTCTTGCGCAGTATGAAGAAGAAGCAAAAGAAAGAAATCTAGAAGGTTATGTGATTACGCTACAATTCCCGAGTTTATTACCCGTTCTTACTTATGCGGAAAATCGTGAGTTGAGAAAGGAATTGGCAATTGCAAACGGAAAAAAATCTTTTGACGGCGGTGAATTTGACAACCAAAATCTCATCAAAGAATTGGTACAACTTCGTCAAGAAAAAGCGCAATTGTTAGGCTACAAATCTTTTGCAGATTATGTTTTAGAAGAAAGAATGGCAAAATCTCCGCAGAAAGTGTTAGAATTTTTGAACGAATTATTGACTAAAGCAAAACCTTTTGCTCAAAAAGATGTGGAAGAGCTTTCCGTTTTAGCAAAAGCTAATGGAATTACAGAAATGCAAAGTTATGACCACGCTTATTATGCCGAAAAACTCAGAAAACAAAAATTTGATTTCAATGATGAAGAATTGAAACCTTATTTCCAGTTAGACAAAGTACAAGAAGCAGTTTTCGGGTTAGCTGGAAAACTTTTCGGGTTAGAATTTGTAGAAACTGCTGATATTCAAAAATATCACGCTGATGTAAAAACGTACGAAATCTATGAAGGTGAAAATTTTAAAGCGTTGCTTTATGCCGATTATCATCCAAGAAAGGGAAAAAGAGCGGGAGCATGGATGACGAGTTTTAAAAATCAATACATCAAAAATGGTGAAAACCACAGACCGCATATTTCTGTAGTTTGTAATTTTACCAAACCTACCTCAGAAACACCAAGTTTATTGACCTTCAATGAAGTAACCACACTTTTTCATGAATTTGGGCATGCTTTACATGGTGTTTTGGCAAACACTCAGTATCCAAATCTTTCTGGAACTTCTGTAAAATGGGATTTCGTAGAATTGCCTTCTCAATTTTTAGAAAATTACTGTTACGAACCAGAATTCTTAAAAACATTTGCAAAACATTATCAAACGGGTGAAGTTTTACCAGATGAAAAAATTCAGAAAATAGAAGATTCTAAAAACTTTATGGAAGGCTATCAAACCTTGAGACAACTCAGTTTCGGAATTTTGGACATGTCTTATCACGCCGAAAACGTAAAAGTAGAAGATGTAAAAACCTTTGAAACCGAAACCATCAAAGCGACTCAAGTTTATCCTACTCTATCAGAAACAGCTGTTAGCACAAGTTTTTCACATATTTTCCAAGGAGGATATTCGGCTGGATATTATTCTTACAAATGGGCAGAAGTTTTAGATGCAGATGCTTTTCAATATTTCAAAGAAAATGGAATTTTCAATCCTGAAATTGCAGCAAAATACAAAGTTTTACTTTCTAGTGGCGGAACAAAAGACCCAATGGAATTGTATAAAAATTTCAGAGGAAGTGAGCCGAAAGTAGAAAGTTTGTTGAAGAGAGCTTTTGGTTAATGGAAAATGGAAAGTTGAAAATTGAAAATGACAACCAATCTAAAATCTAAAATTTGAAAAATCTTTGCCCTTGTTGTTCAGGAAAATTATACGAAGAATGTTGCGAACCGTTTCATTCTAAAAAGGAATTTCCAAAAACTGCGGAAGAACTGATGCGTTCTCGTTATGCTGCATTTGCCATTCCGAATGGTGAATATTTATGGCAAACCACATTGCCCAGCAAAAGAAAATTCCATGACAAAAGTGAATTGGAAGCTTGGGGAAAAGAAAACACTTGGACAAAACTGGAAATCATCAATTCCAGCGAAAAAGAAGTAGAATTTAAAGCCTATTTCACAGATAAATTCGGGAAAGAAAACATTCATCATGAGTTATCCACTTTTAAAAAGGTAGATAAAAAATGGTATTATGTTTCGGGAAAATTTTTAGATTAAAGTAAACCTTTTTTCTTCTTTTGTCTTAAAACATAGAGATAAAGGCTTTCTACTTTTTTCCTTGCCCAATCTGTTTTTCGTAAGAATTTAAGCGAAGAATTGATGCTTGGATTTTCGTTGAAACAACGGATGTTTATTTGTTTTCCTAGTTCTTCGAAACCATGATAATAGTCTACCAATTCTTCCAGAATGGCATCTAATCTTTTCCCATGTAAAGGATCTTTAGAATTCTGTTCCATGTTATAAAATAAAATCCCGAAAATAGACTGCACCCAAAAGTTTAGACAAAATTAAACAATATTCTCAAAGGAAAGAGTTCGGTACTGTACCGGACTCTTTCCTTTGAGATTGAGTCTTATTCTATCATTGTTGTAATAGTGAATGTACTTCACTATTTCGATCTTAAGTTCCTGAATGGAACCAAACTTTCTGGTATAAAACATTTCTGATTTTATCGTTCCAAAAAAGTTTTCTATCACCGCATTGTCCAAACAGTTTCCTTTTCGGGACATACTTTGAATAATACCTTTTTCTTTTAACAAGTTTTGGTAATGTTTCATTTGATATTGCCAACCTTGATCAGAATGTAGAATGATGTTCTGTGTAGATTTTACTTTTCTGAATGATTTCTTTAGCATTCTGATGATTTGGCTAAACACAGGTCTTTCAGATAAGTCAAAACTGACAATTTCACCATTAAATAAATCGATGATTGGAGATAGGTAAAGTTTATTACCCGATACATTAAACTCTGTAACATCGGTTGCCCATTTCTGATTAGGAGCGTCCGATTTGAAATTCCTCTGTAGAACATTGGGCGCAATTTTCCCTTGCTCTCCCTTGTAAGATTTATATTTCTTCACTCGGATAATACTCTTTAAACCTAATATTTTCATAAGTCGTAAAACAGTTTTGTGATTAATCAAAATTCCTTTTTCTTTCAAAAGCAAAGTAATTCTTCTATAGCCCAACCTTCCTTTGTGACGATGATAAATCTGCTTAATCATTTCTTTTATTTCCGCATATTTATCTTTCATTTGAAAGCGTTTTTGATAGTAATAAAAACTGCTTCTTGCCATCGATGTACAATGCAGTAGTACTGCTAAATCAAAGTCCTGCCTTAACTCTTCGATGGCTTTGGATTTTTCCTTTCCTGAATTAAGGCGTCTAACTTTTTTAAAATGGCGTTCTGGGCTTCTAAATAATAAATCCTCTCCAACAGTTCTTCCTCCCTTGTTAAGGGCTTGCCTGTTTTCTTTTTTTTTCGCTTGTAATTACTCATGGTTTTAGGTCTTCCTTTGGGTCTGTTTTCTAAACCTAAAATACCATTTTTTTTGTAATTACGCTGCCAACTAAGAATACTGGACTCCGCAGGAATATTAAACCTTCTCGACGCTTCTTTTAAACTTAAATTCTCTTTCTCAATTACTGATAAAATCTTTAATTTAAAATCTTTTGTGTAATGCGTATTGGAAAGCCGAACAAGTCCTGAAACTCCATAAAGTTCATAAAATTTTATCCATTTACGAACCAATGAACCACAAACTCCAATGCGTTTTCCTAAATCGTCTGTTCCAATATCCCCTTTGTGATATCTCTTTATAGCTTTTAATTTAAAGTCTAATGAATATTTACTTTTTCCCATAAAAAATACCCCTAAAAAGTGTCTAACTTTTTGGGGGCAGTCCAAAATTTCGGGATTTTTTATTTTAAAAATTTATTTTAAAGTATAATTTCAAAAATAGATTAGAAATTAGTGACCAGAGTTACCATCAATTCCGTGTGCATGTCCATGCGCTAGTTCTTCTTCAGTAGCTTCTCTATGATCTACGATTTCTACATCGAAATATAAAGTTTTTCCAGCCATTGGGTGATTAAGGTCTGCTACTACCACTTCTGGAGTAACTTCTACCACTACTGCTTGGAAATTATTTCCTTGATTGTCTGAAAGTGGAAGAATTGCACCTACTGGTGGCATTCCTGATTCATTGAACATTTCTAAAGGCAATTGTGCTACTGCTTGAGGATTTCTTTCGCCGTAACCTTCTGCTGGTAAAATTGTGAAAGAAGCTTTATCGCCAGATGTTAATCCTTTGATGCTTTCTTCAAATTTTGGAATCATCATTCCTACTCCATATAAAAAAGTAAGCGGATTTCCCGCATCTGATTTTTCTACAAGAACTTTTTCGTTATTCTCTCCATCTGTGTGAAGAACGTAGTTGAGTGCAACTACTTGTTGGTTGTCTATTGTCATAATATTTTATTTTTTAGAGAATGCTCTCTTTTTATTCTATTGGTGTCAATTTTCTTGCCTTTGGAGAAAACAAAACTTTTAACTGCCAAATTGACCTGTTTTTTTTTTTTAAACTCTTATCTAAATTGAACCAATAAATCTTTCAAAAAAATTAATTCTTTAGAATTCGACAAAAAAAGTTCTTTTCTATCAATTAATGTGATATTTCTTTTGATTTCACCGCTTCATTTCTTGCTTTTGCAAGCATAGGAATAGAAATAAGTCCCATCACAAGCATAATCACCAATTGCATGGTATGAGAAATAAAAGCATAGCTTAATCCTACTTCACCTCCCAATTTAGCATCTTTTCCCATAGAAAGAAATAGGGCAGAAATACCTAGTTTCATGGCAAGGTGAAATGCTCCAATTCCTCCAGAAGCGGGAACCATCATTCCTAATGTTCCTACTACAATTAAGAAAAATCCGTCTGCAAATGTAAAACCTGAAGTTTCTGGCAATGCAAAACACACTAAATACGCTGCCAAATAATAAGCAACCCAAATCGCGATAGATAATATAATAAATTTACCTTTTTGCTTGAGTTTGAAAATGGTAGTTAATCCATGAAAAATCCCTTCTACAAATTCAATCACTTTTCCAATGAGAGGAAGATGGGTAAACTTGTCTTTGAATTTAAAAAAAATGAAAGTTCCTATAACCAAAACTGCGATTCCACCAATGATATAGGTAGGATTTACTTTAATCCCTGATTTTTGGTAAAAAGTAACAATAGCGTCTTCTTTAAAAACCACTGTAAGAACCAAAAATCCTAACATACAGAATAAATCTACTACTCTTTCTAAAATGATGGTTCCGAAAGATTTATCTACCGGTACTTTTTCTACGCCATATAAAGCAGTAGAACGCGCTAATTCACCACTTCTAGGAATGGTAAGATTCATGAGATACCCGAAAGAAATCGTCCACAATGAATTAGAATTAGAAATTTGGTAACCCATAGGTTCTAAAAGTAAATTCCAACGAACCGCTCTGAACCAATAGGCTAATAACCCGAAAATCATAGCGGCAAAAACCCAAAGATAATTGGCTTTAGCTAAAGAGGCTTTGATATTTGTAAAATCTAATCCTTTTAATGCGAACCACATAAAAAGGGCTGCAAAAGCAATAGATACCAGTATCGTAGAAACTGTTTTAAGAGACGATGATTTTTTTTGATTTTCCAAAAGAATAGCGATTAAGTAAGAAGATTGGTTTTTTCGTCTGGGAAAATAATTTTTGGCTGGAAGTTTTGTGCTTCCTCTACAGACATTTGCGCGTAAGAAATAATGATGATTACATCTCCTTTTTGCACTTTTCTAGCGGCTGGTCCGTTGAGACAAATTTCACCAGATTTTCTTTTACCTTTTATAACATAAGTATCAAAACGTTCGCCATTATTTACATTTACGATGTAAACTCTCTCTCCTACCACTAAACCTGCGGCATCAATAAGGTCTTCGTCTACTGTAATACTGCCGATGTAATTAAGGTCAGAAGCAGTAACCGTAACACGATGAATTTTTGATTTAAAAACTTCTATTAACATGGCACAAATTTAAAATAAATTAATTGATTAGTAAAGAATTATCTGAGATTTAAACAAATATAATATTTCGCCAAATTCCCTTTAAAAAAAGACATTTTAGCAGATAAACAAGTTAAACATTATATTTAATTACAAAAAAGAGTAAAAAAAATATAAAATTAACAAATTCATAATTTAGAAATTCATTAAACGCTTATTTAAAAAACACTCTATTCAAAGCATATAAAAAGAATTTCAATGCTCGGAAAAGCCTATTCTGTGTAATAGATAACAATTATCATTTTCTCGTTAATTTATAGAAAAAACTATAATTATTATTAATATTGTGAAAAAAATTTGCACAATATGAAAATTGTTATATATTTGTCTTACGTAACAAATTAACAATTAATATTTATAACTATGAACAAGTCTGAATTAATCGACGCAATGGCAAAAGATGCCGGTATTACTAAAGTTGCTGCTAAAGCTGCTCTTGAGTCTTTCGTTGCTAACGTAACTGCTACTCTTAAGAAAAAAGATGGTAAAGTTGCTTTAGTTGGTTTTGGTACTTTCTCAGTAGCTGAAAGAGCTGCAAGACAAGGTATTAACCCTGCAACTAAAAAACCAATCAAAATTGCTGCTAAAAAAGTTGCAAAATTCAAAGCTGGTGCTGATTTAGCTGCTGCTGTTTCTGGCGCTAAAAAGAAATAATTCAAATTATTCAAAAGAATTAAGCCTCACCTTTCGGTGAGGCTTTTCTTATGGAGCTAATCTTGAGATTTTCCAATCGAAATTTTCATCAAGCTCATAGATAATTCTATCATGCAAACGGTTAGGTCTTCCTTGCCAAAACTCTATCTGATAAGGTTTTGCGATGAATCCTCCCCAGTTTTTAGGTCTTGGAATTTCTTTTCCTTCGTATTCTTTTTCTAATGCTGCCAATTTATCTTCTAAATATTCACGATTAGGAATTACAGAGCTCTGTGGAGAAACTACTGCACCTAACTGACTTCCTCTTGGTCTTGAACCGAAATAGCCATCACTTAAATTCTCGGCCACTTTTTCCAAATCCGCTTTTATGATAATCTGCCTTTCTAAACCTGGCCAAAAAAAGTGAAGACAAGCCTTATTATTTTTTTGAAGAGCCTTTCCTTTTTTGCTATCATAATTGGTGTAAAAAATAAAACCTTCCCAAGTATAAGCCTTTAGTAAAACCATTCTGGTTCTAGGGCAACCATCCTCATCTACCGTAGAAATCGCCATCGCATTCGCTTCAGAAACAGAAGGACTTTCTTCTGCATCTAGAAACCAATCTCTAAACATTTCGATAGGATTTTCTTTAATTTCACTTTCTAATAATTGTGACTTATCGTATACTTTTCTTTTATCATGAAGATTTTCCATCAAAAATTTTTTTTAAATTTGAGTAATGAATAATTCTTACAAAGGTAAAATTTTAATTTCTACACCTGATATTTCGGGTGACATATTTTCTCGCTCCGTAGTTTTAATTATAGAGCATGATGCTCATGGTGCTTTTGGATTTATTTTAAATAAAAAAAATTACTTCTTGAGCGAAAATATGAAGCATTTATTAGGACATGAAATTGACGTTTATGAAGGTGGGCCCGTAGAAAATGACCGAGTATTTTTTTTGGTTAAAGGGAAACCTATCACTTCTGAATATTTGCCAATAGATGAAAATTTCTATCTCACCGAACAGCAAGAAGAAATCGTTTCTGCTATGGTGAACCAAGACATCAGCAAAGAAGAACTCAAAATATTCACAGGTTATTCTGGATGGAGTCCTTATCAATTAGACCAAGAAGTTCAAAATAAAATGTGGACGGTAGTAGATCTTTTTCAATTGGATTACACCTCACCCAATGATCATACCCTCTGGAAAAAAATCATGCAAAATCTAGGCGGAGATTATTTGCTTTGGGCCAATTCTCCAGAAGATGTGAGTTTGAATTAACAGAAAAAAGTTTTAACAAAAATTTAGGATTTCTTTTAGAAATAATTATCGCTTAAACTAAGTTTTTATGTAAACTCTCAATAAAAGAACTCGGTAATTGACTCCAAAAAAGGTTGATTGCCGAGTTCGTCAATTTTAAGCGAAACTATTGCTCCAAGATTCTACCATTGCAGAGAATCTTTCGTTGCCAAATTCTTTATTTCTAATTTTTGATACCGAGAAAACTCCTTTATCATCAGAAATTACGAGAATTTCTTCTGCTTTTTGTGTTTCGAAAGCACTTAATTCTGCTTCTTCTATCATCACAAAAGCATTTTTATGAAGGAAAGTCACGAAATTTTCCATTAACGGAGAAATATAAGCACCTTCTGATTGTTTCGGAATTTTAATCGTATTTTCTTCCAGCAACAAGAGATTTCCAGAGATGGTTCTCGCTACTCTTTTATCTGGATTGAGCAAAATTACATCGTCTAAATCATTTTCTGCAGCGTAGATTTCTGCATAAATATTTTCTGGCGAATGTGTTCTGATATTGCTCAAAATATTGGTATTTACTGAAATTTCTTTAAGCAAATCTATTTCAATATTTTTATGAATAGACAGTACATCTACATCTGCATTCAACTCAAAATAATATTGCACTGGCGTTCTAGAAGAAAGCACATCTTCTCTGTTTCTAAACGCCATAAAAGTAATCACTCCCAGTTCTAAATTATTTTCAGAAATGGCTTTATTAAAGGTTTCTGTGAAAAATTCAAGCGTAAAAGAAAGCGGAATATTCATTCTCATTTTTCGCATAGAAGCCATCAAAAAAAAGTAGCATTCTTCTGCCATAATCAACTGATGATTCTTAACAAAAAAATGAACTTTTACGGCATCACCATTTAAAAAAGCATTATTCTGAAGTACTATTTCTTGTGTTTTTTGTCCGTTTAGATAAATCATGTTGTAATGATTTTTAGTTATGAAAATTGCAAAAAAAATGATAACTGAAATTTCAATTATCAATCTTTTTACTTGGGTTGAAAGATTAAGCCGCGCCTAGTTTGATTTGTAGATTTTCGATGAGATTATCCCAATATAATCTGGTTTCCTCTTCATCTCCTTTTTCGCAGAAATCTGTGATATTCAGAGAAAGATCATTGGTAATTTCATCAATGACAATAGTCATTTCGAAGAAATATTTTGTTCCTTCGTCTTCTTCCCAACGGAAACGCACAAAAGATTCAGGTTTATATCTGATTAATGTCGCTTTTTCTGCGGGACCACCATTCCAACTGAAATAAAAGTCATCACCTCTTTCTACTACTTCATCTGCAAACCATTCTGAAAGGCCTTCTGCAGTTGCCATATATTCATACAAAATCTCTGAAAGACAATGCATTGTATATTCAAACTGTACCTTATGTTTCGTCATATTTTTACCATTTTTGGTGTCGCAATATATAAATTAATTTTATATATCTGCAACTATTTTTCGATAAAATCAATAATTTTTATATGAGTTTTCACATAAAAAAAAGAGTTTTAAAAATTTAAAACCCCTTTTTTTGTTTATTTCTCATTTAAAGCTTCTAAAATAATTTCGCAGCCCTTTTTAATCTCTTCTTTGCTAATGGTTAACGGTGGAGAAATCCTCATAAATTCATTTCGGTAGAGTTGCCAAAAAACAATGAGTTCTTTTTCCATACAGCGCTTCGCTACGTCTAATGTATATTCTGGAGATTCTAATTCTACTGCGAGCATTAAACCTCTTCCGTTTACTTTTTTAATTTTTGGGTGAACCAACAATTCTCTGAACAGTTTTTCTTTTTCTTCTACTTCATTCATTAAACCACTCTCTAAAACTTCTTTTAAAGTTGCATAACTCGCAGCTGCAATCAAAGGATTTCCTCCAAAAGTAGTAATATGTCCCAATTTAGGAGAATGCTGCAGAGATTTCATTATTTCTGCAGAGCTCATAAATGCCCCAACTGGAACTCCGCCTCCCATTCCTTTTCCCATCACGAGAATATCTGGAACCATATCATAATGTTCAAAAGAAAATAATTTTCCTGTTCTCCCAAAACCCGGCTGAATTTCGTCTAGAATTAATAAAGCTCCAACTTCCTCACATCTTTTTTTCAAATTTTTAAAATAATTTTGAGAAGGTGTCAAAAAACCAGCTGCTCCTTGAATCGTTTCTGCAATTACACAAGCTGTTTTTTCGGTAATTTTAGAAAATTCTTCTTCGTTATTAAATTCAATGAAAGAAATCATTGGCAATAAAGGACGAAATTCTCTCTTGTGAAACTCATTTCCCGAAACCGACAAAGCACCATGCGTATTGCCATGGTAAGAATTTTTCATGGAAATAATTTCTTCTCTTCCTGTATATCTTTTTGCTAATTTCAGTGCTCCATCAATCGCTTCTGCACCAGAATTTACCAAATAGGTAACTTCCAAAGGTTCTGGAGTCGCTTCTGCAAGAAGTTTACACAATTCCACTGGTTTTTCTTGTGCATATTCTCCGTAAACCATTACGTGAAGATATTTATCTGCCTGTTCTTTAATTGCATTCACCACTTTAGGATGAGAATGCCCCAAAGTATTGGCAGAAACTCCTGCTACAAAATCTAAATAAGCTCTACCATCTTTTCCATAAATATAACTTCCTTCTGCTTTTTCTACTTCGAAACCTGCTGCATAAGGTGTAGTTTGTGCTTGATATTTGAAAAATTCTTGTTTCATTTTGCAAAGATAAAGAAGATAAAAGTTGAAAGATGGAAGTTTTTGAAAAATTTTTTACAGAAATCACAAGATAATTTCATATTTCCAAATTCTAAATTTAAAGGTTTTTCCGTTTTTTTACTCTCGCAGATTGAGCTGATTCAGCAGATGAATAGATGCTGAATTTTTATCTGCAAAATTTGCGTAATCAGCGAGAGATTAAAGTTTTGCCGATATGTAACTAAGTTGTGACCTCTTATTTTAATTAACAGTTTTTGGTTAAAGTAAAAATTGATTTCAAAAATAAAAAGTCGGACTAAAGTCCGACTCTATTGATTTATAATTTTCTATCTCTTTTGATGGTTTTTGGTTTTTTCTTGGCTTCTTCTTTTTTACGAAGTTCTTCCGCTTTTTGGTACAGCGTATCATCTGTTTCGTATTTCACTTCTTCGTAATTAGGTGTATCGAGGAAAATATCTTCCCATTTCCGTGGTCGGTCTTTGGTATTCCAATTAAAATCTGTGAATTTTCGTTTATCTGGAGCAATCATACTCATCGGATAAATATCAGAATTAGCTCCAATGTTACAAGAAATAATCTGAATTTTTCTTTCTTCAAAAAGTGCTTCAATTTGTCCACAAGTAGAAAGCGCAATACCAATTCTGTCTAGCTGTTTTGTCTTTGCATCTTCAGAATCTGCATAAGTAATGGCTTGAGCGTTTCCTGTTACTTTGGCAATTTTAATTTCGTTGTTTTGATAAAAAATGGTCATTAAATTCCCTTTCACTTGGTTGAACTCATCTTTCAACGTGAGAGAATCTGCTTTAGAAATTGCAAATGCATTTCCAATGACTTTTAGAGAGTCTATATTTTGTTCCGTTGTGTTGAAATATGCTTCAATTTTGTCTCCAGAAATTTGTTTTTCTCCACTCCAGAAAAGAGGTTTCACATTAAGGTGAAGAATACCATCCGTTTCATTAAAACTCAAAGAATCTGCTCTACCTTGCGCTTTGGTCATGAACAATCTTACTTTTTTATATCCACGAAGGAAACTTTTTTTCTTTTGGGTAGAATCTAATTTTTGGTAACTTAAAAATCTTTCTGCAGCGATGTAAGCTGTATCTTGATTCATAATTTTCACCGCATAAGGTTTTTGGGTAATCATTGCCGAATCTATTTTTTCGTAGATTTCTCCATAACCACCTATGATGTAACGATTTTCTTTCGGGTCATCTAATCTTACATTTCCTTCTGCTTTACCAAAACCTGTGAGTTGATTAAAAAACATTTTATCTCCTTTCAGAATTTTACCATTGTAATAAATTCTAGAATTTTTATTGAGATACACTTGTTTTTCGTTCATGAGATACTTTCCGTTTTCCGTGTAGACGTAATTAGAAGGTTTTTCTTTATTGATAATGGTTGTAGGCCCGAAAAATTCTGCAATATTGGTATTTTGATAATGTTTTATATTTTTTCCTTCTACTCTATATTGGGCATTATCAATAGTGTAATTATTGGTAAATTCATTGGTTTTAGAATCAATGAAATAAGTAGCAGACTGAGTCCACATAGTATTTCTGCCATCATTAATGGTTCCCCCAGAATTGAAATAAGCGGTATTTTTTACTCTATCATAATATAAAACATCTGTAGAAATGGTTTGTTTCGCATCAGTAAGCACCACTTTTCCACGGGCAATTCCTCGTTGAGTATTTCCGTCATACTCCATTTCATTTGAGGTAATTCTGTTTCCGTCTGAAGTAACAAGCAAAACGTTTCCAATGGCTTTAGCGAAATTTTCTTTTTCGTAAAAAATCACTCGATCTGCCGTCAACATGGCACCTTGGTGTTCGAATTGTACATTTCCTGTGAAGAAAGGATTTCCTCCGTACATGTCTTGTTTTCTTTCGAATAAATCTGAGTGAATGAAACGTACTTTTTGACCGGGCTGAACCGCTACATTGGTTTCTTTTTTGAAATAAGGGTCTTTTACTAAAGGTTCTTTGGAATTGAGTTTATCAATCTGCGAAAAACCTAAAGCATAAATAAAAATGAAGAGTACGAAAAGGATTTTTTTCATTATTTTTTTTTGTGGCCGTAAAAATATAATGAATGATTGTCAATTTTCACGCCAAACGCTTCTTCGATAGATTGTTTGATGCCCTGAATTCTAGGGTCGCAAAATTCTATAATTTCTTCAATCTCTTTGTCTGAGCCATCTTTGTAAATCACCAAATGGTCATGTTGCTTATCAAAATAAGATTTTTCATAAGAAGAGGAAGAAAGTGTCTTTTCGCCGAACTGGTGTTTACGAATCAAGCCTGCATCTAGAAAAATTTCTATAGTATTATAGATGGTTGCCTTAGAAACATGATATTTTTTATTAATCATGATGAGATATAAATCATCTACATTAAAGTGATGATCCATATTATAAATTTCTTCTAAAATGGCATATCTTTCTGGAGTGTTTCTGTAGGCTTTATCTTGTAAATATTGCTTCAGAACATCTTTTATTACACCTATATTTTTTTCTTTTTGAGTAGCTTCCATTGTTTTAATTGAAAAGCAAATTTATTAATTTTTAACTAATAAAAGGTAAATTTTAATGAGAGACAAAATCTAAAAACCTCAATTGCTTGAGGTTTTCATTTTATATTAAGAATCGTAACGTTTAAATTCTTCTAAAACAATTTTTTTCTCTCTAATCGGGTTATTGATAAGCGGTACAGATTCTACCAAAACATTATGTGGTGCCAAACCATACGCTTTGAAATCACTACTACCGATATATTTCACGAAATTATAGATATTCAAGGTTATTTTTTGTTTTACCGTCAACAAGAAGTCATTAATGTAAACATTGTCAATAATCACATATTTTAAATCTGGCGGAATATTATGATTTCTAAGAGAAGGGTAACTACTTCTATCCGGAATAATGCCTTCTTTCATCATATCAAACAACACTTGATTGAAATAATCATTGATTTTTCTATCAATTTTGAATCCTAAAAGGAAATTAATTTTATATACCGTTCCTGGCATTACCTCATCAATAGAATATTTATAGGTAAAAGGATCTTCTTGGTTGATGATATTTAAAATAAAATAATGGTCTGCTCTTTTTGGCTGAGAACGCATGATGGAGTAAATAATTTTAGATTCTACCTCATCATCTCTTTTCGCACGGCTTAAGAAAGCAAGATTGGTCGCATATTTAGGAATAGACTCATCTAGTTTAATGTCCTTGATGGTAGAAACATAATCTTTCAGTTTTACAAACTTGATGAAATTCTGCTTAATCATTCTACCATTATACCAAGCATACATACAAACTGCCACGAAACCTGCTAAGAAAACGGTAATCCAACCACCTTCGAAGAATTTAATGATATTAGCACTGAAAAATCCTATTTCTATAGACAAATAAACCAAGGCAAAAATTGCTATAAAAATTTTATTCACTCTATTTCTCCATAACCATGCAATCAATAAAATGGTAGTCATCATCATGGTAACCGTAATAGATAAACCATAAGCTGCTTCCATATGTACAGATTCTTTGAAATAGAATACTACAATAAGACAGAAAATAAGTAAACCCCAATTGATTCTTGGAATATACATTTGACCTTTTAAACCAGAAGGATATTGAATCTGCTGGAATGGCCAAAAATTAAGAGACATTGCTTCTGAAAAAATAGTAAACGAACCTGTAATCAATGCTTGAGAAGCAATAATTGCCGCTGCAGTTGCTAAAATTACTGCTGGAATAATTAAATAATGTGGTAACATTCCGAAGAAAGGATTTGTTCCTGTGAAAACCATTCCGTAGTTATTTAGTAACCACGCACCTTGACCTAAATAGTTTAAAATCAACATGATTTTTACAAAAACCCAACTTACTCTGATATTTTTATAACCGCAGTGTCCTAAATCTGAATACAAAGCTTCTGCTCCTGTAGTACAAAGAAAAACCGCCCCTAAAATTAAAATCGCGCTCGGTGAGGTTACAATTAATTTATAGGCGTAATAAGGATTAAAAGACTTTAGAATTTCTGGATGCTCTAATAAATTTACTACACCAAATCCTCCTAAAAACAAGAACCAAATCACCATTACTGGTCCGAAAAACTTTCCAATAAAACTGGTTCCAAATTGCTGAACAACGAAAATAATGACCAGAATTACAGACGTCATTGCTAGAATAGAATTGATTCCTAAATCTAATCCTTTGATTTGTTTAAGACCTTCTATAGAAGCCATTACCGTAAGAGAAGGCGTGATTACTCCATCTGCAATTAATGCAGACGCTCCTACAATTGCAACGAGATACAACCATTTCGTTTTCATTCTTTTTACCAAAGAAAATAGGGCTAGAATCCCACCTTCACCTTTATTATCTGCTCTTAGAGAAATAAGAACATATTTAATGGTAGTTTGCAATGTTAGTGTCCAAATAATACAAGAAAGTGCTCCTTCTATATATTCTTCAGAAATCATTTTGGCTTCTTTTCCAGATTTAATAATGGCGCTCATTACATAGAGTGGTGAGGTACCAATATCTCCGAAGACAATTCCTAATGAAACTAAAACACCTATGAAAGTTAATTTTTTGGTGTCAAAATGATGACCTCCAGCTAAAACGTCTGACATTTTTCAAGTTTAAAAATAAATGCAAATTTAATCTAATTTCTAGAGGAAATACTTTTTCCTAAGAAAATTTTACATGAAATTAAAAAAGCGCAACCAAAAATGATTGCGCTTTTTTAAAATATGATTAAAGTTTTAAGATTTTACGTATAAAACGTTTTTAATCTCTTGTTTTACTTTTTCTAATTTCGGGAACCACTCTGCAAATAACGCTGCTGAATATGGAGCAGGTGCATCTGGAGTTGTAATTCTCTTAATTGGTGCATCTAAATAATCAAATGCTTTTTGCTGAACCATGTATGTAATTTCTGAAGCTACAGAACCAAATGGCCATGCTTCTTCTAAAACTACTAATCTATTGGTTTTTTGTACAGAATTAAGAACTGTCTCATAATCTAAAGGACGAATTGTTCTTAAGTCTATTACTTCTACAGAAATTCCTTCTTGTTCTAAATCAGCTGCTGCTTGCATGGCTAATTTTAAGATTTTACCAAAAGAAACCAAAGTCACATCTTTACCTTCTTTTTTGATATCAGCTTTACCAATTGGGATATAGTATTCTTCTTCTGGAATTTCCATTTTATCTCCGTACATCTGTTCAGATTCCATGAAAATCACAGGATCATTATCTCTAATTGCAGATTTCAGTAATCCTTTTGCATCATATGGATTAGAAGGAACAATTACTTTAAGACCTGGGCAGTTTGCATACCAACTTTCAAAAGCTTGAGAGTGTGTAGCTCCTAACTGACCTGCAGAACCAGTAGGCCCTCTAAAAACGATTGGCACATTCCACTGTCCACCACTCATTTGATACATTTTCGCTGCATTAGAAATAATTTGGTCAATAGCCACCATAGAGAAGTTAAAAGTCATAAACTCTACTATAGGTCTATTTCCGTTCATTGCAGCTCCTACAGAAATCCCAGCAAAACCTAATTCTGCAATGGGTGCATCTATTACTCTTTTTGGACCAAATTCTGCTAACATTCCTTTTGAAGCTTTGTAAGCTCCGTTATATTCTGCTACTTCTTCGCCAATGAGATATATCGATTCGTCTTTACGCATTTCTTCGCTCATTGCTTCACAGATAGCCTCACGAAATTGTACTTCTTTCATTTTGATTAATTTGTTGAGTTGCAAATTTAAGGAATTTTTATCAAACTATTATGTATCAATTATTACTTTAGTCAACAAATAAAAAAGACACATCTTTTAGGACGTGTCTCGTTTGTTTTTATCTCTAAAATAGATTAATCTACTCTATGCCAAGTTTGGTTTCTACCGATTAATGAGATTCCTACGTAACCTCTTACATTCAGTTTATCACCACTTCTGGTCACTGTACAGTTGTACGTTTTTCCTTTTTTAGGATCTGTAATGGTTCCATC
This sequence comes from Cloacibacterium normanense, assembly GCF_003860565.1. Taxonomy (NCBI): domain Bacteria; kingdom Pseudomonadati; phylum Bacteroidota; class Flavobacteriia; order Flavobacteriales; family Weeksellaceae; genus Cloacibacterium; species Cloacibacterium normanense. The sequence goes on from NZ_CP034157.1 coordinate 1,938,270, forward strand.
AGTAAATTCTGAACCATCTTTCTTTAAACCTCTGATGATTTCTAAACCAACTAATGACTTATTTTTTCTATCATCTGTACATTTTACACAGTTGTTATTTTCTGGTTTTTGTAATAATTGTACAATTTTGCCATAATATTTACCGTCTGATTTTTTGAAAATTTCTACGATAGATTTAGGCTTCCCTGTTTCATCATCAATTGTTTTCCATTTCCCTTCTATTTGAGCATATGAAAGAACACTGAAGAATAAAGAGAAAAATGCGAATGCTAATTTTTTCATGTTTCTAATTTTAAATTTTTGCTAAAAGTAAATATTTTTTATTAAACAACAAATTTATTGTTATTCTTATCATACTAATAACAAAGCAGGTGCCAAAATTCAGAAAATTAAACACTAGTTTAATATCTCTAATAAATAAAGCTTTTTCAACTTTTCATTTCTGGTTTTAGGATTCAGAAATTTTAGGGAAAGTTTAGTGATTTTAAAATGCTTTTCCTGATGGAGAATTTCATACGGTTGAGTAATATTTTGTAAATCATTTTCGTATACCAGAACTCTATCCCCTTTTTTCAACAGAGAAACCTCTTTTCTAGGTGTGTTTTGTTGAGTATAAAAATCAAAAGACCAGATTTCGTAATCTTTCGGCATGAATAGATTTTGGGTTGAAAGTTGATTTTTTTCAAAATATTGAGCCATTTTTAAACCACCTTGATATTGCGTCAAAACAGGATAAAACTGCGAATTGAGAAAAATATTAATGGTTATAGCAAAAAGCAAAGAGACCCAAACCCATCTTCTCACCATATTTTCTTTTTTGAAAATGTAAAGCAGTAAAGTTCCCACAAAAAACAAGCCTACCACAAATAAAATCACTTCATGAATTCCTGTAAAATAATATGTGAGCATTAAAACGCCTACTAAACTTATCGAAATCACCACCAACTGAATCACCCAAAAAACTCTGGCTTTTTTCCATTGATTTTTTTCGAAAATTTCAAAAATATAAGAAGCGGTAAAAACAGAAAGAATGGGAATTAATCCGTTTAAATAATGAGGCAACTTAAATTTAGAAAAACTAAATACCAACATCACCAACCAGAATCCGCCTAAAGTTAAAAATTCTACACCTTCTACTTTTTGAAACCTTACTTTAATCAAATTTTTAGTTCTTTCGAAAACACCCGTGTAAAATGCGATTGAAAAAGGTAAAAATGCCCAAAGCAATGTGTGAAAAAAGAAAGAATAATCAGGACTATTTTGCTCAAAACCTTTGGCCTGTAAACGATTTACACTTTGATTAAACAAAATAAATTCTACACCTTCGTTTCCAAATTGATGATAATATGCGTACAAAATCGGTAAAATCCCCACTCCGAAACTGAGCGCGGCAAAAATTATTTTCAGATTAAAAAATTTCAGCCATTCTCTTGAATACAGCAAATAAGAAAATACCGAAAATCCTATAATCACAATCGCCATCAAACCTTTTGAAGAAAAAGCCAATGCAGTGAACAATCCTGCTAAAACTACATTGTTAATTTTTTGTGTTTTGATAAAAGCTAAAAACTGCCAAACAGAAAGTGCAATAAAACCCGTCAAAACAGCATCTGTTCTTACATCGTGTGCAGAAAGAATAATGGTTTGAGACGCTAAAAATATCAATGAAGCGGTATAACTTAGATTTTCATTTTTATACAATAAATCAGCTATCTTTTTTACAGAAAAAGCGGCTAAAAACAAGCATAAAATCGCTGGAATTCTATATGCAATATGACTAATTCCAAAAAATTTCATCGATAAAGCTGCGAGCCAAAAATGCAAGTGCGGTTTGTCTAGATAAGGATTATCTCCTTTATAAATTTCTAGAAAATTGCCAGAATTGGCCATTCTCATCGCCATTGTAGCATGTTGAGCAGAATCATTTTCCATGAGTGGAATAAATAGCCCAACTAAGTACACCAAAATAAAGCCTACAAAAAGAAAAAAGATTTGATTTCTAGAAAGTAATTGATTTGGATTCATTATAAAAATCAGGTTTTTTAGTATTTTTGCAAAAATTTGCATTGCAAAGGTAACAAATCAAGCGCTAAAATGGATAAAAATAAATTCTACTCTCTCGTTATTCCTATGTATAACGAAGAAGGAAATGCAGGAATTTTAATCGACAGAATTTCTGATGCTATGAATGGATATCACTACGAACTCATCTTAATAGACGACAATTCTTCGGATAAAACCATACAAGAAATCAAAGAAAAAAAACATCCAAATGTAGTGTTGATTGAGCTCAAAAAAAATTACGGACAAAGTTCTGCAATGATGGCTGGTTTCGATTATGCAACTGGTGATTACGTGATTACACTTGATGGAGATTTGCAAAACGATCCTTCAGATATCCCTGCAATGGTAGAGCTTTTAGAAAATGGAAAATTCGATTTGGTGGTTGGGAAACGTCAAAAAAGAAAAGATTCTTCCATCAGAACCATTCCTTCAAAAATTGCGAATTTCATCATCAAAAAATCTACAAAACTCAATATTTCTGACCAAGGTTGTGCGCTGAAAGTTTTCACCAATGAAACGGCAAAAGAACTGAATCTATACGGCGAAAACCATAGATTTATTAGTTTAATGGCGCATTTAAATGGTGCTAAAATTACAGAAATTCCCGTAAAACATCACCCAAGACAACATGGCGTTTCTAAATACGGAATGAACAGAACTTTCAAGGTGATTAATGACTTGCTTTTGGTTTTATTCAATAAAAAATACCTTTCTAAACCGATTTATCTTTTCGGAAATATCGGTTTATTCACTTTTACATTGGGAGTTTTGGTTAATATTTATTTATTGGCGCTCAAAATTTTAGGAAATGACATTGGCGGAAGACCTTTACTAATCCTAGGTGTTTTACTTATTTTCATTGGCATTCAGTTTTTCACCACAGGAATTATTGTAGACATGTTGATGAAAACCTACTACGAATCTCAAGAAAAAAGACCTTTTAACATCAGAAATATCACAACATTTGGAGAAAGTCAATCTTAAAAAACTACTCATCAACTTTGCTAAAATTTTCATTAGCATTGCTTTGTTGTATTTCGTTTTTCAGAAAATTCCTTTTCGGGAAGTAACCGTTTTATGGACAAAAACGAATGTTTTTTATCTCGTGATGGCTGCTATTCTTTTCTTGGCATCTCAAATTATTTCTACCAAAAGACTTGAACTCTATTTTGAAGCCAATGATTTCCATTTGAGCTTCAGAAGCAATTTAGAACTCTATTTTTTGGGAATGTTCTATAATTTTTTCATTCCAGGTGGAATTGGTGGAGACGCTTACAAAGTCTATCTTTTGAATAAAAATTTCGGTTGGAGTGCCAAAAAAATTACCTCATCACTTTTTAATGACCGATTAAGCGGACTTTTGGCAATCTGCGTATTGATTTTAGTATTTTCATTCAATTTGCTAGAAGCCAAATTCTTCCCCATCTTATTTGTTCTTTTAGTGGTAGGATTTTTCTTCACTTATTTTTTGACTAAAAAGCTTTTTTCTATCTATACCACAGTTTTTTTTAAAGCTTTTTCCTATTCATTTTTAGTCCAAATTTTACAAGTCATCAGTTTTATATTTTTATTAAAAAGTTTAGATGTAACTGACAATTTCACTATTTACGCAGTAGTATTTTTAGCAAGTTCAGTGCTCAGTTTAATTTCTTTTGCAGGAATTGGAGTGAGAGAAATGCTCTTTTTACAAGCTTCTAAATGGTTTAGTTTTCAGCCAGAGATTTCAGTTTCTGCGTCTTTACTTTTTACAATGATTACAGCATTTTTTTCACTTTTTGGAGTGATATTTCAAATAAGAAAGTTAAATTTGAAGCTTACCGAAACGCCATGAATTTTATAAAAAATAATTTAGCCAATGCTTTCACTCTCGGGAATTTATTTTCTGGAAGCATCGGTGTTATCAATTTAGTAGACGGAAATTATAAAGTTGCCGCACTTTGCATCATTATTTCTTTGGTTTTAGACTTTTTAGACGGATTTGTTGCAAGAGCGCTTAAAGCCAATTCTAATCTTGGCGCACAATTAGATTCTCTAGCAGACATGGTAAGTTTCGGACTTTTGCCTGGCGTAACGATGTTTAAAGCACTAGAAGGTTTCGGCAATCAATTTATGGATTTCGAATTGCCATTTCAGTTGAAATATTTAGGACTTTTCGTGGCTTTATTTTCATGTCTCAGATTGGCTATTTTTAATTTAGATGAAGAGCAAAGTTATTATTTCAAAGGACTCAACACACCGAGTAATACGGTTTTACTTTTCGGAATGTATTACGCATTTCAAGAAACAGGAATGTTCTGGCGAACGTTTGAAAATCCTGTATTTTTAGTAGGACTCATCGCAGCAAGCTGTTGGTTACTTGTCAGTCCCATTAAAATGATTGCGCTCAAATTTAAATCAATGAAACTGAAAGATAATTACCCAAAACTTATCTTACTTTTGGGAGGAATTCTACTAATTTCTATTTTAGGATTGGCGGGAATCCCGATGGTTATCGTTTTTTATATAATCGTTTCCCTAATTTTTCAAAAACAAATGTAAGGACAAGTCACGACTTGTCTCTACCAAAATAAATTTTATGAATCTAAAACTCCATAAACCGCTCTGTATCTTTGATTTAGAAACAACTGGAATCAATATTTCTAAAGACAGAATTGTAGAAATCTGCATTCTGAAAGTTTTTCCAGATGCTTCTAGAGAAAGTAAAACTTGGTATGTAAATCCAGAAATGCCAATTCCTACAGAAGCTACCGCAGTTCACGGAATTTCTGATGAAGACGTAAAAGATTCTCCTACTTTTAAAGAACTGGCTCCGAAAATCATTGACATGATTAAGGATTCTGATTTAGGAGGTTTTAATTCGAATAGATTTGATATTCCACTTTTAGCAGAGGAATTGTTGAGAGCTGGTTATGATTTTGATTTATCTAAACACAGACCAATTGATGCTCAAACCATTTTCCACAAAATGGAACCTAGAAATCTAAGTGCAGCGTACCAATTTTACTGCGGAAAATCTCTAGAAAATGCCCATTCTGCGGAAGCAGATACATTGGCAACCTTCGAAGTGTTGGATGCTCAAATCGAAAAATATGCAGATTTACCAAATGATATTGCTGCTTTAAGCGAATTTTCATTCCATAATAAATTTGCAGATTTGGCAGGATTTATCGCCTTTGATGATAAAGATGAAGAAATTTTCACTTTTGGAAAATACAAAGGTCAAAAAGTGAAAGATGTCTTCACAAAAGATGTAGGATATTTCGGTTGGATTCAAAATGCTGATTTCCCACTTTACACTAAAAAGGTTTTGACTAAAATTCAGTTGAGAAGTAAATTTTAAGATTTTTCACAAAATTTTTCACGCGATGGCGCAAAGATTTACGCAGAGAACGCAGATTTTTGTAATTTTAGACAACTAGCTAAACGTTTTTAAAAATTTTAACGACGCAAAAACATCCATCACCCAACATCTAACATCTAACAAAATGAAAATCATTTGCATAGGAAGAAATTACGCAGAACACGCGAAAGAATTAGGAAACGAAATTCCAGAAAATCCAGTTATTTTCATGAAACCTGACACTGCTGTATTGAAAAAAGGCAGTGATTTCTATATTCCAGAATTTTCTGATGATGTGCATTATGAATTAGAAGTAGTGCTCAAAATTTCTAAAGGCGGAAAATATATCCAAAAAGAAAATGCACCTAAACATTATGACGAAATTGCGCTCGGAATAGATTTTACTGCGAGAGATTTACAGTTTCAGCTCAAAGGAAAAGGTTTGCCTTGGGAATTGGCAAAAGGTTTTGACGGAAGCGCTGTAGTTTCTGATTTTTTCCCAAAAGAAAATTTTGATTTAAAAAATTTGAATTTTCAACTTCAAAAAAATAAAGAAATCGTACAAGATGGAAATACCAATCTGATGATGTTTTCGCCAGATGATATTATTGCTTTTGTCTCTCAATACTTCACTTTAAGAGTGGGAGATTTAATTTTCACAGGGACGCCAAAAGGTGTAGGAAAGGTATCAGAAAACGATGAGCTAGAAATGTTTCTAGAAGGCGAAAAAGTTTATAGTCTGCGCATACAATAAATCATTTCTAAAAACTTTTATTTCCCGTTTAAAAATTGTAAATTAGTACTGTTATTAAAAACACACGCCATGAAAAATATTATTTTACCTATCGATTTTTCTGACACTACTGATATTCTTGTAGAAGGCGCTGTAGATTTTGCAAAAGAAATAGCCGGAAAAATTTATTTAATACACGTAGCTCCTGCAGATATAGGTTTTGCTATAGGAGATATGGGATTTCAATATTTCCCAGAGATAGAAAAATCTGAAATTTCTGAAGAACTCGCCGAGTTGAATGAAATTGAAAAAAGAATAAAAGCAAAAGGTGTAGCTTGTGAACATTTGCTGAAACAAGGCATCGCTGCTGAAATTATTTTAGATTATGCTAAAGACAAAAAAGCCAACTACATCGTCATGGGAAGCCATGGAAGAAGCGGCATTTACGATGTTTTCGTAGGAAGTCTTACCAAAGATATCACGAAAAAATCTCCTATTCCTGTTTTAGTAGTTCCTTGTCACAATTAATTTTTAATAAAAAAGAATAAAAAAATCCCGAAATTTTACAATTTCGGGATTTTATATTGTTAAGAAATCTGATTAATCTTCTTTAGTGTGTAATTCTGGGTTGTAGTATGGGAATTTACCTTCTGTAGGTGAATAATATTCTTTATCTTTATTATTCCCTAATGTGGTTACTAAAACATAACACCAATAGCAAAATAAAGTACTAGCTACAATAAATAGAATCCAGTTCAATACGTTTCCTGCGAAATCATAGAATCCGAAAGACCATATGAACAAATCACTTAAGAATAACCAAAAAGACGTCATTTTTTTCTTATTTTAAATTAACTTTGCACAAAATTAATAAAAATGTTCAGATTACTATCAAAAGAAAGCAATATTTTTTCGATTCCTGTCTATATATTTTTTTTATTTCTTTTGATAATATCATTTAATATATTGGATTTCAAAACATTAGGTGTTTTTTCTAGCATCATTACGTTTTGTGGATTTGCGTTAGGATATTTTCTTTTTAATGCTATCGGTCTGAATTACAATACTCATCTTCCTCTTTTTCTGTATACTTTTTTTGTATTTGCATTATATCCGGGAAGTTTAGACATAGGAATTGCGATGTCACTCTTTACCAATTCTTTTGTAATGGTTTTATTGACCAGCAATCAAGATGAAGTAAGGAAAAATTCATACCTGATCATTGGAGCAATTTTGGCGGTGAATTTCTTGTTTTTGCCTACAACATGGCCTATGTTTATTTTCGTGTTGATTCACCTTATTTCTACTTCAGATCATATTTCGTTGAATATTTTCAGATTATTTTTTGGGAATACATTGGTTTTTGGAACTTATTTCGGCGTGATGTATCTTATTGGTTATCATGATTTTGACGAAAGTTATATTCCTTATGTAGAAGATTCTTTCTTGCAAGATTATTATCCGTTACATCTTCTTTTACCCGTTGCTTTATACGTTTTGTATGCTGTAATGGACCATTTTGCCAATTTTAATAAAAAAAGTCCTTCGAGTAAATTTAAGTATACTTTTATGCTTATGTTTTTCTTTGCACAATTGGTGACTGTTTTTCTTTACATGGGCAAAAATTATGAATATTTACTTTTATTGGTTTTACCGAATGTGATTATTCTTTCTAGAGCCTTGAGATTTTTGAAAAAATATTGGATGAAAGAATTTGGGCTATGGATAATTATTCTCACTTTATTACTTTTTAAACTTAGCACTTATGTAAACATAGGTGAATTGATATAGATATGATTCAAATAGATGATAAATTAATTTCTGAAGATATTTTTTCTGAAGAATTTGTATGTAACCTCAGCAAATGCAAGGGAATCTGCTGTGTAGAAGGAGATGCGGGAGCTCCGCTTGACAAAAATGAGACTAAAATTTTGGAAAGAATTTATCCAAAAATTAAAAGTTATCTTAGACAAGAAGGAATTGCTGCCATCGAAGAGCAAGGAACACACGTTACCGATATTGATGGAGATTTGGTAACGCCACTCGTAAATGGTGGAGAATGCGCTTATGTAATTTTTGATGAAAAAGGCATCACCAAATGTGGAATCGAAAAAGCATATGAAGATGGTGTTGTAGATTGGCAAAAACCTATTTCTTGTCACCTTTATCCTATTAGAGTAACAGAATATAGAAATTTTTCAGCCATCAATTATCATGAATGGGACGTATGTAGCGACGCTTGTACCTTAGGTAAAGAATTGCAAGTTCCTGTTTATAAATTCTTGAAAACGCCACTGATTAGAAAATACGGCGAAGATTTTTACAAAACTCTTTGCGAAGCAGCAGAAGAATGGGAACGCGAATTTAATTCGTAGGAAAAGTAGAATATGTATTATTGATTACCAAAACATAATTTCCTTGATTCTGGGAATTGGTTTTGGTAACTTTTATAGGATTTCCCTTCTCATCTACTTCATAAGTAAAGGTATTTTCTACCACTTCACTATTGCTGAACACTTCTTTTACAATCCAACCTTCTTTATTATAAGTATTTTTAACATTGGTTTTCAGGTTGTACATTTCATAATTGGCTTCTACCAATAATTTATTTTCATAGATTTCTTCGGTGGTTTCTACCACTTTTCCATTTTGAAAATCCTTTATCAATTTGGTGAAAAAATCGTCATTTTTGTAGTTTTTGTACTCTACTATTCTGGTCACTTTATTTTTAGCATCTTTTTCTATTTCTTTTATCAATCTATTGTTCTTGTCATAGAAATATTGAGTTTTAGAAAACATTTTACCATGCATCCAAAGTTCAGAATTCTGCAACTGAAGATTTTTATAGTGAAAAACCTCTTTTTCCTTCTCGCCAGAATGAACATGCTCCGTTTCTATTTTCACCAATTGATTATCAATATTGTAGTAATATTTTTTCACGGTAACATAATCTCCATCTTTGGTTTTTTGCTCTTGTAAAAACGTGTTGTAGAATTTCAATTCTTCTGTAAAAACTACATTCGATTGGTCATCTTCCCAATATTGCTTAGAAATAACGGTTTCTGTGTTTTTATACAAGCCAAAATCTTGAGTGGTGAGTTTTTCTTGAGAAAAACCGAAAGTGGAAATGAATGCGGTTAAAAATATTACTTTTTTCATCTGTTTTAATTTTAAAGAGCCAATATATAAAGCGGATAAAACTTCAAGAAAGTAAGTTTGTCCAAATTCGGAACAAAATATTTCGGCACACCATTTTCTTGAATGACTAAATTTCCCATATCTTGAGCCAATTTCATACTCGAAGTATCGATTTGTTTTCCGTTATCAAAAATGATAAATTGGTAATCATTATTGATGACAATATATCTTTTAGAAGGCACATTATAAGGCTTCATCGTCACGAAATTTTCACTAGGTTTCATATCTTCCACCAATGCAACTTCTCCATTATTAGGGTCAAAATAAATGAAATCTGTTTTGTTAGGACTGATAAAACCTTTACTTAAATCTGGAATAGGCTGATTTGCTTGATTCTCCATTTTAAATTTTCCGTCTTCTCCTAATCTGATTTTATAGGTAGATTTAGGGTTTTTATTTTCTGGAAATTGAGAAATATCTCCATTAATACCTTCGGTGAAATAGGGATTATATTCTGTACTTCCTGTAATTTCTCCATTGGCATAAGTGAGTTTTCTAAAAAAATAATTTTTCCCGAAAACCGCGTTGTTTTCTCTAATTTTAAAAACATTTCCGTTTGGATCTTTTCCTTCTAACCAAGCTTCTTTTCTCATAGGTCTTTCTCCGTTTACCAAACTTTCTTTTAACTCAAAAACTTTTTTACCATCATTAGCCGAGTAATTTTCATCAATATATTGATAATTTTTTTCGTCTTGATAAGAGGTGAAGTTCCATCTAGAATCCAATTTTCCATTGTCAAAAATTTCTACGGCAGCCAATGTACCATCAGATTTATATTGATATTTATATTGCCAATGAAATCTAGGATTAGAAGGTTTAATTTCTATAAGTTTTCCGTTTTTGTCATAGCTAAATGTAGAAATGTTTTCACTGGCTTTGTCTGTTCCTGTAGAAATATATAAAAATCTTACAGGCTTTCCTTTCGCATTGTATTCGAAAGTTTCGATGACTTTATCTTTAGAATATTGTGTTTCTATAGAAATTACTTTTCCGTTTTTGAAGGTATAAATTTTGGTTTCCTTTGGTTCAAATTTACCAGAAGTAAATCCTTGAGAATACTTCACTTCTTCTATTTTTGCTACATCTTTATTGACGCCCCAGTTTTCGGAGAGAAATTTTATAACATTATCTTTTTGGGCAAAAGAAAATTGCACGAACAATAGCACTAAAAGTTGAATTATTTTTTTCATCATGGTATGTGTTTATTCCAAATATAAAACAATTACTTTAAATCATCTACAAAATCATAAGATAAAACACTCATATTAAACGATTTAGCAAAGTCTTTATCAAAAGTTCTGCTTCCTTCTTTCGTGCCATCTTCGTAGGTAATTTCCGAAAATTCAAAATAATTAACGATATCAAATTCTAGGTCATCATAAAGTGTTTTTTTGCTTTTAATTACCGCGCCTGTTTTCCCATAAACATAGTGCTTATCTAAGTTAGTTACTCCGTCAAATTCTAGGGTTTCATTGCCTTTGTCATCATATTGATAAGTGTAAGAAATTTTAGCAGCCGGATCATCTACTTCTTCAGAAATTTTCAAATTATTTTGATAAACGGCATCAACCATTTTTCTAGAATTGTCATTAATAAAAACCACTTTTTTGGTAGTGAAATTTTTATCAGAAGTGTAATGATAATCTACAGTAGACAGCACCAGTTTGTCATCTTGATATTTTTTTTCCTTCAAAATTCTGCCTTTTCCATCGTAGGCAAAATCGGTAAAAACTCTCTTGTTCCCGAAAATTTCTGAAATTTTCGTCAATTTTCCTTTTTCATAATAAAATTCTTGATAAGGATAATATTGTGGATTTTCGAAATCTTCTGCTTCTTCTATAGAAATCAATTGGTTTTGGTCGTTATACTCTAACTTTTTTAATTGAGAAAATCGACCTAAATAATTATCCAAAACATAATCATATTTCAACAAGCCTTTTTCAAAAATTCTAATGTGTTTTTCGATGACAAAATACTTGCCTAAATCCACATCATATTTATAAATAAAAGTGTTGTAGGATTTTACATTATTGGGCAGTGAATAATCTGATGCCTTGTATTTTTCTTGAGAAAAAAGGGTAATGCAAATGAGAAATAGCGTGATAAATAGAGATTTTTTCATTGTATAGGTGTTTTAATATTTTTGTTTCCAAGGATTATAATTCATATCTGTGGTGTAATACACTTTACTACCAGATTTTGCATAACCTTGATTGTCTAAGGTCACTCCTTTTAGCAAGAAAAATCCTGCATGATCTTGGTCTCTATAAACCGTGACTTTAAACTTCCACAACTCCCAATTCATTCCGTCTAGTAAAGTATCATAAGAAGCAAAACTGTCATCATTCACATAGAGTGTTTTGTCTTTTAGATTAAAAACTCCACTCACATTTACTGTGGCAAAATATGTTTTGGTTCCAAAATTATTCGTATAAATAAATTCCACCTGATTGGTTCCATAAAAAGGATATTCGGTTTTGCTGCCATCGATTTTTTCATTAAAAACCAATTTCATGTAAACGCCAGTATTTACTTCTCCCATGTTTCGAATTTGTTCACTCGAAAAACCTTTCCAAGGTCCTGCTAAAATATCATTCAATGTTTTTTCTTGGGCAAAATTTAGCGTAAAAACCAATCCAAGAATCAAAGAAAACAGACTTCTTATCATGATTTTAAAATTTTAGAAATGATATTGAGCACCAAATCCTACTGTACTCATTTTAAAAGACGATGTGTTTCCGTTTCCGTTCGTCCATTTAAATTTCCCGAAATCAAACATTGCATTTACAGACCATTTTTCACTTTCAGAATTGTAAATAACAGGCTGAAATCCCCAACCAAAATAATTCATGGTTCTATTAGTAGTAGTTTCTACAAAACTATCATCATAAATATTTGAGGATTCTTTGAGTTTTCCAAAACCAACTCCATAATCAAAGTGTAAACTATTCACCGTAGAAATTAAAATTAAATACACAGGAATATCCAGAAAACCAATTCCCAAATCTTTTTCTTTGGTTACTAATCCTGCAAAATCAAATGCAGAACCTTTAAAACACAAAGGATAAATTCTACCTTTAATATTCGGAATAGACGTCTTAATTTGAGTAATCGCATCACTAGAAAGAATGTGTGTATTGTCATAACCTACTACTGCTGCAATTCTAAAACCTAATTTAGAGTCTTTTTTATAATTGAAAAATCTTGCACCTTCTGCACTTACAGAGAGTTGCATGTTTTTACCATCCATTGCTACCGTTGCAAGTTCATCACCAGGTTTGGAAAAAGAAGTTCCTAAGTTAAATTTTACAGAATTATTTCCTTCTTGCGCAAAAGTAAATGCCGAAATCATCAATGCTGAAACAGCAGATAAAATAAATTTCCTTCTCATAGTTTAATTTTTTTTGGTAAAAATACTCGGAAGAAATAGGCAAGTAAATACGAATAAAATCGTATCTTTTAAATTAATTTATTCTTCTTAGCAATCTGCACTGCTTCTAACTTATTATGAACCTGCAATTTAGCGTAAATATTTTCCACATGTTTTCTAATCGTTCCTTTAGAAAGAATGAGATTTTCTGCAATAGCATCATATTTTAATCCTTTGCTCAATTGTTCCAAAACCTGAATTTCTCTTGCAGTAAGTGTAATTTTTTCTTTTTCTTCTTCCGTTTCGAAAACTTGTGGCTCTCTGAGCAATTTCAATGTTTTCAGCGCGATAGACGGCGTCATTGCAGCGCCTCCAGAAAGCGTTTCTTTGATGGAATTGTATAATTCTTGAGGATTAATTTCCTTCAGCAAATAACCATCGGCTCCAGCTTTGATGGATTTAAAAATTTTTTCATCATTATCAAAAACCGTAAGCATTAAAATTTTGATGTGCGGATAACGCTTTTTTACTTCGGCAGTTGTTTCTACTCCATTCATTTCTGGCATTTCTATATCCATCAAAATCAAATCTAAGTTGGAGTTTTTTTCTAATTTTTGGAGCAATTCTTTTCCGTTCAGAGATTTTGATTTGATTTCTACATTTTCAAAAAAAGACAGTTTCTCTTGAACCGTTTTTTGCAAAAAAAGATTATCGTCTACTATCGCTACTTTTATCATGATTACAGTTTTTCTAATTCTACATTTATACTAGTTCCTTTCCCTATTTCTGAATTGATGGAAAAATTTCCCCCGATTTCTTCCATTCGTTTTTTCATATTGAGCAATCCGTTTCCTACATCTACATTTTCGGTTTCAAAACCTTTTCCATCGTCTTTGATTTCAATTTTTAAACCTTCCTGAAATTTTTCTGCATTGATGACTATATGATGAGCATTAGCATATTTCATGGCATTATTCACAGATTCCTGAATCGTTCTGTATAAATTTACGCCTACCAAAGAAGAAAATTTCAGGTTTTTTAGGTTTTCATCAATGCTGAAATTGAACAAAATATTTTGATTGGCAGATTGCGCATGTTCCACAAAATTGAAAATTCTAGAACTCAAATCTTCCATGGCGAAATCTGCTTTATTAATTGCCCAAATCGTGTCTCGAAGTTCTACAATCGTATTTCTGGTAAAGTCACTGATTTTGTCTAAACGCTTTTCTACCGCAGTTTCTAAATTCGGAATTCCAAATTTCGTATTTTCTAAAGACGAAATAATGAAGGTTAATTGTGCGCCAATATTATCATGTAAATCTCGGGAAATAGACAAGCGTTGTTCTTGCAATTTATTTTGACTTTCGATTTGCGCCATTGCAGATTTCAATTCAAATTCCTGATGCTGTTGCTTGTTTTTCAATCTTTGTTGACGATAAAAAAGAAAGCCAATAATAGAGGCTAAAATCGCAAATACAATCGCCACCGAAAATTTAATTCTAGAAGTTTCTACTTCGGCTTGTTTCTGAAGCAGTTGTTTTTCTTTTTCATTGGTATCAAATTTCACCTCTAATTCGGCAATTTTAGAATTGGTTTCCTGATTGATGAGGCTGTCTTTGAGTGCTGAAAATTTCTTGAAATTCTGCAAAGCCTTTTGATGTTCACCTAAATTTTCATAACATTCTGAAATCTTGCGATAAGAATCTTGCGAAAGTCCTAAATACTTGTGTTTATCTGTAATTTCTGTTGATTTTTGATAAAACCCAATTGCTTTTTTGAAGTCTTTTTTCATCAAATGCAAATCTCCTAGGTAAGAGTAATTTTCTGCAATTCCTACCGTATCATTTATTTTTTTTCTGATTTCAAGGGCTTTTTGATAGTTTTCCTCCGCTTTATCAAATTGTTTTCTCAAGACAAAAACCCCTGCAATATTATTCAAACTATAAGGAATGCCAACTTGGTCATTAATTTTTTGTTTCAAGGCGAGACCTTTTTCGTAGTAGAAAAGTGCGCTGTCATATTCTACTTTCATTTCTTTGAGCACACCATAATTGTTATAAATGCTCAATAAGGGTTTCTGAAGGTTATTCTTTTCTGCAATTTTTTTAGATTTCTGCATGTACTGAATCGCTTTCTCTAGATTTCTTTTCTTCATTCTATACCCTAATTCTCCCCATTCTAAAGAAAGACTCTCTAAGTCGTTTAATTTCTCGAAAATATGAATCGCTTTCAGAGAATACGCCAAATCTTTCTCATATTTCCCTTGATAATAATAGACCAAACTGAGGTTGCTGTAAGATTTAGCTTCACCTAAGTCATAATGAATTTTAGCAGACTCTTCTGCATTTTTCAGATAAACTTTATCCAAAATTGCGGCATCTTTTAACCTTACTTCAAACGGAAGATTATTAATAGAATCTATTTTTTTATGGTTTGATTTTTGTCCAAAAGTCAAACTCAGTGTAAAAATTAATACAAAAGATAAAATTGATTTCATGCAGAGACTTTTCTAAGTCTAAATTTATAAAAATTTATGAATAATGATTTTTACAAATTTGGAGTTTAAACTTCTACCAATAAATACGAAAAAATTCGTATATTCTGACATAAAAAATCCGTCTCGAAATTCGAGACGGATTTATATTTCTATGAAATTAATTTTTATTTGAAGTCTTCTACTGACACTTCTTTATTAACGATAACTTGACTATTGGTCATTTCCATGTTTTGTCCCATCATGGCTAATTTGATATTTTTAGGAAACTTAATTCCGTCTACTTCCATGTAATCTAGAATAACCATATCTCCTTTGTCAGAAGTGCTTTTCACCAATAAATTGGTTTTGGTATCAAAATATAATTTTTTACCAGCACCAGCTAAAAGGTATAATTCCTTTCCTTCTTCCGTTACTTTTTCTACTGTTTTGAAATCTGCTGCATTGTAAGAAAGCACTTCGAATAGTCTTTTTTTCTTTGCTTCTTCAATTGCAGGAGCTGGTAAATCCATTCTCTGACCAGCTTGCATCATGTAACCTTTCTCGCCGTCAAAAACTTGAACCATTTCTTGTCCCATAATTTTTTGAACTGATTTAGATTTATTCGGTGCCATTTCTAAAGTAGTAGCTTCCATTTCCATGCCCATTACTTTAATCGTAGAGAGTGTTTTCACGGTTTTTACTGCTTCTAATTTAGATTTCCCACCCAAAGCTGCGGCATAATTATCAATCACTTGTTGAGCCGTTACATTCGCAGAAACTGCTGCTTTTGGAGCATCCGTTTTCGGAGTTTCTACTTCTGGCATTAAAGTAAATACCATTCTGTTTTTCTCGGTTAAATATTTTTTACCAACTGTCTGTAAATCTTTTACTGTAAGCGCTTTTACTTTAGTTAAATAATTAAGAACGCTGTATTTATCGCCACCTTGAGTTTGGTAACTCGTGATGTTTTGTAGCCAATAATTATTGTCTTTCATATTGGTTACATCATCATTCGCTTCTCCTTCTTTAAATTTATCTAAATCTTTTTGTTCTGGCCCGTTGTCAATCATTTTTTGAAGTTCGGCCAAAGCAATTTTGGTTAATTTTTCTGCATTTTCTGGTCCACAAGGGAAATTAATGCTGAAGTTGTAGCTTCCGTAAGGAACTTTGTTTAAACTTCCTCTTGCTCCACCTCCGTAAATTCCGCCTTCATCTTCACGAAGTTTTTCGATGATTTTAATCGTAGCAACTTCACCTAAAGCTCTCATGGCAAGATCTTCTTTCTCATTATATTTGGTTTCTCCACTGAATCTAATCATCACCATACTTTTAGGATCTTTTCCTTTTTTAATCACTTTTTCTGTAGAAGTGAAAAGAGGTCTGTATCCTAAATCTTTATACGTTTCTGATTTTTTGGTAGAAGGTAAACTTGCTAAATATTGTTCAGAAAGTTGTTTGATTTGGTTTTCGTCTACATTTCCTACAAAATAGAAATGGAAGTTTCCAGCATTAGCGACTGATTTTTTGTAAATATCGTACGCTAATTTATAGCTTGTTTTTTCCCAAGCTTTAGCATCTGGTAAAATTCCGAAGAATCTAGGATTTTTTTGGTTCAAATATTTCTGAACTTCGCTTTGGAAATACGTTTGAGGATTTGCCAAAAGGTTATCTAAAAATCCTTGTTGTTTCGCTTTATAAGAATTGTAGCTTGCTTCGTCATAATTTAGGTTGGTAAAATAACCATAAATCATTTGGAAAAGCGTTTCGAAATCTTTTTTGGTAGAATTCCCGTTAAATCCTGTAGAAATCCCTCCTAGATAAGGCATTACAGAAACTTGTTTCCCAGAAAGGAATTTGGTAATATCATTTTTAGAATATTTATTGAACCCAGATTCTGAAAGCGCTGGAAAAGCCCATTGTGTTTTTTCGATGTCTTCATTAGAAATTAAAGAACTTCCACCTAAACTAATCGCTGAGAAAACAATTTCGTCTTCTTTGAAATCTGTTTTTTTGTAAGTTACTTTTGCGCCATTGCTCAATGTAAAAGTAGTGGTTCCCAACTTAGCATCTGCTTCGGTTTTTACAATTTTACCATTTGATTTAAATGGCTCTACCAAAGTTTTAATAGCAGCTTTGTCTTCGTAAGGTTTTAACTGTGCATTTTTTACATCATCTACAGTTGCCAATAACTGCGCATCTGTAGGAAGTACTGCATTTTCTTTTTTAGGACCAGTTACCACAATCACTCTGCTATCATCTTTGATATAATTTTTCAGAATGTTATTCACTTGGTCTAAAGTTACGCTTGGCAAATATTTTTTGTGCAATTCATATTCCCATTCAATTCCCGGAATTGGCTCTTGGTTAAGGAAATTTCTTACATATTCCATTACCAATCTTGCACTTTCTGTTTTATCTCTATTGTTATAAGATTTTTCTAAGTTAGAAAGGGTTTCAGATTTTGCTCTGTCTAATTCATTTTGAGAAAAACCGAATCTTTTTGCTCTTTCTACTTCTTCTAAAAGCACTTTAAGCGCATTTTTTTGTTCGCCTTCTTTAGTCATTGCATATGCTTGAAAAGCATCTTTGGTTCTCAAGAAATTGCTATGAGAAACATACCCGAAAATAAAAGGTGGCTTCTCAGAATTGGTTAATTCTTGTAAACGGTTATTCACAATGGTAGCAGCCAATTGCTCTACAATGCTTTTTTGATAATCATTTACGGTAACATCTGCTTTTGCAGGACCATCATCTTTGATATAAAATTGTGCCGAAGACGAAGTTGCATCTGCATCAGTAGCAATAGAAATCAAGGTTTCTTTATGATTTGGCATATCATAATCTACTCTTTTTCTAGCATTTGTAGGATTTTGATACTTACTGAAATTGGCTTTAATTTTTTGCTCCATTTCATCTATATTAACATCTCCTACTACCACCAAAGCCATTAAATCTGGTCTGTACCAATCTTTGTGAAATCTTCTCAGCGCTTCTGGTTTGAAATTTTGTAGAATTTCTTTTTTACCAATTGGTAATCGGTCTGCATATCTAGAATTATACGCTAATTTAGGAAGATATTGGTCTAACATTCTTTTGTCTGCTCCTAATCCTAAACGCAATTCTTCTAAAACTACGCCTCTTTCTTTTTCTATTTCTTTATCGGTAAGTAATGCGTTAAAAGCCCAATCTTCCATTACTTTAAGCCCTGAATCTAGGTTTCCAGGCTTGTCAAGAGGAACGGGTAACATATAAACTGTTTCGTCAAAACTGGTATACGCATTAAGGTGTTGCCCGAATTTAATCCCGATAGATTGTAGAAAATCTACCAATTTATTGTCTGGGAAATTTTTAGTCCCATTGAAATTCATGTGCTCCATAAAGTGAGCAAGACCTCTCTGGTCTTCGTCTTCATTGATAGAACCCGCATTAATCGCTAAACGGAATTCTACTTTTTTTTCTGGTTTTACGTTTTTCTTGATGTAATACTTCATCCCGTTAGAAAGTGTGCCAGTTCTAACACTAGGATCAAGAGGAATGTTCTGTGCAAATGCATTGGCAATCAGGAAGAAAGACAACACAAAAGAAAGAAATTGTTTTCTCATGGTTTTAATTTTGATTAATAATAATTTGATTTTATAAAAATATAAAGAAAAACCTTATCTAGACAAGAAAAATCAGTTAAATCTGTGTTAAAAAAAATCCGTCTCGAAATTCGAGACGGATTTATATTTCTAAGAAATTTCTAGAAAATTATTTTTGTAATTCTGCTAAAAATTCTTCGTGTGTAATTTTAGTTTCTTTTTTGCTTGCTTTTTCTAGGATAACATCTTTTAGTTTACCCATTGCAACTTCTTGAGAAATTTGTCTTACTTGCTCTTCTTGTTTTAGCATTTCTACCGCATATTTCTGCACTTCTTCTTGTGGAAGATTGTGGATTCCGTACATTGCTAATTGGTTGTTTACTAAAACTTCAGCTTGAGCTAAAACATCTGCATAATCTACTTTCACATCATAATCTTGGAATAATTTTCCTTCGATGATTTGGTTTTTGATGATAGATTTTTCTGCTTCTAGAATTTCTTTAGCTTGTTCTTCAGAAGTAATGTTTGGATTAGAGAATAGTAACCATTTCACTAAGAATGCTTCTGGTAACTGAACTTCAGTTTTTTCTGAAACGTTTTCTAATACTTTATTTACAAAGTGAATATCTGCATTTTGTTGGAAATATTCGTCTAATTCAGTTTTTACTCTTGCTTTTAATTCTTCTTCAGAATTAATATTTCCTTCACCATACACTTTATCAAATAATTCTTGATCTAGTGGTGCTAAGTTTAATTTATAGATTTCTGTAACAGTAGCTTCTAAATCTTCGTGATGAATGTGACCTAGTTCATGCTCGTTGTAATTTAAATCTTTAGCCAAAGTTTCGTTTTCAGTTAACTGAGTTTTAGTTAACTTCACTACATCACCTACTTTGTGAGATTTTACCAAACCGAAAGCTTCTTTTTGCTCAGCAGAAACTACTACATTTTTCGGTGGATGATTGTGCTCTCCCTCTGCATCAGCTTCTACTACTTGTGCAATAGAAAGTGCTACATAAGAATCTTTAGTCGCTTTATCTTGGGCATCTTTATCAGCAAATCTTTTTTGCATGTTTTCAATGCTTTGGTTGATTTCTTTATCAGTAGCTTCTACTTTGTAGTGAGGAGCTTCGTAAGAAGATAAATCAATATTAAAATCTGGCTCAAAACCAACTTCGAAACCTACAGAAACTTCTTCTGCATTGTAATCTAGTTCGTTCATAGGAACTGGAACTGGCTGACCAACTAATCTTAAATTGTTTTCGTTTACATAGTTGTTTAACGCTTCAGAAATTTGTTTGTTAATTTCTTCAAAAGCAATACCCGCTTCAAATTGTTTTCTCACCATGCTCAATGGAACTTTTCCTTTTCTAAAACCAGGAACAGTAGCATTTTTAGCATAATTGATCAGTTGTTTTTCAACTTTATCTTTGTAATCAGATTTATTTAAAGTTACTGTAAGCAAAGCACTTACTTCGTCATGATTGGTTCTTGTAACATTCATCTTGTTAAAAATTTTGAGTTGCAAAAATAGTGTTTTTTTATGAAAACAGAAAGCATTTTTTATAGGTAAATTTTCCTTATAAAAAGTCCATTCGCTTTACAGAGAATTTCATCATCTCAAGAAAGTAATTTTCTTGGATTTTTAGAAATTCATCATCAGTTTCACACTGAAATTTCTGCCCATGTTAAAAACGCCCATTCTTCCTGTTGCTGAGTTTTCTGGAGCATATTTTAATCTGCTCAAATGGTTCTGATACGCTACATCTGTTAAATTTTCTCCGCTAATGAAAACATTGAAAAAGTCTTTTTTGCCAAATGCTTTAATGTCTGCACCAATTCCTACACTCAAAAGTGTGTAAGCAGGAGTAGCTGTTTCTGTATCAAAAGCGCTATAAATATTATTTTGTTTGAAATAATGGTCTACTGAAAATTTAGCATAAAAATCAGAAAAAGTATTATTCACCTTCTCAAAATTGGTTTTAATCTCTCCACGATATTTTGGCGCAGGAATAAATGGCAAGAACTTTTCGTTTTCTGGACGATTGTTCTGCGTAGCTCTTACATAAGAAAATGAATTTTCTACATGCAACCAGTCAAATGGATGTGGGTGAAAATCCAAGAAAACTTCTCCACCGAAAAGCTGAGCGTTTCCTTGAGTAAATTTAAATGCAGGAACTGGATCATTTGGGTCAATAATTACATCATTTCCGTTGGCATCTTGCATTTTTTCGGTATAGATATAATTAGAAATGAAGTTCACAAACGGTGTAAATTCAAAACTAATATGGTCTGAATTTAAGAAATAAGCAGCATCAATTTGGTGACTGATTTCAGATTTCAGGTTAATATCACCAATTTCGTATCTGAAAGTTCCTTCGTGAATTCCGTTAGAAGAAAGTTCTGCAATATTCGGTGCTCTAAAACCTCTAGAAAGATTTAATTTTAAAGTAGATTGCTTGTCTAATTGATAAGACAAACCTAAACTTCCAGAAATTCCGCTGTAATTTTTATTAAATTGCGCAAATTTCACATCGGTATCTTCGAGCATTTCTTGAGCATCTACATTTCTATTATCAAATCTCAATCCTCCCGCTAAAGTCAGATTTTTGTTAAAAGTTTTCTGCGTGTAAACAAACGCTCCCGCATCGAAAAATTGATAATTAGGAACAAGCGCTTCTACTCCTTTATTGGTATTCGATTGTTGCATCCCTCCAATTCCGAAAGAAGTTTCCCAATTATTGGTTTCTTTCACGTTATATCTTACGTTATAGTTGAAGGTATTTAAATCAAAGAACAATTCTTTTTCATCAGGATTGGTTGCATCTGCAAATTCTTTTCTTTTATTGTTTTGAAAAGCAAAATCAGCATTGATGGTTCCGTTTTTCAATAAAAAATAATTATTTGAAGTTAATCTCAAGTGATTGATTTTCTGATGCGGAAATCCTATTTTATATCCTTTGTAATCTTCATCTGTCGCAGTAACATCATCGCCATTACTATTGATGAACGTGAATTTTCCATCAGCATCTCTTTCTCCTTCTACAATATTCAAAGTAGTGTTATAAGAACTCACGTTGAAATAAGAATGTCCCCAGTTTTTATTGATTCCTAACATTAAGTTGCCATCAAATTCTTTGAAACCAGAGTTCAAGACTTTTCCGTCATATTTATTTTCGTAGTTACCAGCCAATTTATTGGTCAATCTTCCTTCCCAAACGAAGCCGTTTTTGTTTCCTTTATTCGAAAAAGAAGTCGCAATTAAATTGTTATTCGTTTGATAATTGGTAATTAATTGATTTTCGATTTTACCATTTGCAGCTGCTTTTGGAGAAATAAAATTCAGTACGCCCGCAATTCCGTCTGAACCGTACATTAAACTTCCTGGACCTTTTACAATTTCTACTTTCCCCACCGAAAATTCATCGATTTCTATTCCGTGTTCACCGCCCCATTGTTGACCTTCTTGCTTAATTCCATCTACCAAAGTGATTACTCTATTGTAACCTAAACCTCTAATTACAGGTTTAGAAATAGCCGTTCCAGAAGTAATTTGGTTCACTCCCGGAATATTTTTCAATCCATCAATTAAATTGGTAGAAGCATTTTGGTTGATGATATTTTTATCTACAGATTTAATGACTACTGGAATCTTTTTAAGTTCCGAAGCTCTGGTTACTGCTGTTACCACCACCTCATCTATTTCTTTGGCTGATTTTTGAAGAGTGAAATCAGAAACAGCATCTTGACTCACTTCTATGGAAACCAATAATGAAGTATAGTTATCTCCTGTGATTTCCACAAAATATTTTCCAGATTTTAAGTTTTGGAAAGCGTAATTACCATTTTGGTCTGAAACAGTACTTTTTTTAAGGTCTACCAAATAAACCGAAGCATTTTTTACAGGCTCTTGAGTATCAAAATCAGTGATTTTTCCACTTAATTTATATTGAGCCATTACCAACTGTGTTGCAAGAAACATTGCAACAAAAAAATATATTTTTTTGATTAACATTTAGATTAATTTTTGTTAAAATTGAAATAATAAAGGAATTTGCGAACTTCTAAAAATAGCATCGCAAGTCGTAAAAAATCTAAATGAAAACTGGTGGCGCCCGTAATGAGAAGAATACTACTTTTTCTGTAGGTACAGTAAAGTGATATTGGAAATTTTTAAGCGTAAATTTTTTAGAAATAATGAACAGAAAATTTGCATCGGAATCTAAAATCCCTATCCCAGCATTAAAAAAGTGTGAAGAGAAACAATCATCTACTCCACCAAAATTTACAATTTTTTCAGAAACGGGTTTCTTGCTAAAAGACAGTAAATCTTCTTTGAAATTATTGGTATGGGTATGGAAAAACCCCGAAAACACTACAGCAAACAGATATACACTTGCAAAAAGTGACGCCAGAAATCTTCTGTTTGAATGTAATTTTTTGTTCATTCCTACAAAAATAGCAATATTTTATTAATAGCCAAAAAATCAAATATGACCAAAAACATGGTATCCCGTTTTGTATTATTTTGTAAATTTGCATGTCAAATTAAAATACTATGGGTAACGCAAGTTTGAAAAAAATCGCGGTGCTTACTTCGGGTGGAGATGCACCGGGAATGAATGCAGCAATTAGAGCAGTGGTAAGAACTGCTAACTACCATAAAATAGATTGTATAGGTGTAAGAGGTGGTTACACTGGTCTTATCGAAGGTAATTTTACCAAAATGGGACCTCGTTCTGTAAGCAATATCATCAATTTAGGAGGAACTATCCTTCGTTCGGCTCGTTCTAAAGAATTCAGAACCGAAGAAGGTAGACAAAAAGCTTTCGAGCAATGCCAGAAAAACGGCATTGACGCTTTAGTATGTATTGGTGGAGACGGTACATTTACAGGAGCTAAAATTTTCGCAGAAGAATTTGGCGTAAAAGTAATTGGTGTTCCAGGAACGATTGATAATGATATCTTCGGTACAGACTTTACCATCGGTTATGATACTGCACTGAATACTGCAATGGAAGCCATTGACAAAATTAGGGATACTGCTACCTCTCATAATAGAGTATTTTTCATCGAAGTAATGGGAAGAGATGCTGGATTTATCGCTTTGAACAGTGGTATTGCTTCTGGAGCATTAGATATTCTTATTCCTGAGAAAAAAGACAGTTTAGAAGATTTGTTCGAAACTTTCGAAAAAGCACAAAAAAGAGGAAAAACTTCTAGTATTGTTATAGTAGCTGAAGGTGAGAGATTAGCTTCTACTTATGAGTTAGCTGAACAAACTAAACAAAGATTCCCAGATTATGATATTAGAGTTTCTATTCTAGGACACATCCAAAGAGGTGGTGCGCCAAGTTGTGCAGATAGAGTTTTGGCAAGTAGAATGGGATATGGAGCTGTGGTAGGACTTATGAAAGGATTAACGAATGTAATGGCAGGAATTAGATCAAACGATTTAGTTTTTACGCCAATAGAAGATGCGATTAAAAAGCATAATGAAATCAATCAAGATTTACTCCAGATTGCAGAAATCTTGGCAATGTAACTTAATTAAACAACTAAAAACAAAAAATATGTCAACAATTAAAGTAGGAATCAACGGATTCGGTAGAATTGGAAGTCTAGTTTTCAATGCAATGTTAGAAAGAGATAACATTGAAATCGTAGGGATTAATGACCTTATCAACGCAGAATATATGGCTTACATGATGAAGTATGATTCTGTTCACGGCAAATTTAATGGAGAAGTAAGACTAGAAGGAAATAACTTAGTAGTAAACGGAAAAACAATCAGAATCACTTCTGAAAGAGACCCTAATAACTTAAAATGGAACGAAGTAGGTGCAGATTACATCGTAGAATCTACAGGACTTTTCTTAGATAAAGGTACAGCTTCTGCTCACATTAATGCAGGTGCTAAAAAAGTAGTTCTTTCTGCTCCATCTAAAGACGATACTCCAATGTTTGTAATGGGAGTAAACCACAAAGAATTACCTGCTGATTTACAAATTTTCTCTAACGCTTCTTGTACTACTAACTGTCTTGCTCCTTTAGCAAAAGTAGTTCACGAAAACTTCGGAATCGTAGAAGGTCTTATGACAACTGTTCACGCTACTACAGCTACTCAAAGAACTGTAGATGGCCCATCTATGAAAGACTGGAGAGGTGGTAGAAGTGCTTTATTAAACATTATCCCTTCTTCTACTGGTGCTGCTAAAGCTGTAGGTAAAGTAATTCCTTCATTAAACGGAAAATTAACAGGAATGTCTTTCAGAGTACCAACTGCTGACGTTTCTGTAGTAGATTTAACAGTAAGATTAGAAAAAGCTACTTCTTACGAAGAAATTTGTGCTGCTATGAAAGCTGCTTCTGAAGGTGAATTAAAAGGAATCCTAGGTTACACTGAAGATTTAGTAGTTTCTCAAGATTTCGTAGGAGATAAGAGAACTTCTATTTTTGATAAAGATGCTGGTATCATGTTATCTCCAAACTTCGTAAAATTAGTTTCTTGGTATGATAATGAAACTGGTTACTCTAACAAGTTAACAGATTTATTATTACACTCTGCTTCTTTATAATCAGAAAGAAATAATATCAAACATAAAAACCTTCGGAATGTTTCTGAAGGTTTTTTCATGTCCATATTTTTCGAAAATAGAAAAACCATTTGCTCTATTTTCAAAAATAGAAAAGCCACTCTTTCGAATGGCTTTTTATTTGATCATATATTGTAATCTTATTTAATAATTACTTTTGAAACAGACATTCCTTGATCTGATTTCAGCATCAGTAAATAATTACCAGTTTGTAAATTGCTTACTGAAATGGTATCATCTCCAGAATTGGCAGAAACTTTTTGAGTTTTAAGCATTTTACCACTTAAATCATAAAGATAAAGATTACCACCTTTTGCATTAGAATATCTAACTTGAATTGTTCCGTTTGTAGTAGGATTTTGTAACACTTCTAATTTCTGAGACTGAGAAGGTTTTACTATATCATTAGTAGACAAAGCTGTTGCATTTCCAAAAATTCTGAATTCACCAGGATTTAGTGTTACTGGACTTGTAGTATTAGTTACATTAAGGGTAGAATTATCCATTAAATTATACCAAGTTCCTGTGTAAGGGAAATATGGCGTAATATTCTGAGAAGAAAGCGTGAAGTTTGCCAAAACCACTACATTTTTAAGTGATGTAGAAGGAAGTGCATCATTCCAAATATAGATTCTAGGCATTAAATCACCAGAATTGATAGTATATGTTTTGGTATTAAAAACTTCATTATTTACTCTTAGATTGATAATTTTCGCCCAAGCATCATAAACAGATTTTCTTTGTGTATCATTATAATAATTGAGTGTAGATGAAAAAGCACTTGGTTTAGAATCTGTTCTACAACCATTATTTATCGTTCCATTTGTACATCTATTGATACTTAAATCAAAACCTAATTCACCAAACTGCCAAATCATTTTAGGCCCAGGAATTGTGAATAAAGTTGCCGCAAAAGTTTTTTGTCTTTCTAAAGCAGTGGATAATGTTTTAACATTATAAGTTCCATTGGTCGCTCCAGAATTAAGATTTCTATACATTAATCTTTCTTCATCATGGCTTTCTCCATAGGTTTTATTTCTTCTTTCTGTAAATCCATGACTTTCATAATCTGCTCTATTTATATTACTACCTGAGGCAAATCCCATTGTATTTTGGTTATAAGCATAGTTCAGAATATCCCACATCATTACTCCTTTTCCTTCTCCTATTCTGTAATTTGCCCATTGCTGTTCTTCTGAATCCGTTCCTAAATGTTCAAAAATAACATAAGAACTTGGGTCAAAACTCCATTGTTTATCTGCATAAAGTTTTAAAACATCTACCCTATCTTGTTGATAAGCATTGGTACATGTTTGATCAGAAGAATTACAATTCTGTGTAAATCCTTTAGTTAGATCCCAACGGAAACCATCAACTTTATATTCTGTAATCCATTGTTCTAAAACTCTTTCTACATAATAACGAGTAGCAGCAGAAGAATGATTCATATCTTCATGTACATTATACGTATGCTTTGCAACAGTATTAAAATAAGGATTAGAAGAGTTAGGCGTTCCATAACCGTCTGCATCTGGATCATTATTCCATAATCTTACTAATGGATTTCTTTGTGTAGCATGATTAAGGGCTATATCTAGAATTACCGCAATTCCATTTTGGTGACATTTATCTA
Source organism: Cloacibacterium normanense (assembly GCF_003860565.1). Classification (NCBI taxonomy): domain Bacteria; kingdom Pseudomonadati; phylum Bacteroidota; class Flavobacteriia; order Flavobacteriales; family Weeksellaceae; genus Cloacibacterium; species Cloacibacterium normanense. Next base: position 1,965,261 of record NZ_CP034157.1, read on the forward strand.
TAAATTCTTTAAATTTATCAGAAGTTCCGTACGCTTTATCTAGAGCAAAGTGAAATGATGGGTTATATCCCCAAGAATTATTTCCTTCGAACTCCATTACTGGCATTAATTCTACTGCATTTATTCTCAAAGATTTCAGATAAGGAATTTTATCAATCATTGATTGCCAATTTTGCTCTACTGTAAAATCTCTTACTAAAAGTTCATAAACAATAAGGTTATCTTTAGCTGGCTTAGTAAAATTAGGAACTTGCCAATTATAAGTAGGCATTCCTGTTTGCACTACAGAAACATCAAACTGTTGACCAGCAGGATATGCTGGCAAATTAGGATAATCTGCTGCTTCTATATAAGGATCATCATCTGGTGAAAGCACCAATCTAGAAAAAGGATCTGCTACCTTTTTACCATCATCAGTTCTGTATTGGAAAGTATACATTTGCTGTGGCGTCAATCCCGTAATTTCTATCCAATATAAATTTGGATTGGTGGTATCTCTTTTCATAAGATACGCATTACTTACCGTCCAGTTATTAAAACTACCGATGACATGTACATAATTTTTCCCAGGCGCATAAATAGCTAAACCAATTTTATTAGGATTTGCCGCATCATAATTAATTCCTTGTCTTATCCAAGAAGGAATAGTAGCAGTTTGAACAGATGGTGTAGTAACCACTGTAAAGGATTTAGTTTGCACTTCACTATTTACAGTACTCGTTGCTTCTAATTCTATAGCCGCATCTTGAGTAACGGTGTAAGAATAATTATAAGAAGTAGCACCAGTACTTGTAGAGTTCACTACGTTTCCATTAGCTTTCAGTTTAAACGTTGCATTTTGTGAAGCGGTTGCACTTACTACTACACTGCTTCCAGAATTTAAAATGTTAGTACTTCCCGCAACTGGATTGGTTAAGTTCATCTGAAATTTCCCAACAGGAAGAACTATATCCTGTGATTTAAAGCTACCGTTAAGTGTTTTTACTAAAAATCCTATTCTAGACAAAGGAGTTGTTTTATTACCATAAAAAGATTTTACAGTATTCATGGTATAAGTATAAGTACCTGTAGTACCTGAACTACTTACATAAGTTAATTTACTAGCTGTTCCAGAATTAGTCCACGATCCATTAGTCGAAGCATCTTGAATTGCATTAGCTGAGTCAAAAGTCCAAGCCCACAAATAAAGCGCATGAGAAGAAGCTACACCAAAAGAGCTTTCATTAACGGTAAATGTAACTGTTATAGATTCTGTTTCCTCAAAAGTAGGTGGATTAACAGAATAACTTACATTAACTAAGGTCTGACTAAATGCAAAATACTGCATTAATAGTACTAATAATAAAGTAAATCTATGTTTCATTTCGTTTGATTTTCAAAAGGTAAAGATATATAAAAGAAATCTTTTTAAGAAGCATTTTTTTATGACTTTTGTAATTTTTCTAGAAAAAAAAGTCATTTTTTTTAACACAAATCTTAAAAAAGGAATATTATTTTTTATTTCCCAATTCATTTCTGAAAATAAATTCTTCTGTTTTTCCTTTTAATTCTAGTTTTTTGAAGTAAAAATTTCTAGATAATTTTCTTAAAAAATCTTTTTGGTCTACTAAATTCCAATAAAAATCTTCATGAATTTTTTGCGGTAATCTTCGGATATAGAATTCCGTTTTCCAAGTATCTTCATTGTGATAAAATTCTATCACGCCACAATGCTGGGGAATTTCTTCCAACGCAATCATTCCCATTGGCAATAGAAAGCTGAAATAATTACAGACATAATCACCACAACCAATTTTGTCATGCTTCAGAAATTTTTCTCCGCTATTTTGATTTTGATAAAATTTTTTGAAATCGTTTTTGAAATCGCTCTTCGATAACTTAATTTCAATTTCGTGAGAAAAACCTTCCTGATTAATCACCAAAATATCAGCTTCCCAATCGGTATGGAAATGATTGGTCAAGACAATATCTTTCTCAAAATCGCAAAATTTTTGAATATAGGCAAAAGTAAGTTCCTCTACTTTAATCATAGCAGAATTTTATGAAACCAATAAACTGCAACCGCGAATATCAGAATGGTCAATTCTTCCCAAAACCTGAAACGCATGTTTGTCATTCTGAGCATAGTGAAGAATCTCAAAATCATTTACAATTTTGCCCAAATCTTGTGTCGCAATAAAGCTGCAAGAATGTCTATTCGCCAAGTCTATGATGTTAATAGCGCCAGTTCTCCCTGCTTCCATATAAGAAAACGGATCTTCGGTATTTCTGATGAGAACACGCATCCAATTAGGCGTTTCGTATATATTTTCGCCTAGAGAATATGCCTGAGAAAGCAGTTCTGTCATAGAATATTCAGAGAAAATTTTATCTGTTCCGAAACCTTTTTGTAGAATTTTCAAAAGTTCATCTTTCGTCATTTCAGCTTTTCTGCCTTTCATTCCGCCAGTTTCTATGACTGTGAGGTATTCCGAACGAATTGAAACAGATTCTTCACTTCGTTCAGAATGACAATAATCTAAAAAATCTAACAAAGCAAAAGAAACACCGAAAAGAATTACTTTTTTATTTTCTTGACCTAATTTCTGTAACAATTCAAACAATTCTTGGTGATTATAGAGAAAATATCCGTTTTCAGGCTTTCCAGACTTTTTCATCAAAAAATCTACCATATAAATTAATGAAGAATGCGGATTTTCTGAATAATTGGGCAATAATCCTAAGAAAATATAATCTTCTGGTTTCCCTATAAACTGCTCAAAACTCTTATAAATACTTTCTTCGTAAAGGTTAAAATCTGCAATATAATGTTTAGAACGCGTCTGAATTTGCGTAGTTCCCGAACTTTGAAAATAGCTTAAAGGTTTGTCAGTCTTAGCGGAGCCGAAGACTTTGTCTAATACCAAATGGTTTTTAAACATTTCAATGGGTAAAAACGGAATATCTTTTATTTCTTTAATTTCCGAAGGGTTTTTACCTAAAAAATCTACAAATTTTTGGTAAACTTCTACATTTTCGTACTGATAGAAAAATATTTCCAAACATGCCGCTTGGAAATCTGCTTCAGATTTTATATTGAAAATATTTTTAAACACAGAGATACAGAGATTTTATATGGAGTTCACAGAGTTATTATAAGGAAACATTTCCGTTCAATATTCTTCTGTAACCGTTTTTAAATAAGTTAGTATTAAAATTAATAAGTAATCCCAATCTACAACCGCTTAATTTTAAATATGTTAAAACTTGAGCAAGATGCACATCGTTTAGTGCTTCACAGGATTTCACTTCTATTACAACGCTTTTTTCAACTAATAAGTCAATTCTATAGCCAATATCTAATTTCACTTCTTCGTAGATTAATGGCATTGGTTTTTGTTTTTCTACAAATAATCCAGCTTTTGAAATTTCATAAAATAAGCATTCTTCATAAGCACTTTCCAAAAGTCCAGGACCAAGATTTTTATGAATTTTTAGTCCCAAATCAAAAATAATTTTAGAAATTTCGTTTTCGTGCATACTATATTATTTTTTTAGCCACAGAGACATTGAGTTTTTCACAGCGCTCACAGAGAATTAATTTTGTGTTTTCTGTTATTTTCTGTGTCTCCTTATTTCTTTAAACCACGGACTTACAAAGTTTGCAAAAGCTTTTTATTCCTGTGTGCTCTGTGCATTCTCTGTGTCTCCGTGTTTCAATATTTTAAATTCCTCTCCATCAAAAACACCATACGTAAAATAAGAAATCCAGTCGCCAAGATTCACATGTTTCGCTTCCTTCCCATCAACTTTCAAATCTATAATCATAGGCAAATGACGATGACCGTAAACGAAGTAATCTAAATTTTCAGATTTCAATTTTTCTTTAGAATAAATGATAAGAAATTCTTTGTCCTCGCCTAAAAACTTCATGTCTTCTACTCCACTAATCATCTTATTTTTGGTAGAAAAATAAATCGCAATTTTCATCGCAATATCAGGATGAAGCCACTTAAAAAACCATTGCGCAATAGGATTAGTAAAGAGTTTTTTCATTCTCTTATAACCTTTATCGCCTGGTCCAAGTCCGTCTCCATGCGCTAAAAGGAAGTTTTTCCCAGAAACTTCATAATATTGTTTTTCGAAAAAAACTGGAATGCCGATTTCTTCTTCCAAATAATCTTTCATCCACAAATCATGGTTTCCAACGAAGAAATAAATGTCAATTCCACTGTCTTTCAGTTCGGCCAATTTCCCTAGAATCCTCACGTAACCCTTCGGAACTACATATTTCCATTCGTGCCAAAAATCAAACAAATCGCCCATCAAAAATAAAATTTGTGCATCGTGTTTTATTTCGTCTAACCATGCCAAAAATTTAGCTTCTCTTGGCTTACTCAACTCTGGAGTTGGCGCACCAAAATGCTGATCAGACGCAAAATAGATTTTTTTATTAGGCTGTAATTCGATTTTCATTTTTTTAGCTAAGATTAAAATCTTAGGGTAAAATATTTTTCGTCGCTCTGCGACTTCATTAATAATTCTATTTATTGGCTCTTTTAACTTTTTACTTGGCTCTTTAAGAATTTTCTTCCGCAAACCATTCTCCGTAAGAATTTTCGGTTTCGTGAAGTTTCAGATACGCCAATTGAACATGAGAAGGCAATTTATTTTTAATTTTTTCGGCAATTTCGTATAGCATATTTTCACAAGTGGGTTGGTAATTACATTCAATTACTTTATGCCCTTTATTAGCCAAATCTTCGCCCAATTCTTTATGCGGCGTCAATGCATTCAATAAAACAGCATGATCCCAAACTTCTACAATTTCCTCTTTTACAATTTTTTTAATGTCTCCAAAATCTACTACCATTCCGTTTTTCACGTTATTGATGTCATTAATTGGAGTTCCTTTTACGGTCACAAAAAGTTTGTAAGAATGTCCGTGCATATTTTTGCATTTGCCGTCATAGTTATACAAAACATGCGCCGTCTCGAAGGTGAAAATTTTAGTAATGCGTATCATGGTGCAAAGATAGAGAATTTTTGAAATTGAATTTGTTTTAAAACCATCATTTAATTAGCCTAAATTTGATTTAAAAATCTGCTCAATCAGCAAAATCAGCGAGACAAAATTCAAGATAAATTTCATAAATTTTTAAATTTCAATTTCCTTACCTTTACGCTAACAAATTTTAATGCTTTAGGAAATGAAACACCTTTTCAAGTTTTTGTTGCTTTTTTTTGCAACAAGTCTTTTCGCACAAAACAATCAAAGATTTTTTCAAAAAATTGAATTTAAAAATAACACCGCCGAAATTTCTGTCAATGACGGATTGTATCAAGTAAAATTTTATTCGCCAGAAATGGTAGAAACGGCTTTTATCCCAAAAAATCAAACGCTTGCAGAAAATTCTCACGCCGTAATTCTCTCTCCAAAATCTGTAAAATACAATTTCAGAGAAACCAGAGGTTTTGCATGGATTGAAACTTCTGGAATTACCGTAAAAATTCAAAAATTGCCTTTTCAAATTTCTTATTACAAAGGAGATGAACTCTTGATTTCTGAAAAAAATGGTTACGGAACTTATGAAAACGGCGAAATCAATAATCATCCACAAAATTTTGAAACATTAAATTTCAATCTTTCTCCAGACGAAGTTTTATATGGAGTTGGAGCAAGAGCACTCGGAATGAATCGTCGCGGAAACAGATTAATGTTATACAATCGTGCTCATTACGGCTACGAAACCAAATCTGAATTGCTTAATTACACGATGCCTATTGTAGTTTCGAGTAAAAAATATTTGATTCATTTTGACAATGCACCGATTGGTTACCTCGATTTAGACAGCAAAAAAGACAATTCATTGACTTACGAAACGGTTTCTGGAAGAAAAGTGTATCAAGTCATTTCAGGAAATTCTTGGGAAGATTTGGTTAAAAATTACACCAATTTAACAGGAAAACAACCCATGCTTCCAAGATGGAGTTTAGGGAATTTTTCGAGCAGATTTGGATATCATACACAGCAACAAACCGTGGAAACCATAGAGAAATTCAGAGCCGAAAATATTCCTGTTGATGCCATTATTTTAGATTTATATTGGTTCGGAAAATCTATTCAAGGAACGCTCGGAAATTTTGCTTGGGACAAAGATAATTTCCCAAAACCTCAACAAATGATTGATGATTTGAGAAAAAACAACGTAGAAACCATTCTCATCACCGAACCTTTCGTGGTGAATACTTCTTCGCGTTATCAGGAAGCTCTTGACAAAGATATTTTGGCAAAAAACAACGATGGAAAAGCATTTATGTACGATTTTTATTTCGGGCACACTGGTTTGATTGACATTTACTGTCAAAAAGGAAATTCTTGGTTCAAAAATATTTACAAAGACTTATTGAATCAAGGCGTTACAGGAATTTGGGGAGATTTAGGTGAGCCAGAAGTTCATCCTTCTACCATTCTTCACGGAAACGGAAAAAATGGCGACCAAGTTCACAATATTTACGGAATGGATTGGGCGAAATTAGTGAAAGAAAGTTTTGCAGAAACTTCACCAAATGCTCGTCCGTTTATTTTGATGAGAGCAGGTTATTCTGGAGCTCAAAGAAATGGGCTCGTTCCTTGGAGTGGCGACGTTTCTAGAAGTTGGGGCGGATTGCAAAGTCAACCCGATATTTCTTTACAAATGGGACTACAAGGAATAGCTTTTATGCACAGTGATTTGGGAGGTTTTGCAGGAAAAAATGAAGACGATGAATTGTATGCTCGTTGGTTGCAATATGGCGTTTTTAACCCAATTTACAGACCTCACGCTGATGAAAATGTACCAAGCGAACCGGTTTACAGAAGCGAAAAAGCAAAAAATTTAGCCAAAAAAGCGATTGAATTGCGTTACGCTTTGCTTCCTTATAATTACAATTTGGTTTTCGAAAATCATAAAAACGGAACTCCTTTAATGCGACCATTATTTTTTGAAGAACCAGAAAATCAAAAATTGTACACGTATAATACCGCTTATTTTTGGGGCAAAGATTTCTTAATTTCTCCGATTTTAAATAAAGGACAAAAAGAACAAAGCATTTATTTTCCTAAAAATTCTGATTGGGTAAATTTCTATACCGATGAGAAAATTTTAGGCGGAACTACTCAGACTTTTGCCACAGAAGAAGATAAAATCCCAACTTTTGTAAGAGCTGGAGCGATAATTCCGATGGCGAAACCGATGCAATCTACCAAGGAATATGATGGAAATACATTGATTCTTCATTATTATTTTGACGAAAAAGTAAAAGAAACCAAACTTAAATTGTACAATGACGATGGTTTACAAAACGGAGCCTACGAAAAAGGACAATTTGAAATGATGGAATTTGAAGCTAAAACCAACGGAAAAACCATTACTTTTGAACTGGGAAATGAAGTTGGTGCTAACTTTTCTGCAAAATCTAAAAATATAGAACTCGTTATTCACCATGTTTCTAAAAATCCAAATTCTATAAAAGCAGGTTGTAAAAAATTAGAATACACTTATGATTCTGAGAAGAAAACTTTGAAAGTGAATTTGGTTTGGGATTCTGCGAAAGAAAGTAAAGTGAAAATAAAATTATAAATTAAAATCGCCTCGCAAAATTGCGAGGCGATTTTTTCAACAAATTAAAAACTATGGACTCTTTGTTTGTTAAGAGTGACAAATGGAAATGAATTATGAATAAATCATTTTTTATTTTCTAAAATTTAAGAATCCTTTTAAACTATATTCTTACTTTTTACTTGAGTCTTTTTACTTGGCTCTTGATTAATGAAACTGCTCCGCTTCCGTAGAACCAGCTAAAGCTGTTGTAGAAGAATTTCCTGCTGTAACAACGGTTTGAACCGCATCAAAATAACCTGTTCCCACGAAACTTTGGTGTTTCACTGCACGGAAACCTTTCGCTTGTAATGCAAATTCTCTTTCCTGTAATTCGCTGTAACCCGCCATTCCTCTTTCTTTGTAAGCCAATGCCAATTCGAACATTGCAGTATTCAAAGCGTGGAAACCCGCCAAAGTGATAAATTGGAATTTGTATCCCATTTTTGCTAATTCTTCACGGAATGTTTCCATTTCAGGAACGGTTAATTTTGCTGCCCAATTGAAAGATGGAGAACAGTTGTAAGCCAACATTTTATCTGGGAATTTCGCATGAATTCCTTCTGCAAATCTTCTTGCATAATCTAAATCTGGGTTAGAAGTTTCCATCCAAATTAAATCTGCATAAGGCGCATAAGAAAGTCCTCTATCAATACCTTGCTCCACACCACAATTCACTTGGAAGAAACCTTCAGAAGTTCTTGCACCAGTTACAAATTTATGGTCTCTTTCATCAATATCAGAAGTCAATAAATCTGCTGCATCTGCATCTGTTCGCGCCACTAAAACCGTAGGAACTCCGCAAACATCTGCGGCTAATCTTGCTGCAATCAATTTATTGATCGCTTCTTGAGTAGGAACCAAAACTTTTCCACCCAAATGTCCACATTTTTTAGCAGAAGACAATTGATCTTCGAAGTGAACACCAGCTGCACCAGCTTCTATCATTTGTTTCATCAATTCAAAAGCATTCAGATTTCCTCCGAAACCAGCTTCTGCATCTGCAACGATTGGAACCAAATAATCTTTTTCACCACCTCCATTTACAGACTGAATTTGATCTGCTCTCAAAAGTGCATTATTGATTTTTTTAACCACAGCAGGAACCGAATTCGCAGGATAAAGCGATTGGTCAGGATACATTTCTCCAGAAAGATTCGCGTCTGCGGCAACTTGCCAACCAGAAAGATAAATCGCTTCTAAACCTGCATCCACTTCTTGAACTGCCTGATTTCCTGTTAAAGCACCTAAACCTGCAACAAAATCTTGATTGTTTAGCTTTTTCCAAAGCAACTCAGACATTTGAGTAGCGATGGTATAATCTAACTTGTACTTTCCTCTGAGTTTTAACACTTCTTCAGCCGAATAAGGTCTTGTAATTCCGCTCCATCTTGGATTTTCTCTCCATTCTTTTTCGAGCGCTTGGATTTGTTCTTGTCTGTTCATGATATTTTGGGTTTGTTTTGTTTATTTTAATTCACAGCGTTCATGGAGTTTTTCACTGAGAACACTGATTTTTTTAACGCAAAGCGCGCAAAGATTTTTTTTATTTTTCTTGAAAATATTTTTAAGTTCACAAAGAATCATCAAAGATGATTTGCAATGTCCGCAAAGGTTTTTCCTCTTTTTTAACACAGAGTTTTTTCTTGGCTCTTTTTACTTTTTACTTGGCTCTTAAATAAACGGATACGCTTTTAAGGTTAAAAAATCTTCAAAATTTTCATCGAAAACCAACTCATTAAAGAGTTTTGTTGCCAAATCGAATTTTCCTTTTTCGTAACGATTTTCGCCTACATATTTTTTGATATTTTCGAGTTCTTCTTTCTCAAATTCAAGAACCATTTCTTGGGTCAATGTTCTTCCGTCATTAAGTTTTGCTTGATTTTTTAGCCATTGCCAAACTTGAGTTCTAGAAATTTCTGCAGTGGCAGCATCTTCCATTAAATTATATAATGCAGCCGCACCAGTTCCCATGAGCCAAGATTCTATATAAAGAATTCCAACGTTGATGTTTTTTCTCACGCCTTTTTCGGTGATTTCACCTTTTGGAACTTCTAATAAATCTGCCTCTGAAATATGATAATCTTCGTGTTTTTTATCTATTTGATTTGGTGTTGGCATAAATTCGTCAAAAATTTTCTTCGCTACAGGAACCAAACCAGGATGAGCTACCCAAGTTCCATCGTGACCGTTTTTCACTTCACGCTCTTTGTCTGCACGAACTTTTGCATATGCCAATTCGTTTTCTTCTTCATTATTTTTTACTGGAATTTGCGCTGCCATTCCTCCCATTGCATGAACTCCACGTTTATGACAAACTTGAATTACCCGTTTAGAATAGGCACTCATAAAAGGCGAAGTCATGGTCACTTGATCTCTGTCTGGAACTAAAAATTCCTTGTGATTTCTGAATTTTTTGATGTACGAGAAAATGTAATCCCATCTTCCACAATTGAGTCCAGAACTGTGTTCTTTGAGTTCGTATAAAATTTCATCGAGCTGAAAAGAAGCAGTAATGGTTTCGATGAGAACTGTGGCCTTAATAGTGCCTTGAGAAATACCTAAATAATTTTGTGAGAAATTGAAGATCTCATTCCACCATCGTGCTTCTTTATAGTGCTCTAATTTTGGTAAATAGAAATAAGGACCACTTCCGTTTTCTAATAATTTCTTCGCATTTCTGAAAAAATAAATTCCGAAATCAATCAGAGAGCCAGAAGCTTTTTCTCCATTTATTGTAATATTTTTTTCTTCTAAATGGAGTCCTCTTGGCCTTACAATTAGCGTTGCCAAATTTTCATTAAGTTGATAAGGTTTACCTTCCTTATTTACAAAATCTATTTTTCTATTAATCGCATCCGTAAGGTTAATTTGACCTTCCATGCAATTTTTCCAAGTTGGCGAATTAGAATCTTCGAAATCTGCCATAAAAGTAGACGCTCCAGAATTCAAAGCATTGATAATCATCTTTCTATCAACAGGACCTGTAATTTCTACACGTCTGTCTTGTAAATCTTTTGGCAATCTGCTGCATATCCAATTTTCTTCTCTAATTCCTGCGGTTTCTTCTGGAAATTTTGGAAAAACACCTTCATCTATATTTTGTTGTACCATTTTTCTTGCAGACAACAATTCTAATCTGTCTTGATTAAATTTTTTATGCAAGTGAACCAAAAATTTCACCAATTCTTCCGAGAAAATTTCGGGATAATGATGAGCGGCTGTTATTTTAAAATTAGATTCCATAGTATATTTTGTTGTGGTTTCAAAAAAATGTGGTTATTAGTTTTATTTGAAACGAAATGAATAGATTTTGAATTTGTTCTTTTGCAAATATAGAAAATATTTTCACTTACAGCGAACGTTCGCTAAATTTTTATAAAAAATTATTATGCGAAAAATCGCTTATATTTCTTATCTTTGAATTTCAAAGGGTTTTACCACTTATTTAGATTCAATAAAAATTTTATTATGAGTAGCGAAAGTGATTTTATCAAGACCGTTTTTGGTTTAAAACTGAGACAACAGAGACAAAAGAAAAATTGGTCTCTGCAAGATTTAGCAGACAAAACCAAACTTTCTAAATCTTATCTCAACGAAATAGAAAACGGAAAAAAATACCCTAAACATGACAAAATCATTCAGTTAGCCGATGTATTGAATTGTAAATTTGACGATCTAGTCTCTACCAAATTGGATAAAAACCTCGCTCCATTTAGTGAGATTTTACAAAGTGATTTCTTCAAAGAAATTCCTCTAGAACTTTTTGGAATCAATAAGAATACACTCATTAATATCATCAGTGAAGCGCCCAAAAAAGTAACTGCTTTTATCAACACTTTGATTGAAATTTCTCAAAATTACAATCTCGGAAAAGAGCGTTTTTACTTCGCCGTGGTGAGAAGTTTTCAAGAATTATACGACAATCACTTCCCCGATATCGAAGAAAAAGCCAAAAATTTCGCCGAAGAAAATCAATTAAAGCTTGGGAGAAATATTGACATCAAACATTTAGAAAAAATCCTGATTGATGTTTTCGACTATGAAATAAAATCCGAAGATTTTGAACAATACGGAACCTTAAATCATCTTCGTTCGCTTTACGTTCCTGAGAAAAAATTATTGCTTCTGAATCGTTTGCTTGACGAGAATCAAAAAACCTTTATTCTAGCCAAAGAAATTGGGTTTCAAGTTTTAGAACTTAATCCAAGACCAAATACTTATTCTTGGTTAGATTTTACCAGTTTTGAAGAATTATTGAGCAATTTCTACGCTTCCTATTTTGCAGGTTGTATTCTGATACCAAAAGATGAATTGATTGAAAAAACAGAAGAATTCTTTGACGAACCAGACTTTAATTCTCAAAAATTTGATGATTTAATCGCTCATTTCACCAATTCTCCTGAAACTTTTTATTACCGATTAACCAATTTACTTTCAGCAGAATTTGGGATAAAAGACTTATTTTATTTGTGTTTCGTCAAAAAGAAAAATACAGATAAAGTTCAAATTCTCAAGGAATTACACCTAAATCAACAACAAGCTCCTCACGGAAATGCGACTAACGAACATTATTGCAGACGCTGGATTGCCATTAAAAATCTAAAAGAACTAAAAGAAAACGAGACCGCAACTTCTGCACAAATTTCCCATTACAAAGATTCTGGACTGAGCTATCTGGTCATTTCTACCTCGCACAGAAATCCTTTCTCAGACGGAACCAACAGAAGTTACTGCTTGGGAATTTTACTGAATTCAAACTCTTTGAAAAAAATAAAATTTGCGAAAAACGACAGCATTAAATCTGAAGATGTAGGCGTAACCTGCGAAACTTGTAGCATCTCTGATTGCGAAGTAAGAAAAGCACCACCAACCCGATTAGAAAAAGAACACTTCAATGAAAGCATGAAAAAAGCGATTGCAAAAATCAGAAAAGAAGTGCTTTAATTTACGATTTGTGATTTGTGATTTGCGATTTTGTTAAGATTTAAATTAACTATTACAATTATTTCTTTTTAACATTTTTTGCGGATAACTTTAGACAAAATCTATTGAAATTTTATTTTGTTGGTACTATCTTTGACCTGAGAAGATTATGAATTTCGACAGAATAAAAGAAAAATTAGAAATCCTTGCAGACGCTGCTAAATACGACGTTTCCTGCTCTTCGAGTGGTGGAAATCGTAAAAACAAGGGCGGACTAGGCAACAGTCATACTGCGGGAATTTGTCACTCCTTTACTGAAGATGGCAGATGTATTTCTTTGCTCAAAATTCTCTTGACCAATCATTGCATTTACGACTGTTTATATTGCGTTTCCAGAAAATCAAACGATATAAAACGGGCTGCTTTCACGGTGGAAGAAGTGGTAGATCTCACCATGAATTTTTACCGCAGAAATTATATTGAGGGCTTATTTTTAAGCTCTGGAATTTTTAAAAATGCAGATTTCACCATGGAACGATTGGTGAGAATTGCCAAAAAACTGAGAGAAGAGCATAACTTCAATGGCTACATTCACCTAAAAACCATTCCTGGCGCAAGTGATGAATTAATTAGAGAAGCTGGCCTGTATGCAGACAGACTTTCCATTAATTTGGAAATTCCTACAGAATCTGGCTTAAAACTTCTCGCTCCTGAAAAATCTCATCAAGACATGATAAAACCGATGGGTTTTATTAAAAATGCTTTAACGGTTTATCAAGAAGAAAGAAAAATTTTCAGAAAAGTTCCGAAATTCGCTCCAGCTGGTCAATCTACCCAAATGATTGTAGGCGCAACCAATGAAACCGACCTCAAAATTATTCATGTAGCCAAACATTTTTACCAAAATTACAACATGAAACGGGTGTACTATTCTGGTTACGTTCCTGTTTTAGAAGATAAAAATTTACCTTCCATTCATGCGCAAGTTCCGATGCAAAGGGAAAACCGACTGTATCAAGCGGATTGGTTGATGCGTTTTTATGGTTTTGATGCTAATGAAATTTTAGACAAAAACCATCCGTTTCTAGATTTAGAAGTAGACCCAAAATTAGCTTGGGCGCTGAGAAACAGAGAAAAATTCCCAATAAATATCAATACTGCTCCGAAAGAATTGCTGTTAAGAATTCCTGGAGTGGGCGTAACTTCTGTAAATAAAATTCTGATGGCGAGAAAATTTCAGAAACTGAATTTAGAACACCTCAAAAAAATGGGTGTTGCGACCAACAGAGCCAAATATTTTATAGAATTTGAAAGTCAAAATATTTTCAACCGATTGATTGACGAGCAGAATTTCAGACAAATCATTGTAAAAGGAATGAAATCTAAATGGCAAAATCCGTTTTCGGAGCAGTTGAGTTTGTTTTAAATTGCCACGAATACACGAATATTTAATTACAAAGATTATCATTTATATTTCATTAATAATTTATTATCATTAATAAAAATTGACCACCCTACTCTACGATTCCACTTTTGAAGGATTAATGACGACTGTATTTGAAGTTTTCGAGTACAAATATGATGTGGTGGAAATTGTGGCTCAACAAAATTACAGTCAAGAGAATTTCTTTGCAGAAACGCATGAAGTGATTACTGATTTTACCAAATCTGACCGAGTTCTGAAAAAATTAGATCAAAACCTAGGAAAGCAAGGCATTTCTCAACTCATGATGGTTTATTTCTCGGAGAGAAAAGACTTTGAACGATTAATTTTGAGCGCAGTTCGACATTCTATAAAACATCCAAAACAAAATATTTTACAAGATTTTGGGAATGAAGATATTCTAGAAATTTCTAAAATTTGCAGAAGCGTAAGTAGAGAACGACACAGAATGCTGGCTTTTGTACGTTTTGAATTATTACAAGACGAAGTGTATTTTGCCAAAATAGAACCTGATTTTAATGTTTTACCACTTATTAGAAAACATTTTAAAGAAAGATACGCTGACCAAAAATGGATGATTTTCGATTTGAAAAGACATTACGGAATTTTCTATGATTTAAAAGAAGTTCATTTTTTCACGCCTGATTCTTCTCAATTGCAAAATTTCAGAAATTCTGAACAATTCCATCACGAGGAAGAGAAAAAATACCAAACACTTTGGCAACGTTACTTTGTAAAAACAGGAATTCCTGAAAGAAAAAACATGAAACTTCATATTCAGTGGGTTCCGAAACGTTATTGGAAATACTTAACTGAAAAGTACTAAAACAAACCTCTCTAAAATTGCTTCTAAAGAGGTCAAAATATATGTTTTTGAAAACTATTTTCTAAAAAAAAGAAGTTGTGCAACAGTTATCGATGTTGTAGGCAGTTTCTTTTATTCAAGTTTATGTTTTTTTTGATATACAGATATTAAACTATTATTTTTTTTGTCATCAAAAATTATTTTATCATCTACAATTCTGCCTTTTAAAAATGTTCTTTTATAAATTTTAGTTTTACTTCCTTTTGACGGAGCAAAACATTCAAGTTCAATAGTATTTCCTGAAACTTTGTATTTTCCTCCACTCCAAATTGTTTCTTTAGTTCTGTAAGAAAAGTTTTTGTAATATTTTAAAGAAGAATCCTTGTAAAATCCGTCATTATGAAATTCCAAAACCATAGGATTTTTTATTTCATCTTCATTATAATATCTTTCTTCAAATATTTGTATATAATATGCGGTTGTATCAATCTTTTTTAGATTTTCCACACTTGGTTTTTCAGTAAAAGTATAATTCATATTTTTTCCGAGTTTAGGTTCTCCATTCTTATCATATTCCACGATATATGACTTACAACCTAATAGAAAAAATAGCAATAAAAAAATAAAGATTTTCATATATGTTTTTTTTATGAAATTGCCTTAACGGTTCGGCGGATTTGCGAAGTCCCGAAAAGGAAGTTTACTTCCGTTCTTAGGATTTTGCAAATTCATAGTGTATGTTGCACATACTCAAATGTACTAAAAATTTTTATAAAAACTATGCTTTACAACTTCAATAACTCCATTGTAAGCGCTCTAAATTTTAATATTTTAAAAACAAACCTCTCTAAAATTGCTTTTAAAGAGATTTTTTATATTTATTTTCTAAAAAAGGAGTTTTGCAACAGTTACCGTTAGCTGCAGTTTTATTTTTTTTAATAAAATTTTTATTTCAACTGCGAGACAATTTTAATGGATGGTATTCTTATATAGGTTCGTTAACATTCCATTTTCCTAAGCATACCAATTTCAATGCAATCATCGCTGTGATAGTTTTGACTAAAGAATTAACAATAAAAATAGAGTTGTATGATGCATTAGTTCCTTCAGATCCTTAAAACTTTTTTGCGATATTGATTTGTTGTTTCATTAAAATAATAAACTGTTTTTTTTGGATTTCTTTTATCAATTGATTTTTACAATCCTCAAAAACAAAAATAGGTACGACCAAGATATCATTCTATAGCTTTTGTTTTCTCTACCAATCCATAAGAATTTTATCTACCATATTTAAAAAATCCATCAAGAGCGATGGATTTTTTGGTTTCAATAGTTTACATTTGGAGTGAACAATTCTTTTGTTTGCAATTTAGAATGATAAAAATATGAGTGAGATTTTAAGACGTCAAATTGAGAAAATTACGCCATTAACTGACCAGGAGTTCGAGTATATTCTGTCTCATTTTACCTTGAAAAAATTTAAAAAGCATCAGATTTTAATTCAAGAAGGAGATACCGTACAAAATGATTATTTTGTGATGAATGGTTTGTTAAAAGCATCTTACCTTAATCAAGAAGGGAAAGAGCACATCATGCAATTTGCAATGGAAGATTGGTGGATTACCGATTATCAGGCGTATTTTAATCAAACGGAAGCTACTTTTACCATTGATGCATTAGAATCTACCGAAGTACTTACTTTGTCTCTCTATAACCGAGAGAAACTCTGTGCAGATATGCATAAAATAGAACATTTTTTCAGGAAAAAGTCTAATAATGGTTATATCGCACTCCAAAGAAGGATTTTGTCTTTGCTGAATAGCAATGCCAAAGAACGCTACGAACAATTTATTTCTCAATATCCTACACTTTTACAACGATTGCCCAAAACATTAATCGCTTCGTATTTAGGTGTTTCCAGAGAAACCTTGAGTCGGCTTTCGGTGTAATGTGATGTAGGTCACAAAAAAGTTGTGAGGTAGGTCCTGTTGTTTGTGGGGAGCTACATTTACCTTTGCACTATCAAATCATTAAAAAATCAATAGTAAAATGAATTACAACAAGTTTTTATCAAAGATAATTTTCTTAACGAGTTGTATTCTTTTTTTAGGAATCAACATGGTAAATGCACAAACAATAAAATCTAACAAAATGAGCAAAAAAGTATTATTCGTGGTTACGAGCCACGACAAATTAGGAAACACTGGTGAATCTACCGGGTATTATTTAGGTGAAGTTACGCATCCTTGGGCTGTATTAGTAGATGCTGGTTACGAAATAGATTTCGTGAGTCCAAAAGGTGGAAACCCGCCATATTATGGAAATACTCCAGATGATAAGGTTAATGAAAGATTTTTAGCAGATGAGTATTATCAAAATAAAATTCAGAATACCATGACCCCTGCAGAAGTACATCCTGATGAATATGTGGGGATTTTTTATGCTGGAGGTCACGGTACGATGTGGGATTTTCCAGATAATGAAGAATTGGCAGTAATCGCACAAAAAATCTACGAAAAAAATGGAATCGTAAGTGCGGTTTGTCACGGTCCTGCTGGATTGGTGAATATTAAACTCAGCAATGGAAAATATCTGGTAGATGGCAAAAAAATCAATGCTTTCACCAATGAAGAAGAAGCTGCTGTGAAATTGGATGATGTGGTTCCATTTAGATTAGAATCTAAATTAATTGAACGCGGAGCCAAGTTTGAAAAATCTGGCTTATGGCAGACTCACGTTACCGTAGACGAAAGAGTGGTAACAGGACAAAATCCTCAATCTGCTCATGCAGTTGGCGAAGCTGTTTTAGAAGAACTTAAAAAACTTCAATAGTTAAGAATACAAAAGAGACTGTTTTCAGTCTCTTTTTTTTGAGCTCAATTGAAATTTTATTCGAATAATCTAGATAAAACTTTTATACATAGCAAAGGTTCAACATGTCACAAAATGATAAAAAAATGGAGCCAGGTAAAATTCCTGACTCCATTTAACTGTATTAAAAATTTGTGTTCGATTGCTTATTTTACCGCAAGTAGATCTACCATTTCAAGTACAGGATCTTTCGCAAGTAATTCAGAAGCATTGGCCATTAAAGCTTTTGCAATCTCACCATTCAAGTGAGCATCTCTTGCATCTGTAGTTCCGAACGTATCGAATATACCAAAAGTAGAAGGGCCGATTTGTAAAGCATACCATCTTATGGTTCCTGGCTCACCTTCCGCAAGCGGTAAAGCTGACTTTAGGAATTCCAATACGTCATTTTCTTTACCCGGTTTTGCTTCTACTCTAGCTAATATTGCAAACTTTTCCATAATTTAAAATTTTAATGTTATTAAGAGTGTTCTTCAACTCTTTATAACAAAAATAAGTTTTCCTTATCAAACTAAAAACACAAAAGATGTTAAATAACGTTAATGTTGATCATTGAAAATCAGCAAATTTTCTAATGTGCTCTCCCATTAAAATTTGTTCATCATAAAATATTTCATCCCACCAACTAAAAATCCGTCTAATAATCTTATTTTTTTAGAATTTTTCTCAATACTCTCTAAAATATTTGATGATAATAGTAAGATTATTCCAATAAATGCTAAACCAAAAGAAATAGGAAAGGGATATTTTAAAAATGAATAAGTTTATTTCGTGATAGCGAATATTATATTTTGGGTTGGTTATGCTTTGGGCACAACGTAATTATACACTACGACACACCTTGGAACTCTACCAAACTGATACAATGAATAGGGCGTGTAAATCGTATCGGAACAAAAGCAAGTGCCATTTACAATTATTTATTTTACCCTTCGGCTCAAGGCGATTCAGAAATACGATTGAACAAAACCGCCTTGAAGAAAATTCACGTGTAATATCCTTTAGCACAAAAGAATAACGCTACACGTCAACAAAGTGCATTGTTTTAGAAATTTAATGCATTCCCAGTTTTTCCTCCTGTAAATCGAGCATTTTTAAATGTTTACGTATAATTTCTTCATCCAGCAGAATTTCCTCACGGTTTTTGGAGATCAGCCATTCGCGCTGCTGGTTGATGATATCCAGGTAAATTTCACGGTATTCCGGAAAATTCAGAATTACTTCCGAACTGTTGACACGATTTTCCCAGATTTGCAATTGATCCTGTAACGCCGGGAATTTTTCAAGTTTTTCAAAATGGGTATCCCAGATTCTCTTCACTCCTATTTTTGCAAGTTCGTTCCGGATTTCATAATCGATTTCCTTTTCCGAGCGGGTAAAATCAGGATCCGGAATTTTAAATTTTTTGATGAGAAAAGGCAACGTCAATCCCTGAACCACCAAAGTGAGCAGAATGACCACGAAAGTGATAAATAAAATCAAGTTCCTGTGCGGAAAGGGTGTTCCATCCTGCAAAGTCAGCGGAATAGAAAGTGCAGCAGCCAGTGAAACTACGCCGCGCATTCCCGTCCAACCGATTAAAGCAGGTCCTTTCCAGCCTGGATTTTGTCGGTCGGCAACAGTGATGAAATTACGCATAATCATCGTGGTGAATACGGCGCCATAAGCCGCAACGACTCTTGTTATCATCAGAATAACTGTAATCAAAACGCCATAACCGAATGCTGTGAACAAGTCTGTTTCAAGCCCTGAAACAATCTGCGGAAGGTCGAGCCCAATCATCATAAAAACAATACCATTCAGCAAAAAAACCAAACTGCTCCAGACATTTAGCGTCCCTAAACGCGATGAAGTAGCCAGAAACGAATGACTTCTGTTGGAAAGCAACAAACCACCACTAACTACAGCCAAAACACCGGAAGCGTGAAGCTCTTCCGCCACAAGATACATGAGGAACGGCGTCACGAGTGTGAGGACGATATCGATATTGGCGTCAGTTGGCAACAAGCGGTGCATCTTCATAAAGAAAATCCCTATAAGGATTCCGATTCCAGCACCACCGATACACATCCACAGGAAACTAAGGGCAGCTTCATGCCAGATGAATTGTCCTGTCGCAACGGCAATCATTGCAAAGCGGAAAATAATCAATGATGAAGCATCGTTCAGCAAACTTTCACCTTCAAGAATCGAAGAATACCGTTTCGGAATTTTTACAAATTTCAAAATCGCTCCAGCACTTACGGCATCTGGCGGCGAAACTATTCCACCCAAAAGAAATCCCAGCGCCAGCGAAAATCCAGGAATAAAATGATTGGCGACAAAAGCTACTACCAAAGAGGTAATAAACACCACCACGAAAGCAAAACTGACCACAATCCTACGCCAGCGCCACAATTCTTTCCACGAAGTCGCCCAGGCAGCTTCATACAAAAGTGGCGGCAGGAATATAAAAAATATCAGTTCAGGTTCTATATGAATTTTGGGCGTGCCGGGAATGAAACTGATGCCCAGACCGGCCAGGACCAGCAAAACCGGATATGCAACTTTTATTTTTTTGGCGAGCATCACCAGCAACACGGTGATGATCACCAGGATCAGGTAAAATGTGAGGTTCTCAAGCATTTAGTTTTTAGATTTTAAGATTAAAGAAGTTTCTCGAAAGCTTTTCTTTCACCGCCTGCCAGGTAAACCTCGCCGCAATAAGTATAGTCTAGTTTTTTGAGTATGTGAAGCATGGCTGCGTTATCAAAATTCGTGTCCACTTTTACGCTGAAAATTCCGTTTTGGCGAGAGAGATCTTCAATCCTTCGGAAAATCTCTGTGGCGTACCCTTTTCCTGCAACTTCATCAGAGACTGCTAATCGGTTTACCACATTGAAATCCCCGTCCGAAAGCCATTTTCCCTCAATATTTTCATAAGCCGGTTCATCGTTCAAAATCACGGCACTGTAGACGACAACATTATCATTTTCCTCAAGAACATAGCCGATTTGCTTTTCAATATCTGAATGTACGGTTTCGGGATTTGGATATCCGTTTTGCCACTGTTGGGAGTTGTCCAGCCTGCGTCTTTCGATGGCCTGTTGGAGAATTTTCCAGATTTTATCGGAGTCGTCCTGCGTTGCCTTTCTGAATTTTATTTCTGATATCATTAATTATGTACGTCTTCAAACTAAATTGGACTTTTTTTTAAGAGGTATTTAGTTAATAATTCAAAGATAAAAGATTTTTTTGATTTGTTGTTAATTTTGATTTTTGGTGCTCATTTCTACGGTTTATAATTGCCATTTTCTTTAATCGTTCACGTTCTTCTAAAATCAGTTCACCTCTCCCAAAATAGACGACAGCATCCACAAAGAACATTACGACCGCATGCATCAAACGCTCACACAGAATGCAACCTATGCCAAGAAAATGGTAAAAGTACGAAGTAAAACGGTAGAACCCGTAATAGGAACCTTGGTCAACTTTACGAACATGAAAAGAGTAAACACAAGAGGCATCAAAAACGCAAACAAACATGTACTGATGGCAAGTTTAACCTATAACTTGAAAAAATACTTGCGCTTTACCATCAAAAAACCAAGTGTTAAAGCTCAGGTTCTATCTCTAAAACAATGGAAGAACTTTGCTTTTGTAAAATCAGTCTTCCCAAGCATCAATAACTCAATTTTAAGCACACCAAATTTTATGATTTTGAATCTTAATTAAAAAATAAACCTCTCTAAAATTGCTTCTAAAGAGGTCAAAATATATGTTTTTGAAAACTATTTTCTAAAAAAAGGAGTTGTGCAACAGCTATCCTTGTTGGCAGAAGTTTTTTTATTTATTGGTTTTTGTGACTTCGTCAAATTTCAGTTCAATTTTTTTACCTTTTCCATATTCCACAATCAAGACATTAGAATTTATTCCGATAATTTTTCCGTCAACAATTTCTCCTTTTCTTTTAAAAACAACAGAGTCTCCAACTTCAAGTTTAATTTCCGCATTTGCAGAAGTATTAACAGCTACCATTGCATTTTGTATTCCCCAAACATCACCAATAACTTTCACTTTTTTTCCGTTATCTTTTACATAAATTTTTGCATTGCGAATAAATTCACCTTCATATTTTTTTGTTAAATCGTCAATTGCATTTTCCAAAGCATCGGAATCAGCATCTGCAATTCCTTCGACTTCTCGGTTTAAAAGGACGTATTTTTTACTATCGTCCAAATTTCTGTTACTAATAGAAGTTAAATCTCCGATTCTTACCCAAGAACCGCATGAAATAAGTGTTGAAAAAGCTAATACTGCAAAAAATAAATTTGTGTTTTTCATAAAAAATTTTAGATGTTAAATTGCTTACTTTCAGTTTTTTTCAAGTCGCTGTTTCGGCAATTCCGACTATTGTCAGAATTTAAGATTTTGGTTTTCAGCACCGAGTTTGTATAAAATTTCTGCCAACACTCAAATATACGAAAGTTTTGTGAAAGAGCTATTTTTTTGGTAAATTTTACCTACATGCTATACATTCAGTGTTTTTTGTGTATATTTTGTTTCACATTTCGTATAGAGATTTTTAGAATTTATTGCTTTCCATTTTTATAATCTACTCAAAATGAGTAATTTAAATTATAAATAAACGGTTGTATAGTTATTTTAGGTCGACGCACATTTTGAAGAAAACAAATAAGGGTTTGAGTTGAATCAAGTGGCAGTCAAACTCGAGTTTTGTTCGCAAAAAGTACCCTTTTTCCGAAGCTGATTCGAACTTGATTCGAACCTGATTCGAACAAATGTCTAAAAAAAGACAAAAAACAGATGAAATAAATACCAACGAAAAGTAAAATAAAAACAAGCTACCCTATTTTTTTTCAGACACGAAATAACACTTGCGTTACCTGTTTACTTCCTGAAATAAATGCTGTGGAATAGTTATTGAAAACATTACAATACGCACATTACAGATTATCAATCTTTTCAAATCAATGGTAAATGTATTAAAAAAATCATTTCTTATCTTACATCAATGCATCTAGGATTCTGTGCGCTGTACATTTGCACCATAATAAATAACTAAAATACAAAATATTATGGCAACAAAATGGAATTTAGACACTACGCACAGTGAAATTACCTTCAAAGTAAGACACATGATGATTTCTAACGTAAAAGGAGCTTTCAATACTTTTACTGCAGAAGTAGAAGCAGAAGATGATACTTTCAAAAACGCAAAAGTAAGCGCGACTATCCAAACAGATTCTATTGACACAAATAACGCAGATAGAGATACTCACTTGAAAAGTGCAGATTTCTTTAACGTAGAACAAAACCCAACGATTACTTTCGAAAGTGCTTCTTTAGCTGATGATGTAACAGGACATTTAACTATTAACGGAGTTACTAAACCAGTACAATTAGAAGTGGAATTTGGTGGAATCAACCAAGATCCTTGGGGAAATACTAAAGCTGGATTTACTTTTGAAGGAAAAATTAAAAGAAGTGATTTCGGTCTAAACTGGAATGCAGCCTTGGAAACTGGCGGTGTTTTAGTAAGCGATGAAGTAAAAATCGCTGGAGAATTACAATTCGTAAAAGCATAATAAAAACACAAATGATGAAAGATGCAGAATGCTCTAAAGTATTCTGCATCAATTTTTAATCAAGATGAACATCAACGTATTAGAATACATTTCTGAACAATTGCCAAAAAGCGAAAAAATGCCGGTTCTATTTTTAGGACATGGTTCGCCGATGAGTGCAATAGAAGAAAACCAATTTGTGAGAGGATTTAGAGAAATTTCTAAAAAAATTCCTACTCCCAATGCTATTTTGTGTATTTCTGCACATTGGTACACCAAAGGAACTTATGTTACTTCGGGAGAAATGCAGAAAACGATTCATGATTTTTATGGATTCCCGCAAGAACTTTTCGAGGTAGAATATCCTGCAAAAGGAAATCCTGAATTGGCGAAAGAAACAGCAGAACTTTTGGCGCCCACTTCAGTTATAGAAACCGATAGTTGGGGACTAGATCATGGAGCTTGGAGCGTGATAAAACATTTGTATCCCGCAGCAAATATTCCTGTAATTCAAATGAGTATAGATTATACTCAGCCTGCTCAATATCATTTTGATTTGGCTAAAAAATTACAAAAATTAAGAGAAAAAGGCATTCTTATTATCGGAAGCGGAAACATAGTTCACAACCTGAGAATGATTGACTGGAAGAACATCAATACGGTTGGCGCTGGTTGGGATTGGGCAATAGAAGCTAGAGCTAAAACGAATGAATGGATTCTCGATGGAAATTTTCAGAATTTAATTCATTTTGAAAAACAAGGTGCAGCTTTACAAAATGCAATTCCTACACCTGATCATTATTTACCGCTGATTTACACGCTTGGTTTGAAAGAAAAAAGCGACAATATATCACTTTTTAACGACGAACTCATCGGTGGAAGTCTAAGTATGACGAGTGTTTACATAGACTAAAACAAATTGAGTGAAATAAAAACCCCACCAAAGTTAAGTTTGGTGGGGTTTATTTTAATAGCGACTTAAACCTCCACTTTAAATGCTCTATTTTTCACCATTTCTGCAATGGTGAGAATATCTTCG
Organism: Cloacibacterium normanense; assembly: GCF_003860565.1. NCBI lineage: Bacteria > Pseudomonadati > Bacteroidota > Flavobacteriia > Flavobacteriales > Weeksellaceae > Cloacibacterium > Cloacibacterium normanense. Next base: position 1,989,532 of record NZ_CP034157.1, read on the forward strand.
CCAATTAATCTGTCGTTTTCTAGTTTTTTCACTTTAGCTCGAATGATTTCGTAGTTTTCTTCAATGATTTTAGAAGATTTCAGCGGCCTACGGAACTCTAAACCTTGCGCTGCAAACATCAATTCTATTGCTAAAATATTTTCTAAATTTCCTAAAACTTGATTGAATTTTCTTCCTGATATACTTCCCATAGAAACATGGTCTTCTTGTCCGAGACTTGTAGGAACAGAATCTGCCGAAGCTGGGAAACAAAGCGTTTTGTTTTCGGTAACCAATGCTGCAGTAGTATATTGCGGAATCATAAATCCAGAATTCAATCCAGAACTTTCAATCAATAATTTTGGCAAACCATATTTTCCTTCGAGTAAAAGATAACTTCTTCTGTCTGAAATATTCCCTAATTCTGCAGCTGCTAAAGTTGCATAATCAATGGGTAAAGCCATTAATTGACCATGAAAATTTCCTCCAGAAATGGCTTCTTCATCAGAAATTACAATCGGGTTATCCGTTACAGAATTCAGTTCTGTTTCTGCCATTTGTTTTAAATGTTCATAAGCATTTCTACTCGCACCGTGAACTTGCGGAACACAACGCATAGAATACGGGTCTTGAACTCTACCGCAATTTTCGTGGTAGTTTAAATTTTCAGAATTTTTGAGCAGTTTGGTCATTCTTTTCGCCACCAATTGACTTCCTTTGTACGCTCTAATTTCGTGTAATTCTTTCTTAAAAGGACTTGCAGAACCTTGATATGCTTCTATAGAAAAAGCTGCAGCTACATCTGCTAAATCTAATAAATATTTAAATTTATCTAATCCTAAAATTGCATGTGCCAGAATAAATTGAGTTCCATTGATCAATGCTAAACCTTCTTTGGCTTGTAATTTTAGAGGTTGTAATTGATGTTTTCCTAAAACTTGGGCAGTTTCTACTGTATTTTCGCCTTCCCAAACTTTTCCTAAACCTAAAAGTGGTAAAACCAAATGAGAAAGCGGCGCTAAATCTCCACTTGCGCCAACTGAACCTTGCTCCGGAACTACAGGAATAATGTCTTTTTCTAGCATGAGCATCAATCGTTCTACAACGTCTAAAGAAATCCCCGAAAATCCTTTTGACAAAGCGTGAATTTTACACACCATCATAATTTTTGAAAGTTCTTTAGCAATTGGTTTTCCTACTCCTACAGAATGTGAAATGATAAGATTCTCTTGTAACTGTGCGGTTTCTTCTTCGGAAATTTTCACGTCACAGAGCGGACCAAAACCGGTATTAATCCCATAAACGGTTTTATCTGATTTTACAATCTTCTGTACATTTTGGTAAGAATTCTGGATTTGGGATTTTGATTTTTTATCCAAATTTGCTTTTTGCTTGCCATTGATAATATTGATGACATCTTGGTAAGTAAAGTGGTCTACTCCGTAAATTAACATTTTAAAATATTTTGCCTAAAATTACACAAATCATTGCAAAGAAAAAAGCGAGAAAAAATCTCGCTTTTTGTTTATTTTTTTACCAATGTTACCAGCTGACCTTCGAGTTGTGTAATGGCATCAAAAATCTGCTTAAATGCAGGGTAATATTCTTTAGGAAAATTATCCGAGTCTATTTTAACTGAGGTTTCTACAGTGATTTTGTTCCCTTCAGTGCTCACTAGATAAGAATAAACAATCCCTTCATCTTCGGTTTTGAATTTCTTAGACTTCGGAAGATTTTCAAATTTATAGTTATCTGGAATAGTGATGGTTACTTTTTTTACCGTTTCATAAGGAGAAAGAAACTCTATAGGATATTTTCTTTCTTCGGTTTGATTAAATTCGTGGTTTTGGCGGTATAAAAATAGCAGTGGATTGAAAATTAATTTACCCCCAACTCCATCTACAAAACCGTCTGTATTGAAATCAAAACTGGTCTGAAACTCATTATCATTTACTACTTCTGATTTATAATTATTAAAATTAAAGGTGTATCTTTCTTTGTACTTTTTCTCGTAGTCTTGTTTATTGTCTACATATTCATCATAGGCAAGAATCGCAAAAGTTTTAGTATCTCTATCTTTAAAGTTGCCTTCAAAAGTAGTATCTTCATTCAGTTTAGCATCTACATTAAGATAAGTTTTACTTTCGATGAAATTATTAATTTGTAGAATTTCCGCTTTTTTATCTTTTAACAGAATAGCGTTATAGTTATAAGCTCTTGGTGGCAATAGATTAGGCAAAGAAAATTTAGAAGTTGCATCAAACAAATAGTAATTACCATTATCTTCTAAACAAGCTACTACATAATTAGGAGCACCAATTGTAGGAAATGCAATATTCAAAATTCCTCTATTTACAGTATTCATAATCATTGGACTTACATTAAGCCCAGCTTCTCTCATCAGCATAATTAAATAAAGATTAATCTCTGCACTATTTCCTATTTTAGAATCTATTAAGCTTTTTATACCATCTCCTGTAAATAACCCAACATTTCCGTCCCACGTATAAGTTGATTGCACAAATTTCAGAATTTTATTGGCTTTTTCTTTTGGCAAAGTCATGCTTAAAATATCTTGTGAAAGAACATTTCTTGCCAAAGATTTTTTACTTAATTGTCCACCAAAATCATCATACTCTTTTAATTTATCTCTCACATCATCCCAAGTTGTAGCGTAAGATTTAAATGTATTATTAAAATTAGTAGAATTCAATTCTGGCCTTACACTGGTAATATAATTTCTTTCATTTTTCATGAAATTTTCGGCTTTAAAAGGCGGTACATTTTCAAAACCTAGTCTCAAACTGTAGTAATCTTGACCATACATCATTTGAGCTTGATCTTCTTTATATTTTGGCATTAATCCTCCTTGAAAATTATAATTGTAGCCAAAAAACTTAGGAAAATCAAAAACATATTCTTCATAAATAACGGGAATATCAAACTCTAAGTAAGTTTTGTCTAACAATTGTAGAAAAGGCGTATTTACTTGATATTGATATTCTATAATAGAACCATCTTTTACATTAGGAAATGTAAATTTCTGGATGAATTGATTTTTTTGTTCCTTAGACTTAAATTTTGCATCTTTTTCTACTTTAGAAGTAATGACTTTATCATTGTCTAAGTTATATGTTACCGCTTTCAGTCCAGAAACATATTCTTTTTCTCCATTTCCTTCATATAAAGGTATTTCTACATCTAAATACTGAGAAGATTTTTCTTTATTGTAAATTTTAATTCTTTTAAAGACTTTAGTTTCTAATTGTCCATTAATAATCAAATTACTAATAGAGCTGTATAAAATTTCTGCGGGAGCATCTTCTTTGATAGTAGATTTTGTTTTAGAAAGTTCATTTTTATTGAACTCTGGATATTTCATAAACTTGTGCTGCGAAAACACAAACACAGAAATAGAGAATAAAAAAACAGTAAAAATTTTAGTCTTCATGGTTATATTTTAGTTAAAAGAATTTTAGTATTATCTAGGTTATTGGTTTTTTTTCTGAATTCTATATATTCTTTAAATTTTTCTTTAGGATAAATATTTTTCAGAATCGTAATTTTTCGTTGAGTAACCAATTTGCCATTTTCCATAGAAAATTGGAGAGAATAGCTGCCAAACTCTGAATTTAACTGTACAGATTTTGGAACTTCTGCTAACTTATATCCTTCTGGAATTTCTAGGGAAAAATTGTAAGTATCTTGATAAGAAAAATAGACTTCTAATGGTAATTTTCTGTCTTCATGACTGGTCGTTTGCATAAGATCTAAGAACGGCATTACTCTTAAAATGATGTCGTTTCCTAATTTTTTAGAATAATTTTTCGCTTGCAACTTCACTTCATAATTTATCAGCGCTTCATCTCTATTATTAGTCACATTATTAGCCTCCAGATTTTCCATATTAAGGTAATAAAATCTTTCTTTAAGCGCTTCCTTTACCTCATCTTTGTTTAAGGAAGTAAGTGGCATCTGGAAATCATATTGCGCCCCAGAAAATCTAAATTTAGCATCCACATTTATGCTATTATCTGGATTTAGTTGAACCGCAGCATTTAGAATTTCACTGCTTTCTTCTGGTTTATATGTAGGCGTATTGATTAACTTAATTTCGTTCTCAGAAATGGCCATCACATTTCTATCTAAAGAAGTATAATTCAAATGATTAAAAGCAATTTCTTGTGAAGTATTTTCTAACCAAATGTTTCCTTTTTCTGTAGGAACCATTAGAATAGCATGATTTCCAAACATTTTTGGAAAATCTTCAGAAAATTTTATCGGAGAACGATCATCTGTGATAATACAGTAATAAGATTTAATTCCTGCAGCTTGTAATAAGGTTCTCATGTAATTGGTTAATGCTTTACAATCACCATAACCTTTTTTTCTAACATCTTCTACCAACATAGGTTTCCAACCACCAATTCCTATTGCTACCAAAACATATCTGGTTTTGCTCTGCATGTATTGGAAAAGTTTTTTCACCTTATCATGTGTACTTCCTGTAAGATTAAGTGCTGCAACTTCTGCTTGAAGCGCAGGTGTAATTTCTGAAACAGGGTTGATTAGATTTTGGTAATACCAATTCCCAAATTCATTCCACTGAGTAAGGTTTCCTTTTTTCCCTTCTAAGGAAAATTGATCTAACGAAAACTCTGCTTTTGGTAAAAAATCTATTAAACTAGGTGAGCGTGGTTCATCTTCTACTGCTGGAACATTAGAAAAACTGTAAAAATATTTTTGCCCATTTTCTGTAAATGAAATTTTCGCGAAATCTGCTTCATGAACCTTTGTTCTTAATCTGATTCCAGATTTATTATTAATCGCTAAACTCGTTTTTTCTGTAGAAATATTATAGCCATCGATTGGGAAAAAATCTGGCATAAATACTGTATTTCTTGTCTCTGTGGTATAAGAATACTGTATAGAATACGGATAAGAAATTGACATGTAATTTAGAAACAAAATTCTACTATCATCATAAAAAGAAAAACTAGGACTATGACTAGCATCTATAAAATCGCTTTTAGAGTATTTCTTAATTACTTTTCCGTTTTGGTCTAAAATAGACACTTTTATATTGCTTACCGAAACACTTTTATCATAAGGAATACGAATACTCGAAAAATTTTCACCAGATTTATTCAGTATGGTAATGGTTTTATTGTAAGTCTGCACCATATTATCTATGGCATTAATATCAATAGTAGTTTCATCATTTCTTACTACAGCATTGGCTTTATGAAGTAAATTTTCTGGAATCGCAGAAACCGCATAATTTTGAGAAAACAAGAAAGCACTGAAAACAAGAAAGATAAAAGATAAAAGCTTGTTCATAAAATGGTTTTGATAGTTTTTGCTAAATTTATAAAAAAACTTTTATTAAACAAACCTTTAAGAACTTGATAAAAATCACAAAAAAAGCGAGAAAGAATTTTCTCGCTGTGTGAATTAAAAATTAAAATAAAAAGTTTATGAAGTTTGTGTTTTATTGAGGAGTATTTTGTGATTTCATTCCGCCTTGTTTCCCTCCTTTTCTCATGGCTTTATTTTTCCATGCGTCTCTTTGTTTCTGCATGTTTTCTAATCTTTGTTTTTGCCATTTATCATATTGTTCAGGCGAAAGGATTTTTTTCATTTCTGCATCATGAGCATCTCTTTTCGCTTGCATTTCTTGTTGTCTTTGCTTTCTCATTTCTTCCATTTTTGCTCTATTCGCTTCTCTTTCTGCATTATTTTTTTCTTGCAAAGCTTTTATTTGTTCCACTTGCTTTTTAGAAAGATTAAGTTCTGTGGTCATCTTTTCTAAATGAGCTTGTTGTCTTTCTTTCGCTTTCTGAACCATTTCGGCTTTTTTAGCTTCTCTTTGTTCTGGCGTAAGTTTTTGTCTCTCTTGTCCGAACATGAATACTGCACCAAAAATGGCTGCACTTAAAATCATTTTCTTTGTCATTTTTTTGTAATTATTTGGTTAATTATCTTTTTGATGACAAAACCTTACCAAGGTTAAATGCTGAAAAGCTAAAATTTTGTTAAAAAAACTTAACTGTATTTTTCAATAAGGTTTTTAATGACTTCTTCTGTTTCATCAGGAAAATTGACTTGAATGGGTTCTGCATTTTTGAGCCAATGATTTAATTTTTGGTCAAATTCTTTTTCACTCCAAATCACAGTTGCTCCTATTTTTTCGGCAGCCAAAGCATTGCATTGCTGTTCATACTGATGAAACATAGGCACACACAGAAGTTTTTTGCCCAAGAATAAAGCTTCTGCAGGACCTTCAAAACCGCCACCCGTTAATAATCCTTCGGATTTTGCTAAAGATTGATTAAATTTTTCATTATTCACCTTATAGACTTCTACATTTTCTTGAGAATAATCTTCGCGAGTATGTTTAGAAAAAACTTGAAACTTTTGGCCTGGATGTTTTGACAATTTTTTCAAAATAAATTCATCTGAATACGCAGGAAGATAAACCGTGTAATGTCCTAAATTTTCTGGTTTTAAATTCCTTATTTCCGAACGAATCACAGGAGTCCTGATAAAATCATCATATCGCTCGAAATGAAAACCCACTTTATCAGTAGCTGGAGCATAATTTTTGAGAATGATTTCACCCAAATGAATTCCAGAAATAATAGGCGTTTTAGGAGACAAAAATGCTGATTGATGACTCAGCGCAACCGATTTTTTCCCTCTCAGTTTACAAGCCCAAGCGGTAATAGGTTCAAAATCATTAATCACCAAATCATAATCTTTCACAGGGAGATTTCTAATATCTTTTATTAATTGTGAAAAATCTGCTTTTCGGAAACTGCCTCTATAATCTATTCCACCCTTGGTTCCGAAATCAAACCCGAAACCTTTGAACTGATATTTTATTTCTTCATCTAGATTTACATCGGCTTGAGTTCCACTGATGAGAATATCTAGTTCGCCATATTTTTTAAGAATGGGAATAATTTCTCTAGCTCTGGAAACATGTCCGTTTCCTGTTCCTTGAATCGCATATAAAATTTTCATAACTACGAAGTTAGAACAAAAATTTTCTCAAAACTCAAGTTTAAATAAATTTAATGTTAAATAAAAAAAGCGAAACTAAAGTTCCGCTTTTGTGTGAATGTAAAAAATTAATTTGATATGAAGAATTACTTCTCTTATTTAACATAATCAAATCTCGTGCCTAAAAATTGGTTTATGTTTTTTATCATAAAAAATGAGGAACAATAGAATCGTTCCTCAATTAAAAAATCAAAATATTGGTATGTAAAGTATGATGTTTCTATCTAAATCCGCCACCTCTATTTCCGTTTCCGTTACCATTTCCTCTTCCATTTCCTGAAGAACGATTTTCTGAAGCCTTGTTTTCTTGGCCTTGATTTCTAAAACCACCGCTTCTTACTGCGTCATTTCCTCTGTTTTGGTTTTCACTTCTTTGAGGATAAACGCTTCTGAAGCCTTCATTTCTAGATGGTTGTTGATTTTGGTTCCCGTAGTTTCTGTCATTATCATTTCTAGAATCTGAACTTCTAAAACCTCCATTATCTCTAGGTCTTTCCTCAGATGAACCTGATCTAAAACCTGAATTTTCTCTAGATTTCTCGAAGTTTCTATTATCATTATACGCTCTATCATTATTTCTGAAACCTCCTGTTCTGTAAGCATCATTTTTAAATGTTCTTACATCTACATTTCTATATCTAGGAGTCACATAAACCGTTGGTCTATAATGTTTTACTCTATAATTTTGATAATAAACAATCGGATTATAGTTTCGATAATATCTTTGATAATACACTACGTAAATTCTAGGACCTAAAATTCTTTCTAATGCAATAAATCTGTCATAATACCATCTGTTAGGATTATATCTGTAATATCTGTGCCAGTTTCCGTAATTAGAGAAACGTGAGTTCAAAATTCTTATTTCTCTTATTTGATAAGGAGAAAGCCTGAATTCTACGAAAAATCTGTCCCAATTGATGCTGATAATCGTGTTCCTGTAATCATTATAATATCCTCTATATAAATCATTGGTGTAATAATCATTAGGATATTCATAATAATATTCGTCTGGATAATTGTAATCATCATAATAATATTCATAGCCATAATTGTTGCCATAATCATCATTAGGATAATATTGTGCGTATGAAATTCCTATAACTGATAACGCAGAAACGAGGAATAATTTTGTGAATATAGATTTCATCTTCTTAGTTATTTAAGGTTCTATTATGCATTATTAAAAATACGTGCCAAACTTTCTATTTTTTTGATAACGATAGGTTGTATCTTTTTAAAAATGTAGAATTTAAGCCATATTTACTAACTAAGAATTTGATGTAGAAAAATAAAAAAAGTTAAAATCTAAACTCGATTTTAACTTTTTTATTGTGTAACTAAGGAATTTTAATCTTAATTATTGTCTGTTTGATTCACTTACAAACTGTGCAATTTTATCATTAAAATGTTCTTTTTGTAATAAATCTTCTAGTGCAATATGCATTCTGTATCTCCAATAATGAGGGAAAACCGCTGGATTATTGATTCTCTCGTCATCTGCATAAGGATTTACAATTTCATAATCTGTAGCAAAATACTCTTGAATTGGGAAAATCGCTAACATCGCTTGAGAATGCAAATGCTGTTTCATAATAATCTCTGCCAATTCTGGAAGAAGTTCCGAAGGCGCAGTTCCGTATTGATTAAGCTGATTATTATAATAATTTTGTGTAAGTTCTCTGTTTTCTTTCCACCATTGTCTTAATGTAGAACTGTCGTGAGAAGAAGCTGTAACTACATTCATATAACCTGCATTTTGAGGATTATAATATGGAACATCTTCTTTTGGCGAACGCTGAACTTTTAATGCTGTAATTCCTAAAGCATCCATCACACCAGGAACACAATCTGGAACCAAACCTAAATCTTCGCCACAAATTAACATATCTGTTGCAGAAAGCAACATAGGTAATTTTTCCATGGCTTTTTCATGCCAAAGTCCGTCTTGTCTTCTGAAGAAATAATCGATATACAATTCATGTAATGCATTCTTTTCCCAATCAGAAAGATGTTGATAGGAAGACGTTTTTTGAATATTAAATCTTGGGTGATAAACAATGTCTTCGCCATTATTTTCGGTTAAGAATAACACATTCGCGGCAAGTGAAATCAGTTTTTCTTCCATCCAATCTCTAGGATGTGTTTTAAAATAATCTACTAATTTTCTTTGCGAATCATATTCTGGTTTGAAATGATACACTCCATTTTCTTGATACAAGAAATGTTCTGCAATCGCCTCTTTTTCGTAACCGAAATTATCCCAAAGAATTTGGTCATTGATAAAAGGTCTGCAATATCTATCATAATTAAATGGAATATGTCTTGCCGAAAACTCTTGCAAAGTCACAGGAACCGCAGGATAAAAATACCCTAAAATCCCTTGTGTAGCAGTCATTGGCATTCTCCAAATTCTGAAAAATCCTAGAATATGGTCTATTCTCATCGCATCAAAATAGCGCGCAATTACGTTAAAGCGTTTTTTCCACCAATCGTAATTGTTTTCTTTCATTACTTCCCAATTATACGTTGGGAATTCCCAGTTTTGACCTAAATCAGAGAATTCATCAGGTGGTGCTCCTGCTTGAAAATCCATCCCGAAAAGTTCTGGCTCTGTCCACGCATCAGCAGAAAATCTGTAAATACCGATTGGCAAATCTCCTTTCAGAGAAATTCCCAAACCGTGAGTATAATCTACAGCGTCTTTTAACTGCAAATGCAATTGATATTGCACCCAAGAATGAAGCATTACGCCTTCAAATTCGGCATGTTTTGCATCAAAAAATTGAGAAATTTTTCCTGCAACGTATTTTTTATGCGTTTTCCAATTATTGAAATTCGGAGTGTTATTTTTGTCTCTTAAAACACAAAAAGCAGCATAAGGTTTCAGCCAATCTGCATTTTCTTTCAAGAATTTTAAGAAATCTTTGTCTTTAAGAATTTCAGATTTATTTTCTTCAAAAACAGCTTTGATGAATTTCCATTTTCCTGAAATCATTTGTTCATAATCCACAAACTTTTCAGCATTTAATTCATCTTTTTTGTGCTTATATTCTACTTTTAAATCTTCTGGAATTGAAAATTGCAGATTCTCTAAACTCAAATACTGTGGATGCAATGCATACACCGAAATCGCAGCATAAGGATAAGAATCCGTCCAACTGTAATTAGCGGTAGTATCATTAATTGGTAAAATCTGAATGATAGAAAGATTGGTTTTATGTGCCCAATCTGCTAATTTTTTAATATCTGCAAACTCACCAACTCCAAAACCGTTTTCGCTTCTTAAACTGAAAACAGGAATGGCAACTCCCGCTGCTTTGTACAATTGTTCGGCATTAAATCTGAAATAATGATCTGCGTGAACTTGCAAAACTTCTGCATATTGATTCGGGAAAGCCAATCTGTTTTCGCCGTATTCTACTGCAATAAATTCACCTTTTTTCTCGTCGAAAATCCCGTATTTATACTGTACAAATTCTTTATGTTTTTTTAAATCTACTGCCAATTCCCAAACGCCAACAGATGTTTGAGCCATTTTTGGAGCATCAGCATAATTCCAGTTACCCAAAGCTTCATTATTTCCTAGAATCACAACCTTCCAATCAGGCGAATACAGCGGAGCTTCTATTCTGAAATGATGCGTATGTTTCTTAAGAATGGCAACTTTCTCTGCTTTGAAATCTCCTAGTTTGTTTTGAAGAATCTTATTATTGAGATAGTTTTCTGGGAAATTTTTATTGTTCCAGACATCGTAAATATTATACTCTTGAAAATTATTCACAAAATTCAATCGATGATGGCAAATCTCCTCATTAATGATTTGATTATTAGCATCTAGAACCAAATATTTGTATTCTATAGATTTAGAGAAAAAATCGATTTCGCCCTTCCAATTTCTATTATCAGAGAAATGAAGGTCATGTGTTTTCACATTTTTCCCTTCAGAAACTTGAATGGCTAACCTCTGCCCAAACTCAGTTCCATAATTAATAGTGAAATATAATTTCATTTTTTTCGTTTTTCAAATCACGAATTTACAAAAATATATATGCTTTAGAAAAAATTAATTATATGATTTTTAATTTGTTTCTGATAATTTATGCCTTTAAACAAAGGGATTTAATGTCTCTTGATGATATAATAATGTTTAGTAAAGTATCTAAAAATTCAAGGTATTTTAAAAAATTTTATTCTACTGAAAATTTATGATTTTTAATAAAAAGAATTCCCAATTTACAATCAGGAGTCTATTTTCAAGAAAACAAAAAACCCTTTCTATATTTGGAATACAAAAAGGGTATATTATAAAAATTTGATTTTTTTAATTTAAAACGTAAGAAGTTCCTTCTCTTCCGTCTTTCAATTCTATGCCTTGCTCTAATAACTTATCGCGAATTTGGTCTGAAAGTTCAAAATTTTTGGCCTTTCTAGCTTGATTTCTCAACTCAATTAAGACTTGCAACGTTTGGTCTAGTTTGGCGTTGTTATTTTCTTCGATATTTTGAAGTCCTAAAACATCAAAAACAAAAGCGTTCATCAATGTTTTTAATTCTTCCAAATCTTCAGTAGAAATGGTTTCTTTTCCGTCTTTTAATTTGAAAATAAAACTTACCGCTTCAAAAAGATGAGAAATTAAAATTGGTGAATTGAAATCGTCATTCAAAGCATCATAGCATTTTTCTTTCCATAAATTTAGATTAAAATCACTTTCTGCTTTCTGCTTTCCGCTTTCTGCCGATTGCTGATTGCCGATTGCTGATAGCGTTTTCAAAGATTCCATCAAACGTTGGAAACCTTTTTCCGAAGCGAGCATTGCTTCATTTGAAATATCAAGAACGCTTCTGTAATGCGCTTGTAAAAAATTAAAACGAACTACAGTTGGATGAAATGGTTTTTCAAAAAAATCATTTTCACCAGAAATTAATTGCTGCGGTAGAATGTAATTTCCTGTAGATTTACTCATTCTTTGTCCGTTCATGGTCAGCATATTGGCGTGCATCCAATATTTCACTGGCGAAACGCCGTTGCAACCTTTTCCTTGTGCAATTTCGCATTCGTGGTGCGGAAATTTAAGATCCATTCCACCTCCGTGAATATCAAATTGTTCTCCTAAATATTTGGTACTCATTGCAGTACATTCTAGATGCCAACCTGGGAAACCTTCTCCCCAAGGTGAAATCCATTTCATAATGTGTTCTGGTGATGCTTTTTTCCAAAGGGCAAAATCTTGTGGATTTTTCTTTTCGTTTTGTCCGTCTAAATCACGAGTATTGGCAAAAAGTTCGTCGATATTTCTTTTGGAAAGTTCACCATAATTTCCTCCTTTTTCGTTGTAAGTTCTTACATCGAAATACACAGAACCATTACTTTCATAAGCCAAACCTTTTTCAATTAAATCTTTAGTTAATTCAATTTGTTCGATGATATGTCCAGTTGCAGTAGGCTCAATCGTTGGAGGCAAAAGATTAAATTTTTCTAAAACTTTATGAAAATCTACGGTATATTTTTGCACAATTTCCATAGGTTCTAGTTTTTCGAGGCGAGATTGCTTCACGAAACGGTCGTTATTTACATCTCCATCATCAGTAAGATGACCAGCATCTGTAATATTTCTAACGTAACGAACATCATAACCCAAATGTTTCAAACTTCTATAAATGAAGTCGAAATTCATAAAAGTTCTCACATTTCCTAAGTGCACGTTGCTGTAAACGGTAGGTCCACAAACGTACATTCCTACTTTGTTACCGTTAATAGGTGTGAAAATTTCTTTTTCCGCATAAAGCGAATTGTATATTTTAAGTTGCATTGAATTTTTATTTAATGATTGATAGATTTAAAAAATTGAAGAATTAAGATTTTATTTTATAAAAATCATCAACAACAAATAATTGTAGTTGTAAAAATCTGGTGTGATATTTTTTTAAATCTGGTCATTATACTATTTTAGATAAATTATTTAATCCAACTTCGCATGACTTCCTACGTAATGTAAGAATTCTTGTCTGGTAATAGGATTGGTTCTAAAAATTCCGCTTAATTCTGCGGTAATGGTAGAACTTGCGGTGTCTTTTATTCCTCTACAATTTACGCAAAGATGTTTTGCATCGATAATACAAGCTACATCTTTCGTTCCAAGAGCTTCTTTCAGAGCGTCAACAATTTGCATAGTCAAACGTTCCTGAACTTGCGGACGTTTTGCGTAATAATCTACAATTCTATTGATTTTAGAAAGCCCGATTACTTCTCCGTTTGAAATATACGCAACGTGCGCTTTGCCAATAATCGGTAAAAAATGATGCTCACAGAAAGAATACACCGTGATATCTTTCTCTACAAGCATTTGTCTATACTTATATTTATTGCTGAAAGTAGAAATCCCTGGTTTGTTTTCTGGCAAAAGTCCACCAAAAATTTCGTTCACATACATCTTAGCAACACGTTTTGGTGAATCTTTCAGGGAATCATCGGTCATATCAAGACCCAAAGTGTGCATAATCTCTGCAAACTTTTCTTCTATAATTTTTATTTTTTCTTCTGGTGTCTTTACGAAAGCATCCTCACGAAGCGGAGTATGGTCTTTGCCTGTAAAAACATCATCATCGTTTTCAAAAAAGTTACTCATAGTCTGAAATAATGTCACAAAATTAAGAATTAATCTCTAATTCGTATTACTAAAATATTATTAGACTGATTTACAATAATTTAAATTCAAAATATATGAAAAAAATTTGTATTGGCACAGAATTTTATATATTTGCACTTGAATTAACAAAAATTTTTAAAACAAATTGCTATGTCAGACATTACATCAAGAGTAAAAGCTATCATCGCAGATAAGCTAGACGTGGAAGAAACAGAAGTAACTCCTGAAGCAAGCTTCACTAATGATTTAGGTGCAGATTCTTTAGATACTGTAGAATTAATTATGGAATTTGAAAAAGAATTCAACATTCAGATTCCTGATGATCAGGCAGAAAAAATCACTACTGTAGGTCACGCAATCGCTTATATTGAAGAAGTTATCAAACAATAATTTTTATTACAAAAATTAACAAAACTATGGAATTGAAGAGAGTTGTAGTAACAGGATTTGGTGCAATTACACCAATTGGTAATAATGCTCAAGAGTATTGGGAAAACCTTGTAAAAGGTGTAAGTGGCGCTGCTCCTATCACTCTCTTCGATTCTACTAACTTCAAAACAAAATTTGCTTGTGAGGTTAAAAACTTCAATCCTTTAGATCATTTCGAGAAAAAGGAAGCAAAAAAAATGGACCGAAACACTCAACTCGGTGTGGTGGCAGCTCGTGAAGCTGTATCACATTCTAGAATTATCGAAGATCAAGTAGATAAAAACAGAGTGGGTGTAATCTGGGGCTCAGGAATTGGAGGTTTAGAAACTTTCGAAACCGAAGTTCTAGGCTGGGCAAAATCTGAAGGAATACCTAGATTTAATCCATTCTTCATTCCAAAAATGATTGCGGATATTACTCCGGGTCACATTTCTATGGAATACGGTTTTCACGGACCTAATTACACTACAGTTTCAGCGTGTGCATCTTCTGCAAATGCTTTGATAGATGCTAAGATGCTTCTTCAATTAGGAAAAGCAGACGTAATAGTATGTGGAGGTTCAGAAGCTGCTGTTACCGCATCTGGAATGGGAGGATTTAATTCTATGATGGCTCTTTCTACAAGAAATGATGATTATAAAACTGCTTCTAGACCTTTTGACAAAGACAGAGATGGATTTGTGTTAGGAGAAGGTGCAGGTTGTATCATCCTTGAAGAATATGAACATGCTAAAAAACGTGGTGCTACCATTTATGCAGAACTTGCAGGTGGTGGTTTAAGTGCAGATGCATATCATATGACAGCACCTCATCCAGAAGGATTAGGCGCTTATTTAGTGATGAAAAATTGTTTAGAAGACGCTGGTGTAACTCCAGATGAAGTAGACCACATCAATATGCATGGTACCTCTACTCCATTAGGAGACATTGCAGAATCTAATGCAATTGCCAGACTATTAGGCGAGCATGCATTTGATATTCAAATAAACTCTACTAAATCTATGACTGGTCACCTTCTTGGTGCAGCTGGTGTAATAGAAGCTATAGCAGCGTTAGGAACTATTTTACATGGTATTGTTCCTCCTACTATTAACCATTTTACTGATGACGAAAACATTGACAGCAGATTAGATTTTACATTTAACCACGCTGTAAAAAAAGATGTAAAAATTGCCATGAGTAATACCTTTGGTTTCGGAGGTCACAATGCTTGCGTTCTATTCAAGAAATTATAATGGGCTTAAAAAATTCATTACAAAAATTTCTACTTAAAAGACCTTTCAAAAAAAAGACTGAAAAAGAAAAGCTACTTTCTGCCAGAGTTAGTAAAATAATTGGGCAGAATGTAAAAAATCTTGATTACTATCATGAAGCTTTTTCATTAAAAATTCCTAATAAAACTACAGGAGCTAAAAACTACGAAAGATTAGAATTTTTAGGAGATGCAGTCTTAGGAAGCATCATTTCTTGCTACCTTTATAAAAATTATCCTGTTGCCAATGAAGGATTTCTTACCCAAATGAAATCAAAAATTGTCAATCGAAAAAACCTTAACTCTCTAGGCGAAAAACTGAAGCTTAGAGATTTTATTCAAAATGGTGGAAATGGTAATTTAGGTGAAAACATTTCGGGGAATCTCTTCGAAGCCTTTATTGGTGCGCTTTATTTAGACACCAATTATGAAACTTGCGAAAAAATTGTTTTAGAAAAATTGTTTACCGATAAACATATCGAAAAACTAGAAAACAAAATCGTAAGCTACAAAGGATTATTGCTAGAATGGAGCCAAAAGAAAAAGGTGACGATAAAGTATGAAATCACCGAAGAAACTTTGCCCAATAAGAACCTTCTATTTAAGAGTTGCATCTACTTAAATAATGTAAAAATATCTTCTGCCACAGAAACTTCTAAGAAAAAAGCAGAAGAAAAAGCAGCACAAAGAGCGTTTTACTCCTTAAATAAAAAAGAACACATTGTTGAAAAGCAAAAAAATATTTCTTGACCTAGAAGATGATGAACCAATGGACATTGGTTTACTTAGATTGGCTAAAAAATTACCCGATCACGAAATATTTTTCGAAATTAACAAAATAAATCCCTTCCAATTCGTAAGAACAGACGACTTAAAAATAAAACAGTTTTGTTTTACAAAATTCGAAGGATATCACAAAGAAACCAAAAATTGCTATTCTATAGTATCTAACAAATCAGCACCATTACGAAAAAAAACAGACAACGAACTCTTTGCACAGACTGAAGAAATAAAATTTCTGATGCCCAAAAATAAAGATGTAGACTACATTATTTATGCAAAGGATAGTTTTAAAGATTTTTCACTAATTTTGCTGCCAGAAAACATCATGTTTCAAATACAAGATTTTTCTTTACAACCCAATAGCGAACTATACAAGCTAATTAATTATTATGAATAAGAGAGCGAAAAAAACCAAAGTAATCGCAACATTAGGACCTGCTTCTTCTACGAAAGAAATCATGCTAGAACTGGTAAAAGCTGGAGCCGATGTTTTTAGAATAAATTTTTCTCATGCCGATTACGAACTGGTTAAGAGAAATGTAAACATTATTAGAGAAATCAATCAAGAATACGGTTATAACATCTCTATTTTAGGAGATTTACAAGGTCCTAAATTAAGAGTAGGTGTGGTAAAAGAAGGTTCTTTCCTTAATCCAGGAGACGTACTTACCTTTACCAATGAGCCTTGCGAAGGAGATTCAACCAAAGTATTCATGACGTATGAAAAATTCCCACAAGACGTAAAAGTTGGTGAAAGAATCCTTATTGACGATGGAAAATTAGTTTTCGAAGTCATCGAAACCAACCAAAAAGATACGGTAAAAGCAAAAACAATTCAAGGTGGACCATTGAGCTCTAAAAAAGGAGTGAATTTACCAAACACCAATGTTTCTCTTCCTGCTTTGACAGAAAAAGACATCGAAGATGCTAAATTCATGATTGAAAATGAGTTTGACTGGATTGCACTTTCATTCGTTCGTCATGCTCAAGACATTATTGATTTAAAGAAATTAATTGAAGCGCATTCTGATTTCAAAATTCCAATTATTGCAAAAATTGAAAAACCAGAAGGGGTAAAAAATATTGACGAAATTCTTCTAGAATGTGACGGATTAATGGTTGCACGTGGAGATTTAGGAGTAGAAGTTCCAATGGAAGAAGTTCCTGTCATTCAGAAAAAATTAGTAGACAAAGCCAGATATTACTCTAAACCAGTAATTATCGCTACGCAAATGATGGAAACCATGATTAGTAGCCTTACTCCAACTAGAGCTGAGGTAAATGACGTGGCAAACAACGTGTTAGACGGTGCTGATGCAGTAATGCTTTCTGGTGAAACTTCTGTAGGAAAATATCCAGTAGATGTGGTTAAAAACATCACAAAGATTATTAAGAATATAGAATCTACCAATCTTTACGAAAAGAAAAATGATATTATAGAAAAAATAACTTGTGTAGACGATCGTTTCGTAACAGATATGGTTTGTCTTAACGCAGTTAAAATTGCAGAAACTACTGGTGCAGCAGCCATTATTACGCTTACTCACTCTGGTTACACTGCTTTCCAAATTTCTGCACACAGACCTACTTCTAGAATTATTGTATACAGTTCAAACAGAAGAGTTCTTACCATGCTAAACCTTTTATGGGGAGTAAGAGCATTCTACTATGACATGAACAAATCTACTGACGAAACGGTAATCCAAGTGAACATGTTGACTCATCATTATGGCTATGTAGAAAAAGGAGATTTCGTAGTAAATCTCAATGCAATGCCAGTTTATGAAGGTGGAAAAACCAATACACTCAGATTAACCAATATATAAAATGAAAGCTCCAAAAATTGGAGCTTTTTTATTTTTTAAAATTTCTAAAATTTACCGATAATGGTTTTGGGAGCGGTAAATTCTTTGAGTGCATACATAGACAATTCTACTCCATATCCAGAATTTTTTCTTCCGCCAAAAGGCAATCTTACATCTGAACGAAAAATTTGATTAATTGCTACACTTCCGCTTTCTAAATTCTCTGCAAAAAACAAAGCTCGTTCTTTATTTGAGGTGAAAACGGCGTTTCCTAATCCAAACATCGTATTATTGGCAATTTGTAAAGCTTCTTCATCATTTTTTACTTTAAAAACCATTGCTAATGGACCAAATAATTCTTCCTGAGCAATAGGATTTTCTGGATTCATTTCTAAAACCCCTGGTTTAAAAGCCATACTTCCTACAGATTCTAATGCTACAATAGCTTTCGCTCCGTTGTTAAGCGCTTTTTGATATTGTTTTTCTAAATCTGAAGCCAAATCTTCTCTCGCCATTAATCCTAACTTCGTTTCTTTATTCATAGGATTTTCTGGTTGGTATTTTTTATACTCTTCTGTGAATTTTTCTACAAAATCTTGATATATTTTCTCGTGAATGATAAATCTTTTTCCAGCCACACAAGTCTGTCCGTTATTTTGCAATCTTGCTTGTGCACCATCTTTTGCTGCTTTAGAAACATCTGCATCTTCACAAACGATAAAAGCATCACTCCCGCCTAATTCCAAAACACATTTTTTTAAATTTTTCCCTGCAGTTTCGGCAATTTTTCTTCCTGCAGCTTCACTACCTGTAAGAGAAACGCCACTAATAATAGGATGAGCAATCATTTCTTCTACTTCGGTGTGAGAAACTTTTAAAAAGGTAAAAACGCCTTTTGGAAAACCTGCTTTCTCGAAAATTTCTTGCATGGTTTCACCTGATTTTTCACAAATAGAAGCATGTTTTAGCACGATTACATTTCCTGCTAAAATGGTAGGAACTGCAAATCTTATCGCTTGCCAAAAGGGAAAATTCCATGGCATAACGCCCAAAATAACGCCCAAAGGTTCGTGATGGATTTCGGAAATTTGAAATTCTGTTTCTAATTGTTCTGTTTTCAGTATATTTTCTGCGGTAGCATAATAATCACATAACGCTGCGCATTTTTCTATTTCTGATACCGATTGCGCAATCGGTTTATTCATTTCTTGGGTAATGATTGTCGCAAACTCTTGCTTTCTATCATTCAGAATTTCAAATAGTTGAGTAAAATATTTTTGTATTTCTTCAAACGGAATTTTTCTCCATTTTTGGAAAGCGTCTTGAGAATTTTGTAAGGTATTTTGAAGGAATTGTTCCATAATTTTTGATTAAAAAAAGTGTACAAAGATACTGTACTAAAGCCTAAACGTGATTTTGCCAAAGATAAAAATTTTAAATGCTTATCATTTAAAAAAGTGAAAATAAAACCGAAACAAATTTCTAGCCCTGATTGCAGTGGAAATCCTTTTTGTTGGCTTAGCTTGTCGAAGCCATAAAAAAGATTGTAACGAAAAGCAGGACTGAAAGTGAAAAAAAACAGAAAACGTGTTGCTCCTAAAAATTTTAATTATTGGACAAATCACGATTTGTCCCTACGAAATCATAAACCACTCATTTACCAAACTGGCAGCCAATCTGGCGGTTCTCTCGGCAATATCAAACTCTGGATTTACCTCCGCAACATCTAGCGCAACCAATTTTTCTGACTTCAAAATATGTCTGTAAAAATGCAGAAAAGTAGCATCTGCAAAGATTCCGTTGTACGCAGCAGCCGAAACTCCGGGCGCAATAGACGCGTTGAAAACATCCATACAAATGGTGAGATACAATTGGTCTACCGAAAGAATTAGTTCATCTATTTGCTGATAGATTTTAGGAAGATTTTCGAAGAAAATTTCGTCTGCCAAAATATATTTCATGCCGAATTGATGGGCAGTATCGAACAATTTGAGTGTATTAGAATTTTTTTGAATTCCGATGTGCAATGAATGGATTTTTCCTTCTTGGGCAATTTGCCAAAAACCCGTTCCAGAGCTTGCTCCTACTCCATTTTCGGGTTCTCGGTTATCAAAATGTGCATCGAGATTGATGATTCCAATTTTTTGGTTGGGAAATGCTCTTTTGATACCAGAATAATGCGCAAAAGTCACTTCGTGGCCGCCTCCTAAAACAATTGATTTTCCATTCTTTTGCAGAATTTTAGAAACTTTTTCAGCAAGATTTTCTTGAGTATTTTCTAAATTTCGGTCTTCGCTAGTGATATTTCCAAAATCTAATAATTTAAAATCTGGAGAAACTACAGGGAAATTGCTCATGTTTTTTCGGATGATATCTGGAGCTTTGGCAGCGCCAATTCTTCCTTTGTTTCTTCTAACGCCTTCATCTACCGCAAAACCATGCAAAACGAAATTATTCGGTGAAATATTTTCATAGTTCTCCACTATTTCTACTCGTTGAAATATTCTGTGATGAAGCGGTGAATCTCCATCGTTTCTACCTTGCCAAATGTTGTCCATTTTTAATTAAATTTTTTCTCCATCAATATACACTTCACTCGCCACCAAACTTCCTTGGTTGTATAAGATATTCTGAAAATTATCAGTTTCATAAACTACGAAATCTGCCTTCATTCCTTTTTTCAGAATTCCTCTATCAGTCAAATTTAATGCTTTTGCAGCACGAAAAGCAATTCCAGCCAAAACTTCGGCAGTACTTAACTTCTGAAAAGTGGCTAAAATGGAAGCTTGGGTAATGAGATTTCCCATCGGTGCTGAACCGGGATTCCAATCACTTGCAATGGCAAGAATTCCGTTTTTATCTAAAATTTTTCTTGCTGGTGTAAAAGGTTCTCCCAAACCTAAACTCGCACCCGGAAGTGCCACTGCAACGGTTTCTGAATTGGCTAAATATTGTATATCTTCATCAATTGTGGCTTCTAAATGGTCAGCTGAAACTGCGTCAACTTCCACTGCAATTCGGGAACTTCCTGCGGTGAATTGGTCTGCGTGAACGGTGATTTCAAAACCTAATTCTTTTGCTTTTTCTAAAAATTTTCGGCTTTCTTCTGGTTGAAAAGCAGATTTTTCGATGAAAATATCTACTCTTTTCGCTAAATTTTCTTCTTTTACTTTTGGTAGAATTTCATCTACAATATATTGTAAGTATTCTTCATTACTCCCTTCAAAATCTCTTGGTTTTAAATGGGCAGAAAGACAAGTTGGGACTAAAGTTGCTTTGGTTTTAGTTTGTGCCTGTTGAATCACACGAAGCATTTTCAGTTCACTTTCTACATTCAATCCGTAACCAGATTTGATTTCAATAGTCGTAATTCCCAATGAAATTAATCGATTGATTCTTTCTAGAAGCTTTTCTAAAAGTTCTTTTTCTGAAGCATTTCTGGTATGCTTAACCGAACTCCAAATTCCACCACCTTTTTCTGCAATTTCTAGATAAGTTTTCCCTGCATTACGCATCGCAAAATCATTGGCTCTGTTTCCTCCAAAACAAATATGCGTGTGACAATCTACAAAAGCGGGAAGAACAACCGAGTTGGAGAATTGGGAAGTTGTAGAATTAGACACTTCGACTCCGCTCAGTGTGACAAGCTCCTCAAAATCACCAACTTCCTCAATTAAATTATCATTATTGATTAAAATTCCGCCGTTTTCGATAATTTCTAATTGTTCATCAGAGAGTTTTCCTCGAAGTGGAAGATTATTGAGTGTAAGAATTTGTTTGAAAGGACCGATTAGTTTCATAATTGTAAAAATAAACAATTTGTTCTTTTGTCTTGATACAAAAGAAGCAAAAATTGCCTCCTTTATGTCGGCGAATACTATTTCAAGACTTGAATTCTCGGCTAAAAATTTCAAAATAATTCTAAAATCCCTGAAACTCGCTCCACCACAAACCCAACAATGCTCAAACAGCAGGAATTTTTTAACGAATTATTTCAAAATTTTCTTAACGCCTCCGAATTCTATGTCGTAAATTGAGTAAAAAAGAATAAATTTGAAGATATAATTTTCACTGATGCCAGATTTTTTACACGCAGATAAAGAAAATTTCTCTGATGAGGAATTAATGCAGGAAGAACAGATTCGTCCACAAAGTTTTAAGGATTTTGCGGGACAAAGAAAAACGTTGGATAATTTAGAGGTTTTCGTGGCGGCTGCTAAAAATAGAGGTGGCGCTTTAGACCACGTACTTTTACACGGACCTCCAGGATTGGGAAAAACAACTTTGGCCCATATTATTGCCAATGAACTGGGCGTAAATTGTAAAATTACTTCGGGGCCAGTTTTAGATAAACCAGGAAGTTTAGCTGGACTTTTGACAAATTTGGAAGAAAACGATGTGCTTTTCATTGATGAAATTCACCGACTTTCGCCTGTGGTGGAAGAATATTTGTATTCTGCCATGGAAGATTATAAAATCGACATTATGCTAGAAACAGGTCCTAATGCTCGTTCTGTGCAAATTGGATTAAATCCTTTTACTTTAGTTGGCGCAACTACACGTTCTGGAATGCTTACCAAACCCATGTTAGCAAGATTCGGGATTCAATCTCGATTAGAATATTATACGGTAGAACTTTTGGGGATGATTATCGAGAGAAGTGCAAGAGTTTTGGGTGTTCCGATTTATGAAGATGCTGCGTTGGAAATTGCAAGAAGAAGCCGTGGAACGCCGAGAATTGCCAATGCATTGTTACGCAGAGTTCGAGATTTTGCAGAAATTAAAGGAAACGGTGAAATTGAAATTGGGATTACAAAATTTGCTTTGAATTCTTTGAATGTTGATGAATATGGATTGGATGACATGGACAATAAAATTATGCGCGTAATGATAGAAAATTTCAAAGGAAAACCAGTTGGGATTTCTGCTTTGGCCACTTCTATTGGCGAAAATCCTGAAACTTTGGAAGAAGTTTACGAACCGTTTTTGATTCAGGAAGGATTTATCATCAGAACTCCAAGAGGAAGAGAAGTAACGGAAAAAGCTTATAAACATTTAGGAATTTCGAGACCGAAAAACCCGGGAGAGCTTTTTTAGGTTGAGGCAAAGAATTAGGTTAATAAAATGAAAATTATAAACTATCAGAAAATTAATTAAATTAGCACAAAATCACACTTTATATGAAACTCTATCCTATACAATGCGGAAATTTTAAATTAGATGGCGGTGCTATGTTTGGCGTCGTCCCGAAATCTCTTTGGGAACGTACTAATCCTGCAGATTCTAAAAATTTAATCGAACTCGGAACTCGTTCTCTTTTGGTGGAAGATGGCAAAAAACTCATCTTAATTGATTGTGGTTTAGGAAATAAGCAAGATGAGAAGTTTTTCGGGCATTATTCGCTTTATGGAGACGAATCTTTAGACAAAAATTTAAAAAAATTCGGGTTTGTAAGAGAAGATATTACCGATGTTTTTTTAACACACCTTCACTTTGACCATTGTGGTGGCGCAATTGAATGGAATGATGACAAATCAGGTTACAGACCTGCTTTTAAAAACGCACAATTCTGGACCAACGAAAATCATTGGCAATGGGCAACTGAACCCAATCCAAGAGAAAAAGCAAGTTTCTTGAAAGAAAACATTTTGCCAATGCAAGAAAGCGGACAATTGCAATTTCTGCCTACTCCAAAAACAGGAAATTATGGTTTCGCACCAGATTTGAAAATGGATGTTATATTTGTAGATGGACACACCGAAAAACAAATGCTTCCTGTGATTCAATATCAAGAAAAAACAATTGTTTTTGCAGCAGATCTCATTCCAACAGCGGGACATATTCCGCAAGTTTATGTGATGGGATATGATACGAGACCGCTTCTTACCATGGAAGAAAAAGGAAAATTTCTGAAACAATGTGTAGAGAATGAATATTTACTGTTCTTCGAACACGATGCTCACAATGAATTGGCAAGTCTGAAAATGACTGAAAAAGGCGTGAAGCTAGATGAAACGTTCAGTTTTAACGAAGTTTTTGGGTATTAATTTGCGGGAAGTTAGAAGATGGAAGCTGGAAGTTTACATACTGGAAAAAAAATCATCGGAATTACAGGCGGAATTGGAAGTGGAAAATCTACGGTTTCTAAATTTATAGAAGAGTTGGGATTTCCTGTATATGATTCTGATTTTTGGGCTAAAGAATTGGTGAATGTAGACGAAAATCTAAAGTCTAGAATTATAGAACTTCTTGGCGAAGAATCTTATGATGAAAACGGAAAATACAACCGAAAATTTGTAGCTGAAAAGGTTTTTGACCATCAAGAATTGCTTTTACAACTCAACCAAATCATTCATCCTGCGGTGAAAATTAATTTTGAAAATTGGGTAAATGCTCAAACCGCTGAATTTGTTTTCAAAGAAACGGCTTTGCTTTTTGAATTAAAACTGAATGAAAGTTGTTATCAATCTATTTTGGTTACTGCTGATGAAAACATCAGAATAAAAAGAGTGATGGATAGAGACGGCAGAACGTATAGAGAAGTAAAAGAAATCATCGATAAACAAATGCCTGAAACTGACAAAGTAAAATTAGCGGATTTTGTGATTCAAAATAATACTGATTTAGAGTCTTTAAAGGAATTTACTCATCAAGTTATAGACGACTTGCAACGAATGGATTTGTAAATTCTAATTTACTAAAAATAAAAAAACCTTGAGACGAACTCAAGGTTTTCTTTTTTATATCATCTAAGATTATTTTTTGATAAATTTCATTTTAGAAGTTTTTCCTTTTTCAGAAACTTCGATGAAATAGACTCCTTTAGCAAGAGTAGCTACATTGACTTTATTATTGATCACTTTTCCTTTTGAAATAAATTGACCAGAAACGTTATAGATGGTAAAAGTAGTATTATTAGATACTTTAGTAATATTTAAAACATCTACCGCTGGATTAGGGAAAATCTGAATATTGTTTTCAGAAAATTCGCTAGTGGCTAAATTAGATGTAATGTTTACTTTATAATCTTCTACTTCGCCATAATCCACTTCGCCACAAGCAGAATTTGGAGAAGCAATATCTGTCATTAAAACTCTAAGTCTAGTATTTCCTAAGACAGCATCAGAAGGAACGGTAAATATTACAGAAACCGGTGTCTGCTGATTAAGAGCAGTTCCCATAATTTTTTCTGTAGTATCAAAAACACCATTTTGATTAAAATCAATCCAAGCGGTCACCGATTCATTATATTTATAATCAGGATCTGTCCAAGCTTTGGTAACCGAAAGTGTGTTATTTGCAGAGCCTTTAACCAAGGTGATTAATCTAGAAGAGTCTGAAGTGTAGTCTGTATAGAAACTTTCAAAAGAATTGCTAGACATGGTACCAAGTGTAACATTTGCAATATACTCGGATGAATTATCTAAAGATTTTAAAGTACAATAAGTTAATCCAAGAGTAGAAAAATTATTAGACGAGCTATAAGTTCCTGTTACGGAAGAACAAACTGCTGCAACTTGAACTTCATACGAAGTATTAATGGTTAATCCACTAATGGTATATGAAGTACTAGAAGTTGTAACGGTAGTCCAGTTTGTATCTCCCACTTTTCTATATCTTAATGAATAAGTAGCATTAAGAATTGCACCCCAAGAAACTTGAGCAGAATTAGCAGTAATAGCAGAAACGGAAATATTAGAAGGTGCTGCACCATTACATGTACTAGCTTGATTTACTGTAACATTTTTGATGGCATAGAACACATTACCTATAGCAGAAACTCTAATTTTAAGATTAGCATTTGTAGCAAAAGATGAAAAATCTAAAATTTCGGAACCATCATTTGGTGTAGAATTGGAAATCACCGTCCAAGTTGAACCATTATTGGTTGTATAATCTATTTTAACATTTGTTACATTATATGGTGCTGCGTTTGTATTTACCACATCCCAAGTAAAAGGAATATTTGCATTATTGTATACCATAGAAGAAATGATTGCAAATGGTCCATCAGTTCCTACAGTAATTTGTTGATTGGCCGTTTGAGTTTGTACACCTGCTGCATTATTATCTCTAACAGTAACTTTAAAGTTAGAAACTCTTGCTACAGTAGAAACAGCTTCCCAATCACTTAAATTTTTAAGATTACCCGCCAAAACGGTAGATAATTTAGGGAAATAACGAGTCGGATTACTTGTTCCAGTTAAAGATCTAAAGCTAGCTCCTGAAGTGGTGTCCCCAAGATTTTCGTTTGATATGATTACACTTGCGTCATCTGCTTGTTCCCATGTATATGTTAAAGCATTTCCTTCCGGATCTGTAGCAGAAGCTGTTAAAACAAATGCTGTACTCTTCGGAATGGTATAATTTTGTAGTGCAGCTATTGTAGGAGGATTATTAGCTATAGCCGTTTCTACATCACATGTTGTAGAGATTAGATTAGATTGAATTTGGTTAATAGATGCAAAATGATAATAAGGATCTGAATTTGATTGAACGTCAGTAGTTGCTCCTGTAATACCTGCATATCCCATGATTGTACTTCCAGAACCTGGCTCCATGTTTACGCCCGTTCCTTCTAAACCATGAGAAAAAGTGTGGTTTGCTCCTAATTGATGTCCCAATTCATGGGCTACATAATCTATATCAAAAGTGTCTCCACTAGGAACTCCATCTGCTGGAGCAGTATATCCGCTACCTTTATATGCAACAGGAGAACCATAAGAATCTAAAGTGGTATCATTACTACAAACACAACCAATACATCCTGCATTACCACCACCTCCAGTTGCGCCAAATAAATGACCTATGTCAAAATTAGCATTTCCTACAGCTGTTTTTAAAGTATTCATCAACTGTGCATTCCAATCATCCATAAAGTCAGAATCAGAATATGGGTCTGTATTCGCATTGGTATAAATAATAGTTGTGTTATTTACTAAATTTAAGTGAACTGCTAAATCTTTTTCCATTACACCGTTTACACGTGTAAGTGTTGCATTGATAGCAGTTAATGCACCTGAAACTGTACCTCCAAAATATGCTGTATATTCTCCAGTAACAGAAAGTGCTAGTCTTAAGGTTCTATATTTTTTATCAGAAGATTGAATTTTATAATCTAATGAATTTACTTTTTTATTTCCTGCAGAAACTAAAGTGTTAATTTCCTTTCTTTTTTCAATAGCTTCAGTGGTTTTACAGAAAAATCCATTATCACTCTTTTTAGATTTATTAAATAATGCATATACATTTTTATCTGTATTTGCAGGTTCTATAAATTCGTAAACACCATCTTTAATAATCATAGACTGAAAATCATTTGGAGCAGTACTGAATCGAATGGTTTTACTAGGATCATCTATTCCTACTCCTATGTAAGAACCCAGCTTATATTGAGCTGCTAATTCTGCATCCATCACGGGAAAACTTCTCACAGAAAACCTTTCTAATTTTCCATCAGATGTTGGGATTTTTACAATTTTATCTTTTCTTGATTTATCATTAATACTTGGCGTATCGTTTAGATATAAGTTCAATTGGTTTATATCTAATTTGTAGAATTTTGATTTAGAACTTAATTTTCGAGCTGAAACCCCAGAAAAATTAGATTCTTGCCAATAGTCTTGTGCATTGAAATTAGAAATCACTAAAAGCAAAAACACAAATAGTAAAAGTTTTCTCATCTACATCTGTTTTTAAATTATACATTGATTTTTAGAATCTCCAAAGTTATAGAGTTTCTCTTAATTATTAAGATAAAAAAGAATTTATTTTTATGAAAAACAAATAGATTTCTAAAATTTCATTTAAATTTTTTAAAATTGATACGCTAAATTCCAGCTAAAGCCCACATTAAATTTAGTAGAGCTTTTGCCAAATCCAGGCACAATCATGGGTTTCATTTCTTCTTGTTTGGTAGAATACAATAAAAATCTTGGTTGTGCATTCACATCTACGTATAAATTAGATTTAAACAACTGAACTCTAGCTCCTGCAAAACCTTCTAACCAATATGCAGATTGATTCACTGATGGAAAGGCAAGATATTGGTCACTGCCACCAAAACCACGAATGGGAACTTTTTTGTACTCTTGATTGTAAAAACTTGCTGCCATTTTTGCTCCTGCATAAAAACCATTATCAGGATTTTCGGTATCCATAGAAAGCATATAATATCCTCCTAATTTTCCGAAAATTCCGTTTGCAGTAGCATCATAACCGTTTTTCTGATAAATATTTTTTTCAAAACCTACATCTACAACTGCATGAAGATTTTTCTTAATCTCAGAAGAAACATATCCTTGAAATAATTTTCTATCACTAAAAGCAGATAATGCAGCATTCAGTACATCTACTCCTACTGTAAAATTAGGTTTATATTGATATTTGGTTTTTACTGAATCTTTCTCTTGAGAAAAACCCAAACAAAAACTAAAAAACAAGATAAAGGTGAGTTTTGTTTTCATTGATAATTTGATTTTGATTGAGTTCTACTTTAGTCACTGGATTTGCTGTTTCAAGAGTTCCAGAAAGGTTTTGGTAAAGCCTTTTGAAACCACAAGCTGGCGAAACATACTCAGAAGTGGTATTGTAATTCAGTTTTATTTTAGAAACGCTGCCTTTTTTAGTTTTTCTCACGTATAATTCTGTAAAACCTGCATCATCTACTCGAATTGGAATCAATGCAGAATCTACTTTAGCAGCTCTTACAACTGTTAAAATATTATTATTACCATAATCTACATCTAAATAAAGCGAGTCTAAAGTCAATACTTTATTATCTGCACTTTTAAATTTAATTTTTAGTCGAGGTGTAGCTTCTCCGCTTACGCAAACATCGTCATCGTTTTCGCAAGAAGTGAGCAAAAACCCTAAAATCAAAAAGGGAAAGATTAATTTTTTCATTTTTTTACGAGGAAATAATATTCTGAAAACTTCCTATTAATATGAAAGTCGGTTTCAGATATTTAACTTACTATTTTGACTTTTCTTATTTCAAATTTCTAGAAAAATCTCTTTTATAAAACAAAGTTCACCATTTTCTGGAAATGATGAACTTTATTTTTCAATTATTTTACTTCTAAAGCTTTATCTATCCTATAAACCAAATCTTCTAAATGATATTTGGTCACCGCATCTTGTGCATTTTGTGCATTTTTAGAAGCATCTGCTTTTATTTCTCTTAAAACTCCTCTGGTTAATGATTTCACATCAGAATTATCAGAAACATTTTCAGCATTTCTACCAGTGCTAGGTTTACTTGCTTGAGTTCTCGCTATTAAAGTTTCTACAAAATTTTTCTGTAAATTTCTTCTGTAAATATCAATTTTAGAAGAAGATTTCAACTCAGAAAACACACTGTTTTTAATATCTTGAAGATAATCATACACAGCGTAAGCATTAGCATCTAAAGATTCTCCTTCATATAATTTATTCAAAACACCTTCGCTTAAAACTCTATTGAACACTGTTTTTTGAAGATTTTCTACCACTTCTACAGGCGATTTATCTATTTTGTTTAAAACAGAAGTTTTCAACAACCAATTTGGAGTGGTAAATACATTTTCTGATAAAAATTTCAAAGCTTCTTTTTGCTCTGATTTAGAAACCAATTCGTAAATAGCTCCTTTTTGCTCTACCATTTTCGGTGTTTCTTTTACGCCACCGATGTATTTAGAAACGTGACCTAAATATCTAGCAAACTGACCAGAAACTTGAGTAAATCTATTATTAAGACTGCTGTAATCTTCATTTGGTTTTGTACTCCACGTTTCTATGTTTTCCATGATTCTCTGAAGGTTTTTCACTCCGTATTTTCCAGCAATCATAGGATTATCTCCTACTTGTTCGCTTTGTGAACGCGGATCATAAGGATTGGTTTCAGTACCAAACCAAAGTCTAGGATTTTGTAATTTTTCCATCACCCATTTATTAAGATGAGCTTTTTCTTTTTCAGGAGAATTATAGTTATAAAATCTTCTGTAACCCCATTCTATTGCCCAGTCATCATAATCACCAATTCTTGGCATTAATCCAGCTTCGCCTACATTATCTTCTGGTTGCGCTACATAGTTAAATCTCGCATAATCCATAATTGAAGGAGTGTGTCCATTGGCTTTTAACCAAGCTTTATTTCTAAGATTTTCTACAGGAACCGTAGAACTAGACCCAAAATTATGTCTCAAACCAAGGGTATGTCCCACTTCGTGTGAAGAAACAAATCTGATTAATTGTCCCATTAATTCATCATCAAAATCTACTTTTCTAGCTCTTGGATCATTCGGTGAAGCTTGCACGAAATACCAATCGTTCAACAATTTCATCACATTGTGATACCAATTGATGTGACTTTCCAAAATTTCGCCAGTTCTTGGGTCTGCAATTGAAGGACCAGAAGCATTAGGAACATCTGAAGGTTTATAAACGATAGCCGAGAATCTTGCATCTTCTAAACTCCATTCTGGATCTTCTTTAGCATTCGGAACTTTTGCATAAATCGCATTTTTGAAACCTGCTTTTTCAAAAGCTTTTTGCCAATCATTTACTCCTTGAATTAAATATGGAATCCATTTTTTCGGAGTTAATGGGTCTATGTAAAAAACTATTGGTTTTTCTGGCTCTACCAATTCGCCTCTTTTATATTTTTCTAAATCTTTCGCTTTGGGTTCAAGTCTCCATCTTTTTACTAGAGAAACTCTTTCTACGCCTTGAGGATTTTCATCAAAATCTGTATAACCTACTGTAAAATAACCTACCCTAGGATCAAAATACCTTGCCTGCATTTTATTTTCTGGCAAAAGAATAATAGAAGAATTCACTTCTACAGTATAATTTCCGCTCACTTCAGGTTTTGGAGCACCTGGAATTGGCAAAGCTTCTCCTGCACTTCTGTTGTAGGTTTTAGTCGTGTTAATTTCAATATTGGTAGGGAAAGATTTCACGAAATTGACAAAAGATTTATCTTTTTGAAAAGCGCCCACTCTAAATCCTTTCTTGAAACGAGTATCAAAAGAAACCACATCATTATCTGCATTGATAAAATCTGTAACATCTATCACCGTAGAGTTTTTTTCTTTACCGAAAGCTTTAATGTCAAAAGCTTGTTCTATAGAATTTACGTTGTTTCTCATCACTGTTTTATACATTGCAGAGGTAGAATCTTTAGCATAATCTAAATAAGAAATAGAGCGTAAAAACACCTTATCATTTGGTCCTTTCTCGAAACTGATAACGTTTTGACTGATTTGGTCTCCTGCATAACCTACTGTTCCCATTCTCATTTCGGCACCGGCTTTGGTCAATCTGGTGACTACCAAAAATTCTTTTTTCAGTGTTTTATCAGGAATTTCGAAATAGTATTTGTCTTCTACCTTGTGAACGGTAATAATTCCTTCATCGCTAACTGCTTTGTTGGTAATTACTTTCTCGAAAGGTTGAATTTTTTCTGGTTTTTTGTCTTTTGGTTTTGCAGTGTTTACGGTGTCTTTTTTAGCTTTTACATCTACTTTTACACTGTCTTTCTGTTGAGAAAATGCGCTCGCTGACATCATTAATGACAATGCGCAAAACAAATTCAGTACATTTTTCATTCGATATTTTAATTTTTTATTTGGTTAAAATACCTCAACTATAAGATAAAAAAATTGAGGATTCTGTTTCGAACCCCCAATTTAGTTATTTTTTTATTAATAGCGCTATATTTTCTACGTGATGTGTCTGCGGAAACATATCTACTGGCAGAATCTTCACCACATCATAATGTTCCTTCATCAGTGCTAAATCTCTAGCTTGAGTAGCAGAATTACAGCTAACATAGACAATTTTTGGCGGTGCTAATTTCAGAATTTGTTCTACCACTTTTTGGTGCATTCCGTCTCTAGGTGGATCGGTAATCAAAACATTTGGTTTTGGATGATTGGCTAAAAACTCTTCTGTGAAAACGTCTTTCATATCGCCACAATAAAACTCGCAATTCTCTAAACCATTGAGTTTAGCATGTTCTTTTGCAGCATCAATCGCTTCTTGCACCGATTCTATTCCGATTACGTATTTTGCTTTTTTGGCAATATATTGCGCAATCGTTCCTGTTCCTGTATATAAATCATAAACCACATCATTTTCAGAAATTTCTGCAAATTCTAGTGTTTTTCTATACAAATTCAGCGCTTGTTTATAATTGGTTTGGAAGAAAGATTTCGGTCCGATTTTAAATTTCAGCCCATCCATTTCTTCATAAATAAAACCTTCGCCGAAATACGTCTGTACATCTAAATCATAAATAGAATCATTCTGTTTCGGATTGATGGCATAAACCAATGTTTTGATTTGCGGAAATTTCTCTAAAATATAATCGAATAATTGTTCTCTGTTCTCCTTCTCTTCTCTGTACAATTGGAATAAAACCATCCATTCTCCTTGAGAGTTTTGACGAAGCATTAAAGTTCTCAAAAAGCCTTCTTGATTTCTTACATCAAAAAAATCTAACCCTTTATTGATGGCATAATTTCTTACGGCTAATCTTAAATCATTAGATGGCGCTTCTTGAAGGAAGCATTCTTGTAAATCTAAAATTTTGCTCCACATTCCTGGAATATGGAATCCTAAAGCATCTTTATTCCCGAAATTTTCTTCGGAACTGATTTCGTATTGAGTAAGCCAACGAGCGTTAGAAAAAGAAAACTCCATTTTATTTCTGTAGAAATATTCTTGCTCTGAACCGAGAATAGGTAAGGTTTCAAAATTTTCGATTCCACCGATTCGTTTGATATTGTTATAAACTTCTTCTTGCTTGAAATCGAGTTGTTTTTGGTAAGAAAGGTTCTGCCATTTGCAACCACCGCAAACTCCGAAATGAATACATTTCGGCTCTACTCTGTAAGGTGATTTTTCTAAAATTTCTACTGCTTCTGCTTCGAAGTATTTAGATTTAGATTTTTTCACTCTGGCATTAACTACATCACCCGGAACCGCACCAGAAACTAAAACTGTTTTCCCTTCCTCAGTTTTTCCTACGGCTACACCTTTTGCACCAGCAGTAATTAATTTAATATTTTCTAAAATAATGTTTTTCTTTTTCTTACTCATAACGATGCAAAATTAATGTTTTAAAACTAATTTTTAGAGTGATTGTTGATTTGATGTCTATTGAAAAATAAAAAGCGGACTAAAGTCCGCTTTTTGATATGATATTTTATCTTTTTTAGTGACCGTGACCATCATTTGCAGAATGCTCAGTTGGTGGAGCCATCATTTCTGGAGTTTGAGGAATTCCAGTTGGAGCTTGTAAACCAGAAGCTTTGTTCAATCCATCTACTAGAGCTGGGTCTGCGATATTTAAGTAAGTTTTACTAGAAATTTTACCGTCTTTATCAATGATGATGAAACTTGGCATTTTAAATCCATACACTGCAAATTTCTTAGCAACTTCAGATTTCATACCACCCGTTGCATAATAATTATTCCCTTGAATTCCTGTAAACATCGCTTTAGAAGTTTTCACAAATTGGTCTTGAGTATCATCTAAATTAATGAAAGCAAAATTCATTTTTGAACCATAGAATTTCACCATTTCTTTAAGAACAGGCAATGTACTTTCTGTAATATAAGGATTCCAAGAAGCGTAGAACACTAATGCTGTAGGTTTTCCTTTAAGGTCTGCTAAAGTTGTTTTATTGCCATCTTGTTTTACTAAATTTAAACCAGAAACATCAGTTCCTTGCTCAATTCCGTAAATAGCTTCTTCTAAATTTTTCAACTCAGATTTGATTGCAGAATTTTTGATTTTAGTATCTAAAAATTTAAAAACTTCTTGTAATTTAGGATTAGCAGGCTCTCTTAAATCATATTGAGCAGCTACCGCAGCAAGAAGATATTCTTTAGTTTTATCTGAAACATCTTTTTGGGTGTCTAAGAATTTAGAGAACATTTGCACATTAGAAGTCGGAGCAGCATTCTTTTGTCCTTCGAAGAATTTTTGGAAACCTGCACTTAATTTACTGATAACGTAGTTTCTGTAATTAGGCATATCTTCTACATAGCTTTCGTTTTCTAGACTTTTTTGGAAATCTAACAATTTAGCTCCTGCTTTATATTTAGGATCATTGGTAGCTGGACCATGCATACTTTCGTACTGAGAAGAAATCATCAATAAAGTTACATCTAGTTCTCTTTTATTGAATTTTTCTACATCGCTGTCTGGTTTTTTTACCTTAGCGATTTCGTCCATTTTTTTGGTAATATCACCTTTATATTTTTCTAATTCTTTTAGGAAATCTTCTTCTTTTTTAGAAATAACAGATTGGTCTAATTTAGACATATATTGGTTAATGAATTGCTGAGATTCCATTAAATATTCTGTATTTCCTTTAGCATCACCAGTAATTTTCATTCCCTGAGGGAAAAGCATCGCTTCAAAATCAAGATTTACCTTATCACCACCTTTTAGATAAAGAAAACCTGTGTTTCCTGCGTAAGTAATTACATAAACTCCATCTCTAGGAATTTCTATGGTTTCTGAGAAATTTCCTTTGGCATCTACACCAAAATTAGCAAGCGGTAAAGTTGCAATTCCTGAAGCATCAATGATTTCTAATCTTTCTAATGGTGAGCCATTAGTCACTTTACCATTTATGGTTACTTTGCCACCTTTAGAACATGATAGCATTAAAATGGAGAATAAGAATAATAAAAAATATTTTTTCATTTCTTTAAAAAAGTTGTTTTTGTTTTTAATCACGCAAAAATATACTTTTAGTTTTATTTGCAGAAAAAAACTTTGTGTTTTGGGAAAGTTTTAACGAAAAATCACCTCAAAGAAAGAGGTGATTTTCAAATTATTTCATTGATAAGGTTAATCTACTGTAGTAAATTGAGCCGCAAGAAATTCTCTGTTCATTCTAGCGATGTTTTCTAGAGAAATTCCTTTAGGACATTCTACTTCGCAAGCACCTGTGTTAGAACAGTTACCGAAGCCTTCTTCGTCCATTTGTTTTACCATGTTTAGTACTCTTCTCTTCGCTTCTACTCTACCTTGTGGTAAAAGGGCAAACTGAGAAACTTTAGCACCTACAAATAGCATAGCAGAACCATTTTTACAAGTTGCTACACAAGCTCCACAACCAATACAAGCTGCAGCATCCATTGCTTTATCTGCATCTTCTTTAGGAACTGGGATAGCGTTTGCATCAAGTGTATTTCCTGAAGTATTTACAGAAACAAAACCACCTGCAGCCATAATTCTGTCAAATGCGCTTCTGTCTACTACCAAGTCTTTGATAACTGGGAAAGCAGCACTTCTCCAAGGTTCAATAGTGATGGTTTCTCCATCTTTGAACATTCTCATGTGCAATTGGCAAGTTGTAATTCCTGTATCTGGACCGTGAGCTCTACCATTAATGTACAATGAACACATTCCGCAGATTCCTTCTCTACAATCGTGGTCGAATGCTACTGGTTCGCTTCCGTTATTTACCAATTGTTCGTTTAGCATATCTAGCATTTCAAGGAAAGAAGAATCCGTAGAAACATCTGATATTTTATAGGTCTCGAACTGACCTTTTGATTTATTATTTTTCTGTCTCCAAATTTTTAGAGTCAGGTTTAATCCTTTTTTTGCACTCATTTTTTAAATTATTTTATGGAGATTATTTATAACTTCTCGTTTTCACTTCAATATTCTCGTACACCAATTCTTCTTTGTGCAATACTTCGGCGTTGATATCATCACCTTTGTATTCCCAAGCTGCTACATACTTGTAGTTCTCGTCATCTCTTTCTGCTTCACCTTCTGGAGTAGCGTGATCCCAACGGAAGTGTCCTCCACAAGATTCTTTTCTTTCAAGAGCATCTTTCGCCATTAATTGACCTAATTCTAAGAAATCTGCTACTCTGAATGCTTTTTCAAGCTCTGTATTCATTCCATCTGCTTCGCCAGGAACTTTTACATTTTTCCAGAAATCGTTTCTGATTTCTTCTATTTCTTTAATTGCTTCTGCTAAACCTTCTGGAGTTCTTCCCATACCTACTTTGTTCCACATTACATTTCCTAGTTTTTTGTGGAAGTAATCTACAGAGTGAGTTCCTTTATTGGTTAAGAAGAAGTTTACTTTGTCTTTAATTTCTTTTTCAGCAGCTTCAAATTCTGAAGAATTGGTAGGAATTTGTCCTGTTCTGATGTCTGCAGAAAGATAATCTGCAATCGTGTAAGGCAATACGAAATATCCGTCTGCTAAACCTTGCATTAAAGCAGATGCACCTAATCTGTTTGCGCCGTGGTCTGAGAAATTAGCCTCACCAATTACGAAACAACCAGGAATAGTACTCATTAAGTTATAATCTACCCAAACTCCTCCATGGTATAGTGAACTGCAGGATAAATTTTCATAGGAGTTACGTATGGATCGTCTGCTGTAATTTTCTCATACATTTGGAATAGGTTTCCGTATTTTTCTTCCACCCATTTTTTACCCAAATCGTAGATTTGTTTTTCAGAAGGATTGTGAATGTTTTTCTCAGTCGCAGCTTCTCTACCTTTTTTCATAATTTCTGTAGAGAAATCTAAGAATACTCCTTCTTTAGTATCATTATTTTCGATTCCGAAACCAGCATCACATCTTTCTTTAGCTGCTCTAGAAGCTACGTCTCTAGGTACTAAGTTACCGAATGCAGGATATCTTCTTTCTAAATAGTAATCTCTATCTTCTTCTTTTATGCTTTCTGGTCTAAGTTTTCCTTCTCTGATGGCTTGAGCATCTTCTAATTTTTTAGGAACCCAAATTCTTCCAGAGTTTCTAAGAGATTCAGACATCAAAGTCAGTTTAGACTGTTGTGTTCCGTGAACTGGAATACAAGTTGGGTGAATCTGTACGAAACAAGGATTTGCGAAATACGCTCCTTTTTTGTGAATTTTCCAAGCTGCAGAAACGTTAGAACCCATCGCATTAGTAGAAAGGAAATATACGTTTCCGTAACCACCAGAAGCAATCACTACAGCGTGAGCAGAATGTCTTTCGATTTCTCCTGTCACTAAGTTTCTTGCAATAATACCTCTAGCTTTGCCATCTACCATTACTAAGTCCATCATTTCATGACGGTTGTACATCTTAATTCTACCTTTACCGATTTGACGGCTCATTGCAGAATATGCACCTAATAATAATTGCTGACCTGTTTGACCTTTTGCATAGAAAGTTCTCTTCACCTGAGTTCCACCGAAAGAACGGTTATCTAACTGACCGCCGTATTCTCTACCGAAAGGAACACCTTGCGCTACACATTGGTCAATGATATTTGCTGAAACTTCTGCTAATCTGTGTACGTTAGCTTCTCTTGCTCTATAATCTCCACCTTTGATGGTATCATAGAATAATCTGTAAACTGAGTCACCATCATTTTGATAATTTTTAGCTGCATTAATACCACCTTGAGCTGCAATAGAGTGCGCTCTTCTTGGTGAATCTTGGTAGCAAAAAGCTTTTACATTATATCCTTGCTCTGCAAGAGTTGCCGCAGCAGAACCACCAGCTAAACCAGTTCCTACTACAATAATATCTATTTTATCACGGTTATTTGGTGCAACCAAATTCATGTGTGCTTTATGATTTTTCCATTTGTCTGCTAAAGGACCTGCTGGAATTTTTGAATCTAATTTGCTCATAATATTATGTAAATTATTGAGTTACGAAATGAAATACAGCTACTACGATAAATCCTAGCGGAATTAAAATAGAATACCAAGTTCCTAAAGTGTTTACACATTTTAAATATTTGGGATGTCTAGCTCCAATCGATTGGAATGATGATTGGAAACCGTGTGATAAGTGCAATCCTAATAAAACAAAAGAAACTGCGTAAAAAATCACTCTCCATAAATCTGCAAACTTAGCATGTAACTCTTCCCAATATCTTGTTTCATTGATTGATAGAGCTTCTACATACTTATAATTCATTTCATGCATCCAGAAATCATACATATGCAGTCCTAAGAAAGCTAAAATTACTGCTCCAGAAATAATCATATTTCTAGAAGACCAACTAGAATTTCCGCTGTTATTTGCTACAGCATATTTTACTGGTCTTGCGTTTTTGTTTTTCATTTCTAAAACGAAGCCCATTACAAAGTGAAAGATTACACCCGCTACTAAAACCGGCTGCATCACAAATTGTATTAAAGGATTGTATCCCATAAAATGAGACGCTGTGTTAAATGCATCTTCACTAAATATCGATAGTAAATTTACCGACAAGTGAATCAACAAAAAGACAAGCAAAAACATTGCTGAAAGCGCCATTAAAAACTTTCTACCAATTGTAGATTGAGTTAATCCTGCCATTGTTTATTTATTTTTTTTAATTTTCACAAAATTAAGAATTTGTTAACGTTTGAAATCATGACAAATGTCATATTTGTCAGTTTATAACTATTCTAAATAAATTATTCAACACTATATTTTTTTTCATTAATAACTAAAAATTTTACGTTTTGAGGAACAAAGATAATTTTAAAATCATTCACTCTTCTAGCAACCAAATAAGGCTCTATGATGTACTTTTTCTGCTTTTCTATATTTTTAGAATTTTTCACAAAAAAGACTACTTTATCTTTTTCTTTAACAGAAATTATTTTTTCTTTAAAAAATTCGTGCACTAAGATTTCGGATTTAGAATTTTCAGAGTAGTTAAATCCTATTCTAAGCATTAAAAATAAAATGACCAAAAATCCTACTTTGATGAGTGATTTTAAATGATGACGTGTTAAAAATCTCCTCAAAAAATAAATCATACTAAAAAGAACGATGACTTCTGACCAATGCATTGGTATGTTTTTAAAGAAGAAAACATCAAGGCTTGCGAAAAAATGAATCACTTTCAAAACCAGTTGAACTCCAGAATCGTAAAGAGCATTTAACCAAGAAATATCGAGGCCAAAACCCAACAAAATGGTCATCAATAAAGCAAAAATGATAATTACTTCAGAAAAAGGAATCACCACCAGATTCGCAATAACCGAAATCAGAGAATATTGATGAAAATAATAAATAACCAATGGTAAAGTCGCCACTTGCGCAGCAATACTAATCGAAATTACATTCACAAAAAAATTCTGAATATTATTTTTAGGCTTTGGCAAATATTTTAAAATCGGTTCATTGAGCCAAAAAATTCCGAAAACAGCAATAAAACTCAATTGAAATCCTACATCAAAAAGTTGATTTGTGTCAAAAATCAAAATCGCTAAACCAGAAATCGCAATTGCATGTAACAAATCTGGTTTTCGTTGCAATAAAACATAGAAATAATATGCTGTAATCATAATACACGAACGAATCACAGAACTTCCAAAATCTATAAAAATTGCAAATAACCAAATGAACATCATAGAAATGACAATCGGAACATTTCTTAATCTTGCAGGAAAAATTGGTTTCAAAAGCAGTAAAATCAACCAAAAAATAATTGCCATGTGCGAACCCGAAATCGCCAAAATATGCACCAATCCAGATTTACTAAAATCCTCTACCGTTTCTCGGTCCATTTCTGTGCGGTCTGCCAGAATAATTCCTTTGGTAAATTCTTTAGATTTTTCAGAAAGTTTTGCTTGGTCGATATTTTGCAAAATTTCTAAGCGTTTTTGTTTAATTTTTTCGGACAAAGTAAGGTTTTCTTTCTCCGCAACTTGAAAAGAATTAGGAGCATATCCTTGAAAATAAATCTGCTTTCTGGCCAAATATTTTTGATAATCAAATCCAAAATCCTGCGCATTCGCTTTTACTTTGTTGAGATAAATTTCGGCTTTATAAAAATGTTTGAAATCCAGTTCATTTTCTTCTTTTGGAACCGACAAAACCAAACCTAAATCAACCGATTTCTCATTAACTTTCAAAATTTTGACTTCGTAGCGTTTATTTTTCTCGTTGGAATTCAGCTTTTTATCCAAAGTAAAAACCACTTCCGAAGAATTAGGAAAATTGGGGAAAATTTGTTTTTTATTATGGAGTTCATGTGCGAAAACACCTAATCCCAAAAAGAAAATTGCCAATACATACTCTTTGATTTTGAAGAAAAAATGAATTTTTAAAAAGCTAAAAACTAAAAACAAGAAGCTAAAGCTCAGAAATACATGGACTAAAACCGTTGACAAGCTCAATTTTTCGGAAATAAGAATCCCGAAAATAAAACAAATCCACAAAATCAAAAGTGGTTGCTTGTTCATGCAATTTGGTTATTAGTTTAACCAAATATAAAAATTTATTGAACTCACGAGTTCTTTTTCTCCATTTTTAAACAAAAAAATTCCTTAAACGTTACATTTAAGGAATTTTATACTCTTATCCAGTGTTTTTCAAGCCACTTGAAATGGCATTGATTAAACTTAATAATTTATTGAGAATTTTATCTTTTTCTAGTTTATTTTCGTCATCTAAATTTCTCCATCGTTGTAGATAATGAAGGTGTAAATGGTGTAAAACATCTAATTTTTGGTTTCTCCATTTCAAGTTATCATATTGTCCGCTTCTTCTTTCCAGAGCAGCTTCACCGAACAATTCTTCTATCAGCTGAACTCCATTTTGATGGTCGGCAAGAAATTTATCCATCAATAGGTTTCTCTCTTCTTCATTTTGGTCTAATTCTGCATATTTTTTCATAATTTCTAGATTAGACAAAATAAGATTGGTCTCGGTCTGAATCATTAAAAATTTGAAGAAATTCCAATTTTGAGCTGCTTCTTTTAACTGCTGATATTCTTGTGGTTTTTCTGATTTCAAAATTTTGAGCGCTTCACCTAAACCGTACCAACCTGTGAGAGCAATACGAGAAAGATTCCAGCTGAAAACCCAAGGAATCGCACGTAAATCCTGCAATGTTCTGGTTCCTGTTCTTCTGGCTGGTCTAGAACCTATTTTACTTTTTTCTAAAACATCTATGCACGTTGCTTTTCCATAAAAATTGATAAATCCTGGAGTTTCTATTAAATTTCTATAATGTTCAAAGGATTTTTGAGCCAGAAATTCCATAGAATCAAATGGATATTGTGGTTTTTCGGTTTTGTATTTATTTTGAATAATATGTCTTGCAGTTCCAGACGAAAGTGCATTGAGATTATATTTCGCTGTCATAGGATTTCCGAAAAGTTGCGCTACAGATTCGCCTTGAACTGT
This sequence comes from Cloacibacterium normanense, assembly GCF_003860565.1. Lineage (NCBI taxonomy): Bacteria > Pseudomonadati > Bacteroidota > Flavobacteriia > Flavobacteriales > Weeksellaceae > Cloacibacterium > Cloacibacterium normanense. The sequence continues at coordinate 2,030,650 of NZ_CP034157.1, forward strand.
AATTTTCACCGTTCCAAAAACGGTTTGTTCTGGCATACTTTCTAGGAAACGATGATATTTACCACCACCTCTACTGATGGTTCCTCCAGTTCCGTGGAAGAAATAAATTTCGGTATTATGTTTCTTGCCGATTTCTGATAAGGCAATTTCTGCTTTATGAAGATTCCACTTACTTGCAATGGTTCCGCCATCTTTATTGCTGTCACTATAACCCAACATCACTTCTTGTTTTCCATCTAAATTTTTAGCTCTGCTAATTGTAATAGGATGTTGCAAGAATTTTTCTAAAATTTCTGAACCATTTTGTAAATCTTCGATAGTTTCTAAAAGTGGAACTACTCTTATTTTGGTATTAAGGAGTTGAGTTTCTCTCATCAAAAGATAAACCACCAATAAATCACTTAAATTTCTGGTCATACTTACAATAAAAGAACCTATTCCTTCTGCTCCGTACTGACTGATATGCTGACGAATGACTCTATAACAATCTAAAACATTATCTGCTTCTGGACCGTAAGAAATGGTAACATCTGTAATAAAAGCATTGTTGCTCAAGACTTGGTTCAGGTAATTTACTCTTTTTTCTTCTTCCCAATTTTCGAAATCATAATCTGTTTCACCGCTGGCTTTAAGAATCTGCGAAATAGCTTTATCATGGAAAGCGCTATTTTGTCTAATATCTAATTTAGCCAAATGAAAACCGAAACATTGAACCGTTCTTTCTACCGAGAATAATAAATCCTCGGCAATGCTTTGGAAACCATTTTGTACCAAAACTTCTCTCAATTTTTTTAAATCTTCTTGAAGCGCTTTGCTAGATTTATAATAAGTTTTAGAATCTTCAAAATTTTCTGTTATGGTATTTTCTAATTGACAAATTATAAGATTTACGAATTGTCTCCACGGTTCATAATGATTTCTTTCTACTGCTTTTTTGCCCATTTCACCTAATGCAGAAACTTTCTCCTGAATCATTTCAGAAAGCTGAAAAGGAACAGGATTAGACACCGCCGAAATAGAAATTTTCTTAGCCAAATGAATTAAATCTTCTTTAATCAATGTTAATGCGGCTTTTCGATGAAGCAAAAGCGTTTCCTTAGTCACTGCAGGTGTTACAAAAGGATGACCATCTCTGTCACCACCAACCCAACTTCCAAAATTAATTTTCGGAAAATAATCTGGATTTTTAATTTTCTGAGGATTAAGCCCTAACTCAATCCAAGAATTGATGATTTCTTGGTCACTTTTCACCAAAACATTCGGGAAAATCTTGGTAAGATAATATAAAACATTTGCTCTTTCGTCTTTAATGTCTGGCTTTTCCAGGTAAATTTCGCCTGTTCTCCACCATCTTTCTAGAAGCTGAATAATTTTTTCTTTAATTTCATTTTGCTCTAATTTACTGAGAGAAGTATTCTCCTTTTTCACCAAAAGCAAGTACAATTCTCTATGCAATTCTATAACCGTAACTCTTTTTGCTTCAGTAGGATGCGCAGTAAGCACAGGAATAACATGAGTAGCAGAAACCGCATTCAGCATATCTTCTTCTGTCACATTAGAATTTTTCCAAAAATGGAATGCTTCTCCCCACGAACCACGAATTGCGGTGATTTTTTCTTGGTCTTCTAATCTTCTTCTATATTGTGTAGCTCCGTTTTCTTCTACCAATGTCATCAATTGAAAATAGATACTTAATGATTGTATAATTTTCTCACTAGACAATTCATTTTCTTCGAACTTTTTCCCTTCTTCTGTATTGTTGATTAAATCTACTAGTTCCTTTTCATTAATTCTAGATAACATTTCTGTATAGCAATCAATAATGAATGTACGGTCCGTAGAAATTTTCTGATAATCCTTTTCGTTAAAAGCCATAATTCTTAATTTTCAACAAATTTAAGCAATGAAATTGATTAAAACATGAAGAAACTACTCTAACTTATCCTTTCAAAATAAAAAAAGAGCAACCTCTTGTTACTCTTTTATTTGTCATTTTTTCTTCATTAAAATTCTCTAATGAGATTTAGCCAATATGTCTCTTGCAATTTTAAGATGATGCTGAGTATGAATTTTTAAAAATTTTAAAGTTTGTTTTACATCTAAATGTCCGAAATAAGGATGTTCTATATAAGATTGAGAAGGAAGATTCTTAATCATTTGTAAATTTTCTCTAACGGAATTTAGATAATTATCTATATTTTCTAGAAAGTTTTCATTTGTAGGAATAGTGAATTTCGGAGCTTTTCCTTTTTTTCTAGGTATATATCCCGAAGTCATGACCATAAATTTAGCCCAAGAAAATTTAGGTTGATATTTTTCTGGATGAGAAAGTGGCAAACCTTCCAAAATTCTAGAAATCACCAAAAGCGAGTGTTCTAAATGCCAACCAATACTCGCTTCTGAAATCTCAGGTGCTTTTTTATGGGAAAATGGTTTTAAATTCTCTATTTCTGCGAGTTGTGCAAATATTTTTTTCATCATAGATTAACAATAATTTCTGCGGCGTGATTACTTGCTCCTTTTCCACCTAATTTTTCTCTGAGAAGTTCATAATCCTGAAGCATTTTGTCACGTTTTGGCCCTTCCAGAATTTTTTGAAGTTCACCAACTAAATTTTCTGTATTGAGTTGACTTTGAATCAATTCCTTTACCACTTCTTGATCCATAATCAAATTCACAAGAGATATAAATTTGATATTTTTCACCATACGTTTACCAATTTCGTAAGAAATTTTACTGGTTCGGTAACACACAATTTCTGGAACATTCAGCAACGCCGTTTCTAGAGTTGCCGTTCCCGAAGTCACCAAAGCTGCTCTAGAACATCTCAATAAATCATAGGTTTTATTGGAAACAAAATGCACATCTTCATCTACAAATTTCTGATAAAATTCTTTGGGTAAACTTGGTGCTCCTGCAATTACAAACTGATAATTTTTAAAAGAATCTCTAACCGAAAGCATCAAAGCGAGCATTTTTTCTACTTCCTGTTCGCGAGAACCAGGTAAAAGGGCAATAATTTTTTTTTCATTTAAACCATTTTCCTTTTTGAAATTTTCAACAGAAATTTCTGGCAAATCAGAAATCGCATCGAGTAAAGGATGACCTACGAAATGAGCATCTACTTGATGTTTTTTATAAAAATCTTTCTCGAAAGGAAGAATCACCAGCATTTCATCTACATATTTTTTGATGGTTTCTACTCTGCCTTCTTTCCAAGCCCATAATTGTGGAGAAATATAATAAACTACCTTTATTCCAAGATTTTTGGCAAACTCTGCAATCCTTAAATTAAAACCTGGATAATCTACCAAAACCAAAACATCTGGTAGATAATTTTTAACATCTTCCTTGCAAAGTTTTATATTTTTCAAAATCGTTCTAAGGTTCATCGCCACTTCCAAGAAACCCATAAAAGCCAATTCTTTATAGTGTTTTACAGGTTTTTCACCTGCAACTTTCGCCATTAAATCTCCTCCCCAAAATCTGAATTCTGCATTTTGGTCTTTCTGTAAAATGGCTTTCATTAAATTAGAAGCGTGTAAGTCTCCTGATGCTTCTCCTGCGATGATATAGTATTTCAAGATTTTAGATTTTTTAGATTTTAGATTTTAGATTTTCAGATGGACTAAAAATTTTTATTCTAAAAATTTGACTTAATTTTGCTCAAAGATAATAATAAAAAATGTCAGAAGATTTCGAAATAAAAAATAAAGTAGCAGAAAGCGGTTTGGTGAATTTTGATTTATCAGAACTTTCTCCTAAAGGCAAAAGAATTGGGATAGATTTGAAGGATTTTCTCTTCATGGAAATGATTTTGAAAGAAAAAGATTTCCGCGAAAAAGTTGCAGAAATAGACTCTGAAATCTATCGTGACGCTTATGTTTACGTTTATTGTTCAGTAGACGCTATTGTTCCGATTTGGGCTTATTTCCTCATCACTTCCAAGCTCACAGGAGTTGCTAAAAAAATAGTTTACGGAACCAAAAAAGATTTAGAAGTGGTTTTAATGCACGAAGCCATTTCTCATTATAATTTCGCCGATTTAGAAGCAAAACGCGTTCTCGTAAAAGGTTGCAGCGAAGAAGACATTCCCGAAAATGCTTACATAGAATTGGTAGAAAAACTGAAACCAATTGTAAAATCGCTCATGTTCGGCGAAGCTTGTTCTAATATCCCAATTTTTAAAAATTAATCTTGATTAACAGTGATTTAGATCTATTTTTCAAATTTTAAATTCTTTATAACGTATTAGGTATAAAATTTGCTAACTTTATACATCTTTATAAAAAATTTTAAACATTAAACACCAAAACTATGAGTTTATTAGACCTTATCACAGGAAACGTAGGAAATCAAGTTGCTACAGAAGCCGAAAACAAATTCGGGATTTCTAAATCTCAAATGATTGCTCTTGCTGCAGTAGCTGCTCCTCTTATTATTTCGTATCTTAGAAATAAATCTCAAGATGCCAACGAAGCAGAAGCACTTAATAACGCTTTAGACAGAGACCATGATGGTTCTATCCTAGACAATCCGTCATCTGCTCTAGAAAGAGAACAAGAAGGCGGTTCTATTTTAGACCACATTTTCGGCGGACAAAAAGCTACCGTAGAAAACCAACTTTCTCAAAATACAGGAATTTCTATGGATAAAATCGGGCCAATTCTTGCCATGTTAGCTCCTATTATTATGGGTTACATCGGTAAAGAAAAACAAGCAAACGGTGTAAATGCAGGTGGATTGGGTGATTTATTAGGCGGAATTTTGGGTGGAGCTCAACAACAAGCTCAAGCCGAACCCGCAAATCCTCTTAATGACATTTTAGGAAGTGTTTTAGGCGGTCAACAATCTGGTGGTGGACTAGGAGATATCCTAGGAAGCGTTCTTGGTGGCGGAAACCAAAAACAAAGCGGCGGATTAGGAGATCTTCTTGGAGGAATTCTTGGAGGAAAATAATTTTTAAAAAAATTTCACATAAAAAAAACCGAAGATTATTCTTCGGTTTTTTTCTTTCTAGCAGTTTTTGGCTTTTCTTCAGCCGTTTCTTCTTTAGGTTTTGCTGCTTTTTTAGGTTTTTCAACTTTTGCTTCCACTTTTGGAGCCGCTACTTTAGATGTTCCGGATTTTCTCGGTCTTGTTTTTCCGTAGCTTCCTGCGGTTACTTTTCCTCTTCTCGTTTTTTTATCGCCTTTTCCCATAAATATTAGTTTTAAATGATTGGTTCTTACAAAGTTAATAAAATTAAAATAGTACACAAATGCATTTTATCATCTTAAAAATGTATATTTTTTGGGCGTGCCTTTTTGTTTTTAGCCACTTCATTCCTTTCCAAAAAAAACAAAAAGTCGGTCTTCACCTACAATTCCTCGTGCCAAAGCTTTAGCCTGCGCCTACTGCGGGATTTTCGGTTACGCCCTCACGCAAAATGCAACGCAGAAAAATAAATTTTATCAAAATTTAAAATATTTTATTGTTTTACAATAATTATTTATACATTTGCGATATAACTTTAAAACAAAAATCATGAAACTAATCGGCAAAAACTCTGTCTCTAAGTATTTCAGTTACTTTTTTTTAGTCCTTTTCTTATTTATTGCTTTTCATTTTATTTATGAAATCATTGGTTTTTCTATCCTTTATTATAAGTATAAAACAGGAAGCAATATTTTATCAGAATTCTTTCTTCTAGGAAATGATGTAGGTTGGGCAAAAAATGAATATACCAATCCAATAAAAGATGTTCTGAAATTTAAAATTTATTATCCATTTACAGAACAAAATCTATTAACTGGAATTCACAATAAAAGCTTCATTATCAACAGCTTAATAAGTTCTAGCTATTTTACAGTTTTCAGTTTTGTATGCTATAAAATTACCGAGGCTTTAAGTAAAGATTATATTTTTAATTTAAAAACAATAGATTGGTTCAAAAAATTGGCTTGGTTGAGCATTCTATTTGTTCCTATTCAAATTATTAATTGGTTTTTTAATCTTAATTTAAAAATGAGTGCTAGTCTGCTTTATATTAGCTTTATATTTTTGTCATTAGGAATCATTTTATTCTTTATTATTGCTTTCTTCAAAAAAGGTTATGAATTACAATCCGAAAACGATTTAACAATTTAGAAATATGCCAATCATCATCAATCTAGACGTAATGCTTGCCAAACGCAAAATGCAATCGCAAGAACTCGCAGAAAAAATTGGCATTACACAAGCCAATCTTTCCATACTAAAAACAGGTAAAGCCAAAGCAATAAAACTTTCGACCTTAGAAGCTATTTGTAAAGCTTTGGATTGTCAACCGGCAGATTTATTAGAATATATTCCAGAAAAATAGTTTTTACCATCAAAAAAACTTCTATAATCTCACTTCCATCTTCCATCCTAAAATCTTATCTTTGCAACTTGAAATTCAGAAAAATCTGAAATCAAAAATCTTACATCTAAAATTTAAATTTTATGTTCAGAACGCACACTAACGGAGAACTTACACTCAAAAATCTTAATGAAAAAGTTACACTTTCTGGTTGGGTACAAACCATCAGAGACAAAGGTTTTATGGTTTGGATAGATTTGCGAGACCGTTACGGAATTACACAATTGGTTTTCGATGCAGACAGAACTTCGGCAGAAATTCTAGAAAATGCTAAAAAACTCGGTCGTGAATTTGTGATTCAGGCAGAAGGAACGGTAATTGAACGTGCTTCTAAAAACCCAAAAATTCCAACAGGAGAAATTGAAATTTTAGTAGAAAAATTAACGATTCTCAATAGCGCGGAATTGCCACCTTTCACCATCGAAGACGAAACAGATGGTGGTGAAGAATTGAGAATGAAATACAGATATTTAGACATCCGTAGAAATCCTGTGAAAGACAAACTGATTTTCCGTCACAAAATGGCGCAAAAAGTGAGAAACTATCTTTCAGACAAAGGTTTCATCGAGGTAGAAACGCCAGTTTTGATAAAGTCTACACCAGAAGGAGCGAGAGATTTCGTGGTTCCTAGCAGAATGAATCAAGGACAGTTTTATGCGCTTCCACAATCTCCACAAACTTTCAAACAATTATTGATGGTTGGTGGAATGGACAGATATTTCCAAATTGTGAAATGTTTCCGCGACGAAGATTTGCGTGCAGACCGTCAACCAGAATTTACCCAAATTGACTGCGAAATGGCATTCGTAGAACAAGAAGATGTTTTAGAAATTTTTGAGGGAATGACGGCGCATTTATTGAAAGATATTACAGGAAAAGAATTTGGTAAATTCCCAAGAATGACTTTCGATGAAGCGATGAAAACTTACGGAAACGACAAACCAGACATCCGATTCGGAATGAAATTCGTAGAAGTAAATGAATTGGTTCAAGGAAAAGATTTCAAAATATTTGATGAAGCAGAATTGGTAGTTGGGATTAATGTAGAAGGTTGTGCAGATTATACAAGAAAACAAATTGATGAACTCATCGATTGGGTAAAACGTCCACAAATTGGCGCAACAGGAATGGTTTGGATAAAATTCCAAAATGATGGAGTTGTTACTTCATCGGTAAATAAATTCTACTCTGAAGAAGACTTGAAGAAAATCTCAGAAAAATTCGGCGCAAAAGAAGGAGATTTAATGTTACTAATGAGCGGAAACGCCAATAAAGTGAGAACTCAACTTTCTGCTCTTAGAATGGAATTGGGGAACAGATTAGGCTTAAGAAAAGGTGATGAATTTGCTCCACTTTGGGTAATAGATTTTCCGCTTTTAGAATGGGACGAAGAAACAGGAAGATATCACGCAATGCACCATCCTTTTACTTCGCCAAAACCTGAAGATGTACATTTATTAGAAACCGAACCAGGAAAAGCTAGAGCAAACGCTTATGATATGGTATTGAACGGAAACGAAATTGGCGGTGGTTCCGTAAGGATTTTCAATAAAGAATTGCAGTCAAAAATGTTTGATTTGTTAGGTTTTTCTAAAGAAGAAGCAGAAGCGCAGTTTGGCTTCTTAATGAATGCTTTCAAATTCGGAGCGCCTCCTCACGCTGGATTGGCTTTTGGTTTTGATAGATTAGTTGCTATTTTGGACGGAAACGAAGTGATTAGAGATTACATTGCTTTCCCGAAAAATAATTCTGGACGTGACGTGATGATTGACGCACCTTCACCAATTCACGATGACCAACTTAATGAATTAGCATTGAAAGTGAATTTGTAAAAATATACAATCCTTAAAGGTTTTAGAAACCTTTAAGGATTTAAAAAAAATAATTTATAAATTAGAGCGAGGTTTTTCCCTCGCTTTTTTATTTTTCAATATTATTAACATCGGATAAAACTAAAATTAAACACATCCGATATTAAGAAAATTTTCTTACCTTTGTTAAATGAATTGGCAAAATTATCCTTATCACTTTGAAGGTTTAGAAAAACACCTCGAAAGAATTCTGCAAAAAAAAGCAGAATTAGATCAATTACGCCCAATTCCGAGTTATGCTGTGAAAAGCATTAAAGAGAGTTTAATGCTAGAATGGACTTACAATTCTAACAGCATCGAAGGAAATACTCTTACACTTCACGAAACAAAAATGGTGATTGAAGAAGGTTTCACCATCAAAGGAAAATCTTTGAGAGAACATTTCGAAGCTATAAATCATCAAGAAGCCATCGAATTCGTAGTGTCTTTAATATCGGATAAACAAAATTTAAACAAAACCGATATTATGAGAGTTCATTATTTGGTTTTACAGAAAATTGAAAAAGATTTTGCTGGAATGTTCAGAACTTCTGGAGTTAGAATTTCTGGGGCTAATTTCACTCCACCTAATGCTTTTAAAGTAGATGAATTGGTAACAGAATTAATTGATTGGGTAAATTCATCAGATATGAATATTATTATAAAAGCGGCAATTTTTCACCACAGATTTGTTTGGATTCATCCGTTTTTTGATGGAAATGGTAGAACGGTGCGTTTGATTTTCAATCTTTTATTAATGAGAGAAGGATTTCCTCCTGCAATTATCCTCAAAAATGACAGAAAAAAATATTATGACGCTTTAAACTTGGCAAATAATGGAGATTATTCTAAAATTTTATTATTAGTTCTTCAAGCTTTAGAGAGAAGTTTAGACATTTATTTAGGTTCTCTCAATAATACGTATGATAATTATCGCCCAATTTCTAATATTGTAGAAGAAGAAAGGCTTCCTTATGGACAGGAATACGTAAGTTTATTGGCTAGAAAGGGAAAAATAGACGCTTTCAAGGAAGGTAGAAATTGGCTTACAACCAAAGAAGCCGTACTAGATTACATAGAAAAGCGAGAAAGAAAAAGAAAATTAAATTGATTTTTATAAATTAAGCGAGGTTTTTCCCTCGCTTTTTTTGGAAATTAAACGATTATTTGATTTCTGATATATTTCAGTTTAAAAATATTATTTACGCAATAGCAATAGCGTAACTTTGCACTACTAAAAAACTATTATTATGTTCGAGTGGCTTAAAACCTTACTTTTCCCAACTGAAGACCCAAGTGTAATTCAATCATTAGTTACCATAATGCTTGCAATAGGTACTGGAGTTTTCTTTGGAAGATTGAAAATGGGCAAAATTACCTTCGGTGTTTCTGCAGTAATGTTTACTGGATTAATCTTGGGGCATTTTGGCTATAGAATGAATGAAGAAATATTCGATTTCATTAGAGATTTTGGTTTGATATTGTTTGTTTATGGTATCGGATTACAAGTAGGACCATCATTCTTCTCTTCTTTTAGAAATGAAGGTTTAAAGTTTAATATCCTTGCTGTTTCTACAGTTTTATTCGGCGGATTCATAACTTTTCTACTCTTTAAATTCACAGGAGTTAGCATAGAAAACTTGGTGGGAATTATGAGTGGTGCTGTAACCAATACACCAGGTTTAGGAGCTGCTAAAAATACCATTGTAGAATTAAAAAATCAGTTTCCAGATAAAACATTTGATGACCCAACAATTGGTTACGCCATCACTTATCCTTTAGGTGTTTTTGGAATCATTGGTGTCATTATTTTATCTAAAGTTCTTCTAAAAATTCATCCTGATGTAGAAATGAGAAAATTCAGAATGAACAAAATTAATCGCGAAGAACCATTAATTCACAAAAAACTAAGAGTTACGAATCCTCAATATTTTGGAATTCCCTTAGGTGAAGTAATTAACAGTATAGGTCATGAAATTGTAGTTTCTAGATTGAAACACAGTGGCGAGGTTTCTGTTTTTTCGCCAAAATTAGACACAGAACTTCAAGACAGAGATGTACTGATGATTGTAGGAAAAGAAGCTGATTTACAAGACTTCATCAAAAAAGTAGGAAGACCTTCTACTGACTCTTTCATAGAATCTGATTCTGATATTAACAAGAAAAATATTTTCGTGACCAAACCTTCTGCAGTTCACAAAACACTCTCAGATTTAGATTTGTACAATGCGTATGATGTAAAAGTAACTAGAGTTTTCAGAGCGGGTAAAGAAATGATTCCTAGACCAAGTTTAGAACTTTTCTACGGAGATATTTTGAGAGTTATTGGTACTGACCAAGGTATTAAAGAAGCAGAAAAAATCATTGGTAATCAAGAGAAAAAATTAATAGAACCAGATTTCTTATCACTTTTCGGAGGTTTATTAATAGGGATTATCGTAGGTTCTATTCCATTAGTGATTCCTGGTTTACCAATTCCTTTAAAATTAGGATTTGCAGCAGGACCACTGATTGTAGCATTGCTTATTTCTAGATATGGTGGTATTTCTTTCATTCACTCTTATATCAATAACGGAGCGACTTATTTCATGAAAGATTTAGGAATTTGTTTATTCTTTGCAGCAGTAGGTATCCATGCAGGAGAAGGATTCTATGAAAACTTCATCAAATATAACGGTTGGCTATGGATTTTATATGGTTCTGCAGTAACTTTCATTCCATTAATCTTAATGGTGATTGTAGGAAGATTTTTCTTAAAAATCAATTATTTACAATTGGTAGGAATTATGAGCGGAAGTTATACAGACCCAGCTGCATTATCATTTAGTACCAATTATTTAGATTCTGACATTCCAATCCAAAGCTATGCGCAAGTTTATCCTTTGGTTACCATTGCCAGAATTTTTACCGCAAGTTTATTAATCTTGCTACTGACTTAAAAATTAATCTTTGACCCAATAAAAAAAATTCCATCAAATTATTGATGGAATTTTTATTTTATAGAATTTCTAAATTTTTTAAAATTATTTTCCTACTGTTTCAGGGAATCTAGCTTCTGTAAATTCTCTAGAAATAGCAGCTTTTTCGAATTTTAATTTACCACTCATGGTTTCTAAAATTACACCATCTTCTACTACTTGTACAATTTTAGCATGCATACCAGAAGTGGTTACTACTCTAGCGCCTGGTTTTAGAGAATCTTGAAATTGTCTTTCTTTCTTTTGCTTGGTAGTCTGTGGTCTCAAGATTAAGAAGTAGAAAATTACAATCATTAAGACAAATGGTAAAATCATTGAGAAGAAATCACCTCCACCTTGTGCTTGTAGAAATATTGTTGTAAACATTTTTTTATTTTTTAGGGTTGAATATCTGCTGAGAATCTAATTTCGATAGGAACTTGTGCTACGTTTGCATACACTTCTGCTGATTTATACACTATACCATCAAAATTAGTAGAATCAAATTTTAGCGTAATTTGACCTTTTTGACCAGGCATAATTGGATCTTTAGTATAATCTGGAGCTGTACATCCGCAACCTGGTTTTACCGCAGAAATAATCAAAGGATTTTTACCTGTGTTGGTTACCTCGTAAACGTGTTCTACCACATCTCCTTTTTTGATTTTTCCGAAATTAAAATCTGGTTCAGAAAGTGCTAATGTAGTTTCTGCATGATTTTTTGCTTCGCTTACTAAATCACTTTGTTTCACCACTCTGTCATCTGCAAAAGGATCTTTTTGCTCTGTTGTAGTAGTAGCAGTTGATGTTTCTGCTGCTTCATTTTTTTTACAAGAAGCTAAAGTCAAAACAGCTAATAAGCTTAAACCTAAAATTCTTTTCATTGATTCTGATTTTTAAAATTTCCTCAAATTTAATCAAAATTTATGCTCTAGAAATATCTTTCGTGTATTTATCTAAGATTCCATTCACAAAAATCTGACTTCTATCGGTAGCAAACACTTTAGAAACCTCTATATATTCGTTTATAATCACTTTTGCTGGAGTGAGAGGGAAATTATCTATCTCTGTAATAGCTGTAATTAAAATCAATCTATCCATTAAAGAAATTCTTTCTAAATCCCAATTTTCTAGTCTTTCTTCGATTTTTTTCTCAGAATTTTCCCAGTGAGAAATGCTTTGTAATAATAATTTTTTAGCAAAATGTCTGTCTTCTTCATCTTTAAGCATTTTGATTAAAGTATGACTCGGCTGATTTTGTTTCATAAAACCAATGGTCTTCTGAATCATAGAATTCGAGATATGAAAATCATCTGCCCAAGACAATTCTAATTCTTCTAAACGCTCATGAAAATCTTCATTTTCGGCAACATATTTTAGAAATAATTTCCCAACAAACTTTTGGTCTTCTTCAAAACTTAGGCTTTCTTCGGCCATATATTCTTGGTAACGCTTACTCGCAACGATTCTCTGAAATGTTTTCACCAACAATTCATCGTGTAAGTCCCACTGATATTTTTTGTGTTTTGAGTTAAAGGAAAGTCTTTCTTCGTTTTGATCAAGCTGTAAAAAAACTTGATTATTCACGAATTTCATGTTAGGATTAAGGTCTTCTTCAGTCTTAATAAATTTATTTTTACCGATTTCAATTTGTCTTTCGGCAAGATCTTTTAATGCAACCAAGAAATTGAGTTGATAAATATAGAGATAATAGATTTTTTCAATCTCTGTAAACATATTTTTCTCTAAAACATCAGTTTTTATAGGATTCTGATGATAAGAATATAGTGTCTGCACTACTTTTTCGCGGATTTGTCTTCTTCCTAACATTTTCAAAGAGCTTTTAATAAGATGCTGCAAAGATAGAAAAAAATGCTGGAAGTAAGAAACATGAAGTCAGAAGTTATTTTTGCTTCTTTTTCAAACTTATATTTTCTGTATTTTTGCAACTATGAATTCACTTAAAACGCTTAATCCTTACTTTTGGAAACACAGAGTTCTGCTATTTTGGGGCTTGCTATTTATCATAGCATCTAACTTTTTTGCTATTTATCAAGTTCAGTTTGTAGGCCAGAGTGTAGATGTTATCAAAAGTGTTTTAGATAAAAAAAGTGTAGATAAAGAATTATTATTCAATACTTTACTGATTAATGGCGCCATTATCGTAGGAACTTCAGTATTGTCTGGCGTTTTCAGATTTATGATGAGACAAACCATTATTGTAGCTTCTAGAAGAATAGAATACGAACTCAAAAATAAAATTTACAGACATTACCAAGAGCTTTCGCTTACTACTTATAAAAAAACCACAATTGGTGATTTACTGAACAGACTTTCTGAAGATGTAGTGGCAATTAGAATGTACCTTGGTCCTGGTGTAATGTATGTGGTGAACTTGGTGATTTTATTAGTCATCACGAGTATTTACATGCTCATGACTAATGTGCAAATGACACTTTGGACACTTATTCCACTTCCTATTTTGTCTTTTTTGATTTATAAAGTAAGTTCTATTATCAACCGAAAATCTAAAATTATGCAGAAAAGCCAAAGTGCGATTTCTACATTTGTACAAGATAGTTTTTCGGGAATTAGAGTGGTAAAATTTTTCAACAAAGAAAAATACATCGAAAAAAATTACGGCGAAAAGGTAAAAGATTATCAAGACAAAGCATTAGATTTAGCCAAAACAGAAGCGTATTTCTTCACCATTATTTTATTTGTTATCGGTTTATTAAATGTTGCCATTTTATATATCGGTGGTAAAAATTATTTCGAAGGAAAACTTACGGTAGGAACCATCGCAGATTTCTTCATGTATATTAACATTCTGATTTGGCCATTTTCTATGGTAGGTTGGGTTTCATCTGTTAATCAAAGAGCTGCTGCTTCTATGACCAGAGTGAATGAATTTTTGGACATAAAATCTGAAATTGTAAATAAAAATTTCGACCAATACGAAATTAAAGGTGATATAGAATTCAGAAATGTTTCTTACACCTATCCTAATACAGGAATTAAAGCTTTAGAAAATCTAAGTTTCAAACTAGAAGCTGGGAAATCTATGGCAATTATGGGAAAAACGGGCAGCGGAAAATCTACTATCGCATTGTTACTATGCAGGTTAATTGATCCCGATGAAGGAGAAATTTTAATTGATGGGAAAAATCTGAAAGACCATAATCTAGAATTATACAGAAAACACATTGGCTATATTCCTCAGGAAAGTTACCTATTCTCGGATACGATTGAGAATAACATTGGCTTTGCAATAGACCATCCTACGCATGATTTGGTAGAAGAATTTGCAAAAAAAGCAGATGTGCATAAGAATATTGTAGAATTCAAAGACCAATATAAAACCATGGTTGGCGAACGTGGTGTAATGCTTTCTGGAGGGCAAAAACAGCGTATTTGTATCGCAAGAGCACTCATCAAAAAACCAGAAATCCTCATCTTTGATGATTCGCTTTCTGCACTCGATACAGAGACCGAAGAAAACATCCTTCAAAACATAGAAAAAGATATTAAATCTTGCACTTCTATCATCATAACTCACAGAGAATCAAGCGCAAAAAGAGCCGACTTTATTCTAAACCTTAGTGATTTAGATGCTACAGAAAACTCGTAAAAACTTAAAAATTACGCTAAAATCTCAATTTCTTTAAAATTTATTTTGAGATTAAAAGAAATCTTTTATATTTGTTCAATAGGATTTCTAAAATAAGTAACAATGAGTGATTACAAGGAGAGAAACGAAAATGAAATTTTCACAAAGGTGTTGAAGGCAGGTAGAAGAACTTATTTCTTTGATGTGCGCGAAACAAAAGCAGGAGACTATTATCTTACCATTACAGAAAGTAAAAAGAATTTTGGTGAGAATGGAGAAGCAACTTTCGAGAAGCATAAAATCTATTTATACAAAGAAGATTTTGCAAGTTTCAGAGAAATGTTTAATGAATCTACAGATTTTATCATCGCTCAAAAAGGTGAGGACGTAATTTCTGAAAAACATGACAAAGACTTTAAGTCTAGATCTTTCACAATCGAATCTGACGACGAAGTATAAAATTAAAAAAGCATCCTTTTTTAGGATGCTTTTATATTTTTAAATGATTCTTTTGATCCAAATTCTTGGATTATTTTTCTATTGATTTGGCGCAGGAATACTTGAAAATCTCATACTAATAGTGAGATTAGTATCATTAGTTGCCGTATTTTTCAATACATAAGCTACTCTAGCTTTCACAGAACCGCTTTTTACAATTTGGTCTAAAATTTTAGAAGTATCTGGATCTAAATTGAGCGTATTCCCAATATTAGAGCCAATATCTGTTCTTTGAGCCACTAAAATTTCACCAGTGTTGTTTCCAGAAAGATAAACTTTGATGGATTTAAAAATTCCCAATTCGCCATTCGTACTCAAGTTGGTAGCAGTTGCTTTAGCACTAGAAATTCTAATATCTTGAACCATGCTGGTTCCTGCTCCTACATATTGAGCGAAACTTGTAGCAGAAGACGTTACAGAAATTTCTTGATTTCCTGGCACTCCAGAAGAAACCAAAACATTAGTGGTATAAGGAACGGTATTCTGCACGATGCTTTGCACTGTACCACAACTCACTGTGGTAGCTGCAATTACAAAAGCTGATAAAATTAAATTTTTCATATTTACATTTTTTTATTTTATTCTACTGTCACGGAGATATTTCCCTTCAATTTTCCTTCTGCCATGAGATTTTTGCCAAAAACAATCTTATAGGTTCCGCTTTGTTTTTTAGCATATTTCATTTCTCTCGAAAAAGGACCATCCGCAGAACCATCTGGTAAAATAATTTGATTGATTCTGAGATTTCTACCTTTTTCTACAGTATTGATTTTAGCAGAAAGAGTGGGCTTATTAAAATTTTTAATCACCAGAATAAACTGTTGGTTCTCATCTGTAAACTCTTCACCAATGGTAAATGGAAGTTGAGAAGCATCTACAGTTCTGATGATTTTATTACCTTCTACCTTTCTCATTGCACCTCGTCTTCCTTGTGATGGTTGAGAAGAATTATTTTCCATGATTTCTGTTTTAGTGGTAGTTGTATTTGCATTTTGAGAAATTCCGTTGTTTGTACAACAACTCACTCCCAAAATAGAACTCCACAAAACATTAATTAAAATTTTCATATCATCTGGTTTATCATTAGCGAGCTAATATTATACCAAAGTTACTTAATAAATTGTAGAATATTCAGCTTGATGTAAATGTTGTAACAATTCGTTAGAATTCTAAAAATCTAATGTTTCGTAGTACAGAATTTTTGATAAAAACGGCTTTTTATCATTCAACTCTTTTTCATAATTCGATCTTTCACTCATTTCTTTCGGGAATTTTTCTTGAAGAATTTTATCATTGTAATTCAAAGAATACAGAAATTTAAAATCTGCTTTTTCGTTATTAATATTGTAAACTGTGGCAAGATTTCCCCAATTGATAAAACTACACACTAAAATCGTTCCGTAGAAATACCAAACCATTTGGTTAAAAAGATAAGCATTGGTTTTTTGCTGATGATTTTTAATGAAAGTGAAAATCAATCCAATAATGGCTAAAATTAAAAACGCATAAACACCTAATCTTTTGTAGGTTAAACCTAAATTGAATACGTATTCAGAATTTTTCGCAAAAGCTGAAATCACTAAAACGGTATTCAGAAATACCCAAATTTTAGCTAAAATTTTCAAAGATTTCGCTTGATTATCAAAATTGAAACTGCCTTTAAAATAGAACATAATCACACCGATTGCCATCACAATACTCGCAATTACCGCTCCTACTCTTTCGTGCGTTTCTTCGGCAAGTTGATTAGCCGTAGCTTTTGGTAATTCTACAAACTGCTCATAATTAAACGTAATGATGAAGAATAATAATAAAATATTCAATGCTACAAAGGAAACTACACCGCTTAATCTTTCAAAAGGAAGGTCTAGAAAATCGTAAGTAGGTTTCAATTTCTTGTCTTCATTCAAAAAATCGTTTTTCAAATAATGATTGTTCTTGATAAAAAATTCATAAATCGAAAAGTTGAAATAATTAAAAGCCAAGAAAAACCCTAAAATACTTAATGCAATCACTTGCCAAAGATAAATATCTAATTCATAATCAGAAAAAAGCGAAGCAAAATGTGAACTTCCGTGTGTATAAATCGCAAAGAAAATCAACAGAAGAAAAGCTGGGATTAAGACCACCGCTAAAATTTTTTGCCAAAAACTTTCGGTTTTTCTCTGTGGCAACCATTGTTCGAACTGAAAAACACGGTAAATAAAAGTCACAAAATTAATTGCAAAAACTGGAATCACAAGAATGGATTTAAGTTCTTTGTTTTTGGAAGTGAAACCCAATAAAAAAAGCGAAGTGAAAATGGCAAAAAAAGAGGCAAAATCACCATACCAAGCAAAAGCAATACTGCTTAAAATGCTGGTCGCCAAAACTGAATAAAAAGTTCGGGTTTTGAATCTTTTTTCGGTATTAAAATAAGTAAGAACCGCAACCAAAATTCCTAAAATACCGATATTTAATCCAGGTTCTTGGTCATAAAACAATACAACAAACATTGCTGTAAGTAAAAAGATTAAGTGATGTGTTTTCATAATTTTTTTTATAAAATTAACTTCCCGCAACTGGACTTCCGAAAATTCCTACCGCTAATTCTGCCCAAATAAGAAATAATGCTAACAGAATTAAGACGATGTAAAACATTCTTCTCGCATTCTTTTTCTCCATTTTCAAAACCATATCTACGCAAAATGCGGTTCCAAAAAGAAAAATTCCAGCGATTAAAAAGTCAAAACCAGACCAATTAATTTCTTTGGTAAACTGCATTCCAATAAACGGAATAACTAATAGTAAAGCTGCCAATCCATAGATGACGAAGCTTCTTTGTTTGTTTGTTATCATAATTTTTAATTTAAATTTCATTTAAAGTACTTTGAATTACAAAGTTAATTCTTAAAAAATTAAAGGATTGCTCCTTTTTGATTTTTGACTAATTGTTGTCAGTTGATTGTTTTAAATTTTCAATTCTCCACTTTTAATTTTCAATTTAAAAAATTACTTTCCTAATAATTTTTCTAAAGCTGACAGATGTTCTTCGAAAGCTTTTCTTCCTGCTTGTGTAACTCGATAAGATGTTTTTGGTTTTTTGCCTACAAATTCCTTCTTGATTTCTATGTAATTAGATTTTTCTAATGCAGAACTGTGACTTGCTAAATTTCCGTCAGTTACTTCTAAAAGTTGCTTCATTTCATTAAAATCAACCCAATCGTTAACCATCAGAACGGACATAATACCCAATCTGACACGGCTTTCAAATTCTTTGTTGAGTTGAGAAATCTTTAACATTTAATCAATTCTTTTACTAATTTATTTTTGATTTTACTTATACTTCGTATGCATTATCAAACCATAAACAATATGCAAAACTCCAAAACCAATAGCCCAGAAAAATAAACCATACCCTAAAAAGAACAGTGATACAATTCCTAATGCCATTTCGCACAATCCTAAATATTTAATGTCAGAAAAAGTGTAATTTCCTGCATTAAACAGTGCTAATCCATAGAAAATTAAAGTGGCTGGAGAAAGTAAACCATGTAAACCGTGATACAATAATCCTGCGCAAAATAAACCTCCAATTCCTAATGGAATGGCAAAGTTATACAACAATTTTTTGGTGGTAACATCCCAAATTTGGAGATGATGGGCTTTGCTTTTTTTAATGGTAAAATAAGCTCCCGAAGAAATCGCTAAAACCATAATAATAATCGCTACGATAACCAAATGAGTAATGATATCTTTTTCATAGTATTTTACAGTTCCCTCGAAATAATCTACACCATTTTTTTTGAAAAAGAAATAAACATAAATAGCACCAGCTAAAGCAAATAATCCTGCAAAAACGCCAGAAATTCCGCTCAAAGAAATAAATCGAGAGCTTTTTTCCATCATTTTTCTGATGTGCTGCAAGTCTTCTTGGTAGTTTTGATTTTCCATAAATAAAGCACTTTGAAATACAAAGTTATAAATTTTATTCAACCAACCAAACATTTTTAAAAAAATTATCAAAAAAACATTCATAGAATTAAAACTCACAAAAACCTCCACAAAATCATTAAAAATTACCATCAAAAACATTATTTTCACTTACTTTGTATTGAAATTGATTAAAAATTCAATTTTTCTAATAAAATTTTAAAATGAAAATCGAAACACTTCTTGCCAATCTTGCCCTCAATTCAGATTTCAAAGATCCTTATGGAGCTTCGCACTTCCCTATTTACAACACGGCAACTTTTGATCTTAAAAAACAGGAAGGAAATGAAAGAATCTATGATTATTCTAGATCTGATAATCCTACCAGAAATGCGCTAGAAAATATTTTTGCAAAAGCAGAAAATGGTTTTGGTTGTGTTTGTACCAATACAGGAATTGCAGCAATTTCGGTACTTTTTGAAACAGTTCTCAAAAACGGAGACACTGTTTTGGTAGAAAACGACAGTTATGGCGGAACGTACAGATTGCTAAAAGTGCTTACCGAAAAAAACAATATTAAAACCATTTATACTGATTTTACCAATCTCAATTTGGTAGAAGAAGAACTCAAAAACAACGAAATCTCTTTAATCTTATGCGAATCACCTACCAATCCAAGTCTTAAAATTATAGATTTAGAAGAAATTGGTAAACTCAGCAAAAAATACAACACGCTTTTTGCGGTAGACAATAGTATGGCGACTTTCGTTTCTCAGAAACCTCTAGATTTGGGCGCAGATTTTTCGGTGTTTTCTACCACCAAATTCATTTCTGGTCACGGCAGTGTAACCGCAGGAGCGGTGGTTTCTAAAACCAAAGAACTTCACCAAAAAGTAAGATTTTACGCCAATGCTTATGGAAATGCTCAAAGTCCTATGGATGTTTATTTAACTTCTCTTGGTCTGCCAACTTTGGTTTACCGAATGAAGGCACAAGAAGAAAGCGCTCTAATAATTGCCAAATTTTTGAAAAATTTCCCTCAAATTAAATCGGTAAAATTCCCTGCTTTAGAAGATTTTGAACAATATGGCTTGGCAAAAAAACAGATGAGCATTATTCCGGCAGTACTTACTATTCAATTTCAAGACGAAGAAACTGCCAACCAACTCATAAATAACACAAAACTTTTCGAGAAAAAAGTGTCTTACGGAACTTCAGATTCTAGGTTAGAAATTCCCGCAAAAATGAGTCACGCTACCAATTCAAAAGACAGTTTAGCGTCTAAAGGAATAGACAATGCTACCGTCAGAATTTCCGTCGGTTTAGAAAATACTGAAGATTTAATCGAAGATTTATCACAAGCTTTACAATAAAATGACATACAAAATTCAACATATTCCACTAGGAAACTCACTTCCAATCAATAATCCGCATTCTGTTTCGGTAAGTTTACCTTCATTACAAAATGTAATTGATTATGAAGAAAATAAACCAGAATTACTAAACCAACTCACCAGCGGTTATCCCAGATTTTTTAAAAATAAACTGGTTCAGAAATTAGAAGAATATGTAAAAAACCTTCATCAAATCGATGATGAAAAGGTTCTATTTCCTATTACTTCACCACAAGCAAAAACCATAATAGAATATATCTTTAACGAACAATTTGAATGCGTAACATTAGAAAATGTTTGCTTTTTAGTTTTACCAAAAAACCACGAAAAACTAATTCCTATCAAGAAAATTATTCAAAACATCGGGGCAATCATCAGCTCTAGAAATGCCGAAAAAATTCTTTTTGACAAAGGTATTATTCATCATCTCTTCCAAGAAGAAAGATTAGAAATAGAAAATCCACAATCAGAAATCATCCAAATTCTTTCCGAAGCTTATTCTGCAAAAAAAGAAAATATATTTTTGACCAATTCTGGTACCAATGCTGTTTTTTCTGCCATAGAAACTTTGACTAAAATCAAGAAAAATGAAGGAAAAACCCTGAATGTGCAACTCGGTTGGTTGTACTTAGATTCAATCGACATCATCAAAAAAAGAAGTGACGAAAGTTTTCTTTACATCAATATTCATCAAAAAGAACAATTTGAAAATTGGTTGGTAGAAAACCATCAAAAAGTCGCCAACATCATTTCTGAAACCGTAAGCAATCCTATTTTACAATGTTTAGATTTGCCTTGGCTGTCTTCACTTTGTAAAAAATACGAAATTGGTTTGATTTTAGACCACACTATGGCAAGTCCGTTTTGTGCAGAAGCTTTGCCTTATTGCGATATTGCGGTAGAAAGTCTTACAAAATTTGCCTGTGGAAACGCAAATATTTTAATGGGAGCTATTATGGTGAACGAAAATTCGCCTTATCAAGACCTGATAAAATCAGAAATTGAAAAATATACCCTGATACCATATCTGTTAGATTGTCAAAGATTGGCTTTTGAAATGCAGGAATATGAAGTGAGAATGCAGAAAATTTCTAAAAATGTTTCTCAAGTTTATGACTATCTAAAAACGCAAGATTTTGTAGAAAAAATCTACTCTATTTATGAAGAAAATTCTTGGCAAAATTTCCAAAAAATTAGAAAAAACAACAATCATATTGGTCTCATTACGGTAATTTTCAAAAAACCATTGGCACAATGTTATGACGCACTCAATTTCTCGAAAGGTCCAAGTTTAGGAACAGAATTTACCTTAGCAATGCCATATACTTACTTGGCTCATTATGATTTATTACAAACCGAAGAAGGCAAAAAATTCTTAGAAGAAGCCAGATTAGATGCTAAAATTATCAGAATTTCTGTAGGCATAGAACCTATAGAAGATATTATTAATGAATTTGAAAAAATAAAACGATTGTAGATTTTAGATTTACGATTTGGGATTTTTGCAAAAATTTCAAATTAATTTGTCTTCCTTAAATTCTGTTTTATTTTTTCAATATTGGCTTTGGTAGAATCTTCTAAAAGCAAGGAAGCGCTCATTAGAATTCTTTCTGGCATTAGCTTTTCGAAATGTTCTGTTCCTTCCCAAGAAACTTTTTTGATTAAAGCTAAGGCATCTGAACTTCTACTTGCTAATTTTTCTAAAAATTGTGTAATCTCAGTATCCATTTCTGCAATCGTTGGAGAAACCGAATGGTAAATATTATGCTGTACTGCCCAATTTGCGCTTCGGAAATCTGCATCTATTGCCATAGCAGTAAATTGTGATTTACCGATTTTTCTTTCTACGTAAGGTCCAATCACAAATGGACCGATTCCTAAATTAATTTCGGTAAGTGCCAAGCTTGCATTCTCTGTCGCAAAACAATAATCTGCAGCACAAGCAATTCCTACTCCACCTCCAGTCGTTTTTCCCTGAACTCTTACCACTACAATTTTTCGGCAAGTTCTCATGGCATTAAGCACTTTAGCAAAACCTCCAAAGAAAACTTTTGACGTTTCTAAATCGTTGATTGCTAACAATTCATCAAAACTTGCTCCTGCACAAAACGCTTTTTCGCCTTCAGATTTTAGTAAAATGGCTTTCACTTCTTCTTTAGCCGCTTCGTCTAATATAGTTTGTGCTAATTTTTCTAAAATTTCGCTGGGTAATGAGTTGCTTTTTGGCGTCCCGAAAGTGATTTCGGAGATATTATTTTTAATTTCTGATGTTACAAATTGTAGCATAACTAGTTTTTTAAATTAGATTAAATTGTTCAAAATGATGTGTAAAATGTTTTCTGTGCATTAATTCCATCATTTCTTTATTGAGTTTTCCAAAGACAAAATGCATATGCTCCACTTCTGGATTTTCTCTATAATAAATCTGATATTTCTGAAGATTTTCTAAAAATTTCTCTTTGGCTTGCTCCAGATTTTTATACTTCAGCTCTGGTAAAGTTCCATCTTCTGGAAGGAACGGCGCAGGAAAATCTTTTGGCATTTTTCGGTGATTGTATAGAGAATCTTGATACTTTTCTAAATGCTCTTCTGTTGTAAAGCATTTCTCGGCTTCTGGTTCACCTATGCTATATAGCAAAGTTGTCTCTAGATGTTCCAGCATTTGCTGAGCAGTCATTTTTCCCCAATTCGGCTTCGTATTTTCAGTTAAACCATTCAATAATTTTTGAATATTTCTTCTATTTAGTTCAATGAAAGGAGATTTTTTTGCCACCAAAGTCAAAATGGTAGCGACACAAACCACCTCTTCTCTTTGATTCACTACCTCAACCAACCATTTTACTACTCCACTTGGAATATTTCTACCTTTTACACCTCTGTTGATTTTCTCTTTCGCTGTCAAATAAACGGTAATGGTATCTCCAGCATAAACTGGCTTAAAGAAACTTGCATTTTCCAGTCCATAATTGGCAATAACTGGCCCTTTTTTCCCTGAAACGAATAAACCTGCCGCTGCAGAAAGAATGAAATATCCGTGTGCAACAGTTTTGTCAAAAATAGTTCCGTTTAAGCTGGTTGAGTCTGTATGTGCATAAAAATGATCCCAAGAAACATTAGAAAAATTCACAATATCTGCTTCTGTAACCGTTCTTCCTGCGGTTTCTAGAGAATCTCCAACTTCCACTTCTTCAAAATATTTTTGGAAAGGATGCTTATCACTGAATTTCTTTTCTGCTCCTTGCGTATAAACTTTTGTAATCGCCGTCAAAACATCTGGCGAACCCTGAATCGCAGTTTTTTGAAGGAAAAAGTGAAGTCCATTTAAACCTCCCATTTCTTCGCCACCTCCTGCTCTTCCAGGACCACCATGCATTAACGTTGGCAACGGAGAACCGTGACCTGTGCTTTCTTTGGCATTATCTCTATTCAAAACAAAGATTCTTCCATGAGAACTCGCCATTTTCCAAGAAGTTTCTGCAACAAATTTTTCATCGTGGGAAACTATAGAACCTACCAAACTTCCTTTTCCTCGTTTTGCTAAAGCAGCAGCTTCTTCCGCATCTTTGTAAGGCATAATGGTAGAAACTGGGCCAAAAGCTTCGAGTTCGTGAGATATATTTTTTTCAAAAGGTTTATCATTATAGAAAACTTTCGGAGTAAAGAAAGCTCCATTTTCGTAATTTGCTTCTACCAAATCATGCTTTCCATCGTAGATGAGTTCTGTTTCTGCTTTTAAAAGATTTACTTTTTCTTCTAAAATCTGCATTTGTTCTTTGCCGACGATGGAACCCATTTTGGTCTCTCTGCTTAATGGATTACCAATTTTAGTAGCATCTAAAGCTTTTGATAAAGCATTTTGAACATCACCAACTAAATTTTCAGGAACAATAATTCTACGAATTGCCGTACATTTTTGTCCAGCTTTTGTAGTCATTTCATTTTTAACTTCTTTGATAAACAAATCAAATTCAGGAGTTCCCGGTTTGGCATCTAACCCAAGAATGGAACAGTTCAAAGAATCGGCTTCCATATTGAAACGAACTGCATTTCCCGAAATTGATGGAAGCGCTTTCAGTTTTCTACCAGTATTTGCGGAACCTGTGAAAACTACAGAATCTCCATCTTTTACGAAATCCAAAATATTGCCAGGTTCGCCACAAATCAATTGAATTGCACCTTCTGGAAGATAACCGCTTTCTATCATATCTTTGAAAACTTCATTCGTAAGATAAGAACTATACGGCGATGGTTTCACAATTGCCGGAACTCCTGCTAAAAGCGATGTAGACAATTTTTCTAACATTCCCCAAACTGGAAAATTATACGCATTGATTTGTACAGAAACACCTTCACTTGGTGTCAAAATATGCGTTCCGAGATGCGTTCCGTTGGCAGAAATTTTCTGAGTTTCTCCATCTACCCAAAATGGTGTATTGGGAAGCATTCTTTTCGCCAAACCTGAATAGGTGAAAAAAGTACCAAAACCGCCTTCAATATCTACCCAAGAATCAATATGAGTGGCGCCTGTTTTGTAAGAAAGTTCGTAGTATTTTTTCTTTCTTTCTAAAAGGTACAATGCAATTTTTTTGAGCATTTCACCGCGGTCGTAAAAAGTCATAGAAGACAAGTTTTTATAACCTATGGTTCTTCCGAAATGCAATGCTTCTTCAAAATCTAGTCCCGAAGTATCTGAAATGGCAACCAATTCTCCGTTTACAGCATTGTAAAGCGGAATTTCGTGACCGTTTCCTTCAAGCCATTGTCCTGATATGTAGTTTTTTAGTTTCATTTTATTCGGGATTTGAAATTTGAGGTTTGAGTTTGAAATTAATTTTTACGATTCATAAATCTAAAATCATCAAACATTATTTGTAATTGTTGAGATTCTAAATAATTTTTCATTTCTTCATATGAAAGTGATTCCGTTAATGGATTAGCATTTTTATCGATAATTACAAATTTAAAATTTTGACTAACGATAGCCTTATCTTTATAAAAAGGATAACAAGCAGAATAAGAAACTGGAATAATTATTTTACCTTCTTTATTGATATAACCACATTGACTATTAATCCTTACATCTGAAATACCATCATAAAACAAATTAATTGAATTAAATTTTTCATTTGTTAACTTATTTCCTCTATTATCAAATAAAATTTCCATATTATTTTTTTGATCAGTCATAACAATTCTATCAAAATCTACTGATTTTGAGTAATCATAAACTACTGGAATTAATGTTTTTCCATTCATATCTAAAACTCCATATTTAGTTTCTTCTTCTTTCATTCCAGAAAGAGGACCATCTAAAATTTCTTTATCATTTTTGATTGTAACAAAATATTTATTATCTCGAAAATTGATATTGTAATATAAAGGAGGAGTAAGTTTATTTCCATTTAAATCAATTATTCCAATGCTAAATTCTCCGAAATATTTACTTTGGTATCCATATAAATAAGTTGTAGGATTTAAATATTGAAGCATGTTAAATTTAAATGGTAAAATAACTTTGTTCTCTTTATTTATAATACCTAAACTATCATTTTTTCCCACAATTGCATAATCATTAATAAATTTTTTTGCTAAATAATATTCTGGCTTAATTACAACCTTAGAATTTTCATTTTTATATCCCCATAATGAATTTTCTTTGAATGGAAATAAATTTTGTGAATAGATGCTAATTGATAACAATAAAAAAAATATTTTTTTCATATTTAAATTTTGGCTAAAGCCTATTGCTTTTTTTATTTTTTTTAAAACGGGCTAAAGCCCGTTTCTATTTAATCTATTTTTCGTGGTTAAGATACTCAAATTTTAAATTTTGGAAAAATGGTGAAATTGCAACGAAATTGCGCCCCAGATTGCAACGGAAATCCTTTTATTTTTCTTTGTCTTCGACTCCGCTCAGACTGACAGAAGTGGAAAAATAAAAGATTGTAGTGGAAAGCTGGAAATTTGGCGCCATTATTTCGTCCAAACGGAGTAATCTACAATTTTGGTGGGCGTTTGTTCTACAAATTCTGTGTATGGTTCGCACGGTTGAATGGCAATGTGACCTTCACGAGCCAATTCTTGATAAATAGCGGTTCCTTTGGTTTTCCATGCTATCATTTCGTCTGAAACTTCGCGAATAACTTTCGCAGGACTGCCCACAATCAATTTTCTATTTTCCGAAATAAAACCAGTAGGAACGAAACTCAAAGCCCCGATAATGCATTCGTCTCCAATTTTGGCATTGTCCATTACGACGGCATTCATCCCAACCAAACAATTTTTGCCAATGTGCGCCGAATGAATAATCGCTCCGTGACCAATATGCGCTGATTCTTCTAAAATAGTCGGAATTCCCGGAAAAACGTGAAGTGTACAGTTTTCTTGAACGTTTGCGCCGTCTTTGATAATGATTTTGCCCCAATCTCCGCGCAAAACAGCATTGGGACCGATGTATACTTCTTCGCCAATTTCTACATTCCCAATAATTACCGCTTGAGGATGAATGTATGCAGACTTTTTGATGATGGGTTTTATACCGTGGTATGAATAAATATTTGCCATATATTTTTATTTATGTTCTTTTGTCTTGAAACAAAAGAACCAAAAGTTCAAGACTGTGAATTCTCGGCTAAAATTTTTCATTAATTCTAAAATCCCTGAAACTCGCTTCGCTCAAACAGCAGGAATTTTTTAACGAATCAATTTCAAAATTTTTTAACGCCTCCAATTCAATGTCAAATAAAAGAAAAAAGCTTTTAAATTTTTTCAATGATCATTGCGTATCCTTGTCCTACTCCGATACAGAGGGTACAAAGTGCATATTTTTTATTTTTTTTCTGTAATTCTAATGCGGCAGTTCCTACAATTCTGGTTCCTGACATTCCGAGAGGATGACCTAAGGCAATCGCGCCACCATTAGGATTTAATCGTTCGTCGTTTGCATCGATTCCTAATTCCTGTAGAACTGATAATGCTTGAGCTGCAAAAGCTTCGTTGAGTTCAATAATATCCATATCTTCCAACGAAAGATTGGCTCTAGAAAGTGCTTTTTTGGTCGCTTCTACTGGTCCGATTCCCATAATTCTAGGTTCTACACCAACCACTGCGCTTGAAATAATTTTTGCCAATGGCTTCAAATTATATTTTTTCACTGCATCTTCACTTGCTAAAATCATGGCAGCAGCTCCGTCATTTAAGCCAGAAGAATTTCCTGCAGTTACACTTCCGCCTTCTTTTTTGAAAGCAGGTCTTAGCTTCGCTAATTTATCTAAAGTAGTATCTGGTTTTACAAATTCGTCTTGTGAAAAGATTTTTGGTTCTCCTTTTTTTTGTGGAATTTCTACGTTTACAATTTCTTGAGCTAATCTTCCTGAATTTTGAGCAGAAGTAGCTTTTTGTTGGGAATGTAAAGCGAATTCATCTTGCGCTTCTCTAGAAATTTTATAGATTTCAACTAGATTTTCAGCGGTTTCTCCCATTCCGTCAACTCCGTAGAGTTCTTTCATTTTAGGATTAATAAACCTCCACCCGAAACTGCTATCAAACAACTGTACATCTCTGCCAAAAGGTTGAGCTGATTTACTCAAAACATAAGGCGCTCTAGTCATCTGTTCAACTCCACCTACAATGTAAAAATCGCCTTCTCCAATTGCAATCGCTCTGTACGCATTGGCAATCGCTGCCATTCCAGAAGCGCATAATCTGTTCACGGTTTCTCCGCCAATTTTTATAGGAAGTTCTGCCAAAAGTGAAGCCATTCTTGCTACATTTCGATTGTCTTCGCCAGCTTGATTGGCACAACCTAAAATCACGTCTTCTATTTCTTCGGCGGGAATTAGTGGATTTCTCTTTACAATTTCCTTCAAAACGACGGCTGCTAAATCATCTGCTCTTACTTCTGACAAGCCTCCTTGAAATTTAGCAATTGGTGTTCTGATGTAATCTATGATGTATACTTGTTTCATATTTTTAATGAGATAATTAGATGATGTGGTAATGTGATAATTAAAAAATCAGCACATTTTCACACTAACACATCTATAAATCAATTACTTTTTTATCAATTTTATAAACAGTTCCTCTGAAACTTGCGACCACCACTTTATGCTGATTGGTAATCGTAATATCATAAACTGCCGTTTTTCTGGTATCTGCCATGAGAATACTCTCGGCAAAAAGGGTGTCTCCTAAACGCACTGCTTTGGTAAAATTGATCATGCAATTGAGCGCAACTGCTGCATCTCCCATATTGTTAGAAGAAAATGCCAATGCAGAATCCGCAAAAGCAAAAGTTACTCCGCCATGAACCGTTTTTAAGCCATTAATCATCTCTTTTTTGATGGGCATTTCAATCAAACAGTAGTGTTCACGAACCTCAACCAAAGAAATTCCCATCCATTGTGAGAAATAGTCTTGATTGAGCATATATTGTGCGGTTTCTAGAGGAGTCATTCTAATAAATTCAATGTTTAAAGTTCATTTTTTCTTTTAAAAATATCTTTCCATGTGATTTCTCCATTTTTTGAAATTTTATTTACAAAAAAGAATATTACAAACCATAATAAAAACGTTACAGTCATTTTTGTTTTTTGTGAAAACACATATTCGTAAAAAGACATTTGCATTTTATTAAAAAAATATCCTAAAGTAGTGTTAATTAATACAAATAAGATAGATTGAACTAACGTTGTGATTATTATTTTTTTCATAACTTTTATTTTTTCAATTCTGATTTATTCCAGAAAAAATTTGTGATTAAAAGTCCGATAAAAGCTGCAACTCCATAAAACCAATAGTTTAAAATGTATTCAGAAATCGTATAATTATTTTTTCTAACGAATACTTCTAATAAATAGTAACCAAGTGATAAAATTATTACTTGAGTTATTGTTTGTACTAATGCAATTTTGAAATTCATAATTTATAGTTTTTTTAAAAGTGGACTTTGTCTGTATCGCTCTTCCTGATATTCCTCGTATAAATTTTGTAAGGTTTCTGAAATCTTTTGATAGCCAATTTCTTTTCCCCAATTTAATAATCCTTTCGGATAATTTACGCCTTTTTGCATCGCTGTTTCTATGTCTTCATCATTGGCAATTCCTAATCTTTTTGCTTCTACCGCTTCATTAATCAACATAGAAATAATTCTCATAAAAATCATTTCATACAGACTTTCATCTTTTTGAGGAACTTGTTTTTCACTTCCTTCAGAATAATCATAGAAACCTTTTCCTGTTTTTCTTCCGAGTAATTTGGCTTCATTCATTCTTTGTTGAAGCAAGGAAGGTTTATATTTGGGATCGAAAAAATAATCCTGATAAACCGTTTTCGTTACCGAAAAATTAACATCAATTCCGATTAAATCCATCAATTCAAATGGTCCCATTTTGAAATTCCCAAGAGATTTCATCGCATCATCTACTTGTTCTGGTGTTGCCAAATTTTCTTCTACAATTCTCAAAGCTTCACCATAAAAAGGTCTTGCAATTCTGTTGACAATAAAACCGGGAACATCTTTAGCAATGATAGGAGATTTGCCCCAAGATTTCATTAAATTTACAATTTCTTGAGCCAAATTATTTTCAGTCAACAACCCTGGAATTACCTCAACCAAAGGCATTAATGGCGCTGGATTGAAAAAATGAATTCCGATAAAACGTTCAGGATTTTTAAGCTCTGACTGAAGCGAAGTAATGGAAATAGACGAAGTATTAGAACCCAAAACACATTTTTCTGAAATATAGGTTTCTAACTCGGCGAAAACTTTTTGCTTGATTTCTTTATTTTCGATAATGGCTTCTATGACCAAATCACAATCTTTCAATTCCTTGATTTCTTGACAAGGCTTAATTTGATTGAAAATTTCTAAGGATTTTTCAGTAGAAATTTTTCCTTTTTCCGCTAATTTATCTAATGTGGTTTTTAAATTTTTTAGAGATTTTTCGGTTTGTGAGAAGTTGGCATCGTATAAAAAAACCTCGCAATGTGCAGTAGCTGCTACTTGCGCAATGCCAATTCCCATAGTTCCTGAGCCGATGATTCCTACTTTCTTCATAATATGATGATGTGATGATGTGACGATGTGATAATCTGCAAATCAACACATCATCACATCATTATTATTTTCCTGTATAATTGGGTTTTCTTTTTTCTAAAAATGCAGCAACTCCTTCTTTGAAGTCTTCTGTTTCTGCTGCGTCTTGTTGATAAATTCCTTCTACATCTAGCTGCTCTTTTAAATCGTTTTCATAAGAATGATTGAATGCTTTTTTGGTTAACGCAATCGCTTTTGTAGGTAAATTAGAAAGCGTTTCCAGCACTTCCATTGATTTTGCAGAAAATTCTGCATCAGCGAAAACATCTGCAATTAATCCCAGCTTCAAAGCATCATTTGCCGAGAGTTTTTTTCCTGTAAAAGCAAGATAATTCGCCTGTTGACGTCCTACTAACTTTGGCAACCAGTACGTTCCGCCAGTATCTGGAATTAAACCAATATTTACAAAAGCTTGAGAAAAATAGGAATTTTCTGTAGCCAAACAAATATCACAAATCAGCGCCAACATTGCTCCAGCTCCAACTGCAGGACCATTCACCAAAGAAACGACTGGCTTTCTGCAATGTGCTATTTCTTCTACTAAAGGATTGTAATAGTCTACCACCATTTTCTGAATCACTCTTTCTTCTTCTACATTTCCGAGTGAAAGTGCTTCTTTCAAATTTTGCCCCGAACAAAAAGCTTTTCCTCTGCCAGAAAGTGCTACACAACGCACGTTTTCATCTTCATTGCATGCTACAATGAAATTTTTCAACTCTTGGAGTAAAACTTTATTGAGTGAATTGTAGGTTTCGGGCTGATTGAGATAAGCGATTTTCAACTTACCCTCGAAATGGTTTTCTATTTCTATCTGAGTGTACATTTTTTTAATGTGATAATTTGTTAATATGGTAATGTGATAATGATTTTAACAAAGATACATTTTCTGAAAATTATCTAATTATCTCATTCTCAAATTACCGAATTTAATGACATTTAAAATAATCAAAAGGTTCTAAACAATCTTGGCACTGATAACTGGCTTTGCAAAGTGTGGAACCAAATCTGCTGATTTGCGTAGTGTTTTCACTGCCACATCTCGGACATTTTTTGGGAATGTGAAGATGATTTTCATCTGCGCCTTTTTCTGGTGGAACAATTCCGTAAGCTCTCAGTTTTTCTCTGGCTTCATCAGTCATCCAATCGGTAGTCCAAATTGGAAACATTTTGGTAACTACTTTTGCAGAAATTCCTTTCTCTTTAAATAGTTTGATAATATCTTCTTCGATATTAAACATGGCAGGACACGCAGAATAAGTAGGCGTAATGATGATTTCTACTTCTGTTTCAGAAATCATTTTTGCATCACGAACAATCCCGAGTTCCACGATGTTAATTACTGGAATTTCGGGGTCTGGAATCTGAGTGAGTATTTTTAAAAGATTATTCAACTTTTTTATAAAAATAAATTGTGTTATTAGCTAAATAAACTGAGTCCTCTTTTTTGACGCTTTTGCTGATATATTCAGAAAAATATCCAATAATTTCATCACCTTTTTTATATTCCAAAGGAATTTTTATTTCATATTTCCCGTTATTATTTTCCATCAAAGACTTCTTAATTTTCTTACCATTATTGGAAATGAAGTAATTTAAATCAGCTCTCATAAATTTTTCTTCTTTGTTTCTTGGAGAATAAAAATTCAATTTCATAATTTTAACTCCATTTTCTACTTTCCATTCTATATGATAAAATTTACTTTTGAGTGTATCAATTATCCCTTTATCTGAAAAGATTACTTGATTTCTGTGAACATTATTTTTCTCAAAAACTAAATAATCAATTTCAATTTTTTTCGAGTCATTCTTATTGGTTAAAGTCCAAAAACCTGTTTTTTCAGAAAGTTTAGTATTAAAATTACCTTCTAGAAAAAAAGCTCCATTTGTTCCTGAAATATGTAAAATAGAATCGTTAATTTTTTGTTTTCTCTGTGTCTTATAATTTTTTAAACTAAAAAGTTCTTCAAGACTTATATTATCTGGAATTTCATAAACATTATTTAATTCTTTCTTTTGGCAAGAAAAAATTGACAATAAGGCAATCAAAAATAAAAATAGATTCTTCATTTCACTTCATTTCATTCAGAATGACAGTATGTTAAAAAACTTCCAACTTCTGACTTCAGACTTCCAACTTTCTACCAAACACAATTAGGATACGTTCTTTGCATATACTGTAATTCACACAAAATATATCCAAAATATTCGGTGTGAATTCCTTTTCTGCTGCCTTTTTGCATAAATTCTGAAGTTGGAACTTCTAAACCAAATTTAGCAAAATCTTCTGCGATTTTAGCTTTCCATTCTTCATAAAGTTGCTTGGAAGCAGGAATTAAATTCAGTACCACCAAATTTTCCTCTTCTACTACTTCATCAAAAAGTCCACCTGTGTATTCCCAAAGATTTTCGAGAGCCGCTTCTATTCTTTTTTGGCTTTCTTCAGTTCCTTGAGCAAAAATACGCATCCAAGTTTCGGTATGAGTATAGTGATATTTTACTTCTTTCAGAGATTTTTGAGCAATGGCTCTCAGTTCTTCATCTGCAGAATTGCTTAAATTTTCGTACAATAATTTTTGATAAACGGCAAAGAAATAGGCCTTCATAATGGTATTGGCATAATCGCCATTGGGTAATTCTAGCAATTGTGCATTGAGATATTCTTTTTCTACACGAAGCATGGCAAAATCATCTGCAGTTCTGCTATCATTGAATAAATTTGCCGCTAAATTGTAGAAATTATTGGCTTGACCTAATTGATCAAGAGCGATGTTAATGACCGCAATATCTTCTTCCAAGTACGGACCTTTTCCGCACCATTCTGCCAATCTTTGCCCCATAATCAGGGAATCATCTGCGAGTTTTAGGATATAATTCTTCATAACTTTTGGTAGTTGGTATTTTGGTAGTTGGTAATTAGTACCAAATACTAATTACCAAAAGTCTAATTACCAATTTTTACATGTTTTTCACATCATTAGGAATTTGGTAAAAAGTAGGATGACGATAGAGTTTATCATCTGCAGGATCAAAGAATGCTTCTTTGTCTATTCCTTCACTTGTTACCACATATTTGCTGGGAACTACCCAAATAGAAGTTCCTTCTCCGCGTCTTGTATAAACGTCTCTAGCGTTTTGAAGTGCCAGTTCTGCAGTTGGCGCTTGAACCGTTCCTGCGTGTTTGTGAGAAAGCCCTGGTTTGGTTTGGATAAAAACTTCCCACATATCTAAATTGCTCATATATTTTGTTTGTCTGTTGTTAGTTGATGTTTGTCAGAATTTTTAAAATAAAAAAATCCTAAAATTAATATTGCAGAATATGAAATTGAAAAAACAATAGAATAATCATCAGTTCTGCCAAAAAAAATAATATATGTTAATGACGTTGTTAATAACGAAATTAGAATTGTATAATAAAAAACATTATTATCATTTAAATCTTTTTTAGAAATTGTTTTATAAAAAATTTCGGAAATTACCAATGATGGTAAACATAAAAAAATTCCAAATACAATTTGTATAAATATAAATACAAATAATTCTTCATTTAATTTCTCTCCTTTATTAAAAAAAAAAGAGAGAAAAGTTGATAAAATTGGCCCTACAAAAACTGTCAAAGCCCAAACTTTTAGCAAATAAAAATCTCCAAATCTTCCTTTAAACATTTTATAAATTATCTAATTAACTCATTTGCAAATTTTCCTGTTTTGCAGCATACGCAATCGCAGCTTCTTTTACCCAAGCGTTTTCTGCTTGTGCTTTTCTTTTGGTTTCGAGGCGTTTTTTATTGCACGGTCCGTTTCCTTTTAAGATTTCCATAAATTCATCCCAAGGTAAATCACCAAAATCATAATGTCCCGTTTCTTCATTCCATTTTAAATTTTTATCTGGAACTTTCAGTCCTAAAAATTCTGCTTGAGGAACGGTAACATCTACAAATCTTTGGCGAAGAGAATCATTACTTTCTCTTTTCACTCGGTAATTCATTGATTTTTGAGAATTCGGAGAAGCGTCATCATTCGGACCAAACATCATCAAAGCTGACCACCAAAATCTATCTAATGCATCTTGAGCCAATTGTTTCTGTTCTTTGGTTCCACGGCAAAGCGTCATCAGGATTTCGTAGCCTTGTCTTTGGTGAAAAGATTCTTCTTTACAAATTCTGAGCATAGCTCTAGAATAAGGGCCATAAGAATTTCCCATTAACATTACTTGGTTCATAATGGCAGCTCCGTCTACCAACCAGCCAATCGCTCCAATATCTGCCCAACTTAACGCGGGATAATTAAAAATACTAGAATATTTAGCTTTTCCAGAAAGCATGTCATTATAGGTAGAATCTCTGTCTGCTGCTATTTCTCCGTTGTTCAGCGTTTCTGTAGCGGCATATAAATACAAACCATGACCTGCCTCGTCCTGAATTTTTGCCAAAAGTGCCATTTTTCTTCTTAAACTTGGCGCTCTGGTAATCCAATTGGCTTCTGGCAACATTCCCACTACTTCAGAATGGGCATGTTGAGAAATCTGTCTTACCAGAAGTTTTCTGTAATCTTCTGGCATCATATCTTTGGGTTCTACCTTATTTTCGGCTTGAACGTATTGTAAAAATTTTTCTGTATCCATATTTTTGCTTTCAGCTTTCGGCAATCTGCTTTCAGCATTTTTTAAATTTTTTAATACAATATTTTTTGATTATGAGCTCTTTTCAGCTCATTGCAGAAAGCAGACAGCGATAAGCCAAATCATAATTTTCCGTCGCTTAAATCGTCTTTTATATAAATCCCTACTTTAGAATTTACAAATTCTCCTGCCACGAAGTTTATTTTTTGGTCTCCGTTAGTAATTTCATACTCTTTGAAAAAGTAAACTTGCCCTTCATAAGGTCCTTTTACTTCTACTTTTTTGTTGACACAATGCCAATAATGGTTCCAAATGTTTGTGCCATTTATTTTAAACTCTTCGTTTTCATCGATGGCTTTTGCGAATTTCCAATTGACCATTTTTTTAAATTTTTTAGAATGAATTATACATCATAATTCAGCATCACAATATTGGTAGTAGGGTGACACTGACAAGTTAATACAAAACCTCTTGCGACTTCGTCTTCGGTAAGCGCAAAGTTTTTTTCCATAAAAACCTCACCTTCCATCACTTGAGCCTTGCAGGTGCAACAAACACCGCCTTTACAAGCAAACGGAACTGGTAAGTTTTCTTTCAATGCTTTATCTAAAATGCTTTCTTTTTTAGAATTGAGATGAATAGAATACTCATCATCATCTATAATTAACGTTACAAAACTTTCTAAATTAGGGATTTTCTTGAATTCCTCGCTCATTTCTGCATTATCTTCATCATCTGGAGCAGAGAAATATTCATATAAAACCTGCAATGCAGGAACTTTTCTTTCTTTTTTCAAAAAATCCGAAGTGGACTTAATCATTTCGGTTGGTCCACAAATAAAAAACGTAGAATCTTCTGGTTTTATTTCGGAATTTTTATCTAAAAGTTGGCCTAACTTTTCAGTCGTGATTCTTCCTTCAAAAAGAGTATCTTCTTGTGGCTCTCTACTCAAAACATGCGTAACTTGAAATCTCTCTGGAAATTGCTCTTTCAAAGCATCTAATTCTTCTTTGAGCAAAATATTTTGAGAGTTTTTATTGCCAAAAAACAATAAAACTTTAGCATTTGGTTCTTGAAACAATGCTTCTTTGAGATTAGACAAAACCGGAGAAATACCGCTTCCTGCTGCTATTCCTATATAATTTTTTTGATTAGAAGCGTGGTAATTGGTACAGAAATTTCCCATAGGTTGTTGCACTTCTACCTCGTCATTTTCTTTAAGATTTTGATTAAGATAGGTAGAAATAGTACCATTTTCCATCTGTTTAACTAAAATGGAAAGCGTTTGAGAATTTTCGGAAGGTGCATCTATGATAGAATACGAACGGCGAAACTCTTCTTCACCGAAATTAAACTTGAGGTTAAGATATTGCCCTTGTTTAAATTTAAATTTATCTTGTATAGAAGAAGGTATTTCGAAGGTAACTCTCACTGCTCCATCTGTAACCTTCTGAATTTTAGCTACTTTTAATGTATAAAAATGGTTCATATCAATTCATTTCTTCGGGAGTAACCCGATGTCAACAAATATAATATTTTATGCGAAAAATAAAAGATAAATTTATTTTTTACCAATCACGCCATAGAGTAAAACATTTTGAAGAAAACGAATATGCTTTTCTAAATCAAAATTTTCTTCGGGAATGTATCGGTAAACGTTATTCAGGACATTGAGGGAAAACTTGGTGGTCAACATTAAATTTTCGTCATCTGCTAAACCCAAAGTAAGCAAATATTCTCTAATCACTTTTTCTGCAAGATCTTTGTAAGCATTAATTCTTTCTAAATATTTATGTTGTTCTTTAAAATCTACTTTTAATCTATAAATATTGGTAAAAAAAACATCGAACATCTTTACATTATTATACATTTCGGTAAGATGATTGATGACTAAGATTCTAACTTTTTCAAAAGCAGATAGGCTAGGATTTTTAAGGTCGTTATATCTCTTCAGAAATCTGTTAGAAACATCCTCGCTAATCCATTCCATAATTTCTTCTTTAGATTTAATGTGTGCATAAAGTGAGGCAGCTTTTACATTCATCACTTCTGCTATGTCTCTCATAGAGGTATCTGCAAAACCTCTTTTATAGAACAATTCAAGAGCTACATTAAGTATTTCTTGTTGTCTCGGAGTGAGATTTTTCATTAGTATTTGTGTTTTTAACAAATATACAATATAAATTTTATAAAAAAATTAACATTATATAATAAAACAAATAAAAATTATGACTTATATTTATCAAACACCTAACCAGAAACCAGAAACAATGTCAACATCCAAACTCAATAATATATAAAATTCAGAAATTTTGTCATTAAAATTTTAAGAAATTACAGAAATCAGGAAATTTTGACCTAAAAATAACTTTAGAATACATTTTGATGCATACCAATCAAAACCATTAATATGAACTTAAACCAATATACCACAAAATCACAAGAAGCCATTCAAAAAGCACAACAAATTGCGCTTGATTTTGGCCATCAAAGCATTGAACCTCAACATTTATTAGAAGGAATTCTTCAAGTAGATGAAAACATCTCTGCATTCTTAATGAAAAAATCAGAAGCAGACCTTAATCTTATTAGAGAAAAAAACCGTGAAGCCTTAGAAAAACTACCTAGAGTAGAAGGTGGAAACATTTACCTTTCTCAAAACGCCAATAAAATTCTTTTAGACGCACCGAATGTTGCCAAAAAAATGGGCGATGAATATGTAACCATTGAGCATCTTTGGCTTTCACTTTTAGAGGTAAATTCTGAAGTTTCTAAAATTTTAAAAGATTTTGGAGTGACTAAAAATTCATTAGAAGCCGCTATCAAAGAATTGAGAAAAGGAAGCAAAGCAACTTCGGCAAGTTCAGAAGAAACTTATCAAAGTTTAAATAAATATGCTAAAAACTTCAACGAACTCGCAGCAGAAGGAAAACTAGACCCTGTAATTGGTAGAGACGAAGAAATAAGAAGAGTTTTACAAATTTTATCAAGAAGAACCAAAAACAACCCGATTCTTATCGGTGAACCTGGTGTTGGTAAAACCGCAATTGCAGAAGGAATTGCCCATAGAATTATTTCAGGTGACGTTCCAGAAAATTTAATGGACAAAACCATTTATTCTCTAGATATGGGTGCATTAATTGCTGGCGCAAAATACAAAGGTGAATTCGAGGAGCGTTTGAAATCTGTAGTGAATGAAGTCATTAAAAGCGATGGACAAATCATTCTCTTCATCGATGAAATTCACACTTTAGTAGGAGCTGGTGGTGGAGAAGGCGCAATGGACGCCGCTAATATTTTGAAACCTGCATTAGCAAGAGGGGAACTTAGAGCAGTTGGAGCAACTACGTTGAACGAATATCAAAAATATTTTGAAAAAGATAAAGCTTTAGAAAGACGTTTCCAAAAAGTAATGGTAGAAGAACCAGACACAGAATCTGCGATTTCTATCTTGAGAGGAATTAAAGACAAGTACGAAGCACACCACAAAGTAAGAATAAAAGACGAAGCCATTATTGCTGCCGTAGAAATGTCTCAAAGATATATTTCAGACAGATTTTTACCAGATAAAGCCATCGACTTGATTGATGAAGCTTCAGCAAAACTAAGAATGGAAATCAATTCTAAGCCTGAAGAACTCGATATTCTTGACAGAAAACTAATGCAGTTAGAAATAGAACTTGCAGCAATTTCTAGAGAGAAAAATGAATTGAAAATCAATCACTTAAAAGAAGACATTGCGAAAATTCAGGAACAAAGAAACGAAATTCATGCAAAATGGCTTGGCGAAAAACAAAAATCTGAAGATTTAACTGCCATTAAAAAAGAAATAGAATCTCTGAAATTAGAAGCAGAAAGAGCGTCTAGAGTTGGTGATTACGCAAAAGTTGCCGAAATACAATACGGTAAACTTAGAGAAAAAGAGGAAGATTTGAAAAAATTAGAACTCGAAATGCAAAATCATCAAAACGAGCTCATCAAAGAAGAAGTAACCGCTGAAAACATTTCAGAAGTGATTGCAAAATGGACTGGAATCCCAGTTACCAAACTCCTTCAATCTGAAAGAGAAAAATTATTAAATCTAGAAACCGAACTCCACCATAGAGTGGTAGGTCAGGAAGAAGCGATTTCCGCAGTTGCAAACGCCATTAGAAGAAATAGAGCTGGATTAAATGACGAGAAAAAACCTATCGGAAGCTTCCTTTTCTTAGGAACCACTGGTGTTGGAAAAACAGAATTGGCAAAAGCTTTGGCAGAATTCTTATTTGACGATGAGAACAACATGACCAGAATTGACATGAGTGAATATCAAGAAAGACACTCTGTTTCTAGATTAGTTGGTGCGCCTCCAGGTTACGTAGGTTATGATGAAGGCGGACAATTAACCGAAGCCGTAAGAAGAAGACCTTATTCTGTAGTGCTTTTGGACGAGATAGAAAAGGCGCATCCAGATGTTTTCAACACGCTTTTACAAGTTTTAGACGATGGAAGATTAACCGATAACAAAGGAAGAGTAGTGAATTTTAAAAATTCTATCATTATTATGACTTCCAACCTTGGTTCGCATATTATTCAGGAACGTTTTGACGCTGCACAGCGTGACAAAGATGACAATATCGATTCTGAAACTTTAGAAGCAACCAAAGAAGAAGTTTTCGGATTATTGAAACAATCTCTTCGTCCGGAATTTTTAAACAGAATAGATGAAGTGGTACTTTTCCAACCATTAAGCAAATCAGAAATTGGTAAAATCGTTAATTTCCAATTAAGAGGCTTTAATCAAATGCTAGAAAAGAGAAACATCATCTTAACTGCGACTGAAGACGCTTTAAAATATCTAACCAACAAAGGTTACGACCCAATTTTTGGAGCAAGACCATTAAAAAGAGTTCTTCAACAAGAAGTTCTGAACAGATTATCTAAAGAAATTCTCGCAGGAAAGATAAATGATGGAGACAGAATCACTTTAGATTATTTCGAAGAAAGCGGACTGGTTTTTCGACCAGTTGAAAAATAACATTCATATTTTTCATATATAACTTACCATTTAAGTTTTTCATAGGAGGTCCGTCTGGAATTTTTTCAGGCGGATTTTTCTATTTTGAGAACTTTTCAAAGAAATTATCTGAAAAATAAAAAATTTCTCTCATTTCACACCAAAATTACAAAATCAGCAATAAAAAAAAACCTAATAAAATTAATAAATTCATAAAGAATTAAGTTAATTTAATACTCAATCATCAAAGAAAAAACCTATCTATCAAATAAAAATCAACACTTTTTTAAAAAAATTTAAAAAAAAATATTGCACACTAAATTTCAACTCTATATATTCGCAGCTGTGAATTAAAAAAACAATTTTATTAAAAATTAATTTGATATGAAGAAATTACTATTCGGAGTTATAGCGCTAGGTATGTTAGCAGCATGTAACACAACAGAGGAAACTGCAAACTTAACAGAAGACACAAACGCTAGAACAGCAACTGCATCTAGAAAATCTTGTCCATCTGAAGAAATCAGAGCAGAATTACTTAAAAATGACGCAAAAGCAAGAGCAAGATATGCTGCAATTGAAGCGGGAACTGAAAAATTCATTCAAGCTAAAAAATTAGGAAGAGTATTAGCTGATGGAACAGTTGAAATCCCTGTAGTTGTAAATTTATTATACAGAACTACAGCAGAAAATCTTTCTGATGCTAGAATCGCAGAACAAATCAACGTTCTTAACAAAGACTTCGGAGCAACTAACTCTGATGTTAATAAAATCCCTGCTGAATTTGCTTCAGTAGCTGCTGGTGATACTAAAGTAAGATTTAGATTGGTAAAAACAGTAAGAAAATCTACTAAAACAAGATCTTGGAGAACTAATGACGCTATGAAAAAAGCTTCATCAGGAGGAATTGACGCTACAGACCCAACACAATACTTCAACATTTGGGTAGTAGGAGATATGTCTTCAATATTAGGATATGCTACATTCCCAGAATCTGCTGGTCAATGGAATGATGGTGTAGTATTAGCTGCTCCATTCGTAGGTGTAACTGGCGCTTCTGCTCCTTATAACTTAGGTAGAACTGCAACTCACGAAGTAGGTCACTACTTAAATCTTCGTCACATTTGGGGAGATGCTACTTGTGGAAACGATTTCGTAGCTGACACTCCTACTCAAACTGGTTCTAACGGCGGTTCACCAACTTATCCACTATACAACACTTGTGGTGGTGTACAAAGATCTGTAATGTTCATGAACTACATGGATTATGTATATGATTCTGCAATGTATATGTTCTCTGCTGGTCAAAGAGACAGAATGCAAGCTGTAGTAGCTGCAGGTGGAGCAAGAGCAGGTTTAAGAAACTTATAAAATCCTATACATTAATGAGAAAAGCCGAATCGTTGATTCGGCTTTCTTATTTTATCTATTTTTAAGAAGAATCCACCCCGTTCTGGTATAATGTCCATCAATTTCCATAACATACCAATAAGTTCCCGAAGGCAATAATCTACCATTATATAATCCATTCCAATTGAATTTTAAAACATCTTCCGCCATAAAAACTTGATTGCCGAATTTATCAAATATTTTAAGTTTCACTTTAGAGAAAAACTCAATATTAGAAACGCGCCATACATCATTATAACCATCATGATTAGGTGTAAAAGCATTTGGAATAAAAAGTACCGCCGAAGTAGCAACCGCTGTACAACTATTGCTTTGAGATTTTACATAAATCTGATAAATCCCAGCATCCAAATTTTTAAAAATATTAGAAGTTTGCCAATTTACATTATCTAAAGAATATAAATATGGTGGATTACCATTTTCTGCTAAAATTTCTAGAAAATCCTCGCCACTTTTCACTTGAGTAATTATCGGAGTAATTCCAGGAGTTATATCAACTGTTTGAATAGCTACACAACCTTTACTATCAGTAAGTTTTACCGAATATTTTCCTGGACTTGAAACCTGTAGCGTCTGACTCACAACTGGTGGAATTGTTTGCCATTCTGCAATAAAACCAGTTCCGACATCTAAAACAATATTTTCTCCATCACAAATAGAAGTATCTTTTAAAACAGTGGAAAATGGAGCTTGTAGAATTTTAACTTTTACTTCTGCCCTTTCACTTTCACAACCATTTACCGTCTGTGTAACCCAAAAAGAAAAATCTCCAGCAATTGAAGTATTAGGAATTGGAGCGATTGTATTTCCAATACCTCCTGTTGAACTAGTATACCATTTCAAATCAGTTCCGACTGCTGACAAAGATGAGGCAGTGGAATTTTGACAAAATTCATAACTTGAAACGACAGGAGCCGAAGGATTATCAAGAATATTAACTGTAATTTTCGCTCTTGCGCTTTCACATCCATTAACCGTTTGAGTAATCCAAAAATCTTTAATTCCAACCACAGAAGTATCAATAATAGGAGTATTTATACTTCCGATTCCACCAGTTGCAGAAGTATACCAAAGTATATTATTTTCTGGAATCGTGAGAGTTGCGGTAGAATTTTTACAAAAACTAAAACTTCTATTGCTTGGTGCGTTAGGATATCCATTGATTTTAACCGTAGAAACACCAGACATTACCCTACAAGAAGTCAGGTTTATATTAGTAGATTCACCTACAATAAATCTAAATTGGTCATTATTCTGATAACTCCCTGCCGGAATGGTAATATTTGGATTACTTGTTGCACCAGTTAAATTTACCCAAGTGTTCCCTCCATCTGTACTTTTTTGCCAAATGAAATTTACATTTTGAAAAGTATTAGAACTCATTTGCGCAGTTAGAATAAAACTCTGTGAATTATCACAAACTCCAGTAGTGAAAAGATTTCCTAAAGTAGCAGTGATAAATGTAGATGGACCACAGGGTGAAAAACTAATATCATCTATCGCCAAGTCATTTCCTATTCCACCCGCTGCATTATTAATTAAAACCACATCTACTTCGGAAGAAGCAGGATCTGATCTAAAATCTAAATAAAAATTTTTCCAAACTTCTCCATTTTCTTCAGCTAAGATACCTGTAGAAATAGAACCTAAAATAGCTCCAGTAGTACTTCTGATTTGAAAAGTAACATTAGGCTTTATCATATTACTCCCCGCTCTATGGATGTTTAAAATCCATGCAGAAAATCTATAAATTTGATTGGAGCACAAATTAGAAACTCGTCTTCTGTAAAATTCTCCCGGCGTATAATCTGCATTTACTACCAACATATTTCCGTAAGTTCCAGACGGATCATTGGTATGATCTAATGATTTTTGCCAACCCCAAGGTAAATATTCCGTAGTATTTGAAATCGTATAATAACCATCACTTGGTGGCATTACTGATGAATAAATATAATTGGTAAATGCTGGAGAAACCAACGCTGGAGAAACCGTCTGATAAGAATTATTTACCCTCCCAAAATCTTCTACGAAAATTGGAGCTCCGAAAGAACCTCCGCATGTTTGAGAAATTACCCTTACTGAAAAACAAAGAATTAGAAATAAAAGGAATTTAAAGTATTTTTTTTTCACAAAACCTCAATTTTTTGGAAGGATAAAATTAGGGATTTAAAATTAAAAATCCCGAAATTATTTCGGGATTAAAAAGTATGATTTTTATGATTTCTTTTTTGCTTTTATCATCATTTCCAGCATATCCCACATTTCTTGCGGAATTTGTTCTAGCATATTAAATTCTCCAGCACCTTGCAACCATTCTCCACCATCGATGGTTACTACTTCTCCGTTAATGTACGCAGAATAATCAGAAACCAAATACGCCGCTAAGTTTGCCAATTCTTGATGTTCTCCTACTCTTCTCAATGGTACTTTTTTTCTCATGTCAAATTTTTCGGCTAAATCTCCCGGCAATAATCTTTCCCAAGCTCCTTTTGTAGGGAATGGACCCGGTGCAATTGCATTAAAACGGATATTATATTTCGCCCACTCTACAGCCAAACTTCTGGTCATCGCTAAAACTCCTGCTTTTGCACAAGCTGAAGGAACTACATAAGCAGAACCCGTCCATGAATAAGTGGTGACAATATTAAGTACAGTTCCCGGAATTTTATTATCAATCCAATATTTTCCTACAGAAAGTGTACAGTTTTTGGTTCCTTTCAAAACGATATCTAAAATAGAATCAAAAGCAGAATGCGTCAATCTTTCGGTGGGTGAAATAAAATTTCCAGCAGCATTATTGAGCAAAATATCTATTCTACCAAATTCTTTTATCGCAGCTTCTTTCATAACTTCTACTTCGTCCCAATTTCTTACATCGCAAGAAACACAAAGTACTTTTCCGCCAGTTTCTGCTTCTAATTCTGCGGCAGTTCCTTGTAATTTTTCTAAATTTCTAGAAGTAATCACTACTTTGGCTCCTAGTTGTAGAAAATATTTAGTCATGGCTTTTCCCAAACCACTTC
This sequence comes from Cloacibacterium normanense, assembly GCF_003860565.1. NCBI lineage: Bacteria > Pseudomonadati > Bacteroidota > Flavobacteriia > Flavobacteriales > Weeksellaceae > Cloacibacterium > Cloacibacterium normanense. The sequence continues at coordinate 2,075,398 of NZ_CP034157.1, forward strand.
CACCACCAGTAACGATGGCTACTTTATCTTTTAATGCATTCTCTTGAAGCATAGGTTGTGTATACATATTCATGACAAGTCTTGTTTAAAATTAATGCTTAAAAGTAAGCATTTATAAAATTCCGTGAAAAAAATCTGTTATGTAAAGAAGATAATTCACAAAAAAAGACCGCAAAATTGCGGTCTTTTCTGTAAATATTTTGAAAATTTCTAGTATCCGAAAATTTCTTCTAAAGAAAGTTTTTTCACTTCTCCTAGTTTTTTCATATCGTCCATAGAAACTCTTTTTTCTGAAGCTACAATAGCATACGTGTAAGGTTTTCCTGAGAAATAATTCTGGTGGAATTTCTTAACATCTGCCATCGTAATTTTATCTACTGTTTCGTACATTTTCTTTCTAATGTCATCATTTAAACCTAAATTTTTAGCGTTTAAATAGTTGTAAATGATACCATCTTGAGTAATTCTCTCTGTCTGAATATCTTTTTTCACTTGATTTTTAGCCAATTCTAAATTTTTAGGCAATTCTGGCATTTTGGTTAGCAATTCGTTCATGGCAACCGTAGCATCATTAAATTTATCTGCTTGAGAACCTACATAACCTAATAAATAGTAATCTTGGTCTTTTTTCTGTGGTTGCACATAATATCCGTAAGTACTGTAAGCCAAAGCTTTACTTTCTCTAATCGTTTGGAATACTAAACTTCCCATACCTCCACCGAAATAGTTATTGAACACATTAACCATCGTCGTTTTTTCTGGGTTGTAAGTTTCTGTATTTCTAATCCATCTGGTTTCTGCCTGAACCATATCATAATCTGCAAAAAGCACTTGATTTTTAGCAGGAACTTCTTGTTTGAAAGTTTTTGCTGGAGCTGCTACTGCAAAATTTGCAGGAACTTGGTGCAATGTTTTCAACTGAGAAACAACGTTATAAACAGGAGTTGGTCCGTAATAAATTACCGTTTGCTCATAATTATTTAGGTTTTTAATTCTGTCTACTAATTCTTGAGTAGTTACAGCATTCAGTTCTTCATTGGTCAAAACATTGTTGAATTTATTTTCTGAACCATAAAGCGCATAACTTGTTAAACCTTGTAAAATAGCACCTTTATTTGCTTTAGCATCTTTTCTAGCTTTATTTAGTCTTGCTTTAAGTGCAGCTAAAGCTTTGTCATCTGCTTTTACATTATTTACCACTTCTTCATACAATTTCACTGCATTTTCGAAGTTTTCTTGTAAACCTTCAATACTTACAGTAGTGTATTCTTCTCCTGTAGAAACATTAAAACCACATGCAATTTTATAGAATGCTTTAGAAATTTCTTCGGCAGTCATTTTATCAGTTCCTAAAAACTGAATGTATTGAGAAGCTAAACCTTGTTTTTTATCATTCAAAGAACCGATTTTGTAACGGTAGCTTAATCTGAAAATATCATTGTCTTTGTTCGGAACGTAAAGTACTTCTGCTTTTCCTAATTTAGATTTCTGAATATCTTTTTTGTAATCTAAGAAAACTGGTTTCGCAGCAGTTGCAGGCATTTCATTTATTGTTTTCACAAATGCCGATTGCTTATCTGGATTGGTTTCTACTGGTGTAATTGATGGTTTTTCAATTTTTACAGTCGCTGGAGATTCTCCTTTTCTTTTCAAAACAGCTACATAATTGTCACCAAAATATTTATTGGCAAAAGCTACGATGTCTTCTTTTTTAATTTTAGACAAATCATTTACATACGCAACTTGGTCTCTCCAATCTAGTTCTGAAGTGAAAGCATCCATCAAAACACTAGCTCTATCACCATATTTTTCGGTTTCGTAGATTTTGTTTTTCTTGATGTTATTGATGATAGAAGTGATAAGTTGGTCATCAAAATTTCCTTTTTTAAGGTTTTCGATTTCATTTAATACTAAAGCTTTTACATCTTCTAAACTTTGACCAGAGGTTGGCGCTGCCGAAAGATATAAAATTCCGTAATCAATCAATGAATAAGTGAAAGCTGAAGCTCTCAATAATTTTTGTTTTTTAACTAAGTTCAAGTCTAATAAACCTGCTCTTCCGTTGGTTAAAATTTGACCAACTAAATCTGCCAATAAAGCATCTTTATCTTTATTTCCTGGCAATCTGTAACCGATGGTTAAATTTTCTGCATCTGGACCTACAATTTCTTTTACAATTGGTGCTTTAATCGCATCTTCTGGTTGGAAAGTGTATTTATCAAATGGTTTTGGTTGCATGTAAGAAAACGCTTTGTCCACTTTTGCAATTACCTCATCTGGATTAAAGTCACCAGAAAGGATAATTCCCATATTATTAGGAACGTAATATTTATTAAAATACTTTCTGATTTCTATTAACGAAGGATTTTTAAGATGTTCTACTGTACCAATGGTGGTTTGTAAACCGTAGTTATGCTTTTGGAAAAGATTAGAGAATAAAGTTTCAGAAACTTTTCTTCCGTCATTATCTAGCGTTCTATTTTTTTCTTCGTAAACCGCTTCTAATTCAGTGTGGAAAATTCTCAAAACTGGATTTCTGAATCTTTCTGACTGTACTGCTAAATATTTATCTAAAGAAGCACTAGGAACGTCATCTGTATAAACCGTTTGTTCAAAACTTGTAAAAGCATTGGTTCCTTGAGCGCCCATTGCAGACATCATTTTGTCGTACTCGTTTGCAATAGCATATTTTGCAGCAACTCCAGAAACTGAGTCTATTTTTTTATAGATGGCTTTTCTTTGAACTTCGTCTTTAGTAGAGTTATACTGTTCGTATAATGCGTCAATTTTTTCTAATTCTACTTTTTCTTTAGACCAATCTAGTGAACCGTATTTATCAGTTCCTTTGAATAACATGTGCTCTAAATAATGCGCCAAACCAGTATTGGTTGCAGGGTCTGTTTTACTTCCTGCTTTGATGGCAACATACGCTTGGATTCTAGGATCCTTATTCGTAGGACTTAAAATAACTGTTAAACCATTCTTCAAAGTGTAAAAGCGCGCTTTCGCAGGGTCATTGGTTACATATTTATACGTGTAACCGCCACTCGAAGCTTCTTTCCACTGAAACTGGTTTTGGGCAAAAGCAACTACAGAAACTAATACTGCAGCAAATGCCAACGTAAGCTTTCTAATCATATTGAATTAATTTTTTTTCTATTAGACGCAAAAAATGTAAAAATGTTTCTTAAACATTCATATTTTTTGAAAAGGGGGGATTTTATCTTTCAAAAAGCAATCTTTCTCCGTGTTTTTCAGGAGAAACTTTACCATTTTCAAAAGCAAGAAAACCATTGACGAAAGTATGTGTAATTTCTGAATGAAAAGTCTCGTTTTCTAGTGGACTCCAACCACATTTTGATTGTATATTTTCTTTAGAAACTGTAATTTCTGCATTAGGATTAATGATTACCAAATCTGCTTTGTAACCTTCTTTTACATAACCCCTTTTTTCAATTTCGAATAAAATAGCAGGATTGTGACACATTTTTTCAACTACTTTTTCTAAAGAAATCTTGCCTTTTTTGAAATATTCAAACATTACTGGCAAAGAATATTGAACCAAAGGCGCACCAGAAGGACAGTTCAAATATTTGTTAGATTTTTCTTCCAAAGTATGCGGAGCGTGATCAGTTGCAATCACATCTATTCTATCATCTAAAAGTGCTTCCCAAAGTCCGTTTTTATCCGTTTCTGTTTTTACAGCAGGATTCCATTTGATAAGAGAACCTTTGGTTTCATAATCTTCGTTGGTGAAATGAAGGTGATGCACACAAACTTCAGCGGTGATTTTTTTGTCTTTTAACGGAATATCATTTCGGAAAAGCTCCATTTCTTTTGCGGTAGAAAGATGATAAATATGCAATCTCGCTCCAGTTTTTTTGGCGAGTTCTATTGCTTTTGAACTTGATAGATAACACGCTTCTTCGCTTCTGATTAAGTGATGAAATTTCACGGGAATATCTTCTCCGTATTGTTCTTTATAGATTTCTGTATTTTTTCTGATGGTTGTTTCGTCTTCACAATGCACACAAATCGGCATTTTTACTTGAGAGAAGATTTCTTCCAAAATTTCGGGATTATCTACCAACATATTCCCTGTAGAAGAACCTAAAAAAAGTTTGATGGCCGCTACATTTCTTGGATTGGTTTTCAGAACTTCTTCTAAATTATCATTGGTTCCACCCATTGAAAAGGAATAATTGGCGTAAGATTTCTCCGAAGCAATTTTGTATTTTTCTTCTAAAAGTTCTTGCGTTACCGCATTCGGAACGGTGTTCGGTTGTTCTATAAAACTGGTTACTCCGCCTGCAATTGCGGCTTTTGATTCGCTTTCTATATCGCCTTTGTGCGTTAATCCCGGTTCACGAAAATGCACTTGATCATCAATTACTCCAGGAATTAGGAATTTTCCTTCAGCGTTAATGATTGTATCTGCATTTTCTTCGGAAATAGTTGATGAAATTTTCGCAATCAAATCATTTTCAATCAATACATCAGATTTAAAAATCTTTCCTTCATTTACAATTTGTGCGTTTTTGATTAAGGTTTTCATTTTACTTTTAGATTTTTACAAATTTAATTTAACTTTTGAGGAAAGCCAAAGAAATTTAGGTTTTTGTGAAAGTGTAAAAGTTCAATTCTAAGGTTTATGAAAAATTCGTAAATCTAAAATCCTAAATCCCAAATCTTATAGTTATTTTTGCATTCTAAAAACGCTAAAAAATTGTATAAAAAACTATTCGGACAAACCGCCATTTATGGTTTAAGTTCAGTATTAGTAAGGATTTTTCCTTTTCTTATCGCTCCTATCGTTACACGAGCATTTGGGCCAGCTGCATCTTCACCATTTGTAGATTGGTACTCTATTGCTGGAGTTATTACGGTTTTTTTAACACACGGAATGGAAACTTCATTCTTTCGTTTTGCGCAAGAAGATGATATTGACAAAAAAACCTTAATCTCTACTACTGCGCTTAGTATTCTTTCTGTAGGATTTATTTATTTGATTTTAGGTTATGTTTTCAGGCAAGAATTAGCGAATGTTTTCGAAACGCCAGACCAAGTGAATTTTTTGGTCATTTTCTTATTTATTTTATCTTTTGATGCGTTTTCTACTATTCCTTCAGCAGTTTTAAGATTAGAAGGAAGACCTATTCAATATATGCTTTCTAAAGTAATCGGTTCATTGGTTTACTTTTTTTTAGTGGTATTTTTCATCAAATGGTTGCCTAAATTTCCAGAGGGAATTCTTGGGTTAAAATACAATCCAGAAATTGGGGTAGGTTACGTTTTTATTGCCAATTTGGTACAAAGTATTGTGACTTTAGCGATTGTAGGCAAAGAATTTGTGAATTTCAGCATCAAAAAATTTGATTTTCAACTTTGGAAAAGAATTATGAATTATTCTTGGCCAGTAATGATTGCAGGTTTGGCTGGAATTGTAAATCAAACGCTTGACAGACAATTCCTTAAATATTTACTTCCTGATAAAGAAGCACGCCATCAGATTGGAGTTTATGGCGCTGTTTACAAAATCGCCACTTTTATTACGGTTTTCAGACAAGCTTATCAATTAGGAATTGAACCATATTTTTTCAGCAGTTTCAAAGATAAAAACAATCACAAAACCTATGCAGTTTTAATGGACGTTTTTGTAATTTGTAATTGTTTAATTTACATTGGATTGATGGTAAATCTTCAATGGATTTCAGAAAAATATTTGAGAAATCCGCTTTATTATGAAGGAATAGAAATCATTCCGATGGTGATGTTAGGTGCTTTATTTTTAGGCATTTACCTTAACCTTTCTATTTGGTACAAACTTTCAGACCAAACCAGAGTCGGTTTATATATTTCTATCATCGGAGCAGCAATTACAGTGCTCATTAATTTTCTTTTTATTCCAGAATATGGATATTGGGCAAGTGCAACTGCTGCATTAGTAACGTTTACGAGTATGATGGTAATTTCTTACATTTGGGGAAGAATAAAATATCCTATTCCTTATAACACGGGAAAAGTAATCCTATATCTCGTCATTTCGGTTTCCCTTTCTATGATTTCGTTTTACTATTTTAGAACCAATTATTTTGTAGGAAACTTATTTTTAGCATTATTCATCGGTTTTGTAGCCTTTAAGGAACAAGCCATTTTCAAAAGAATTTTAAAAAGATGACCATAAAAGTAATCAACAAATCAAAACACGCTTTACCAAAATACCAAACTGCACTTTCTGCGGGGATGGATTTATATGCTAATATTTCTGAACCCATCACGCTGAAATCTTTAGAGAGAAGATTAATCAGCACAGGCTTATTAATTTCACTTCCAGAAGGTTACGAAGCTCAAGTAAGACCTAGAAGTGGTCTTGCTCTAAAAAACGGAATTACCGTTCTCAATACTCCAGGAACAATAGACGCTGATTATCGTGGAGAGATTGGAGTAATTTTAGTAAATTTATCGGCCGAAGATTTCACCATCAATGATGGCGATAGAATCGCTCAAATGGTTATTGCTAAATACGAAACCGCAACTTGGGAAGAAGTAAACACTTTAGAAGAAACAGAACGCGGAGAAGGTGGTTTTGGCAGTTCTGGAGTCGCTAAAAAATAACAATTAAAAACACAAATAAATTTAAACCAAATTAAACTATGAAAATAATAGTTCCAATGGCAGGACGTGGTTCTAGATTAAGACCACACACACTTACCGTTCCAAAACCATTAATTCCTATTGCAGGAAAACCAATTGTACAAAGATTAGTAGAAGATATCGCAAAAGTAGCTGGCGAAAATATAGATGAAATAGCATTTATCATAGGAGATTTCGGGCCAGAAGTAGAACAATCTTTGATAGAAATTGCAGAAAAACTAGGAGCAAAAGGAAGCGTTTATACGCAAGACGAACCTCTAGGAACAGCTCACGCTATAAAATGTGCAGAACAATCAATGCAAGGAGACGTAGTCGTAGCATTTGCAGACACACTTTTCCGTGCCGATTTTAAATTAGACACCAATTCTGATGGGGTAATTTGGGTGAAAAAAGTAGCTGATCCATCTGCTTTTGGTGTTGTAAAATTAGACGATTATGGCTTCATCACTGACTTTGTAGAAAAACCACAAACTTTCGTTTCTGATTTAGCGATTATTGGAATTTATTATTTCAAGTCTGCAGAAAAATTGATGGAAGAAATTAACTATATCATGAGTAATGATATAAAAGTAGGTAGTGAATATCAATTGACTACCGCTCTGGAAAATCTTCGTCAAAAAGGAGCTAAATTCTCTCTAGGAAAAGTAGATGATTGGATGGATTGCGGCAATAAAAATGCAACCGTAGAAACCAATGGTAAAATCCTTCAATACGAAAAAGAAGAATTTGCAAATTTCCCAGCATCAGCAGAAATAGAAAACAGCCTTATCATTCCGCCATGTTTTATCGGGGAAAATGTAAAAATTAAAAATTCTAAAATTGGGCCTTATGTTTCTTTAGGAAATGGAACTTGCATAGAAAACTCTAATATAGAAAATTCTTTGATTCAAGAGAAAACAGTCATCAATCATGGTAATTTAAGCAACTCTATGATTGGTAGTAACGCACAGTACTTTGGCGTTTCTAGAGAAATTTCATTAGGAGATTATTCGGTGCTAGATTTTTTATCAAAAGGAAATGATTAATCTGCTATAAATCAAATAAATAACCAAACCACACAAAACATATTGTGTGGTTTGGCGTTAAAATTGTAATGTTCTTCCACAAGTAACATTTACAATCATAGAATATGAAAAATTATATACTTATCCTTATTTCATCATTAGCTTTATTATCTTGTAAAGCTAGAAAAACCGTAGAACAAACTCCAGCTCCTGTAGAAAATGTAAGTTCTAATAAAGCTTTTTTCGAAAAAATTACTAAAAAAGATGCTTTTGAGAGTTTAAAAATCACTAGCAAAGTCAATGCGGAGACAGACAGATTTATCCCAACTATTGATGGAACATTTTATATAGAAAATAACCAAAAAATTTGGGCAAATTTTTCATTCCTTTTTATGTCTCAAGCAAGAGCCAATATTACACCTGCCGGAATCAAAGCCTACGAAAAGATAAATAAGACGTATATTGATTCTAATTTTGACTACATCAATAATCTTTTGAAAGTTAATTTCATAGATTACAGTGCTTTACAAAATTTACTTCTCGGTAAAACCTTCATTCCTGTTAATGAAAAAGATTATACTTTTTTGCAAAATGAAAACGGTTATTTGCTAAATTCTGCTAAAAACCAAATTATCACGGTAAATGGCAAAACCAGCGAATACAAAACTTCACTAGAATATTCTCATGAATTGGCTTTAAAAAAGGTATTTTTACAAGACATAAAGAACAACAATAGCCTAGAAGTGAGCTATAATGATTATGAAATTTTCGGTTCACAAAAACTCCCAAAAAGTGTTAAAATAATTATAAAAGCACAGAAAACAGACCAAATTTTAATAGAAAATACGAAATTTGAATTTTTGAAGATGGAAACTCCTTTTTCCATTCCTACTAATTATACAAAGACAGAAATTAAATGATGCATAAGAAACTGAGTTTATTATTAGGATTACTAGCCTTTAGCATTTTCTTTTCTCAACAAGGAAGAAAAGAACAACTGCAAAAACAAAATTCAGAGCTCAAAAAACAAATTGCTGCCATTAATGCTACTCTTGCAAAAGCCAGAGGAGAAGCAAAATTATCTCTTGCTTACCTTAATGATGTCAATAAAAAAATTGCGCTCCGAGAAAAAGTTTATAATAACACTCAGAAAGAGAAAAGATTCATAGAAGATGACATCTATCTCCGTCAGTTAGAAATCAATAAATTTAACCGTGAACTGAAAGTTCTTCGCAAAGAATATGCTGATATTCTAGTAAAAGCTTACAAGAACAAAGGCGTTCAGAACAAAGTTACTTTCATTCTTTCTTCTAGAGATTTAGGTGAAGCATTGAGAAGAGTTCAATACATCAAGCAATACGGAGAATATCAAGATAAAAAAGCTGCCGAGATTAATCAAAAAGCTACTCAAATCAAAAAATCAATCGGTTTAAAGCAAAAATCTGTAAAAGAAAAGGAAAACCTTCTTAATAAACAAAAACAAGAACTCGCTGTAATTCAAGTAGAAAGAAAACAAAAAGAAGTACTTTTAGAAGAATTTAAGAAAAACGAGACAAAACTGGTTGCAGAACTTAGAACCAAGCAAGCAGAAAATAAAAAGGTAGAAAATGCCATCAGAAATCTCATCAATGAAGAGATAAAAGCGGCCAAAGCTAAAGCTGAAGCAGATAAAAAAGCAGAAGCAGAAAGAATAAGACTAGCAAAAATTGCAGCTGAAAAAGAAAAAGCAAAAATAGACGCTGAGAATAAAGCGAAAGCTGATGCTCTTGCTCTTGTGAAGAAAAAAGCGGAAGAAGAGGAAAGAAAAGCTACAAAACTTGCCCGTGAAAAAGCGGAAGCAGAAAGAGTTGCCAAAGAAAAAAATGATGCCGAAAAAATAGCAAAAGCAGAAAAAGAGAAAAAAGAGTCTGAAGAAAAAGCAAATGCTGCTAAAGCAAAAGCTGATGAAGCGAGAAATGCATCAAAAGCATTAGCAGATAAAACAGATAAAGAAAAAGCAGCTGTAGAAGAGAAAAAAATGAAAGACTTCGGAGTGGGAGCAATTACCGCAGGAAGTAACTTCGCAGCGAATAAAGGAAAAATGTCTTTCCCTGTTCCTTCTGGTCAGGTTACCGAACGATTTGGCAGACAACCGCACCCAGTTTTCAAAGGAATTACTATTGAAAATAACGGAATAAAAGTGGTAGTTCCAAACGGAACGAGAGCAAGATGTGTATTCCCAGGTGTTGTGAGCAACATTTTGGTAAGTGGTGGCGCAAAAACTGTATTGGTTAAACATGGAGACTACTTCAGTATCTATGGAAACTTGGATAATGTAAACGTTGCCAAGAACCAACAAGTCTCTGCAGGAACGACAATTGGAAGCATCGGAACTGATTTTGACGGGAATTTCGCCCTTGATTTTCAAATTTGGAATGGAGCCAATCCAGTTAATCCATTAGATTGGGTTTCGTATTAAAAAATCCTTACCTTTGTAAAAATTTTCAAAAATGATTTCACCAATTATTATACTATCACTTTCTTGGCAGCATATCCTAATTGTTGCTATCGTACTTTTATTACTTTTCGGAGGTAAAAAAATTCCTGAATTAATGAGAGGAGTTGGTAGCGGAATTAAAGAATTTAAAGACGCTGTAAAAGAAGACGAAAAAAAACCAGAAGATAAATCTCAAAATCCTTCTTAACATGTCTTTTACCGAACACGCATGGAATATCTTCAACAAATCTGTTGAAGATTATCATTTACATGATAATGTAGACTTCCCAATCAATAATCCATTCGAAAATGGCAGTTTGGAACACCTTTTGTATACTAAGAATTGGATAGATACCGTACAATGGCATTTAGAAGATATCATTAGAGACGAAAATATTGATCCGGTAGAAGCACTACAATTGAAAAGAACAATTGATGCTTCTAACCAGAAAAGAACTGATTTGGTGGAATACATTGACAGTTATTTTTTCCAAAAATATCAAAATATCACGCCTAAATCAGACGCTAAAATCAATACAGAAACGGTAGCTTGGGCAATTGATAGATTTTCGATTCTTGTTTTGAAAGTTTATCACATGAACCAAGAAGCTACTAGAGAATCTGCCACAGAAGAACATAGAGCAAAATGTACAGAAAAACTCAATGTACTTCTAGAACAGAAAAAAGATTTAAGCCAAGCGATTGATCAATTACTTTTAGATATAGAAAACGGTGATGTTAAGATGAAGGTATACAAACAAATGAAAATGTATAATGACGAAAGTCTTAACCCTATCCTTTATCAAAAATCTAATTCATAAAAATGAGAAATACAATAAATTTACTTTTCGCCTTGCTTCTATTGACTTCGTGCTCGGTAGAAAAAGTAAATTTATCTCCTTTGTCTAATAGCTTTTCGAGTTATTCTACCCAAACTAGTTTTTCTGAACAGACATATAAATCTATGGAAAGAGTAAGTTATCTCTCAGAAATAACCAATACACTTACAGAATTTCCAGTTTTTAAAAATCAAAAACTCAATGCAGAAATTTATAAAATGAAACTGCATATTTCTGATTACATTTATTCTATCAAACAGAATAACAAGACGGAACAAACTAAGGCTTATAAAAATTACACCAATTCTTATAAAACGATTCAGACGCTGAAAACGAGTCTTCCAAAAGACGATTTAGAATTACTGAATAGATATTTGGCTAAAATCAAAACAAACATTAGTCTTATAGATTCTTTCGATAGTACAGAATCTAAGTAAATCTTATCTTTACATAAAAAATTAGATGATAACATTACAGGCAGAATCATTAGTTCCTACCGATTTTGGAAACTTTAGAGTAATGGCTTTTTCGGATAGTGAAAAAGACTGGATGCCTCATATCGCTTTGGTTGCAGAAAACACAGATTTTTCTAAACCTATTAATGTTCGTTTTCACTCAGAATGTATTACTGGAGAAGTTTTCCATTCTAAAAAATGTGAATGCGGACAGCAGTTAGATGCAGCCATGAAATTTATTCAAGAAAACGGAGGTATCATCGTTTATCTTCGTCAAGAAGGTAGAAATATTGGTATTATCAATAAGCTTAAAGCTTACGCATTACAAGAAAAAGGATTAGATACCGTTCAAGCGAATCTTCAATTAGGTCTTCCTGCAGATGATAGAGATTTTAATGTAGCGATTGAAATTTTAAAATTATTAGACGTAAAAGAAATCAATCTTTTAACGAATAATCCTGATAAAATAAAATTTGTAGAAAACAGTGAAATTCATCTCAACAAAAGAATTCCACTTCAGATGGAAGCCAATGAAAACAGCAAAGAATATCTGAAAACTAAAAAAGAATATTTCGGGCATCTTCTAGATGACGAAACAGAAAAATAAAAAACGCTTCGAGAATTTCGAAGCGTTTTTTAGTATCTATTTGAACTTTTTAAAGTTTAATTCCACTTTCTAGAGCTAGAGTCATCATGGTTCTAAGAGCAGTTTCTCTTTGATCTGCAGAAATTTCTTCACCTGTTGGAATAATATCTGAAACCGTCAAAATCGATGCTGCATTTTTCCCTAAATGTTTTGCATTAGCAAAAAGTGCGAAAGCTTCCATTTCTACTGCTGGACAATTATATTTCTCTGCAATGGCAGGAATTTCTGGTGTTTTTCTATAAAAAACATCACTGGTGTGAATATTAGCTGCTTTAGTTTCAAGAGCTAATTCTTTAGCCGTTTCATTAATTACATCAAAGGCTTTTCCTTGGTGATACATGATTTCTTCATCCATTTCCCAAGCAAATTTAGCATAAGTAGATTCACTTGCTGCTCCATCTACATTGATCAGGTCAAAAACATTAAGATCTGTAGTATAACCACCACAAGTCCCAATTCTGATAATGGTATCTACATCATATTCTGTAAATAATTCGTAAGAATAAATCCCAATACTTGGCACTCCCATTCCACTTGCACCAACAGAAATTTCTTTTCCTTTATACAAACCTGTAAAATAAAATATATTTCTGGTCTTGCTTACCAATTTTACATCTTCTAGAAAATTATCTGCGATGTATTTAGCTCTTAAAGGATCTCCTGGCTGTAATACCGTTTTTGCAATTTCGCCTTTTTTGGCACTGATGTGAACACTCATAATTTTAATTTTAAAAGGACAACAAAGGTAAGAACTTTTTATGGGAAAAAAATCTGATTTTTATTAACCAACAAAAAATCCCAGCAATTCATTTTGCTAGGATTTCTTTTTTGTAAAAAATTAATATATGGATGGTTTTGAATGATTTAGTGATTATTTTGGTTCTTTTAAGTTAAAATATTTCACTACTGCATTATAATCCTCGTAATTTACTTGTGAGGCATTTCTATTCGCTCTAGAAGCTGGAACCAGTACAATTCTAAACGTTTGATTGTTGAGATAAGTAGCTCTTTCTGTACTCGTCATGGTAGATTGGTCAAAATTAGCTTCTGTTCTTACTTGAACCCTTTTTGTATCAAAAATAAAATTGTAATCTAATTCTCTGTTATCGCTCAAGTAAAAAGTTTTAGGCAAAAGTTGCCAAATTGCACTTGCTGAGCTGTTAGAATTTATATTTCTATACACCAAAACTACATCAGAAGAAGGAATGTCAATCGCTTGATCTAAGGCATAATTATTAGTAGAACTAAAAGTTCCCGTTACATCCTTCATCATAGGATACGTATCATTATCTTGAATATCTCTATCTACTACTTCGTTCATTTCGCAGTTCATCATCAATAATCCTGCGAAAATCGCAAGAACCATTAAAGTAAAATATTTTTTCATATCAGTAATTATTTGTTGGTTGATGGTTTTTAGATTCCAAGTTGCGTGCCAAAATAAATTTTTAACTTTATTGTTTAATTTTCATCAAAGAATCAAAGCTTTTAAAATGAAACACCCTTGTTATTTTTTTGATAAACAAGAGCTTGAGTAAGGGTGTTCCATCTGACCAATAAAAAACAAATAATAATAAACATATGAAAAACACAATCTTCGCTTTCTTATTGATTTTCAGCCTAAAACTATTCGCCCAAACTGAAAAATTTTATCAAATTAATGGCGTAGAAAGAAAAGCACTTTTTTTTGAGCCCAAAATAAATTCAGAAAAAATTCCAGTGGTTTTTGTTTTTCACGGTCATGGTGGAAATGCGAAACACGCCAGTAGAAATCTTAATTTTCATCAAAATTTCCCCGAAGCGTTAGTCATTTATATGCAAGGAATTCCCGGAGTTACCAATTCTATTGTAGACAAAGAAGGAAAATATAACGGTTGGCAAATGAATCCAGACGAATTACAAAACCGAGATGTAAAGTTTTTTGATGAAGTTTTTTCTCAAATTTCTAAAAATTACAACCTTGATTTCGATAGAATTTACGCAGTTGGTCATTCTAATGGTTCTAGATTTGTAAATGTTTTATGGAAAATGCGACCAGAAAAATTTGCTGCTTTTGTTACTGTTGCTGGTCCCGGTGGAATTTGGCTAAAATATGCACCACAAAAATCCGTTTGGATCAGTTTTGGAAAAAACGATAAAATTGTACCTTATAAAATTCAAAAATTTTCTTCAAAACAATATTTAAAAGCATTTAAAGCTGACGAAAATTCTGCTCAAACAAATGGCGAAATTACTTATTATAAAACTTCTGAAAACAAAGAAATTATCATAGAAGACCGAAATGCAGGACACGAATTTCCACAAAATTCTATTCCCAAAATGGTAGAATTTTTGAAAAGAAATCACAGATGATTGGTTCAAAAAAAGGCTTAATTCTAAGCTAATTTTTAACTTTTAATGATTTAAAATTTTAGAAATACATTATTTCTATAGCAATCACAAAAATATGTTTGTATTTTTGTTGAATAACATTGCTTTTATGAAATTCATCAAAAATATATTCACTTATTTATTCATATTAATTTTCGCTAATCTTTCGGCTCAATATTTCCCCAAAAATGCTCCAAAAAATTTAGAGCAAAAAGCCAAAAAATATGCTGATTCTCTGTATCAACAATTGTCTTTAGACGAAAAAATAGGTCAATTATACATTGTAGCTTTGTACAATAATCGTGGAGAAGAAGAAATTCAAAAAATTAGAAATCTCGTAGAAAAAGAAAAAATCGGTGGATTGATTCTCATGCAAGACAACGCCGAAAAACACATCCAATTGCTGAATGAATTTCAAGGGAAATCTAAAGTAAAAATGATGATTGGCATTGATGGAGAATGGGGATTGTTCCAAAGATTTCCTGCCGCACATAAATTTCCTTGGGCTATGACTTTGGGCGCCATTCAAGACAATTCTTTGATTTACGAAATGACTTCTAAAATTGCTGAAGATTGTAAAAGAATGGGCATTTATTGGGATTTCGCGCCAGTTGTAGATGTGAATACCAACCCTGCAAACCCTATTATTGGCAACAGAAGTTTTGGGTCAGACATTAATAATGTGATTGCCAAAGGTTTGGCTTATGCACAAGGTTTGCAAGACAATGGCGTTCTCGCTTCTATGAAACATTTCCCTGGTCATGGCGATACAGATACCGATTCTCATTTAGATTTACCGGTAGTTTCACACAATTTAGAAAGATTAAATGCTGTAGAATTAGCTCCTTTCAAAGCTTTGCTTGATAAAAAAATTGGTGGAGTTATGGTTGCACATTTATATGTTCCTGCTCTAGAAAAACAATCGGGAATTCCCGCTTCGGTTTCTTATGAAGTCATTACCAATTTGCTCAAAAAATCTTATCAATACAATGGTTTAATTATTACTGATGCTTTGAATATGAATGCTGTAGCGAAAAAATTCCCTGCAGGTGAATTAGATTTGAGAGCTTTCAAAGCGGGAAATGACATTATGCTTTTTTCACAAGACGTTCCGAACGGAAAAGCATTGATAAAATCTGCTTTAGAAAAAGGTGAAATCTCCGAAAAACGCCTCGCTGAAAGTGTAAAGAAAATTTTGAGAACCAAATATTTATTAGGACTTCAAAATTTAAAATCCATAAATTCTGAAAATATTAATGAAGATTTAAACAACGCTTCTCACGCAGAACTTTCAGAAAAATTATATTCCAACGCAATAACTTTATTGAAAGACGAAAAAAATCTTTTGCCTTTAAGTTGTAGCAAAACCTATTATTATCTTCCTTTGGAAGAAGCGCCGTTTCAGACTTTTGTAGAAAATTTAAATTTAGGAACTACCGCAAAAGTGATTTCAAAAAATGAAATTGCTCAAATTCCAGAAAATTCTACGGTGATTGTTGGTTTTCACAAAGACAATTCTACGGCTTACAAATCGTATAAAATTTCACAGGAAAGCAAAGATATTTTAGCTGAATTAAGCAAAAAACAAAATATAATTTTAGATGTTTTTGGTTCGCCTTATGCATTGAAAGATGTTGATATTTCTAAAATTTCTACGGTTTTGGTAAGTTATGAAAACAATGATTTATCGATGAAAGCATCTGCAAAAGCACTTTTAGGAAAAACAAAAATTTCTGGAAAGTTACCAGTGATTGTCAATGAAAATTTGAAAGCAGGAAGCGGAATTGAGAAATAAAAAAAATTTAACCACAAAAGCATCAAAAGAAATGATTGAAAACAAGTATTACAAAAGTAAAAAAAGAAAAACCGATCCTTTTTTTACTTTTGATTAACTCAAAAATTTATATAGCTTTTGTTCCTTTTGTGGTTAAAAAAATATAATAAATTTAAAACATAAACGGAAAACTTCGTTTCACAAAAAATAAAATGAAAATAGGAATCCTTTGTTATCCAACATATGGTGGTAGCGGAATCGTAGCCACAGAACTCGGAATGTCTCTTGCCAAAAAAGGTTATGAAGTGCACTTTATTTCATCTGAATTACCTGCAAGATTAGACATGACAGACCCAAACATTTTCTTTCACAAAGTAAATGTACAAACCTATCCTTTGTTTAAACATCAACCGTTTGACATTGCGCTTTCTTCCACGATTTATCAAGTGGTGAAATTATATAAATTAGATATTTTACATGCGCATTACGCCATTCCTTATGCTTATGCTGCTTTTTTCGCCAAGCAAATGCTTAAAGAAGAAAACGCTGATATTCCGTTAGTTACCACACTTCACGGAACGGATATTACTTTGGTTGGTCAACACCCAAGTTACAAACATGCGGTAGAATTTTCCATCAACCAATCAGATAAAATCACTACGGTTTCTGAAAGTTTGAAAAGTGATACTTTGAAATTTTTTAAAATCACCAAAGAGATTGAAGTCATCACCAATTTCATCGACAATACAGAATTTGAAGATTTAAAAACTTGCCAAAGAAATCATTTTGCCAATGAAGATGAAAAAATTCTAATTCACGTTTCCAATCTTCGTCCAGTAAAGAGAATTAAAGATGTTTTAGACATTTTCAACAAAGTTGAGAAATCGGTAAAATCTAAATTATTGATTTTGGGAGACGGTCCAGATGTAGAAGTAATCAATGAATTTATCAATGAAAATCCGCACCTCATCAATAAAATTAAACTGCTCGGAAAAGTAGATAATTTATACCAAATTTTGAAGTTTGCAGATGTATTCTTATTGCCTTCTGAACAAGAAAGTTTCGGTTTGGCAGCATTAGAAGCAATGGCAGCAGAAACGCCAGTAATTTCGAGTAATGCAGGTGGAATACCAGAGGTAAACATCCAAGGAGAAACCGGATTTTTAGCAGAAGTAGGAAATGTAGAAGCCATGGCAAGTTATGCGATAAAATTGCTTTCAGACGATAAACTTCTCGCAGAAATTAAGACAAAAGCCAAAGCAAGAGCATTAGAATTTGACTTGGTCAATATTCTTCCGATTTATGAAAAAATGTATGAAGAAACACTAGCAGAATTTCATAAAATGGCTTAACAATCATTCTCGCAGATTCTACAAAAAGTAAATCTGCGGGAAATAAAACTAAAAAACTAAACCACCATGAACGAAAATTTACTCCAATATCTTTGGAAATATAAGATATTTTCCAAATTAGACTTCAAAGATACCGACGGAAACCCAATCGAAATTCTAGATTTTGGAACATTGAACACCAATTCTGGACCAGATTTTTCTTTGGCAAAAATTAAAACGAAAAACATCGTTTTAGCAGGAAACATAGAAATTCATGTGAAATCTTCGGATTGGTATTTTCACAATCACGACCTCCAAAAAGATTATCAATCGGTTATTCTGCATGTTGTTTATTTTAATGACACAGATGTTTCTGAACTCAAAGAAGCCGGAATTCCTACTTTAGAACTGAAAGCGTATATTAATGAGGAAATTCTTGCCAAATATCAAACTTTAGAAAACCAATATCAGTTCATTCCGTGTGAAAGCATCTTTGATGCTTCTAAAGTTCCATTTCTTTTTTCAGAAGAGACTTTACTCAAAAAACTAGACGAAAAATCTATAGAAATTGAGCAACTTTTAAATCAATCAAAGAACAATTACGAAGCCGTTTTATTTCAAAAACTAGCCTACAGTTTTGGATTAAAAGTAAATGCAGAAATTTATCAAAATATTGCAGAAAACATTGATTTTAAAATCATTCAAAAGATTTCACAAAATCAATTTCAGCTAGAAAGTTTACTTTTCGGAAAAGGAAATCTATTAGAAAAAGAAACCGAAACAAATCAAAAATGGAATAGAGAATTTGAATTTCTGAAAACTAAATTTAAAATTTCAGGACAAACTTTTCCAGTAAAATTTATGCGGTTAATGCCACCTTCTTTTCCTACGATTCGGCTTTCTCAGTTGACGATGCTGTATCATCTTCAGCCCAATTTATTTTCTAAAATTTTAAAAGCTAAAAATATTCAGGAATTAAAATCACTTTTCGAAAAAGTAAAAACTTCAGAATTTTGGGAAAACCATTACACGTTCGAAAAAACTTCCGAAGAAAAAATAGAGAAAAAATTGTCTGACGATTTTATAGAAATTCTTCTCATCAATGCAGTTTTACCTATTATTTATACGTATTTTAAAAATATAAATCCCGAAAAAACTGACCAAGTTATAGACTTTTACAAAAATTTGAACCCTGAAAAAAATTCCATCATCTCTTCATGGAAAAAACTGAACGTAAAATTTAGTTCAGCATTAGAAACCCAAGCGTTTTTGTATCATCATAAACATTTATGCTCATACAAAAACTGCTTGAATTGTAGTATTGGTTTGAAAATTTTAAAAGATTAATTTTTGACTTTTTTACTTCAATCTTATAGGAATAAAATCAAAAAATCTAATTTTTCAATCTCGGCTGTAATAATTTGGCAACGGTAGAAGTCCAACCAGTTTGGTGAGAAGCGCCTACTCCACGACCATTATCTCCATGAAAATATTCATAGAACATCACGTAATTTTTGAAATGTTCGTCATGGTTTAATTTATCAATGTTTCCATTAAAAGCACGATTTCCGTCTTTGTCTGGCAAGAAAATATTGCACAATCTTTGACTCAAATGATCTGCTACATAATTTAGATTTTGGAAATTTCCGCTTCCCGTAGGAAGCTCTACTTTCAAACTTTCGTCGTAATAAAAATAAAATCGCTGAAGGCTTTCTACAATTAAAAAATTAATCGGGAACCAAATCGGACCTCTCCAATTACTGTTTCCACCAAACATTCGACTATCACTTTCGGCAGGCGTATAATGCACAACGTGATTGATGCCATTAATTTCTAATTGAAACGGATTTTTTTCATATACTTTTGACATCGAACGAATTCCAAATTCACTTAAAAATTCTTTTTCGTCTAGCATTCTATTCAGAATTTTGGTCAATCTCGTCTTTCTCAAAATACTCATGAGATGTTTTCTGCCTTTTCCTTCTACATCCCAATGCGAAACCAATTTGGCAAGTTCAGGTTTATTTTTTAGAATCCAGTCCATTCTTTCGGTAAAATTAGGTAGTTTTTGAAGCATTTCGTGTTCTATTACTTCTACCGCAAACATCGGAATGAGACCTACAATACTTCTTAATTTTAGAGAAATTCCAGTTCCGTCGCTAAGTTGCAATACGTCATAGAAAAATCCGTCTTCTTCGTTCCAAAGTCCATTTTTTCCTTCGCCAAGATTTCCCATAGCTTCTGCAATGTAGAGATAATGCTCGAAAAATTTAATCGCCATATCTTCATAAACTGGATTATACAATGCCAATTCCATAGAAATTCTCATCATATTCAGGGCAAACATCGCCATCCAAGAAGTTCCATCAGCTTGTTCTAGATATTCCCCATTTTTGAACTGCATATTTCGGTCAAAAGCACCAATATTATCCAATCCAAGAAATCCTCCACCGAAAACATTCTTCCCATTTTTATCTTTTCGGTTTACCCACCACGTAAAATTGAGCAATAATTTCTGAAAAACACTTTCTAAGAAATGAGTATCTGGTTTTCCATTGATTTTTTCATCGATTTTAAAAACTCTAAAGGTACTCCATGCGTGAACTGGCGGATTAACATCTGAAAAATCCCATTCATACGCAGGAAGCTGACCGTTAGGATGCATGTACCATTCTTTGGTCAATAATTGCAATTGATTTTTGGCAAAATTGGGGTCTAAAATACTAAAACTCACACAGTGAAAGGCTAAATCCCATGTTGCAAACCACGGATATTCCCATTTATCTGGCATAGAAATAATGTCTTTGCAATTCATGTGTTTCCATTCTACATTTCTTACATGATGTTCCAAATTCCTTTCCACTGGGAAATTTGGGTCGCCATTTAACCATTTTCCAACTTTATAATGATAAAATTGTTTATTCCAAAGCAATCCTGCAAAAGCTTGTCGCTGAACATTTTTTTCATCTTCGCAGTTAAAATCTTTTTGAATTTCGTCATAAAATTCATCCGATTCTTTTTTTCTTACTTCAAAAACTTCATCAAAATCAAAAAAAGCATTCTCCATTTTATGAGGAGACATTCTGAAATCAAAAGTTTTGGTTTCGCCACCTTCTAATTCTGTATCTATTACAAAAGCAGCTTTAGTTCCAAATTTTTTAGGATTCACCGTGTTTTTATGATGAACGATATGATGGTTAATTCCATCTTTAAAGTATTTATTTTCAGATTTTTTTCCGAATAATTTTTCGGTATTGGTTTCATTTTCGCAGAAAAGAATTTTCACGGATTTATCACGAGAATAAAGCTTTTTCATTCCCAAACTCTCATGTTCTATTTCTATTTGACCACGATGGCGCGTTGTAAAATTAGGTTTATAAGAATTATAACCCCAACTCCAATTATTTCTGTACCAAAGTGTGGGCAAAATCACCAAAGGCGCTTTTTCTGAATTTCGGTTGGTGACGGTAACTCTGATTAAAATATCATCATGGTGAATTTTGGCATATTCTATAAAAATATCGAAATATTCATTTTGGTCAAAAATTCCCGTATCTATAATTTCATATTCTGTTTCCTTATTGCTTCGTTCTGCATTTGTCTTGATTAAATCTTCGTAAGGAAAAGCATTTTGCGGATATTTGTACACCATTTTCATGTAAGAATGAGTAGGCGTATTGTCTAAATAATAGAAAATTTCTTTAATGTCTTCGCCATGATTTCCTTGATGGTTGCTCAATCCAAAGAAACGTTCTTTGACCATTTTATCTTTCTTGTTCCAAAAAGAAAAAGCGAAGCACAAACGTTGCTTGTCATCAGAAATTCCCGCGATTCCTTCTTCTGCCCATCGGTAAGTTCTGCTTTCTGCATCATCATGACCAGTTGCTCCCCAAGTATTTCCATCAAAGGAATAATCTTCTCTTACGTTTCCCCACTGTCTATTGCTTACATAAGGTCCCCAAGTTCTGTAATTTATATCTTGTAATCGTTGTTTTTCAGCATTCATAACCATTATTTTTTAATATAACATGATGCGAAGGTAGAAAAAAATAAAAACTATGAAATTTCATTTATATTAATTTTTTCAATGACAATTTCTTATTGTGAAAAAAATGATATAGCTTTGCAAAAGATTTGTTCTTTCATATAATCGAAATGTTATCAAGAAAGGTGGAGAGATTAGACTCTGTGAAACCTTGGCAACCTCTCGCGTTTCTGAAACGAGAAAAGGTGCTACATTCTACTCATTTTTGGGATAGATAACACATAAAAACAGTTGATTCCCTCAACTTTTCTTATAGCATTTCATTTTTTAATCACATTGAAATGCAAAATAGCGACATACTTTATCAAAATTTACAGCAAAGAATCCTTGTTCTAGACGGAGCTATGGGAACTATGCTTCAGCGATATCAGTTTACTGAAGAAGATTATCGTGGCGAAAGATTTAAAAACTGGGAATCTCCATTGAAGGGAAATAATGATTTACTTTCTCTTACTCAGCCTAATGCTATAGAAGAAATACATAAAAAATATTTAGAAGCTGGTGCAGACATCATCGAAACCAATACTTTTTCTGCGACTACCATTGCAATGGCAGATTATCACATGGAAGATTTGGTGTATGAACTGAATTATGAATCTGCAAAAATTGCGAGAAAAGTTTGTGATGAATTCACGGCCTTAACTCCAGAAAAACCAAGATTTGTAGCAGGTTCTATTGGCCCAACTAATAAAACTGCATCTCTTTCCCCGGATGTAAATGACCCTGGTTATAGAGCCATTACTTTTGATGAGTTAAGAATTGCTTACAAACAACAAGCAGAAGCACTTTTAGATGGCGGTTCTGATATTCTTTTGGTAGAAACCATTTTTGATACTTTGAATGCAAAAGCTGCACTTTTTGCCATTGACCAAATTCAGGAAGAAAGAAAAATTCAGATTCCAATTATGGTTTCAGGCACTATTACAGACGCGTCTGGAAGAACGCTTAGCGGACAAACTGCTGAAGCATTTTTGGTTTCTATTTCTCATCTTAATTTATTGAGTGTTGGGTTTAACTGTGCTCTAGGAGCGAAACAACTGACGCCTTATTTAGAAACCATTTCTAATAATTCTGAATTTTACATTTCTGCTTATCCAAATGCTGGTTTACCGAATGCTTTTGGGCAATACGATGAATCTCCAGAATTTATGGCAGAACAAATCCGTGAATATGCAGAAAAAGGATTGGTAAATATCGTTGGTGGTTGTTGCGGAACAACTCCTGACCACATTGCTGCAATCGCAAAAATCGTGAAAAATTATCAACCAAGAAAAGTTGATGTGATGATTTGATGATGAGTTAATGTGATGCTTTTCACAAGCATTATCTTATTTTCAAATTAACTAATTATCTCATTTATAATATGAAATATTTAAAACTTTCGGGTCTAGAACCTTTAATTATAACTCCAGAATCCAATTTTATCAATATTGGAGAAAGAACCAATGTAGCAGGTTCTAAGAAATTTCTCAGATTGATTAAAGAAGAAAAATTTTCTGAAGCTTTAGATATTGCTCGTCATCAAGTGGAAGGTGGCGCACAGATTTTAGACATTTGTTTTGATGATGGACTTTTAGACGGAAAATATTGCATGGTTAAATTCTTAAATTTAATCGCCTCAGAACCTGATATTGCCAGAATTCCAATGATGATAGATTCATCTAAATGGGAAATTTTAGAAGCTGGTTTGCAAGTGGTTCAAGGGAAATGCGTAGTGAATTCCATAAGTTTAAAAGGTGGCGAAGAAGAGTTTATTCGTCAAGCCAAAGCCATCAAAAGATATGGTGCTGCGGTAGTTGTAATGGCTTTTGATGAAAATGGACAAGCCGATAATTACGAACGCAGAATAGAAATTTGTAAAAGAAGTTATAAACTGTTGACGGACACAGTCCGTTTTCCTGCAGAAGACATCATTTTCGACTTAAATATTTTCCCAGTTGCAACTGGAATGGAAGAACATCGCAGAAATGCTTTAGATTTCATTAATGCTACAAAATGGGTTCGTGAAAACTTACCTTACGTTTCGGTTTCTGGTGGTGTTTCTAACGTTTCGTTTTCGTTTAGGGGAAATGATACGGTAAGAGAAGCGATGCACTCGGTTTTTCTCTATCACGCCATCAAAGCGGGAATGAATATGGGAATTGTAAACCCTGCAATGTTAGAAATTTACGACGAAATTCCTAAAGATTTGTTGGAGCTGGTAGAAGATGTAATGCTCGACAGAAGAGATGATGCTACCGAAAGATTATTGGATTATTCTGAAAAACATAAATCTGTAAAAAAAGAAAAAGTAGAAGATTTAGCATGGAGAAATCAGCCTTTGCAAGACAGAATTACGCATTCTTTGGTAAAAGGAATCGACCGTTTTATTGAGGAAGATGTAGAAGAAGCCCGAAAAATTTCGGCAAAACCTTTGGATGTAATCGAAGGTAATCTAATGACGGGAATGTCTGTAGTGGGAGATTTATTCGGAAGCGGAAAAATGTTTCTTCCTCAAGTTGTAAAATCTGCGAGAGTGATGAAAAAAGCAGTGGCTTATCTTCAACCGTTTATTGAGGCTGAGAAAGATTCTGCTCAAAAAGCCAATGGTAAAGTATTAATGGCAACCGTAAAAGGCGATGTTCACGACATTGGTAAAAATATTGTGAGTGTGGTTTTGGGCTGTAACAATTACGAAATTGTAGATTTAGGAGTGATGGTTCCTGCCGAAAAAATTATTCAGGCTGCTATTGATAATCAAGTGGATGTCATTGGTTTAAGTGGACTGATTACGCCAAGTTTAGACGAAATGGTACATATTGCCAATGAACTGGAGCGTCAAAACCTCAATTTTCCATTGATGATTGGTGGTGCTACAACTTCTAAAGCGCATACTGCTGTAAAAATCGATCCGAAATATAAAAATGCTGTGGTTCATGTAAATGACGCTTCCAGAGCAGTTGGCGTAGTAAGTTCTTTATTGAGCAATAGAAATGCAGAATTTGTTTCGGAATTGAAAACCGATTATGCAGATTTCCGTGAGAAATTTTTAAACAGACAGGTTGACAAAGAATACATTTCGATAGAAGAAGCTAGAAATCAAAAATTCAAAATCGATTGGGAAAATGAGACCATCTCTGAACCTAAAAATTTAGGTATTCAATTGATTGAAAATCAAAACTTAGAAGAATTAATATCTTTTATTGATTGGAGTCCGTTTTTCAGAAGTTGGGATTTGTTTGGAAAGTATCCTCAGATTTTAGAAGACGAAATTGTAGGAGAACACGCAAAAGAACTTTTTGCAGATGCTCAAAAAATGTTGAAGAAAATCGTGGAGGAAAAATTATTAACCGCAAAAGCAATTTTCGGAATTTTCCCTGCCAATTCTAATGAAAAAGACGATATTGAATTGAAAAATGGTGAGGAAACATTCACATTCAGAACGCTTCGTCAACAACATAAAAAATCTGATGGCAAAGAATATTTGGCTTTGAGTGATTTTATCGCTCCAAAAACATCAGGGAAACAAGACTACATCGGTGCTTTTGCGGTGACTACTGGTTTTGGAACCGATGAATTGGCACAAAAATATGAAGCAGAGCATGATGATTACAATGCCATTATGGTAAAAGCATTGGCAGACCGATTGGCAGAAGCTTTTGCAGAATTTTTACACAAAAAAGTAAGAACTGAAATTTGGGGTTATTCTAGTGATGAACATCTAGAAAATGAAGATTTAATTTCTGAAAAATATGTAGGAATTCGTCCTGCTCCTGGTTATCCTGCTTGTCCAGACCATTTAGAAAAAACCATGATTTGGGAAGTATTGAAAGTGAAGGAAAACATTGGATTAGAATTGACAGAAAGTTTAGCAATGTTCCCTACAGCTTCTGTTTCTGGATATTATTTTGCCAATCCTAAAGCAAAATATTTCGGAGTAGGAAAAATTACAGAAGACCAACTGAAAGATTACGCCGAAAGAAAAAATGTGGAATTGGAGTTTGCTAAAAAATGGTTATCTCCTAATTTGGTGGATTAGTTTCTCACAGATTTGACTACGCCGAAACTTCGTTTTCGCAGATTTTCACAGATAAAAAATGTTCCGTAGGAACATAATATGTGTAAAAAAATATAGACAGTAAAGAGGCGCTCCGTAGGAGCGCTATGTTAAAAAAATAAAGATTGTTATGTGCGCATATTTGCGTGAGCGATTACAGTGAAAATCCTTTTTTTGCTAGGAAAAAGCTTTGGCAAAAAAAGATTGCAACGGAAAGCGCAGTCTTTTTAAAAAATTGCAGGGAATGCGCTTCGGATTTTTAAAAAGACACGCCCAAAATAGAAAAAATTAAAATATTTAAAAAATAGGAACAGCTTGCTTCGTTCCTCGGAAAGACAAATGAAAGTAACAGAACACATACAAAACGCCAACGGAAAAACACTTTTTTCTTTTGAGATTTTACCACCATTAAAAGGTCAAAATATACAGTCAATATTTGATGCGATTGATCCATTGATGGAATTTAATCCTGCATTTATAGATGTTACGTACCATCGTGAAGAATATGAATATGTAGAACGTGAAGATGGACTTCTGGAAAAACGAGTGGTAAAAAAAAGACCGGGAACTGTGGGAATTTGTGCTGCCATTCAGAATAAATATGGTGTAGATGCAGTTCCGCATATTTTGTGCGGTGGATTTTCTAAGGAAGACACCGAAAATTTCTTAATTGACATCGATTTTTTGGGAATTCATAATGTAGTGGCTTTAAGAGGAGATGCGGTGAAAACGGAAACCTATTTTAAACCCGAGAAAAACGGACATGCTTTTGCCAAAGATTTGGTAGAACAAATCGTGAAAATGAATCACGGAACTTACCTAGACGAAAGTTTAGAAAATTCTGCTTGTACAGATTTTAACATCGGTGTTGCAGGTTATCCTGAAAAACACATGGAAGCAGCAAGTCTGGAACAGGACATTTACCACCTCAAGAAAAAAGTAGAAGCAGGTGCAGATTATATCGTGACGCAAATGTTTTTCGACAATCAAAAATATTACGATTTTATAGAAAAATGCAGAACTTCTGGTATTAATGTTCCTATTATTCCTGGATTAAAACCAATTACTACCAAGTCTCAACTGAGTATGATTCCGCATCGTTTTAAGGTAGATTTGCCTAACGATTTGGTGATTGCAATTGCTAAAGCAAAAGACAACAAAGAAGTAAAAGAAATTGGCATCAACTGGTGTATTCAGCAGAGCAAAGATTTAATGAAAAACGGCGCCCCTGTTCTGCATTATTATTCCATGGGAAAAAGCGAAGTGGTAAAAAGAATTGCTTCTGAAGTGTTTAAAGACTAAAGCATTTTATGTCTTTCAAACGGAAGATTTCGGTCAAAAATATAACGATAAGTCGCGAGTTTTCTCGTGACTTTCGTTTCTAAATTTTCGGCAATTTTAATCATCCTTGGATTAAAATCTCCAATCCATTGCATTTCGTAATCGGTATAATTTCTGGTTTTTCTGAAATGTTTTGTGCCTTCCCAAATCATAAATCCATCGATGCCTTTTCTTTGCCATTCTGGAACAATCCCGAAAACTAAGCCAACCATTTTCTTATTTTTTATAAAAAATTTAGCCATTAAAAACTTCAATTTTTCAATCCAACCGAATTTTCCATTCAGGTATTTAAACCATTGATTCAAATCTGGAATGTTAATCCACATCGCAATGGGTTTTTCGTTTTCGTAAATGAACCAAGAGATATGTTCGTCTAGAATAGGTTCCATGGTTTGAAACATTTTCAGCACTTTTTTAGCTTCTATTTGCTTTCCTTCACCATGATTTGCCCAAGCTTTGTTGTAAATTTCTGCAAAATCATGCGCAAATTTTTCCAATTGATTTTTTTTCCAATGAACTGCTTTCAAATTTGGATTTTTAGCATTCATTCTATGTCCATTCATAAAAACTTGTGAAACCTCATCGTAGACTTTTCTTCCGTAACACAATTGATTAAAATAAATCTGAAAACCATAATTTTCAAACAATTTCTGATAATACGGCGCATGAAAATTCATCCCGTACAACGGTTCATGAAAACCTTCAATGAGCAAACCCCAAAACTTGTCTCGCTCCCCGAAATTTATCGGCCCGTCCATTGCTTCCATTCCGCGTTCCTGCAACCAATTTTTACAAAAATCAAAGATGAAATTTGCCGTTTCTTGGTCATCGATACAATCAAAAAAACCAATTCCACCAGTTTTTAACTTTTGTTCATATTTTGGATTGACAAAAACCGCAACTTTCCCTACTGTTTGATTTTCTGCATTTTTAAAAAGAAATCTTTCGCACGTTCCATTTCTGAAAAATTTATTTTTGTTGGGATTAAAAATTTCTTCAATATCTTTATCTAAAGGGCGAATGTAATTTTTCTCGTTTCTAAACAAACGAGCTGGAAATTCTAAAAATTCTTTTTGCGTTTCTGGCGAATTAACAAGAATAGATTTCAGCATACATTTAAAATCCGATTGAATGAATCGGATTTTAAATGTAGTAATTATTTTTTATTTGTTAATCTTTCACCAAAACTTTGTAATCCCAAGGTTTCAAAGAAACAGTGTAGCTTTCTTTTACTTGAATTTTTTCTTTACTAAAAAGTTCTGTATAATTTCCTTGGAAATATTTAGAATCTAACGTCACTAATAATTCTTCATTAGAGAAATTAAAAATTGGCAAAACAGCGTCATTATTCTTTTCACGATGGAAAGAGATTACTTTGTCCATTTTATTATTGGTAATTCTTACCATTTCGCCACCGTATTTTCCGTTCCAGAGCGCTTGATTTTTGTGTTTCAAGTGAAATAAAGTACTAAATAACGCTGCATGAGGATGGTCTTTCCATTCGATTGGGTCTTTGTCAAAAAATTTCAAACTTCTGTCAAGTCCAGCTTCTTGTCCGCTATACATAAGAGGCATTCCGTTTACCACACCACAAAAAACGATAGAAGTTTCTAATCCTTTCCCGAAATTTCTTTGCGGCGTTCCGTTCCATGAATTCATATCGTGATTGTCAGTAAAAACCATTCTGTAAGCATTTCTAGGAACCGAACCTACATCGTGAGCTAAATATTCTACCAATCCGCCAATTCCTTTATTTTGTGTAGTGGCATCTTTTAATTTTTCAAAAAGCGTCCATGAATAAGTCATGTCAAAAGATTTTTTGTACAAATCTCTACTTTCCCACTCCGCCAACATGAAAACAGGTTTTATTTGGTCTAACTCTTTTCTGGCATTTTCCCAAAAATCTACAGGAATAAAACCTGCTACATCTGCTCTATAACCATCAATATTAGCCTCTTTAACCCAAAATTTAAGAGATTCTGTCATGTATTGTCTAAATTCTGGATTTTCATAATCAAAATCAATCACATCATCCCAATCATACCAAGGTGTTGGTTGAAAATTTCCGTCTCTATTCTTAGTGTACCAATCTGGATGAGTAGTTGCCAAAGAATTATCCCAAGCAGAATGATTACCCACCCAATCGATGATGACGTACATTCCCATTTCATGGATTTTTTTGACCAGATTTTTAAAATCTTGCATATTTCCAAATTCTGGATTCACCCCACGAAAATCTTTTACAGAATAATAACTTCCTAAACCTCCTTTTTTGTTTTTTTCGCCAATGGGATGAATCGGCATGAGCCAAATAATATCTACACCCATACTTTTCAGTCTAGGCAAATGTTTTTCAAAGGCTTTGAAAGTTCCTTCTGGAGTATATTGACGAAGATTTACTTCATAAATCGTAGCATTTTTGCTCCATTCAGGATGGGTAATTTCTACATATTCTTTAGGAAAATATTTTTGGTCAATTTTTTGAGAAAAAAAGCTTTGAGAAAAAACAACAAGGAAAAAAACTAGAATTTTTGTTTTCATTTTCAGTAATTTCCTCAAAGTTAAGAAATAAAAAAACGCTACAAATGATTTTGTAGCGTTTTAATTTTTGTGGAGTTGGAGGGATTCGAACCCTCGTCCAAACAAGCAATACGCAAGCTTTCTACATGCTTATTTTGCTATTGGTTTTCGTCGTAAAGCAGACAGCAAACAGCCAACTTTACGCTTATCTTCTAAAATTTTCGTTCCCGAACCGAAGTTTTTCGGGACTTATTTCCGCATTTTCTATGCCTCGGAATCGAACGTCGCAGAACAGAACTTTCGGGAGACATCTTGTTTCCTTACTATACTTCGGGAAAAACGCCAATCCTACTAAGCTTCGGATTAAGCAGCAAGAGCAAACTCTTCGTTGCCAGTTAAATTCTGTAGCAAGGGATTAAAGAGATCGCGCTACGGTTCTCTGCATGCTTACTTACCCATTGGTCTTGCTGTCGAAACCAGTCAACCCCAATTTTTAAGTATGCAAATATAAGCAAAAAATGTACCTAAATTTTAATTCTGCATTTCTTTTATTGTGGCGCCAAATTTCCGCCTTCCGTTCCCGCTTTTTTTGAGCGGCGGCAAAGCCGCCGCACAAAAAAGAGCTCCACTAAAGTCGGGGCGCAATTCCGTCATCATTAGAACTTTTTAACCAAATTTTGAAAATTTCTCTCTTAAAAACTCATAAAAAAGTTAATCTCGGTTAAAGTTGTTTCAGCAATCAAATTTCAAAATAATTTTGAGGCTGCTAATCATAACCCATGAAGAAAACTCTACTCCTATTTTTATTCCTTATCTCCCATTCTTTTTATACTCAAGAATACATTTTCGGCAAAATTACCTCAGAACAAAACATAGAATTATCGGGTGTTTTAATTCTCAACACCAGAACCGACGAAAAAACCTATTCAGACAGCGATGGCAATTTTATGATTTCTGCAAAAAACAATGATGCACTGCGATTCGTAAAACAAAAATTTGATAGAATTACCTATTCTGTAAAACCAGAAGATTTTAAAAATTCTATAAAAATCACATTGATAAAATCCGTAGTAGAAATAGAAGAGGTAGAAATTAAAACCAAACTCACAGGCAATTTAAGAGAAGATGCAAGAAGAGTAGAATCTGTGAGAAAAGTAAAACTCAATAAAGAAATTGCTAAATATATTGCTGAAAAATCTGACCCAGAAATTATAAAACCAAGAGGTGGCGAATTTGTACAACCAGTTGGACAAGGTTTTTCTGTAGGAAAAGTTTCTAATCAAGCAGACCAAATAGATCTAGCCGAAGAATTTCTAGAAATTCTTGGCGAAGATTATTTTACAGATTTAGGACTTAAAAAAAGTGAAATTTCGAGCTTTATTTTTCATGTAATGAGTGGATTAGATTTAAAAAACGCTTATAAATATGGTTATCTAAAAGGAAACGATATTGCTCAGTTCAGAAAACAAGCAGAAATAAAAATCAATGATTTTAGAAAATTAAAGTAGTATGGAATTGAATTTGATGTATAATTTTTCGTAAATTTAAAGTTATCAAATCACCACCTAAAATCACAATTTTATGAACAAAAACATTATCGCCATTGCTGTTGCTTCATTAGGCTTCATCATTGGGCTTGGCTTATTAGGAAGCGCCATCAAAAACCGAAACAAATCAGAAAACACCATCTCTGTTACCGGTCTCGGAACCAAAAAATTCACTTCGGACCTCATCACTTGGAGCGGAAACTTCTCCAGAAATAGTTTTGAACTGAAACAAGCGTATGATGCACTTTCAAACGACCGAAAAATCATCGAAAACTATTTGATTTCTAAAGGAATTCCTAAAAACGAAATCGTTTTTTCGGCGGTAGATATTCAGAAGCAATATAATTATGTTTCAGACGCTAATGGAAGCAGTCATCAAACTTTTGCAGGTTACCAGTTAACTCAATCGGTTTCATTAGAAAGTAAAGATGTGGCAAAAATTGAAAACTTATCTAGAAATATCACCGAAATTATCAATCTTGGAATAGAATTTACTTCTTCCAGACCGAATTATTTTTACACCAAACTGGCAGAAGTAAAACAAGAAATGATTGCAAATGCGACTAAAGATGCTAAAGAACGTGCCGAAAAAATTGCAGAAAATGCAGGCTCTGATTTAGGAAATCTTAAAAAAGCAACAATGGGTGTTATTCAAATTACCGCGCCAAATTCAAACGAAGATTTTTCTTACGGCGGAACTTATAATACTCAATCAAAAGAAAAAGAAGCGAGCATTACCATTAAATTAGAATATGAAGTGAATTAGGTAAAGATTGAGGCAAAGGTTGAGAAAAGTGGTGTCAAAATCTTTGATTTTTAAAAGGGTGTTAATAAACCGTACTATAAATTTCTTGAACTAAAGTTTCTAAATTTTCAGGCTCGAAATTAGCCATTAAAAATAAATTAACAGCATATTTACCTTCGCCATAACTTGGTTGAAGGTAATTTTTTTCTATGACGCTAAAACCATTTCTTTCGTAAAAGCGCAACCTTCTTTCAGCAATTTCTGAAAGTGAATCGGGCTCAGTTTCTAAAATCAATTTTTCAAATTTTTCTTGTAAACTTTCTAGAATTTTTTCTCCAAATTTTTGATTTCGGAATTCTTCAAAAACTTCAAAATGTTCTAAAAAATAAAATTCTTGAAGCTCCCAAATTACACAATATCCTATATTTTCATCTTCGTGATTAATGGAATAAACAAAGGCGTCTGGATTTTCGGCCAAATCTAGAAATTGGTCTTTACTACGTCTTTCTTCTTCGGGAAAAGTCTTTTCGTAGCGGTAGAAAATTTTAGAAATTTTCTTGCGGTTTTGTAATTCTTCGAACCAAACCATTTTTATTTACAATTTACGATTTTTGATTTTTGATTTTAATGAAAACCATTATTTATAGGTCAAAAACATTAGGTCTTCTGGTGACGAAAATATCTTTTACCCAAAGTGTAAATGCCATCATGAGATAAACCAAGAAGAAAAAACCAGCAGTCGCAAAAGTGGAATAAATGAAAAACACACGCAATTTAGAAACAGGAATTCCTAATCTGCTCCCAAATCTGGTGAGCGTTCCGAACCATTCGTGTTCTACTTTGTGTCTTAAATCCGTAATAAATTTTGGCTCTCTCATTATTTCAGTTTTTCATTATTTTGATGACGGTCAAAATCTCTTTCAGTTTTTACTTTCATCTTTTTATCAAAAGCGGCTTGTAAATCTACACCAGTTTGATTAGCAAGACACAAAGTTACAAACAAAACGTCTGCTAATTCCTCGCCTAAATCTTTAGATTTATCAGATTCTTTTTCGCTTTGTTCACCATATCTTCTGGCAATAATTCTGGCTACTTCTCCTACTTCTTCGGTTAACATTGCCATATTCGTCAATTCATTAAAATAACGAACACCAATGGTTTTTATCCAATCATCAACTTGATTTTGTAGAATTTTTATTTCCATAATTTCTTTGTTACGAGGTACGTGTTGCGTGTTGCGAGATAATCTCGTATCTCGAAACCCACAACTCGAAACTTTTATTGATACGCTCCAATAGTTGGATTGCTAGTTCTGTTCACTTTTACAATATCTAGAGGAACCAAAGCTGCTGTAGAAACTTTTCCTTTGGTTTTTGCGGGAGAAGTTGCTTTCACTCTCAAATTCATTTTTTGGGTGAAATAATTCTCAAATTTTGGATCTTCATTTTTGATAGAATTCACAATTTTAGCATTTCCTTCCCAAGTAAAACCTGCATTTGCTGCGTCAAATTTCACCAAACAATTCTCGATGAAATAATTAAATGTTTGTCCAGAAGTTGGCTTGAACTGTATCGCATTATTTCTTTCGGTGTAAACAATAGAATTTTGAAGATTCAATGTTAAAGCACCTTGTTCTGTAGAAGTTCCGTTGTTATATTCGTTAGTTGCATAGATTCCAAAACTCGGCAAAGTGCTGTTTAAGTTCCAATAATTGGCAAAAGTAGCATGTAAAAATGTATAATTTCCGCCTTTAAAAATTCCTAAATTCGCTTGACCACAATTGTTGACCACCAAATTTTCTGCATTTACAATTGCATTAATTCCTAAAATTCCAAAATCTTGAAAAGTGTGAACAATCGTATTTTTAAGTGTAGCAGAAGCGTGATTGAGTTCTAAACCAGTGGTTCCACCAAAAATTTTAGCATATTTTAAATTGGCAATTGCACCTTGTTCAAGCTGAATTCCGCCCCAGTTAAGAGGAAGCGTGTCATATCTCGCATCATTTCTATCTCCGCGGAAAATTACTTCTTTGCCTAAATCTCCATTGGCAATCAATTGAGAATTTTTCCCGATTTTCAAATTGGCATTTTTATGAAAATACACTTTTGTTCCTTCAGAAATAGTCAGTGATTTTCCATCAGCTAATTTCAAATCGCCATAAATAATTTTAGCTTTCGTATTGTTCCAAGAAGTATTGTCTGTTAAAATTTTAGGATTGTTTTCGGTAGAAATATAAAATTCCACATCTTGAACTACTGAAAGCAAAGTAACATGTTGATTTGCAACTGGCGATTCTATCTGAATTCTTTCTTCGGCAATCGCTTCTGGAGCATTGGCAATAGGAGCAATTTCTACAAAAATATAAAGGCTGTCTTTTTTACGAAGGGGAACATTGGTAAATTCCGTTCCTGCTTTTCCGTCTACATTAATTCTGTAAAGTGAAGAATTTCCTGATTCCAGATAAATTTTCGGAATAGAAATATCTTTATTTTCGTCGTTATAAATTTTTACAGCATAAGTTTCGCTTCTCACCTGATTATAAACCGTGTCTAGAACCAAAGTGTCTACCGAAAATCTGAGTTTTTTGCTTGGTGCATCAAATTCTATATCATCTCTATTACAAGAAATAACAAAAAGAGCCAACCAAAACCCGAAAAAAAGAAAATATTTTGTCTTCATGGAAGTTTAAAAATAAGCGTAAAGTTAATGAAAAAAGCTGAACTGTTTCTAAAAACGCAAAAACTGTAAAATTTCTTTCACAAAAACTTAAAACGCTATTTGTCAATTCAAAAAATATTTTTATTTTTGCAGTCTAAAATTAAGAATAATAAAAGCAGTGCCATTACACGCAATTATTATCAACTAAAATTTAAAAAGACAATAAAGATATGAAATCAGGAATTCACCCAGAAAATTATAGATTAGTTGTATTCAAAGACATGAGTAATGACGAAGTGTTTCTTTGCAAATCTACAGCTGAAACTAAAGATACTATTGTTTACGAAGGTACAGAATATCCATTAATCAAAATGGAAATCTCTTCTACTTCTCACCCATTCTACACTGGTAAAGTAAAATTAGTAGATACTGCAGGTAGAGTAGACAAATTCATGAACAAATACAAAAAATTCGCTAAGTAATTTAGCCGATTTTTTCATAATAAATCAGTCCTTCAAAAATTTTGAAGGACTTTTTTTGTATTTTTGAGAATAATTTTTCGTTTGTCATTCTGAATGAAGCAAAGCAAAATGAAGAATCTTTCTATTCAATAGATTCTTCACTACATTTCATTACGCTCAGAATGACAGAAAGTTTTAATAATAAACATTCAATTATAATGCAACTTATATTTTCTGATGCTCAATTTTGGGGAGATTTTCTTCCGCTTACTTATACCAAACCAATCGCAGAACTTAGAACAGGAATTCTTACGTTTTCTGAACGTTGGCAAAAACTGTTAGATTCTTCTGAAGTTTCTTACATCACCGAAGATTATCTTCAAAAAAAATATAAATCTTACGAAAAGAAAGAAAGTTTACTGATTACTCCAAATTTTCTTCCTTCGGAAAGTGTTTTGGCTCAAATTAAAAATTTGCAACTGGGAGAAGCTTTGATATATGAAAACGAAGTTTTGGCGGCTAGATTAAACATGGAAAATTTTTCGCTTTCGCAGATTGAGAAAATGACAGACATCACCGAAGAACTGATTTTCTTTAAAAAAGCTACGGATTTATTTTCACTGAATGATAAAGCGATTGATTTTGATTTTGAACTAGTGACCAAAGGAAGAACTTCTGCTCCACTTTCTGAAACCAATGGATTTTTGGGCAATAAAGAAGATTTATTTATAGAAGAAGGTGCCGAAATAGAATTTGCAACGCTTAATTGCAAAACCGGGAAAATCTACATCGGCAAAAACGCAGAAATTATGGAAGGTTCTGTAGTAAGAGGCAGTTTAGCACTTTGCGAAGGTTCTAAAATTAATATGGGTTCTAAAATTTATGGCGCTACTACAATTGGCCCACATTCTAAAGTTGGCGGAGAAGTCAATAATATTGTCATCACTGGTTTTACCAATAAAGGTCACGAAGGTTTTGTAGGAAATTCTGTGATTGGAGAATGGTGCAACTTGGGAGCCGACACCAATTCTTCTAACCTCAAAAACAATTATGCAGAAGTAAAACTCTGGAGTTATCCATCTAAAAAATTTGTAAAAACTGGACTTCAATTTTGCGGATTAATTATGGGAGACCATTCTAAAACTGCGATTAACACTCAATTTAACACAGGAACTGTAGTGGGAGTTGGTGCTAATATTTTCAAAAGTGGATTTCCACCCAATTTGATTGAACATTTTTCTTGGGGCGGATTTAAAGGAGATGAAAAATTCAGATTAGAAACCGCTTACGAAGTTGCCGAAAAAGCTATGGCAAGAAGAAAAATAGCTTTAACAGAAGAAGATAAGGAGATTCTGAAATGGGTTTATGAGAATTGTTAGTCTTTTTAAACGCAAAGATTTAAAACATAAAGTTTGTCATTCCGCAGGAATCTAAATTGATTTTTTTATGAAAGTTAGACTAATTCATTTGTTATTACTTTTCATTTCTTGTAATTTTTCTGCTCAAGAAAAGTATTGCAACTGTGAAAAATTTGAAAGTTTAGTTGACTGCAAAAAGCATATTTTTTCAAATGCTGCAAGCATTCATTGGGAATATAATTGTGAAAAGGGTAAAATAATTTTTGAAAATAAAAAAGTAAAAAAGAAATTATTTGAAATAGAAACAGATTTCATGGATAGAATTGGCTATCAGTTCGCAAATGAATATGAAAATAAATTTCTTTTCACCTACAAATGGATTTCTGGCTGTTGTGAACCTTTTGGTTATTATTTACATGATAAAAACACAGGTAATTTGGTTCAAAAAATTGAGAAAGGAATTGCTTTTAGTGAGAGTAATAAAATTCCTTATTTGGTTTATTTAAGCTCGGATTACAACAAACTTATATTATTAAATATAGATACTTTCAAAACTATACGATTTACTTTACCAAAAAATAAAATAGTAAATACCATTAAAAATTCAGATGAACCCATTGCAGAATTTCTTTTTGAGGATAATCAATTTGAAATACACTATTTCAAAACAACTCTAAAGTATTTTGAAAATAACAAATGGCTTAAGAAGAAAATAATGATAAAATTGAATTGAGATTCCTACGGAAATCGAAGATTCGAAGAAGTTAATGACAAAATTAACTAAAAATACTAGCCGTTTTCAAAAAAATGAAAGCGGCTTTTTAATGACTAAAAATCAAGAAAATAAAAAATTTTTATTTCTGATGTAATATTTTTCCGACCTTCGTTGTCTTACCTATAGAAACTAACCTATGAATCAAGAAACATTTAAGAATACTGTATTTGTTTTGAAAGACGAGATGTATCGTTTTGCAAAGCGATTCTTGGTGAGTAGTGACGAAGCTGAAGATTTGGTGCAGGATTTAATGCTGAAATTTTGGCAAAAAAAGGATGAATTGGTACATCTCAATTTAAAATCTTATGTACTAAAATGTGTGAAAAACGAGTGTCTCAATAAACTGAAACACGAAACGGTGAAACAGAATTTTGCAGATTTTCAATTACACAGAAATGAACTCTACAAAATGGAAACCAATAATCTGAAGGAGAAAATTTTAGAATTTATCAATGCGCTCCCCGAAAAACAGAAATTGGTCATTCACCTGAAAGATGTAGAAGAATATGAAGTCTCGGAAATCTCGGAGATTTTAGAAATAGAAGAAAATGCAGTGAGAGTGAATCTGATGAGAGCCAGACAAAAAGTAAAAGAACAGATTAACAACCTGTTAGCGTTTGAAAACAGAAAAATTCAAAACATTTAAAACCCGAAACAATGAACCCAAATATAGATAAAGAATACCAAAACATCTTCCAAGAACTGAAGGAAGAAAAAATGGATTGGAATTTCGAAGATTTCTTGAAAAAAACCGAAGAAAAACCAGAGGAAACTAAAGTAATTCCTTTGCAAAAAAAATCTGGTGGCGGTAGTCAAAAATGGTATTGGATGGCAGCAAGTTTGGTTACGCTTTTTGGAATGATGATGTTCTTTAACCCAGACATTACAGAACCAACTTTGAAACCAATTGCTTCTAATGAAAGTAATCCTTCAGAAAAACCAGCACAAACCAACATTATAAAACCAACTAAAAATCAAGACATTAACAATAATTCAAACACTATAAAAGTTGCTGAAAACAACGTAAAACCCACTAAAAAAATAAATCACGAGTTAAGAAATGAACATCAAAATATTGCTTCTCAACCAAGTAAAGCTGTAGAAAAATCTACTGAAATTCTAGAAAATCCAGCAGAAGAATACAGCGCAGATTATGTAATCGTAAATGGTAAAAAAATTTATAACGAAGAAGAAGCCATCGATATTACGAAGGAAGCATTTCAACTTTTCGCGAGTAACGTTACCAAAACTATAAACCAGGCAGAGCCTATCAAAAATTTATCCATTAACTTTTAAAAAATTAATACAATGAAAAATATTATCACATTCCTATTCCTCATGTTTTTGCCAGTGTTTGCTTTGGCACAGACTGAAAAATTAGACGCTATTTTTGAAAAATATCAAGAAGCAGAAGGCGTAACTTCTATTAAGATTGCTAAACCAATGTTTAGATTGCTCAATAACATCAATATTGATGACTCAGATATGGACAAAATTAAACCGCTTATCAGTAAAATGAATGGTTTAAAAATCCTCATCATGGAAAAACCTGAAACAGCCGAAAATCCTACCGCTGCTCAATTAGCTGCCATCAATGAAGCTAGTAAAGTAAAAAATGAAATTCTAGCTGCCGTAAAAAATCTGAAATATGATGAACTCATGACGCTGAACAGCAAAGACAATAAAATTAAGTTTTTAGCAGCAGACACAAGTTCTAATTTACTGAATAACATGCTATTAACCATTTCTTCTGAAGATGAAAACATCTTGATGATGTTAGACGGACAAATCTCTATGGACGATGTTTCTAACTTGATTAATGACGTACAAAAAGAAGATAAAGCACCTAAAACACCAGAAAAACCTAAAAAATAAACACTGAAATCGCCATTTATACAAATTTTTAAAAATGGCGATTCTCTTTCAACCATTGTCAACTAAAATTAACACCTATGAAATCATTTCTAAAACTTATAGCAATTTTTACCATTTTGGTCTCTCTGCAATCTTGCATTGTAAGTGAAAAGTCTCTCTACAACGAAGAAACAAAAGGAAACGCAACCGTTACCAAAATAAATGTTCCGATGTTTATCGTAAAACCTTACATCAAAAAAGCATTAAGAGAAGACGGTGAATCAGAAGAAGTTATTCGCCTTATCAAAAAAATCAGAAAAGTAAAAGTTTACACCGTACAAAATGCTTCTGATAAAATGGTTGCTCAGTTTTCTAGACAATCTTTTGGCAGCAATTTACAAGAATTGATGAGTGTAAACAGCAAGGATTCTAAAATTAAAATTATGTCTGCAATTACAGATTCAGACACCATGATTAAGGATTTACTGATTACCGTGAGAGACGACAAAGAGCTGGTTTATGTAAAAGTTTTAGGAAAGTTTTCTTTGGATGACATTTCAAGAATCGCAGAATTATCTAAAAAGAATAAAGATACCGTTGCAAATAATTAAAATAAAAACTGCCTCAAAAAGGGCAGTTTTTTTTAGTATAATAAATGATAGACTTTCACTTTTTTATCATTTTCAAAAAAATTGACAATATAAATGTCATTAAATTTTTCGTCTGGAATATCTTTGAACAAAGGTTGCTGAATTAATTCATTGAGCAAAATTGGGTTGGTATTAGAATGTCCTGAAATAATATTGACTCCAGTGTTTTTAGATAAATCATTTTTCACAAATTCAGGAATTTCTCTTGGATTGTAAATCTTCAAATCTAACTTTTTCTCTAAAATCAAAGGTTCTAAAGTTTCTCGAGTTCTGAAAAAATCAGTACTAAAAGCATTCTGAATTTTTACTTTTTTGAACAGTTGAGCTAAACGTTTTGCCCTTTCTTTTCCTGCATCAGAAAGATGAGGATTTTTGCCATTATTTTCTTTCTCACCATGTCTTACGACAATATAAACCAAAGCTTTTTTATCAATACTTTGTCTTAGATTTTTAGATGTCGCTTTACCTACAAAAACAGTATCTACTTTTTGCTGTGAAAAAGTCAAATTAAAGCTGAAAAGGGACAGTAAAAGGAGAAATGAAGCTCTTTTAATTATTTTCATCATGTAAAATTATCTTACAAATCTAAAATAAAATTTTAAATCAGTTTACACGACATATTTTGTCGCACAACCGTATTATCTTTGTCGTAGAAAAGAAGAAAATAACGAAATTTTCTTTCTAGGTATAAACAAATTAATTGTATTTTTGATAAAATTTAAGAAAAATGAGCAGTATAGACGATAAGAAAAAAGCACTCGCATTAGTCCTCGAAAAAATGGATAAAACCTACGGAAAAGGTACCGTAATGAAAATGGGAGACAGTGCAGTAGAAGAAGTAGAAGTAATTCCGAGTGGTTCACTTGGTTTAGATATTGCTTTGGGAGTTGGCGGTTATCCAAAAGGAAGAGTTATCGAAATTTACGGGCCAGAATCTTCTGGTAAAACCACTCTTACAATGCACGCAATTGCAGAATCTCAAAAACAAGGCGGAATTGCGGCTTTCATAGATGCAGAACACGCTTTTGATGCAGTTTACGCTAAAAAATTGGGAATTGATGTAGAAAATTTAATCATTTCTCAACCTGACAATGGTGAACAAGCATTAGAAATTGCAGATAATTTAATCCGTTCTGGAGCGATTGACATCGTGGTAATCGACTCTGTTGCAGCTTTGACACCAAAAGCAGAAATTGAAGGAGAAATGGGCGATTCTAAAATGGGGCTGCACGCAAGATTAATGTCTCAAGCTTTGAGAAAATTAACGGCAACGATTTCTAGAACAAAATGTACAGTAATTTTCATCAACCAATTAAGAGAAAAAATCGGGGTAATGTTCGGAAATCCTGAAACAACTACTGGTGGAAATGCACTAAAATTCTATGCTTCGGTAAGAATTGATATCAGAAGAAGTGGTTCACCAATAAAAGTAGGCGAAGATGCTGTAGGAAACCGTGTGAAAGTAAAAATTGTAAAAAACAAAGTAGCTCCACCGTTTAAAAATACAGAATTCGATATTATGTACGGAGAAGGAATTTCTAAAGTTGGCGAAATTCTAGATCTGGGCGTTGAATTTGATATTGTTAAAAAATCTGGTTCTTGGTTCAGCTATGGTGACACGAAACTGGGACAAGGTAGAGACGCCGTGAAAGAATTACTAAAAGACAATCCTGAACTTTTAGAAGAATTAGCTGAGAAAATAAAAGTGGCTATTAAAGAAAAGAAATAATTTTTTTTCAGATACAGAACCGGCGCGAGCTTTGCTCGCGCCGGTTTTTTTTAAGAATACTGCCGCAGCGAAGCTGGCCGCAGTATTCTTATCAATATTAAATTGAAATTAACAAAGGAGAATTCCCACTTTTACAAATTAATCTCTTCTAAAGGATTCCAAAAAACTTGTTTAAAATTCTGGA
The DNA here is from genome assembly GCF_003860565.1 of Cloacibacterium normanense. Classification (NCBI taxonomy): domain Bacteria; kingdom Pseudomonadati; phylum Bacteroidota; class Flavobacteriia; order Flavobacteriales; family Weeksellaceae; genus Cloacibacterium; species Cloacibacterium normanense. The sequence continues at coordinate 2,116,850 of NZ_CP034157.1, forward strand.
TTTTATTTTCTTTTACTTCTACTCCTTCTTTGGCTAACTTTTCGGTAAATTTTGGAATACAACTTTCCGCAGAAATAATTCCACAAGCACTACAAACTCTATGTGCAGGGAAATCTTCATCATAATTCCTCAAAGCATTTCCTACGTGACGAGAATAGTTTGGAAAACCAACTGCCTTTGCAATTGCTCCATAAGTGGTTACTCTACCTTTAGGAATCATTTTGATGATTTCAAAGACTTGTTTTTTGAAGGTTTCGTTCATTATTATTAGAATTTAGAGGTAAGATTTCAGACATCAGATTGTTTCAAAGATATTTTTTTTTATGAAATTGACGCTCGCTTCGCTCGCGCTCAATTATTTTCAAAATTTTAAAATTACAATATTTTTTTATCTAAAAAATGTTCCATAGGAACGCTATGTGTGTAAAAAATGATTTGTTTTGCTGTGCGTTCCGTAGGAACGCTATGTTTTTAGCGTAAATAATATATTGCGTTCCTACGGAACGCTAAATATTTTGTGGTAAATTTCTTTTTACACATATTTGGTTCCTTCGGAACCATTTTTGAAGATTTTATTTAAAAATTTTATACAAGTAAAATAAAAACTGAAAAGTAAAATTTAGCCCCGATTGCAGCGGCATCCTTTTTTGTGATATTGAGCGGAGTCGAAATATGAACAAAAAAAATATAGCGAAAAGCGGGACTGCGTTTTCTAAAAATCACAAATCTTGTTGCTCCTTACACTACCCCGACTTCACCTTGCGAAGCCACCCCTTCAAAGAAGGGGAATAAAAAAACGCCCAAAATAATTTGAGCGTTTGTATAACTTCCAGCTTCCGACTTCCGTCTTCTATCTTTAAGAATTTTCTAAAATATATTTAAAAATCAAAGGCGCACAAATCGTAGCATCACTCTCAACGATGAATTTCGGTGTGGTGATATCTAATTTTCCCCAAGTAATTTTTTCGTTCGGAACAGCTCCAGAATATGAACCATAAGAAGTGGTAGAATCTGAAATCTGACAGAAATAGCTCCAGAACGGAATGTCGTGCATTTCCATATCCTGATATAACATTGGTACTACACAAATTGGGAAATCACCTGCAATTCCTCCTCCAATTTGGAAGAAACCAACACCTTTTCCACCACTGTTTTTTGGATACCAATCTGCTAAGAACATCATATATTCAATTCCAGATTTCATAGTAGAAGCTTTTAAATCTCCTTTAATACAATAGCTTGCGAAGATATTTCCCATCGTAGAATCTTCCCAACCTGGTACTACAATTGGTAAATTTTTCTCTGCAGCTGCAATCATCCAAGAATCTTCTCTTGGGATTTCATAGTATTGTTCTAGAACTCCAGAAAGAATCATTTTGTACATATATTCGTGTGGAAAATATCTTTCTCCTTTAGAATCTGCATCTTTCCATATTTCATAAATATGCTTTTGCAATCTTCTGAACGCTTCTTCTTCTGGGATACAAGTATCGGTAACTCTATTTAAACCTCTTTCTAACAAATCCCACTCTTCTTGCGGTGTAAGATCTCTGTAATGAGGCACTCTTTCGTAGTGATAATGCGCTACCAAATTCATTAAATCTTCTTCTAAATTCGCTCCAGTACAAGAAATAATATCTACTTTGTCTTCACGAATCATATCTGCCAAAATTTTCCCCATTTCTGCGGTTGACATCGCTCCAGCCAAAGTAATCATCATTTTCCCACCATCTTTAAGGTGCGCTACATAACCTTTTGCAGCATCTACCAAAGCAGCAGAATTAAAATGCAAATAATATTTTTCTATAAATTCGGTAATCGGTTTATTGCTCATTTTTATAAGAATTTTTGCAAAGATAAGATTTTTGCAGGAAGTTAGAAGCTGGAAGCTGGAAGTTTTTAGGAGCAAGATATTTCTACTTATTTTTCAACTAATGTCCCGCTTTCACTACTCGCTTTTTTAGAAATTTTTGCCAAACCATTCCTCTAAGAAAATTTCTAAAAAGAGCTCAAACAAACCGTTCAATCGGGCTAGAAATCACTATTCGTTTTTCTTTCCACTATTCTACAATATACTTATATCAATCCTTCAAGGATTTAGAATCCTTGAAGGATTATTTATTTTGAAAAAAATCGACGCTCGCTTCGCTCGCGTCATTTCAAATTTTAATCCAAAGAATTGATTAAAACATAATATCTAAAAGCCAAAATTCCTTTTTGAAATTTTGTAAGTTTCGTTGGATCAAGATGACTGTATTTTGGGAGAAATTTTTTATTGAATCGGTTAACAATTCTAAAAACTGACTTTTTCATATTTTTTTATTTGTATCGCTCCAATGGAGCTTCCAGCTAAACGTTATTTATAATTTCTACAAACCTTTGATTCCTATGGAACCAAATTTTATCATTTCTTACAACCTAAATTTTCTATTTTCTTTCTTCTCAGAGAGTTTCTTTTTGCTTTCTAAACGCTTTTCTACTTTTGCCCGACTCGGTTTTGTAGCGATTCTTTTCTTAGGAACGATGAGCGATTTATTCACCAATTCCTGAATTTTATCGGTAGCAATTTTCTTATTTTGGAGTTGTGTTCTGCTTTCAGAAACTGTAGTTTGAAGAATTCCTTCTGCATTAATTCTGTTTTTAAGCTTCAACAAAATTCTTTCTTTTTCACTTTCTGTAAAAACCGCAGAATCTTCTACCTTCCATAGTACCGTAACAGAAGTTTCTACTTTGTTTACGTTTTGTCCGCCACTTCCACTGCTTCGGGAAGTTTTGTAAGAAAGTTCGTGCTCGAAATTTTTCATAATTTATCTCTCGCTGATAAAGCTGATTTAGCAGATGTTCCTCTGGTTAATTTAATCTCATTTTTTTTACCGCAAAAGAAGCAAAAAGAAAAACTTGAAAACAAATAATTCAAAAGTAAAAAAAGTAAAATTCCTATTTTTTACTTTTGGATAGCTTATGAATAAAGGAAATCTTTTGTTACTTTTGTGGTTAAAATTAAACTTTAAATTAAAATATCATAAAAAATCTAATTACAAAATAAAAGGCTAAACTAAAGAAAATCTGCATAATCTGCTCAATCTGTGAGAAATTTAAGTATTTCTTTCCTTAAAACCTTACCGTTTTCCGCTCTTGGGAATTTCTCTAAAAATAAGACTTCTTTAGGAATATGAAATTTATTCTCAAATTTGAGATTTAAGATTTCAGATTTGAAATGTTCTTCATTTTTTCCTTCGATAACTAAAATGAGTTTTTCGCCTAAAGTTTCATCTGGTTTTCCAAGGAAAACTAAATCTCTATCAATATGTTTTTTAACCAAACTTTCTAATTCTTCAGCAAAAATTTTTACTCCTCCAGAATTAATAACATTGTCAAATCTCCCTAAAAATTTGAATTGCTTTTCATCACATTGAGCGGAGTCGAAATGCATTAGTTCTACAATATCATTAGTTTGCAAAATTTCTGGATTGAGTTTTGGCGCGTAAATTTTCAAACAGTTTCTTTCATCTACAGAAATCTCAACATCATTTAAAACCGTAAAATATTCTTCCTGAACGGGCGCTATTTGTTTCAAAGCAATGTGAGAAAGCGTTTCGCTCATTCCGTAAGTCTCGTAAATTCTAGTGGGAGAATTGGAGAATTGGAGAGTGGTAGAAATTTCTTTTTTTAATTTCTCTGAAACAGTTGCTCCTCCAATAATTAAGTTTTTAATTAAATAAATCTTGTTTAAAGAATTTTGAACTTGCAATGGTGTCATCGCACAGAAGTCTGTATTTTGTGAAATTTCAGGAGTAGAGCTTGGTTCAGAAATAATGACTTTCAGTTTTCTTTCGATAGCTCTCACTAGCATCATTTTACCAGAAATATACTGAACTGGCAAACAAAGCAAAGCCGTATCTCCTTCTTTCAATCCTAAAAAATCACAAGTCATTTTTGCCGAATTGAGCATTCTCTTTTTTTCGATTTCAAAGACTTTCGGAATTCCCGTAGAACCCGATGTTTGGACAGAAACGGTTTCAGAATGAGAAAACCAATCTTGCAAAAAAGAAATCACCTTTTCCTCGAATTCATTCTCTGGAAAAAGTGATTTTATATTGATATTTTTAGAAAAATCTAGTTGCATTTTTAATTTCCCGCAGATTTCGCAGATTATAAGTTACTTTAATCTTATAAAATTAATCTGTATTAAAATGATTCAAAATTTTAATTTTTAACCACAAAAGAAACAAAAGAAAGGCTTGAAAACAAGTATTAAAAAAGTAAAAAAAGCAGAATGTTTTACTTTTTTACTTTTGTAGAGCTTAAAAGTAACCGAAAGCTTTTGTCTCTTTTGCGGTTTAATTCTACATTCTGTTTACCACATTAATTCCCAATAAATGTAAGGACTTTTTGATGGTTTTTGCAGTTAAATCTGAAATTTGGAGTTTGAATTGCTTAGCATTTTCGTCTTCCAAAGTCATCACAGGATTGTTTTGGTAAAAAGAATTATACGTTTTCACCAAATCGTAAACGTAATTCGCAACTTGAGCCGGACTTAAAGTTTCCGCAGCTTTTTCTACAACTTCCTTATAATTAGATAATTGCATAATTAATTCTTTCTCTGAAGCATTTGGTTGATAATTTCCAAAATCTCCTTCTGTAAAATTAGCTCTATTCAACAAAGATTGAATTCTGGCGTAAGTATATTGAATAAAAGGCCCTGTATTCCCGTTGAAATCAATACTTTCTGCAGGATTGAAAAGCATTTTCTTTTTAGGATCTACTTTCAGCATAAAATATTTCAAAGCACCTAAACCTACAATTTCGTAAGATTTTTCCTTTTCTTCGTCTGACAAACCTTCTAGTTTTCCTAATTCTTCAGATTTTTCTTTAGCGGTAAGATACATTTCTTGCATTAAATCATCTGCATCTACTACTGTTCCTTCACGAGATTTCATTTTACCTTCCGGCAATTCTACCATTCCGTAAGAAAGGTGATACAATTGATTTGCCCAATCGTAACCTAATTTTTTCAGAATTAAAAACAATACTTGGAAGTGATAATCTTGTTCATTACCAACCGTATAAATAAGTTTTTGAATGTCATTTTGTTTGAAACGCTCTACTGCAGTTCCCAAATCTTGAGTCATATAAACAGAAGTTCCATCACCACGCAAAACGAGTTTTTGATCAAGTCCATCTTCAGTTAAATCAATCCAAACAGAATTATCCTCTTTTTTGAAGAAAACACCTTTTGCAAGACCTTCCTCGATAATGTCTTTTCCTAAAAGGTAAGTATTGCTTTCGTATTGAACTTGGTCGAAATCTACGCCCAATCTTTTGTATGTCTCGTTGAAACCTGCATAAACCCAAGAATTCATCTTTTCCCAAAGTTCACGAACTTCTGGTTTATTTTGTTCCCAATCTAAAAGCATTTTTTGAGCTTCAAGAATAATTGGCGCTTGTTTTTTTGCAGTTTCTTCGTCTAAACCTTGCTCCTTAAGTTCAGAAATTTGGGCTTTATAATTTTTATCAAATTCTACGTAATAATTTCCAACAAGCTTATCCCCTTTTAGTCCCGTAGTTTCTGGAGTCTCCCCTTTACCAAATTTTTCCCAAGCGAGCATAGATTTACAAATATGAATACCTCTATCATTGATGATTTGAGTTTTTACCACATTGTATCCAGCTTCTTTAAGAATTTGAGCAACAGAAAAACCTAATAAATTATTTCTGATGTGCCCCAAGTGTAATGGTTTGTTAGTATTCGGAGAAGAATACTCTACCATTACGGTCTGATTTTTATTTTCCTTTACATCAAACTGAGCTTTTATTTCTTTGAAATTCTGAATAAAAGCTTCGTTATTGATTGATAAATTCAAGAAACCTTTTACTACATTAATGTTTTCGATAGTTCCTTGCTTTATCAATTCTTCTCCCAATTCATTCCCTAAAACATCTGGACTTTTCTTGGCTAATTTCACCAAAGGAAAAATAACCACTGTGAAATCTCCCTCAAAATCTGTTTTGTTTTGTTGAACTTCTAAAGTAAGATTTTCAATTTGATAATTGTTTTTTAGAATCTCAGAAATAGAGTTTTGTATATGCTGTTTAATATCCATGTTCTATATTTTATGCAAAGATAATAAATAAAAAAACCACCCGAAAAATCGGATGGTTTTTATTGTATTATTGAAAATCAAATTTTATTGATCCCACCAAATTTTGGACTTATTACTGTCAGTCCCTGGATTTAATCCTGATAAAGCAGTTTTATAATTTGCACTATTAAAATTTTGCTCTTCCAAAGGATAAATCATTCTTCTAGGTATTACACCACCATTTAGAGCATTGGTCGCTGGAACTAAATTTGGATATCCGGTTCTTCTCCATTCTGACCATGAATCTAAACCATTATTAAATAGAGCTACCCATTTTTCTTCTCCAATTACTCTTAAAGCTCCAAAAGCAGTAATGTCAGCAACTCTTGCAGCAGCATAAGCATCTGCATAAACTGTTGGTTGAAGAGTAGTACCAGAAATATTAGGACCTCCCCATACATTTGTATTTCTATCATAATTATCTGAATTCGTAATATAATGTTTGTCCAAGGTTTGATAATTTAAAACAATTCCTTTAGATAGCATTAATTCTACGTTTTCTGTTGTCCAACCTCTAGCTGCAGCTTCAGCTCTGTTTAAAAATGTATAACCTGCTGTCATCAAATTCATAGGAGAGTCTGCTCCTCTAAATTTCAAACTCTGAGAATTTGTTGCTGATGAAGGTGCAGAATAACCAGCTGCTGATAGACCTTGAGAACTATAACCATAAGGAAGACCTGTAATACTCATAGAAAATGCATTATTGTACATTTTTAATCTTGTGTCAGGTGTATGATTTGAAGTTCTGTTAAAAGAAGTAGTTGTTCCTTTTAATGATTCAACTAATTCTCTCGATAGTCTATAGTCAGCTGCTCTAAAAGCATTTAATGGATTAGGCAACAAATTTGATGATGAAAAAGTAAACCAAGCTTCATCTGCAATAGTTTCGATAACTCCAGAAGAATTTGATAAAGCTGCATTAAATTCTGTTGCAGCAATACCTGTTGCTGAAGGATATTTTTTTGACATCTGGAGAGCTACTTGTAATAAAACAGAATTTGCTAACTTCTTCCATTTAGTTACATTTCCTCCATATATAATGTCCCCTTGAGGAGCTGTAGTTGAAGAGCTAAGAGCATCTCTACCATCTTTCAGGTCTTTTATTATCTGAGTATATACGGCTTGTTGAGAATCATACTTTGGCGTCTTAATTCCATTTTGTATTTGCATTGCTTCAGAAAAAGGTGCATCGCCAAATGCATCAGTAACTCTTTTCATCACAATAGCTCTAAAAATCTTAGACACTCCAATCATATTTTGAGCACTTCCTTGAACTGCCATTGCTGGAGTAACAGTGCCTGAATAATCTTGAATGATTTTAGTTAATGAATTCATCTGATTAACATAGTATCTTGACCAAGCAGAAGCTGTTTCGCCATATAGTGATTCCGTGGTATAAACATATTGTGATTGATATTGAACATATAATTGAGGATTCATTAAATATGCATTACCACCATTTTGAGCAAAATTCATCATTGCTCCTGACATTAAAGATTTATAATCTGAAGAATAAATACCATTAACATCTTTATTATAGTTATCTCCAAAATTTTCGTCTGCACATGATAAAGCAAAAGAAAAAACAGTCAAAGATAACAGTATTGATTTTATTTTTTTCATAATAGTTTCTTTTAGAAATTAAGTTTTACATTAACACCAAATCCTCTAGTACTTGGTAATTGACCATCTTCCCCATAAGCTTGTGACATTTCAGATGGATCAAATTTGTGATGATTATCTTTTGCAACCCAAATTAACCAAGGATTTCTTGCAACAAGTCCCACTGATATGCCTTGGAATTTTGAACCTATTAATGATTTTGGTAAAGAATAACTTACAGCCATTTCTCTCAATTTAATATAACTTGCATCATGAACATATTCCTCTGCAAGTCTGTTTCCATGGAATTGAGTGAAATATGTATATGCATCTACATATGTATCAATAGCAGTACCTGTTTCGCTTACTCCTTTTACATGTACACCACCACCAGTACTCACATCATCTCTTACATTAAATCCTCTATCATTAATTGCTGCTGTCGCATCTAATAAACCACCGGAATTACCCCATTGTTCTGAAAGAGAGAAAAATTTACCTCCTTTTTGAAAGTCAATTGCAGCACTTAAAGTAATCCCTTTATAACTTAAAGTATTATAGAAACCTCCTGTAAATTTAGGTAATACAGAGCCAAAATATTTATTTTGTTCTACTGCATAAGTCCCATTTGCATTAAGTATCTTATTACCATTTGCATCTAATTTGAAACCATTTCCAACTAATTGTCCCCATTCCATACCTTCCTTTTGAATTACAGAAACATAACCAAAAGCAGGAGCAAATCCATAATTAATTGCATTTAAACCTTCTGCAACACGCTCAACCGTTGACTTATTTCTTGCAAAATTAAATGAAGTATTCCAGTTAACACCATTGGAGCTTTTTAACACATCACCAGAAAGTGATAATTCAACCCCTTTTCTGACTGCATCAGCAGAATTAATAAATGTATCTAGCATTCCACTTGAAGAAGGAACCGTTACAGGAATTGGCTCATCATTTCTTTTTTCATTATAATAGGTAGCAGAAAGCGAAACTCTATTTTTTAAGAATTTTAAGTCAGCTCCTAATTCAAAATTTTGATTAATTGCTGGTTTTAAGTTTGGATCCACATATCTTGTAGGCTGTAGAGCAATGATATATGATTTTGTACCTGATTTAAATGGTTGACTATTATATCTAAATTCTGGATTTAGAGCTGTAGCACTAATATCTGCAGCTATTTGGGCAATACCAGCTCTCACCTTAAAGAAAGTTAATAAGTCATTCTTCTCTATAAGATTATGTAAAAGCACACTGCCACCTAGTGAAAATGTAATAAATGAATTATTATTATTAAAATATGCAGAATTTATATCATTTCTTAATGAACCATCAACATATATAAAATCATTATAACCTAATGAAAATGTTCCAAATAATGATTTTGTTGTCTTTTTATAACTATAAGGATTAGATGTAGGTGCAATATCAGCATTTTTAAAGTCCCAAACATCTGGAATAATTAATTGTCCTAATTTACCAAATACATCCATTTGAGCAGAACTTCCTGACCAATTAAAATTAGTAATAATCCCTCCTACAAATGCATTTAAATCAAATTTCCCAAATTTATTCTGATAATTAGCTCTAATTTCATAATTATCTTCAACTCTTTTACTGTCACTATAACCAAATCCATTTAGGAAATCCATGTAACCTCCTTGTGTACCAGATGCACTTTTAGTAAGTGAGTATGGCATAAAATATTTAAAACTATTGCCATCATCTCTTCTTGAAAAAGTTCCTCTAATAGACAAATTATTATTTATCTTGTAATTTGGAGAAACAGAAAACATTAAATTATCTCTAAGAGAAAAATTTTCATATCTCTCCATATAAGTATAAGGGTTAAACCAGAAAGCAGGTTTTTCATAAATTCCACTTCCCCAATTATCAGGTCCCCACCAGTTCCACGAAGCATGATATCCATTAGGAGTTTCTAAATCTTTTAATTCTTTCATTTTTTTGATATCCAAATCTCTACCAAACCATTGATTAAATGATCCTGAAGTTTGGTTAGAATAGCCATCATCAAACTCTCCTCTAACTTTTCCGCTTAAATAATTAAATACAAAATCAACGTTGAAATTATCTGTAAATTTGTAATTAGAATTCATATTAAGATAATTTCTTTTCAAAAATGTATATGGAGTAATACCTTTTTGATCTAAATTTGTAAATGATAGTCTAGCTGTATAATTATCATTACCTCCAGATAATGAAATAGTATTTTTCAAACTAACTGCATTTTCGTAGAAATCTTTCACGTTATTTGGCTGAGCAACATATTTTGCTGTTTTACCATAATAAGGACTATCTTTCCACCAAGAATACCATGGCACATAATCTTGACCATCAAATTTTGCACCCCAAGATTCATCCGCTAAATTGTTATCTCCAGCTTTATATCTCATACCATCAAAAACAGACCATTCAGCAGGATGAAAAGAAGGATCGAATACAAATGTTTGCAATGAACTATCCCCATCATAACCTTGACCATATTGATTTTGATACTTCATTGTTCTAGCAACTTTATCAACTGTTATGGTAGAGTTCAACTCCACATTCAACCTATTCTTAACCCCCTTTTTCAAAGTCATTAAAACCACCCCATATTGAGCTCTCTGTCCATAAAGCGCAGTAGCATTTGGACCTTTAAGAACATTCACAGATTCAACATTATCCATGTCAATAGTATTAGGATCAACCACTACACCATCTAGAACATAGATTGGATCATCATCACTTAATAAACTCACCGCACCTCTTAATCTAAGCTTACCTGTATCACCAAGTTTAGACCCTGCTTGCGCATTCAATTGCACACCAGCAACTTTACCTGCAATAGCCCCTTTGACATCTACATTCTGTGTTAAGTTCAAATCTTTTGACTTAACTGTTTGATTTGCATAAGAAAGTGACTTTTCATCTCTTTTAATACCTAAGGCTGTAACTACTACCCCCTCGATATCCTTAGTTTTTACTGTATCTGTCTTTGCTTTTTGTGCATATGTAACACTAAATGAAGCAGAAAGAACTACAGCTAAAACGCTTTTTGTTAGTTTCTTCATATCAAATTAAATTTTTCATTGAGACAAAAATGCAAAACATTATTAACATATCCAAATTTTTTGTTAATAAAACCTTAAATAATTATTAACTTTGCAATGTTTTCAATAAGAAGGTTGGTTTTTCGTTAAAATTTATGGAATTGATAAAAAAATGGTCTGAAAATTATGTGGAGGCAGGGTGCGATGAAGTAGGAAGAGGGTGTTTATGTGGTCCTGTAGTCGCTGCCGCAGTGGTTTTAGACGATAATTTTGAGCAAAATTTAGTTAATGACTCTAAAAAACTAAATTTTAAAACACGTTTAGAGCTAGATGATTATATTAAAAATAATGTAAAAGATTATGCTATTGCAGAACTTTCTCCTGCGTTTATAGACCAGCATAATATTCTTAACGCAAGCATACATGCTATGCATAATGCTCTTGATAAGCTTACTATAAGACCCGAATTAATTTTAGTGGACGGAAATAAATTTCATCCTTATAATTATATACCTCATCAGTGTATTATAAAAGGAGATTCTAAAATATTATCTATTGCTGCGGCTTCTATTCTTGCAAAAAATTACAGAGACCAACTCATGATTCGGTTACATGAAGAGTTTCCCGAATACGGTTGGAATAAAAACATGGGATACGCCACTAAAGTTCACATAGAAGCTTTGAAGAAATTTGGCCCCACGAAATATCATCGACAATCTTTTAGATTAAACTATGATTAACACCAATAAAAAAGTCGGTTAATTTTTTAACCGACTTTTTCTATTTTTAAACTGAATTATTTCTTATTCATTTTTTTGCGTTGCTCTTCTTGCATTTTTTGTTGCTCTTGAGCTTTTTCCATCATTTCACGCATACGTTTCTGGAATTTCCCTTCTGGTTTTGGCGCTTTAGATTTATTTTGTTGAATCTGAGCATGAATTTTCTTTTCATCTAAAATCCAATATTTTATCGCAAGGATAATTAATATATTTAAAGCATTTGACACAAAATAATACCAAGAAAGTCCAGAAGAAGAAGTGTTCAAGAAGAAGAAGAATGTAATTGGGAAAATATACATTATAATTCTCATATCTGGCATTCCTTCTTGCTGTGGTTGTTGCATTTGTCCAGAAGTCATAATCGTATAAATTAAAACTACAATGGTACATGCTACCGCAAAAATACTGATATGCTCCCCGATTAATGGAATATGAAATGGCAATTTAATTAAATCATCATAAGCAGTAAGGTCATTAGCAAACCAAAATCCTTTTCCTCTCAAGTCAATCATATTCGGGAAGAAACGGAAAAGCGCATAGAAAATAGGAATCTGAACCAGCGCTGGTAAACAGCCCGCCATCTGATTAATTCCAGCTTTTCTGTAAATCTCCATGGTCGCTTGTTGACGCTTCATTGCGTTTTCTTGACCTTTAAACTTCTCTGTTACTTCTTCTATTTCTGGTTTTACCACTTTCATCATCGCACTCAATTTGTGCTGCTTAAACATTACTGGAGACAAGATAAGTTTAGTGGCAATAGTCATTAAGAAAATTACCCAACCTGCTGCAATTCCCCAATCAGATAACCAATTATATACTGGCACAAAGAAAATCCTGTTTAAAGTTCCTATGAAACTCCAACCTAAAGGTAAAATGCTATCAAATTCTTTTCCTTCAAAAGTTTTAAGCAATGGTAAATCAAGTGGTAAGAAATACCATTTGAAATTTTGATTCAATTCATTTCCTGCCAATTTTACTTGACCATCAAAATTGAACTTTTTCAAAAATTCTCCTTTTTCTATGGTTTCTTGAGTTCCTTTAGCATGAGTAAATCCATTAGTAGATTCTATAATAGAAGCAAAAAACTGCTGTTTAACAGCTAACCAATTTAGGGTTTCTTCTGGCTCTTCAAATCCATTGGTATCATAATCGGTAGATCCATAATTATCAAAAGCATAATTAAATTCTGAATGGGTTTGTTCTTGCGAACGACCTTTTTCCATTCCTCTTACTGTGTAATTCCAGTGAAAATCTGCTTTTTCATCTGTAACAGTTGAAGATAAACCTTGAGTTTTAACATTAAAATCTAAAGTATAATTATCTAAAAGTTGATACACGTACTGAATTGTTGCACCAGAAACTTGAGCAGTCATGGTAACAGTATTATCCTTTACGCTAGGCACAAAAACTAGATCTTTTGTATTAAAAGTTTTTCCTGTTTTGTCTTTAAACTGAAATCCGTAACTAGAATTATTTTTTTCTATTAAATAAAGTGGCAAATCATGCTTATCGGTTTTAGCATTATAAGCTTTGTATTGATTAATTTCTACAGACGAAAGCTGACCTCCTAAACTTGCAAATTCTAAAGTAAGTTCTTTATTTTTTACCGTAACATTTTTTATTGCAGCTGCATTTACTGTAGCATTAATATTGTTAGCAATAGTTTTAGAAGCTACTTTTTGCTCCGTTTTTGCTTTAGCATCTGCTACTTGTTTTTCGTCTGATTGTTTGTTTTGAAAATAAAACATGAAAGCCATCAAAATGGCAGAAAAAATCACAAAACTAATCAGTTGATTTTTATCTAATCCGTTATTCTTTTGCATTACTTTAATTTAAGATTTGAAATTTAAGATTTGAGATTTAATTTTCTCAAATAGCATTCCTTTTTAATTTGGGTGACAAAAATATGAATTTTTTGTCAGATTGTCATTTCTAAAAAATTAAACTCTCAAAAAATGAGAGTTTAAGATTTATTTTTCTGCAGCTGCTTTTACCAATGCTACAAACAGCGGATGCGGTGTAGCTACAGTACTTTTATATTCTGGATGATATTGAACTCCTATATAAAAAGGATGATCCTTCAATTCTAGCGTTTCTACTAATTTAGTATCTGGATTAATTCCCGAAGCGTACAAACCATTTTTCTCGAAATCTTCTAAATAATCTGAGTTAAATTCGTAGCGATGACGGTGTCTTTCGGTAATATTTTTGTTCCCGTAGATTTCTATAAGTTTAGTGTGAGGTTTTAATTGACATTTCCAAGCGCCCAACCTCATCGTACCACCTTTATCTACTACATTTTTTTGTTCTTCCATTAAAGAAATAACAGGATTTTTAGTCGTCAAATCAAATTCAGCAGAATTGGCATCTTTTAATCCCAGAACATTTCTCGCAAATTCGATGGTCATAATTTGCATTCCGAGACAAATTCCCAAAAGCGGAATTTTATTTTCTCTAGCAAATTTTGCCGCCAAAATTTTTCCTTCAATTCCTCTATCGCCAAAACCTGGAGCGATAAGCATTCCATCGATTCCTTTGAAGTTTTCTGTTAGATTTTCTTCGGTTAAGTCACCACTGTAAACCCATCTCAGTTTCACTTCAGTATCTTGTGAAGCTCCTGCATGAATAAATGCTTCGGCAATAGATTTGTAAGAATCTTGAAGCGAAACATATTTTCCAACTAAAGCGATTTCAACTTTTTTCTTAGGATTTTTATATTTTTTAAGGAAGTTTTTCCAATCTTTCAAATCAGATTCTTGATTGAATGGCAACGCCAATTCTTTAAGAACTACTTCATCAAATTTTTGTTTTTGTAATTCTAACGGAACTTGATAAATCGTTTCTACATCTATACTTTCGATTACATTTTCCGCAGGAACGTTACAGAATTGCGCCAGTTTAGCTTTAATTTCTTTGGTAATTTTATGCTCTGTTCTGCACACCAAAACATCTGCTTGAATTCCGCTTTCCATTAATTGTCTTACGGAATGCTGAGAAGGCTTGGTTTTCAATTCGCCACTTGCAGCAAGGTAAGGAAGCAAGGTAAGGTGAATGACCATAGAATTATTTTCGCCGAGCTCCCATCTTAATTGACGAACACTTTCTATATAAGGTAATGATTCTATATCGCCTACTGTTCCGCCAATTTCTGTAATGATGATGTCGTAATTTTCTTTAGCAAGAATTTTTATTCTGCGTTTTATTTCATTCGTAATATGCGGAATTACCTGAACGGTTTTACCTAGGAAATCTCCTTTTCTTTCTTTTTCTATTACAGTTTGATAGATTTTTCCTGTAGTAACGTTATTATTCTGAGAAGTTGCAGAATCTAGAAATCTTTCGTAGTGACCCAAATCTAGGTCAGTTTCTGCGCCATCTTCAGTTACATAACATTCTCCATGCTCATAAGGATTAAGTGTTCCTGGGTCTATATTAATGTAAGGATCAAGCTTTTGGATGGTTACATTAAATCCTCGGGATTTTAAAAGCAGGCCAAGTGAAGCCGAAACAATGCCTTTTCCCAAAGACGAAGTTACACCTCCTGTCACAAAGATGTATTTGGTATTCTTTTTACTCATTAGATTAGGTTTGTGCAAAGTTAATGGATTTTGACTAAAGTCCCAAAAACGATTAATTATTTCAAAAATTCTGTAAATTGCAACATCATTTATCAATTATAAATCTGTGGCAAAAATAAAAACAGCATACTATTGTCAAAAATGTGGAACGCAATATCCACAATGGCACGGACAATGCAAAAACTGTGGAGAGTGGAATACTCTAGTAGAAGAAATCGTAGAAAAAAAATCTTCTCACTATGATATTCTAGGAAGCGGGAAACAAAAAATCATCAACATTACCGAAGTAGAAACAGGAACAGAAATTCGACTGAAAACTGTTTCAGAAGAACTAAACCGTGTTTTAGGAGGCGGAATTGTTCTAGGCTCTGTTATTCTCATTGGTGGAGAACCTGGAATTGGTAAATCTACGCTTCTACTACAACTCGCCTTAAAGATGAAGAAGAAAATTCTGTATGTTTCTGGCGAAGAAAGTGCTTCGCAAATTAAAATGCGTGCCGACAGAATTACGGATGTTCAAAACCCAAATTGTTTCCTTTATACCGAAACTTCTATCGAAAAAATATTGATGGAAGCCAAAAATCTTCAGCCAGATTTGATGATTGTAGATTCTATTCAAACTTTACAATCTCAATTGCTAGAAAGTGCTGCAGGAACGGTTTCACAGATTAGAGAATGTTCTGGAGAATTGATAAAATTTGCCAAAGAAAAAAATATTCCCGTTATTTTAGTAGGTCACATTACAAAAGACGGACAAATTGCTGGGCCGAAAGTTCTAGAACACATGGTAGACGTAGTTCTTAATTTTGACGGAGACAGAAATCACCTTTTCAGATTGCTAAGAGCTCAGAAAAACCGTTTTGGTTCTACTCAAGAAATAGGAATTTATGAAATGGTGACTCAAGGTTTAAAAGAAATTAAAAATCCTTCGGAAATCTTAATCACCAAAAAATTTGAAGAACTTTCTGGGAATGCAGTTGCCGTTACTTTGGAAGGAAACAGGCCTATGCTTCTAGAAATTCAAGCTTTGGTTTCCACTGCTGTTTACGGAACTCCTCAACGTAGCTGTACTGGTTTTGATAGCAAAAGATTAAATATGCTTCTTGCTGTTTTAGAAAAACGCGCAGGTTTTATGTTGGGCGCAAAAGACGTTTTCCTGAACATTACCGGTGGAATAAAAACTGATGATCCTGCACTTGATTTGGCGGTAATTGCAGCTGTTTTAAGCAGCAACGAAGATTTAGCTATTTCGGAGAAATATTGTTTTGCAGGTGAAATAGGTTTGAGTGGAGAAATTAGACCGATTCCTCAAATTGAGCAAAGAATTTCGGAAGCTGAAAAATTGGGTTACGAAAAGATTTTTGTTTCCAACCTCAACAAAATTCCTAAAAGAAAATTCGGGATTAGAATAGAAGAAGTGAGTAAAATAGAAGAGTTCCACGAAAAACTTTTTTAAAGAATTCTAAAAATGAAAAAATATTTTCTTTATTGGCTTTTCATTCCAATTTTTACAATAATTTGTGGAGTATTAATTGGGTATCTAGATTTTTATATAATTTCTCCAAAATTACCATTTCCAGATGCTTGTACCTATCATTCTCCAGAAGCAGGAACTCCTCCATTTTGGATGAAATTTTTATATATGGATAACATTATGCATCATGTAGGCCCTGAACCAAATAGTAATCATTTAATTATTTTTATTATAGTCAGTATTATTCTCGGCATTATATTTTCGAGACTTGTAATTAATAATTTTTTTAAATTTGAAAATAATAATTAATAACTTTAATAGACAATTCTAGACTAAATGAATTTCCTTGCACATACTTACCTTTCTTTTACCGACGAGCAAATCGTGGGGAATTTGATTGGTGATTTCATCAAAAATAAAAGTCGAAATCACTTATCAGACGGAATTCAGCAAGGAATTACTTTGCATAGAGCTATTGATGCTTTTACGGATGTTCACCCAAAAGTTTTAGAAGCGAAAACCGTTTTTCAACCGATTGTGAGGTTGTATTCTGGTGCTTTTGTAGATGTGGTTTTTGATTATTTTTTAGCCAATGATAAAAATGTAAAATCTGCCAAAGAATGGCGGGATTTTACCGCTCATGTTTACCAAGTTCTCAATAAATATGAAGCCATTCTACCTGAAAATTTCAGAAAAGTACTTCCTAGAATGGAAAAAGACAATTGGCTCTATAATTATCGTTTTGATTGGGGAATGGAATACAGCATTAATAATGTCTTGAATAAAGCAAAATATCTGGACAATTCTATTCCTGTATATGGATTTTTCCAGCATCACAAAGAGTTTTTGCGCTCTTGCTACGAAGAATTTTTCCCAGATTTACATCAGTTCTGTATCTCTCTGAATGATAATTTTAAAAAATCTGATACAGATATCGATCCGGATAGTTTAGTTTAGAACTTTTTCGTTCGCCATTTACAATAATGTGCACTATGTTCATTTGATCATCAAAAAAACTATACAATAAACTCACTGCGGTTTCTACTTTCTTAGGAATTTCTGTCGCTTCAGATTCTAAATAAACATTTACAGATTCTTTATCCTCTTCAAAACCTAAATAATTGATTTTCAGGAATTTATTATTTGATTTCAATTTAAAATATTCTGCAAAATAATTTTCTAGAGCTTGGTCTAATCCTGCTTTACTTTTTTCCTCGCCAAAGTGTAACGTTTTATTATACTTAGCATTAAGACTATTTTCTAAATCGTCTAAGAAAAATTTGGCAGAAATCTCAAAAGTTTTGGTTTTAGCATTATAATTAATTTCCACCGAACCTACATGATAAGGATGAATAGGTTTCGCCGAAACTACAAAAGTCAACAAAAAAGTAAAAAGTAAGAAGAATTTTTTCATGCGTTCATTATTTCAAAATCCGTTCCGAAATTAATCATTATTTTCGTAACTCAAATTTTAAAACATGCAAGATTTTTTATTTTATTTACAATTAGGTTGGGAACACATCATCTCAAAAGACGCTTTAGATCATCAATTATTTATTTTGGCACTCATTGCTATTTTCAGTTTTAGAGATTGGAAAAAAGTTTTAATTCTAGTAACTGCTTTTACGATTGGGCATTCTTTGACCTTGGTTTTAAGCGCATTAGATGTATTCAGATTTCCTTCTGATTGGGTAGAATTTTTAATTCCTTGCACTATCGTCTTCACTGCTTTAGACAACATTATTTTTTCTAAAAACGAGAAAAAACTCATTCAACTGAATTATTATTTAGCTTTATTATTCGGTTTAATTCACGGAATGGGATTTGCCAATTCTGTAAGAATGATGCTCGCAAGTGAACAAGATATTACTTTACCGTTATTTGGATTTAACGTGGGACTTGAACTAGGGCAAATTATAGTAGTAGCTATCGCACTATTTATACATTACATTTTCTCGGAAGTTCTGAAACTTTCTAATAAAATTTGGATTTACATTATATCTGTTCCTATCTTCATTTTTGCACTAAAAATGGCTTTAGAAAGGATTCCTTAACCAATTTTATCTGCATAAAACTACGTTAACAGTTATTTTTTGTAAAAAAACACGCTCAGTTGTAACAAATTTTTATATTTGTTGACAAATCGATAAAAATTAAAAATTTACAATGAAAAAAGTTCTAAGTATTTTTGTTTTTCTTTACGCTTTCGTAAGTACTTCCGCCCAAAATCACCAGAATAATCCTGGGAGCAATCATGGGAATAAATTCGAGCAATTAGGAACCATTTTACCTACGCCAAACAGTTACAGAACTGCTTCTGGAGCACCTGGTCATGAATATTGGCAACAACGTGCTGATTATGAAATCAATGCATATCTAGACGAGGAAAAACTTAACTTAAAAGGCTCAGAAACAATTACTTATTACAACAACTCACCAGACGAATTAGAATATCTTTGGTTACAATTAGATGAGAATGACACCAGCAACACTAAAGATGCTGGTTATCAATCTTCTTCTACTCTAGCTAAACAAATTTCATCTGATAGATTAAAAGCTACTGAATTACCCGTAAAAGATAATGGTTTCGGGATTAATTTAGAAAAAGTAACAGATGCGAATGGTAATGCGCTTTCTTATGTGGTTAATAAAACCATGATGAGAATAGATTTACCTAAAAAATTAAAAAAAGGGGAAACTTTTAAATTTAAAATCGATTGGAATTATAACATTCCAGATAGAATGAAGCAAGGAGGAAGAGGCGGTTATGAATTCTTCCCAGAAGATGGCAACCACCTTTTTACCATGACACAATGGTATCCTAGACTTTGTGTATATTCGGACAATCAAGGTTGGCAAAATCACCAATTTACAGGTCGTGGAGAATTCACCCTTACTTTTGGAAATTTCAAAGTAAAAATGAATGTTCCTGCTGATCATATTGTAGCTTCTACAGGTTCTGGAAAAAATTTCTCAGAAGTTTTAACCGCTGAACAATTTGCAAGATGGCAAAAAGCGCAAAATACTAAAGAACCAATAGAAATCGTTACACTAGATGAAGCTAAAAAAGCAGAAAAATCTAAATCAAAAAACAGAAAAACTTGGACTTTCGAAGCAGAAAATGTAAGAGATTTCGCTTGGACTTCTTCTAGAAAATTTATTTGGGACGCAATGCCTCAATTGATTGAAGAAAATAATAATAAAGTAATGTGTATGAGTCTTTATCCTAAAGAAGCATACAATTTATACAGAAAATATTCTACTAAAGCAGTAGCTCATACGATTAAAACATATTCAGAATTCACGATTCCATATCCATATCCAGTAGCTCAATCTATAGAAGCATCAAACGGTATGGAATATCCTATGATTTGTTTCAACTACGGTAGAACAGAAAAAGACGGAACCTATTCAGAAGGAATTAAAAACGGAATGATTGGAGTAATCATCCACGAAGTAGGACATAATTTTTTCCCAATGATTATCAATTCAGACGAAAGACAATGGTCTTGGATGGATGAAGGTCTTAATACTTTTGTAGAATATCTTACCGAAGAACTTTGGGATAATAAATTCCCTTCAAGAAGAGGACCAGCTCACACCATTGTGAACTACATGAAATTGCCAAAAGACCAATTAGAGCCTATCATGACCAACTCTGAAAACATTATTCATTTCGGTCCGAATGCTTACGCAAAACCTGCAACTGGTCTTAATATTTTGAGAGAAACCATCATGGGAAGAGAACTTTTTGACAAAGCTTTCAAGACATATTCTAAAAGATGGGCGTTCAGACATCCAGAACCTGCAGATTTATTCAGAACGATGGAAGATGCGTCTGGAGAAGATTTAGATTGGTTCTGGAGAGGATGGTTCTACAGCACAGATGCAGTAGATATCGCCATAGACAAAGTTACTGTTGCAACTCCAGATTTTGATGGGAAACCTCAGGCTAGAGATTTTAAATACAAAGTAGACGAACCAGAAGTAAATGACTTCGAAGATATTTCTAAAATCAGAAATAAAGAAGATAAGAAAATTACTTTCAAAACTGATGAAGACCAATCTTTAAGAGATTTCTACTGGAGATACGCAAGAGGTTTAGAAAAAGTAGACACTCAAAAAGAATACACCATAAAAGGTGACGCTCCGAAAAATCTTGACACTAAAGAAAGAGAAAGTCTAAAAAATATCACAGGCTACCAAATTGACTTCTCTAACAAAGGAGGAATGGTAATGCCTCTTATTTTAGAATTCACTTTCGAAGATGGAACTAAATTAAATGACAAAATCCCAGCGCAAATCTGGAGATCAGACGAGAAAAAAGTTTCTAAAACATACTATTTTGACAAAAAATTAAAGTCAATTCAATTAGACCCAATGTTAGAAACTGCCGATATTGACACCACTAATAACCTATGGACCGCTGATAAAGTTACACCAGAAAGCACTTCTAAATTCCAAGTGTTCAAACAGAACCAAGAAAACAGAAGAAGAGGAGCTGCTGCTGGAATGGTAAACCCAATGCAAGCCGCAGGAAAGAAAAATTAAACCTTAAATAATTGATATAACCCTGAAGCCACTCACAAAATTGAGTGGCTTTTTTCTGCCAAAATTTCACTCCAATTTGAGAAAAATCTGCCAAATTATCTCTCAATTTTCAATTTATAATGCAGAATTGCCATTGGCACAAAATTGGAGAATTCCATCACAGAAAATTTAAAAATAATTATACATATGTCAGTAAATTTTAAACCATTAGCAGACAGAGTTTTAGTAGAACCTGTACAAGCAGAAACTAAAACAGCTTCAGGAATCATTATCCCTGATACCGCAAAAGAAAAACCACAAGAAGGAACTGTAGTTGCTGTTGGCAACGGAAAACCAGACGAACCAATGACTGTAAAAGTTGGCGATAGAGTTCTTTACGGTAAATATGCCGGTTCAGAATTAAAACTAGACGGTAAAGATTATTTAATTGTAAGAGAAAGTGATTTATTAGGAATCATTGGCTAATCCAAGAATCAAGAAATTTTAAAAAATTTAAAAATCTAGGCTCTTGTGTCTAGTAACTTAAAATCTAAAAATTATGGCAAAAGAAATTAAATTCGATATTGAATCAAGAGACGCTCTAAAAAGAGGTGTTGATGCATTAGCAAATGCAGTAAAAGTAACTTTAGGTCCTAAAGGAAGAAACGTAGTGATTGAAAAAGCTTTTGGTGCTCCTCACGTAACTAAAGATGGGGTTTCTGTAGCTAAAGAAATTGAGCTAGAAGATAAAGTAGAAAATATGGGTGCTCAAATGGTGAAAGAAGTAGCTTCTAAAACCAATGATATTGCTGGTGACGGAACTACTACTGCTACAGTTTTAGCTCAGGCTATCGTAAGAGAAGGTCTTAAAAACGTAGCTGCTGGTGCTAATCCTATGGATTTAAAAAGAGGAATCGACAAAGCAGTAACTGCTGTTGTAGAAAATCTTAAATCTCAATCTCAATCTGTAGGTGATTCTGCTGAAAAAATCAGACAAGTAGCTTCTATTTCTGCAAATAATGACGATACTATCGGTTCATTAATCGCTGAAGCGTTCTCAAAAGTAGGTAAAGAAGGTGTAATCACTGTAGAAGAAGCAAAAGGTACTGATACTACTGTAGATGTAGTAGAAGGTATGCAATTCGATAGAGGTTACCAATCTCCATATTTCGTAACTAATGCTGAGAAAATGGTGGCTGAATTAGACAATCCTTATATTCTTTTGGTTGAGAAAAAAATCTCTTCAATGAAAGAATTATTACCAGTTCTAGAACCAGTTGCTCAACAAGGAAAATCTCTTTTAATTATTTCTGAAGAAGTAGAAGGCGAAGCTTTAGCAACTTTGGTAGTAAACAAATTAAGAGGTTCTCTTAAAATTGCTGCCGTTAAAGCTCCAGGTTTCGGAGACAGAAGAAAAGCAATGTTAGAAGACATCGCTATCTTAACTGGCGGACAAGTTGTTTCTGAAGAAAGAGGTTTCAATATGGACAATGTTACGATTGAAATGTTAGGTAGAGCAGAAAAAGTAACTATCGATAAAGACAATACAACCATCGTAAACGGAGCTGGTAACGAAGAAGAAATCAAAGGTAGAGTAAACCAAATTAAAGCTCAAATGGAATCTACTACTTCTGATTATGATAAAGAAAAATTGCAAGAAAGATTGGCTAAATTAGCTGGAGGTGTTGCTGTATTGTATGTAGGTGCTGCTTCTGAAGTAGAAATGAAAGAGAAAAAAGACAGAGTTGATGATGCGCTTCACGCAACTAGAGCTGCAGTAGAAGAAGGAATTGTAGCTGGTGGTGGTGTTGCTTTAGTAAGAGCAATTTCTGCACTAGACAACCTTTCTGGAGCTAATCAAGATGAATCTACTGGTATCAAAATCGTGAAAAGAGCCATCGAAGAACCATTGAGACAAATCGTTGCAAATGCAGGTGGTGAAGGTTCTGTAATCGTTGCTAAAGTAGCAGAAGGAAGCGAAGATTTCGGTTATAATGCTAAAACTGATGAATATGTAAATATGCTAGAAGCAGGAATTATAGACCCAACTAAAGTAACCAGAGTTGCTTTAGAAAACGCTGCTTCTGTATCAGGAATGCTATTAACTACAGAATGTGTAATCACAGAAGTACCAAAACCTGAAGGTGCTATGCCACCAATGGGAGGAGGAATGCCAGGAATGATGTAACAGCGTGTCGCTAAAACAATAAATTTTAAAATCCGTTCAAAAAAATTGAACGGATTTTTTTATATAAAATACTATTTATTTTTTATCAAAAATACGGAAAACCGTAATGTGCTTTTTTTTTCCATCTTTATTTTTACAAAAATATTTTACTATGAAAAAATTTATTACATTTTTGAGTATTGTACTTATTGGAGCTAACTTTTTAAATGGACAAACAAAAGAAGAAATAGCACAATCAATAGAAAGAATTGAAAAAATTTCAAAACTTGAATCTCCTAAATCTACTTCTGTAGCATCATTAGATAATTTAACAGTAAATATAGGGGAAGTGGCTTTAGAATCAACTAATATTACTCCTCTTCTGCAAAATTTATATTATAGATCAATTGGTGAGACAAAAGATGGAGTAGCAGATGTAACAATAAAAAAACCTAGTTTAGAAGAATGCAAAGAACTAGCTACAAGAATACTTAAACAAACACAAAAAATACAAGAAATAAGTGCTCTTGTTCCCAATGTTACTAGCGAAACCTCAAGCATTAAAAACCCATTGAAATTACCCAAGATTCTGTCATCTCTAAACTATGCTAAAACGGCAATATCTCTATTAGGAGAAGAGTCTCTTTTCCAAGCTAAAGCTATTAAAAATATAATAGGTACAATATCCTCAGGAAATAATCTATAAATGAAAAAATATTTTATTTTAACTTTTTTACTATTATTAGTACAGTCATTTTTTTCACAACAAGACGAAAGACCTGTTGTAGGTGTTGCTGCATTTACTTGTGATGAAAACCCACGTTTTGTCAAATTAGTTACTGAAAAAGTTGTTGAAATGCTCACTAACACAAAAAGATTCAGGGTCGTTGATAGGACTAGTTCCGATAAAGTAAAAGAGGAATTAGAACTTCAAAAATCAGAAGCTTTTTTAGACAGTAAAAACGTTGTAGAACAAGGCGCAAGTTTAGCTGCAGAAAAAATAATAACTGGTCACATCACGAAAATCCCTGTGTATGCAATAAAAAATTCAGTTGGCGAGATTACTGGATATAAAGCAAGTGTAGCCTTTCAAATGAAAATAGTAGACGTTGCAACTGGCTTGAGTACTGACGCTACAAGTTTTGAAGGAAAAGCAAGTGAATTAATGCTATCAGCAGAAAGTGCTGTACAATACGCAATGAATTCTATTCAGGAAGAAATCAATCAATACTTTAAAATGAATTTCCCTATAAAGGGAAAAATCATAAAAATACTTAACTCTGAAGACACTAAATATATAAAAGTACTTTTGAATATTGGAAAAAATGTTGGACTAAAAATAGGAGACACATTAACTGTAGAATCTATAGAATTAATTGACGGACAAAACTACCCAACAAAAATTGGAACTATTGAAATTGAAAATTTAGCAGGCGAAAGTTTTAGTGAAGCAACTGTTACCAACAAAAAATATTCTCCGATAATTTTATCTAATTTTTCTGAACAAAAGAAGCTAGAATGTACACTAACTATAAAAAAATAAAATGAAATATTATAAACTATTCCTTTTTTGTATTTTCAGTTTTGTGATAAATTGTAAGTCAGCAAACACTATTTCAAACACGCAAATTATTGAATCTACAGAAAATGCTGTCATTATTGATGTAAATGCAAAAAATCCAGAATATATTGCTATTCATCAGTTACTTTTCAGAGGATTTCCAAATAGCAGTCAAACAATCCCATTAATTAATACTTCAGAAACTGAAACTCAAAAAAAATTTCCTGAATATTTCAAAGATTTTTTCCAAGAAAACAGATATAAATCTTTCATTACTTCATCTACTAAAAATTCTAATGGCTCGTATAGAATTATAATTAATTTGAAAGCTATAAGATTAGATTTAGAACAAAACTCAATCATCAGAAAATTCGGTTATTAAAATGACAAATACTAATATTTTTAAGTTTTCATTTATTATATTGTTATTCGCTTTTTTCACTAAAATTGAAGCGCAAACAAATTCTCCTCAAGTGCAAACTGTGCAACCAAAAATTATGGTTATCCCTTATGTAAAAGAAGGTGAAGATTTAAGAACAATTCTTGAAAACGATGTAAACAAAAGAATTGCTTTAACCAAAATAAAAGAAGCTTTTGACTCTCGCGGATTTACAACAGTTGATTTTGTTGCAAAACTAAAATCTGCAAAAGATAATAACATTTTCACTTCAGACAATCAAACAGATGTAAAAGACCAAATAATTCAAATGTCTGGCGCTGATGTTTATGTACAAGCTGAAGTAAACGAAAATCGTTCTGCATCTGGCAATTCTATAAATCTTGTCCTTACAGCTTACGAAGCATCCACAGGAAATTCACTCTCTAATAAAGTAGGTGAAAGTGGAAAATTCTATACTGATGATTTTGCTAAACTCACTACCAAAGCTGCAGAAAGTATTTCGCAAGATTTTTTAAACGTAATGCAAACCAAATTTACAGATATTGTAAACAACGGTAAATCTGTAAATGTTGATATCAGTTTTTCGCAAGCTTCTGCTACAAAAATGTCTTCTGAAATTGCACCAGAAAACCTGCCACTATCTGACCAAATAGAGCTTTGGATGGAAAAAAATGCTTACAAAAACAACTATCACATTCAAGGAACCACAGATTTAAGAATGATTTTTGATGATGTGAAAATTCCACTAAAAGATAGCACTGGCAAAAATTATAACCCAAATAAATTTGCATTAGAAATTTTTAAATTTTTCAGAAGCTTAAATCTACAAGTTGAAAAAGATATTAAAGGCAATACAATTTACATAACTATTAAATAAAGATTATGAAAAAAACAATATCACTTGTTTTCCTATTTGTATCATTTATTTTCTTTGCTCAAAACAAATCAGATATAGGAAAATTGTATTTGGGAATATCTTTTAATGAAGATCAGTTCAATACTTTTGATCAAAGTATTCTAAAAAAAGTTGAAGGAAAACTCATTCAAATTCTAGCAGAAAACGGAATAGCAGCTTCTGGTTATAACAATGGTCTAATAATAGAGCCTAATATTATAATTAATAATAATGAAATTGTAGAAGGTGGCATGCAAAATATTAATGTTACCAAAATCACACTTCAAATTTTAATAAAACAAGACCAGACTCAGAAAATTTTCGCTTCTCTTTCTAAAGATTTAAAAGGAACAGGAAAAACTACAGATATAGCGATTAATAATGCTATTAATTCTTTGTCTTCTAATGATTCTTCAATTTCAAACTTCATTGAAAAAAGTAAATCAAAAATTAATCAATACTATGAACAAAACTGTAGTTCTATTATTAATAGAGCAAGCTCATTAGAAAAAACTGGACAATATGAAGAAGCTTTAGCGCTAATAATGTCGGTTCCAGAAAGTGCCTCTTGCTATAATAATGCTCAAAATAAAGCATTAGAAACATATAAAAATTATCAAAAGAAAAACTGTAATTCTTTTATAAAACAAGCTCAAGCATCAATTGCTGAAAAAAATTATTCTCTTGCTTTAGAAAATCTCACACAAATTGATAGCACATCACCATGCAACACACAAAGCAATGCGTTAATAAAATCAGTTGAAAATAAAATTTCCGCAGAAGAAAAAAAAGATTTAGACATACTTATGAAATTACACAACGATGCAGTTTCATTAGAAAAAACAAGAATAAATGCAATAAAAGATATCGCTGCTGCTTATTATAAGAGTAAAACTTTACCTAGTCACACTATTATTGTGAAATAGAATTGTGTAAATGCACTTAAAATCCGTTCAAAAAAATTGAACGGATTTTTTATTTCCAAAAAATTTCAAGAAATTAGTAAAATGAAACCATACATCGCCATCAATGCTTCTGCCGGTTCTGGCAAAACCTACACTTTGGTACAAAGAGTGTTGATGATTTGCCTTGAAAATTCTTACCAAAAAGACGCTATTCGTCATATTTTGGCATTGACGTTTACCAATAAAGCAGCCAACGAAATGAAGGAAAGAATTCTTTCTTGGCTCAAAGAATTTACCCAAGAAAACTACGCCGAAAACGATAAATTGCTCGGAATTCAACAAAAATTTGAAGAACAAGGCAAGAAAATTACATTAGACGATTTACACCAGCGTTCGCAAAAAGTGTTGGATTATATTTTGCACAACTATTCTACTTTAAACATCGGCACGATTGATAAATTCAATGCAAAATTGGTGAGAAGTTTTTCTTACGAATTGGGTTTGGCGCAGAATTTCAACCTCGAAATTCAGCCAGAACCTTTCTTGATTGAAGCGGTGGATCAAATGCTCAATAAAATTGGCGAAGACGAACAAATTTCCGAAGCTTTTTTGGATTATGTAAATTACAGTCTCGACCAAAACGAGCGTGTAAACATTAATAAAACTTTGTTAGATTCTGCTAAAGAATTTGTAAACGACAAGCATTATCATTGGCTCGAAGAAAATAAAGATTTCGATTGGAAAGCCTACGAAAACACCAAAAATAACATCAGAAAAGAAATTAAAGAACTTAAAGAAATTTCTAAAAAAATTGCCCAAGATTCTTTAGATTTAATTAAAAACAATGGTTTAGAAATCGATGATTTTGCACAGGGAGCGAATGGAATTGGAGGTTTTTTCAAAAAAATAATTGAATTTGCTTCGGGGAAAAGAGATTTTCCTTTTCCTGTAAACGAAGAAAAATTCTTAAATAATGCTGCTAAAGGTGCTTCTGGAAAAGGCAAAAACAAAGAATCTGAAATTTTTGGAATTTTAGAAACTTTAATTGAAAGTCGCAGAAAAATTATTCAAAATTATATTCTCGGAGAGAAAAAAGAGAAAATTTTACGAGCATTATTGCCTTTGAAAGTCAATAAAGAAATTCAAGACCAATTACAACAAATTGAAGATGAAAACGATTTGGTTTTGCTTTCAAAATTCAATGTTTTGATTAATGAAAACCTTCGAAACGAACCTTCTGCATTCATTTATGAAAAAGTGGGAACACAGTTTCAGCATTATTTTTTTGATGAATTTCAAGATACTTCCGCGTTGCAATGGATGAATTTTCTTCCGCTTCGCGACCACAATATCGCTACCGAAAATTCTAGTTTTACGTTAGTTGGCGATCCTAAACAAAGTATTTATAGATTCAGAGGTGGAAATGCAGAAATAATGCTCGACATTATCAATAAAAAAGATTTTTCGCCAATTGAAGTGGAAATTGAGACGCTTCAACAAAACTTTAGAAGTGCCAAAACTATTGTGAAATTCAACAATGAATTGTACCATTTCTACGGAAATTACCTGAATGAAGAACACGCAAAATTATTCGGGAAAGATGCTGAACAAAGCGCTTTTTCTGAAAAAGAAGGCAGAGTGAAAGTACATTTTTTAGAAAACGATTTGAAGGAAATTTATTACCAAGATTGCACCGAAAAAATGCAACAAGACTTGCAAGAGTGCATTAATAATGGTTTTGAGTTTTCAGACATCACCATTCTTTGCCGTGGAAATAATGATATTTTCAATTTTTCTAAATTATTGGGAAACCTAAAAGTGAACTATAAAGGCGAAGAAACGTATATTAAAACCATTTCAGAGAAAGGTTTAACACTTGAACTTTCGGGAACGATTCGAGCTTTGATTCAGTTTTTGTATTGGGAAACTTTCCCTAAAAACAGAAGATTTTTAGTGAAAATGATGTACGAATTAGAAAAATCTGGAAGAATAACAATGCAAGATTTTTCGGTAGAAATGAAAGAAATTTTAGACATTGAAAACAAAAAAGATATTGAAACTTTCATCAAAGAAAAATATGGAGTTGCGCTGAAACAGGAAGATTTTCCGCATCTTAATTTGTACAATTTTATAGAATATTACATCCACGAATTTTCGGTGAAAAATAAAGAAACCGATTTTTTGCTCAATTTTTTAGAATTGCTCTACAATTACACCCAAAATGCTGGTGCAACTTTGAAAGATTTTCTTAATTTTTGGGAGGAAGAAGGCAAAAATACGAGCATTCAAGCTTCGGAAAACATTGATGCCATTCAATTAATGACCATTCACAAAGCGAAAGGTCTGGAATTCCCTATCGTTTTTCTGCCGATGGAAAATGCACATAAAGACTCTAAAATTCAAGATTGGTTTTCTTTGGAAGAAAATACCGCTTTGAAATCGGTAAATATTGGTGGTTTTGACAAAAAATTACAAACCTACGATGACCAAATTTCTGAATTTAACGAAGAAAATGCTTACAAAAATTTCATCGACAGATTGTGTTTGCAATATGTAGCCACAACCAGACCTGTAGAACAGCTTTTTCTTTACGTTCAAAAACCTGGAACAGACAGTAAAACAGGCGTAGAAAAACCATCAAACATTGAAATTTATGATTTCTTGAAATCTAAAAACACAGAAAATTTAGACAGTTTTGATGTCTTTAAAATTGATGAAAATGCTTTGAAAAAACAAAGTAAGAAAGAAGAAAAACAACACGTTTCTCAACAGATTTCTTCTCTCACTCAAAAGCACGAAAAATCTGCCAACATTACGATTGCAACACCTTCTAAAAATTATCAGGAAAGAAACGAAAAAGTAAGAAACGGAATTTTCACGCATGAAATTTTAGCGAAAATCAACGCCAAAAATGATGTAGAAAAAGTTTTGAAATCTTATCTTTTAGAAGGATTAATTACTGAAACTGAAAAATCTGAAATCGCTGAAAGAATTTTTGAAATTATCGAAAAACATCCGAAATATTTTGCTGAAAACCAAGAAATTTTAAGCGAAAGAGAATTGATGATTGAAGGAAAAACTTACAGACCAGATAGAATGGTGAAAATAGATGACGCTTGGTTTATAATTGATTTTAAAACCGGAAATCCGTCAGAAAAACACCAAAAACAAATTGATTTATACCAATCTGCAATGGAAAATCTCGGCAGAAAAATCGGTGGAGCCGAATTGATTTATTTGTAACTTTATAAAAAATTAATACCATGAAAAAATTATTATTTTTCCTTGCTTTGTCTTTTGCTCAAATGAGTTTTGCTCAAGAAAATAACCTTGAAAAAATTATTTCTAACAACTCTCAGAATGTAAAAATACGGGATAACAATAACTTCCAAAATGTACTTTATGTAATTGACGGAATGCCAACTTTTTCTGATTGCTCTGCTATTAATGTTCAAAACATTGAAAGTATTAATGTTATAAAAGGAGAAAGAGCAACGGGATTATATGGTTATAGAGCAAAAAATGGAGTTTTAATCTTTACAACTAAACCAAATACTCAATTTCTAAATTTTAGAAATATTGTTAAAGAATTTAAAATTTCAAAAGCAGACCAATTCTTGCCAATTGTGCTCAACAAACATTTTGTAGATGAAAAAGATTATCT
The DNA here is from genome assembly GCF_003860565.1 of Cloacibacterium normanense. Lineage (NCBI taxonomy): Bacteria > Pseudomonadati > Bacteroidota > Flavobacteriia > Flavobacteriales > Weeksellaceae > Cloacibacterium > Cloacibacterium normanense. The sequence goes on from NZ_CP034157.1 coordinate 2,147,604, forward strand.
CCTTTTGGATAAATCTGCCATCATTTCTGTGAAAATTTTAGAAGAACAACCATTTGTAGAACCTGTTCTTTTGCCAAGAGGAAAAGCGATTTATATTGAAGCAATGGAAACAAAATAGTAGAGAAAAAATAATTAAGATGGTTGTATGAAACGTTAAAATCTCGAAACTCGTATCGCCAACCTCAAATCTTTTTCACTATTTTTGTTCAATGAATTCTAACCTCGAACTTCAACTCAAAACACTTCCTTCAGAACCCGGAGTTTACCGTTATTACGATAAAAACGGACAACTTTTGTATGTAGGGAAAGCCAAAAATTTGAAGAAAAGAGTGCTTTCTTATTTCAATAAAAATCAAAACGGTTACAGAACCAGAATTATGGTTTCTAAAATCGTACGATTAGAAACGACCGTTGTAAACTCTGAATATGACGCGCTTTTATTAGAAAATAATCTGATAAAAGAACATCAGCCATTTTACAATGTCATGTTGAAAGACGACAAAACCTACCCGTGGATTTGTATTAAAAACGAAAATTTCCCACGTGTTTTTTTGACCAGAACCATCATTAAAGATGGAAGTGAATATTACGGACCTTACGCCAAAGTTCGTCCTGCTAAAATCTTATTGGAAACGATTAAAAATTTGTATAAAATTCGTTCTTGCAGTCTTGATTTGGCTCCCCAAAAAATTGAAGATGGAAAATATAAAGTTTGCTTAGAATATCACATCAAAAATTGCAAAGGTCCTTGTGAAGGCTTAGAAAGTCTGGAAAGTTATGATGAAAAAATAGACGCCATCCGTGGAATTATCAAAGGAGATTTCCGAAAAGCAAGGAAATATTTAGAAGACGAAATGTTTCGTTTTGCTGCCAATTTAGAGTTTGAAGCAGCACAAAATGTAAAAGAAAGATTAGATATTTTAGAAGATTACCAGGCGAGAAATACGGTTGTAAATCCAAATATAGATGATGTAGATGTTTTCGGAATGACGAGTGATGAAACCGCAGCTTATGTGAATTTCTTTAAAATCAGAAACGGAAATATTGTGCAAAGTTTCACTACAGAAATCAAAAAAATGCTGGAGGAAACCGATGAAGAAATTTTGGAAGAAGCACTCATAGAAATCCGACAAAAATTTGCTTCGGAATCCAAAGAAATTTTGCTTCCTTTTCATTTGAATATAGAAATTCCGAATATAAAACTCATCGTTCCAAAAGTGGGTGATAAGAAACGAATTGTAGAACTTTCTGAAAAAAACGCCAAAGAATACAGACTCGAAAAACTGAAACAAGTTCAAATTGTAGATCCAGAAAGACACACCAACAGAATTATGGCAGAAATGCAAAAACTGCTCAGAATGCCAGTAGAACCTAGACATATTGAAGGATTTGACAATTCTAATATTCAAGGAAGTAATCCTGTTTCGGCTTGTGTCGTTTTCAAAGATGGAAAACCTAGTAAATCTGATTACAGAATTTTCCACGTAAAAACAGTGGAAGGTCCAAATGATTTTGCCACGATGGAAGAAGTGATTTACAGACGTTACAAGAGAATGCTCGATGAAGGTGAAAATCTCCCACAATTGATTTTGATTGACGGTGGAAAAGGTCAACTTTCTTCTGCGGTGAAAAGCTTGAAATTACTGGGATTGTACGGAAAAATTACGATTGTGGGAATTGCAAAACGTTTGGAGGAAATTTTCTTTCCAGAAGATCCAATTCCGTTGTATTTGGATAAAAAATCTGAAACTTTGAAAATTCTGCAAAGAGTAAGAGACGAGGCGCACCGTTTTGGTGTTAAACATCACAGAACTCGCAGAACCAACAATACCATAAAATCTGAGTTGGAAGAAATCCCTGGAGTGGGCGAAAAAACCATAGAATTGCTTCTGAAAAAACTAAAATCTGTAAAACGGGTAAAAGAAGCCAACCTAGAAACTTTGGAAGAAATTCTTGGGAAACAGAAAGGGAAAGTAGTTTGGGAGTTTTTTAATTCTTAAACTTACTTTTTAATTTCTCTAAACACTTCATTAAAACTAGCATCAATTCTATAAAAAAAATCTTTTAAAAAGTCTTTTTTTGCCTTTTCTGGATTTAATAGTTTTTTTGTTTTTGTGTCAAAAACGAATTCGTCATACTTTTTAAAATTTTGTGTAATTGAAAGAGATTCATCTCTTTTTAAAATTGGATAGTTTAACCTGTTAGATTTGACCGTGTAATATAATATCTTTAAATTATTAAAAAAATAAAGTTGTTTTTTTATGCCTCCACTTGTGATTATTCCAAAATCAAAATTTTGTTTATATAATGTTCGATTAGGCTGAATGGAATATTTTGGATCATTAACTGAAAATAAAAGAATGAGTCCATCGATTCCGTTATCTAAACAAAATTTTTTAAGTTTTTCCTCAATCTCTTTATTCCAATTTAAGTGAACCCCATTATAACCATTTATTATTGAAAAATCAAAATTTTCTATTTTTTCAAATTGAATATTTTTATTCATAAAAATTGAATCAATATGAGGCTTAATGTCATAATTCAAATCTTCTACAACTTTTGTGTTTTCACCAATAACTAAAGAAGCATGTGCGTGTTGTAAATTAGACTTAAACTTTTCAACAATACCTATTTTTTGTGCGTTTAATGATATATTAAAAAGTAATAGGATAATAATATATTTTTTCATAAAAATATTAATCGATATTAATTTGTTATCTCGTTGTAAAAACTTCTTTCTTATAATTCCCATCACTGGTTGGGATTTCTATGATTAGATTTCCGTTTTCTGAGTAACCAATGGTAGAAATTCCATTTTCTAAAGTAACTCTGTAAACATCTGATTTTGTAGTATTTTTAAAAGTGGCAAAAGGAACAGAACTGCTAGAACTTACCAAAATGAATTGATCTTTAGAAATCTGAATTTTTTGGAAACTCATTGCTCCATTTCTGTAACTTTCTGCTTTTTTAGAAACTTCTGGAATTGCAGAATTTGGAGAAGCTACTACAGACTGAACTGGCTTTTCTACAACAGTTTCTATTACGGTTTTTTCTTTTGGTTTTGCTAAAACTTCTATTTCTTTAGGTTGAGAATTTTGTAATTTTTTGAGTGAAATAGCCATCGCATCTTGATATCCTAATTCGAAATCCTTAATCATAGAAGTGCCTTTGGTTTCAAAAACTACGTTTTTCTCACAATTCGAAAACTGTAATTTCAGTCGGTTTCTGAACATGTTAGAATCATTAAGCAAATCTGCATTTAAAACTTTGCAAGGATTTTGTCTTAATTCTAAAGGCCAATTTACAATGTCATCTTGAATTACTTTATATTTCTTTGCTTCTAAAGATTTTTTCAAAAGGGTATTGAGATTATATTCATTTGCTTCAAAATCTTTGAACTTTTTAGGAACATAAATGTATTCGTAATCGGTAATATTTTGAGCGGAAAATATAAGAGTGAAAAACAAGAAAGCAAGTGCAAATGATTTTTTCATTGTGAGAAATTTTAGTGAAGTAAATGTAAAAAATAAATAAGTTCTAATGAAATTAATTTTCTGAAAAAACGTGCTTACGAAGAAATGAAAGTGAAAAATAGCCCTGATTGAGCCTTTGTTTGAGCTCTTTTTGTTTTTTTTTTGTCATTCTGAGAGAATTCGAAGAATCTAAAAAAAACAAAAAAGCGAGTGGCGAAAGCAGGTGAAAACGTGATTAAAAACTGAAAACGGGTTGCTTCTAATATCTAAAATCCCTCATATCCAATTTCAGAGAAAAGAAATTCGAGAAATAATTGCTGCCGCCAATTCCAGTATTGGTGATGGCGTAATCTAGCGTAAGTCCCTTGTATTTGATACCAATTCCAGCGCTTGGTTGCATAGAAACTTTGCGTTTTAGGTCTTCTATATCGGTCACGGTTTGAAATCTATTGAGACCAGCTCTTACAAAAATCATTTTCTGGAAACTGAGTTCCGCACCCAAATAAGGCGAAATACTTGCAAAATCGGTAGAAATGACTGCGGCGGTTTTGGCAAAATCTACATTAAGACCAGCTTCTGGCAATAATTCTAAATCTCTGTTGATTTCAAAATTTTTAGAAACGCCTAGATTCAGTTTAGGCATGGTAATTTCCATTTTATCTTTCGGAGCGGGATTGAATTCTTCTCCGTTTACTACTGCTGACAATTCTTTTTGGTTGATGCTCCAAAAATTAACCGTAGTAGTGGCATCTCTCAGCATAGCTCCAAATTGGTAACCAGAATCTGCACGATAAATCGTTCCTACATCAAACCCAAAACCAAAACCATTGGCAAATTTCCCAATATTTCGATAAACGATTTTGGCATTAATTCCCACGCTTAATTTTTGGTTTCCACCAGGACGAAAAGCATAAGAAATAATTCCCGCGTAATCTGAAGTGGAAAATTTAGAAATTTTATCATAATCAATATTTCCTTCAGAGTCTATCATCTGAGTAGTGTTCAAAATATTATCCACACCCAATCTCACAATAGAAATTCCCAAAACGCCATCTTTAGAATCGAGCGCTTTGGTAAAAGAAATATAATCGTATTTCGCAATAGATTCGAAATATTCTGCGTGCATTGCTGCGCCTTGCCAATCACTTTCTACTTCGGTTAAACCAGCTGGATTCCACATCGGAGCATAGACATCATTCTGATTAGAAATCACAGCGCCTCCCATTGCTAAACCTCTGGCGCCAGCTCCAATATTGAGAAATTCGTTAGAATATTTTCTTACGATTTGTGCGTTGCCAATAACTGACAAAAAGGTTAAAAGAAGTAAATATTTTTTCATCAAATTTGTATAATATCACTCTTGAGTGTTTTCTATTGCTATTTCTTTGGATTTTTTTCTGGCTTTAATGACTCCGTTAATAACAATTGCCAAAATCATGACCAAAGAAGCTCCATAAAAAACAGCACTCATTTTTTCTGATTCTCCAAAGATAAAAAAAGCCAATATAATTCCATAAATAGGCTCTAAATTTACTGTAAGAATCAAGGTAAACGGTGAAATATACTTCATCAGATTCACTGACTCAAACATAGGATATGCTGTAAAAACACTCGCCAATAAAGTTAATAACGCTAAATCACGGTAACTTATTTCGCCAATTTGTGAAATTTGACCAGAAAAAACGTAATACAAACTAATCACCAGAAAACCTCCGAAAATTTCATAGAAAATAATATTCCCAGATGATGTTTTGCCATATAATTTTCCGTTAAAAACTGAAAAAATCGTTCCAAGTAAAGCGCAAATTAAACCGTAAATAATCCCTAGTTTATATTGAAATTCTACTTTGAAAATTAAGGAAATACAAATCACAATTACTATTCCCATCACAATCTCCGATACGTCTATTTTTCTTTTAAAAATAAGAGGTTCTAGTAGTGCGGCAAACAAGGTAGATGTTCCCAGACAACTCAGCGCAATAGATACATTAGAAACCTTAATAGAACTGAAGAAAAACAACCAGTGAAATGCCATTAAACTTCCTATTCCTACTAATTTTAAGAGCAATTTCTTAGAAACTTTTATGCTGTCTTTTTTGATAATCCTAATGAATAAATAGAGAAAAAACGATGCAAAAAGCATTCTGTAAAAAACCAAAACTTCTGCATTCGCATGAATCAGTTTTCCCAAAATAGCAGTAAATCCCCATAAAAAAACAATCAAATGAAGCCTAAAAGTAGAAGTTTTATACATATCTCAAATTTTCTGTACAAAAATATCATTAATTTTCTATTTATCATTGCGTTTCCTTAATTCATTCCTATAAACACGCCCCGAATTTTCTTCGAAAATTCGGGGCGTTGCTCAAATAATAAACTATAAAAACTAATTAGGAAAAATAAATCATTAAATTCTTTTTATCAATAACGGAAAAACAAGATTCAATATTTCTTAAAAATTAGTTAAATTTTTATTTTTTTTGGCGCCAATTTCGTGCTGTCGCCAGTCGCTTCCCGAAAAGCCAAATTCATTCCCATTTCATTTCGGGAGAGCTCCAACAATGGCTCCATCACGGGCGCAGTTCGGTCATAAAAACACTTTCAGAGTTAAATTTAAATTTATGGTACATCTCATTCAGAATTCATTTCTTATTTTTTATAAAATGTGTATTTTTAGAGACACAAAATAAATTATGGACTTACAATTCAATAAAAACGAAGACACTAATAAACTCAGGCTTTCAGAAATTAATCAACTCTACGCCAAAATCAAAAAAGGTGGCGGAGAAAAAGCTTTACAAAAACAGCACGAACAAGGTAAACTCACCGCTAGAGAACGTATCGCTTATCTGCTTGATAATGATGATGAAGCGATAGAAATAGCGGCTTTTGCAGGCCACGAAATGTATGAAGAACATGGTGGTTGTCCAAGTGCTGGAGTAGTTGTAAAAATTGGTAAAATTTCAGGTAAACAATGCATCGTTGTAGCCAATGATGCTACCGTAAAAGCAGGAGCTTGGTTCCCAATTACAGGAAAGAAAAACCTTAGAGCGCAAGAAATCGCCATGGAAAACAGACTGCCAATCATCTATTTGGTAGATTCTGCTGGTGTTTATCTTCCTATGCAAGACGAAATTTTTCCAGACAAGGAACATTTTGGTAGAATTTTTAGAAATAATGCAAAAATGTCTGCTATGGGAATCATCCAAATTTCTGCTATTATGGGAAGTTGTGTTGCAGGTGGTGCTTACCTTCCAATTATGAGTGACGAAGCCATGATTGTAGATAAAACAGGTTCTATTTTCTTAGCTGGAAGTTACTTGGTAAAAGCTGCAATTGGTGAAAATATTGACAATGAAACTTTAGGCGGAGCAACTACACATTGTGAAATTTCTGGAGTTACAGATTACAAAGCCAAAGATGATAAAGACGCTTTAGACAGAATTAAAAACATTATGAAATCCATTGGTGATTTCGAAAAAGCGGGATTTGATAGGATACAAAGTTTTCCTCCAAAAGAAAATCCCGAAGAAATTTTTGGTATTATCCCCGCTTCTAGGGCAGAACAATATGACACTTATGAAATTATTAAAAGACTTGTAGATCAATCAGAATTCGAAGAATACAAACCAGATTATGGCAAAACCATCATTTGTGCTACAGCAAGAATTGATGGTTGGTCCGTAGGAATTGTAGCCAATCAAAGAAAAATGGTGAAATCAGGGAAAGGTGAAATGCAATTTGGAGGTGTTATTTATTCAGATTCTGCAGATAAAGCTACTAGATTTATAGCCAATTGTAATCAAAGAAAAATTCCTTTGGTTTTCTTACAAGACGTCACTGGATTTATGGTAGGTTCTAAATCAGAACATGGAGGAATCATCAAAGACGGTGCAAAATTGGTAAATGCAGTTGCCAACTCCATAGTTCCAAAATTTACAATTATTACAGGAAATTCCTTCGGAGCTGGGAACTATGCCATGTGCGGAAAAGCTTATGACCCAAGATTAATTGTTTCTTGGCCTTGGGCAGAATTAGCCGTTATGGGAGGTTCCCAAGCAGCAAAAGTTTTGGTTCAAATTCAAGAATCTACGCTCAAAAAACAAGGAAAGGAAATTACAACAGAAGAGCATAATAAACTTGTAGAGAAAATCACTCAGAACTACACCAAACAAACTAAAGTAGAATATTCGGCAGCTAGGATATGGGTTGATGCTATTATCAATCCTTTAGACACCAGAAAATGGATTTCTACAGGAATAGAAGCTGCAAATCACTCTCCAATTACAGACAAGTTTAATTTGGGAGTAATTCAAGTATAATATATTTAATCATAAACAAAATTGTAAAGTAAAAAGCCTCTGTCCTTTATTAGAACAGAGGCTTTTTAATGCTTTTCTTTCTTCAAATATAAATTGATGTTTATAATTTATAATTATATAAGCAAGTCAATTTTCATGAGTGTTTTCTCATTTAAAGTATTAAGCTTTCAAAATGATAGCTTGATGAGATTGGATTAGATAGAATAGGTATAAAAACAAAAAATCCTCATCATTTACATGATGAGGATTTCAAAATAAAAACTGGCGGCGACCTACTCTCCCGCGTTAGCAGTACCATCGGCGCTAGAGGGCTTAACTTCTGTGTTCGGAATGGGAACAGGTGAGCCCCTCTGCTAAAACCACCCTAAAGGCTTTATATGAGGGATTAGTTGTTAGGTTTTAAGACTTAAGTTTAATCTAAATCCTTAGCCTTTTCAAAACTAATTCCTTTTTTATCGATAAAAACGTTCACAAAGAGCTAACCTTTTCTCTTTCGAGTGCCTATTAGGCTATAAATCTACGGGTAATTAGTACTACTCGGCTATGACATTACTGCCTTTACACCTGTAGCCTATCAACGTCGTCATCTCCAACGACCCTTAAAAGAAGTCTCATCTCGCGGCGAGTTTCGCACTTATATGCTTTCAGTGCTTATCTCTTCCAAACATAGCTACTCAGCGGTGCACCTGGCGGTACAACTGATACACCAGAGGTTTGTTCAACACGGTCCTCTCGTACTAGAGTCAACTCCGCTCAAACTTCTAACGCCCGCAATAGATAGAGACCGAACTGTCTCACGACGTTCTGAACCCAGCTCGCGTGCCACTTTAATGGGCGAACAGCCCAACCCTTGGGACCTTCTCCAGCCCCAGGATGTGACGAGCCGACATCGAGGTGCCGAACCTCCCCGTCGATGTGAGCTCTTGGGGGAGACTAGCCTGTTATCCCCGGAGTACCTTTTATCCTATGAGCGATGGCCCTTCCATACGGAACCACCGGATCACTATGTCCTGCTTTCGCACCTGATCGACTTGTAGGTCTCACAGTCAAGCACCCTTATGCCATTACACTCTACGCACGGTTACCAAGCGTGCTGAGGGTACCTTTGAAAGCCTCCGTTACTCTTTTGGAGGCGACCACCCCAGTCAAACTACCCACCACGCAATGTCCTTCTTTCGAAGTTAGGCTCCAAGTAAACAAAGGGTGGTATTTCAACGTTGGCTCCACAAACACTAGCGTGCCTGCTTCAAAGCCTCCCACCTATCCTACACATTATTTACTCAGAGTCAATACGAAGTTATAGTAAAGGTTCACAGGGTCTTTTCGTCCCATTGCGGGTAATCGGCATCTTCACCGATACTACAATTTCACCGAGCTCGTGGCTGAGACAGTGCCCAGATCGTTACACCATTCGTGCAGGTCGGAACTTACCCGACAAGGAATTTCGCTACCTTAGGACCGTTATAGTTACGGCCGCCGTTTACTGGGGCTTCAGTCAATGCCTTCGAATTACTTCTAAGCACCTTCCTTAACCTTCCAGCACCGGGCAGGTGTCAGACCCTATACAGCATCTTTCGATTTAGCAGAGTCCTGTGTTTTTGATAAACAGTCGCCTGGGCCTCTTCACTGCGGCCCCGATTGCTCGGGGCGTCTCTTCTTCCGAAGTTACGAGACTATTTTGCCTAGTTCCTTAGCCACGACTCACTCGAGCACCTTAGGATTCTCTCCTCGACTACCTGTGTCGGTTTTGGTACGGGCTGTATAAATCGCTTTTCTTGGAAGCGGGTCCTTAGGATTATCAGCGCATCCGAAGACTTGCTGTACTATCGTAACCTCGCAGTTACTTCAACGTACTATTCCGTCAGTACGCACCTAATTCCCAACTCCGTCACTTTATTATTATACAGGTACGGGAATATTAACCCGTTGTCCATCCACTACCCCTTTCGGGTTCGCGTTAGGCCCCGACTAACCCTCAGCTGATTAGCATGGCTGAGGAAACCTTAGTCTTTCGGTGAGGGGGTTTCTCGCCCCCTTTATCGTTACTTATGCCTACATTTTCTTTTCTATCCGCTCCACAATACCTCGCGATACTGCTTCGGCGCAAATAGAATGCTCCCCTACCAGATGTACTATTGTACAAATCCATAGCTTCGGTAATATGCTTATGCCCGATTATTATCCATGCCGGACCGCTCGACTAGTGAGCTGTTACGCACTCTTTAAATGAATGGCTGCTTCCAAGCCAACATCCTAGCTGTCAATGCAGTCCAACCGCGTTGTTTCAACTTAGCATATATTTGGGGACCTTAGCTGTTGGTCTGGGTTCTTTCCCTCTCGGACATGGACCTTAGCACCCATGCCCTCACTGCTGCGAAACATTTATTAGCATTCGGAGTTTGTCAGGAATTGGTAGGCGATGAAACCCCCGCATCCAATCAGTAGCTCTACCTCTAATAAACTTGTCGCAACGCTGCACCTAAATGCATTTCGGGGAGTACGAGCTATCTCCCAGTTTGATTGGCCTTTCACCCCTACCCACAGGTCATCCGAAGACTTTTCAACGTCAACCGGTTCGGTCCTCCACTCTGTGTTACCAGAGCTTCAACCTGCCCATGGGTAGATCACAAGGTTTCGCGTCTAATCCTACTAACTATGCGCCCTATTCAGACTCGCTTTCGCTCCGGCTCCGGACCTGAAGTCCTTAACCTCGCTAGTAAAATTAACTCGTAGGCTCATTATGCAAAAGGCACGCCGTCACACCATATAGGTGCTCCGACCGCTTGTAGGCGTACGGTTTCAGGTTCTATTTCACCCTTCTATTCGAAGTGCTTTTCACCTTTCCTTCACAGTACTTGTTCACTATCGGTCTTTCAGGAGTATTTAGCCTTGGAGGATGGTCCCCCCATATTCAGACAGGATTTCACGTGTCCCGCCCTACTCATTTATCATCTATGTATGCCTTTCGATTACGGGGCTATCACCCTCTATGGCTGTTCTTTCCAGAACATTCTTCTAAACATATAAAGACTTTTGGGCTAATCCGCTTTCGCTCGCCACTACTTACGGAATCTCTTCGATTTCTTTTCCTCCGGGTACTTAGATGTTTCAGTTCTCCGGGTTTGCTCCCATTGCTGGGTGACATGTCTTCAACATGCCGGGTTGCCCCATTCGGACATCTGCGGATCAATTCGTGTGTGCCAATCCCCGCAGCTTTTCGCAGCTTACCACGTCCTTCGTCGCCTCTGAAAGCCTAGGCATCCGCCATACGCCCTTAACGATTTCTTTCCTAATATTATATTAGTATATTTTTATACTCGGCACTCGAAAGTGCTCGGTTATCTCTTTGTGATGTCTTTATCGTTAATGTCAATGATCTATTTTGCTTCTTAAATGTCTAATAAACAAATATTGTTTTTGGCTCTATTCGTCACTTTTAAATTAGACCTCTAAAACTGTGGAGAATAAGGGAGTCGAACCCTTGACCTCCTGCGTGCAAGGCAGGCGCTCTAGCCAGCTGAGCTAATTCCCCTCTAATTCTTTAGTAGTCTCGGGCAGGCTCGAACTGCCGACCTCTACATTATCAGTGTAGCGCTCTAACCAGCTGAGCTACGAGACTTTAAATCTCTTCCCTCTTACTAATGATTAGGGGTGTATTTTTACATATCAACCAGTAAAAAACCAAAGCGAACTGAGTAAGTTCTTATTTTAATTTTGTTTTACGTCTAATGACGCTCTAAAATGAGATGTTCCAGCCGCACCTTCCGGTACGGCTACCTTGTTACGACTTAGCCCTAGTTACTAGTTTTACCCTAGGCAGCTCCTTTTACGGTCACCGACTTCAGGTACCCCCAGCTTCCATGGCTTGACGGGCGGTGTGTACAAGGCCCGGGAACGTATTCACCGCGCCATGGCTGATGCGCGATTACTAGCGATTCCAGCTTCATAGAGTCGAGTTGCAGACTCCAATCCGAACTGAGACCGGCTTTCGAGATTTGCATCACATCGCTGTGTAGCTGCCCTCTGTACCGGCCATTGTATTACGTGTGTGGCCCAAGACGTAAGGGCCGTGATGATTTGACGTCATCCCCACCTTCCTCTCTACTTGCGTAGGCAGTCTCACTAGAGTCCCCAACTGAATGATGGCAACTAGTGACAGGGGTTGCGCTCGTTGCAGGACTTAACCTAACACCTCACGGCACGAGCTGACGACAACCATGCAGCACCTTGAAAATTGTCCGAAGAAAGTTCTATTTCTAAAACTGTCAATTCCCATTTAAGTCTTGGTAAGGTTCCTCGCGTATCATCGAATTAAACCACATAATCCACCGCTTGTGCGGGCCCCCGTCAATTCCTTTGAGTTTCACTCTTGCGAGCGTACTCCCCAGGTGGCTAACTTATCACTTTCGCTTGGTCTCTGAACCCTAAAGCCCAAAAACGAGTTAGCATCGTTTACGGCGTGGACTACCAGGGTATCTAATCCTGTTCGCTCCCCACGCTTTCGTCCCTCAGCGTCAGTTATATCTTGGTAACCTGCCTTCGCAATTGGTGTTCTAAGTAATATCTATGCATTTCACCGCTACACTACTTATTCCAGCTACCTCAAATATACTCAAGACTTACAGTATCAATGGCAGTTCTATCGTTAAGCGACAGGCTTTCACCACTGACTTATAAGTCCGCCTACGGACCCTTTAAACCCAATAAATCCGGATAACGCTTGCACCCTCCGTATTACCGCGGCTGCTGGCACGGAGTTAGCCGGTGCTTATTCGTATAGTACCTTCAGCTACCCTCACGAGGGTAGGTTTATCCCTATACAAAAGAAGTTTACAACCCATAGGGCAGTCGTCCTTCACGCGGGATGGCTGGTTCAGGCTTGCACCCATTGACCAATATTCCTCACTGCTGCCTCCCGTAGGAGTCTGGTCCGTGTCTCAGTACCAGTGTGGGGGATCACCCTCTCAGGCCCCCTAAAGATCATCGCCTTGGTGAGCCGTTACCTCACCAACTAGCTAATCTTGCGCGTGCCCATCTCTATCCGCCGGAGCTTTCAATATTAATTGATGCCAATCAATATGTTATGGAGTATTAATCTTCCTTTCGAAAGGCTATCCCCCAGATAAAGGCAGGTTGCACACGTGTTCCGCACCCGTACGCCGCTCTCTCATTTCCGAAGAAACAATACCGCTCGGCTTGCATGTGTTAGGCCTCCCGCTAGCGTTCATCCTGAGCCAGGATCAAACTCTCCATTGTATGTTTGTCTGACTCACTCAAAGTTGACTTCGCTTTGGTTTATTTTTTTTACTTGGTTGTTATATTGTATTTCAAAGATCTCTTTTTCTTTCGCGCCTCAGAAAACTTTTCTGTCATCTTACGTTTCTGATTTGCGAGTGCAAAAGTATTAATTATTTTCTAATCAACAAAACTTTTTTTGATATTTTTTTTCAAGACCGTCAGTCGCACTATTTATTATGTTAGCTTAACTTAATGTATCTCTCTCAAAAAAAAACTTTACTCTTCTGCGCTCCCTCATTTAAGGGACTGCAAAGGTAACTCTTTTTTCTAAACTTCCAAATATTTTTTAAATATTTTTATGTTTTCGTCTCGTCTTTATTTTCTTAATTAGCTCCTGCGCTTTCCCGTTGTTTGGGATTGCAAAAGTACGAAGTTTTACACAATCCCCAAATTTATTTACAACTTTTTTATGACATTAGTCACAACTTACTGAATACTAATAGGAAAAATTTACTTCTACCTTATGTTTAATTCGGAATATCAATTTGCAATCTCCATTTAGCCCCGATTGAAACGGAAATCCTTTTTTGGCGAGAGGCTTTGACGAGCCAAAAAGATTGCAGTGGAAAGCGGGAAACAGCTCCTAAAATTTCTGATATATAGTTAAAAGAAACTCTGCAAAGGATTTCTCGAGGGCCATAATGTCTCCTGTTTTATAATTTATCCCTGGAGAAGCTGGTGAATTGGTCGAGATTTTCTTCCCTGAAATCTGAAAATATTGTTCAGGCTGGTTATTTTTTGCCTGAAGTTTTATTCTAGATCCTAAAAATTTACCCACTGAAATATCTGTAATCTCTTGTTGAGATAAATCTAACTGAAGAAAACTTCTCTGTGGCAACTTTATTTTTTTATTATTAATCCTTACTTCTATTTCTTTTTCTGGATTAATAAGGTAGACTGTATTTTCTTTTTGAGGAATAGTTTGCTTTTCCTTATAATATATATATAGTGTATAGTGATGTGGATTAAAGGTAGAATTGCCTTCTATATTTTCGGCAGGCTTCATAAAATAGGAATTGCCACCGATAGATTTTGCTTTTTTATAAATTTCTGAAAAAACAGCAGCATCTTCGTTAGAAAATCCTGAAACTTCTATTTTTCCTAAATATTGAGCATCTGTTTTGGGTTCTTCGGTGAGTGCATACAAAAATTTATCATTATTAGCATGAATTTCTTTGGCTTCTGTAAGGAATATATTCTGTGAGAAACAAAAACTACTATATAATACTATATATATGTGTAAGATTTTTTTCATTTTAATTATTTTGTAATATTTGAACGCAGCCTTCTAGACTTTCTTCCCAAGGTTTTAATTGGATACCATAGGTTTTAGAAATTTTGTCTAAATCTAGAACGCTATTTTTCGGTCTTTTTGCTGGTGTAGGATATTGCGACGTCTCGATTGCGTTTAATTTAATCTTAGCTTCTGAAAGTTCTGCAATTTTTTCCGCAAAGTCAAACCACGAAATTCTGCCCAAATTAGAAAAATTAAAAATCCCAGGTGTGATTTTTTCTGATTTTATAATTTTCATAATCGCTTCGGCTAAATCATTGGCATTGGTTGGTTGACCAAATTGGTCTGCTACAATATTTAATTCATCTTTGGTTGCGAAAAGATTCAACATGGTTTTAACAAAATTTTTGCCAAATTCTGAATACACCCACGAAGTTCTGAGAATAACCGAACAAGGATTTACTTCTAAAGCCAACTCATCTCCTGCTAATTTAGACGCACCATAAACTCCCAAAGGATTGGTAAAGTCTTCTTCGGTATATGCTAAATTATTTTCGCCATCAAAAACATAGTCTGTAGAAACGTGAATAAACTGCGCATTATTTTCTGCACATGCTTCTGCCAAGTTTTCTGTACCATCTGCATTTACCAAAAAAGCTTTTTCTATATCTGTCTCTGCTAAATCTACCGCAGTGTAAGCCGCAGCATTAATACAAAAATCAGGAGCATTTTGCCAAAAGAAATCATTTACTTCTTCTTTATTGGTAATATCTAATGTTTCTGAATCTGTAAAAATAAATTCGAATTCTTCAAATTGAGAAGAAATTTTCTGAAGACATTGTCCTAATTGTCCGTTTGCTCCAGTAACTAAAATTTTTTTCATTATAAAATAATTTCAGGAAGTTCTAAAAAAGAAATAGCGTTTAAATCTTTTTCGGAGATTAATTGTTGCTCTGCTGGAATTCTCCAGTCAATATTTACGGTTTTATCTAATGGGTGAATGCCGCATTCTGAATCTTTATTATAAAAATCATCACACTTGTATCCAACTAATGCTGTTTCTGAAAGTACAGAATACCCATGCAAAAAACCTTTTGGCACAAATAATTGCCATCTGTTTTCTTCGGTGAGTTCCACAGCAAAAGATTGACCAAAAGTGGGAGAATCTTTTCTTACATCTACTGCAACATCTAAAATTCTCCCTTGTACACAATAAACTAATTTAGCTTGTGCATAAGGTGGTAGCTGCATGTGCAAACCTCTGATTGCTCCGTAATGTGATAACGCAAGGTTATCTTGAACAAAATCTACTTCTTTGCCAGAAAGTTTTTGGAAAATATTTTTATTATAATTTTCGAAAAAATAACCGCGGTTATCGTTCCAGATTTTCGGTTTTAAAATAAAACAATCTAAAAGAGGTGTTTTTTCTATCTCCATCTTATCCTTTATTTAAAATTCTGAAATATTGAACTCTGTCTTTGAACTCTTGATGAGGAATTTCTACCAAATATTGAGAAAAAAGTTCTTTAGTTTCTGGAGGTAATGCTTCAGATCTTCTTGTTTTCATATTGAAATAAATAACCGTTATCCAAAGTACTGCAAAAACTTCTTTTTCGTTTTCATCTTTCATCAGAATTTCCACTTTAGAAATTCTGTCAGACATTTCGATGGTTTTACTGCTGATTACAACTTTGGTATTTGCTTTTACTTCTTTTAAATAGGCAATTTCATTCTGCACCGCTACCCAAGTACAACCTGTTCTTCTGAAATAATCTTCGTAAGTGAAGCCGTAAAATTCTTCTACATGATCTTCTCTAGCGTTGAGCATGTACTCCAAATATTTTACATTATTAAGATGACCAATTGGGTCGCAATCGCTGAATCTAATTTTTACAACACTCGAAACTTCTTTTTCCATTTTCATAATTTAAGATTAATGTTCTTTATGTTCTTATAAAGAATGATGGTACAAAAATAAATAAAAAAACCACCTTATGGTAAGGTGGTTTTATAATATTTAGGATATAGATTAGATTCCTAATTCTTTTTTTACAGCAGCTGTAGCATCTGGACCAGCTTTGTAGATTAATCCATTAGTTGCAGAATCAAAGATAAAATCCCAACCGTTTGCTTTAGCAGCTCTGGTAATAGCATCGTTTAATCTTTTTTCGATTGGTGCGTAAGCAGCATCTTGTCTGTCTAACAAATCTTTTTGAGCAGTCTGAGACATTTGCTGAAGATTTTGTTGAGTTTTACCCAATTCAGCTTCTTTAGCTTCTCTTTGTTGAGCAGTTAGTTTAGCTCCTTCTTGTTGATATTTCTGAACATCTGCT
Source organism: Cloacibacterium normanense (assembly GCF_003860565.1). Taxonomy (NCBI): domain Bacteria; kingdom Pseudomonadati; phylum Bacteroidota; class Flavobacteriia; order Flavobacteriales; family Weeksellaceae; genus Cloacibacterium; species Cloacibacterium normanense. Next base: position 2,164,264 of record NZ_CP034157.1, read on the forward strand.
TGGAAGGCAGTCGCTAGTTTTTCTAATTCTGCTTGTTTAGCAGTAGAGAAAGCTTTTAATTGTTCGTCAGCCTTTATTTTTTCTGGCATCATGTTAAGAATAGCTGCCACATCTACTGTAGCTATCTTCTGAGCCTTTGCAACTCCGAACGACATAAACATCATCACTGCTGCAAATAATACGCTTAATTTTTTCATGTTTTTCTAAAAATTTAAATTGTTTATTATTTTACTATTTTTTATTTTTTGCTTTAGCGTCTTTACTTTTTGTATCTTCTTTAGAAGGACCTTTAAGTAATTGGTCTAAAACTTTGTCGGTGTAATCATATCTTTTGTCAAGAAAAATAACACTCATATTACTACTTTTATCAAGAACTATGCCCAAACTATTTTTTTCTGTAACTGTTTTGATGGCATTCCAAATTTGGTCTTGAAAAGGTTTTGCTAAATTGGCTCTAAATTTATTAATTTCTCCTTCTCCGCTGAATTTTTCAGCAATAAATTTTTTAATTTTTTTATCGAGATTTTTTACTTCTGCCTCTCTTTGTTTTAATTGCTCTCCTACTAAAAGTACTTTTTCATTTTCAAAAGCGGCTTTTTTCGCATCATATTCTGCTTGTAGGGTTTGCAATTCTGTTTCCCAAGCTTTGATTTGTTCTTCTAATCTAGCTTGTGCTTCTGTATACTGTGGCATTTTACTCAATATATAATTGGTATCTACCACTCCTATTTTTTGTGCAAATGTAACAGAATTAGCAGTTAAAAATATTAAAAATATTAAAAAAACTTTTAAATTTTTCATATTAATGATGATTGTGTGTTATAATGACTGGTTCATCAAGAAGTGAGTCTGCCATCCTGAAGGTTCTGAGCCACCAATAGTTTTATCAAATCCATAAGCGAAATCAAATCCTATTAAACCAAATGCACCCATGTAAACTCTAATCCCCACTCCTACAGATCTTTTTAACTGAAACGGATTAAATGAAGAATAATTGTTCCAAGTGTTTCCTGCTTCGGCAAAAGTTAATGCAAAAATCTTTGCAGTTTGGTTCATAGAAATAGGATATCTCAGTTCTGCTGCATATCTGCTATAGATTGTTCCACCACCAATTGGTGTAATATCTGTAGCCGAGCCTCCTTCTGTAGAAGCGTTTTCGTAACCTCTTAGCGGAACCAATTCTCTACCATCAAATCTACCACCAAATAAACCTGTCCCTCCTACATAGAATCTTTCGAAAGGCGGAGCTCCTAAATCTTTATTATATCCGTCTAAGAATCCCATTTCTGCGGTACTTCTTAGAACTAACTTGCCAATTACTTCGTTATAAGCATCTGCTTTAAACTTAATTTTATAGAATTCCATCCATCTGTATTTCTCTTGTGGAGTCATAGATGTATAGTCTTTATTTTGGAATAAAGAGTAAGGCGGCGTAAACTTAATAGTAGCTTCAATATTAGAACCTGTAGTTGGGAAAATTGGGTCATACCCTGCAGAATTTCTACTTAATCCAACATTGAAACTGAAGTTGTTTGCATTACCATTACTCACAGTAGTAGAACCAAACTGGAATGGATAATTCTTGAAATTATAACTCTGGAATGAAATCCCTGTATATAGAGAAAAATAGTTATCTGGCCAATTTAAAAGTCTATTCAAACCTGCACTTGCAGAGAAGATATTTAATTTTTGGCTAGCTCCAGTATAATCTTTATAATTAACCATAGATTGATTAAGACTTACTGATAGCGCTGTAGGTCTGTGCCCAAATAACCAAGGTTCTGTAAATGATAAACTGTAGTTTTTGAAATACTGACCAGCTTGCGCTTGTACAGAAAGCATCTGTCCATCTCCTTGTGGAACTGGTTTGAAATCTTTAAGTTTCAAGAAATTTCTTAGTGAAAAGTTATTGAAAGTTAACCCTAAAGTTCCGATAAATGAATTACCACCGTAACCAGCTTGTAACTGAACCTGTGATGAACCTTTTTCTACTAAAGTCCAATGAACATCTACCGTATTATCTTGTTGATTTGGTTGGATATCTTGACCAATTTGTTGTGGGTCAAAGAATTGCATTCCAGCTAAATCAAAATAAGTTCTTTTGATATCTAATTTAGAGAATAAATTCCCTGGTTTAGTTCTTAGTGAACGAAGAATTACGTGGTCATGAGTAGTCGTGTTACCAGACCAAGTTACTCTATTCCAAGTTGCTTTTTCTCCTTCTTTAATTCTAATTTCTATATCGATAGAATCTCCTCTTACAGCTTTTTCTACAGGAACAACAGTAGAGAATAAATATCCGTTATTCAAGTAAAGTGATTTGATATCTGTATCATCTTCTTTGCCGCCATCTTCACCTACTTTTTTGTTAAAACCTACTGCATCATAGATTTCTCCTTTTCTGTAGCCTAATAATTTTTGCAAAACTTCTGTAGAATAAGAAGTATTCCCAATGAAATTGACATCACCGATGTAATATTTCTTTCCTTCGTTTAGTTTTACATTGATATTAAATCCTTTATCATTTCTCCAAACTGAGTCAGAAACAATTCTAGCATCTCTGAATCCTAAAGAGTTATAATAACTGATAAGATTTATTTTGTCTTCTTCGTATTTATCTTTGATGAATTTTGAAGGTTTTAGAATTCCTTTGATACCAAATCTTTTCTGTTTCGTTTCTTTGAAACCTTTTTTTCTAAGTTTCGCATCAGAAACTTGGTCATTTCCTTCGAATTCTATTTTTGCAATTTTAACTTTTTTACCTTTTGCTACTTCTATCGTCCAATCTACAAGGTTTGGGTCATTTGCATTAATTTTATCTTGAATGGTGATTTTCGCATCTGCGAAACCTTTCTTCACATATTCTTGAGGAATTTTATTTTTAAGTGACGAAATTAAGTCATTGGTAATTTTAGTTCCAGGTTTTAGGTTGTTATCTTTAATGAGTTTTTCATTTTTAGATTTTCCTACACCTTTTCCTACGAATTTCACTTCGCCTAATTCCATAAGGTCTTGTAAGTAGAATTTAAGAACTACGCTCTGTCCTTCTACATCTTCTACATATACTTCTACTTCTGAGAATGATTCTGTTTCCCAAAGTTTTTTAACAGCGCTGCTGATTTTTTGCCCAGGAATATCTACTACTTCTCCTTTGCTAAGTCCTGTAAATCTCAAAATTTGAGCAGGAGTGTATTTTTTTACACCATCTACTACAATGTCTTTTAAGATATAAGAAGAAGACTGATTTTGAGTAGCGGCAGTTTCTTGGTTAGGTGTTACCTGCGCCGAAAGTTCTACAGACGCAAAAAATAATAAAATTGGGATTAAAATATATCTCATTGTTTATAATATTCTATAAAAAATTAATTAGTGATTTGTTCACTGGTTTTACCAAACCTTCTTTCTTTGTTTTGGTAGTTTATGATACATTGGTAAAGATGATCTTCTTGAAAATCTGGCCAAAATATATCTAAAAATTGTAATTCTGCATATGCAATTTGCCACAGTAAGAAATTACTAATTCTAACTTCTCCGCTGGTTCTGATTAATAAATCTACTGGAGGTAGATTTTTAGTATAAAGATGATTTTCGAATAGTGTTTCGTCTATATCTTCTGGAGAAATTTTTCCCTCTTTTACTTCTTGGGCAATTTCTTTTACTGCGTTTAGAATTTCTCTTTGCGAACCATAACTTAATGCAAGAACGAGATTACCTTTTGAATTTTCTTTAGTAAGCTCTACTACATTTAGAAGTTGCTCTCTTACTAGAGTGGGAAGTTTTTCAACTTCGCCGATGACATGCAATCTAACTCCTTTAGAAAAAAGTTCTGCAGCTTCTTTTAATAATGTTTCAGAAAGTAAACTCATTAATGTGTCTACCTCATCATTAGGACGATTCCAGTTTTCTGTAGAAAAAGTATAAAGGGTAAGATATTCTACTCCTACTTTATCACAAGCGGAAATAGCGTTTCTTACTGCTGAAATGGCATTCTTATGTCCAAAAGTTCTTTCTTCTCCTCTGGATTTTGCCCATCTTCCGTTTCCATCCATGATGATGGCTACATGTTTTGGAAGATTATTTTTATCAATTTTTTCTAAAATTTCCTGCATCATTATTTACTTATTGACAATAACATGGTGGTCTTCCGAATGAATAAGAAAGACCAAGAGACATAGAATTCATCCAATCTTTAGAATTTAAATTTCCTAGATTGTATTCATCACTATAATCTAGTGTGTCACTATTGGTAGCGCGGAACATAAATTCTCCGAACAAAGCCCAGTTATAGTTAAATTTATATTTAAGACCTGCTCCAAAAGGAATGGCAAAACCAAATTTATTTCCTTCTAAAGTCGTGTTAAACATTAAGCCAGAAATTCCTCCAAAAATATATGGACTGAGCATACTTTTTTGTTCTTCGTTTACTGGTAAAAAGTTATAATCAAAAATAGCAGAAGCTTCGTAAACAGAATTGGTTCCGTACAAACCTCTACTTGCTCTGTATAATTCCTGAGCATATTTATCATTAAACTGTATATGGTTGTAAGCAAGTCTAAATCTTACCGATTGATACGGATTAAAATTCATTCTGTACATGATTGCACCATAAAAAGGTATCCCTTCATTAGATAAATTATTTATACTATTAGGAAAAGGATTGATGTATTTAGTCTTACCAATATCACCGGTAAGATTACTTGTTCCCAATTGTATACCTATTTCGTGTCTTTGAGCATGGGCAAAAAGATTGATGAAAAATAAGGCGATGATTACTAATGTTTTTCTCTTCATGTTTGCTGTGGGTTACTTACAACTTCAGCGGCTTAATAATCTGCAAATATAAAACATTTTTACATTAAGACTTATCTTAATGTTTAGTTAAATATTACCACTTAAAGTATAAATTTTATTTAAATATTTTTATTTAAAACCCAAATGTGTTTTAAATATTGTTTTATGTTAAAAAAACTCCCTCAAAAAAGAGGGAGAGATATTATTTAATCTTCAGTATTTTCTTTAATTTATTTCTAAATTTTATCAAGGTAGGCTCTTCATAATTAGCATCTTCATCAAAATAGCCGTAACCATATCCATATCCGTATCCATAGCCGTATCCGTAACCATACCCGTAACCTTTATCCATCTCGAAATCATTATAAATTAATCCTAGATGTTTAATTTCATTGTTATGATACTTTTCGGTTACCATTTTAAGCATGTATTTTTCGGTATACTCATGTCTTACTACATAAACATTAGCATCACTATACTTCATCAGTTCAAAAGAATCTGCTACTAAACCAACTGGTGGAGAATCTATAATCACAAAATCATAAATTTTCTTCAATTCTTCTATAAATTGGTGATTTCTCTCACTCATCAATAATTCTGAAGGATTTGGTGGAATAGGTCCAGAAGTGATTACATCTAAATCTGGAATTCTGGTCTTGTTGATGATTTGCTCCATTTTTACTTCGCCAGTAAGATAATTAGAAATTCCTATCTTATTATCTACTTTGAAATCTCCAAAAATCTTCGGTTTTCTAAGGTCCATTCCTAATAAAATGGTTTTTTTACCACTTAATCCTAAAACAGAAGCAATGTTGATAGAAACATAAGTTTTTCCCTCACCACCAACGGAAGAAGTCACCAACAGAACTTTACTCTTACCGTCTTCGTTATATAAAAACCTAAGATTGGCTCTCACTCCTCTAAATGCTTCAGAAACTGAAGATTTTGGTTTTTCTAAAACACTTAAATTATTCTCGTGATTATTTTTACCAATAACTCCTAAAAGTGGAATTTTAGTTGCATTTACGATTTCTTTAATCACTCTTACTTTATTGTCTAATAACTCAGAAATGAGCAGAATCAATAAAGGAATTAATAAAAATCCTAACAAAAGAATATTCCTAATGAACGCAATATTAGGAGAAATAGGTGCTTGTCCTAGATTTTTAGCTTTGTCAATAACTGTAATATCAGAGGTATTGGTTTTCAGTCTCAGTTCTGCTTCAGAAAGTTTTTCTAGAAGTGTACTATAAGTTGTTTCATTTACGGTGAAACCTCTTTGTGCATCTACAAATTTTTGTTGTTTATATGGAAGAGAACCCAATTCCATTTCATATTTTGTAATCTGATTATTAAGCGTAGCCAATTCCGCATCATAAACTCCATAATATCTGTTGAGATGTTTATAAGAATTTCCTCTCGCCTCATTAATTAATCGATTAATTTCTTTTATAGGTTCTGATTGCGGTGTGTAAATGGTAGAAAGTTCTGCTCTTTTTGCGTAAAGTGTTTTAAGCTCTGCAACAGAAGCGTTAAAAGTACCATCTTCTACACCGGCTGCATTTAAATTGATAATATTATCAAGATTTTTCCCGACAGAGTTTCTTACAGCATTTAGCGCATTAACTTTAGTAAGAATTTCCGCTCTTTTTTGTTCTAAAGTATTGATATTTTGCAAAATACCAGAAACATCTCCTTTTTCATCGGTTAGTTTTTCTTGAACTTTTATTGTATTCAATCTGGCAGAACTAGAATCTAGTTTTATTTTGGCTTTATCTAAATTTTCCTTGATAAATTCTACGGTATTTTTTTCTACAATGCTTTTATCTCTTTTCCTTTTTTCGATGAGTTCTTCTACACTTCTATTGAGAAAATTTACGGTACTGTTAAGATTATATCCTTTTTTAGAAATAATCATCATGGTACTCAGTTCTTCGTCAAATTCAATGGAAAGCGTAGATTTAATTTCATTTACCGTTTGGTCGATGGTTCTGAGATTAATTACAATATTCTGTAAATCTATTTCAAGAGGTTGATTATTTTTTACCAATTTGAATTTAAGGAATGGCGTTTCATACCATTCATTTATACCAATAATTTTATTAGGAACTCTTTTAAAATTTAAAGTTCTTCTAAATTCCTCCGCATTATAATCATAAAGATGATTCACAGAGAATTCTTCTGGTAAAACCACTTCATATTTTCCTGAAGATTTAGGAATAAGTGTTATTTCTTGATTTACAACCTGTGGATGATTTTTATCTATCACTAAAAAAACTGGCGAATCGTCTTTGTCTACATAAGTACTTTTAAGTCTTCCTTTGGTACTGTAATTTACAAATAAATCTAGTTTTTGGGCTAAATATTCATTGTGAGATCTAGAAGTAAGAAGCTTTTTAAGAAATAAGCCTTCTTGATTAGAACTATTTCCCCAAATAAAGTTAATAGACTGATTAGGAGTGAAATAGCTAGAAGAATTATTGGAAATACTTACGGTAGTACTAGAAGCATAAACTCTCTGCGCATAATATTTATTGTAAATATATGCGGTAACGTATCCTAAAAATCCTAAAATTAAAAACCAATACCAGTTTTTAATTATTCTGCTAAGAAAGTGCTCAAAATTAAAGAAATCAAAAGTTCCTACTTTTTCTTTTTCCGGATTATTACTTTCATTTATGTTTTTTTCAGGAATCATCAATTATATTTTAGTTATCAATAAATAAATCGAAAGAGCTGTAGTAAGTATAGAAACTCCAGTAGTAAGCGTTTGTAGAGGCTCTTTACCAAAGCCATAAAAACTCTTCGCTCTAGTATTAAAGACTACCAAATCTCCATTTTGCAACCAAAAGTAAGGTGAGTTTTGTAAATCTTCTCTGGTTAAATCAATTTGAGCTTTTTTTATACCTTCAGGAAATTTTCTATAAATGATTACATTTTTTCTGTCTACACTTCTGTCTAAACCTCCATTTTCTGCTATAGCTTCTAAAATATTAACAGATACATCTGTTGCAGTTTTTTGGAGCGACCTTCCCTGCATATCGTAAAGAAATGTATATTTAATGCCTTCTAAAAAAAGTCTTGCTTCTGATTTTTCTGGCAAAAAGTTTTCGTTTACTTTATTTTGAATATCATTTGCAATTTCATCTAAAGTTCTACCTTCTGCTTTTATTTTGCCAATTCCTAGAATATAAACTTCGCCTTGATCATCTAATCTCAATCCATTAAAATAAAAACTAGAACCATTACCGCCTCCTGAAGAATTATTAGAACCACTACCAGAAGTTGCTCCACCTTGCTGAGCATGCAGACTAGAGTAAAATTGTGCAGCATCTCCTTTTGAAGTAGTAATGATGTTCAGTTTCAGAATATCATGTCTTGTCACTCTGTATTTGGGCATATTATCATAAGAAATAAGTCCTTCAGAATTAAGAACAAGATTTTCATTGGGCTGTAAGTACCTTACATCTTGTACATTGATACAAGAAGTAACGATAAGAAACATGAATAAAATGAGCAGGTTAAATTTCTTCATCATTAATTTTTATTTTTAACAAAAGTAACACTTAATTCTTAATTTTTTTCCTCATGAAGATATCAGGCAAATAAGCTCCTAAAAAACCTAAACCAATGATAAGAACTAAAAGAGAATTATTTTCCATATGTCTCAAAAAATAAGCTACTAAAACAATGAAAAGATAGTAAGAAATAATATAAAAAGTAGCTCTTTTATGAGATAATCCCATTCTCAGTAATTTATGATGTATGTGATTTTTGTCTGCTTCGAAAGGTGAACGCTTTTCCGCTAATCTTATAATGATAACGTTTAAAGTATCAATTATTGGCAAAATTAAAATCGCAACAGCAATCACCGGCGCTGAATTTAAATGATAATAAACTACACCTGGACCTCTTTTTGCGATAAAAATATCAATAAAACAAATCGCCGTAAAAGTTAGCAGAAACCCTAAAACCATAGAACCGGTATCTCCCATAAAAATTTTCTTGGTCCGGTCTGATAAATTATAAGATAAAAATCCAATTATACTTCCCATGATTGTAGTAGACAAAATCACCAACGGATAATTATATTCTCCTAATCGGTAGTAACTAATCCCAAAAAGTCCAAAACAAATCAATCCATAACTGCCGGCTAAACCATCTATTCCATCAATCAAATTAAATGCATTCACCAAAATAATAAACGTAATAATACTAAAGACCACACTCAAAAAATAATTGAGTTCATAAACGCCAAAAACTCCAAAAAGATTCCTTATTCTTACATCTGAACCTATAACCAACATAGCAGAAACCACTAATTGTGCTACTAATTTTTTATAAGCCCTCATCACTACTATATCATCCATCACCCCGATGTATAACAAAATAACCAATGAAGCAAACAAAAATTTATACAAATCAAACAATTGATATGCATAAATAGAAGCGCTTACAGAAATGGCAAAAAATAGAGCTATCCCTCCTAAATTAGGAATTTTTCTTTCGTGGGAACTTCTTTGCCCTGGTTCATCCATCAAGTTTTTTCTTCTAGAAATTTTTATAATGGTAGGAATAGAATAATACGTAATCAGAAGCGAAGTGATAAAAGAGAGTATCACCTTTAAATAAAAACCTGGAAAATTTATTGTCTGAAAAAAAGCATCTATTTTATCCATAACTTTTCTCTTTGTTCAAATTTTATTTCCAAAGTATATTCTGATATTTACTTGGTGTGAAATTCCCTGCTTCTCCATTAGATTTAGCAAAATTGAAATACATTAAAGAAAGGTATAACAAATATCCTGATATCAAAACTTTTTTCACTCTATCTTCTACTGCGTAAATTAAACTAGGTATCACAAACATAGTCAAGAAGAACATGTAAACTCCCGGTAATCTAATTGCAAAAATTCTAGTCCCTCTAAAAAGATAGTACATACATAAACCAAAAACAGCTAAATTCCTCATATATTCAAAATAAGCTATCTTTTTAGAACCTTCTTTCTCAAAAATCAGTAAAGTAATGATAAAGAAAATTTTTACAATATCTGTAATCCCATATTCTAAATCTCCACCAAACTGACTATCATTCACATACGCATCATAACCTCCTGAAACATCTTGAGGTAGAAGCGAAGTGAACATATCTCCAAAAAGTTTATACGGTTCTAGTGGTGAAAGCAATAAACAAATCACCAATGCCCACAATATCCTCTGACTATTCATAGGAATTTTCACAAGCCAAAACGCAGGTAAAAAAACGATAGAAGTCTTATGAAATCCTAATGCTAAATAAATGCAAAGCAAAAACATCATTAAGTTTCGCTCTACAATATACCGAAAAGAGTAAACGCAGATGGCAATTCCTACCCCTTGTCTCATCTGTCCAGAATCCTCGAAAAAAAATACTGGCATAAAATAAAACAACGTAGACAAAGCAGGAAGCGGAGAGAATTTATAAATGGTAGAAAGTTTAAGACTTATAGTAATAAGCGCCATCACAAAAGTCACGATGTAAAAGGGCATTCCTAAATCAAAAATGATTTTATTAATCAATACAAAAATCCATTCTATCTCTTCTGCCGATTTTTTAAAGATTGCTTTATTAAAGACATCTGAATAGTCTGTGTAAATAGAAAAACCTACGAATAAATTTTTGTAAGCGGGATAATCTGCTCCTACATAATATCTAAATCCTGCTAAAATAATAAGCACCACTCCCGCAATTATAGTAAACACGGGAGTCTTTTTCTTATATTGGAAAAGTTCTAATAAAGAAGCAAAAAAAAGAAAAATAAATAATAAAGTAAATGCAGGGTGTAAAAAAACCATTTCCTGTAGCTATCTCAACAATATACAAATATATAATTTTTTTAATCGTTAGGTAAACTATTGCTTTATTAATTCCATTATTCAGCGAAAAAAATTAAATTTGTTATCAAATAATTTGCTGATGCAGAAAATCTCTGATAAACTCCTGATAAATTTATTGCTACCAATAGTCCTTTTGACGATGGTGTTCTATGGCTTTAATTCTGCTTATTTTCCTTATTCAACATTAGAAAAACTGCCAGATTATTACTACAGCAATGTTTACAATTTTAGATTTATCTCCAGAGATGCTTTGGTTTGGTTTTTTGAACAATTTAATGCCGTTTTTACTAACCTAAATCCTCCTATAAAAGAATATGCACTACAGTACGGAACTCTCTTTTATCATAGTTTTTTCCTTTTCAATGCTTTTTTTCTTGTGCTTACTTCATGGTGTTTGAGCAAAATTTTCGCACTGAAAACATTTGCTAATACTTCAGAAGTAGTCAAAATTATAATTCACACCTTTATTTTATTGTTGATTAGTGTTACCAGCTACGTTTTAACACCTTATGACAGTCCAGCTCTATTTTTATTTGCAATTACCGTATTTTTCACACTGAAATATTTCGAAGAAAGAAAACCGCAACAACTCATTATCATTTCAGCACTCATTTTTATTTCTACCTTAAATAGAGAAACTTCTAGCTTGAATATCGCTTTTTTAGGCGCTTTATTTCTAAACAAAGAAATATTGAAAAAAGAAAAATTACAGAAATTCACCAGAATCATTGCATTACCCGTTTTTGCTTTTTTGTTGGCTTATATTTCGGTGAGAATTTTCATGAAAACAGACGAAGCAACCGTAAGTGAAGGTATTTATTTGGTGCAAAATCTTACCAAACCCAATAATATTTTAGGCATCCTATTCTTCATTATTTTCATCAGATGGACTCAAAAAATAAGCAGTTCACAACAAAACATTAGCAAAATTTCAGCCTTCTTGCTTCTTTGTTCGCCTTATTTATTAATGATTTTAATGGTTGGGATTCTTTGGGAAATCAGACTTTTCATTCCTATCATTATCGGAATAATTCTGCTCTCTCAAATGAATTTTGAGGAAGAAACAAAAATGGATTAATTTTTATTTTAACGAAGTTAAAATCTTTGCGACCTAAAAATGTAAAATTTCAAAAACTCATTTTGCGACTTTGCATGTTTTTCAAATCATTTTTCTAATTAATTTTTCAAAACCGAAGAAATACAGAAAGTAATACACCTGTTTTTTCAGAGGAAGCGAAAGCAAATAGTTTTTTCCAAATCTTTGATATTTCAAAATTTCAAAAGTTGAAATTTTCCTTTCTTTAATGAACTTTTTCAATTCCGAAGACATTTTTTGGTACACCTCATCCTCTTTTACGAAAGCGAGATACGCCAAAAAAGTATAAACACCTTCTAAAATTTGAAAGTTTTTCAGTTCTGTTTTCTTGTGTGAATATTTTGAATTTTCAAATGCAATTTCTACATTTTTCACAGCTTTTATAATATCCAAACCTCTTTCCGTGTGAGATTTCGAGATAGAATTGCTTCTTTCTAAATATTGATAATGAAACGCATCTGTTTTTGCCAAAGTTTTACATTGAAGCAGAATTTGCGGAATCAATTCGATATCCTCGAAATGCATTCCTTTTTGAAATCTTTTCCCTTCAAAAAGTTCTCGTTTGAAAACTTTATTACAAGCAAAATAAGAAATATCCGAAAACACTGAAAAATGCTTTTCTAAGTCAACTTTTTCAGGCAAATTCGGGATTTGCGTGAGTTTTTGAGTCACGATTCCGTTTTCGTCAACTTTTTGGAGATTACAAATTACAATTTCGGCTTCGTTTTTTTTTGCTAAACCATACATTTCTTCCATCATTGTTACCGAAACATAATCATCTGAATCTACAAAAGCAAGAAATTCACCAGTTGCTCTGTCTATTCCATAATTTCGCGCATCGCTTAAACCTCCGTTTTCCTTTGCAAAAGTTTTTATTTTTTGAGGAAATTTATTTTGAAAATCCTCTATAATTTTTTGAGAATCATCCGTACTTCCGTCATTGATGACTAAAATTTCTATTTCCTGCAAAGTCTGATTCACTAGAGAATTGAGACATTTCTCTAGGTAATTTTCAACATTATAAATCGGAACGATTACGGATATTTTCATTTTTTTATTTTTTCTCGCTGATTTTACAGGTATAGCAGATAAATATTTTTTAAAAAATCAGCCAAATCAGCTCAATCTGCGAGAGATTCTTAAACTCTTAAAAGTCTCTCACTCAAAACTCCATTCTTTGCCAAATCATACTCATACTGTGAACAAGGAACACATTTTTGAATATTCTCATCACTTCCAAAATACCACAATCCCGTAAAACTGTCTCTTTTGAAAGCAAATTCCTGATCATCTATCAACACCCAAAAAGTATCGTAATGACGTTCTTTTGGATGCGTTTTTTGAATATCAATTCCTTCCAATAAATACCAAAGCATTTGTGCCAACAATTGATGATTCAATATATTTTCCGCATCTGCATTGAAATTAAAAATTCCCGCCAATTTCAGATTTTCACCTAAGCCAATTTCTTTCATCACGGCACAAATTTCCCTTCTGTTCAAACCATTAATTTGAGGATTTACCGAAAAAGGTTCTGCAAAACTTTCCACCGCATCACAATTCAGCGTTACCAAATCTGCTCTACGGAAAAACGGTTCTATTCTATCGGTATTTCCCATCATTTCGGCTAGTCTAATGACATCAAACTCTACACTTTTCATCAATTTCACCGCATCGATTTCGTTCAAATGCTTCTGATAACCGAGATGATGATAATCTTTAAGGCTCAACAATTTAGAGTTGAAAATTTTCTGCAAAAAGTTCTTTTCTGAAATCTCATCGCCTTCATTGGAAAGGTCAATTTTATTATTAATTTGAGTATATCTAATGTTTTTTTGATGAAAATTAAGCGCATAAATCATTGCAATAGACAAATCATTTCCTCCACCTACAACAATCGGAACTGTATTTTTATACAAACAAGATGATAGAACTTCCTGCAAAATATAGTGCGTATCTTGAAGAGATTTCCCAGAAATGAGATCTCCCAAATCACAAATAGGAATTTCAAAATCAAATTTCGAAAGTTTGTAAAATTCGTCTCTTACTGTATCAAAATTTTTGGCAACTGCATTTCCTTTTCCGCCTCTGTAATCGCTACAAAAAACCAACAAAATTCCGTTTTCTGGAATTTCATTCGTAATCAAACTTCCTAATTGCCAAGGTCGAGTTTCTATTTTTTTTGGTGAAATGATAATGTCTTCTATGTTCATTTTTTGAATTTACTGTTTTCTGATTAGGTTCTTTTAAAAACCTTTACTACAAACTTACAAAATAAGTTCTGCAACTAAAAATTTTAATTTCTGCTAAAGCCAAATAGTTTCTCCACAAAAAAAGCGGACTAAAGTCCGCTCCTATTGATAATATTTTATAAAAATCTTTGCGCTCATTGCGTAAAACCTTTACGACATTGCGTGAAACAAAATTATTTTTTCTTCGTTGCTGGTTTTTTAGCTGCTGTTTTCTTTGCAGCAGGTTTTTTCTTTTCAGCAAAAGCTGTTTTATCTTGGTCGGTAATCCATTTTTTTACTTCATCCAAAGAGACGGTTTGCAATTCTTCTGCTTCATACTTGATTCCGTCTTCTTTTTTAGGAATTTTCAACATTCCTTTTCCGAATTTGATGAAAGGTCCCCATCTTCCGTTTTCAATAGAAATTTTTTCTTTTTCCCATTGCTGAATATAACGATTCGCTTCTTTCTCTAATTTTGCAGAAATAAGTTCTTCAATATCTCCTTGAGTAAGATTGTCAAAATCATATTTCTTAGGAACATTTACATATAAATCTTTGTATTTTACAAATGGCCCAAATCTTCCCGTTCCTTTCGTTACTGGTTCACCTTTATAAGTGGCAATTGGCGCATCTGCTTCTATTTTTTCTTTGATGAAATTTTCTGCAACTTCTTGAGTTACCGAAAAAGGATCTGTTCCTCTTCCAATAGAAATAAAAGCATCTCCCCATTTTACATAAGGTCCGAATCTTCCTACGCCAACAGAAACTGGTTTTCCTTGGAATTCATTTAAATCAAAAGGAATTTTAAATAATTCTAAAGCTTCTTCAAAACTGATGGTATTGATATTTTGCGTTGGCAAAAGTGAAGCGTAAGTTGGTTTCTCTTCATCATCATTTTCCCCAATTTGAATCATCGCACCATATCTTCCCATTCTAGCGTAAACATTTTTGCCAGATTTAGGATCTACACCTAATAATCTCTCACCAGTAGCTCTATCTGCATGTTCTTCTACATCTTCTATTTTTGGATGGAAATTATCATAGAAATGTTTCAGTGTTTCTTTCCATTTTTCTGAACCATTGGCAATATCATCAAAATCTTGCTCTACTTTTGCAGTAAAACCATAATCTAAAATTTCATTGAAATTATTGATTAAGAATTCATTCACCACTTCGCCAATATCTGTAGGAACGAATTTATTTTTATCTCCACCGAATTTCTCCGTCAAAACTTCTTTTTTCAGTCCAGATTTTCCTAGAGAAAGTTTTACAATTTCCCTTTCTTGTGGAAGAATTTCTCTTTTATCTACATATCCTCTATTCTGAATCGTCTGAATCGTTGGTGCATAAGTAGAAGGTCTACCAATTCCCAATTCTTCTAATTTTCTTACCAAAGCAGCTTCCGTATATCTTGCTGCTGGTTTAGTGAATTTTTCGGTAGCTGTAATTTTTTTATAGCTTAAAACTTCGCCAACATTTACTTTTGGCAATAGTTTTTCGTTGTTTTCCTCATCATCTTCTTCAGTTTTTGAAATTCCATAGACTTTTAGGAAACCATCGAAAACAACTACTTCACCTTGCGCTTCGAAATGACTTGGCAAAGCAGAATTCCCAATTTCAATGACGGTTTTTTCAATTTTTGCATTCGCCATTTGAGACGCCAAAGTTCTCTTATATATTAATTGATATAATTTATTCAATTGAACATCATCAATCGATTTTACAGAAAAATCAGTCGGACGAATCGCTTCGTGCGCTTCTTGTGCTGATGAAGATTTCGTGGTATAATTTCTTGGCGAAGAATAAGCTCCACCGAATTCTTTTTCAATGAAATCTTTAGCAGAATTAATCGCTTCTTGAGACAAATTCACAGAATCGGTTCTCATATAAGTAATGTACCCTTCTTCGTAAAGACGTTGCGCAATTCTCATCGTAGAAGTTACGTTGTAACCCAATCTATTACTCGCTTCTTGTTGCAAAGTAGAAGTGGTAAAAGGTGCAGAAGCAGAACGAGAACCTGGTTTAGTTTCTACATTTAAGACTTTAAATTCTACATTTTGAGATTTTTCTAAAAATGCTTCCGCTTCGTTTTCTTTAGTGAAATCTTTTTTCAGTTTTGCAGAAATATCTTGTTTTTCAGCATTTGTAAAAACTCCTTCTACTTTATATGATGAAGTTGGTTTAAAATTTCTAATTTCTTGCTCTCTTTCTACCACCAATCTCACTGCAACAGATTGAACTCTACCAGCTGAAAGTCCGGTTTTTACTTTTTTCCAAAGAACTGGCGACATTTCAAAACCTACAATTCTATCCAGAACCCTTCTTGCTTGTTGCGCATTTACGAGATTTTGATCAATTTTTCTAGGATTTTCAATGGCTTTTAGAATCGCATTTTTGGTAATTTCGTGGAAAACAATTCGTTTTGTGTTGTCGTCTTTTAGTTTCAGTTCATCAGCAAGATGCCACGCAATTGCTTCACCTTCACGATCTTCATCGGAAGCCAACCAAACCATTTCTGCTTTTTTCACTGCCGCTTTCAGTTCTGTTACGAGTTTCTTTTTATCAGCAGAAACTTCGTAATCTGGCGTGAATGTTTTTAAGTCTATTCCCATTCCTTTTTTAGGCAAATCTCTAATGTGTCCGAAACTGGATTTCACCTCGAAATCTTTACCTAAATACTTTTGAATGGTCTTCGCTTTTGCTGGTGACTCTACGATTACTAGATTTTTTGACATACACAAAATTTTTGCAAAAGTAGAAACTTTTTTTTAAACGAGATTTTTTAATATTATTTTTCCTTGTTTTATGACATATTTTACCTAATTTTTCGGATATATTCATTTTATCTATCACAACAAAAAAGATATTTTTTCATCAAAAATTTGGAAAACCAATAAACTTGATATAGTTTTGCCAAAGATTTATGACAACAAACGAAATCATATCAAACTATTCTTATATCAACATTATAACAATGATGTGCTGTTGTTCTCCTATTATGCAAAATAAGAGGGCAATAAATTGCGTCATTATGATTGATTAAGTAGAAATTCTATTAACAATATATATTAATGAGCCCTCAGTTTTCTGAGGGCTTTTTTTGTTCAAAAAAAAAATTAAACTTTAAAATATGAAAAGAAAACAACAATTGTTAGGATTATTGGTAATTACAGGATTAGGAATTCCTACATTATCAAATGCACAAAAGAAAGATTCTGTACAAGAAAAAAACATCGAAGAGACCGTTTTGTTAGGTTCTAGAGGAGGTGTAAGGTCAAAAACAGACAGCCCCGTTCCTGTAGATGTATTCAACTTAAAGAAAGAAAGTATCATACTTCCTCAATCAAATATTAATCAAATTCTTAATATCATTGCACCGTCTTTTACTTCTACAGTGCAGACAGCAGCAGATGGAACAGACCATTTAGATCCCGCTCAATTAAGAGGTCTTGGACCAGACCAAGTTCTGGTTTTAGTAAACGGAAAAAGAAGACACTCTTCTGCTCTAATTAATGTAAACGGAACACCAGGAAGAGGAACTGTAGGAAAAGACCTTAATGCTATCCCGTCTTTTGCAATAGACAGATTAGAAGTTTTGAGAGACGGAGCTTCTGCGCAATATGGTTCTGATGCAATTGCTGGAGTTATCAATTTAGGCTTAAAAAGAGACACAGGAAAACTTAGTGGACAGTTTACTTACGGTGGAAATCTAACTCCAACAGCTAATGACCATACTGGAAATTTTGACGGACAAAACATTCAGGTAGATTTAAATTACGGAAATAAAATAGGCGAAAAAGGTGGTTTCTATAACATTACTTGGTCTTCTCAGTTTAGAGATGCTACTTCTAGAGCAGGAACAGAAAGCGGAAATTTATTTAATGCTTACAATGCAATAGAACAACGTGCCTTAGAAAATGGAGTAAATCTTTCATCTCTTTTCAGCAATATTAATAACACGCCAAATTCTCAGCAGATTATTAATTACATTCATCAATACGCACAAAATGTAAATTATTTTTCTAGTGCTTACCAAAGTCAAATTCAAAATGCAAGCACAATCTCGGCACTTCAAGGAATACTAACTACCAATTTCACAGACCAAGAATTAGCTTATAGAGGTCTTACTAGAAAAGATTTCAACATGCAAATTGGTCAATCTAAACTAAACAACCATCAGCTTTTTGCAAACATTGAAGTTCCTGTTAGCGACCATTGGAAAGTTTATACTTTTGGAGGATATAGCTACAGAAACGGTGTTTCGGGAGGTTTTTACAGAAGACCAAACCAATCAAGAACATTTACAGGATTGTATCCAAATGGCTACCTTCCTCAAATTGGAACTCAAATTCAAGACATTTCTTTTTCTACAGGAATTAAAGGCGATTGGAAAGGTTGGAATATCGACTTGAGCAACACTTTCGGACAAAATTCTTTCGATTACACCATCAAAAACACAGGAAATACTTCTCTTAGATTTGCTTCTCCTAACGAATTTGACGCTGGAGGTTTAAGATTTACTCAAAACACCATCAATTTAGATTTCAATAAAGATTACGACATTCTTTCTGGATTAAATGTTGCATTCGGAGGAGAACACAGATACGAAAATTTCAAAATTTCTGCGGGAGAAGAAGCTTCATATACCGCTTATGACATTTTCGGAAATCCACAAACAACTACTACAGCAGCTAACCAAAAACCTACAGACTTTTTTGGAAACACACTTCCTGGAGGTTCACAAGTTTTCGGAGGTTTCAGACCAGACAATGCCGTAAGCAAAAACAGACAATCTGTAGCTGGATATGTAGATTTTGCGCTTAATATTACAGATTGGTTCTTGGCAGATGCAGCTGCTCGTTATGAAAATTATTCAGATTTTGGCTCTACATTTAACTATAAATTAGCTTCAAGAATTAAAGTTGCAGACAATTTCAATTTTAGATTTGCAGGTTCTACAGGCTTCAGAGCGCCTTCTATTCATCAAATTTATTACAATGTAACTTCTACTTTGTTCACCAGCGGACAACTTTTGGAAGTAGGAACATTCAGCAACGATTCAAAAATTGCAAATCTTCTTGGCATCCCAAAACTTAAACAAGAAACTTCAAAATCAGCAAGTGTAGGTTTTACTTATAAAATTCCTTCGGCAAACCTTACCATTACAGCAGATGGTTATTTCACAAGAATTGATGACAGAATTCTTTTAACTGGACAATTTTCAAGAGCTGCTGTTTCTGCCGTTGCAAAAGCTGCTTACGATGAAGCTCAGGTAAATGCAACTCAATTTTTTGTAAATGCAATTGATACTGAAACCAAAGGTTTAGACTTTGTAATTACTCAAAACAGTAAAATCTCTAATGTGAAAATTGATAACAATTTTGCGATAAACCTCAACAAAACTAAAAAAGTTGGAGCAACGCACACTTCCGGTTTATTACAATCTCCAGATTTAGAAAAAGTATATTTCGCCGAAAACGTTAGGGTTTATTTAGAAGAAGCTACTCCAAGAGTGAAAGCTACATTATCTCACAATATCTCTTGGAAAGACTTTTCTTTCTACCTAAGAAATACCTATTACGGAAAAGTAACATCTCCAGATTTAATAGACGTAAACGGTGACGGAACAATTGGCGCACAAGAACACCAATCTATTGCAGATAAAGTAATTACAGACGTGTCTGCGGCTTATCAATTTACAAAAAATGTAGGTTTATCTCTTGGCGTAAACAATGTTTTTGACATTTATCCAACCAAAAACCTTACCGCTTCTACCAATAACGACCAGTTTATCTACTCTCGTTCCACCTCACAATTTGGACTAAACGGAAGATACGTTTTTGCTAGAATTAATTTTAATTTCTAATAATTTTTATACCAATAAACCGGCAGTAGCACAAATTTTGCTGTCGGTTTATAAAAAAACAAAACAAATTTATGCCCACAGAAAACAAAATCAGAATAACCGCATTTTTAGTATTTATCTTAACCATTTTATACATCACCACTCATTCCATTTGGATTCCTCTTTTTCTATTGATAGATTTCGCTTTCAGAGGTTCTGGATACGGAAAATGGAGCATTTTAGGATTAATTGCCGAAAGATTAGTAAACATTCTTAAATTAGAACAAAAACCAATCTATTTCCCACCGAAACAATTTGCAGCACAAGTAGGTTTTATTTTTTCATTGACCTTGTTGGTTTTTAATCTTCTCGAAATCAACAGTCTTATTGTAAGCGGAATTTTGCTGATTTGCGCAGGTCTGGAAGCGTTTTTCAATTTCTGTGTAGGATGTTATGTGTACAATGCTTATTATCACATCAAAAATAAATAGCATTTATTTAACATTTCCAAAAGGTGCAACTGCACTAAATTCTATTATTTTTGTAGAATACAAATCTTATTTTATTGAAAAACTTCATTCAAAATTCCATTAAAAGTCAGAAAGTATTCTATCGATATTTTCGCAGGAAAGGTATTAAAAGACTTTTCAAAGAAAATATCTTAGAAAGTGATGGAAACAACAAAAGTAAAGCGCTTTCTATCGCCTTAGGAATTTTTATTGGAGTTTCTCCTTTTTGGGGATTTCATACTGTTTTAGCACTTTCATTGGCAACAGTTTTTAAGCTGAATAAGTTTCTTACATTTGTATTTTCTCAAATCAGTTTAGCGCCTTTCATTCCCTTTATTATAGGGATTTCTATGTTTTTCGGTTCGTTTTTCGTGGAAGGGAAAACCAATTTTTCTCATCAAGAATTGAATTTAGAAATGGTAAAACACAACTTGTTACAATACTTAGTGGGAAGTTTTATTTTCGCCACTTTGTTAGCGATTAGTTTTGGTTTTACATTTTTCTATCTATTAAATCTTTTCCGAAAAGAAAGCACGTCTTAACTCACTTAAAACCAATATTTTTAACCAAAAATTAATAAAAAATTCACGAAAATTCATTATATTCGCACACTTAAATTTTAACAGTAGAAACCGAGATATAATGAAGAAGTTCACAGAATACAAGCAACTTAACCTAAATGCTGTAGCAGATAACGTTGCCAATTTTTGGAAAGCCAATCAAACTTTTAAAAAATCCGTAGAAACACGCGAGGGAAAACCTGAATACGTTTTTTACGAAGGACCGCCTTCTGCAAACGGAATGCCGGGAATTCACCACGTAATGGCAAGAGCGTTGAAAGATATTTTTTGCCGTTACCAAACGCAAAACGGAAAACAAGTTTTCCGTAAAGCTGGTTGGGACACGCATGGTTTACCTGTAGAATTAGGCGTAGAAAAAGAACTCGGGATTACCAAAGAAGACATCGGTAAAAAAATTACCGTAGAAGAATACAACCAAGCGTGTAGAAATGCTGTAATGCGTTATACAGACGTTTGGAATGACCTTACGGAAAAAATTGGATATTGGGTAGATTTAGACAATCCTTACATCACCTACGAACCAAAATACATGGAAACAGTTTGGTGGTTGCTCAAACAATTGTACAACAAAGATTTATTGTACAAAGGTTACACCATTCAGCCGTATTCTCCAAAAGCAGGAACTGGACTTTCTTCTCACGAACTGAACCAACCAGGAACGTACAGAGATGTTTCTGACACTACGGTTGTCGCGCAGTTTTCAGTAAAACAACTTTCAGAAAAAGCATCAGAAAAAATCTCAAATCTCGAATCTCAAATCTCAAATCTAAGTATTTTGGCTTGGACGACTACTCCTTGGACATTGCCTTCTAACACCGCTCTTGCAGTTGGTAGAGATATAGAATATGTTTTGGTAAAAACCTTCAATCAATATACTTTTGAGCCGATTAATATTATTTTGGCTCGACCGTTATTGGAAAAACAATTCGGAAAAAAATTTGTTGAAGGAACAGATGAAGATTTTGCCAATTACACCGCTGAAAGTAAAACCATTCCTTACCAAGTTTTAGCAGAATTTACAGGGGAAGATTTGGCTGGAACCACTTACGAACAATTAATTCCTTGGTTTTTACCCGCAGAAAATCCTGAAAAAGCATTTAGAGTAATCATCGGAGATTTTGTAACTACGGAAGACGGAACGGGAATTGTTCACATTGCGCCAACTTTCGGGGCTGATGATAATAGAGTTGCTCAGGAAAACGGAATTCCGCCAATGTTGGTAAAAGATGAAAATGATAATTTGGTTCCATTGGTTGACTTAACCGGAAGATTTTTGAAAGGCGAAAACGTTCCTGAACTTTTCAGTGGAAAATATATTAAAAACGAATATTACGATGAAGGAACCGCTCCTGAAAAATCTTGGGATGTAGAACTCGCGATTTTGTTAAAAACCGAAAACAAAGCCTTCAAAGTTGAAAAATATGTTCACAGTTATCCGCATTGTTGGAGAACTGATAAGCCAGTATTGTATTATCCTTTGGATTCTTGGTTTGTAAAAATGACTTCCGTGAGAAATCGTTTGGTA
Source organism: Cloacibacterium normanense (assembly GCF_003860565.1). Taxonomy (NCBI): domain Bacteria; kingdom Pseudomonadati; phylum Bacteroidota; class Flavobacteriia; order Flavobacteriales; family Weeksellaceae; genus Cloacibacterium; species Cloacibacterium normanense. The sequence continues at coordinate 2,186,719 of NZ_CP034157.1, forward strand.
GAACTCAATGAAACCATCAATTGGAAACCAAAATCTACAGGTGAAGGAAGATTTGCCAACTGGTTAGAAAATGTAAACGATTGGAATCTTTCTCGTTCAAGATATTGGGGAATTCCTTTGCCAATCTGGAGAAGCGAAGATTTGAAAGAGCAAAAAGTTATTGGTTCTGTAGAAGAATTGGTGAATGAAATTCAAAAATCAATTGAAGCAGGTTTTATGACGGAAAATCCTTTCAAAGATTTTGAAGTAGGAAATATGTCTGCTGAAAATTATGCAAAAATAGATTTACACAAAAATATTGTTGATGCCATCACTTTAGTTTCAGACAGCGGAAAACCAATGAAACGTGAATCTGATTTGATTGATGTTTGGTTTGACTCTGGTTCTATGCCTTATGCACAATTGCATTATCCTTTTGAAAATAAAGAATTAATCGACAGCGGAAAAGCTTTTCCGGCAGATTTTATTGCAGAAGGAGTTGACCAAACTAGAGGTTGGTTCTATACACTTCACGCCATTGGAACTACGGTTTTTGATTCTATTGCTTATAAAAATGTAATGTCTAACGGTTTAGTTCTTGACAAAAACGGACAAAAAATGTCTAAACGTCTCGGAAATGCAATTGATCCTTTTGAAACTTTACAAAAATACGGTCCCGATGCAACGCGTTGGTATATGATTTCTAACGCCAATCCTTGGGAAAATTTAAAATTTGACTTAGAAGGAATAGATGAAGTTCGTAGAAAATTCTTTGGAACGCTTTATAACACGTATTCTTTCTTTAGTTTGTACGCGAATGTTGATGGTTTCAATTATTCTGAAGAAGAAGTTGAAAACAGACCAGAAATTGACAGATGGATTCTTTCTGAACTCAATTTATTGGTGAAAGATGTTACCGAATTCTATGAAGACTACGAACCAACGAAAGTAGCAAGAGCGATTAACAATTTCGTAAATGATAATTTAAGCAACTGGTATGTAAGATTGTGTAGAAGACGTTTCTGGAAAGGTGATTACAGCGAAGACAAAATTTCGGCTTACCAAACTTTATACACTTGTTTAGAAACTGTCGCGAAAATTTCAGCTCCAATTGCTCCGTTCTTTATGGATCAATTGTACCAAGATTTGAACGCTGTTACAGGAAAAGATGCAGCAGAATCTGTTCACTTAACCGATTTCCCGAAAGTTGATGAAAGCTTAATCGACCAAAATTTAGTAGAAAAAACGCATTTGGCTCAAACCATCACTTCTATGGTATTCTCTTTGAGAAAGAAAGAAAACGTGAAAGTTCGTCAACCACTTCAAAAAGTGATGATTCCTATTCTAGACAAGAAAACCGAAGAGCAAATTTTAGCGGTTTCGGAACTCATCAAACAAGAAGTAAACGTAAAAGAATTGCAATTAATTAATGCAGAAGAAGCAAGTCATTTAATTGTAAAACAAATTAAGCCGAATTTCAAATCTTTAGGTCAAAGACTAGGAAAAGATATGAAAACGGTTGCTGGTGAAATTACTAATATGACTTCAGAGCAAATTTCCACCATTGAAAAAGAAGGAAAAATGACCATCGCAGGTTACGAAATCGGTTTAGAAGATGTAGAAATTTCTACAAAAGATATCCCAGGTTGGACGGTTGCTAGCGAAGGAAAAACAACGGTAGCGCTTGATTTAACCATTACAGATGAATTAAAATCTGAAGGAATTGCGAGAGAATTCATCAATAGAGTTCAGAATTTAAGAAAAGACAAGGATTTCGACCTAACAGACAGAATTTCAATCAGTTTAGAAGAAAACTGTCCGTTTAGAAAAGAACTTACTAACAATGAACAATATATTTGTACAGAAGTATTGTCAGATAAAATAGAATTTGTAATTTCACTCGCAAATTTTGAAGAAATCGAAATTGACGAAGTTAAATTTAATGTTAATATTGAAAAAATATAACAAAGATGGCAGAAGAAAGAGTAAGATATAGTGACGCTGAGTTACAAGAATTTAAGAAAATCATACAAGACAAAATAGCAAAGGCTGAAAAAGATTTAGCCCTTATTAACGAAAGTTTCATCAATGACCAAAATAATGGCACAGATGACACTTCTCCTACCTTCAAAGCTTTCGAAGAAGGAGCAGAAACGCTAAGCAAAGAGCAAAATTCTATTTTGGCTGGAAGACAAGAAAAATTCATTCGTGACCTAAAACACGCTTTAATAAGAATTGAAAACAAAACTTACGGCGTTTGTAGAGTGACTGGTAAATTAATCCCAAAAGAAAGATTAATGGCGGTTCCTCATGCTACATTAAGCATTGAAGCGAAAAATATGCAAAGATAAATTTGTACTTTGTACAACTTATAATGTGCAATGTATAATGTATTTTGAAAAAGATTCATTGTACTTTGTGCATTTTATATTTTTATACCATCAACTATGGAACTTTTATTTCTAGTGCTTGCCATTGCAGTCATTTTTATTTTTTTCTTCAGAAAAGACATCAAAGAAAAAATAAATCCTGACCAAACTAAAAACTACACCATAGATGATAAATATAATGCTGCCAAACGCGAAAGAGAAAAAGAAATAGACCAACTCTTAAGCAAAATGGGCAAAAACGGAATTGCAGATTTAAGCGAAAAAGACCGAAAAAGATTAGAAGAATTATCTAAAAAATAAATGAATAAGCGTTATCAATTTGTAAAATCATAACGCTTTTAAATAAACCTAAAATGGAATCACTTATCGTTCACCTAAAAAACCAAATGGAACTCAATGCACTGAAAAGTGTAATGAAAGAAATGGGGATTAAATATGAAAAATTTCACACCAGAAATAATAAAACAAACCCTTTTGTAGAAAAAAAAATTTCAGCCAAAAAAGCGGTAAAAACCACTAAAAACTTTAAAGAAAAACCAAAATCAGGATTATAATGAAAAAAATCGTACTTGTTACTTTTATCGTTTTATTAATCGACCAATTGTCTAAAATTTACGTAAAAACTCATTTTAATCTCAATGAAAGCATAGAAGTTTTCGGGCAAGATTGGTGGAGATTCACTTTCGTAGAAAACCCTGGAATGGCTTATGGTTTACAATTCGGCGGCTTACTTGGTAAATATGCACTTGTCATCATCAGAATTTTCTTAATTGGAGGAATGATTTATCTTTTTAGAAAATGGCTCAAAGAAGGCGCTTCTAATTATTTATTGATTCCGATGTCTATGATTTTTGCAGGAGCCATCGGAAACTTGATTGACGGAATGTTCTATGGATTAATTTTCGATTCTGGAATGGTTTATGACTCAACGATTGATAGATGGATTGGTTATGACGGGATTTCTCAATTTACAGAATTCGGGAAAGGCTATTCACATTTCATGAAAGGTTGTGTAGTAGACATGTTTCATTTTCCGATGTTCTCATTTAATCTTTTTGGAAAGCATTTTGAATTTTTCAGTTACATTTTTAATGTAGCCGATTCTGCCATCACCATTGGTGCTATTTTCTTACTTATTTTCAAAAGGAAAGCTTTTCCTAATGGATTTGAACTGTAAAGATTGAAAACATTAAAAAAAATAATATATTTTGGTCTGATTTTCTTCGGAATCTCAGTCCTTTTTATCTTTTGGGCAAATTATAAAAATAGAATCTGAAACCAAGGATTTAGTTACTTATGATATTCAAAAACTACCCAACGAAAAAGTGGGCTTACTGCTCGGAACTGGCAAATTTTTAAAAAATGGATGTAAAAATCTCTATTTTTTCAACAGAATAGATGCCACCGAACAACTCTATAAATCGGGAAAAATACAATATATTTTGATTAGCGGAGATAATTCTACAAAAAATTACAGCGAACCAGAAGATATGCAAGCTGAATTGATAAAAAGAGGAATCCCAGCTGATAAAATCGTGCTGGATTTCGCAGGTTTTAGAACTTTGGATTCTGTAGTGAGAGCTAAAGAAATTTTCGGACAAAATTCTTTCATCATCATTTCACAGAAATTCCACAACGAAAGAGCAATCTTTCTTGCTAGAAAATACGGAATTGAAGCCTATGGTTTTAATGCAAAAGATGTGAATAAATACTTCGGTTTTAAAACTAAAGTAAGAGAATATTTTGCCAGAGCTAAAGTTTTTGTAGATTTTCTTTTAGGAGTAGAACCTAAATTTGGTGGGGAGAAAGTGGAGATTTCTTGAAAATCTAAATTAACAATTTATTTTTTACCCCGAATATTATAATTATTTTTTTGTTGATTTATACTGTTTAAATGTTGAATGTAATCCATCAATATGTTCAAAAAGATGTGGTTTGATTGGATTCCACATCGGATCAAGTAAAAAATCAATCCCCTCTCGTCTTGCTAATTTAGCTGCAGGAACAAAATCACTATCCCCAGCTATTAAGATAATTTGATCAACTTGTTTTTTTAATGTAATTGATGCAATGTCCAATCCGATTTTCATATCAACCATCTTTTGAGTAAAATCAAATTGAACATCGTTTTCAGTTAAGTCACTTATTACAATTTTTCCATTCAAAAGGTCTTTAGTTTTAGATGGCTTAATTATCCACTTATTTTTATCTTCTAAAACACCTAATCTTAAAGCTACTTTCCTTTTTTTTCTAAGTTCTTCAAAAAAAGCGACTTGAAATTTATATTGGTCAGTCTTAGAGAAGTCTAAAGCTTTTCCAGTAACAGGATTGTGTTGTTTTTTATCATATGGCAAACAATCATAATAAAATATTCTATATAAATCATACTTCTCACTTTTTGCTTGCTCTAAATGTTTTATACACATTGTCCATAAATCATTCGCGGTTCTAATAGGGTCTAAACTCGTGGCTCTAATAATACTTCTGTATCTTTTAATAAAAAATCCACCATCTACTAAAATTGCTGTTTTCTTTTTCATAAATTAAACTATAAAAAAAGCTCTAGGGTAGGCATTCTCGCTATATGTTTGAAAATGAGAATACTTTGCCAAGAGCACTATTATATTTACAAATTTACAACTTGTTTTTAAATTTGCAAATTTCTTGCCATCTTTTTTGTTTAATTAAGTAAATACTTGTTAATGATTTTAAAAATCAACATGTGCAAATATATTGCCAGAACAATAATTTTTCTTAAACTAGCTTTCCGTAAAAAGCCAAAACACCAAAAATCTTTAGAAAGAATGTAATGATTTTCTAAGCTGGAAAACCATTTCTTTTCCGTATTTTTGCAAAACTTTGTCAAAGATTCCTTTGCTTCACAAAAACTTTGACAAAGTAATCATTTATCAATCATCATTTATCAATCATAGAAAAATGTCAAGAATTTTAACCGGAATACAAGCAACAGGAACTCCACATTTAGGAAATCTTTTGGGAGCCATCATTCCTGCTATAGAATTATCTAAAAAATCTGAAAACGAATCGTTTTTGTTTATCGCAAACATGCACTCTTTAACGCAGATTAAAAATGCAGAAGAACTTAGACAAAACACTTACGAAATCGCAGCAGCGTGGTTAGCTTGTGGTTTAGACACCGAAAAAACTTATTTCTATAGACAAAGTGATATTCCTGAAGTTTGTGAACTTTCTTGGTATTTATCTTGCTTTTTTCCTTTTTCCAGATTGCAATTAGCGCATTCTTTCAAAGATAAAGCAGACCGTTTAGAAGATGTAAATGCAGGACTTTTCACCTATCCTATGTTGATGGCGGCAGATATTTTATTGTATGACGCAGAAATCGTTCCTGTAGGAAAAGACCAGTTACAGCATTTGGAAATGGCGAGAGATGTAGGTGCGAGATTCAACAATCAAATGGGAGAAATTTTCGTACTTCCACAAGCTGAATTGCAAGAAAACACGAAATACGTTCCGGGAATTGACGGACATAAAATGTCTAAATCTAGAGGAAATATCATCAATATTTTCCTTCCAGAAAAGCAATTAAAAAAACAAGTGATGGCTATCGAAACGGATTCTACTCCTCTAGAAGAGCCGAAAAACCCTGACACTTGTAAAGTTTTTGCCATTTATTCTTTACTCACAAATGAAACGCAAATCGCAGAAATGCGTGCTAAATATTTGGCAGGAAATTACGGTTATGGTCATGCTAAAACAGAATTACTCAATCTAATTCTAGAAAATTTCAAAACGGAAAGAGAGAAATTCGATTATTACATGAACAATCTTTCTGAATTGGACGCTAAATTGCAAGAAGGCGCAGAAAAAACCAGAAAAATTGCCGCAGAAACTTTAAAAAGAGTAAGATTAAGCTTAGGAATGTAATTTCTAATGAATCATAAATTAAAAAACCTTTCAGAAGTCTGAAAGGTTTTTGTTTTATAAATAGTTTTTAATTTCCTCCAAATTTTGAATGGTTTTCAGACCTTCCTCAGATTTATCTTCTTTTAGCGCATCAAAGAAAATAATATCTAAACCAAAATTCTGAGCTCCTTTTACATCTGCCACCCAATCATCGCCAATAAATATTGACTCAGATTTCTCTGCATTGGCTAAATTCAAGGAATATTCGAAAATTCTTTCATCTGGTTTCATGGCATGAGCATCTTCAGCGCTCGTTACCGTTTCAAAATATTTTTTAAGTCCAGATTTTTCTACTTTTCTGTTCGTCACTTCATGGAAACCGTTAGAAACTACGTGAAGTTGATAACCTTTCTCTTTTAAATATTCTAAAACTTCAATAGTTTGCGGAATCAATTCATTGAAATTGATGATTTCGTCTAAGAAATGCTTTTCAAAATATTGCGCTAACTGTTCGTCATCTATTCCGAAATGTAGAAAAGTATCATAAAATCTATGTTTTCTTAGGAAATCTTTATCTATTATTCCGTCTCTAATTTTCACCCATAAATCTTCATTGATTTCATCATATTTAGCATGAAATTCGTGAAAAAGGATGTTGTATTTTTCTGAAATTTCTTTTCTTTGGAACAATTCTTCTAAGGTAAGAACTGCATTTTTGCGGTGATCCCAAAGTGTATTATCGAGGTCAAAAAAAATGTGCCTTATGTTTTTCATAGGGCACAAATTTAAGTAAAATAAGCGGTTTATTTAATTTTTAGAAATGATAAATTTCTTTTCATTTGAAGTTAAAACTGCTATACTTTTAGAATAATTTAATAAAAAATTTACTGTTGATTTTTTAGGATTCAAAACAGGTGTTTTAAGAGAGTAATTATTTTTCATAGGCTAAAAAAGTTTGTATTTTTAATCAAAACGAAACCTTTTTAGCTTTATTGTATTACCTCGTTAAAATTATTTGATTTTCTTCCATAATTTTCCTCATGTTAATCAGTGCATAACGCACTCTACCTAGCGTAGTATTGATACTCGTATTGGTTTGCTCTGCAATTTCTTTGAAACTTAATCCATCAAAAAATCTTAATTTGATGACTTCTTGTTGGTTTTCGGGTAAGAAAACGAGCATTTTCATCAGGTCATCATAAATTTGATTTGTAATTAACCTTTCTTCTATGTTTTCCTCTGTTTCTTTAAGCAAATCAAAAATAGAAAACTCTTCGTTTTCATAAGTTGTTTCAGAAACTTTTATGTGCTTAGATTTAAGTCGATAATGGTCTATAATAAGATTGTGCGAAATTCTTTTTGCCCAAAGAATAAATTTACCATCATCATTATATCTTCCTTCTTTTAGGGAAACAATGATTTTCATGAAGGTATCTTGAAAAACATCATTAGCGAGTTCTTCATCCATCAATTTATAGAAAATAAAAGAGAAAAGTTCTTTTTGGTGTCTTGAAATAAGAATAGAAAGTGCGTTTTCGTCGCCTTTTTGATATCTCGAAATCAGCAAACTATCAGTATGTGTTTCCATAACTTTAACTTCATTATTATGAAACAGACTAACAAAAGCTAGCTATTTCTGGTTTTTACAGTTTATTAAATGAAGTAAAGTTTGCTCAATAGGCGATTCGATTTACGTTTTGTATGACAAATTTATAAAAAATGTTAAATATTCAAAATAATTTTTCAAAAAAATCGTTATTTGATTATTTATTTTTCTTTGATTTACTGAAAACAACTAACGGAATATTAACCGTGAAATTTAAATTAAGTCCTTCCATTACTCTATCATTCAACTGGCTATTTCCTAGCTTAAATGCGTAACCACCAGTAAAATCTATAATTCCGAAAAGGGAGATTCCTGCTTTTGGTGCAACAAATTGAGGCGTAATTTCTGTACCTGCAAGAAAATAATAAGAATGCTGTATATCTACGTTTTTTTCGAAGTTCAATAAAATATCTCCTTGAAACTTAGGCAAAATCGCAAATTCACCGTTTACTTTTCCCATCAAAGCAGAACCAGAAACTCTGTAAAGAACATTATCGTTCTTTAGAAAAATGAATCTTGCTCCAACTTCTCCAAAGTTTGAGTTTTGATATTCGTAACCTGCAAAAACCATAGGATGAACCGTAACCTGCGATTGCGCACGAAATCCAATGAAGAAAATACCGAAGAAAAATATATGTTTAAGAGCTTTCATTCTGAAAATTTTTGTAAAAATAAGAAAACCGTTCATTTCTGAACGGTTTATTGATTATAAGTTGAAGGCTTTCTTAATATCTTCTACTCTGTCTAGCTTTTCCCAAGTAAAGAATTCTAGATTATCGAGTGTAATTTCATTTTTTTGACCTTTATTGAAAGTCTTGCTTCCTACGTAGTAATCTCTTCCCATGTGTCCGTAAGCTGCAGTTTCTTGATAGATTGGATTTCTCAACTTCAAGTTATGCTCAATTGCGTAAGGTCTTAAATCAAATAATTCTTGAACTTTTTTTGCTAATTCACCATCATTGACTCCTACTTTAGAAGTTCCGTAAGTATTAATAAACAAACCACAAGGTTCTGCTACACCAATTGCGTAAGAAACCTGAACCAAAACTTCATCTGCGACTCCTGCAGCTACTAAGTTTTTAGCAATGTGTCTTGTTGCATAAGCAGCACTTCTGTCTACTTTTGATGGATCTTTTCCAGAAAAAGCACCACCACCGTGAGCTCCTTTTCCGCCGTATGTATCTACGATAATTTTTCTACCAGTTAAACCAGTGTCACCGTGAGGTCCACCAATTACAAATTTTCCAGTTGGGTTAATGTGGTATTTAATTTGGTCATTAAACAATGCTTGGATTTCTGGCTTTTGTTGAGCGATTACTCTAGGCATTAGAATTTCGATGATATCTTTTCTAATTTTCGCTAACATTTCTTCATCTTCTGCAAAATCATCATGCTGTGTAGAAACTACAATAGCGTCTATTCTTTGTGGTTTATGATCATCTGAATATTCAATTGTTACTTGAGACTTCGCGTCTGGACGAAGATATTTAATCTCTGTTCCTTCCCTTCTGATTGCTGAAAGTTCTCTTAAAATAGAATGTGCTAAATCTAATGCAAGTGGCATATAATTTTCGGTTTCATTGGTTGCATAACCGAACATCATTCCTTGGTCTCCTGCTCCTTGAGCATTTGCTTTTTCTTCAAAAGATTCTCCAGATTTTCTATCAACTCCTTGATTAATATCTGAAGATTGCTCGTGAATTGCAGAAATTACACCACAAGAATCACCATTAAACATATATTCACCTTTGGTATAACCTATTCCATTGATGACTTCTCTAGCGATGGTCTGTACATCTAGATAAGCTTCTGATTTCACTTCTCCTGCTAGTACAACTTGTCCTGTAGTGACTAAAGTTTCACAAGCGACCTTAGAATTTCTATCATGAGCTAAAAAATTATCAATAAGCGCATCAGAAATTTGGTCTGCTACTTTGTCTGGATGTCCTTCTGAAACAGATTCAGATGTAAATAAATAAGGCATATTATTATTTTCTTTTTAAGGATTAAAATAGAAAAAAATGGAAGGCAAACCTTATGAGAACTAAAAAGAAGAAATCTGTTTTAGCATTTTTTATTGAGGTTGCAATCAGTCCAAATTTTTCCTCTAAAATTTGTTGGGCAAAATTACAGAGTATTTTATTAATATCAAAATACTTAGAAAAAAAGCTCCTCAAAAATTTGAAGAGCTTCTTGACAAAAATTATTGTGGTTTTATTTTTACAAAATCTTGTGGGAATTGGGTATAATTCAGCTTCGGTTCTAGTGAAGTTTTAATAGATTTCACCAATTCGTCTAGAATTTTTTGTTTGTAAGTAGGTTTGTAATAAATCATGCTGATTTCTCTACTTGGGAAAGGCTTTTTGAAACGGTGAATTTTATCTTTTTGATTTTCCTGAAGCTGTGATACTGCTAATTCTGGTAAAACGGTTAAACCGCCTACTTTATCTACCATTTGCACTAAAGTATTAATGTTAGAGGCCATGAAATCAAGATTTTTAGGCTTCAGAGAGTTTTCTTTAAGGTTGCAGATATTTTCGAATTGTGTTCTTAAGCAGTTTCCTTCTTCTAAAAGCCAAACTTTATTCACATCTACATCTTCTGGCAAGATGAATTCATCTTTATTATCATTCGCAATTTTATCCGCTGAATACACCATCAACTCTTCATTGAACAAAAAGTCGCTGAAAAACTCTTCTGCATCAGAATAAGGTGTAGAAATAATTCCCGCGTCTAATTCTCCTGATTTCAGTGCTTTAATAATGTTTTCAGTGGTCATTTCTTTTACATTCAACTCAATTTTTGGGTTTTTAGAAAGAAAATCAAAAATTTCTGTTGGCAAAATAAAACTTGAAACGGTAGGAATAATCCCTAAATTAATTCTCCCAGCAAGAACATTGTTTAAAATACTTGCTTTGTTTTTCAGTTCCATTACAGAATCTACTACTACTTTTGCTTGATCTATGATTTGCGCACCAATATCTGTAGTTCTAATAGGATGGGTAGTTCTATCAAAGATTTTTACTTCCATCTCATCTTCAAACTTCTGAATCATTGCACTTAAAGTAGGTTGGGTAATAAAACAAGCTTGAGCAGCTTTTCCGAAGTGTTTATATTTATCTACTGCGATAAGATATTCTAATTGTTGAATATTCATATGTAGGGTACTTATTTATAAATTCTATTACAAATATAGAGAAGATATGCGAGAAAAAATAATATTTCTGCATGATAGACGTCATGTGTTGGATTCTAATTTTTAATTGATGTTATATATAATTAGACTTGAAATTTTTCGCTCTAAAATTTAATTTTTATTTGTTACTTTGTTATCCAGAAAAAACAACCATCATGAGTAAGAAGCTAACCAATTCATCAGGAATACCGTATTTTGAACATCAAGATTCTCAAACGGTTGGAGCAAGAGGACCTGTTTTGCTGCAAGATTTTATTCTACAAGAGAATCTAGCGCATTTTGTAAGAGAAAGAATTCCAGAAAGAATCGTTCACGCAAAAGGAACAGGCGCTTACGGAAAATTTACCGTAACTCACGATATTACTAAATATACCAGAGCCAAATTATTCTCTAAAGTAGGAAACACATGTAGAATGTTTGCTAGATTTTCTACTGTAGGCGGAGAAAAAGGAAGCGCAGATACAGCAAGAGATCCTAGAGGTTTTGCACTAAAATTTTATACAGAAGATGGAAATTGGGATTTGGTAGGAAATAACACACCGGTATTTTTCATCAAAGACGCTAAAAAATTCCCAGATTTTATTCATACTCAAAAAAGACACCCAAAAACCAACTTGAAATCTCATACCATGATGTGGGATTTTTGGAGCTTAAATCCAGAAAGTTTACATCAAGTTTTGATTTTAATGAGCGACAGAGGAACTCCTTATGGTTACAGACACATGCACGGTTTTGGCTCTCATACTTTTTCGATGATTAACGATAAGAATGAGAGAATTTGGGTGAAATTTCATCTAAAAACTAAACAAGGCATTAAAAACTTCACCGATGCAGAGGCAACTCAAATGGCAGGAGAAAATCCAGATTTTGCACAAGAAGATCTTTGCAATGCTATAGAAAATGGAGATTTCCCGAAATGGACCATGTACATCCAAGTAATGACCGAAGAAGAATCTAGAGAATTTAAATGGAATCCTTTTGACATTACTAAAGTTTGGCCTCAATCAGAATTTCCACTGATTGAAGTCGGTGAAATGGAACTCAATGAAATTCCAAAAAATTATTTTGCACATGTAGAACAATCTACTTTTTCGCCAAGTAATTTGGTTGATGGAATTAGTTTTTCGCCTGATAAAATGCTTCAAGGAAGATTATTTTCTTATCCAGATGCTCACAGATATAGAGTGGGCGTAAATGCACATCAACTAGAAGTTAACAGATGTCCTTTTGCAACTCATAATTATCAAAGAGACGGATTTATGGCAGATTCTAGAGACTATGAAGACGCACCGAACTACCATCCTAATAGTTTTGACGAAATAAAACCAGACCCTTCTTACAAAAAATTTGAAGAGGAACTAGACAGCAATCGTGTAGCGCATTTCGATAGAAATGAAAATGATAACGACCATTATACACAGCCAGGCCTACTCTACACCAAAGCGATGAACCAAGAAGACAGAACCAATTTGGTGAATAACATCATTGGTCACATGAAAAAAATTGACGGACCGAAAAGAGATGAAATCATCAACAGACAATTGTGTCATTTCTTTAGAGCGAATGTAGAAATGGGAATGAGAATTGTGGCAGGACTTCAAGTAAAACTAGACGATGGAATTATGAACCACGCCAAATAAAAACAAACTTATACCAAACTTAAAAGAGTCAAGCATATAAGTGCTTGGCTTTTTTGTATTTTAGGCCAAAAATTAGTTATTTTGCACTTATCCTTAAAATCGTAAAATTAATACTACTCTACCATGAATTTCCAAAATATTCTCTTAGAAAACGAAGGTCAGATTTCTACAATTACCATTAATAGACCACAGAGTTTAAACGCTTTAAATGGCGCTACCATCAGTGAATTGAGCGAAGCTTTATCTCAGCTAGAACAAGATTCTAATTGCAGAGTCATCATCATTACAGGAAGTGGCGAAAAATCATTTGTAGCAGGAGCAGACATTAAAGAATTTTCTGATTTCGGTCAAGACAAAGCAGAAGAATTAGCCAGAAACGGACAAAATTCACTATTCAATAAAATCGAAAATTTAAGAAAACCCGTTATTGCCGCTGTAAATGGATTTGCATTGGGTGGTGGTTTAGAACTTGCGATGGCTTGTCACATAAGATATGCTTCAGAAAACGCAAAGTTAGGTTTGCCAGAAGTTACTTTAGGTCTTATTCCAGGATATGGAGGCACGCAAAGACTACCAAAATTAGTAGGAAAAGGACTTGCAAATGAATTGATTTTCTCTGCTAAAATGATTTCGGCGGCTAGAGCAAAAGAAATTGGTTTGGTAAACGAAGTTTTTAGTTTAGAAGAATTATTATCAAAAACTAAAGAATTAGCAACCCTTATTTCTAAAAATTCACCGCAAGGAATTTCTAAAGCAATTGCTGCGGTGAATGCATCAGATTCTGCTGAGGGTTATGAATTAGAAATCAAATCTTTCGGAAAATTATTCGAAATGGAAGATAAAAAAGAAGGCGTTTCTGCATTTTTAGAAAAAAGAAAGCCTAATTTCTAAAAACTTAGAAAGAGTAAGAAGCTAATTTTAAAATTTTAAAATGAATCACAATAAATTTGACTTAGCCTATCTTAAAATGGCTAAAGAATGGGCAAAACTTTCTTACTGCGAAAGAAAAAAAGTAGGAGCACTCATTGTAAAAGACAGAATGATTATTTCTGACGGATATAACGGAACTCCTTCTGGTGCAGAAAATTGTTGTGAAGACGAAGACGGAAAAACGCATTGGTACGTGCTTCATGCAGAAGCAAATGCCATTTTAAAATTAGCTTCTAGCACCCAGTCTGCAAAAGGAGCTACTCTTTACCTTACACTTTCGCCGTGTAAAGAATGCAGCAAACTTATATTACAATCTGGCATCAAAAGGCTCGTTTATATAGACCAATACTCAGATACAGAAGGATTAGAATTTTTAGAAAATTCTCAAGTAGAAGTTCTTCAAATCTCTGAGGAAAATCTAAAATAAGACAGTTTAGCATGATATTTGCATGCTCATCTGCACTTAAAAACACAATAAAAACAAACACAAATGACTTGGAATGAAACGATTGAGAATTTTTCACATTTTCTCAAATTCGAGAGGAATTTCTCTGATAATACTTTAGATGCATACATACGAGATGTGAAGAAACTAAAAGCTTTCTCAGAGGAGAAACTAGACAACACTACTCCCGACAAAATAACTTTTGAAAACTTACAAGAATTTCTCCTTTATCTTACCAGAGAAAAAATAAGCGAAAGAACTCAAGCAAGAGGTATATCCTCTATTAAATCTTTTTTTAAATATCTTATCGAAGAAGAAATTAGAGAAGACAATCCTTCCACACTTCTTGAAGGTCCAAAATTAGGATTATATTTACCTGATACGCTAAGCTTCGAAGATGTAGAAAAAATCATTAAAGCCATCGATTTAAGCACTGATTTAGGCGTGAGAAATCACTGCATCATAGAAGTATTGTATGGTTGCGGTCTTAGAGTTTCTGAATTAATAGAACTTAAAATTTCTGATATTAATTTCAAAGAAAATTTCATAAAAGTAGAGGGAAAAGGTAAAAAGGTGAGATACGTTCCGCTTGCTAATTACACGGCAAATCTTATTTTGAACTACATCAATAACGTAAGAGCCAATAATAAAATAGGCAAAAAATATGAAGACCACATTTTCCTAAACAGTAGAGGTTCTTCAATGTCTAGAGTGATTGTATTTATCATCATCAAAGAATTGGTAGAAAAAGCGGGAATCAGAAAAAGCATTTCTCCTCACACTTTCCGTCATTCTTTTGCTACGCATCTTTTGCAAAACGGTGTAGATTTAAGGTTTATCCAAGAAATGTTGGGACATTCTAGCATTACCACCACAGAAATTTATACCCATTTAAAAACCGAAGAATTGCATGATGTAATTCTGAAATACCACCCAAGAAACAAATGAAACACTTAAAATATTGCCCAAAGTGCGGCCAAGAAACGCTCATTTTTGATGGAGAAAAGAAATTTTCTTGTTCACAATGTGATTTTGTGATGTATCATAATTGCGCCGCCGCAGTTGCAGTATTAATAAGATGCGAAGATGAATTATTATTGACCAAGAGAAACCAAAATCCTAAAATCGGGAAATTAGATTTAGCTGGCGGTTTCACAGACCCAAAAGAAAGCGCCGAAGAAACTTGTGCTAGAGAATTAAAAGAAGAATTGGGAATAGAAATAGACCTCAAAAATTTAAAATTCGTAGGAAGTCTGCCCAATGTTTATCATTACAAAGAAGTAGACTATAATACTTTGGACTTATTCTTTGAATATCAAGTAGAAGAAAAAATAGCAATCAAAAAACTAGAAGCTCACGAAATTTCAGAAACCATTTGGGTGAAAATTTCCGAACTCAATCTTGAAGAAATTGCTTTCGATTCGCAAAGAAAATTTTTAGAAAATTATCAATAAAAAAAGCTCCTTTTCGGAGCTTTTTTAGTTTTTAGTACTGACCAGATTTTTGTAATCCTTTAAAATAATCAATCAATATTTTTCTTTGAGCATCAGTAAGGTCTGCTTCTGGATGCATCGGAATATAGCCTTTAAATGGCATTTCTTTACGCTCTATCGTTTCGATGACCTCATCTAAAACATGCTCTTTTTGGTCTTTATTATACGTCATCCATTCAGAGAAATTCACATTTTCTTTGCCTTCATTTACGTGATGCTTAATCGACCAAGAAATAGGAGCAATGTAAGCATAACTAGGATATTTCACCTCGTTGCTATGACAATCGTAACACGCATTTTTCAGCATTTCGGTTACATCTTTCGGAGTTTTGAGCACCTCTACAAAATTCTGTTTCGGGTCTACAGGTTTATTGGTTCTGTCGATAGGAATAAGTTGTATTAAAACCAAGAAAACAACGATTCCGATGAGTACTTTTTTCATTTGAATATATTTATGAGTTCAAAATATTCTAAAATTTTACTTTTTAACGATTGGTAAGTTCCCAATCTTCTTTTATTTCCCAAAGTGGTCTTACATTAATTTCTTTCTCAAAAATGTATACATCTTCGGCAGCGATATTTTGCGCAAAATCTGCTTCGTCCCAGAATCCATTTCCATTATTGTCTACTCTAATTCTGGCAATATAAGTCGCTGGTTTCAAATTTTTAAAGGAAACTTCTGAGGCATTGGTGAACTGAGAATACAAGATTTCGCCTTTTTCATTGGTCAATTCTACCCAAAATTTAGCCGTAGGTTTATTTTTAATCACAGCCGTGAAAGAACCATAATTTTCTGGTTTATCAATCTCAAATTGAAATTGGAACGACTTATCATTACTGCTGTAATAAGAAGAAACGGTTTCTTTTGGTATGGTTAAAACATATTTTTTCGTCGGTTTAAAACTAGAATTCACTAGAATTTTAAACGGATTTTTCTCTGAAATTTTCGCAGTGAAATCTTGTGCAATGCTATCGCTTTCCAATTTCCAAGAAAAAGTGTTAAGATTTTCTATGGGCAACGATGTGTTAATCACAAAATTATTTTCTGGCGCGATTAAATTCCCGGCTTCATTAGAGAGTTTAAACTCATCTTTCACTGCTTTATAACTCACGGAAATGGTATCGCTAATCGTAGGCGTGAAATAACTTAATTTCACTTGCTTAGAAATATTCCCGCCCAAATTACTTTTTTCTGCATCAAACCATATATTCACAGAATCCGAACGTTTTGCATGTGTCACCTTGAAATCTTTCAGTTCTTCTGAAAGTGATTTTACATCTACCGTTTCTGGATTTCCTTCAAAAGTCATCAACAAACCGCCATTAATGGCTTTACTTTCTTTATATTTTACCACTTTTTTAGAAGGGTAAAGTTTCAATTTTAGACCTCTAACACTCGTGCTGTCTAAAGTGATTTTTTCTTTCAAAAAAGAGACTTTTTCTTTTCCTGCATCGTAAACAGAGTTTTGATTTTCGTCATCAAAAGCTATAATTACAAATTCCCCTTTTGGTAAAAAATTGAGTTCAAAATAATTTTCTTCGTCTACTTTGGTAATATAATCGGGTTTCTGTTTGTAGTCTAGATTTTCGCCTGCTTTATAGAGTCCCACTACCATTTTATTGTCTTTTGCCGTTTGATTTTCTTTGATGAGCGTCATGGCATCTTTCACGGTTCCGCTCACGAAAAGGTCATCTATTTTATCTCCAGTAGAAAACGCAAAATTAAAATAAGGCAAAGGATTAGACTCATTATTGTCTACAATGGCATTTCCAAAATTAAAATTATAGGTAGTATTCGCTTGAAGCGTATCTTCCCACTGTATCAAAACATATTTATTCGCCAGATTAGAAGGAATGACTTTTTTAATTTTCTTAATCGGTGGCGATACATTGAAATTTTTATTAAAATCCTTCAGCATCACGTATTCATCAAAATCCAGTCTCAATTCTTTTACCGTTCTAGAAACATTTAATCGAGTAGTATCTATATTAGAGCCTAAAAATTTAGGAGCCAAAGAATCTCTAGTACCGCCATTTGGTGCGCCAACTCTAGCACACGAAAAAAGCAAAAGGTTAAGCAAAAGGAGAAAAATTATTTTTTTCATTGATGAAATTTGAGCAAAATTAAGAAATATGCGTTAATTATTCGGTAGATTCTGCCGCAGCATCGTGATTCTCTTTTGTAGTGTCTATTTCCTTGTTCATGAGTTTATTCAATTTCTCTCTTTCTAAAGGAAAATCTTCAAACAATGAAGAAAGCGTGAGAGCAGAATACACTCTTCTAGAAAATTTATTTCCAAGAGCAATAATCGTGACTTTAGATTTTTGTAAATGAACAAAAGCGGTATTGCTTCCATGCCACCAACCATTATGAAACGTAAGTTTTTCTCCATTGTCAAAAACTTTCATTCTAAAACCAATTCCATAATTGTTTACACCTCTTCTTTCATTGCTGTAAGGTGTAAAAATAGAATCTTTAAGGCTTTTTCTCAAGAAATTTTCGGCGTACATCGCTTTTGAAAACTTAAATAAATCTCTTGGCGTGGTGTAGCAGTTTTTGTCACCATAAATCCCATCTAATTTATCTGTAGGATACAATCTGCTTCCTTGATAGTAAAAAGATTGAGCAGCTCTGAGAGAATCTTTTTGCTGAAAAATATACGTATGCTCCATACCCAAAGGTTTGAAAACGATTTTCTGCATCGCCAAAGGAAAAGGATGTGCGGTAACTTTTTCTACAATCAGTGCAAGAAGCGCATAATTGGTATTGCAATACATAAAGCCAGTGTTGGTATTTCTTGCCAAATCTGGTTTGTACTGGATAAGCAAATCGAGAACTTCTTGGTTGGTAAAATATTTATTTTGGGGTTTAAGCCCTAGTTTTTCGATGAAATATTCATATTTCGGTAACCCACTTCTGTGATTAAGCAAGTGAATCACTTCTACTTCTTTGTAAGGGAATTTCGGAAAAAAATGGGTGACTTTATCGTGAAGATTTATTTTTCTGGCTTCTACCAATTTAAGAACTGCCATCGCAGTAAGCGATTTAGAAATAGAAGCGATATGAAGCGGAACATCTTTATTGATGGGAACTTGATTATTTTCTTTGGCAAAACCTCTATAGCTTTCGAAGAGAATTTTATCACCTTTTGCTACGAGAAAACCACCACTTAAATCCCCTTTTTCCCAAACTTTATCATAGTATTGCTGAATGGTATTAACTACATTTTGTTTATCTTGAAGCTTAGAATCTTCTGCAGTAAAGACATTTTCTACATCTACATTTCCGTAATTAGGCAAACCATTTTCATTCTCTTGCTGAAAAAAATTAAATTCTTTTTTACAAGAAATCAAAGTCAATAAAAGGATAAGAATTACTACAATTTTCTGCTTCATCTTCTGATTAATTATTTAGGCGGGGCAATTTAGCATTTTTTTGAAGCAGTGTTTTATGATTGCGTTAACATTAAGATTTTTTTAACAGAATTGCTGTACGATTTTATCTACGATAAATTGCGCCAGTTTTTCCTTGCTTTGATGCGTCCAACCTGCAATGTGCGGTGTAACAATGACTTGATTTGATTCCAAAAGAAATTGCAAATCTTCTTTGTTTCTTGCGCTGAGCGAAGTCGAAGTATCTAGGTTTTCGAAGGAAGATTTTTCGTATTCTAAAACGTCTAATGCTGCGGCTTTTACTTTGCCAGATTTCAGCGCATCTACTATTGCAGAAGTTTTCACATTTTTTCCTCTTGCCGTATTGACCAAATAGAAATTTTTCTTCATCTTCGAGATGAAATTTTCATCAACTAAATATTCCGTTGAAGCATCTAAAGGAATATGCAAACTAAGAATATCTGCGCGTTCTTGCAATTCTTCTAAGGAAACTTGTTTGGCAAACTCATCTTCTAAATTCGGTAAAATATCATAGAAAATAACTTCCACTCCAAAACCAGAAAGTCTTTTGGCCGTTGCTTTTCCCATGTTTCCGTAGCCAATAATTCCAAACGTTTTTCCTAATAATTCATCACCTCTGTTTTCCTCACGTTTCCAGACTCCGTTTTTCACCTCTTCTGAGGCAATGAACAGACGATTCATGAGAATCAATAACATCGCCACTACATGTTCTGCTACTGCATCTCTATTTCCTTCTGGGGAATTAATCAAAGAAATTCCTAGATTTTTGGCGGTTTCTAGGTCTATGTTTTCCATTCCTGCTCCTACTCTCGCAATGAATTTGAGATTTTGGGCATTTTCTAGAAAATTTTTGTTGAGAGGAATTCTGCTCCTGATGATAATTCCATCATATTGATTGATTTTCTGCAAAACCTCATCATAAGACGAAGTAAAATCTTCTTCCAAAACAAAACCTTTTGCTAAAAGTTGCTCGGTTATTAATGGATGATTGCTATCGAGAAGGAGAATTTTCATTTTTTTGAAATGGTAAAATTGTTGATTTGTAAACCGTAAAATCGCTTATTGCCAAATTCTTAAAAACTTTAAAACTGCAATTTCACAGTTTTACAACTTAACGAATCAACGACTTTACAATAAATATTCTAACCAAATAACTTTTTAAGTTCTATAGAATCTTGAGCTTTCATTTTCCCAGAAAGAATTAGAGAAAGTTCTTTTCTACGAAGTGCCGCATCAAATCTTGCTTTTTCAACATCAGATTGCGGAATAAGCTCAGGAATAGGAACTGGATGGTTATTTTTATCTACCGCTACGAAAGTATAAATTCCTTCGTTGGTATGAATTTTTTCTTTGGTGATGGGGTTATCTAACCACACATCGCAATAAATTTCCATAGACGTAGAAAACGCTCTAGAAACTTTAGCTTCTACCACTACCACTCCACCTTGTGGAATAGGATATTTAAACGAAACATGGTTTACAGAAGCGGTAACAACGGTAGATTCACTATGTCTTTGCGCAGCAATAGCAGCAGCTCTGTCCATTCTAGAAAGAAGTTCACCACCAAACATATTTCCTAATGCATTGGTTTCATTGGAAGTACAATATTGGTCATAATAGTCCTGGTTTCTGCAGGAGTTTTCGCATTTTTTTCCATAGAAATTATTTAGAAATTCTTGATGAATCTTTTTTTGAAGTTTGTAATGAATCTTTTTGTATAGTAGGATTTACCTTTGGCTTTTCAGGAATTCTATGGGTAGAAGTTTTCACTGAAATATCATCAAAAGACTTTTTTCCAAAAATTTGGTCTTGATAATTAATCGCCAAATAAATGATGGCTCCTACAGGTAAAATGAATAGGAAAATCCAAAGAATAGAGTTATTAAAAACGTATTGATTGTCTGATTCTGGTAAGTCTTCAGAGTTTTCACTATTTTGAATTTGCTCTAAACTAATTTCTTCGAGGCCAAAAAATTTAGGTGTATTGGTGTATTTTTTTTGATCTAAAAGCTTTATAACATTTTCCTCTTGTGAAAATTCACCTATTTCGTCTATTGTAATTTTTTGTTCTGCAGACAATGTTTCCAGCCAAGAAGAAACTTCTTCTTTTATTAGAGACTGCACTACAAATAAATTTTCGCCTGTTTTTTCAAAAATATATTTAGCAAAATCTGCATTGAAAACATTTTTATTTTCTACGAAAGAAATTTCATAGGTTGGTGGCAAGATTTTAGAGGATTGCTCATCTAAAGTAGCCGATTTTTTCTTGAGGGTAAAAACGCCAAAACCAGGAAGTTCTGCACTTCCTTTTTCTTGCAAATAATTGTATAGATGTAATCCTAAATTCATTTGGCACAAATTTAATATTTTTTGTTGAGTTGAGTTACAAAAAAAGGTTGCTAAAAAGCAACCTTCTATAAAAACATTTTTTCTTTTGATTAATAGGCGAATTTAATGACCTCATCATTAAGTTTAAGAATATAATTTCCTTTTTTTGGAAGATTTAGTTCTATACCATTGCTAGAAGCTTTTGCCGAAATAGTTTTAATCACTCTTCCAGAGTAATCTACTACTTGTACGCTTAGATTTCCTTGTTTATTGGTATACAATTTCCCTTCAGAAACGAATGATTTTGCTTTCTTAACAGTTTCGCCAGTTGCTAAAGTACTGACTGTAAATGCATATTCTCCTGTTAAACGGTTAAAAGTCACATCATAGGTTCCTGGAGTTGTAGGAATATTATTATTACTATTTAAAGCACCTGTTCCTGAAGGGAAGGTTGTGCCACCCCAACTCGTTACCCAAGCATTATTTACTCTAAACTTAACTCCTCCTGTAACAAGTTGCAATCCAGATTTAGTAAAAGTTTTACCTCCGTCTGTAGAAGTAAGAGCCACATCTGTTGTCCAACTACCACCAGAAATACCATTTCCAATTAAAGTAACAGGAGCTACTTGAAATGAATAAGCAAGAGTATTTTTGTTAAAGGTTATATTGTAATATCCTGATGTCAAAGGAATATCACCTCCATTTTCTACAGCAGTACCAGAAGGAAAAGTAGTTCCTCCCCATGTTGTAATTGGAGCATTTGACTTATAAAACTTAACATTAGCAGCATTGAAATAAAAATCAGTTTTAGAATAAGTAATACCGTCTGGTGTAGAAAGAGATTCACCTGGAGTTGCATTGCTATTAAACCCTCCATAGAAACTAATATTATCAGAAACAATAGTTGATGCGAAATTATAGGCACCTGTTGTTCTATTAAAAGTGATATTGTATGTCCCTGGAGTAACTGGTATATTTGATCCATTTTGAGTACCTGTTCCACTAGGAAAAGCGTTTGCCCCCCAGCTCGTAGTCCAATTGCCATTTTGTCTAAACTTCACTCCTCCATTTGCAGTAAAAGTATGAGTAAGAGTATAATTTACATTATCTGTAGTAGCCATAACTACATCTCCTGACCACGAATTAAAGTCACCAATCAGACCAATTGATTGCGAACTAAATAGGCCAAAAACAACGGAAAATAAGAAAGAAAATAAAAGTTTTTTCATAATAATTTTTTTTAGGATTAATAACTTAAAATTAACAAAAATTTAAAATAAAAAAATTTTTTTTCAAAAAAAAATCAAAATTCATTGATTTTCAATTAATTACCAACCTGAAATAATTTTTATTTTCTCATTTATAAGACAATACAAATTACTGATTAACAGTATTTTAAACAAAATTGAGAAAAATCAGGGAATTCACTAATAATCACTAATTTATCCTAAAATTAAGCCCTAACATAAAATTTCTGCCAGCTTGTGCATAATAGTAAGGTCCATTATATACAAACCCATTATTTACATACTTTTTGTCAAAAATATTATTCAGCAAAAATTGTAAACTCACCTCTTGTTTTGCAATTTTAAACTCATATTGTGCATTAAAATCAGTCAAGAAATAATCATTCAGTTGTAGTGATTGGGTTTCTGTGTTGTCCAAATATTGCTTTCCAATATATTGATTATTAAGATTTAACTGTAAATTTTTAATAGGCTTATACTGAATTATAGCATTGGCAATAATATTAGGAGAGAATGAAATGTCGGTATTGCCCAAATTGGTTACTGTAGAATTTTCTTCAATTTTGAAATCTACATTTTTATTTTGGCTCAGAGTAATATTTCCTAATACGTTCAGTTTTTCTGAAACTTTAGCCAAAGTTCCAAATTCTAAACCTAATCTGTAAGATTTTCCAGAATTAATTTTAATGAATTCTCCCACCATATTGATTTCTCCACTTAGTACCAATTGATTCACATAATTCATGTAATAAGCGTTTGCAGTAAAAGAAACATTACCAAACGTTTTTTCTAAACCGAGTTCAAAATCATGTAATTTTTCTGGCTTCGTATTAGGATTGGCAAATAAATCATCACGGTTGGGTTCTCTGTGAGCATGAGCATAAGAGAAAAATAATTTTCCGTTTTCTATCTGATAATTCACCCCGAATTTTGGATTAAAAAACGTCCATTTCTGACTTAAATCTGCTCCTTCTTCTGCATTTTCATCTAAAATATATGTTTTATAGTCAATGTTTCTAAGTTGTAAATCTCCAAAAAATTCAAGTTTTTCCATTTTGTAAATGGCTTTCGCAAAACCTGAAACTTCATTTTTCAAAGCATTATTTCTGTAGTATTCATGCTCGAAAATATCAGTATATTTCACTCCCGTCACGTTCCCAAAATGTCTCCCGAAATATTGATTGGCAGCCACTCCGAAATTCAAATTCACATTTTCAAAATTCCCATAAAGACTAGAAACTACGCCGTAAAAATCATTATCTAGCCATTTTTTTCTAATGAAATCTGTTCTGGTAATGGTATTTCCGTTTTCTACGATATTGGGCAAATCATATTTTGAAAATTTAGCATCTTGCTTATAATTTTCATAGTAACCTTCTCCGTGAGTAAGATGAAAAGTGGTTTCTAGATTCCAAATTTTACCGAGTTTTTGTTCCCAAAGTAAATGATAATGGTTTTGTCGGTAATTATCGGTTTCATTATCATAAAAACCAATAATATTTTCCCAACTAGCATCATAAATTGCTCCAGAATAATTAAATTTCGGGTTAGATTCATAGGTAGCTTTATCAATTCCATTCCACGCTTGATACGTTTTTTCTTTACCACCGAAAGTTAAAAATCTCAGTTTCGTATTGCCTTTTTCGAAGAGCGCATTGATATTGTAAGAATTGAGTTTAGAAAAAGCTCTATCAATGTAACCATCTGAATTAATGATAGAATATCTTGCCGAAACCGACAGTAAATTGTTCAAAAATTTTCCTGTTCCTGCTTCAAAGGAATGTTTAAAGGTGTTAAAACTTCCTGCGCTTTGATTGGTCAAAAAATAAGGTTTCTCCTCTGGATTCTTGGTCAAAATATTCACACTTGCTCCGAAACTTGCTGTTCCATTGCTAGAAGTTCCTACTCCTCTCTGGATGACAATCTGCGATGCAGAACTTGCCATGTCTGGAATATTCACAAAAAAAGTTCCCTGACTTTCTGAATCGTTATACGGAACACCATTCAGCATTACATTAATACTTGTTCCAGCGCTTCCTCTAATCCTAAAACCAGTGTAACCCACTCCGTTTCCAGCATCGGAAGTCGCGACTACAGACATTTGATTTTTGAGCAAAATAGGCAAATCCTGACCTAGATTTTTAGCTCCTAAATCTTTTTGTACGTTAATAATTTCTTTGGAAACTGGCAGCCTTTTCGTAAAGCTAACCTCTTGAATTTCTTTTACTTGCGCCGTATCTATTTGCGCAGAGAGAACAGAGCTCATTCCTAGCCCTAAAATAATAAATCCTTTCATTCTGATGTTGTAAAAAATTAAACAAATCGAATAAAAGGATGCCACGTGTGAAAAATACATCAAAGACGTTTCCATAAACAGCATTACCTGTTCTATGTTCTTTGGGTATAATCTCAGCTTTTTACAGCACCCCTTTTTCTTGAGTGCAAATGTATAAAATTTTTATAAATTTCTAAAAATCCCGAAAAGAATTATGAAAATGAACAAAATTAGTATTGTTTTCTTGCCGATGAGAAACTGTCTTAGCTTAGCAAATTTTTCTTGGCAAAAACTGGTAAAGAAAATCAATGAAAAATAAGGAATTCCTAATAGTACAAGTGCATTTTGGTGAAACGCTTCTTCGAAGTTCAGATGTAAAATTTCGTGAAATGCTCTTTGTGAACCACAACCTGAACACTGGTAACCCGAAATCTTATAAAAGGGACAAGAAATAAAAAAATACTCTTGTTCATAAGGATTTAGAAAAAAATAATAACCTGTTATAAGCAGTATTATAACTACAAAAATCCATTTTTTTTCACCCTTGTACATAAAACAAATGTAATTCTAAACTTTATATTTTACAAGATTGATTTAAATAATATGCTTCATCTATAAAATTTTAAAAAAAGATATCCTCTGCAAATTAAATTTTCTTACTTTTGAGCATCATTATAAAAAGATTGATGATTATAAAAATTTTAACTACTAAAGTACAGTAAATCATCTAATTATTAAGTTTAAAAAGACTTCAAAAATTATGAATATTTATCAGGATTACATCCAGGAAATCGAAGAAAGAAAAGCACAGGGGCTTCACCCAAAACCTATTGACAGTGCAGAATTGCTAAGCGCAATTATTGAGCAAATTAAAGATACAGCAAATGAGTACAGAGCTGATTCTCTTAACTTTTTCATCTATAATATTTTACCAGGCACAACTAGTGCAGCTGGTGTAAAAGCTAAGTTTTTAAAGGAAATAATCCTTGGTGAATCTATAGTGGCAGAAATCACTCCTACTTTCGCTTTTGAATTGCTATCTCACATGAAAGGAGGTCCTTCAATCGAAGTTCTTCTTGATTTGGCTTTAGGAAATAATGAAGCTATCGCAAAACAAGCTGCTGAAGTTCTTAAAACTCAGGTTTTCTTGTACGATGCTGATACAGCGCGTTTAAAAGAAGCTTATGAAACGGGAAATGTAATCGCTAAGGATATTTTGGAAAGCTATGCAAAAGCAGAGTTTTTTACTAAACTTCCAGAAGTTCCAGAAGAAATTAAAGTTGTGACTTATATCGCTGCAGAAGGTGATATTTCAACTGATTTATTATCTCCGGGAAATCAGGCACACTCACGTTCTGACCGTGAATTGCACGGAAAATGTATGATGTCTCCTGCTCAGCAGGAAGAAATAAAGGCTTTACAGGCTCAACATCCTGATGCAAGCGTGATGTTGATCGCTGAAAAAGGAACAATGGGAGTTGGTTCTTCTCGTATGTCGGGTGTAAATAACGTTGCACTTTGGACTGGGAAACAAGCAAGTCCTTACGTACCATTCGTAAACATCGCTCCAATTGTAGCAGGAACAAACGGTATTTCTCCAATTTTCTTAACTACAGTTGATGTAACCGGTGGTATCGGAATCGACCTTCAAAACTGGGTAAAAAAAGTGGACGAAAACGGAAACCCTGTTAGAAATGAAAATGGCGATATTGTTTTAGAAGAAAAATATTCAGTTGCTACAGGAACTGTTCTTACCATCAATACGAAAGAGAAAAAATTATACAATGGAGATGTTGAATTGAAAGATATTTCAAAATCATTTACTCCGCAAAAATTAGAATTTATAAGAGCTGGTGGTTCTTACGCCATCGTTTTTGGTAAAAAAATCCAAACTTTCGCTGCTAAAACTTTAGGAATTACAGCTCCTACAGTCTTTGCGCCTTCTAAAGAAATTTCTATTGAAGGACAAGGACTTACCGCTGTTGAAAAAATCTTCAACAGAAATGCAGTAGGCGTTCCAGATGGTAAATTGTTACACGCTGGTTCTGATGTGAGAGTTGAAGTAAACATCGTTGGTTCTCAGGACACAACAGGTTTGATGACCGCTCAAGAACTAGAATCTATGGCAGCAACCGTGATTTCTCCAATCGTAGATGGAGCGTATCAGTCAGGTTGTCACACCGCATCAGTTTGGGATAAAAAAGCGCAGGCTAATATTCCTAAATTAATGAAATTTATGAACGATTTCGGGGTTATCACAGCTCGTGACCCGAAAGGTGAATACCACGCCATGACCGATGTTATTCACAAAGTTCTGAATGACATTACCGTGGACGAGTGGGCCATTATTATTGGAGGAGATTCGCACACAAGGATGTCTAAAGGTGTTGCTTTCGGTGCCGACTCTGGAACTGTAGCATTGGCTTTGGCAACAGGTGAAGCGTCTATGCCAATTCCTGAATCTGTAAAAGTGACTTTCAAAGGCGAAATGAAAAAGCATATGGATTTCCGTGATGTAGTTCACGCAACTCAGGCTCAGATGTTGAAGCAATTTGACGGAGAAAACGTTTTCCAAGGTAGAATTATTGAGGTTCATATCGGAACGCTTCCTGCCGACCAAGCATTTACCTTTACAGACTGGACTGCAGAAATGAAAGCTAAAGCTTCAATTTGTATCTCAGAAGACGATACTTTGATTGAATCATTGGAAATTGCAAAAAGCAGAATCCAGATTATGATTGATAAAGGAATGGACAATAAAAATCACGTTCTACAAGGTTTAATCAACAAAGCAAATAAGAGAATTGAGGAAATCAGAACGGGTGACAAACCAGCTTTAACTCCAGATGCTAATGCTAAATATTACGCTGAAGTTGTGGTAGATTTAGATCAAATCGTTGAACCAATGATTGCAGACCCAGATGTAAACAACGAAGACGTTTCTAAAAGATATACGCACGATACCATAAGAGACCTTACTTATTATGGAGGTGAGAAAAAAGTTGACCTTGGTTTCGTAGGTTCTTGTATGGTTCACAAAGGTGACCTTAAAATCGTTTCTCAAATGTTGAGAAATCTTGAAAAACAAAATGGTAAAGTAGAATTCCAAGCGCCATTGGTTGTAGCTGCTCCTACTTATAACATCATCGATGAATTAAAAGCTGAAGGTGACTGGGAATTACTTGAAAAATATTCAGGTTTTGAATTTAACGATGCAGCTCCAAAAAGCGAAGCTCGTACACAGTATGAAAATATGATGTACTTAGAGCGCCCAGGTTGTAATCTTTGTATGGGTAACCAAGAAAAAGCGGAAAAAGGAGACACTGTTTTGGCAACTTCCACCCGTCTTTTCCAAGGAAGAGTAGTTGAAGATTCTGATCGTAAAAAAGGAGAATCTCTATTGGCTTCTACTCCAGTCGTAGTATTGTCTGCAATCTTAGGTCGTATTCCAAGTATTGACGAGTACAAAACAGCTGTTGAAGGAATCAACTTAACTACTTTCGTTCCATCTATTAAAGAACTGGTAACTGTTGGTCATTTTTAATACATTGTAAACTAAAGTCGAAAGGCTTTTTAAATATAAATTGGAAGATTTCTTGAGAAGTCTTCCAATTTTTTTTATCATAAAATATTACATTTCATAAAATAATATTAATTTTAGCCTTACATAAAATTCAATTTCAAAAATGGATTAATAGGTATTAAAAATTCAAAACATAGACTATTTTAATATCTTATCAATCATGTAGGAATAGAATTTGATGGAGAATAATAACATCATTATCCTATCATTTGATTCCCAAATGCAAACTTTAAACAAAAAAATAAAATAGATATGACATTCGACATTAACATGATCAAAAAAGTGTATGAGCGCTACCCTGAAAGAATTGCTGCGGCAAGACAAGTAGTACAAAAACCTCTTACACTCGCTGAAAAAATTCTTTACGCTCATCTTTGGCAAGGTAATGCTACAGAAGCTTACGAAAGAGGAAATTCTTATGTAGATTTCGCTCCGGATAGAGTTGCAATGCAAGATGCAACTGCGCAAATGGCACTTTTACAGTTTATGCAAGCAGGAAAAGCTAAAGTTGCAGTTCCTTCAACAGTTCACGCAGATCACTTAATTCAAGCTAAAATTGGCGCTGATAAAGATTTACAAGAAGCACTGAATAAAAATAACGAAGTTTTCAACTTCCTTTCTTCTATTTGTAACAAATATGGTATCGGTTTCTGGAAACCAGGAGCAGGTATTATTCACCAAGTAGTTTTAGAAAATTATGCTTTCCCTGGTGGAATGATGATTGGTACCGACTCTCACACTGTAAATGCAGGTGGATTAGGAATGGTGGCAGTTGGAGTTGGAGGAGCAGATGCTGTTGACGTAATGGCAGGAATGGCTTGGGAATTAAAAATGCCAAAACTAATTGGTGTTAAATTAACTGGTAAGCTAAACGGTTGGACTTCAGCAAAAGATGTAATCCTAAAAGTCGCAGGAATTCTTACTGTAAAAGGTGGAACTGGTGCTATTGTAGAATATTTCGGAGAAGGAGCGGTATCCCTTTCTGCAACAGGAAAAGGAACTATTTGTAACATGGGTGCAGAAATTGGTGCTACCACGTCTACTTTCGGTTATGATGATTCTATGAGAAGATATCTTGCTGCAACAGGAAGACAAGAAGTAGTAGATGCTGCTGATAAAATTGCTGAACACTTAACTGGTGATGCTGAAGTGTACGCAGAACCAGAAAAATATTTCGACCAAGTAATTGAAATTAATTTAGACGAATTAACTCCACACCTTAATGGACCTTTCACTCCAGACTTAGCAACTCCAGTTGCTGAAATGAGAGATAAAGCTATTGCAAATGATTGGCCTCTAGATATAGAATGGGCATTAATTGGTTCTTGTACCAACTCTTCTTATGAAGATTTATCTAGAGCCGCTTCTATTGTAGAAGACGCGGTAGCAAAAGGGGTAAAACCAAAAGCTATTTTAGGAATTAACCCAGGTTCTGAACAAGTAAGATATACTGCAGAGAGAGACGGATTGATAGACACTTTCAAAAAATTTGAAAATGCGAGAATCTTTACCAACGCTTGTGGACCATGTATCGGACAATGGGACAGAGAAGGCGCTGAAAAACAAGAGAAAAACTCTATCATTCACTCATTCAATAGAAACTTTGCAAAAAGAGCAGATGGTAATCCAAATACTCACGCATTCGTAGCTTCTCCTGAGATGGTAGCTGCTGTAGCAATTTCTGGAAGATTAGATTTCAACCCAATTACTGATACATTAACCAACCAAAATGGTGAACAAGTAAAACTAGACGAACCTAAAGGTTCTGAACTTCCAGCAAAAGGATTTGACGTAGAAGATAACGGCTACCAAGCTCCTGCAGAAGACGGTTCTGCTGTTCAAGTAATTGTTTCTCCTACTTCAGACAGATTACAATTATTAGAACCTTTCTCACCTTGGGATGGTAAAAATATTACGGGCGCTAAACTTCTCATTAAAGCGGAAGGAAAATGTACTACTGACCACATTTCTATGGCTGGTCCTTGGTTAAAATACAGAGGTCACTTAGATAATATTTCTAACAACATGTTAATAGGTGCTGTAAACTTCTTTAACAAAGAAACCAACAGAGTTAAAAACCAATTAACTGGAGAATACGGTGAAGTTCCTGCAGTACAAAGAGTTTACAAAGCAGCAGGCGTTCCTTCAATTGTAGTAGGAGACCAAAACTACGGTGAAGGTTCTTCTAGAGAACATGCTGCAATGGAACCAAGACATCTTGGTGTAAAAGCAGTTTTAGTAAAATCTTTCGCGAGAATTCACGAAACGAACCTTAAGAAACAAGGTATGCTTGCATTAACTTTCGTAAATGCTGAGGATTATGATAAAATCCAAGAAGATGATACTTTTGATTTCTTAAACCTTGATAGTTTCGCACCGAATACTCCACTTCAAATTTTAATAACACACGCAGATGGAACTACGGATACTATTCTTGCTAATCACACGTATAATGAACAGCAAATCGGATGGTTTAGAGCTGGTTCTGCGCTTAATCTAATCGCTGAAGAAGCTAAAAAAGCATAAGCTTTTTTTCATAAATACTAAAAAACCACTCGAAAATTCGGGTGGTTTTCTTATTTGGTTAAAATTTAAAAAATGTTTAAAAAACTTACTTATCGCAAATTTAATTAAAGTTCATTTTCTTTATTTATAACAACTTTTGTAACAAAATAAAGTTTAGGCAGTCTTATAGAAGAATTTAAAAATGAATATGAAAAAAAATTATATCATCGCTATTGGATTTCTTTTTACCACAACTTTCGTTTTTTCTCAAAACACTAAAAATGAAACACTAAAAGAGAAACAAATAGACGGTGTAACCCTTACCAAAACCAAAAAAGCAGTAGAACAGAAAGCAGACAGAACTATTTTTGATTTTTCAGAACAAGCTCATCTCAATACTGGTAATGTAAGTGAAGGCCTCAAAAAATTGCCAGGTCTTATCGTTTCTGATGTTGCAGGGATGATGTACCAAGGGAAGCAATTAGATGTTTATATGGACGGAAGACCGCTAAATATTGGCGGTAATCAGTTGCAAGCTTTTCTCGAAGGAATGCCTGCCAATTCTGTAGAACGTGTAGAAATTGTAACGCAACCAGGTTCTGAATTTCCTGCCACTTCTGGTGGTGCAATCATTAACATTATCACCAATAAAAACGCACAAAAATATCTTTCTGCAACTTACACCGGGAGATACGCTTTCACTAATTACGAAAAATACAGAAACAGAACCAATAATTCTATTTTGTTAAATGCCAAAAATAAATATTTCGGGTGGCAATTAAATTTCGGGCAAAATTATAGAGAAGCTTACAGAGAATCAATCATAGACAAGGTTTCTAACGTATTTTCGGAGCAAGTGAATAGAGGTTATTTTGTGAAATCTGCACTTACTTTTAACATTGGGAAAGATAGATTATTGGTAAATTATGACATCAACCATAATAATAATGACACCGAAAATAGCAGTTCTGGTTTCATAGCCAATAGAACGGGAACCGCGCCTAATTACATTTACAGTATAGACGATTACACAACCAAAGATTTCGGGGAGACAGAAAACTGGAGAAAAGATTTAAGCGCAACGTATCAAATAAAATTTGACGATAAAAACAAAAAATTAGATTTGAACGCCAGTTATAACACTTTTGATTCAAACTATAATCTTGATGGTAAAAAATTCATCAACTCTACTACTCAAAACAATAACATAGAAACCACTTCTCATCAAAACGTAGCGACCTTCAGAATTGATTATTCGCAACCTATTAAAATTTTAGACGAAGGGAAAATTTCTTTCGGTGGTTTGTTTGAAAAATTAAACTACGACACAGATTTTTTCGGCATTACCAATTTAGAATACCAAAGACAAACTACTTCTACGTATGCAGAACTTCAAGCAAAGAAAAAGAATTTTGATTTTATTTTAGGAACCAGAGCAGAAGCGTATGATATTTCTGGAAAAACCATAGATTTAACCACCGGAAAACTTACTAAAGATCTAATTCCTTTTAAAAAATTCAGCCTTTTCCCGAATGCAAGCATTCAATATAACTTTGGGAAACAAGTCTATTTTGCACTGAATTACAACAGAAAAATTCAACTGCCTAATATTTCTTGGCTTAACCCAAATAACACCAATTACCAAAACGGAAACATCAGTTTCGGAGGAAATCCTAATCTACAACCTACTATTTTTAATAATCTCGAAGCAAAATTTTCAGTCTTTGATTATGCTTTTATTGGCTATAATCTAAGTATCGCCGAAAATCAATCTATACAATTTGCAGAAAAGAAATATTTCTTTGCAGAGAAACCCATCATAGAAAATAGAGAAGCTTATGGAGTAAGTAATGGTTTTATAAACGTTTCTTCTATGAAAGTTCATAATTTTAATTTCGGTTTACCTATTCCTTTTATGCTTTTTACTAAAGGATTAAAGGAAACAATGAAATTTAATATCAATCCAGATAAAATGAACTTCTTATACGTTTACACAGGTTATCAACTTCATCAGTTGCCAGATAATGACAATAAAGGATTCTGGATTTTTAACATCATGGCTCAATTTATTTTGCCAAAAGACATTAAACTAGTTGCTAATTACGGAACCATGACCAAAGGAAACTGGTACTACTACAGAATGGAAAAACCTTGGATGAATAGCTTTGACCTTACTGCTACTAAAAAATTCTTGAATGATAGACTTACCGTATCTGTTTTTGCAAATGACTTGTTTAGAAGCAACGTAAATGCGGTAACCTCGCTTTATAACAATTCTAATCTTTATTTAGGAAATAATTTTGATTCTCAAAATTTTGGAATTTCTATCAATTATAAACTTCCTACTAAGAATAAATTGGTAAAAGAAGATCCGAACTTATTGAAACAAGACAAAAAAGAAGATTCTGGATTACCGAATCAGTAAATACGAAAAAGATTTCTAAAATTTAGAAATCTTTTTTTGTTTTAAGACGCAACCAATTGAATGTTTTTACCTCTTAATAGTAAAATATAAAAATTATGAAACTTTTAAAACTCATTTTATTGGTTATCTTGTTTATTGGTTGCAGACAAGACTTAGATGAAACCAATATCATCGGAACATGGAAACTAAGTGCACAATTAATGGATCCAGGCGATGGAAGTGGTAAATTCTTACCTGTTAACAGTAGCAGAACTGTAACTTTTAGAAATGATGGAACATATATCTCTAACGGAAGTTTTTGTAACATGAATATTGAAGCCAATCAAAACACAGACGGAAATTATATTTATTCTTCTACAGAAAAAAAATTAACGCCAAAATGTTTTACCATAGGATTGTTATTACCTACCGTTTTATCAATAAATATTGAAAACGGCAACCTCATTATTTCTAATTATGGTTGTGACGAACCTTGTGCACAAAAATTTACCAAAATAAAAGATTAAGATTATGAAAAAATTATTTTTTACTACAATGGCTTTATGCACTCTTGGATTTCTATTTTCTTGTGATACTAGAGAAGAAAACAACATTAGTATTTCTAGAATTAAAATAGATAGTGTGAAAATCCCTCAAGAGAAGATGGATTTATTTACTACTCAAACCATTAAAACTTACTCTACTTATGCTTCTGGTTGTGATAGATTTTATGATTATGATTATAGAATTGATAATCTGAATAGATTTGTAACTTCTTACACCTACAAAGAAAATAATGCTTGCACACAAGCTACTTATGTAGGTGCTAATCAATTTAACTTTAAACCTGTAGAAAAAGGAACCTACACTTTTAAGTTTTGGAACGGAAAAGACAATGCTGGAAATGATTTATGGATTACTAAAACCATAGTTGTAGAATAAAATCACTATTTTCGGTATTGTAAGTTGTATTACATGAATTTTAAAGAACTAATCTCTTCTTGTTTACAAAAAAACGCACAATCACAACGTGAATTGTATGATTATCTTGCACCAAGACTTTTTGGTACTTGTTTAAAATACGCTCAAAATCAAGATGATGCCAAAGATTATTTTCAGGAAAGTTTTATTTTAATTTTCAAAAATTTACATCAATTTAACTTTAAAAGTGATTTGTTTTTTTGGGCAAAAAAAATCACTATTAATCATTGTATTTCTCAACTCAAAAAAAACAAGAATTTAGCTTTTACAGACTTAGAAACTATAGAAACCCATGAAGAAATAAATGAAGAAGAGGAATTCTCTATAGACCAACTTCTAAAATTGGTACAAGAACTACCTACTCAATACAAAATGGTGTTTAATCTCTATGTTTTAGACCATTATAGCCATCGTGAAATCGCAGAAATGCTTAATATTTCTGAAGGAACCAGCAAATCTAATTTGAGCAGAGCCAAAATGATTTTGAAACAAAAAATTACATCACAACAGAAAAATACGCTTTATTACCATGAAAAATAAAAAAGATATAGAGCACATTTTTCAGGAAAAACTCGGAGATTTTGAAGCCAATCCGCCACAAGAATCTTGGGATTTTATTTCCGAAAAAATTAATGAAAAAGAAGAGAAAAGAAGGATAATTCCTCTATTTTGGTTGAAATCTGCAATTGTTTCTACAAGTGTAGCTGCGATTTTATTGATAAGTTATTTCTTATTTAATGATAAGATTGACAGCAATTTACCAAAAAACAACACCGAAATCGCTCATCAAAGTCCTGAAATTCAGAATCAAAAAATTACAGAAAACAACTTACATAATCATTCAAAAATAGATGC
Organism: Cloacibacterium normanense; assembly: GCF_003860565.1. NCBI lineage: Bacteria > Pseudomonadati > Bacteroidota > Flavobacteriia > Flavobacteriales > Weeksellaceae > Cloacibacterium > Cloacibacterium normanense. The sequence continues at coordinate 2,221,875 of NZ_CP034157.1, forward strand.
AAAGACTGCTGAAATCATTAACCATCAAAACAATATTACTGATTCTAAAAACACAAATTTTTCTGTTAATACAATTACTAAAGAAAGTTCTTTGCCTAAAAGCAATACTTCAAAAAATATAAAATTAACAAACAATACCCTAAATTCTGTAGAAAAAAATAAGACAAATCTTGAAAATCCATCTTCAGAGGAAAAAAACTTGGCGAAAAATCTTCAACCAGAAATTACACCAAATCAACAAAATATAGAAGAAAAATCGCCAATTGTTTTAGCTGAAAACAATCTCGAAAATTCGGCTAAAAAAGAACAAGAAGTTTTGAAAAAAGAAGAAAATATTTTAGCTCAAAATAATTCAGAAGAAAGTATTTTTAAAACAAAACTAGAAAAAGAAACACAAAAAGAAACGCAAAAAAAATCTAAAAAACTATCCGTTTTTGCTAATTATACTCCACTTTTTGCTTCTTCTACAAAAGGTTCTGCGATAAGTAATTCCTTTGATAACAATACTAAAACTTTTGATGATAATAACAGCTTTGGAGCAGGAATTCAGTATGCTATTAATGATAAAATTTCTGTAAGAACGGGTGTAAGCAATTATAGCCTTAGTCATAAAACCGAAAATGTAATTTTCTTTAAAGCCAACAGTACGGCTTCTATTAGTTACAACAATAGCTACAAAACGTTGTCTTTAAATGAAAACGGACAGAATATGGTTATCCTTAATAATAATGCTTCTTTTTACAATGCATATGTAGTAGGTTCTGTAAATTCAGGGACACTGAACCAAGAGATGAGTTTTATAGAAATTCCTATTGAACTTTCGTACAATTTACTCAATAAAAAATTGAAAATCAACACTATAACAGGTTTCAGTTCTGTCATTTTAAATAAAAATGCAGTTTCCGTTTCATCTAATAATACGAAAACAGAAATAGGTAAGTCTAACAATATCAACGATGTACATTTTACAGGAAATGTAGGACTCGGTTTTTCTTATCCTTTTTCTAAAAATTTAGACTTGAAATTAGAACCTACTTTTAAATATCATTTTAATACATTCAAAGACAAACAAAACTCGTTTTCGCCATATTTCATTGGCGTTTATACTGGTTTTGTTTATAAATTTTAAATTAAATCACCATGAAAAAATTATTTTTACTTCTAGTTCTTGTTTGGGCAATATCATGCGAAAGACAAGATGAAAATTCTGCTAAAGAATCATTAATAGGAAACTGGGAATGGATTTCTTCTACAGGTGGAATTGATGGCAGAACAGAAACGCCTGCTTCTACAGGAAAACAAGTGAAAATTGTCATAACAAAAGATTCTGTAAAAGTTTATGAGAATAGCGTTTTAAAACAAAAAAACAGTTATAAAATTTCACGAGAAAAATCTGTTCTCGACAATAAAATTAAAGACATGATTATTTACAATAGTGGTTTTAGAGACAGTTTTATGATAGATTCACAAAACCAACTGCATCTAATTGGTGATTGTTTTGATTGTTTTGCAAGTCTTTATAAAAAAGCAGAAAATCAACCTTCGCAAGCACGCCAAATTGCATCATTCTGAGGAACTGGAGCTGTAATTTCTATATTTTCTTTAGTTACTGGGTGAATAAATTCTAATTTTCTGGCGTGTAAATGAATTCCACCATCAGGATTAGAACGTGGCGAACCGTATTTTAAATCTCCTTTTATGGGCGTTCCGTTTTTAGATAATTGTGCTCTGATTTGGTGATGTCTTCCCGTTTCCAAATCGATTTCTAAAAGAAGATAATTATCTAAAGATTTAACAATATTATAAGTAAGAATCGCTTCTTTTGCACCTTCAGTTGGTTTTGGGAAAACAATTGCTTTGTTATTTTTCTCATTTTTTTTGAGATAATGAACCAATCTTTGAGAAGGCGGAATCATTTCCTTGGCTACCACTGCCCAATATGTTTTCTTAATCTCACGATTTTTCACCATTTGTGTGAGACGAGAAAGCGCTTTAGAAGTTTTGGCATAAATCACCAAACCAGAAGTAGGCCTATCAATTCTATGAACCAAACCTAGAAAAACATTTCCAGGTTTATTATCTCTTATTTTGATAAAATTTTTAATGGAATCTAGCAGAGATTCGTCGCCAGTTTTATCACCTTGAACCAATTGTCCCACTTTTTTATTGATGACTAAAAGGTGATTGTCTTCATAGATGATTTGAGAAGCGATATTTGAGTTTATGTTTTGCATTTTCAGTTGAAAGTTGCAAAGTTAGAAAATAAAAAAAGTTGAGCAAAAAACTCAACTTTTTATTTATCTAGTAACTTTCGTTCTTATTCGGGAAGGAAACGTCTTTCACATCTTTTACATATTGTGAAACGGCGCCTGTAATTTCTGTATAAAGGTCTAAATATCTTCTTAAAAATTTCGGCGAAAATCCTTTATTCATTCCTACCATATCATGATAAACCAGAACTTGACCATCACAATCTGGTCCCGCTCCAATTCCTATCGTTGGGATAGAAATACTTTCTGAAACTTTCTTCGCTAAGTCAGCAGGAATTTTTTCTAAAACTAAAGCAAAACAACCCAGTTCTTCTAAAATTTTAGCGTCTTTTATTAGTTTTTCGGCTTCTGCATCTTCTTTAGCACGAACTTTATAAGTTCCAAATTGATAAATAGATTGGGGTGTTAAACCTAAATGTCCCATTACTGGAATTCCTGCATTAATTAATCTAGAAACAGAATCTGCGATTTCTTCGCCACCTTCTATTTTCACAGCATGCGCTCCAGATTCTTTCATCATTCTTACCCCAGATTCTAACGCTTTTTGTGGGTCTGACTGATACGTTCCGAATGGTAAATCTGCAACTACTAATGCTCTATCTACTCCTCTTACTACGCACTGAGCGTGATAAATCATTTGATCTAAAGTAATAGGCAAAGTAGTTTCGTGACCTGCCATTACATTCGCCGCCGAATCTCCTATTAAAATAGCATCTACTCCACCTGCATCTACCATTTTGGCAGTGGTATAATCATAAGCAGTAAGCATTGTGATTTTTTCCTTATCGAATTTCATTTTTCGTAAGGTTTCGGTCGTTACTTTTTTAATTTCGGAATGTACTGACATGGGAATAAATTTTAAAAAGTAAATGTATAAAAAAATGCCGACTCGCGGTCGACATTTTTAATTTTTATAAAACTACGTGTCCTAATTTTCTTAGTTTTTCGTGGTTTAAGATTTTTAAGTTTCTTCCTTCCACTTCTATGTAGTTGTCTTGTTTAAATTCTGAGATTAATCTGATGGCACTTTCTGTAGCAGTTCCGATTAAGTTAGCAATTTCTTCTCTTGTTAAAGAAATTTTGATAAAACCTTCTGGGTCTGTTCCTAATTTCTGCTCTAGAAGAAGAAGCACTTCTGCTAATCTTTCTCTTACTGTTTTTTGAGCCAAGAAAGTTACTGTATTAGAACTTTCGCCCAATTCAAAAGAGATTTTTTGAAGCATTGCAAAAGACAATTGAGGATCTACTTCTAGCAAATGAAGAAACACATCTGCAGGAATATAAGTCGCTTGTAAATCGCTCATCGCTTCAGCAGTTGCTTGATAAGCTTCACCAATTAACAGCGCTCTATAACCAATAATATCACCTTCTTTGATGAATCTTAAGATTTGTTCTTTTCTATTAAAACCTAGTTTATAAAGTTTTGCTGTACCACTTTCTATAAAAAAAACACCTTCTACATTTCTTCCTTCCTCGAAAAGAGATTCTCCTTTATTAAAGAAAAGAGTTTGCTTCGCATTGATATATTTAGTGTAATCTTCTTTAGATAGAATTTCCTTAAAAGCCTTGTCATTAAAAACACTTAGAAACTTGTTTTCAATAAAAATTTGTTTTTCTAAAGACATAGATGAATTTTTATGATTTTCGTCAGCAAAATTATCATTTTTTTCTTATTAATCATAAAGAATTTTTGTATTATTTTTGCACATTTAATAAAAACAGATGGCAGAAAATTGTTTCCATTGTGGACAAGAAATAGATAAAGATAGAATTTTCTTCGATGAGAAGGCATTTTGTTGTAACGGATGCAAATCTGTTTATGAAATTCTTAATGCAAATAATCTCGGAAATTTTTATGAATTAAATAAAAATTCTGGAATTAGACCAGACGAAAATCTTTCTCAGTTTGATTATTTAGATACTCCAGAAATTTTCGAAAAAGTAGTAGATTTTTCTGAAGGGAATACCAGTGTAGTCACCTTTAAAATCCCAGTGATTCACTGTAGCTCTTGTATTTGGTTATTAGAGAGTTTACAAGATTTGAATAACAATATTAGATATTCACAGGTAAATTTCACCAAGAAAACATTACAAGTTTCTTTTAACCAAAATGAATTACCTCTAAGTGAATTGGCAAAATTCTTGACGAATCTTGGTTATAAACCCGTGATTTCATTAGAAACGGCAGACAAAAAAGAAGCTGCAGTAGACAGAAGTCTCACCATAAAAGTGGCAGTTGCAGGATTTGCCTTCGGAAATGCGATGATGTTTGCGTTCCCAGAATATTTAAACACGGGTTCTTCCGTAGATTTCTGGTTAGAAGAGTTTGCACCGTTTTTCAGATTTTTAACCTTCTTACTTTCCATTCCAGTGGTAGTGTATTCTGCATCAGATTATTACAAATCTGCATGGTTTGGCTTGAAAAATAAAATTGTAAATATAGACGTCCCGATTGTCTTAGGAATTCTCGTTTTATTTTTCAGAAGTGTCTACGAAATCGCAACCAATTACGGTCCTGGATATTTTGATACGCTTTGTGGATTATTATTCTTCATGTTGTTGGGTAAAATTTTCCAAAAGAGAACTTATTCTGCACTTTCGTATGATAGAGATTACAAATCTTTTTATCCAATTGCTGTAACCAAAGTAGATTTTGGGGGACGACAACAAAATATTTTACTTTCTGATATTAAAATTGGCGATAGAATTTTAGTTAGAAACCAAGAAATTATTCCTGTAGATGCGGTTTTAATTAATGGTGAAGGAAACATAGACAATAGTTTCATTACTGGTGAAAGTGCTACGATTACCAAAAATCCTGGGGATAAAATCTTTGCAGGAGGGAAACAAATTGGTTCCATTTTGGAACTAGAAGTCATCAAAACTGTGAACCAAAGTTATTTAACTCAACTTTGGAATAAAGAAGCCTTCAGAAAAGAAGAATTAGGACTCGATACTTTGGTGAATCAAATTTCAAAATATTTCACTTTTATCATTTTAGGAATTACGCTTCTCGCTGGAATTTATTGGTATCAAATAGATTTTGAAAAAATGTTCCAAGTGGTTTCTGCGATTTTGATTGTGGCTTGTCCTTGTGCATTAGCGCTTTCTACTCCATTTACGATGGGACACATCATGAGAATTTTGGGCAGAAACAAAATGTATGTGAAAGATGCTCACACCATTGAAAAAATGGCAAAAATTGACACTTTGGTTTTCGATAAAACAGGAACAATTACTTATAACAAAAAAGCCAACATCAGTTTTGAAGGTCAAGAGATCGCTGAATTTGATTTAAAAAACATAAAATCTTTACTCAAAAATTCTAATCATCCGCTTTCTAAATCGCTTTACGAATTTTTAGAAGTACAAGACGAATATTTACCAATTGAAAACTTCAAAGAAACTGCCGGAAAAGGTTACGAAGCCACAGTAAGAGGAAAAGTTTACAAAATTGGTTCTGCAAAATTCACGAATCAAGAAGCTAAATCACTAGAAACTGCCGTTTACATAGAAAGAGATGGTGAGTTTTTAGGAAAATATATCTTCAAAAACGAATATAGAGATGGTTTAGCTGAAATGGCAACAGAATTGAAAGATTATAAAATCCATGTATTAAGTGGAGATAATTCTTCAGAAGAACAAACACTTAAAAATCTTATTCCAAATATTACTGAAATGAGATTTAGTCAATCGCCGGAAGATAAATTAGAGTATATCAAGCATTTACAAGATCAAGGTAAAAAAGTTGCCATGCTTGGAGATGGATTAAATGATGCAGGTGCTCTGAAACAAAGTAACATAGGAATTGCGATTGCAGATGACACCAATTCTTTCACGCCGAGTTCAGATGTGATCATGAATGGAGGTGTTTTGACAAAGTTGCATGACTATTTTGCACTCACAAAAGATGCCATGATCATTGTGAAATTAACATTTGGGATTAGTTTTCTATATAATGTGGTAGGTTTAACTGCAGCAGTTCTAGGCGAGATGTCTCCTTTGTTTGCTGCAATTTTGATGCCTTTAAGCTCGATAAGTGTAGTTGCATTTACCTCATTATCAACATGGTTAAGATCAAGGAAATACTTCAAATTTTAATAATAAGATAAAAAAATCTTATTTAGAATATTTTTAAATTAACGTTTTTTTAACAGACCATGATGAAAGTCATTAAAAAACATTAATTTTGAAGCGCAAATTCATTTTATATTTGTAAAATCGTGGAAATTCTCTATTTAATGATCATCTGCAGCGTCTCTATAGCTGTAATTTTTCTAATAGTATTTATTATTAGTGCCAAGAATGGTCAGTTTGACGATGACGAATCTCCCGCTGTAAGAATCCTTCTTGAAGACAAGAAGCAAGAAACAGAAAACAAAGAAGAAACAGAAAAAAATTAAAGTGATTAGTTAATATGGAAACACAAAAGTTTAGTTATGACAACAGCATTGTGCGCGCATTTCTTTACGCAATGGTAGTCTTCGGTGTAGTAGGCTTCTTGGTAGGGTTAATCGTAGCAACATTGCTCTTCTTCCCTTCACTTCCGGAATATATTTTCGGTACAGATGATGTTACTATTAGTGCAAATAGTAATATTATGGGATTAGTAAAAACTCAAGGCGCATTTGGTTTCGGTAGATTGAGAATGCTTCACACCAGTGCAGTAATTTTCGCATTCGTAGGAAACTGTATTTTCGCAGGAGTTTATTATTCTATTCAGAGATTATTAAAAGCAAGAATGTTCAGTGATGTTCTTTCTTGGATTAATTTCTGGGGTTGGCAATTAATTATCGTTACTGTGGTAGTTACTTTCCTTATGGGAATTAACACTTCTAAAGAGTACGCAGAACACGAATGGCCAATCGATATTATGATTGCTCTAGTATGGGTAGTATTCGGTATCAATATGTTTGGTACTATTGCCAAGAGAAGAGTAAGACACCTTTACGTAGCGATTTGGTTCTACATCGCAGGATGGATAGGAATCACAATGTTACACATTTTCAACAACTTAGAAGTTCCATTATCATTTGCAGGATGGAAATCTTATTCAGCTTATGCTGGTGTAAAAGATGCTTTAGTACAATGGTGGTATGGTCACAATGCAGTAGCATTCTTCCTTACAACTCCAGTACTTGGTTTAATGTATTATTTCATGCCAAAAGCTGCTGATAGACCTGTATTCTCATACAAATTATCTATCATTCACTTCTGGTCATTAATTTTCATTTATATCTGGGCTGGTCCTCACCACCTGCTTTACACAGCATTACCAGGTTGGGCTCAAGCTTTAGGTACTACATTCTCTATTGCTCTTATCGCACCATCTTGGGGAGGTATGCTTAATGGTTTATTAACTTTAAGAGGAGCATGGGATAAAGTGAGAGAAAATCCTGTTCTTAAATTCTTCGTAGTAGCTGTTACTTGTTATGGTATGGCAACTTTCGAAGGACCACTTTTAGCAACAAAAACTTTAAATAAAATCGGTCACTATACAGACTGGGTAATTGGTCACGTTCACGTAGGTGCATTAGGATGGAATGGTTTCATTGCATTTGGTATGCTTTACTATTTATTACCAATCCTTTGGAGAACAAAACTTTGGTCTGTAAAATTGGCTAACTGGCATTTCTGGTTAGGTACATTAGGTATTATTTTCTATGCAATTCCTTTATACGTTGCTGGATTTACACAAGGTCTAATGTGGAAACAATTTAACCCAGACGGAACATTAGTTTACAAAAACTTCTTAGATACAGTTACTGCAATTATTCCTCACTACCAAATGAGATTTGTAGGTGGATTATTATACATCTCTGGTTCTATTTTAATGGTAATTAACCTTATTGCAACAGTAAGACAAGGTTCATTCGAAAAAGATGTTCCAGTAGAAGCTCCTGCATTAGCTAAAATTTCTGACGCTAGAAAAGAAGGAGAAGGAAAACACCTTTGGTTAGAAAGAATGCCATTATATTTAACCCTATTATCTTTCGTGGCATTAGCAATTGGAGGTATGGTAGAAATTATCCCTACATTAACTGTAAAAGATAATGTTCCTACTATCGCATCTGTAAAACCTTATACTCCACTAGAATTAGAAGGTAGAGATTTATACATCAGAGAAGGATGTAACGCTTGTCACTCACAAATGATTAGACCTTTTAGAGATGAAGTTGTACGTTACAATGGTAAAAACGGACAGTACTCTAAAGCTGGTGAATATGTTTATGACAGACCATTCTTATGGGGTTCTAAAAGAACAGGACCAGATTTACACAGAGAAGGTGGTAAAAACCCAGATACTTGGCATTTCAAACACATGCTAAACCCAAGAGTAACTTCTCCAGGTTCTATCATGCCAAGATATCCATGGTTAATCTATAACGAACTAGACAGAACTAAAACTAAGGATAAATTAGTATTATTGAAAAATGTATTCGGTCACCCTTATACAGATGAAGAAATCAATAATGTAGACAAATTAGTAGACGAACAAGCTGCTAAAATTGTAGAAGGAATCTATTCTGGAGATGCTGAAATCAAAAAAGCATTTGATGCTCAAAAAGCTCAGCAAGGTGCAGCATTCGTTCCTGTAGAAAAGAGAGAAATCGTTGCTTTAATTGCTTATTTACAAAGATTAGGTACAGACATTAAAACTACCGAAGTAAAAACAGCAAGCAATAATTAATAATCTAATAAAGGAGTTGTTTCAATATGATACCAAGTAATATAAAAGATATCTTAGCAAATATAGATAATGCAGGAATCTACCAAACATTGTCTATGATTATCTTTATCATATTTTTCATCAGCACTGTGTTATACGTTCTTTCTAGACCGAAAAAACACTACAGCGAAGTTGAAAGAGCTCCTTTAGAAGATGATCATAACAATTAAAAAGTTCTAAAAAACAAGAGTCATGAAACATAGAACACCCGTACTTGTAAACATTGTAGTAATATTATTTATTTTAGTATTATTATTCTATATGTTTATACAAAATACCTCTTTCTTATCTTCTCCTTATTTCTGGGGAACCATAGTAATTGGTATTGTTTTAGCATACATTTTCAATGCAATCGGTGCATTAGCTGAAAACGAAAGATTCAAGCAAATGACAGATGCAGAAAAAGCAACTTTCTTAAAAGAAAAAGAAATACCATTCTTCAAAAGATTATATGACAGTGGTTTCAAAAAACAATCAGATGTTGAAGAAAAAGACATCCTTATTGACCACGGTTTTGATGGCATCAAAGAATTAGATAATCAATTACCAAAATGGTGGTTAGGTCTATTTTACTTTGGCGTAATTTATGCAGTAGTTTATTTAATTGCATACTCAGTTTCAGATTTTGCTCACCCAGACAAAGAATATGAAGCAGAGCACAAACAGCAATTAGCAGATATCGCAGCTTATGACGCTGTTACTCCTAAAGCGACTATCGAAACTGCAAAATACAATGCAGATAATATTGCAGAAGGTGAACAAATCTTCAAGACCAACTGTGTATCATGTCACAGTGAAGGTGGAAAAGGAGGAATTGGACCAAACTTAACAGATGATTTCTGGATCAATCAACCAGAAAAAACATTATTCAAAAATGTATTCCACATGGTTGAAAATGGTAGTCCAAACAATCCTGCAATGCAAGCTTTCGGTAAAAATGGAGTTCTTAACGGTAACGACATCGAAAAAGTAGCTGCATACATCTACCACATTAACCAAGAAATGCCAGATGCTGCTGGTGGAGCTGCTCCACAAGGAACCAAGGCAAATTGGGAAAAATAAATTAAAAAAATTATATTTGTTATAAAAGAAAATATGAAAAGTTAGTTTTTATAATAAATAACATACAAAAATGGCTAATAAAGAAGAACAAATTGGCGCTGGTCAAGTAATTCATGCAGAAACCTTCAGAGATTCTGTATCAACTATAGAACAATCAGGTTCTAGAAAATGGGTATATCCTAAAAAACCAAAAGGGAAATTTACCAATTACAGAGATATTGTCACGTTCATTTTATTAGCCATTTTCTTTATTACTCCATTTCTTAAAATAAATGGAAATGCAATGCTCAAAATAAATATTATCGATAGAGAATTTTTTATTTTCGGGCAACCATTCTATCCGCAAGACTTCTTTATTCTTGCATTAGGAGCAATTACTTCTCTTGTTTTCATTATTCTTTTTACCGTAATCTTCGGAAGAATTTTCTGTGGTTGGATTTGTCCACAAACTATTTTTATGGAAGGTGTTTTCCGTAAAATAGAATTTTGGATTGAAGGAGATAGAAACAAACAAATTAGATTAGCCAGTCAACCTTGGAATGCAGAAAAAATATGGAAAAAAGGATTGAAATGGTCTGTTTATGTAGTAATCTCACTTATCATTACTCACTGGATGTTTATGTACATCGTAGGTGTAGAAGACACGCTTAAAATTATGAGAGGAGGACCGGTAGAATACCCTACTAATTTCATTGTAATGGTAATTTTCACTGGATTATTTTACTTCGTTTTTGCTTGGTTCAGAGAGCAAGTGTGTACACTTGTTTGTCCTTATGGCAGATTACAAGGTGTATTGATTGACAAAGAAACCGTAAACGTTTTCTACGATTATAAAAGAGGTGAGAACAGAGCAAAATGGAGAAAAGGTGAAGACAGAAAAGCTGCAGGAAAAGGAGATTGTATCGATTGTAATCAGTGCGTAGTCGTTTGTCCTACTGGTATTGACATCAGAAATGGTCAACAGTTAGAATGTATCAACTGTACCATGTGTATTGATGCTTGTGATGAAGTAATGATCAAAACAGGTTTACCTACAGGTCTTATTCGTTACGCTACAGAAGACGAAATCGAAAAAGAAGAAAAATTCAAATTTACAAATAGAATGAAAGCGTACTCGCTTGTTCTATTAGCATTAGTTGGTGTTTTAGGTTTTTTATTAAACAACAGAGGTGGTTTAGAAGCTAAATTCATAAAACCAGCGGGAAGTTCTTTCTATGTGAAAGACGGAAAAATTAATAATACCTACAATTACACCTTCCTAAACAAAACTAATGATGATAAACTTGTTACCATAAAAGTAATTGAACCAAAACATGGTGAAGTTATTTTCAGTGGAAACAGTACTATCGCTCTAAAACGTGACAAAATCACCAAAGGAACTGTAAATGTAAGTTTCCCTGAAAAAGAAGTGAACCAACCAAAATTAATTGTTACTTTTGGCGTTTATGATTCTAAAGGAAAACTTTTAGACACTTTCGAAACTAATTTTGAAGGTCCATTTAAGTTACAATTCTAATTTTTTAAAAAATATTTTTAATGAAATTCACTTGGGGACATGGTATAGTAGTCGCTTTAGGACTTTTTATATCCTTTATTTTGTATTTAATTTTCATTTTTCCAATTGGTAAACAGAATTCTGAATTGGTTACCGAAAATTATTATGAAGACGAATTATCTTATCAAAAAGTGATCGATGCTAAAAATAATGCCGCAACCTTAACTGCAAAACCTCAATATGCACAGTTGCCTTACGGAATTAGAATTGCTTTCCCTAAAGATATCAACAATGAAAATGCTAAAATAGAGTACTATTTATACAGAACCAATGACAAAACACAAGACAAAACAGGTTCTGTGCAACTAGATGCAGATAATAGCTTTTTAATCCCTAAGAATTTTATGATTCCAGGTTCATATACACTAAAAGTTTTGTGGACTAAAGATGGAAAAGATTATCAAGTAGATTATGATGTAGAATGGAAATAACCCTTATTTTAGCGGCTCTAGGCTTAGGTTTTGCAAGCGGATTCCACTGTATAGGAATGTGCGGTCCCATTGCGCTTTCACTAGGATTGTCTAAAAAACAACAAGTTAATTTCCATCTTCAAAATCTTACTTATCAATTCGGCAGAATTCTCACTTATTCTATTTTAGGAGCCATTGTAGGAATTGTTGGCGAAGGTTTTCAGCTCGCAGGAATTCAGCAATACATCAGCATTTTTGCAGGAGTTTTATTGATGATTATGGCACTTTTCTCTTTCGGAGGAGATTTTGCCTCAAAAATTCCAGCCATTAATAATGCTTTGCTCAAAGTTAAAATCAATCTCGGAAAATTTTTACAAAAATCTGATTATTCCTCTCGATTTTTAACAGGATTATTAAACGGACTTCTTCCTTGTGGAATGGTTTATATGGCACTTACTGCCAGTTTAGCAGCAGGCGGAATTTGGCAAAGCGCAAGTTTTATGGCTATTTTCGGTTTGGGAACATTTCCGTTCATGTTTGCCACTGTTCTTTTCGGAAATCTAATTAACACGGCTCTTCGAATCAAAATCCTTAAGATTGTACCGATTATCATGCTCATTTTAGGAGGTTTATTCATTCTAAGAGGTCTAGAATTAGGTATTCCTTACATCTCTCCTAAAAAGGAAGCTTTGAAGGTAGAAAAGAAAATGAACTCAGAGAAAACTTCAGACGAAAACTGTCACTAATTTTTCTTACTTTTAGCTCAGAATTTTAAAATCAAATCTATGCTTAAAAAATTTACTTTTTGGCTAATTCCACTATTGGCTATTATTCTCCAAGCTTGTGCTGTAGATTCTGTTACCACTTATCATCAAGATAAAACCACCAGCATTTTAATGAATATTAACATGAAAGAATTGTTGGGAATGGCAAAAAACATGGGTGGCGATTCTGCAAATTCTGATAATAAATTTAAGAATTTTGAACTTTTCCCAAAAAATTGGAAAAACATGTACGAAATCATGCAAGAAGATTCAGAAAAAAAGGGAATCGCGATGACTAAAGACAAAGACAGCATTCAATTAATCAAAAAAATGTTTGTAAAATCTAATTTTGAAAATAATGAAATGACGGGAATTGCTTTTAAAATGGATAGATTAACTCCAGAGGAAATCAAAAATTTCTCTAGAACATCTAAAAAAAGCAATTTTATAAGCGCCACAAGTTCTGACAATACCATTTGGGACGGAAAAACATTAACATTAGATACAGAATATTTTAATCCTCAAACTTTTTCTGAAACCTTAAAAAAAGAAATGACTTTAGAAGCTAAAACGGATTCAGCTAAAGCAGAAGCAGAATCTGCACTTGCTATGATGAAGATGTTTAATACTAAATTCAACAACAAAATTAAGTTTGAAACCAAAATAAAATCCATCCAAGGAAAACACGATTGGGTAAAGAAAATAGACGATTATACCATTGATATGTCTTTCTCTTTTGAAGAACTTCTTGACGAAAGTTTAAAACTCAACGAAAAGGACAAAAAAGTAATCATCATTACAGAATAAAACAAAAACCACCGAAATTTCGGTGGTTTTTTATGCTGAAAGCTAATTGCTGAATGCAAAAAGCATATTAATCTATCATTTCAAATCTAGCGTATTCCGCTACTTTTTTCGGTAACTTAATTCCGCCTTCTACTTGATTATTTTCTAATAAAGCTGCCATAATTCTCGGTAAAGCCATTGCGGAACCGTTTAATGTATGGGCTAATTGCGTTCTTCCGTCTCCTTTGAATCTGCATTTTAAACGATTCGCCTGGAAAGTTTCAAAATTAGAAACAGAAGAAACTTCTAACCATTTTTCTTGTGCTGCACTCCAAACTTCGAAATCATAAGTCATCGCAGAAGTAAACCCTTGATCACCACCACAAAGTCTTAAAATTCTGAAAGGCAATTCTAAATCTTCTAAAATAGATTTTACATGAGCTACCATTTCTTCTAAAGCTGCATAAGAATTTTCTGGCTTTTCTATTCTTACAATTTCTACTTTTTCGAATTGGTGTAATCTGTTCAAACCACGAACATGAGCACCATAACTTCCCGCTTCTCTTCTATAACATTGTGAGAAAGCAGTATTCTTAATTGGCAAATCTTTTTCTTCTAAAATAACATCTCTGTAAATATTCGTTACGGGAACTTCCGCAGTCGGAATTAAATATAAATCATCAATTCCTACGTGATACATTTGACCTTCTTTGTCAGGCAATTGTCCGGTTCCATAACCAGAAGCTTCATTCACAACATGAGGCGGATTTACTTCAAGATAACCAGCATCTGTATTTTTATCTAAGAAATATTGAACTAAAGCTCTTTGTAATCTCGCACCTTTTCCTAAATAAACTGGGAAACCAGCTCCTGCGATTTTTACACCTAATTCAAAATCAATCAAATTGTATTTTTTTGCCAATTCCCAATGCGGAATAGCACCTTCTCCCAATCCATGAACTTCGTGAGATTGATAAACGATTTCGTTATCATCAGCAGAAACGCCCGGTTTTACCAAATGGTAAGGAATATTTGGAATTTGGTATAAAATATTAAGCAACGAAGTTTCTATTTCCGAAAGTTTTGTAGTAAGTTCTTTGGAAGACTCTTTGTATTGCGCAGTTTTAGATTTAGCAGCTTCGGCTTCTTCTTTTTTTCCTTCTCTCATTAAAATTCCTATTTCTTTAGAAATTTTATTGATTTCAGCCAATTGCGAGTCTAATTCTTGTTGTGTTTTTTTACGTTCGTCATCTAATTGGATCGCTTCATCTACCAATTCTAATTGCTTAAAATTTCTTTTTTTAAGACCTTCTAAAACGCGTTCTTTTTCTTCGCGCAAAAAACTTACTTGTAACATCTTATTTGGTTTGAGAGTTAAGATTTGAGTCTAAATAAAACTCAAATTTTAATGATTTATGCAAATTTACGGAATTATTTTACGATATGAATGATGTTTGGCTGTCCTTCCACTTTAGAAAATGAAAGTTTATTGTTATACCAAACTTTGGAAACTTGAAACAAGTTAGGAGACCAATTGTACACTACTTTTACTGTGTCTACATCTGTTACCGTTTCTTTATTTACTATTTTAGAAAGATTGATGTAAAAATCAGACTGATACGTTTTTTGACTTGGCGAAATAGAATCCTTCAAAATTCTAACTGCACCAGTTGTGTAATCTACATAAGCTATCGTGTCTTGGTCTTTTTTTACAGAAATTCCTGTAATATCTTGCAAAGTTCTATCTGCATTTAAATCCTGGGCTCTCACAGCGGTAAAACCTCCAGGAATATTAGTATTGAGCAAATCTTTTCCCGCAGCGTTTTTGATGTAAATATTAAGAACTTGGTCTATTTTCTGCAAGTCACTTTCATCTTCTCCTCTACAAGAGCTAAGAAAAATTAGAATCCCTAAAATGATTAATCTGCTGAACTTCATATTGCAAAGATAATTTTTCTAAGCTAATTTTTTAAAATACTTCCAGAAAAAAAACATCCCAAGAAATCCCGAAAAAGTCATCGCTAAAAAAACACTGATTCCCATTCCTAAAATTTGAAATTTTGGAACTAAAATAAAAGCTGAAATACCCAAAACAATCAACGAAAATATAGAAATGATAGTGTTTTTCTTCATTTCTCCCACTGCAGAAAGTAAATTCCCGAATAAATTTCTAAATAACATATTCATTAAAAATGTTATGACCAAAATTAAAAACACTTGGGTTTCAGGAGCATATTGAGATGAGAAAAATAACGTTAAAATTTCTTTGGCAAAGAAAAATGATATTCCAAAAATAACTAAACAAATCGGTATGAAAATTTTATAGTAATTCGAAATGTAATCTTTTACAAATAATTGATTATGAGCGTTTTTAGCAATTTTTGGAAAATCTGCTTGTAACATAGATACTGCCAAAAAGGTAAGATTGGAAGGCAAAATAATCGCCACTTTATAATCTGCTACCGCATTTTCGTTTAGTAAAAATCCTAAAAGTAAAATATCTAAAGAAAATAATAAATCTGATAAAAAAGCAGTAAAAACTGCATGAAATGAATAACTCCAAAGTTCTTTTTTTTGAAGTTTTGTTCTTTTAAAGTTTAGAATTTTATATTTAAAAAACCAGAATAAAGATAAAAATGGAGCAAGTGAAATAGCCAATAAATAACCTTTTAACCCGAAAAAGTAAGTTAAAATAATAATTAAAATCAGTCCAAAAACATTAACCACATTATTCACTCGAGCAAAGTTCTTGTTATCATGATACACTCTAAAGTAAGACTGTATGTGATTGAAAAAATAAAAACCAATCAGACGAATGGTAAAAAATATAAAAATCAGCAAAACATCTCCGTATTTCTGAACGAAAAAAAAGCTCGAAAGAATAAACAGAACAGAAAGAATTAAATGATATAAAAATCCTTGAAGAAAAAAATGCTGATGAAGTTTTTCTTTTTCTTCTGCTTGTTCTGCAATGGCACCGAATCTTAGAAATCCTTGCGCAGAACCAAATCCACTAAAAGTCACAAAAACTGCAAAAACAGAAGCCACAATCGTCATGATTCCAAAATCACTTTGCGGAAGCATTCTTACCACCGCAATAGACGAAATAAATCCACAGATTTTTGCAATCAATAATGAAAAAAATACATATTGACCTTTATTTTTAAAAAAATTCTGCAAAAATTCTTGAAGACTCTTCATTTACGACAAATAATATTTAAAAATTGCTAAAATATTGACTGCAGAAGATTTGGAGAAGAAATCTTTATGATGATATAACTCTAAAATGTCTTTTTGAAGTTCTTTATAATCGTCTAAAAGCCCAATATTTGATTGGAAATAATCGTTATAAAAAGACTGAATTTCTGGACTTGAATCAAAATAATATTGATACGGATACATGCTTATTTTATATTCCTTTCCGAAAATTTTATTGTAAAAAACATTCACCAATCTTTTGTTAAAATGATCTCCAAGAGTCGTTTTCCAATGAGCATCGGGTTTCATCATGGTTCGTTCCCATTTAAACAGAGTCGCCTCTTTACAATGTTCTTTAATCCATTCTAAGTAAAATCGATGATTAAATTTCCATTTTTCCGGCAAACTTATAGCAAAACTCATAAAATCTTTGGTCATAAAAGGAGAAGTCTGATACGAGAACTGTTGGAACACTTGACCTCCAAAAACCGCCCTGTTAAAAGCTATATTCCTGAGATAAAAAAGCTCTTCTCTCTCATATTGAGATTTTATTTTTTCTAGATTTTCAGAAACTTTTGGTAAAAAATGACTATTGACTACTATTTTCTTGTTGGTAGGTTTTTGTACATCAGGAATCATGTTAAATCCACCTAAAACGCCATCACCAATTTGCCCAGAATGAATAAGGCCAAATTGTTCCTGATAAAACTGTTGCATTGCAAAATCTACATGAATAGAACCCGTATATAAAACCATTCCTTCAGAAATAAAAACCATTTTATCTATATTTTTCAGGAAAATTCCTCCATCTAATGGAGCAAAATGGTAATCAAAATTAAATTTCTCGGCAATTTTTCTAGAAATGGTTTCGTCTAAATAATTGCTCTGCGAAAAACAAAACATTTTATCGGGATTTAGCTGCAATTTTTCTGCATATAAAACCGCAATTCTACTGTCTAAACCTCCGCTTAAAAGAGAAAAATGTTCTTTGCCGAGTTCATTATCTTTTTCATATTCTAGAGCGACAGATTTTGAGAAAATTTCATCAATGGTATTAATTGCCACTTTTTTACTTCCTGAAAACCGCTCTGCTTCTACATTAAAATATTGCTCTTCTTTTATAGATAAATTTTCTGCATCTACTTTTATATATGATGCGTCATAAATTTTGAAAATATCCTTAATCGGTGTTTTATTTTCAATGATATTGGTAAAAGCCAACATTTGGTATATACTTTCTACATCTATAGAAAAAGGAATTTTATTGGATTGTAAATCCTCCACAATATTTTTAATAGAAGTATCTATGATGATTAAATCCGTTGAACGATAATAAAAAACTTTTTGTGTAGAAGTAACATTGGTAAAAGCAAACACTGTTTTTTCACTTTTATCAATAATGAATCCTGAAAATTCACCTTCCAAAAGCGCAAAAAAATGTTGTCTTTTTTGTTTGAATAAATTAAGAACTAAGTCTTTAAAATTTATTGAAGCAAATTCTTGGCAAAGTGATTTCTTATTGAGAATTACACCTTCCATTGCAATGAGAAAACTTTCATTTTCTACCATCACATTATCAAATGAACCTTCTTGAAATCTACAAAAAGATTCTATTTCTCCATTGAAAATTCTTACCGAAAATCCCTTTCTCATGATAAAACTTGATTATAAATTTCAGAAAATTTTTCGGCGATTACGGACTTAGAGAAATTTTCTACCACGTATTTTCTTAAATTTTCAGAAGATTCTAATACTACATTTTTCTCTAAAATATTTTTCATAGCTTCTAATAATTCTTGACCATCTTTTTTCTCTATTAAAACACCTCTTTTTTCATCTAATAATTCAGAAATCCCTCCCACTTTTGTAGCAATAACGGGAATTCCAGAAGCTAAACTTTCTAAAATTACACATGGCTGATTTTCATAATCACTGAAAAGTACAAAACAATTCGCATCATTCATTTTCTCTGAAACCTGTTCTAAATTAAGCATCCCGAAAGTTTTAATATAACTTTCTGCATTATTCAGGTGAATCATTTTTTGTAAAGGCTTCAAATCGCCATCACCACCAATTTGTAATTCAAAATTCTGATTTATTTGGCGTAAATGTATCGCTGTTTTGATGATTTTTTCAGGATTTTTTAGCGAAATAAGATTAGAAATATGTAGAAAAGTGAACTTTTCTGACTTTTCAAATTTTGGCGAAAATAATTCTGTGTCTACCACATTTCCTACCACTTTCATAGGAGTATTAATTCCTAATTTTTGGAAACCCGAAATTAAATTTTCGGTAACAGGAAGAATGAAAGATGCTTTTTCTGCGATTTTTTTTGCTAAAAAACGAGCCGATTTAGAAATTTTACGATGATTTTGCTCTTGAAAAACCGACCAATGCTCTGAAATCACAAACGGAATTCCGTATTTTCTTTTTAGGGAGACTGCAAAAAGCATGTTGTTATGAAGAACATTTCCGTGAACCAAATGTGGCTTTTGCATTTTTTTGAAACCCAATTGATAAGCTCTCATTCTTCTCAAAAAATTCTGCAAAGGGTTCTTGGAATTTTTGTAATACACAATCAACGTTCTGATTCCATTGATAATTTGATCATCAAAAACGAATTTCTCTTTTTGGTTAAAATCGCCAATCGCATGAAGAACTTCCACATCATGAAGCAAAGAAACGGCTTCTGCATGACGCTGCACAAAGTTTCCATTCGTAGGTTCAAGTTTATTAGGAAACCAAGACGAAATGAAGAGAATTTTATGTCGTTTATGAATGTTCAAACAGATAGTTTTATACAAATTTAAAGAAAACTTTCTAGGAAATAGATTTTGACTAAAGTCAAATTGTAGTTTGAAATAAAAAAGTCGGACTAAAGTCCGACTCTATTGAATTTTATTTGATAAAACCAGCCCAACTTCGCTTAAAAGGAAGTAAAAAGTCTGATAAATAATTTACGTAAGTGTCTTTAGAAAAATCAAAAACTTCTACTTCTTCTGAAATTTCACCATTTCTAACCGCAGTTCTAAAATCTGTCAGTTTCATGGTTTTCACTTCGTCATTTTCCTTGTAACAAGCTTTCATTCTGTCAAAAATTCCTAATTGGTATTCTGCTTCTATTTCTCTCATTACACCATTTAGAGAATCCATAGAACAGCCAGAAGCTTGCACTTTTTCTTCGTCTACTGTAATGATAATGAATTGTTTGTGGTCTATTTTAAAAGAAGATGTTAATCCTTTTCCATGTGCATTCCAAGAAGGTAGAAAATCATACAATTTCTCCGTGATTTCCTTTACTTCTTTTGCAGTTAACGCTCTAGAAGCAGGATAAATAATGACTTTGAAGTCATTGGTTTCTACTATGGTTGATTCTTCTATTTTCATAATTTTAGATATGAGATTTGAGATTTCAGAGGTAAGATTTTAAATTCTGGAATCTATTATCCGAAATCTGATGTCTAATTTACAAATCATCTGCTTCAGCAATTAATTCTACGATGTCTTTTACTTCTACTTCTTCATTTTTGTTGAAGTGTTTTACACCATCGGTCATCATCGTGTTACAGAATGGGCAACCTGTTGCTACAATTTTTGGATTAAGTGCAAGAGCTTCTTCTGTTCTTTCAATATTGATGTCTTTATTTCCTTTTTCTGGTTCTTTAAACATTTGTGCACCTCCAGCTCCACAACATAAACCGTTGGTTTTACAACGCTTCATTTCTACCAATTCTGCATCTAATTTTTCTAAAAGAACTCTTGGAGCTTCGTACTCATCATTCGCTCTTCCTAGATAACAAGGATCGTGGAAAGTGATTTTTTTACCTTTGAAAGCGCCACCTTCTATTTTTAGTCTTCCTTGTTCCATCAATTGCTGAAGCAATTGTGTATGGTGCATTACTTCGTAATTTCCACCTAAACTAGGATATTCGTTTTTTAAAGTATTGAAGCAATGCGGACAAGCCGTTACGATTTTCTTTACTTCGTAGGCGTTTAAAACTTCTATGTTCGTTAATGCCATCATCTGGAAAATAAATTCATTTCCGGCACGTTTTGCAGGGTCGCCAGTACAAGATTCTTCTTGACCAAGAACTGCAAATTCTACTCCTACTTTATTTAAAATTTTAGCAAATGCTTTGGTAATTTTTTTGGCTCTATCATCAAAACTTCCTGCACAACCTACCCAAAAAAGAACTTCTGGAGATTTTCCTTCGGCAGCATATTCTGCCATTGTTTTTATAGTGAAATCCATATTGTAAATATGCTAATTTGTTAATTTGCTGATGTGTTAATTTTCGCATCAACACATCATCTCATTGTCACATTAATTTTCGTTTGCCCAGTTTAATCTGTCTGCTTGATTGTATTGCCAAGGTGCAGCATTGTTTTCGATATTGGTCATCATCATATTCAATTCTTGTGGCGCTGCAGATTGTTCCATCACCATAAATCTACGCATTTCAAAAATTATAGAAAGTGGATCTATAAGAACTGGACAAGCTTCAACACAAGCATTACAACTTGTACAAGCCCATAATTCTTCTTTGGTGATGTAATCGTTTAAGAGTTTTTTACCATCATCTACAAATTTTCCGTTTTTGTTGATGTTTTTGCCCACTTCTTCAATTCTGTCTCTGGTAGACATCATAATTTTACGTGGCGAAAGTTTTTTACCTGTAATATTTGCTGGACAAACCGCAGTACATCTACCACATTCTGTACAAGAATAGGCATTCAGTAACTGAACTTGATTCAAATCAAAAATATCTTCAGCGCCAAATTTTGCTGGAGGTTCTGCTCCTTCTGGTTGCGCTGCATAAGGATCTGCATTAGGATCCATCATTAATTTGATTTCTTGAGTTACAGATTCTAAATTATTGAATTTACCTTTTTTCTCCAAATTAGCATACCAAGTATTCGGGAATGCAAAAATGATGTGAAGGTGTTTAGAATAATATAAATAGTTCATGAAGAACAAAATTCCTACGAAATGGAACCACCAAGCTCCTCTTTCTATGAAATGTAAAAACCCATCACTGAAACCGAAAGATTGAAAAATCGGTGCAATAAGGTTAGATGAAACTGGGAAACTTCCGTGTGCTGCTAAAACGCCGTTTTGCTGAAGCAACCAATCTGCCGCATTCATTTTGAAAAACGCCATCATTAAGCAGAATTCTATCACCAAAATCCAATTGGCATCATTTTTTGGCCAACCTTTTAGGTCGATAGAAGATAATCTAGGAATTTTAAGACCATTTCTTCTGATGAAGAATGCTACTACAGCAATCACTACTAATGCAGCTAAAACTTCTAATGTAGCAGTGAAAATTCCATAAAGTGTATCTCCAAAAATAGAAGCTAAGAAACGGTGTGTTCCGAAAATTCCATCTACAATGATTTCAATCAATTCAATGTTGATAATCACGAAACCTACATAAACAATCATGTGCAAGAATGCTGCAACTGGGCGTTTTTTCATTTTGCTTTGCCCGAGAGCAACAGTTGCCATTGTTTTCCATCTTTCTGAAGGGTTATCAGAACGATTGATTTCTCTTCCTAGTTTTATATTTCGGTAAATCTCTTTTAAACTTTTAAAAAACAGACCGAAACCAGCAATGAGTAAAACAAGGAATAAAATATTGTCTAAATATTGCATAGTTATTTTTTTCTCTTTTTCAAAAATACGTTAATTATTTCTTACCAAAAACAGAAATATTTATGTATCGCTTAGGATTTTCTTTAAGGTCTAAAATTAGACTATTAAGGTTCTGAGAAGTTTTATTGAGGTTATTGTATAATTCTTCGTCTTTAGCTAGTTTACCAAGGCTTCCTTCTCCATTATTAATCCCAGAAATTACCTGATTGAGTTTATTAGAAACTTCCGAAAGTCTTTCTACTGTTTGATTGAGCTGTTTTGTATCAATACTTTCCGCAACTCTACCATATTTTTCTACTGCAGCATTGGCAGAAATCATGGTTTTATTAGCATTATCAAGTACATTCTCTACTCTACCTTGACTTGAAGCCAATAATTTATTGGTTTGGTCAGAAGTATTTTTGAAAGAAGCAACTGTTTGGTTGAGACTTGCCAAAAGTATTTTAATTTCTCTTCTGTTTTGTTCGTCTACAATTTTATTAGTCGCTGCCATTGTAGAATCTAGTTTAGTTAAAACACTTTGTACTTGGTCTTTTACAGGACCAACCTGCGAAGATAAACTTGCCATCAAAGAAGATTGAAAAGTTCCTCTTAAAGTGTCTCCATCTTTAGCAAAAGGTGCTTTATCATAAACCAAATGAATTCGTGCTTGTTTACCAGACATAATTCCCGGTTCAAAGATTTCTACAGTAGAATTTTTAGAAAAATTAAAACCTTTATCCACTAAAACTTTTACCACAAAATAAATAGTTCCGTCTTTGGCTGTTTGCGGAAGAATTTTATCTACCTGTCCTACTTTCAAACCGTTAATAGAAACTGGATTAGACTGTTCTAAACCGTCTACATTGTCAAATTTTGCGTAGTAAATATTATCTGATGTAAAGAAACTTTTCCCCTTCATAAACTGGAAAAGAATAACGAATCCTACAATAGCTAAAAGTGCTATTAAACCTGCTTTTATTTCTTTAGTGTATTTCACAATTTTATGAATTTTTATGCGCAAATATACTACTTTTTGAAGTAATGGTAGTTTCAATATTTCTGCATAATGTTATAAAAAAAGCGACTTTTTCTAGAAAAAGTCGCTTTTAAATATTTTTGAGAAGAATTATTGAGCTTGAGAAGTTTTATCCCATACTTCAATTCTGTAATCTTCTATCTTAGCATTGTCTTGTAAACTCTTCATTAATGATTGGCTAAACATTTGAGCACCTTGCTGTTGAATTGCCTGCATAATTTGTTTAGCGTCTCCTGGTTGTTTGTTTAGGGTAACCGCTTTTTGAGTCACTACAAAAACACCAGTTGCACCTTCTACTGGTTTAGAGATTTTACCTTTTTTAACACCAAATGCAGCTCCGGCAACTTTAGCTTCCATAGCACCTCCTACAAATGGAGAGAATAAACTTACTTGCGAAGATTGTTTAGTGGTTCCAAATAATTTTGCGATAGCATCTAAATTTGTTGCTTTACTTGCAGTAATTTTTTCGCTAATTTTTTTCGCTAATAATTGATTTCTTACAATTGGTTCTACTTGTTCTCTTACAGATTCTGGATCTGCAATTCCCGCTTCTTGTTTACCGTTTAAGTACACTACGATGTAGTCACCATTACCAGTAGTAAAGATATTGGTTTCTCCTTTTTCTCTTTCTTTATTGAAAGCCCAAGCTAAAATTTCTTCATCCTTATCTGTACCTAAGCCTTGGATTTGACCTTGGAATCTTTTTACAGATTTAGGATTTTGGAAATTGAAATTTTTCTTTTTCGCTCCGTTTGCAAAATCATTGAAAGATTTTCCTTGAACTGATTGAATGAAAGTATTTGCTTCTGTATATACTTTGTTTTCGGTTTCTTTAGAAGCTCTGATGTCTTTTGCTAAGTTTGCAATTTTGTAAACTGGCATTTTATTTTCGTTAACAATAATATGATAACCGAAATCAGTTTCTACTACACCTACAGCTCCTTTTGCGTTTCCTTTTACCCAATCACCGAAAGGTTTTGCGTAGTTGTTATCATTATCTAAAATCCAACTTAACATACCTCCTCTTTGCGCAGCACCTGGCTCATCAGACATTTGTACATATTCGTTGAATTTCAACGGATCAGCTTTTACTAATGCACCAATGCTGTCTGCTAATTTTTTAGCTGCTTCTTTGGTTCTAGTTTGCTTTTCATCTGCTCTCATTGCACCCTTGTATGCAAACAAAATGTGTTTAGGCATTGTAGCGCTGCTTTTTCCTACTAATTTGGTCACGTAATATTTATCACCAGATTTATAAGGTCCAAAAAATTGTCCTACAGAAGCACCTTTTACAAAAGCTTGCGCTTCTTGAGGAATTTCTTGGTCAGAAACAAATGAATATTTAATTTGTGCTTCAGAGTTTAATTCTACAAACATAGAATCGTTCGGAGTATTTTTGAAACTTTCTAAGCCATTTCCATTATCTACACCTTCGTTGTAAAGTTTGTTAATTTCTTTAAGAGCTAAAGCATCATCTGCTGCACTAGGTTTTGCAGGAAAATATACGATCCCTAAGTTTCTAGCAGCTTCAGATTTAAACATCACAGGATGTTTTTTGATATAGTTTGCTAAATCTTCAGTAGTAACTTTCACTGGATTTTTAGCAGCAAAAGCAGCATAATCTACTTTCACGAAGTCTATATCAGCAACTTCGTCTCTTTGCTTCATTAGTTCAGCAGCTTCTTTTTTGTTGGCTGTAATTCCTGCAGTAACGTTTGCAAAAAGCTGTCTTGCCATCATTCTGTATTCGATAGCCTTTTTAGCTTTTAACCATTCGTTATATTGATTTACGTCGCCATTATTTTTAAGTTCTTCGATTTGCTTTTTAATTTCAGCAACTTTGAAGTTTCCTTTTTCGTCAAAATTCTGTGGATTCTGTTCTTTAGAAAACATTGGGTCAAATTGTAATTGATTCCAAAAAATTTCATCTGTAATTTTTAACCCCATTTTATCAAACTGTTGTTCAATTAATTTAGACTGTACCAAAATTTGCCAAGCTTGTTCTTCTAAGCCTTGCTGTGGTTGTCCTTGAGATTGTTGTTGTAACAAACTTAATTGGTCATTAAATTCATCACGAGTGATTTCTTCACCATTTACCTTTCCCAAAATATTTGGATTTTGACCAAACATTTTATCCATGCTGTCAGGATTAATTAAAAATGCTAAAAGTGCAATAATAATCATTCCTAATAATAGCCAAGGTCTCTTTCTTATTGAAGCTGTAATTGACATTTTATATATAAGTATTTAAAATCAGTGTGCGAAAATACATAATTTTAAGATAATAGAGAAATTTTATCACTCATTTTCATTCGTTTATATTTATTTTTTTAAAGGACTTTACAGAAGTCTATCTGGCAAATATTTCATAATGCATCACCACTTTGAAAATCAGTTCAGTTTTCTAGAATAAAAAAAGGAAAATTTGTCCATAAAAACTCTTGGCATAGCTATTGCGAATATTACAATACTCTTTATTTTAGGCAAGAAAATTTCGAATCTTGTCTTGGTAATTAATTTATATACTTTAAAAATGACAAATTGTCATTCTAATTTTTAGATTATGATTGAAATAGAAGATATCGCTTTTGAAAATTTTTTAGACGAAAATTTTAGTATCGTGGCAAACGAAGAAAAACAAACCAAAGAAGAAAAAGCGCAAGAGATTTTCCCGATTCTACCTGTTAGAAATATGGTGATGTTTCCGAAAGTGGTTATCCCCATAACTGCGGGAAGAGAAAAGTCTATTAAATTATTAGAAGAAGCACAAAAAAATGGTCAACTAATCGGAATTTTGAGCCAAAAACTCTCTCAACAAGAAAATCCCACCGAAAAAGATCTTTACCAAATAGGAACTATTGCTAAAATCATAAAAATCATCAAACTTCCTGATGGTAATATTTCTGCAATCACGAGAGGAGTTCAGCGTTTCAAAGTGAAAAATTTCATTGAAACCGAACCGTATTTCACCGCAGAAATAGAAAAATTAAAGGATTCTTCTACCAAAAAGAAAGAAGAATATGAAGCTTTGATTGATAACATCAAGGATTTAGCAATTAAAATTATAGAAATAGACCCTAATATTCCTGGCGCAGCTAATTTTGCCATCAGAAATATTGAAGGACAAGAAGATTTACTGAATTTCATCTGCGTAAATGCAAATTTTTCTTCAGAAAACAAACAAAAACTTCTGGAAGAAAAATCATTGATGAAGCGCGCAGAATTATGCTATGAACTGATGCATGATGATTTCAGAAGATTAGAATTGAAAAATCAAATTCATCAAAAAACTTCTCGCGATTTAGACAAACAACAGAGAGAATATTTCCTGAGCCAACAAATTAAAACCATTCAGGAAGAATTAGGTGGTGGAACCGAGACCGATGTAGATGAACTAAAGAAAAAAGCAGAAAAAATTTCTTGGAAACCAGAAATTCAGGAACATTTCGAAAAAGAACTGAAAAGACTTCAGCGCCATAATCCTAATTCGCCAGATTACAACGTACAGAGAAATTATCTAGATTTCTTCACAGATTTACCTTGGAATTCTTATTCTAAAGACATTTTTGATATTCCAAAAGCGGAAAAAATCTTAAATAAAGACCATTTCGGTTTAGAAGACATCAAAAAAAGAATTTTAGAACACATGGCAGTTCTGAAATTAAAAAACGACATGAAATCTCCTATTTTGTGTTTAGTTGGTCCTCCTGGAGTCGGTAAAACTTCCCTCGGAAAATCTATTGCAGATGCTCTTGGCAGAAAATATGTAAGAATGAGTTTAGGAGGTTTGCATGACGAATCAGAAATCCGTGGACACAGAAAAACTTACATCGGCGCAATGGCAGGAAGATTATTGCAAGCCATCAAAAAAGCAGGAACATCTAATCCAGTTATCGTGTTAGACGAAATAGATAAACTTGGACAAGGAATTCACGGCGACCCTAGTTCTGCACTTTTGGAAGTTCTAGATCCAGAACAAAACCACAGTTTTTATGATAATTTCTTAGAAATTGGGTACGATTTGTCAAAAGTAATGTTCATTGCTACAGCCAATTCGCTTTCTACCATTCAAACGCCATTGTTAGACAGGATGGAAATTATTCAACTTTCGGGTTATACCATTGAAGAAAAAGTAGAAATTGCAAAACGCCATTTGATTAAAAAACAAATGGAAGAAACTGGCCTACAAAAAGACGCTTATAAACTAGGAAATAAAGAAATTGCACACATAGTAGAAGCTTTCACCAGAGAAAGCGGTGTAAGAAATTTAGAAAAACAAATCGCCAAAATTTCTCGTTGGGTTGCGCTACAAATTACCATGAATAAAGAATACGACCCGAAAATTTCTATTCAAAAAATTGATGAAATTTTAGGTGTTCCGATGTCTAAAAACTTCTCAGAAATGATGGATGTTCCAGGTGTAGTTACAGGCTTAGCTTGGACTTCGGTTGGCGGCGATATCTTATTCATAGAGAGCATTTTAAGCAAAGGAAAAGGCAATCTTACCATGACGGGAAATCTAGGAAATGTGATGAAAGAATCTGCAACCATTTCGCTAGAATACATCAAAGCAAAACACGAAAGTTTAGGCATTTCTTTAGAAGATATTGAAAATAAAAACATCCACGTTCACGTTCCAGAAGGCGCCACTCCGAAAGATGGACCAAGTGCAGGAATTGCAATGCTAACGAGTATGGTTTCTAGTTATTTGAATAAAAAAGTAAAACCACATTTAGCAATGACTGGCGAAATTACTTTAAGAGGAAAAGTGCTTCCAGTTGGTGGAATTAAAGAAAAATTGTTGGCCGCAGTAAGAGCCGAAATTAAGGAAGTAATTTTGTGTGAAGAAAACAGAAAAGACGTTTTAGAAATCAACCAAAATTATCTTAAAAATCTAAAAGTTCATTACGTGAAAACCATGAAAGAAGTGGTAGATTTGGCGATTGAAAAATAGAATATTTTGCCACCAATTCACAAATCATTTTTAATTTTATAAAAAATTGTGGATTCGTGGCAATATTTTTTTTAATTTTGATATTATAAATTTCTAAAAATGAGCACTGCTGAATTAAAATTAAATTTAATCAATCAAATTGCAGGTATTACTGATAAAGTAAGACTTAAAGAAATTATGCAATTACTTAAATTTCAAGCAGATGAGTCTCTTTACATTACTAATAAAGAAGAAAAAGAGGCTGTAAAAGAAGCCCAAAATCAGATTAAAAACGGAGATGGAATTTCTAATGAAGATGTTCAAAAAGAAATTACATCATGGCTGGAGAAATAATTTGGTCACCTAAAGCAAAATCTGAACTTATAGAAATTCTTGAATATTGGGTAAACAGAAATAAATCAAACATTTACAGTTTAAAACTCAATCAATTAATCCAAGAACAACTCATTTTTATTTTAGAATTCCCAAAAATTGGTAGAAAAACGGATATCAAAAACGTTTATGTTAAAATTATCAGAGATTATCTACTTTATTATGAAATAGAAAAAGGAAATCTTCATGTTTTGACAATAAGACACGGAAAAAAGAATCCTAAAACTTTAGCTTTGAAATAAAATCAGATAGATTTTAAAAAAACTTAAATGATAAGACCCGCAAATTTGCGGGTTGTTTTTTTTTACAAAATTCTGAAATTCTGCAACTTATATTGCAAACCAAGTTTACAAAAACAAAAAATCGCTTTTACAAACTTTACAAGAATCTTGTGCTCAATTTTGAGGAAGTCTAACTACAAAAACCTTAAACAATGAACACAAAATTTCAAAAACTAGTTTTCGCAACCTTTATTTTAGCAGGATTATTTTCTTGTCAAAAATCAGAAAGTGTAGATTCTCAATACGAAAGTGCTGTTGCAACCGCAGACTCTACTACTATTCAAAAAGATGAAGTTTCTTACGCCGCTTCTCAACAAATTCTAGACAAAAAATTTGTAAAAACTGCAGAAGTCAGCATGGAAGTAAAAGATGTTTATGAAGCCACAGTACATATAGAAAATGCACTGAAAAATCTCGGCGGATTTGTTACCAAAAGCGAATTACAAAGTCAAGTTATCGAAGAAGAAACCTATAACACTTCTGACCAAAATGCGGTTTTACTCAGAAAATTTAACTCTTACAATAAGATGCAAGTAAGAGTTCCTTCGGAAAAATTAGGCGCATTTCTCACTTCTGTAAATGACCGAAAATTTTTCTTGAACACCAGAATTATTTCGGCTGAAGATGTTACCAACAATGCAAAAATTGCAGAACTTGAATTGAAAAAAATCAATAAAACGGGCGAAGTGATTTCTCAAATGAAAAACAATGAAAAGAAAGCAAACCTCACCGAAGAAAACGAAGAGAAAAACAACACCCAACAAATTGAAAATCTGAATCTTGCAGATAATATCAAATACAGTACTGTAGACATTTACATTAAAGAACCAAAAGTAAGAATTGCGGAAATTGCCATTACTAACACCCAATTTTACGACAATAAATACCAAGTCAATTTCTTCTATGAAGCAAAATCTTCTCTACTTAACGGATTTTATTTCGTTCAAAAATTTTTCGTTTTCTTACTGAATTTTTGGCCTTTATTCGTGGGAATTTTAATCGTAATTTATTTTGTAAAGTATAACCTTACGACTATTATCTTCTCGAAAAAAATTTCAAAATCTGAGAATGTCGAAAAGTGATACTAATGAATGTTTTCTGTAATTTTAGGAACCCAAATTATTAAGATTTGATAAAAGACAATCATCACTAAAAAGAAAGCAAAAGCATATTCTTTTAGTTTTTTGAAATGAGTATATAAGTGTTGTAATCCTTTATTTTCATTATTATTCTCCTTGAAATTTTTCATTCTAAACTCCATAATTTTTCTCATGAAAAATAAAATGGGAACTGCAAAAGAAAACATTAAAATCAATGCAAACTTGAAAGCTGGAAATTCTTGCTGAAAATTTTCAAAAAATAAAAAACACAAAACAGTCAAAAAAAGTAAGCCTAGAGAAAGATAGAAATAATTTTTTTTGAAGTCAATCAATCTTGTAAAATAGGAAAAAGAGGTAAAACCTAAAGAGATTACTGTAAAAGATAAAAGTATTTGAAAAATCACGTTATTAATTTCCTCAAAGATAACAAAATTCATAAAATCTTAAAGCCCTGAAATTTTTCAGGGCTTTTATTTTTCCGTAAATTTGCACGGACTTTGTCCGTTTTATGAAGATGAATAAAACTGTAAATTTTAGTTGTTAAACCTTAAACCAAAA
Source organism: Cloacibacterium normanense (assembly GCF_003860565.1). Taxonomy (NCBI): domain Bacteria; kingdom Pseudomonadati; phylum Bacteroidota; class Flavobacteriia; order Flavobacteriales; family Weeksellaceae; genus Cloacibacterium; species Cloacibacterium normanense. The sequence continues at coordinate 2,252,589 of NZ_CP034157.1, forward strand.
GAATTATGTTACCAAAAATAAATCCAGAAAACACACAAGCTTGGAAATCACTCAACGAACATTTTGCACAAAATGATTTTGACCTAAGAACACTTTTTCAAGAAAACACTGATCGTTTCCAACAGTTTTCAGTAAAAAAAGAAAATTATCTTTTTGATTTTTCTAAAAATTTAATTGACCAAAAAGCATTTGATTTATTGCTTCAATTGGCAGAAGAAACACAATTGAAAGCTGCCATCAATGCTATGTTTTCTGGCGAAAAAATAAATGAAACCGAAAAAAGAGCAGTTCTTCACACTGCTTTGAGAGATTTTTCTGACAAAGAAATTCTTGTAGACGGCGAAAACATAAAACCAGGAATTAAAAAAGTTCTTAACCACATGAAAGCTTTCTCCGAAAAAGTAATTTCTGGAGCGCACAAAGGTTTCAGCGGAAAAGAAATTACTGATGTAGTAAACATCGGAATTGGTGGTTCAGATTTAGGACCTGTAATGGTAGTTTCGGCGCTTAAACACTTCAAAACCAGATTAAATGTACATTTCGTTTCAAACGTAGACGGAAATCACATGGCAGAAGTAGTGAAAAACTTAAATCCAGAGACTACACTTTTCATCGTAGCTTCTAAAACGTTTACCACTCAAGAAACTATGACCAATGCAAATTCCGCAAAATCTTGGTTCTTAAAAGCTGGAAAAGAAGAAGATGTAGCGAAACACTTTGTAGCTTTATCTACTAATATTCAAGCAGTTAAAGCATTCGGAATTGCAGAAGAAAACATTTTCGAGTTCTGGGATTGGGTTGGCGGAAGATATTCACTTTGGAGCGCTATTGGTTTAAGCATCGTTCTAGCGGTAGGTTATGAAAATTTTGAAAATTTATTGAAAGGAGCTTACGAAACCGATGTGCATTTCCAAACGGCAGATTTCAAAGAAAACATTCCTGTTTTAATGGGACTTTTGGGAATTTGGTACAGAAATTTCTTTGACGCAAGTTCTTATGCTATTTTACCGTACTCTCAATATTTAGATAGATTTGCAGCGTATCTTCAACAAGGAGATATGGAATCTAACGGAAAATCAGTAGACAGAAATGGGGAATATGTAACTTATCAAACTGGCCCAATTATTTGGGGAGAACCAGGAACGAATGGTCAACATGCTTTCTATCAATTGATTCACCAAGGAACAGAACTCATTCCTGCAGATTTTATCGCTTATGTAAAATCTTGCAACAAAGTTTCTGACCATCAAGAAAAACTATTGGCGAACTTTTTCGCTCAAACTGAGGCACTTGCATTCGGAAAAAGCGAAGACGAAGCAAGAGCAGAATTGGTAAAAGAAGGAAAATCTGAAGAAGAAATTGAAAAATTAGTAAAATTCAAAACCTTCATGGGAAATACACCTACTAATTCATTCTTTATCAATGAACTAACTCCATTTTCACTAGGACAACTCATCGCACTTTATGAACACAAAATCTTCGTACAAGGTGTGATTTGGAACGTGTTTAGTTTTGACCAATTTGGTGTAGAATTAGGAAAAGTGTTAGCAGGAAAAATTTTACCAGAACTTACTGATAATGAGAAAGTAAGCTCTCACGATTCTTCTACTAATGGTTTGATTAATTACTTCAAAGAAAATAAGTAAATTTGAAAAATAAATCTAAAAAAAAATAAAAAGTAAAAATGGCTCAAATCTTAGACGGACTAAAAATTTCTAACGAAATAAAGCAGGAAATAAAAACCGAAGTTGATAAAATAAAAGCTTCTGGAAAAAGAATTCCTCATTTGTCTGCAATTTTAGTTGGAAACAACGGCGCTAGCAAAGCGTATGTAAACAGTAAAGTGAAAGACTGTGCAGAAGTAGGCTTCGAATCTTCTTTGTATAAATTTCCTAGCACGGCTTCGGAAGCAGAACTTTTAGAAAAAATTGAAGAGCTAAATAACGACCCAAATGTAGATGGTTTCATCGTGCAATTGCCTCTTCCTAAGCAAATGGATCAGGAAAAAATTATTATGGCAATTAATCCTAGAAAAGACGTAGATGGTTTTCACCCAGAAAATTTTGGAAGAATGGCATTAGAAATGGATACTTTTTTGCCCGCAACTCCGTTTGGAATTTTAACTCTTTTAGAAAGATACAATATTGAGACCAAAGGAAAACACTGTGTAATCATCGGCAGAAGTAGAATTGTAGGAAGACCAATGTCTATTTTGATGGGAAGAAAAGATTTCCCTGGAAATTCTACCGTTACACTTACGCACAGTTATACTCCTCATATAGAAGAATTTACAAAAAATGCAGATATTGTAATTACAGCACTAGGCGACCCTCATTTCTTAAAAGGAGAAATGATAAAAGACGGTGCAGTAGTAATAGATGTAGGAATTACAAGAGTAGAAGATAATACCGAAAAAGGATATCATTTGGCAGGAGATGTAGATTTTGACAGTTGTGCAGAAAAAGCAAGTTGGATTACGCCAGTTCCAGGAGGAGTAGGACCAATGACCAGAGCAATGCTGATGAAAAATACACTTTTAGCGTATAAACATACAATTTATAAAGATTAAGAATTGGATTTAACAGAAGAAATATTATTAAAAGAAGGAAAAATGCTCCCAGTGATGGAGCATTTTTATACTTTACAAGGAGAAGGTCACCACACTGGAAAAGCTGCTTATTTTATAAGATTGGGCGGTTGTGATGTAGGTTGTCATTGGTGTGATGTGAAGGAAAGTTGGGATCCAGAATTACATCCTTTGATGGATACCGTAGAAATTGCAGAAATTGCAGCAAGCTATTGTAAAACCATTGTTCTAACAGGTGGAGAACCACTGATGTGGAATTTAGAAATTTTGACCAAAAGATTAAAAGAATTGGGTTGTCAAATTCACATCGAAACTTCTGGAGCTTATGATATGAGCGGAACACTTGATTGGATTACGCTTTCTCCTAAGAAAACAGGCTTACCAAAAGAAGGAATTTACAAAGTAGCTAATGAATTGAAAATCATAGTTTTTAACAACCACGACTTCACCTTCGCTGAAGAACAAGCTGCAAAAGTTTCTGAAAATTGTAAACTGTATCTACAAAGTGAATGGAGCAAAAGAAACGAAATGTATCCTAAGATTACCGATTTTATTTTGGCAAATCCTAAATGGCAAGCTTCGGTACAAACACATAAATATCTTAATATTCCATAAAATTTAGCAACTTTGTAAGGACTTTATTTTCTAAAACATGCAGAAATTAAGATACTCTAGATATTTTAAAAGCGCTATCATCATCCTCGATATTTTAATCGTGGCTGCTGTTTTTGTGTTCTTTTTTCTGATGAAACACGAATATGTTTTAGAAAAAGCTAGAACAGAAGAAAACGTTTTGTCACTTCTGCTATTAAGTCTTTTTTGGATTCTTTTAAGTGGAAGAACAAAATTATATTCTATTCCCAGAAACCTTACGTACACACTTTATGTAGAGCGTATTGTTACTCATATTTTTATCTTTTTATTGGGAATTGTACTTTTAGCCAGAGTGAGTAATAATGAATTTTTGAAGTATGAAAGATTCTGGATTACGTTTACGCTTTTCATTATTTTATTTTTAGTTAAGTCATTCATTTTCTTTACCTTAAAGTACATTAGAGCACAAGGTGGAAACTACAGAAATGTAATGTTTATCGCAGAAAATTCATCTTCTGAAATTTTAAAAGATATTGTTACGCAACGTAAAGATTATGGTTACAGAGTTTATGAATTCCCCAATGAAGAAATTAACATTTCGGAGCTTCAAAATTTTTGGAGAGAAAAAGAAATCCATACCGTTTTTATTCCTACTCAAAATCATTTAAGTAAAAAACTGCTTGAAGAAATCAATAGAGAAGCAGAAAATGATAAGATTAAAATTTCATTAATTCCAAGTGCTATTCAAAATGAGTTTTTCCAGTATGATTTGGGATATATAGAAACTCAACCGATTTTAACGCCTTCGAAATTTCCTTTGCATTATTATAGTAATGCGATTATCAAGAGAAGTTTTGATATTTTATTCTCGCTTTTGGTTTTAATTTTTATTGCGACTTGGCTATTTCCTATCATTGCTATATTAATTAAATTAGACAGTAAAGGCAGTGTATTCTTTAAACAAAAAAGATATGGATTTCATGATGAAGTTTTTGAATGTCTCAAATTCAGAACTATGATTGAAAATGAAGAATCTGCGACCAAAACTACTTCACAAAACGATAGCAGAATAACAAAAATTGGTAGATTTTTAAGAAAAACCAGTTTAGACGAAATGCCTCAATTCATTAATGTTTTAAGAGGAGATATGTCTGTAGTAGGACCTAGACCTCACATGTTATTAATTGATGAATTTTACAAGGCAAAAATTGGTAGATATTCGGTGAGAAGCTTGGTAAAACCTGGCATTACGGGACTTGCACAAGTAAGCGGTTTGCGTGGTGACACTGGCGAAATGGAAATAGAAATGAAAAAGAGAATTTTGGCAGATTCATTCTATGTAAAAAATTGGAGCCTTACTCTAGACATTGTTATCATCCTGAAAACCATCTTATTAGTAATAAAAGGCGACCAAAAAGCCATTTAGAACAATAAATTGAAATTCTATAAAATTATTAAACCTAAAAAATGTAACTTCGCACGGTTATGTTAAAACTTTTAAGCGCAATAGGACAATACTTTTTACTATTAGGAAAAGTAATTCAAAAACCTCAAAAAAGGCAAGTTTTTTTTAAACTTCTCATGAGAGAAATCAATGACTTGGGAGTAAATTCTTTTGGACTCACTTTATTTACCTCAATATTTGTAGGAGCTGTAATCGCAATACAGATGTATAATAATTTTAGAAATTCTTCTATACCCATTCCCGCTCCTTTTATTGGTTATGCTACCAAAGTTGTTTTAATTCTAGAATTTGCCCCTACAATTATTTCTGTAATTCTAGCCGGTAAAGTAGGCTCTTATATTACTTCGAGTATTGGAACAATGAGAGTTACAGAGCAAATAGACGCTTTAGATATTATGGGAGTAAATTCTGCAAATTTCTTGATTTTACCAAAAATTTTAGCAAGTGTAATTTTCAATCCATTGTTAATTGCTATAAGTATGGTTTTCGGAATATGGGGAGGTCATCTTGCAGGTATTGCGACAGGAAATTGGTCTAGAGCAGACTATATTTCAGGAATTCAAATGTATATGCCACCATTTTATATTTGGTATGCATTTTTAAAAACAGCTGTATTTGCATTTCTTATTGCTACCATCCCTGCTTTTTTTGGCTATAAAGTAAGTGGAGGATCTTTAGAAGTAGGTAGGGCAAGTACACAAGCTGTAGTTTGGACTATAGTAGCCATCATCATTGCTAACTTAGTATTAACACAAATGTTCTTAAGCTAATGATAGAAGTAAAAGATTTAAGAAAAAGTTTTGATGGTGTAGAAGTTCTGAAAGGAATTACCACCACTTTCGAAACTGGAAAGGTAAACTTAGTGATAGGACAGTCTGGTTCTGGAAAAACGGTCTTCCTAAAAAGTTTACTGAATGTTTTTGAACCAACTAGCGGACATATTTTGTTCGACGGTAGAGATATTGTAGGCATGTCTCGTCAAGAAAAAGAGGCACTGAGAGCAGAAATAGGAACCGTATTTCAAGGAAGCGCATTGTTTGATTCCTTGACGGTTCAAGACAATATTATGTTTCCTCTAGATATGTTTACCAACCTTACTTTTACTGAAAAGAAAAAACGAGTGAAAGAAGTAATTGGTAGAGTTCACTTAGAAAATGCAGAAAAAAAATTTCCATCTGAGATTTCAGGAGGAATGCAAAAAAGAGTAGCGATTGCGAGAGCAATTGTTAATAACCCAAGATATTTGTTTTGTGACGAGCCCAACTCTGGGCTAGACCCTTTTACCGCAAACATAATTGATGATTTAATTGCAGAAATCACCGAAGAATATAATACCACTACGATTATAAATACTCACGATATGAATTCTGTAATGACAATTGGCGAGAAAATTGTATACTTAAGAAAAGGAATTAAAGAATGGGAAGGAACAAAAGATATTTTAATCACCTCAGACAATAATTACCTGATAGATTTCGTTTATTCTTCAGAATTATTTAAAGAATTAAGAGAATATCTTATCAAAATCAATAAAACAAGTATAGATAACATTATAACAACAATAGAAAATGAAACAGATCAAGAAAATATTTAGCACATTATTTGTAACGGCATCATTGCTGTCTTTCTCGCAGGTAACTTTCGGAGCGAAAGCCAATGTTATTTACCAAACTGGTGATCCTACTTGGGAAAATATAAAAAATGGAACTGTAGAGGCATACGAAGACAAAGGAAAGAATAACGTAGGCTATAACGCAGGTATTTCACTAAAAATTGATACACCTCTTGGAATTTTTATTCAACCAGAATTGTATTACACTACTTTTAGTAAAGAATTCACAGTAGATGGAACGAATACAACAATTACTGTTAAAAACAACAGAGCAGATTTACCTGTTTTAGTAGGGTATAATGTATTAGGAAAAACATTAGGTATTTATGCAGGACCGGTAGCTTCTTACAATCTTTCTACAGATAATCAATATAATGATTTTAAAGAAAATGCTACGAAAGAATTTACTTTAGGCTATCAATTCGGCGCACAAGTTACTATTTCTAAATTGGTAGTTTCTGCAAGATACGAAGGTGCATTTAGCAATGACCAAAGAGAATATATCAACACGAATGTATCTTCTAACGAGGTGATTAGATATGATAACAGACCGAGTTTATTAATGTTCGGAATTGGTTTAAATTTCTAAAAATTAAGGAAATTCATTAAAACATAAAAAAATCTCGGCTGCTTCGCAGCCGAGATTTTTTATTTTATAGATTACTATTTTCAGAATTATTAGGATTTGGATTTACATTTTGTTGAGCTAACTCAGCAGCTTGTTGTTCTATTTCTATCTTTTCTTGCTGTAATCTTTGCCATTCTTTTCTTTTTTGTTCAGCTTTTATAGAAGAGCCTTTACTTACATATCCTACAATTCCCCCTATAATTAAACCAATTCCTACGCCACCCATTATTCCCATAAAATGAGAAAGTGTAAATTCTTCTACTTCTAAATTGGTGGTCAAATAAAACAGCAATCCAGAAATGCCTAAAAGAAGAATTCCTATAATTGTTAAATTTTTCATTTTAATGTGTTTTTAAAATAAAACCTTCTCAAATTTAAAAAAATTTAAGAAGGTTTTTATTATTATTTCAAATTATTTACATTTTTCCACCAGCTTGTTTATAATATTCAAGCGCTTTGGTCATATGTTTATTTAAGTCTGATCTTCTAGTATCTGGACTTGGGTGAGTTGACAAAAATTCTGGTGGTCTTTGCGAATTGGCAGCTTGAGCTTCCATTCTTTCCCAGAAAGGTAGTGATTGTCTTGGGTCATATCCAGCCATTGCCATGATATATAATCCCATTTGATCTGCTTCTAACTCTTGACTTCTTCCATATTTAAGAAGAGCAACTTGCGCTCCAATTGGATACGCAACTTTAAAAATTTGTTGTAATTTATCATTAGAAATTACGCCACCTGCAATCGCACCACCATATTGTGCAATCATAGCTTGAGAAATTCTTTCGTTTCCGTGACCAGCAAGAGCATGAGAAACTTCGTGTCCCATTACTACAGCAATACCCGTTTCGTCTTTACAAACAGGCATAATTCCTGTATAGAAGGCTACTTTTCCACCAGGCATACACCAAGCGTTTAATTGCTTGTCTTCCAATAAATTAAACTCCCAGTTATAACCTTGCAAATCTGCTTCTCTACCAATGCTTTTATAATAATTAGTCGCAGCATTTTTTATTCTAATTCCTACATTTTTTACTCGAGTTGCATCAGTAGTATTGGTGACAACTTTAGCTTTAGAAAGCGCAGTTTGATATTCTTGCACTCCCATTGCAGAAAGTTGGTCATTTCCTACAATTTGTACAGATTTTCTACCTGTAATTGGATTGGTAACACAAGCAACTAATGCTAAAGAAACGGCTCCGGTAGCGATAATAGTTTTTATTTTCATTTTTATGTGATTTAATATTTAAACAAATTTAAAACAAAATTTATTCCATTCATAATTATGTAGAAATTATATAAAAAAGAAATCAAATCGTGATAGTTTTGCATTAAATTTGTATTGATAATTAATAGTTTAACTCAACACCCTATATATAATGAAAAAATTAATCTATTTAAGTTTCTTTGGACTACTCTCTTTTTTATATTCGTGTTCTTCACAAATTAATATAGACCCCAAAACTTTAGAGGAAATTACAACTTCTAATCAGTTTACTTTTATGGCAGAAAGAGCCAATCCAACCAACTATGATGTTATCAATGTGATGAATTCTATGCCAAATGGAAATTCGTCAAGAATGCTAGATTTAGATTATGGTTATACCGTGGTTTTGAAAGAAAAAGAGCTAGATGTAACTTTGCCATACTTTGGCAGAATGTTTAATCCAAGTTATGATACTTCTAAAAACAGTTACCGATTTACTTCTAAAGATTTTACCCTGAGTAAAATTCTAAACAAAAAAGGAAACTTAGTGTATACCATTTCTCCTAAAGATGTAGACCATGTAAGAGTAATTTACATAGAAGTTTATAAAAACGGAAATGCCTATGTGTCTATAGATTCTAACGACAGACAACCCATTTCTTATAATGGCTACTTGATGAAAAATAAAATTTCTAAGAAATAGTTTAGAGTTTTTTAATCAATAAACTTTCTACAAAAATTTTAGCTTCAGAACTTGGATTAGATTTCAATTCTGAAGCATTTTTTTTGTGGCTTTCGAACTGATTTTCAAGTTCGTGGGTAGATTTAGTTGCACTTAAAATATATTGATGAACCCAATATTCAAAACGTTTTTCGGCTTGAATTTTTCTTACTTCTTCTAGCCTTCCTGTTTTTATTTTTAAGGAAATGAAATCACTTATTTTCTCGTAAACCTCATCTAAACCTTCGTTATGAAGAGCGGAACCTAACATAACTGGCACTTTCCAATCTTTTTCTTTCGGGTGCTGAAACTGCAATGCATGAATCAGCTCTGAACGGTGCATTCTGGCCTCTTTTAGATTTTCTTCATGTACTTTATTGATGAAAATAACATCTACCATTTCCATCAAACCTCTTTTGATGCCTTGCAATTCATCTCCAGTTCCTACAACTTTGAGCAACAAAATCACATCCGAAATATCCGCAACCAAAACTTCTGATTGACCAACTCCTACCGTTTCTATCAAAATATAATCGTAACCAGCAGCTTCGCAAATAAGCATAGTTTCAAAAGTAGTATTGGCAACTCCGCCTAGAAATCCAGAACTTGGACTAGGGCGAATAAATGCGTTTTCGTCTTTTGCCAATTCTTCCATTCTGGTTTTATCTCCTAGAATAGAACCTTTATTAACCGAAGAACTTGGGTCAATGGCTAAAACCGCCACTTTTTTGCCTTGAGAAATTGCAAATTTTCCGAAACTTTCAATAAATGTAGATTTCCCTGCTCCAGGAACTCCAGTAATTCCTATTCTTACAGATTTTCCGGCATAAGGCAGGATTTTTTTCAGCAGTTCTTCAGCCAAAACTCTATGCTCTGGCTTTTTACTTTCGATTAAAGTAATGGCTTTCCCAAGAATTCTTTTGTCTTGGGCTAATATTCCTTGTAAAAGTTCTTCTGTAGAAAATTTCATCTTAACAAAATTAAGAAAGTATTTCAAACTATTTTCTAAAAATTTGAAATTGCTAAAAGAAAATCAAAATAGAATTTCTACAATTTTTTCTGGTAGAATTTTAGAAAAATGCCATAACGAAAAAGGCTTCAGAAACCTGAAGCTTTAATGAAAAAAAATTTGATTTGATATGAAGAACTTTTACTCTGTCTCTGTAATTTCATTCAAATGACTTCTGCCATACTTTATATCTTCTAGACCTCTCAGTATTACTCTTTTTTGTTCGTCACTTAAATCTTCGTCTTTGTGAAATTTATATACCAAGTATTCTATATACTCCAATAATTCCTCTGCTAAATAATCTGGCAAATCTTTTATCAGATTATTAATTTTTTGTAATGTGGTAAATTCCATTTCAATTGGGTTTTTAGGCTTTTTTTGGTGTTATAAAGGTACGCCAATCCGCTTAACACACCTCATAAAGTGATATGAATGATTTCAGTGATTTTTGTTAGGTTTTTAAATAAAAAAAGGAAACCAAAAAATGATTTCCTTATATAAGTTATTTTAAATTTTTAGATTTCAGAAAAACTTCCTGCTTCCTACATCACGCATCCAACAAAATTTTTATCTCAAAAACTTCTCTAAAATCTCCACCGCAGATTTCGGTAAATTCGTTCCAGGACCGAAGATAAAATCTGCACCATTTGCATACAAGAAATCATAATCTTGCTGTGGAATTACACCACCTACTACAATTGTGATATCATCTGCACCTAATTTTTTGAGTTCTTCTACCACTTGCGGAACCAATGTTTTATGGCCTGCCGCTAAAGAAGAAACGCCCAAAATATGAATATCATTTTCTACGGCTTGTTTCGCTACTTCTTCTGGCGTTTGGAAGAGCGGGGCAACATCTACATCAAATCCCATATCTGCGAAAGCCGTTGCTACTACTTTTGCACCACGATCGTGACCGTCTTGTCCCATTTTGGCAACCATAATTCTTGGTCTACGACCTTCTTGGTCTTCAAATTTTTGAGTAAGCGCAACCGCTTTTTCAAAATATTCATTTTTATTGGCATTCATAGCATATACACCTGAAATGGTTTTGATATTGGCTTTATATCTTCCGAAATTATTTTCTAAAGCATCTGAAATTTCACCAAGAGTTACTCTTCTTCTCGCAGCTTCTATACTTAGTGCCAAAAGATTTTTGTCTCTATTTTTAGCCGCTTCACGAATTTCTGTTAAAATTTCTTCTACTTTTTCTGCGTTTCGTTCTGCTTTTATTTTTTCTAATCTTTCGATTTGTTTTCTTCGAACTTCCGTATTGTCAATGTCTAGAATTTCAAATTCTGGCTGCTTTTGATTGGTTTTAAAAGAATTTACACCAATGATAAATTCTTCACCACTATCAATTTTAGCTTGTTTTCTGGCAGCCGCTTCTTCTATTCTCATTTTCGGAATTCCCGCTTCTATTGCTTTCGTCATTCCGCCTTCTTGTTCTACTTCGTCGATATATTTCTGAGCTTCCTCAATCATTTGTTGAGTCAATGCTTCTACGAGATGACTTCCTCCCATCGGATCGACAACATCACAAATCCCAGATTCTTGTTGAAGAATAATTTGAGTATTTCTCGCAATTTTTGCAGAATAATCTGTTGGCAAAGCAATGGCTTCGTCTAAAGCATTGGTATGAAGAGATTGTGTTCCACCTAAAGCGGAAGAAAGTGCTTCAATAGCAGTTCTGGTAATATTATTGAAAGGTTCTTGCTCCGTCAAAGACCAACCCGAAGTTTGCGAGTGCGTTCTTAGTGCTATAGATTTTTGATTTTGAGGATTAAATTGCGTCAAAAGATTTGCCCAAATATAACGAGCGGCTCTCATTTTGGCAATTTCCATGAAATGATTCATTCCGATTGCCCAGAAAAATGACAATCTCGGCGCGAAATCATCCACATTCATTCCCGCTTTTATCCCCGTTCTTACATATTCTAAACCATCGGCAAGTGTATAAGCCATTTCCAAAACTGGAGTTGCTCCTGCTTCTTGCATGTGATAACCTGAAATAGAAATAGAGTTGAATTTCGGGATATTTTGAGAAGTATATTCGAAAATATCTGCGATAATTTTCATAGAAGGTTCTGGTGGATAGATGTAAGTATTTCTCACCATAAATTCCTTCAAAATATCATTTTGGATAGTTCCCGAAAGTTGTTCCTGAGAAACACCTTGTTCTTCTGCGGCTACAATATAAAATGCCAAAATCGGTAAAACTGCTCCATTCATGGTCATAGAAACCGATATTTGATCCAATGGAATTTCATTGAACAAAATCTTCATATCTTCCACAGAATCGATTGCAACTCCTGCTTTTCCTACATCTCCTACAACTCTAGGATGGTCAGAATCATAACCTCTGTGTGTTGCCAAATCGAAGGCTACAGAAAGTCCTTTTTGTCCTGCCGCAAGGTTTCTTCTGTAAAAAGCATTGGATTCTTCCGCGGTAGAAAAACCTGCATACTGACGAATCGTCCAAGGTTTTTGAACGTACATCGTAGAATATGGTCCTCTTAAATAAGGAGCAATTCCTGCGCTGTAACCTTTTGATTTTAAAGCTTCTGAATCTTCAGAAGTGTAAGAAGATTTTAGTTGAAGTCCATCTTTTTCAAAAGAATAGTTTTCTGTATTGGAAGTAAATCCAAAATTATTAAAATCAGGATTTACGTTTTGAATTTTCGTTCTCATTTTATGAAATTTCGATGAGTAAATTTACGATATTTTTAATTTTAAAAAAAAGTGAAACTTTAGGCGATTTGGGCTCCTTGATAGCAAAAAATGTAAAATTCAATTTTCAACAAACATATCTAGATTTTTTTGCCGAATTCTTATTAGTTTTATTCGAAATTAAAAATTATTTTCATTTTAATTAAATTTATTAACTTCTAATCAAAATAACTCACTTACATTACTTATTTGGTCTATCGAAGTGCTATTTTTCTATTCAAAAAATCAAATGAAACCCTAATTTATATCATGATTAATCGTTGTTCTAGGGCAAAATATCTTCCTAACTTTGCTTCGCTTTTTTAACCTATTGATGACTAAAATTTCAAGGAAAATAAGCCCAAAATACAATTAGAAACAAACAAAAAATTAACATTATGGAAGCAACTATTGGTTTTAAACCCGGAGTTTGGCAAAAGGAAATTAACGTAAGTGATTTTATTAGAAACAATTACACAGAATATACCGGAGACGAAAGCTTCTTAACTCCTGCTACTGAAGCAACCAATCAACTTTGGGCAGAACTATCTGAAATGTTCAAAGCAGAGAGAGAAAAAGGAATTTATGATGCTGAAACGAAAAAACCATCTCAGATTGATGCTTATGGAGCTGGTTATATCAATAAAAATTTAGAAAAAATCGTAGGAATTCAAACTGATAAGCCTCTAAAAAGAGCTATTTTCCCAAATGGCGGAATTAGAATGGTAGAAGACGGCTTAAAAGCATACGGTTATGAATTAGACGAAGCAACTAAAGAAATTTATACTAAATATAGAGTGACTCATAATGAAGGTGTTTTCTCTGCTTACAATTCACCGATTAGAAAAGCTAGAAATTCTGGAATCGTAACTGGTTTACCAGACGCTTACGGAAGAGGTAGAATTATTGGTGATTACAGAAGAGTTCCTTTATATGGTGTTGACTTCTTAATTAAAGACCGTCAAGACTATTTCGAAAACATGGATTGTGATGGGATGAACGAAGAAATCGTAAGACTTCGTGAAGAAATCACTATGCAAATTAATGCGTTGAAAGCACTTAAAAAAATGGCAGAATCTTATGGTTTTGACATTTCTAAACCTGCAACCAATGCTAAAGAAGCTATCCAATGGTTATATTTCGCTTATTTAGCAGCTACTAAAGACCAAAACGGTGCTGCAATGTCTATTGGTAGAGTTTCTACTTTCCTAGATATTTACATTGAAAGAGATATTAAAAGAGGCGTTCTTACAGAAATTGAAGCTCAGGAATTAATTGACCATTTTGTAATGAAACTAAGAATCATCAGATTCTTGAGAACTCCAGAATACGATTCACTTTTCTCTGGTGATCCAGTTTGGGTAACAGAATCAATTGGTGGTTTAAATAAAGACGGCGGTTCTTATGTAACCAAAAACTCTTTCAGATTATTACACACTTTATACAATTTAGGTGCATCTCCAGAACCAAACTTAACTGTTCTTTGGAGCGAACAATTACCAGAAAACTGGAAAAAATATTGTGCAAAAGTTTCTATCGACACTTCATCTCTTCAATACGAAAATGATGATTTAATGAGAGATTGCTTTAATGATGATTATGGAATCGCTTGTTGTGTTTCTCCGATGACTTTAGGAAAACAAATGCAATATTTCGGAGCGAGAGCTAATTTGCCTAAAGCTTTATTATATGCCATTAATGGTGGTATTGACGAATTAACCAAAGTTCAAGTAACTCCAGAAATGCCAAAAGTAGAAGGAGAATATCTTGATTTCGATGATGTTTGGAATAAGTTTGATAAAATGATGGATTGGTTAGCAGAAACTTACATCCAAGCATTGAACATTATTCACTACATGCACGATAAATATTCTTACGAAGCTTATGAAATGGCACTTCACGATGTAAATGTTATCAGAACTCAAGCTTGTGGAATTGCAGGAATCTCTATAGTTGCCGATTCATTTGCAGCGATGAAATACGGAAAAGTAAGAGTGATAAGAGACGAAAACGGAATCGCAGTAGATTATGTGGTAGAAAAACCTTACGTTCCTTACGGAAATAACGATGATAATACTGATAAAATCGCAGCAGAAATTGTAGAAATTTTCATGAACAAAGTAAGAAAACAAAAAACTTACAGAAATGCAATTCCTACACAATCTGTTCTTACCATTACTTCAAACGTAGTTTACGGTAAAAAAACAGGAAATACACCAGACGGAAGAAGAGAAGGTGAACCTTACGGACCAGGAGCAAATCCTATGCACGGAAGAGATACAAAAGGTGCAGTAGCTTCACTCGCTTCTGTAGCTAAATTACCTTTCGAACATGCTCAAGATGGCATTTCTTATACTTTTGCAATAACGCCTGAAACTTTAGGAAAAACTTTAGACGAAAAACAAGGAAATTTAGTTGGACTTTTAGACGGATATTTCAACCAAAAAGGTCACCACTTAAATGTAAATGTTTTCAATCGTTCATTGTTAGAAGATGCGATGCAACATCCAGAAAAATATCCTCAATTAACGATTAGAGTTTCTGGTTATGCAGTGAATTTCATCAAGTTGACTAAAGAACAGCAATTAGATGTCATCAACAGAACCATCACAGAATGTTTCTAATTTATATATAACATCAATTATCTTGAAGAAGAGTTAAGAAATTTCTTAACTCTTTTTTTAAGAATATGCTTCGACTCCGCTCAGCATGACAATGCTGAAAATTTACAGTTTTTATTAAAGTTGTCACGCTGAGCGGAGCCGAAGCGTTTTTTAATTAGAGTTATTAATCATTATCTTTGGTTTATAATTTAGATTCATAAAATCAAAAACAAAAAGACAAAAATATACTCATGTCAAATCACGGATTTATCCATTCATACGAAACTTTCGGCACCAAAGACGGCCCAGGAATTAGATTTGTTTATTTTCTGCAAGGTTGTCATTTGCGTTGCCTCTATTGTCATAACGCTGATACTTGGAACAAAGGCGAAAAAACCAAAATGTCCGTAGATGAAGCTTTCCACGAGATAGAAAAAGTAAAAGGCTTTATAAAATCTGGAGGCGTTACCGTTTCTGGTGGTGAACCTTTGATGCAAGCCAACTTTGTGCTGGAATTATTCAAAAAATGTAAAGAAAACGGAATTCACACTTGTGTAGATACCAATGGTTATTTGTTCAGTGAAGAAATCAAAGAAGTTTTAGATATTACAGATTTGGTGCTTCTAGACATTAAACACATAGACCCAGAAAAATATCTGAAATTAACGGAAGTAGAACTAGAACCTACGCTTCAATTTATGCAATATTTGTCTGAAATCAACAAACCAACTTGGCTAAGATACGTTCTCGTTCCTGATTATACCGATGATGCGCAAGATTTAGAAAATTGGGCGAAATATGTTTCTCAGTTCAATAATATAGAACGGGTAGATATTTTACCATTTCACCAAATGGGCGCACACAAATGGAAAGAAATAGGCAGAGCTTATCCTCTAGAAAATTGCCGACCAGCCGATATGGAAGATGTAAAAAAAGCAGTGGAGATTTTTAGAAAATACCATTTGCCTTTGCCAGACAATCAAAAATAAAAGTCGAGAAATGATCTCGACTTTTTTGTTATTTATTCTATAAATTAGGTTTATAAAGGTTAAATTTCCTCTTGACCTTTCATTTTCTCTGCATTTTCTGCCATAATCACAGCATCCATCATTTCTTGGATGTCGCCATTCATGTAAGCATCTAGATTGTAGATAGATTTATTAATTCTGTGGTCGGTAACTCTACCTTGAGGATAATTGTAGGTTTTAATTTTTGCAGAACGGTCACCAGTAGAAACCATCGTTTTACGTTGAGCTGCAATATCTCCTACCACTTCCTGTAATTTAATGTCATACAATTTCGCACGAAGCATTTCCATCGCTAACTCTCTGTTTGCCAACTGAGAACGCGCTTGTTGACAAACCACCACAATTCCTGAAGGTTTGTGTGTTAACTGAACTTTTGTCTCAACTTTGTTTACGTTTTGTCCACCAGCTCCACCAGAACGAGAAGTTTGCATCTCAATATCTGCTGGGTTAATTTCCACATCTACTTCTTCCGCTTCAGGTAAAACCGCAATCGTAATCGCCGAAGTGTGCACTCTACCTTGAGATTCTGTCTCTGGAACTCTCTGAACACGGTGAACTCCAGATTCAAATTTCATAATTCCGTAAACGCCTTCTCCTTCTACTTTCATCACCAGTTCTTTGTAACCTTTAGATGCTTCAGAAGAATCGGTAACTTCGTGTCTCCAACCTTTGGTTTTGAAATACATGGTGTACATTCTGTACATATCTTCCACGAAAATCGCAGCTTCGTCACCACCAGTTCCGGCTCGCATTTCTAGGATAATGTTTTTATCATCTGCTGGATCTTTTGGGATTAAAAGAACTTTTAATTCTTCTTCCAAACCTGGGATTTTTTCTAAAGCTTCGTTTTTTTCGATTTTTGCTAATTCTACAAAATCTTTATCAGAACCATCTGCAATGATTTCATCTGATTCTTCAATCGTGTTAAGCGCTTGCATGTAGTCATCAAAAACCTTCACGATTTTTCCTAAATCGCTGTATTCTTTGTTGAGCTGACCGTATCTTTTTTGGTCAGTAATCACATCTGGTTGTATAATTAAATCAGCAACCTCATTATAACGTTGCTTAATTGCTTGAAGTTTTGGGATTAAACTTTTTGACATTGTCTAAAATTATTTGGGTGCAAAGATACAAAAAAGTCGGGAGTTGGAAGATGGAAGTCGGAAGTTGAAAGACAAAAGAATAACTGAAAGTGTTTTATAGCCCCGATTGAAGTGGAAATCCTTTTTTGTCACATTGAGCGGAGTCGAAATGTGAACAAAAAAGGTTACAGCGGAAATCGGGACTGAAGTTTCAAAAAAATTCAAATTTTCCTGCTCTTAAAGAAACACTCCGTCAAATTAAAGATTTGACGCCCCTCTAAAAGAGGGGAATAAAAAAAATCTGCCCAGAAAACTGAACAGATTTTAAATATATTTTGTTTTGCTTTGATATTACTTTTCTCAAATTCAGGGAGAAAAGCAATGTCACCTCAATTAATGATGACCAGCGTGTAAATAAGGGCCGTCTCCTTTTGGTTGGTTGTAGATTACTTCTACACCTTCTTGTTCTGCAAGCGTTTTTCTTCTGATATCTTCTGGATTAAATTTCTTGGTTTTCCCGAAATATTCAGCTAAACCTTCAGTTAACCACATTGGAATCACTACTCCAAAGAACATGAAAATACACCAAAATCCTATGAGGAACATTACGATAAAATAAACGGTCCAAAGGAACTGATAAACTGGCCAAAATCCTGCTAAAAACATAATTTCTATTATTTTAGGCAAAAATATAACATTTTTTTAATCGACAAAAGTTTTTTTATTGAATTTTGTCGCATACTGCTAAATCTCCACCGAATATTTACATTTTCTTCATTAATGAGCCAAAGCTGCAAAGAAATCATTGCCCTTATCATCTGTAATAATAAACGCGGGGAAATCTTTCACTTCAATTTTTCTTACGGCTTCCATTCCTAATTCTGGGAAATCTACCACTTCTACAGAAAGAATATTTTCTTTCGCCAAAATTGCAGCAGGACCACCAATAGAGCCTAGATAGAAACCTCCGTATTTTGCGCAAGCGTTGGTTACATCTTTGCTTCTGTTTCCTTTGGCAAGCATAATCATACTTCCTCCATTGGCTTGGAATTCATCTACATACACATCCATTCTTCCTGCAGTTGTAGGCCCGAAACTTCCACTTGGCATTCCTTCTGGAGTTTTGGCAGGACCAGCGTAATAAATCGGGTGATTTTTAAAATATTCTGGCATTGGTTTACCAGCGTCTAATAATTCTTTGATTTTTGCGTGAGCAATATCTCTTGCAACAATCAACGTTCCGTTTAGTTTTAAACGAGTTTTGATAGGATATTTAGACAATTCAGCCAAAATTTCTGGCATTGGTTTATTCAAATCTATTTCCACAGCTGGTTCTAAATGTGGAGCTGTTTCAGGTAAATATTGCGCTGGATTGGTTTCTAATTGTTCTAAGAAAATTCCTTCTTTGGTGATTTTTCCTTTGATATTTCTATCAGCAGAACAAGAAACGCCCATTCCAACAGGACAAGAAGCTGCGTGTCTCGGCAATCTGATTACTCGAACATCGTGTGTTAAGTATTTTCCACCAAATTGCGCCCCGATTGCAGATTCCTGACAAATTTCTTGCACTCTTTTCTCCCATTCTAAATCTCTGAACGCTTGACCAGCCATATTTCCTTCTGTAGGAAGGTTGTCATAATATTTAGCAGATGCTTTTTTCACCGCTGCTAAATTGGCTTCGGCAGAAGTTCCTCCAATAACTAATGCTAAGTGATAAGGCGGACAAGCTGCAGTTCCTAAATCCATAATTTTTTCTCGGATAAATTCTTCTAAAGATTTATCGTTCAAAAGAGATTTTGTTTTTTGGTATAAGAAAGTTTTATTCGCAGAACCTCCTCCTTTTGTTAAGAATAAAAATTCATAGTAATTTCCTTTTTTTGCATAAATATCAATTTGTGCAGGAAGATTAGAACCAGAATTTTTCTCTTCAAACATGCTCAAAGGAACAATCTGAGAATATCTTAAGTTTCTATTTTTATAAGTGTTATAAATTCCTCGGCTTAAAAATTCTCCGTCATCTACTCCAGTGTAAACATTTTCTCCTTTTTTTGCTACCACAATTGCAGTTCCTGTGTCTTGACAAGAAGGCAATGCTCCTTCTACCGCAACCGCAGCATTTTGTAATAAATTATAAGCTACAAAGCGGTCATTATCAGTGGCTTCTGGATCATCTATAATTCTGCGAAGACTTGCCAAATGCTCAGAACGAAGCATAAAAGAAACATCTTCCATTGCTTTTTCTGCCAAAAGTTCTAAACCTTTTGGGTCCACGGTTAAGATTTCTCTATCACCTAATTGTTCTACTTTTACGTAGTCTGAAGTGAGTTTTTTATAAACAGTGTCATCCTTTAGAATTGGATACGGATCTTGGTAAATAAAGTCCATTTTATATTTGATTTACGATTTTTGATTTACGATTTTTGAAGCTAAAAACCTTCTCTTTCATCTTCAAAATTGAAGTGTAAATTTACGAAATAAATCAAATAGAGGAAAGATAATATTGCGAGTATTAAAACAAAAAACCCTTTCTGCGTTCTATGCAAAAACAAAAAAAGCAAAAAGGGTTGTTTCTTAAAAAAAAGCTAGTCTATAAACTTACTTGACTGGCAAAATATTCTTCTAATTCTTTTAAGGTCTCAGAATTGGTAGAAATATCTTTTACCACGACTCCTTTATTGATAGCTACAATTCGGTTGCAAACTTCTGTAGTGTGCGCCAAATCATGGCTAGAAATCAAGAAGGTGACTTCTGCATTTTGAGAAAGCACTTTAATCAAATTTTTTAGTTTAATCTGTGTAGAAGGATCCAAATTCGCGAAAGGTTCATCTAAAACAATGATTTCTGGATTTCCAATTAAAGCGCCTACAATTCCTACTTTTTTCTGATTTCCTTTCGATAAATCTCTGATGTATTTTCTAGCATTGAGAATTTCGCCATTGAATAAATCTTCGAATTGTTTTAGAAATTCGTCTACAGAAGCTTTGTTTTGTCCGCGCAACTCGCCTAAAAAGTAAAAATATTCTTCTGGAGTAAGATAACCAATTAAGAAACTGTCATCTATAAATGCAGAAACTTTATTTTTCCAATTTTCTGACTTATTTACTTGAATTCCATCAATTTGAATGCTTCCTGAACTGGGTTCAATTAAATCTAAAAGCAAGCTAAAGAGCGTAGTTTTTCCTGCTCCGTTATTTCCTACCAAACCGAAAGTTTCGCCTTTGGGAATAGTAAGTTCTTGTATGTTAAGCACTTTTGCGGTTCCGTAAATTTTAGAAATATTTTGAATGTTTATCATGATAGTAATTGGTAGTTAGTAATTAGTAGTTAGTAATTGGTAATTGGTAATTGGTATATTTATTTTGGTTGTGATTTTGCGTGAGGGCGAAACTGGAAATCCTTTTTTGCAAAAAAAGATTGGAAGTGTAGACCGACTTTTTTGCTTTGGCTCTGTAAGAAAGCTTGGAAAAAAGGCACGCCCAAATTTTAATCATTATTTTTTAAAAGCCGCGATGGTAGAATATTTTTCAGTTCTGTAGATTTTTACAATGAGGTTGAAAATTTTATCTCGAAGCAGAAACCCTATCAATCCTAAAATCCCTAAACTCATTACAGCCGGAGTCATTCCGAAGAAATATTTCATCGCTCCGAAAACAGCCATTGGTAAAACCATTTGTGGCAATAAAAGAACAAGAATTTTAATATTGAAATTGTTTTGTCCGCTGGTGAAACCTTTTGAAGCAGAGTTTAAATCAATCGGTTTTTTATTGTAAGCTCCCGCCAATAAAGTTAGATAAGAGTTTACCCCTAAATTATATAAACCTGCCGCAAAAATGGTAAAATAAAACTCCCAACTGATGAATGCATAACCGACTGCTAAAATCATTGAAACCGAAATGGCAATCACAAAAAGCGCCCATTTTGCTTTGAGAAAATCTTTGTAAGGAACATTTTGCGTCATCATCAGTGGATAATAAGAACTGTCCCAAGCTGGAACTCTTTGCCCGAACATAAAATTAAAACCGCCTGTTACAAAAATCCCAAGAAAAACTTGCATGAAACTGGTGTTATAACCTTTGCTAAAGAAAAGTAACCCATAAAAAAGGAATAAAACACCGCCAATTAAAGCACTTCTCGCCGCTTTACTTCTTTTAATCAATCGAATATCATTATTGATAAAAGTTCCTAATGTACCGTATTTATTGAGGAAAGCAATGTTTTCGGTTTTCCCTGCCGCTTTTTTCATTTCTAAACCTCTGTCCAAATACAAATTCTTTTTGATGAAAGAAAAAGTATAAATCGCCAAAACCAGCAATACAACAATCGGAATAATAAAGAAGCCAATATTTTGATACAATCCGTAGAAAACACGCTCAGAAATCGCCAAAACATCTATGATTTCAAAGTAATGCAATCCACCAATAATCGCCATCAATCCGAAAAGGCTGTACATCAACTTATCACTTTTATTGATAATGGTGTTGACAAACGTATTGATAAAAACTATGGAAATACACGCTGCGAAATAGAGCAAAACAGTTACTGCATTTAGATTTCCTTTAAAAATTAAGAGCGCTGCAAATGGAATCGCAAAAAGTAAAAACGCCCAACTGAAAAACGAAACTAAAATTTTCACCAAAGTGTAACCTGCCACTTGATTTTTAGAAATTCTCAAGGTGAGAAAGGGCTTGATGTTTTCCGCAGGAAGTTGCTGCATAAAATACTTCAACAACAAATCAATGGCAATGTAGACTAAGAAAATTCTGCTGAAAAGTTGAATCGGTTCATAAGCTACTTTTTTCGCTCCGAAATACACACCAATAGCTCCGCCAACAAAAATAAGCGCCAAATATGCGTACATAAACAGCATTCCTATTTTCATTAAGATTCCCGCAGCAAATTGCGGACTTCTCACAAAACTTTTGAGTTCAAGTTGTAGAAATTTTAGAAACATAATCGTTTTTCAATCATTAGTTTCTAAAACTATATTTTCGTTACAAAATTTATTGCATGAGTTCTTTTGCCTGAAGAATAGCGGCATCTGTAATCTTGCTTCCAGAAAGCAATTGCGCAATTTCTGTAAGTTTTTCTTCTTGATTAAGTGGGAAAATTCTGGTTTGCGTTTTCCCGTCAATATCAGATTTTTGCACTTTATAATTGTCATTTCCTTTCGCTGCAACTTGCGCAAGGTGAGTAATGACAATTAACTGCATATTTTCAGCCATTTCTTGCATTACATTGCCCATTTCATCGGCAATTCTACCAGAAACACCCGTGTCTATTTCGTCTAAAATAAGCGTAGGAAGCTCTGCATTTTCTGCCATGAGTTTTTTAATTGAAAGCATCACTCTGCTTCTTTCACCACCAGAAATAGCATTTTGAATCGGTTTCAAGGCAAATCCAGCATTCGCTTGGAATAGCAATTGGATTTTCTCCGTTCCAAATTTACCGAATTCTTTCGTTGAAGAGAGCTCTACTTCTACTTTAGCTTTTTCTAATCCTAATTGATGTAAAAGTGATTCTACTTTTTCTACAAAAATTGGAGCCGTTTTTTTTCTATTTTTAGATAAAATATCAGCTTTTTTCAGCAAAGACTGAGAAGCTTCAGCAATTTCTTTTTCTAATTGAGCAATTTTATTTTCAATGTCTTCAAAAGAATTCTTTTCTAAAGAAAGTTCTTCTTTGATTTTCAACAAATCTTCTATATCTGAAACCTTGTGCTTTAGAAAAAGTGCATTGATTTTATCATTTTGCTCTTGTAAAACCAATAAATCTTCAGGATTTGCATCTAGTTTTTCGGCTTCATTCTGCAACTGAAAGAGAATATCTTTGAATTCTACATAATTTTCTTCTAATCTTGCATTGAGCTCAGAAAACTGCAAAGACAAGTCTGCGACTCTGCTCAATTTGTTTTTCACATCATAGAAACCATCGAACAAACCTACTTCTTCTTGGTCTGTTCTGGCAAAAATTTGAGCGAGCAATTCAGAAATCGCACCTTTATTTTCAGCTAAAGAAATCTGGCTCTGTAGCAATTCATAATTTACCGTCTCTAATTGCGCTGCTTCTAATTCCTCCAACAAAAACAACTTGTAATCGCTCTCTTTATTCCCTTCGGAAAGTGTATTTTTTAGTTTTTCTAGTTCTCTTTGCTTTCTTTGAAATTCAAGATAATCACTTTGATAAGATTCAATCAAATTTTTGTTTTCAGAAAGCCCATCGATGATTTTAAACTGATATTCTTCGCTAAACAATTGAGAAGTTTCAAACTGAGAATGTATATCAATCAATCTTTCGGAAAGTTCTTTCAAAACATCTAAAGTTACTGGAACATCATTTACAAAAGCTCTGGATTTCCCCGAAGGCAAGATTTCTCTTCGGATAATGGTATCTTTTTCAAAATCTAAATCATTTTCCTCAAAGAAAATTTTCAAAGATTCAGAAATTTTAAATTCTGCTTCAACTACACTTTTCGTTGAGAAGTCAGAAATACTTTTAGAATCTGCTCTTTCTCCTAAAATAAGTCTCAAAGCACCCAAAATAATAGATTTGCCAGCGCCAGTTTCGCCGGTAATCACTTGTAAACCTTTCTTAAAATTGATTTCAAGTTGGTCTATCAATGCAAAATTTTGGATATAAATTCTTGATAACATTATTTAAAGAATACTTATTTTGAGTTGCGTTTTCGAGCCTGTAAAAATAGTGTAAATTTCAGAAAATTCAAACCACAAAAGCGTAGCTCTAAGATTCATTTTACTTCCATTTATTCCACTTCGTGTCCATATCTTTTGGAGAGAATAAACTCATCAAATTTTTGAGCTGATTCATGTCTACACCTCCATTATTATTGGAATCGAAAATGTTATAAATTTCGTCTTTTTTGCTTTCTACAAAGAGATTAAAAGGATAATTCATCTGGAAGTTGCTTTCGTAGAACTTAAGTCTCAAAATTTCATTTGCAATGGTTTGTTTCGTAGAAAATTGGTCTTGTTTACCTAAATTATCTAAGCCCATTCTGTGATAATTATAGTAGAAATTTCTAAGCGTAGAATTTTGTTCAGACAAAATCGTAGCAATGAGCGCTCCTCTATTTCTTGGACTTTCTAATTGAGACCAACCCATATAGTTTTGATTTTGAGAGTTTTGAGTAATCTGCATCGCTTTATCAAACCACGGAGTTCCACCTTTCATTTGATACGTATCTGCATCGTAACCTAAAATAAGGTAGACATAAAAACTCATCACATCAATCAAATTTTTCCCCGAAAATTGTCTTTCGTTAAAAACCATATTCTGATTTTCTAAATATTCAAAAGAAAAATTGGTATCATTAACATTAAGAATCGGCGTTTCGTATTGCGTTCCATAAACAGGACGCACCGACTGAACCACCAAAGTTCCTTTATAATTATTTCCGCTTTTTTCGGCAAGAATGATAGAAAAATTACATTTTATTTTTTCGTAGTTCTGAAATTTTTTGCCAGTCCAACTGGTTTTATTGATGAAGTCTTTCAGACTTTTCTCCATTGTTCTGAATAATTGCACGTTACTTCCGCCAATTTGTTGGTAATTTATCTGAACTTGAGCATTCAGCTCTTGTGCAAAACTAAATTGAGAAAGCAGTAAAAGTGCAAATATGTAAAGTAGTTTTTTCATTGAATTCTAAACGAATTTTTAAAAAATTTATTTCTTAAGTTGAGTTTCTACAAAATCTAAAATGTCTTTTGCCACTTCATCTTTAGATTTCAGAGAAAATTCTTTTTGTTCTGAATGCGTTAAAATTTTAACCTTATTCGTATCTTTTTGGAAACCAGCACCTTCATCACGAAGTGAATTAAGCACAATCATATCCAGATTTTTTTTCTGCAATTTGCTTTTGGCATTTTCTTCTTCATTCTGAGTTTCTAAGGCAAAACCTACCAAAAACTGATGCGTTTTCTTCTCGCCCATCGTTTTCAAAATATCTGGATTTTTCACCAATTCTATGGCAAACTCTTCTTCAGATTTTTTTATTTTTTCTTTGGCAACGATTTTTGGGGCATAATCCGCAACAGCAGCACTTGCGATAGCAATATCTACCTTTTCATAGTATTTAAAAACCTCATCGTACATTTCTTTCGCCGAGGTTATTCTATGAATTTCAATATTTTTAGTGCTCGTTTTTTGTGAAGTAGGACCAGAAATTAAAATCACTTTTGCGCCACGTTTTACCGCTTCTTCAGCAAGCGAAAATCCCATTTTCCCCGAAGAATGATTGCCAATAAAACGAACAGGGTCTATTGCTTCATAGGTAGGTCCTGCTGTGATGAGAACGGTTTTTCCATCTAAAGAATGAGACTGAGGCAAAGGTTGAGTAAAAAAATCTTCTATTTTTTGTAAAATAGTTTCTGGCTCTGCTAATCTTCCCTGACCTTCTAAACCAGAAGCCAATTCGCCAAATTCTGCTGGAATAATATGATAACCAAATCTTTCTGCTTTTTCTAAATTTTCTTTGGTGGAAGGATGTGCATACATATCCAAATCCATTGCTGGAGCAATGAAAACGGGACATTTAGCTGACATATAAGTAGCAATAACCAAATTATCACATATCCCATGAACCATTTTAGCCAAAGTATTTGCAGTACAAGGCGCTACCAATAATACATCGGCCCAAAGTGCGAGTTCTACATGAGAATTCCATGTTCCGTTTTGGTCATAAAAATCAGAATACACTGCATTTTTAGAAAGCGTAGAAAGGGTGACTTTTGTAACGAAATTTTCAGCAGAAGGTGTTAAAATAACTTTTACTTCTGCACCTTTTTTTACAAAATCTCTTACAAGGTAATTCATTTTGTAGGCTGCAATTCCGCCAGAAATTGCCAATAGAATTTTTTTACCTTTTAGAGCCATATGATTAGAATTTTAACTGAACGAATTTATGGTTTTTTTTTGAATTTTTAGAAAAATAAAAAGCCACAGAAATTCTGTGACTTTGTTTTTCATCCTAACGAATATCGTTTATTTTTCTTCAGTTCTACGGAAGTAAATTTCGTCATCTAACCATTCTCTAATGGCAATAGATGTAGGCTTCGGTAATCTTTCGTAGTTTTTAGAAATTTCAATTTGCTCTCTGTTTTCGAAAACTTCTTCCAAAGTAGAATTGTGCACCGCAAATTCGTCTAATTTTTGGTGAAGTTCAGTTCTAATTTCAGCATTAATTTGTTCTGCTCTTTTTCCCATAATTACGATAGCTTCGTAGATAGAACCTACTTTTTCTTCGATTTTATCTCTATCGTAAGTAATGGTGTTTACTTCTGCTTTTGTATCTTTTACGCTCATTTTGAGTGATTTATTTTTATTTTAGTTTGCAAAGATAATTAATTTCTTCTAATCTTGAAAGTAGCACCTGGTTCTGGTGTGCTAATTTTTGCACTATCGATTTTAATTTTATTCGCTTCTTGCTGATCTTTAACTTGTTTTTTAGCATCTTCTTTAGCTTCAGCTGCTTTTTGTTTTTCTGTAAATTCAGCTTTTCTAGCTTCTACTTCTTTTTGAAGTTTCGCAAATTCTACAACTTCTTTTTCTAGTTTTGCTCTTATATCAAGAGCTTCTTTGCTTAAATCTGAGTTTGGATATTCTCTTTCTACCTGTCTGGTAAATGCGATAGCGCTTTCTAATCTTTCTTTTTTAAGGTCATAAATAGAGTTGATTCCCAATTCTGATTTAGATTTTAAAATATAAGCGTAGATTTTAGATTTCAGCTTAGTTGCAGGAAAATCATTTAAAACGTTTTCAAAAGCAATGGTAGCTGCTTTGTAATCTGCCATTTTAAAATATTGTCTTGCATTTTCATAAGCCTTGAACTCTAATTTATAGTTCAGTTCATCAATTAAATCATTGATGTTTTTTGCTTTTTCTGAATTTGGATAATTATTTAAAAATTCTTGTAATTCATTAATCGCCGAAGTTGTATTGCTCTGGTCTAAGTTATAATCCATAGAACCTTCATAGTAACACAATGCAGACATATAAGCTGCTTCTTCTTTTCTAGGATCATTGGTAAACGTAACCGAGAAATTCTTGAATTGGTGTGCCGCAAGTTTATAGTTTTTGTCGTAATAATTAGCATAC
Organism: Cloacibacterium normanense; assembly: GCF_003860565.1. Classification (NCBI taxonomy): domain Bacteria; kingdom Pseudomonadati; phylum Bacteroidota; class Flavobacteriia; order Flavobacteriales; family Weeksellaceae; genus Cloacibacterium; species Cloacibacterium normanense. Next base: position 2,279,942 of record NZ_CP034157.1, read on the forward strand.
GCAGATTTATAAACTACTTCTGGAGCATCATCTGTTCCTGCCACGAGATTGGTTAATCTTTCGTAAAGCGCAAGAGCGTCTGTCCATTTCTTTTTTTCGTATTTTTCATTGGCAACTTTCATGATAAAATCTTTATCAGCAGATTTCATTGCCAAATCATATTGTTTGTTACAAGACAAAAGCAAAAAAGCGATTGCGAATAATGAGAATATTTTTTTCATAAATAAAAGTAAGGAAATCTTTCTATAATGTTCCCTTTATCAGTTTGCAAAAATAAAACTTTTTTTGTCAAAAGATTTATTTTAAGATACTTTAACGCAAATAAGGTTAAATTTGATATCCTAAAAGCGAGAAAACACAAAGATTGAGATGGTTTTTCAGTTTTTTTTCGGCATTAGCTAGGTAATCTTCGTCGTTACCTTTTAAATAAATTTCGTAATAATTTTTATTTCTAATGGTAAATACGATGGTTCCAATGATGGTAGAAACTATATCTTCTGATTTTGCAGCTCTTTTAAAAACGCCACTTACAATACCTTTCTGCACTACATCTTCCAGAACTTTGGTAAACGTTTGGTAAAACTCTAGCAATGTATCTTTCACTCTATCTTGATGTCTGAGTTCTTGCGTCACAAAAGCATGAAAATAATTGAATTTAAATAACTGTTTAGTTACGAAATTAATAATTTCTTTGAGTTGCATCTCTGGTTTTCCGTCTTTTATGGTTTGGGTAAATTCAGCAAAAGTTTCTCTGGTTTTCTGTACTCTATATTGGTAAAGATTTACCATCATTTTCTCTTTAGAGCCGAAGTAATAAGAAATCATCGCCACGTTGATATTCGCTTTAGCAGAGATATCACGAACGGAAGTCCCTTCAAAACCTTTCTGCGCAATAAGCTCTTCCGCGATGTCTAGAATATGAATTTGCTTTTCGGTAAATTTTTTCTTCATTCTCTAATTTGTTGAAAAGTAAAGATATAAAAAACTTTTTCTCAAACAAACAAATGTTTAATACTTTGTTTAATTTTTTAATCGATTTCATATCTTTGAATATGATTTTTTTCAACTTCCATCATCACAATCCAAAAATCTCTTACGGAATTTATAATTCTACACCAGAAGAAAAGATTCCAGAGCATTATTTTTCGGTGGGAATTCATCCACAAAACATTGATGAACAATGGGAAAATGATTTAGAAAACCTAAAAATCATTTCTCAAAATCCAAAATGTTTAGCCATTGGTGAATGTGGTTTGGATGCTTTGGTAAACGTCGATGAAAATCTTCAGAAAAAAGTTTTCGAAGCGCAAATTATTTGGGCAAATTCTATTCAAAAACCGGTTATCATTCATTGTATAAAGAGATTTCAAGAATTAATTCCTTTTCAAAAAATTGCAAAAGTTCCATTGATTATTCATGGTTTTAATAAGAAAAAAGCAATTGCTGATGAAATGTTGAAACATGGTTTTTATCTAAGTTTTGGAAAATCTGTACTTCACAACTTATCTTTGCAAACTACTTTGAAAGAAATTCCTTTAGAAAAAATATTTTTAGAAACGGATGATGCAGATTTTGACATTGCAGAATTGTATCAAAAAGCAGCCGAAATCAAGGAAATTTCTGTAGAAAAATTACAAGAACAGATTTCTAAAAATTTAGAAATTTTAAACATTCAGTTTTAATTAAGTGATTAAGAAAATCTTTGCGCTCTTTGCGTGAAAAAATAAAATTAGAAAATGACAGATTGGTTACAACGTTCGGAACTGCTCGTAAAAAAAGAAGGCTTAGAAACTTTGAAAAACGCTAAAGTCTTAGTCGTAGGATTAGGAGGAGTAGGCTCTTTTGCAGCAGAATTTTTGGCAAGAGCTGGAGTAGGAAACATGACGATTGTAGATGGAGACATTGTAGATATCACCAACATAAACAGACAGTTACCTGCTTTACATTCTACTGTAGGAAAGGATAAAGTAGAAATCGTTGCCGAAAGAATTTTAGACATCAATCCTGAAATGAATTTGGTTAAAATTAATGAATTTCTGTCGCCAGAAAGAATGGGCGAAATTCTAGAAGAACATCAATTTGATTACGTATTAGATTGCATAGACAGTGTTTCGCCGAAATTAGCCTTGATTAAAGCTTGTAGAAGAAGAAAAATAAAACTGGTTTCATCAATGGGAGCTGGTGGAAAAACCGACCCAAGTAAAGTTTTGGTAAGAGATTTAAGCAAAACCAATAATTGTTACCTTGCCAAGCAAATCAGAAAAAGATTGAAAAAAGAAGGAATTACCAAAGGTTTCAGATGTGTTTTTTCTACAGAAATTCAAAAAGAAGAAAGTCTAAAACTCACCGATGGAAGCAATTTTAAAAAATCTTTTTACGGAACCATCAGTTTTATGCCTGCACTTTTTGGCTTAAACGCTGCTGCAGAAGTGATTAATTATTTGTTGAAAGAGCCAAGTAAAAAGAATCAAGAGCAAAATTAATTTTATACTTAACATTTTGAACTACAAATATCCCAGAGAAGAAAAACTCAAGCAAAAAAATGATATTTCCTTACTTTTTGAGAAAGGAAAATGGAAAACTTGTGGAAATTTGAGAGTGATTTCTTACCAAATAGATGCTTCGACTTCGCTCAGCATGACAACTCAACATAAAGTTGGCGTTTCTGTTTCTAAGAGATATTTTAAAAAAGCAGTTCACAGAAATAGAATCAAAAGACTTTTGCGCGAAGTTTATAGACTCAATAAAGCTCAGTTTTTAGAAAAATTTGGCGAAAATTCCTTAACCATGTTGTTCTACGTTTCACCTACTCTTCCGAAAAACTATCAAGAGATAGAAGAAGAATTTTTAAAACTTCTCAAAAAATAAAAATCATTAGCATGTTTTTTGTAATTTAGTTTGCACAAATAATAAACTATTACACAAAATGTTAGACAACATTCCTTATCTTCCTTACTTCATCAGTGCATTTATCGGCATTGGTTTAGCTGCAGCTTCTGGCTTTAGAGTTTTCTTGCCTATGTTTGCAGTAAGTCTAGCTTCTTATATGGGTTGGATTCCCATGAACGAAAATTTTCAATGGTTGGCTGGTTTACCTACGCTTATCACTACAGGAATTGCCACTGTGGTAGAAATTTTAGCATATTACATTCCTTATGTTGACCATTTATTAGACACCGCTTCTGTTCCATTAGCTACAATTGCAGGTTCTATCATGTTTGCCGCGCAATTTACAGATTTAGGAACGTTTCCAACTTGGGCACTTGCATTAATTGCAGGTGGTGGAACTGCTGCCGCAATTAGTTCAGGATTTGCAGGAACACGAGCCGCTTCTACTGCTACAACTGGTGGACTCGGAAATTCTGTAGTTGCCACCACCGAAACAGCAGGAGCAGGAATGATGACTTTTTTAGCTTTAGCAGCTCCCGTAATTGCGTTTTTGGTAGCGATTGCCCTTGTTATTGTGGTTTTTATTTTAGGAAGAAAAATCTGGAATAAATTAAGAGGAAATCTGAAATCTGAAGAAACTTTATGATCTAATCATTAGTCTAATTCAATAAAAAAACTCCAAGAAATTCTTGGAGTTTTTGTTTTATTTACCTTGTTTTAAATCTTTGATTTCTTGAATTTTAGCCTTGAAATCTTCGGCTTTTTCTGGATGCTTATTTTGAAGAATTTCGTAAGCTTTAATTGCTTTGGTATACAATCTTTGTTCGGTATAAAGTTTTGCTAAAGTTTCGGTCATCAAGTGTGAGATGTCGTCATTTTTTTCTTTTACTACAAAATTCACTTCTTCTTTTAACTGAGAAATTTTAGGATTTTCTTCAATGAATTTATCGATGATTTCTGCTTTTTTCTCAATGACTTTTACTGCAATATTTTCAGGAGTTTTAATTCCGGAACGGTCAATTTTAAGCCAACTTTGCCAAGTATTTACAAAACCTGGAACATTGCTATTATTTTCTTCCGCCGAAAGTTTTTCCACTTGATTTTCAATAGTTTGAACAGAAGTTTCTTGAACGTTAGTTTTTAAGAAAGAAGTATTTAGAATAGATTTTTCAATAGGTTTTTCTTCAATTTTAACTTCTTCTAACACCTCTTTTTTCAATTCGATTGGTGCAACTTCTTCTACCATTTTCTTCTCTTCTGTGGTTGCAATTTCTGGTTTTACCTCAACTGGTTTTTCGGTAGGTTTCGGTTGAGAAACTGCTGGTTTTTGAATCATAGAATCCAGTGGATTCATCACAAAATTCATCGGTTTCCAATCGGTATGAATTTCTTCTACAATTTCTTCTTTTTCTTCCTTCAAAATAGGAGTATTAATTACTTGAGGCTCTTCTTTTTCAATCGTCATTTCCGTATTTTCCTCTATAATCTCTGTTTTCTCTGGTGCTGAAATGTTGAATTCTGGAGTTTTTTCAGATGGAACTTCTGCAGGTTTTGTTTCTTCTTCAGTTGGTTTTTTTTCAATAATTGTTGCAGGAATTTCTGCTGTTGGTTCAGATTTCGGTTCTTCTTTTGGAGTAGAAGGAACAGTGAATTTTACGTTTGGCAAGAAACTTTCGAAACCATTAAAACTAATATCCGAAGGTTTTACCGAAGTAATTTCCTTATCTTCCGATTGATCAATATGCTCTAAAACCGTTTCTTTACTGAAATTAAGGTCTTCTTCTCTCGTTTTGAACGCAATTTCTGCATTTTCCTCTTCCGCTTTCTCTTGCTCAAGCAATTGATTTTCAATCTCTAAAATCTCCAATTCTTTCAGAACTTCGAATTCATTTTCTTTTTTATCAAGAATCGGCGCTTCTAATTCGGTATCACCTACTACACTTTTCGGATGCGTAACTACAGGTTTTTCTGCCTCTATTTTTTCTACCGTTTCGGTTAAATTTTCAGAAGAATTCTCAGTGATATTTTGCTCTGGAACCTCAACGATTTTTACAGGTTCTTCAGTGGTTTTTTCAACTTCATGTTCAGTTTTAGCGAGTACGATTTTCTTGAATTTCGTCAATTCTTTTTTCTCTTCTTCCTTCTTTTTATTGATGAAAGTGTAGAGAATTTTTTTATCCGTAGTATACGCTGCGGTTTTGGTTAGTTCTTTTTGGTAATTTTCAGCATCGAAATTAAAAATCGCCGAAAGATGCAAAGTTCTGATACTCTGCATATAAGGGAATTTAGAAATTTCATTCTGAAGAAGCAAAATGTCTTCTTTAGAAATATTTTCTGGGCGCTGAAGCAATTCTAAAACTCGTGCATTCATCTTTTACCAATTGGCTACAATATCGTTAAAAATTTTATTGATAATCCTTTCGTTTACCAATTTCACTTGAGAAGTTTCTATGGCATTAATATCTAAATCACTACTGAAAACCGCTTCGTCTGAATACGTTCTATCAAAACTTGCTTCTGGAAACTTACTGTTTTCGTAATGAACTTTTACCGTAATGGTGAGTTTATTTTGTGCTGCTTGAATATTTCCACCGTCTGTAGTAACTGGTGTAGAAATAGTGGTAGGCGAAATGCTGTAATCTGTAATTTCTCCTTCTATAAGAACATCAGGATTTTCCGTAGTCCCCTTTAAACCAGACCTTTGCAAAAATCTATTTTGAAGAGCAATAGAAAATTCTTGACTTAAATTAGCATTCACCAAAGCTGCATTATTAGGAAAGTTCTTAATCTGAATCGTTTTTTCGTCGTGATTCAGAGAATTTCCTGTAAAATTATAAACTTCACATGAATTTAGACAAAAGAGAAAAGACAAAAGAGAAAAGACAAAAATATTTTGCTTTTCAAAAACATTTATTTTTCCTAAGTAATTGCTCTTTATTCTTTGTTCTTTATTCATTATTCTATGTTAATCTTCTAAATTATATTGTTTTATTTTTCTGTAAAGCGTTCTCTGAGAAATTCCCAATTCATCGGCAGCTTTATTTCTTCTGCCTTTGTGTTTTTCGAGGGCTTTTACAATTAAATCTCTCTCATTATTGATTAAGGAAAGAGACTCTTCTTTTGGTTCTTCTTCTAAATCTATATCTTCTACTCCATTTTCGTACTCCTCGGTATCATTGTAGAAATTAGGAGTTGGCGCAGCTGGTTGATCTTCGTAATACAAAATAGAACTTGTATTAACCGGTTGGGTTTCAGTTTTAAAAACTCTACCAATTAAATCCTGTTCGTGATGTGAAAAACTTTGATTTCCTCTATTCTTAATCAGTTCCGAAGTTAAGGATTTTAAATCATTTAAATCATTTCTCATGTCAAAAAGAATTTTGTACATGATTTCTCTTTCTGAACCGAAATCCGCTCCTGAATTCCCTGAATTTCCACCTCTGGAAACCACAGCAGGAAGCTGAGCATTCATCGGAATATATTCTGCTAATTTTGTTGAATTGATGGTTCTATTTTGTTCTACCACCGTCATTTGCTCCACTAAATTTCTCAGCTGACGAATATTTCCCGGGAAAGTATAATTTTCTAAATATTTAACGCCATCATCTGTCAATTGCAACTCTGGCATTCTGTATTTTTCGGCAAAATCAATAGCGAATTTTCTGAAAAGCAAATGAATATCTCCTTTTCTTTCTCTCAAAGGTGGCATATCAATCTGAACCGTATTGAGACGATAGTACAAATCTTCTCTGAATCTGCCATCTTCAATCGCTTTCATCATGTTCACATTAGTCGCAGCTACGATTCTCACATTGGTTTTTTGAACCTGAGAAGAACCCACTTTCATAAATTCTCCACTTTCTAAAACTCTGAGAAGTCTTACTTGAGTTTGCAAAGGCAATTCCCCAACTTCATCTAAGAAAATCGTTCCACCATCTGCTACTTCAAAGTATCCTTTTCTGGTAGAAGTAGCGCCTGTAAAAGCTCCTTTTTCGTGCCCAAAAAGCTCTGAATCTATGGTTCCTTCTGGAATTGCACCACAGTTTACCACAATATAGGGTTGATGTTTTCTGCGAGATTCGCTATGAATAATTTTCGGGATATGTTCTTTACCAACTCCAGATTCTCCGATAACCAAAACGGAAATATCTGTAGGCGCCACCTGAATTGCTTTTTCTATGGCACGGTTAAGTGCGGGAAAATTCCCTATAATTCCGAAACGGTTTTTTATGGATTGTAAGTCGCTCATAATTTTGAGTTTGTGGTTTAGTGTTTTTAAAAATTTTAGAAAACTTTACGATTTCCTTAAATCGCTTTCCCCAAAAGTGTGCCTTGAGTGCTGTCATGAACAAAAACAGTCACAAAGTCACCAATATTGTGTCCTTCTACTTTATCAAAAACTACTACTGCATTCTGAGAAGTTCTTCCTTTCCATTGATTTTTATCTTTTTTAGATTCTCCTTCAATTAGAACTTCGTAGTTTTTGCCAACGTAAGATTTCATTCTTTTTCTGGATAGTTCTCCTTGTAACGCAATGATTTCGGCTAATCTTCTTTGCTTCACATCTGCAGGAACATCATCTTCCATTTTTTTATGAGCTGGAGTTCCTGGTCTTTCAGAATACGCAAACATATAACCGTAATCGTATTCTACTTGTCTCATTAAATCAAGAGTTAATTGATGATCTTCTTCGGTTTCGCCACAGAAACCAGCAATCATATCTTGAGAAAAAGCAATTTCTGGAACTATTTCCTTCGCTTTTTTAATCAAATCTAAATATTCCTGACGCGTATGTTGACGATTCATTTTTTGTAAAATTCTGTCACTTCCACTTTGTACAGGAAGGTGAATGTATTTACAAACGTTATCGTATTTAGCAATCACACGGAAAACCTCTTCCGTCATTTCGTGCGGATTAGAAGTAGAAAAACGAATTCTCATTGCAGGAACTGCTTTTGCTACCATTTCTAACAATTGAGCAAAATTTACCGCAGTTGCTTTTTGCATTTCCGAAGCTTTATCAAAATCTTTTTTAGGACCTCCTCCATACCAAAGATATGAGTCCACATTTTGCCCAAGAAGCGTAATTTCTTTGTAACCATTTTCAGCCAAAGCTTTGCATTCTTCAATAATAGAATGCGGATCACGACTTCTTTCTCTACCTCTGGTAAAAGGAACTACGCAAAAGGTACACATATTATCACAACCTCTGGTAATGGTTACGAATGCGGTAACACCATTTCCACCCAAACGAACTGGATTAATATCTGCGTACGTTTCTTCTTTAGATAAAATAACATTGATGGCATCTCTTCCGTCTTCTGTTTCTTTTAATAAATTTGGTAAATCTCTGTAAGCATCTGGACCAACTACTAAGTCTACCAATTGTTCTTCTTCTAAAAATTTAGTTTTAAGACGTTCTGCCATACAACCAAGAACACCAACAGTAAGGTTAGGCCTTTCTTTTTTCAAATTTTTGAATTGTGAAAGTCGCATTCTCACCGTTTGTTCTGCTCTTTCTCTGATAGAGCAAGTATTCAGCAAAATTAAATCTGCTTCTTCTACTTTCATGGTGGTATTATAACCTTGTTCGTTAAGAATAGAGGCTACGATTTCTGAGTCTGAGAAGTTCATTTGGCAACCGTAACTTTCTAAAAACAATTTTTTAGAATTTTCTGGTTTTTCAGCAATAGCAAAAGCTTCGCCTTGTTTAGTTTCGTCTATATATTTTTCTTGCACTTTTCAAATATTTTGAGTGCAAAGATAAGGAAAAATTGTGACAGAATGTCAGTCGAAATTTACACTAAATGGAATTTTATATCTCTGTCTTACAGGATTACCATATACTTTAGCAGGCTCCCATTTCTTTTTGACATGTTTTAATGCATAAACAAATCTATCATCAAATTCTTTCAAACCAGAACTCTTTTCTACTGCAACATCTGTTACCGAACCATCTACATCTACAACAAATTTTATAATAACTGTTATTTTACCTCTTCCATTAAACCCACTTAAGTCTACTTTTTTAGCCACCTCATCTCTAAATGAACTTAATCCATTAGGAGGGAAATCAGCATCTGCATTTAATTTTTTAGGATCATAACCTTCTTTGTAATTATCAAACAAATCATCAGGAAAAAAAGCAAACAAACTTCTTGCGGTAATATTATTACTATCTTTTTGAACTGGAGTCCAATTTTTCAATTCAGGCAAAATTTGATCTAACAAATCACTTGCACATTTATTAACATTATATACATTTGGAGAGTTTTCTATTTTTTTAAACTCTCCTTCGTTGGTAACAATAAATTCTTGATGATATAGAGCTTCCTTCTTGTCACAAGGCGCTAGTTTTTTTTCTATAATCACTTGATGTGCTTCTTTATAGAAATTTACAAATCCTCCTTTATAAAATAAATCATTATTATAAAAAGGAATAGATTCTTGAGCTTTAAAAAAAGAAATAAAAAATAAAAAAATAAATGTAATAGTTCTCATGTTTATTAGTTTTGTGCTTCAAAGATAAATAAAAAAGTCGCTTGAGAAAAGCGACTTTTATTTTTTACATATCGAATAAATCTGTCCTGAAATTGACTTTCAGTCTTATTTTAGAATCTACTTTTGCGCCATCGCAAGTTGCAGGCAACCATTTTTGATTCATGGCTTTTACCGCATTCTTAATGTCTGTTTGCAAAAGATTACTATTCGGAACTTCTGGTTTTAGTGCAAAATCCTTTAAATTCCCTTCTTTATCAATGTAGAAAATGAAATCAAAAGTTCCATTTACAGAATATAAATTGTTAGAAAGACTGGCTTTTAGATTTTTAAATAATTTGTCTTTAAAACCATTTTCCCCGCCAATATATTGCGCATAAGTAGCATTCGCACATTTTAGTCTATAAAATTCTAGCGGATTATTCATGTCTAATGAAATATCTGCTCTACCAAATTCTTTAGAATTTTCTGTAATATCATTGTCTTCTACCAAATATTGTGCACTCACAAAACCGAAAGAAAACGTCATCATCACTAATAATAAAAACTTTTTCATGTCTTAAAATTTGATAGTAAATTTACAAAAAAAGGTTGTAAACGAATTACAACCTCTGATTTAAAATTTATAAAACTTCGATTTGATTTTTCAATAAATCATCGAATTCTTCTCTTTTTCTGATGAGATGCGCTTTTCCATCTAAGAATAAAACTTCGGCTGGTTTCAATCTAGAATTGAAATTAGAACTCATTTCGAAACCATAAGCTCCTGCATTTCTGAAGACTAAAATATCTCCTTCTCTAACTTCGTGTAATTTTCTGTCCCAAGCAAACGTATCGGTTTCACAGATATTTCCCACAACCGTATAAATTCTTTCAGTTCCTTTAGGATTGGTTAGATTTTCAATGACGTGATATGAATCATAGAACATCGGTCTGATTAAATGGTTAAATCCAGAATTTACGCCTACAAAAACGGTAGCAGTAGTTTGTTTAATCACGTTAGATTTTACCAAAAAATGTCCAGATTTAGAAACCAAATACTTCCCTGGTTCAAACCACAATTCAAATTCTTTTCCAGTTTCTTTTTTGAACTGAGCCACTGCTTTTTCTACTTTTTTACCTAATGCTTTCACATCAGTTTCTAATTCACCTTTTTGGTAAGGAACTTTGAAACCGCTTCCCATATCAATATATTTAAGATTAGGGAAACTTTCTGAAAGTTCAAACATAATTTCTAAACCTTGCAAGAAAACTTCTGGGTCTTTAATCTCGCTACCAGTATGCATGTGCAAACCTTCAATATTAAGATTAGTAGATTTCATCACGCGTTCTATATGACGCATTTGGTGAATAGAAATTCCAAATTTAGAATCAATGTGTCCTGTAGAAATTTTATAATTTCCTCCTGCAAAAATATGTGGATTAATTCTTAGAAAAACTGGGTAAGAATCACCATATTTAGTCCCGAATTGCTCTAAAATAGAGATGTTATCAATATTAATATGAACGTTTAGAGCCATCGCTTCTTCTATTTCGGCAAGGTCTACACAATTGGGCGTAAATAAAATTCTCTCTGCCGAAAAACCAGCTTTCAAGCCTAATTTTACTTCGTTTATAGAAACACAATCAAGATTCGCTCCTAATTTTTCTACATATTTTAGGATGTTGATATTGGTGAGTGATTTACAAGCGTAGAAAAACTTAGTGCTCTCTGCAAAAGAAGTGGTGAGTTTCTCGTACTGAGATTTTATAGAATCGGCGTCATAAACATAAACCGGCGTTCCGAATTCTTCTGCAATCTGAAGCAAATCTTGATTTGTCATAATAAAAATTTTACTGCAAAAATATAAATTTTAGATTTTAAAACCAAACAATAATTTTATTTAGTAAAAATTATCTATTTAGAGTCTATTTTTTAGATTTATTTAGGTAATTTTTCTATTTTATACTCGTTTTTTAGTAAAGATAGTTTTAAATCGTTGATGATTTCTGGCGAAACTTTCTTCACTTCTATCTGCAATTTATTTAATTTCTTCCTAGATTGAATCTGATGGAACAATTCATAATACCCAAATGAAATCAATTTTCCTTCTTCTATAATGAGAAAAGATTTTTCACCAAGATTTCTGCCTTTTCCAATCCAAAGTTCATTTCTACCTTTCAGCGTAATGAGATCTTTCAGCGTTTTATAATCGCTAAGCGATTCATTTTCGGTGATATAATGCTTCACTTTACTGCCTTGAGAAAAATTTTTGAATTTCAATAATGGCTTTTCTGAGTGATTAGAGTTTTTTTCAACCTTAAATTTTCCATCAATGTAGAACAAACCGTAAGGTAAAAACTGCTTCTTCGATTTATTCTGATTCAGCAAAATCAATCTCGCAATCGTATCTGTTCCAGTAAGTTCGTAATTAATTTGCGTTACTTCTTCCTGAATGCTTTGCCATTTAACAGATTTAGAATTGAATAATTTTTTAGAAACTCTAAAAATATCATCCACATAATCTTCAAAAAGAATTGCTCCAGAAGCATTTTGAAAATACACAAAACCTTTCTCCGAAGGTAAATCTTGCGTAAGTTCTTTTATTTTGTTGATATAAGATTTTGCGTTGCTTTCTTCGTGATGTTGCTGAATAATTTCGTGGCTGTTGTCTTTGGTTTTTAACAATTTAAAAAGTTCCAAAGTAGCTCTCGCATCACCAGAAGCTCTGTGTTCATCAACCAAAGGAATTCCGATAGATTTACATAATTTCCCCAGAGAATAACTTTTTTCATGAGGAATCAGTTTTTTCGTCAAAGGAATCGTGTCTAAAGTATTGATTTTAAAATCAAAACCTAACCTTTTAAAACTTTGACGAAGCATTCTGTAATCAAAATCTATATTGTGCCCTACTAAAATGGTTCCTTCTGTAATTTCTATGATTCTTTTCGCGATTTCATGAAATTTTGGGGCGGTTTTTACCATTTTTTGGGTAATTCCTGTCAGTTTTTGTACAAATGGAGATATATCACTTTCTGGATTAACAAGTGAAATAAATTGGTCTGTGATAACGTGGCCATCATATCTGAAAATCGCAATTTCTATAATGCTTTCTTTTCTATAAGGCGCTCCGTTTCCTTCTATGTCTATTATGGTATACAAAACGAAAAATAAATATCCCACAAATTTACGGTTTATAAATTGGTGGGATTTATAAAATTATAAGATTTTTTTACCTTCTCATCTTCAAACCAAACATTCCGAGGACAAATTTGGCGCCTTCTCTGGCTAAAGTTGTGGTGAATGTTCTTCCCGCTCTGGATTTCATGACTTGCTCGAACATTCCTGGTTCTTCTTTGGGTTGTCTTGCCGTAGATTTTTCTTGTGTTACTTCTTTTTCTACTTCCGCAGCTTGTTCCATGCGTTTCGCTAAAATTTCGTAGGCAGATTCTTTATCAACATCATTTTTATATTTTTTAACCAAATCAGAAGAATTAACCAAATCATCTATCTCTTCAGAAGTCAAAACATCCATTCTAGATTCTGGAGAAATCAAATAAGTATGAACCAACGGTGTTGGAATTCCCTTCTCGTCAAGCGCCGTGACGAAAGCTTCCCCAATTCCTAAATTCTGAATTAAATTGGCTGCGTCATAATATTCGGTAATAGGATAATTTTCTACTGCCTTATCAATTTCTTTTCTGTCTTTTGCTGTGAAACCACGCAAAGCGTGCTGAATTTTAAGCCCTAACTGAGAAAGTACATTTTCTGGAACATCTCCCGGAATTTGAGTAATAAAATAAATTCCTACTCCTTTTGAACGGATGAGTTTCACCATCGTTTCTATCTGCGAAAGTAAAGCTTTACTCGCTTCATTGAAAATCAAATGCGCTTCGTCTATAAAAAGAACTAATTTTGGTTTTCCGCTGTCTCCTTCTTCTGGAAAAGTCATGTAAATTTCTGCAAAAAGCGAAAGCATAAATGTAGAAAACAATTGTGGCTGGTTTTGAATATCTGCAACTCTCAAAACGTTTACCACGCCTTTTCCGCCTCTGGTTTGCAGTAAATCTTCTACATCAAAACTTGGTTCACCGAAAAAACTCGTTGCTCCTTGTTGCTCCATCGCTACAATCGAACGAAGAATTGCACCTAAAGAAGCTGGAGAAATAGAACCATAATTATCTGCTAATTCTTTTTTACCTTCTGCGTTATCGGTTACATATTGCAAAACTTTCTTCAAATCATCTAAATCAATGAGCGGCAATGCTTTGTCATCTGCATATTTGAAAACGATAGACATAATACTTGACTGCGTTTCATTCAATCCTAAAATTTTAGAAAGTAAAACTGGACCAAATTCTGTAACGGTAGCTCTCAGTTTCAAACCTTTTTCCGCAGAAATAGTCATGAGTTCTACTGGAAAAGATTGCGGTTGATATGGCAATTGCGTTTTTGAATATCTTTCGTTGATTTTATCATTTTGTTCGCCTTCCACTGCAATACCAGAAAGGTCACCTTTGATATCCATCACCAAAGTTGGAATACCTTTATGCGAAAGTTGTTCTACAAAAACTTGTAGCGTTTTGGTCTTTCCTGTACCTGTTGCTCCTGCAATCAGACCATGTCTATTGACTGTTTTTAGAGGAACGGTAACATCTACTTCAGTAATTACTTCTCCGTCTAACATTCCCTTTCCTAGAACGATATACTCTCCTTTTGGTTGATATCTAGAGTTAAGTTCTTCTATAAATTTTGATTTTTCTGCCATTATTTTCTTTTTTTTCAACCTTTAAATTTAAAAAATTTAGAAATACTTCTGCGAATTATTTTTTAAATGTATTTTTGCCCTGATTAAAATCATTTGCATAATAAGACAAAATTGTCCTATTTTTGTAATGCAATGAAAAGTGCTATTTCTCTCATATTATCTTATATCATATTTCTGGCAAGTTTCCAGAACTCACTTTTCTATGTAGATTATCAAATTAATACAGAATTCTACGAAACCTACTGTATCAACAAACAAAAACCAGAGTTAGACTGTAACGGTAAATGTCAGGTTAAAAAAGCAACGGAGCAATCTCAAAATCCAGCTTCGCAAATTAAATATGCTTTTGAACTGAACATTCTCCCTTCAAAACCAATAGAAATTGAAATCAAAAATCCTTTTTCTTTGGAACTAAAAACTAAAAAGTTTTCATATAACCCTATTTTCACTTTAGATGGTTATACACATATTCTCCCGGATCCTCCGAAAAATTTAGCTTAAATCTAATCACTTTTTTCGCTCAGAACATTCTCTTTATCATCTTTTGATGAAGTGTAGTGACACATGATTATTTAATCTAAATTTTAAAAACAATGAATATTAAACTTTATAGCATTGCTGCAATATTTTTTGCAACAACACATTCTTTATTCGCTCAACAAGAACAAGACAGCACTTACCGAAATATAGAAGTAGTAAAAATTACCAAAGTTTTACCTAAATCACAAAACAAACAAAACTTAGAAACAAAACAATCTGATTTACTGAATCACGATGCGGGAAAATTCCTGAATTCTATCCCAGAAATTAACGGAATTAAAAAAGCAGGAAACTATGCTACTGATCCTGTTTTGAGAGGTTTCAAATATGAGCAGTTGAATATTGTTATTGACGGTGCTGCTCATGACGTAAATGCGTGCCCAAGTAGAATGGATCCTGCAGTTTCTCAAGTGAATATGAACATGGTTCAAGAAGCTGAAATTTACAAGGGACCTTATCATTTTCGATACGGAAATTCTTTCGGAGGAACTATTAATTTCGTAACCCTTGCTCCAGAATTTACAGAAAAATTAAAACTAGGCGGTAGAATTTCTTCTGGCTACGAAAGCAATGGAAACGTTTTTAGAAATGAATTGTTTTCTCAACTTTCACACCAAAAAATTGTTTGGAATTTATTCGGTTCTTATCAAAAAGGAGACCGCTACAAAGACGGAAACGGTGACGAAGTGCGTTCTGCTTTTCTAAGATACAATATGGGAACCAAAGGAAATTTCAAATGGAATGACCAAAATGTAACCACATTACAAATCAACACAAACCAAGGAAGAGATGTAGAATTTGCTGCACTTAACATGGATTTAATCTATGATAAAACATGGATGTTCCAGTTAAAACATTTGGCAGAATTCAACCAAAAATATTTAAAACACTTAGATTTTAATTCTTACTACTCTTTCGTAGACCATTCTATGGGAACTCCTGATAGAAAAATGGTTTCTGACGTACAATCTACCACTTATGGAGCCCGATTAGAATCTAAATTCGCTTTTGGAAAAAACACTTTCTACACTGGTTTAGATTACAAACATGAAGGCGCGGAAAATATCAGAATGATTATGCCTGCAATGATGCCAATGAGAGATGGAACTTCTTGGCAAGATTCTTCTATTGAACAAATCGGATGGTTTAATGAATATCAAATGAATTTTAAAAATTCAAAATTAGTCGCTTCTCTTCGTTTAGATTACAATAAAGGTGATGCGAAAGCCCTTTCTAATCTATTCAAAACACTTTACGGAGACGGAAAAGCAGAAAATTTGAACCACAGCTTAAGTTTAGGATACAATAAAAACTTGTGCAACCATAATCAGTTGGGAATTTGGCTAGGAAGAGCACAACGCAGCGGAAGTTTAACCGAAAGATATATCAATAGATTTGCTGTAGGAATCGATGCTTACGAATTAGTAGGAAATCCTGATTTAAAACCTGAAACCAACAATCAAATCGACCTTATTTTCACCCATAAAAAAGATAATATTTTCTTTCAAGCAGATGTTTTCTATTCTTACTTAGAAAATTATATTTCTGGAGTGATTGTTCCCATCAAACCATATTCTATGACGGCACCAGGAACCAGACAAATCCAAAATATAGAAAAAGCCTTCAAAACAGGAGTCGAAACCAGATTTAATTGGCAATTTTCACCAAAATTCCGCACAGAATTAGCAGCAGCTTATACCTATGCAGAAGATATTGACACCAATAATCCTTTGCCAGAAATCGCTCCGCTAGATTTCCGCTGGAATGTGTTAGCAGATTTTTCGCCAGTAAGTTTAGGACTTCATTATAGATATTCAGCAAAACAAAGCAGAATCAATCCTACTTTTGGTGAATTTACTACTCCAGAATTTTCTGTGTTTGATTTCACCTCAAAATACAATGTTTTCAAAAATGCTACTTTAAGCTTTGATGTTTTAAACATTTTTGACCGTGCTTATGCAGAACATTTAAACAGAACACTTTCTACCAACAAAAAACAAAGAATTTTAGCTGTTGGTAGAAGCTTCAACATTGGTTTTAGCTATAATTTTTAATACTTTTTTATCTTTTGTGTCTAAAACATTTTAGGCACAAAAGTTTTATTTTTTAGTCTAAGAGAGCCTAGCGAATTTCCCTAGGCTTTACTTTTAGAAGATTGACAAACCTCATCTCTTTTCACACATAGGAATGTCAATATTTTTGCTTAAATTTGTTAATCATCAAAAATAAAAAAATCATGGATAAAGCATTTATTTTATCTAGCATTATAGATGAGTATCAAAAAGTTATTGATAACCTAAAAGCTTCTGTGGAACGTTATAAGCATGAATCTGATATTGACGAAGATAACACGTTAGACCCAGAAGATTACGCCAGACAAACAGAAGCTAAAGACATGCAACTTCGCTTTGAAAAAATGCTGAACGAGGCCAAACAAAATCTGAAATTCTTAGAAGATTCTAAATCAGAAAATAAGGAAATTACAGAAGCTGGTGCTGTATTAGAGACCGATAAGAATTATCTATTCATAGGAGTTTCTGTTCCAGCATTTAAATTGGGAGACAAGGATGTAATTTCGTTCTCAGAAGAGGCTCCTATTTACCAAAATGTAAAAGGCAAAACATCAGGCGAAACCATAGAAATGGGAAGTAATAACTTTGAAATTAAAAATATTTTTTAAATGTCAAAAACTACAGAATTTAGCGCAACACCAGAACTTTTAAAACAGTTATACGAATACAGCATTATAAAAAATTACGAAGCTGGCGATGTTATTTTAGACGAAAACGCAAGAATTCGTTCTATTCCTATCGTTACCAAAGGGAGTATAAAAGTAATGCGTACCGAAGAAGATGGTAGAGAAATTTTACTTTATTATATAAAAGCTGGCGAAAGTTGCGTAATGTCTTTCCTTGGCGGTTTACACGGAGAAACCTCTAAAGTAAAAGCCGAAGTAGAAGAAGATGCAGAAATATTGTTCTTGCCCACAGAAAAAGTTGCGCAACTCATCAAAACGCATCCAGAATGGTTGGATTATATTTTCAAATTATACCATAAACGTTTTGAAGAATTGCTAGAAATGGTAAATGAAGTAACTTTCAAAAAAGTGGATGATAGACTGCTCTCTTTGCTTCAAAAAAAATCAGAACTTACCGATTCTAAAATTATTCATAGCACACACGAACAATTAGCCAATGAATTAGGAACAGCCAGAGTAGTGGTTTCCAGACTACTAAAATCGCTGGAAGAAGATGGCAAACTAAAATTAGGAAGAAATAAAATTGAACTTTTATCATAAAAATGCAACTTAAGTTGCATTTTTTTATTTTTACAAAACAGAACTTTGCAAAAATTTCATTAATGGAAATCTTAGGATACTTTTTCGCACTTATCATCGGGTTAATTATGGGAATAATTGGCGGTGGTGGCAGTATTTTAGGCGTTCCTATTTTTGTCTATCTGTTTGACATGAACGCTCTAACCGCAACTACTCTTTCTCTTTTTGTAGTGGGAGTTGCGAGTGCAGTTGGCGCTACAGGAAACGCCAAACAAGGAAATGTAGATTTTAAAACTGCTCTATTATTCGGGATTCCTTCTGTATTGTCTGTGATTTTTGTTCGCAAAATCATTTTACCTCATCTTCCTGACCCTCTTTTTAGCATAGGAACATTTCCTATTGAAAAAAATCTATTCATTTTAGTTCTATTTGCTGCTTTAATGCTTATTTCTTCCATTAAAATGATTGTGGGAAACCAAAAAATAGAAACTACTAATCAAAGTCCGCATTATCCAATGTTGGTTACCCAAGGAATTGCTGTAGGAATGATTACAGGAATGATTGGAGCTGGCGGTGGTTTTCTCATTGTTCCTGCTTTAGTTATGCTGCTTAATTTAGAAATGAAAAAAGCCATCGGAACTTCTATGATGATTATTTCTATGAATTCTCTTTTAGGTTTTTTAAGTTCTCAAAAAACAGAAATCAATTGGCAATTTCTTTTGATTTTCACTTCAATTGCTGTCATTGGAATGCTCATTGGAATTCAGTTAGCCAAAAAAATAGATGGCAAAAAACTTAAACCTATTTTCGGTTGGTTTGTTTTGATGATGGGAATTTATATCATCATCAAAGAAGTCTTTTTTCACTAAATCTCTTTAATAGTGATTCTCTATCGAACTATGTGATTTTTGTTACAGAAATCTATTAAAATTTACCCCATTTTTGTACTACAAATTGCGAAGAAAAAAAGTCATAGATTTTTTGTTGTAACTTCGTAGTGTAATAACATATAAAAATATTAAAATGAAAATAGAACAAATTTATACCGGTTGTTTAGCTCAAGGAGCTTATTACATTGTTTCTGAAGGAGAAGCAGCCATCATTGATCCATTAAGAGAGGTACAACCTTATCTTGATCGATTGGAAAAAGATAATGTAAAACTCAAGTACATTTTTGAGACCCATTTTCATGCAGATTTTGTATCTGGTCACGTAGATTTATCTAAAAAAACTGGAGCTCCTATTATATATGGACCAACTGCTGCGCCAGAATTTGAAGCCATCGTAGCAGAAGACAATCAAGTTTTCGAAATTGGAAAAATAAAAATCAAAGTTCTTCACACTCCAGGTCATACCATGGAAAGTTCTACTTATTTATTGATAGACGAAAATGGAAAAAACCATGCAATCTTCTCTGGTGACACTTTATTTTTAGGAGATGTAGGAAGACCTGATTTAGCTCAAAAAGCAGCAAATCTTACACAAGAAGAATTAGCAGGTTTGCTTTATGATTCACTGTACCACAAAATTCTTCCTTTAGAAGATGATATTACCGTTTATCCAGCTCATGGTGCTGGTTCTGCATGTGGAAAAAACATGCAAAAAGAAACAGTAGACACTTTAGGAAATCAAAAACAAACCAATTACGCTCTAAAACAAACCTCTAAAGAAAGTTTTATTGCTGCAGTTTTAGACGGTTTAACCGCTCCACCGAAATATTTCGGTATGAATGTAGCAATGAACAAAAAAGGCTATACCAGTTTTGATGAAGTTTTAGCAAAAGGTAAAACCGCACTTTCAGTAGATGAATTTGAAACTGCTGCCGAAGAAACTGGAGCACTCATTTTAGACACCAGAAATGCTGCAGAATTTTATAAAGGATTTATTCCTCAATCGATTAATATCGGGTTGAAAGGAGATTTTGCACCTTGGGTTGGAAGCATGATTGTAGATGTTCAACAGCCTATTCTTTTGGTTTGTGATGATTGCACCGAAGAAGAAACCATTACTAGACTTTCTAGAGTGGGATTTGATAATGTTTTAGGATACTTAAAAGGTGGCTTTGAAAGTTGGAAAAATTCAGGAAAAGAAATTGATACCGTTCATAGAATTTCGCCAGAAGAATTTGCAGAAAAATTCAATGAAAATAGTAAGGTTATAGACGTAAGAAAAGAAGGAGAATATGCCGCAGAACACGTAAATGATGCTTATAGTAAACCTTTAGCATACATTAATGATTGGGTAGGAAACATCAATCCAGATGAACATTTCTTCTTGCATTGTGCAGGTGGCTACAGAAGCATGATTGCTGCAAGTATTTTACAAGCAAGAGGTTATAGAAATTTCACAGAAGTAGAAGGTGGTTTTAACGGAATTAAAAAAACAGAAAAAGTTCCTACTACAGATTTTGTGTGTCAAAGTAAAACTGCATTATAATGAATATTTTCGAAAAAACAGACTTCACAGGAGATAAACCTTCTGTGGTAAGCATCAAAAAATCTGAAAAAGTCAACCTTTTTACCGTAGGCTTATCAGAAAAGCAAGTGTTAGCTAAGCATATCACAACTATTCCTGCGACTTTAGTTTTGCTAAGAGGAAAAGTAGACTTTAACATCTCTGGAGAAACGGTTGTTTTAAGAGAAGGAGATGTTTACGAAATCCCAGTAAATGTAGAACATGAAGTGGTAGGAAGAGATATAGAAAATGTATTCTTAATTGTAAAAGAGTTATAAAATTGAATCAATTCGATCAAAATTTTTGGAATTCTCGTTGGGAAAATGGCGAAACAGGTTGGGACATAGGCGAAGCCTCTTCACCTATTGCAGAGTATTTTTTGCAAGTAGAAGATAAAGAGGTAAAAATATTAATTCCCGGCTGCGGAAATGCTCACGAAGCAGAATTGCTTTTAGAAGAAGGTTTTACAAACATCATGCTTCTAGACATTGCTCAGAAAGCTTGTGAAGTGATTTCTCAGAAGTTTTCTCATCATGAAGTAGAAGTCATCTGCGAAGATTTTTTCGAACACCAAGGAAAATATGACATCATTGTAGAACAAACTTTTTTCTGCGCACTTGATCCAATTCTAAGAGCAAAATATGTAGAAAAAATGCACGATTTACTTACCGAAAATGGCAAAATCATTGGTGTAATGTTCAATAAAGATTTTGGGAATCCATTCCCACCATTTGGTGGAAATATTGAGGAATATAAATCACTTTTTAGCGAAAAATTCGAGATTAAAACATTAGAAAACTGCTACAACAGTATAAAACCGAGACAAAACACCGAAGTTTTTATTAACTTCACTAAAAAATAAAACTCACCATAAAACAAAAAATATGAAAAAAAACATGGGACCAACAGACAAGTACATCAGACTTTTCGTTGCATTAATTTTAGCCGTTTTGGTTTACCTTAAAGTAATAGAAGGAACTTGGGGAATCGCAGCAACTGCAGTTGCATTCGTTTTTCTATTAACTGGAGCCATCGGCTTTTGTCCGCTTTATACTTTATTTGGCATTAACACTTGCAAAAAAGAGTAAAAATTAAAATTTTGCCAAAGTTGAGTTTCTAAAAACTTTGGCAAAATTCATCAAAAATTATGGAAATTTTTATCAAAAAATACAAATTAGGACTCATCGGAATCGTATTAGGCGGAATTTTAGGTTACGCTTATTACCATTTTATTGGGTGCAATACAGGAACTTGTGCCATTACGTCTAAACCTATCAACAGTTCGGTTTATGGTATGGTGATGGGTTACCTTATTCTTTCAACTTTCGAAAAAACAAAAGAAAATAAATAAAAACATGTTAGGATTTTTAAAAAACTTATTTGGCGGTAAAAGTGTAGATTACGCAGAATTGGTAAAAAATGGAGCTCAAATTATAGACGTAAGAACGCCTGCAGAATTTAATGGTGGTCATGTAAAAGGTGCTAAAAACATTCCGCTACAATCGCTAAGTCAAAATTTAGGAAAAATCAATAAAAACAAACCTGTAATCACATGTTGTGCAAGTGGCGCAAGAAGTGCTGCCGCAAAAAGCATTTTACAAAACAGTGGATTTACAGAAGTTTATAACGGCGGCGGTTGGATGAGTCTTAAAAACAAATTATCATAAAATGAGAAATTTCTTTAGTGATTGGAATTTGAGAAGAATCGTCTATTTGATTGGTGGAATATGGATTGTAGCGCAATCTGTAATGGATAAAATGTGGATTCTCATTCCATTTGGGTTGTATTTTGTTGCCATGTCTGTGTTTAAATTTGGTTGCGCTTCAGGAAATTGTACTGTCACAAATCATAAAAACCTACCATAGTTTCTCTGTCTTTTTTTAGTAAATTTGTTTTAACTTTTTATAAAACAAAGAGATATGTCACAAAAATTTCAAGAAATCATCAGTTCTGAAAAACCAGTATTAATAGACTTTTTTGCAGTGTGGTGTCAACCGTGCAGAGTACAATCTTCTGTATTAGTCACTGTAAAAGAACAAGTAGGAGACAATGCCAGAATTATAAAAATAGATGTAGACCAATATCCTGATATTGCAGCTCAATATAACGTGAGAGGCGTTCCTACCCTTGCTCTTTTCAAAAAAGGTGAAATGCTTTGGAGAGAAAGTGGCGTACATGATGTAAATACTTTGGTGAATCTCATCAATCAACACAAATAATCTCATTCATGAGTAATTTTCCTGTTTATAGCGCTTGCGATTTAATTTCTACTGAAAATTCAGAAAGTGAAATCGTAGTTCATGAATTGCAAGATTTATTGACAGAAAAAAGTTTTATTCCAGAAAAACCTCATCGTCACACTTTTCACCAGATTCTGTACGTAGAAGAAGGCGCTGGAATTCATAAAATAGATTTTGAAGATTATTCTATAGATTCGCCCATCATCTATTTCATTTCTGCGGGACAAGTACATGATTTGAATTTCAAAAAACAAGTGACCAAAGGTTATTTGATTAATTTCAATGCAGAATTTTTTACTTCATTTCTCGCAAAATCTCATTGTATAGATAAATTGCCATTTTTCAGAATTAATGGAAACTTCACTTCATACCAAATCAAAAAAGACAAAGCTGAAGAACTCAAAGAAATTTTTGACAAAATTAATTTCGAATACAAACAACAAAAAAGAAAATCCGAAGATTTAATCAGAATTTATCTTCTCGAATTGTTTTACTTCATTTTAAACGACGAAGAAAACACAGACGAAAACATAAATATTACCAATCAAAGAATTTTAATCAATAAATTCCAAAAGCTGGTAGAAGAAAACTATACCGCTGAACATTATCCCAAATTTTATGCAGATAAGCTCGCGATTACTGCTAATTACCTCAATTTCGTATGTAGAACTTTTGCAGGCAAAAAGGCTGGAGAAATCATTAGAAACAGGATTATTTTAGAAGCCAAAAGATTGCTCATCAACTCAGAATTAAGCATTTCTCAGATTTCATTTCATTTAGGTTTTGAAGACAATTCGTATTTTACCAAGTTTTTCAAAACCCACGCTAGAATTTCGCCTTCTGAATTCAGACAACATCTTAATAAATAAAAACTACCATTTCCCGAAGATTTTTTACAAGAATTTATTGCAATTCTTAGCATACCTTTGTATTGTAAAATTACATACAGAACAAACGCAAAACTTTTCATATTTTTTATAAAAAACGCAACTAAAATCATAAAATTTTGTTGCGTTTTTCCTTTATAAAGCCTTTCCAGAAAGCGTTTTCTGACTTTGGCACGGAAATAGAATATCTCACAAGAGCAACCCTAAGTTTTTCGAGGCAAGACTTTAGAAGCAGCCAAGAAAAACTTATTTAAATAAATATAATATGAGAAAATTTTATTTTTTATTAGCCGCATTCATCGCATTAGAATTTAGTGCACAAGAAGCAGGAAAAGCTGGAGAATTATTAAAAAACGAAGCGAGCAAAACCGAAACTTCTGCAAAAAAAGAAGTTTTTGGCAGAAATAACTCTCAAGATAAATCTTCAGTTTTTAGAAACGATAATGGTTTTAGAAATTCTACAGAAAAATCAAGACCTAATTATAATTGGAACCAAAACTACGCTTATGGTTACGCCGAAGTTTTCTTAAGAATTCCAGAGCAAGGTTACTTTAGCATAGAAATTGGCGACCAAAAAATTTCTAACGCGTCAGGTAAATTTAGATTTTTTGACTTGACGCCAGGAAACAACGTTATTTCTATCTATGAAAGAAATTTCCTAGTGTACAGAACTAGAATCAACATTAAAAACAACACCAGATTGGTTTTAGACTATTTTACACATCAAGGTTTATATCTTCTAGGAACTTACAACCTAAGAAACAACTACGGAAATGTATGGAATGACACTTGGAACAGCCCTTACGGAAATGGAAACGGAAATTCTTGGGATCCTTATGATGATTATCAAAACGATTACGGATACGGAGATGCTTACGGAAATGTAATGAGCGACAGAGAATTCTCTTCTTTCTTACAAATGCTAAAAAAACAGAGTTTTGATGACAGAAGATTAGATTTCTTAAAAAGCCAACTCAATAGAACTGATTTCAACACGAGACAAATCAAATCTATTATGAAAGAGTTTAGTTTTGACAAAAACAGATTAGAATTTGCTAAGATGGCGTATAGAAATTGTGTAGACAAAAGAAACTATTTCGAATTGTATGACGCATTTGACTTCGAAAGTTACGCCAGAGAATTGAACAAATTTGTTCAAAACCAAAGATAACCCAATCATTCATTTATATATACAAAAAGTCGGCTTCAGGATTTCTGAAACCGACTTTCTATTTTGTGGAAATTTCTTATTTTTAACAAAAATATATCATGAAAAAATCGTCATCCTTATTTATATTTTAATTTTTGGAGTTTCTTTCGCTCAAGAAAAAGATATTTTGAAAGTTTTGCATGAACAACAAACCGCTTGGAATAATGGCGATATTGAAAATTTCATGAAAGGATACTGGAAAGATGATTCACTTCTTTTTATCGGTTCAAAAGGACCAACTTACGGTTGGCAAAAAACGCTAGACAATTATAAAAAAACTTATCCCAACAAAGAAATGATGGGCATTCTAGAATTTTCTGACATTCAAGTGAAAATGCTAGGCAAAAAACACGCTTATGTTTTCGGAAAGTGGAAACTTATCCGTGCTAATGACACTCCGAATGGAATTTACACCTTGGTTTTTCAGAAATTTAATGATGGTTGGAAAATTATTTCAGACCATACAAATTAGTTGTAGAATGGTACAGTTAAAGAGAAAAAAACATCTGTTATTCTATAATTCTACTATTTTAAAATCATCTGCATCGTTCAAAAAAGGAAACTCTTTTCTGAAAGCTTCTAATTTTTGCAAATCTAATTCTGCAAAGATTAAATCTCCATTTTTAATAGAAACATCTGTTCCATCTGCAAAAAAACAATGACTACTTTCTTGATATTTCAAGTTATTCCCGTCTTCGCCAGTTCTATTTAAAGCAAAAACATAGGCTTGATTTTCGATTGCCCTTGCTCTATTTAATGTTTCCCAAGCCAATACTCTGGCTTCTGGCCAATTTGCGACATTTAGAATGACATCATAATCTTTTCTGTTTCTAGCAAAAACTGGAAATCTCGCATCAAAACAAACCTGTAATAAAAATCTGAATCCCAGATATTCCACCACTGCTCTTTCTGTTCCTGCAGTGTATACTTTATCTTCGCCAGTGTAAGAAAAAAGATGCCTTTTGTCATATTGATGGTAAGTTCCGTCTGGTTTTACAAAATAAAATCGGTTATAGAATTTGCCATTATCCTTTACAGAAACGCTTCCTCCAATTGCAGCATTTTTAGTTTTGGCAAAATTCTTCATCCAAGACAATGCAAGTTCTTCTTCATCTGCTACTTCCTGAGCTTTCATATAGAAACCTGTAGTAAACATCTCAGGAAGTAAAAACAAATCTGCTTCTAAATCCTTGAATTTTTCTTCTATCAAAAGAAAATTTTCATGTTTTTCTTTCCAAATAATATTTTGACTTAAACCGATGATTTTCATAATGCTTAGGTTTCAGAATTTTTAAAATGTTTTACAAAATTACCACAAAAGTCTCTTGGTTAGGCAACATTAGTATAAATTTGTCGTTAGAAAAACAGAAATTCAAATAAAACTTAAAAATAAATATTCTTATGAAAAAATTAGTATTAGCATGCACAATGTTGTTCGCAGGACAATTAGCATTTGCACAAGCATGGCAAGGTAAAGGCGACCAAAAATTACAAGTAGGTTTTAACGGTTACGGAAACGGAACTGGTGTTACAGCAACGTACGATTATGGAGTTTCTAATGTAGTTTCTTTAGGAGCAGGAGCAAATTTCTATTTCGACGGGTACAGAGACAATAATGAAGACAATAACGTTTTTGTTTTTGGTAGAGTTAATTTCCACCTTCAAGATGCACTTAACATGCCGAGCAAATGGGATTTATATCCTGGTTTAGACGTAGGTTTATTAGGAAATACATTCGGATTAGGTGCACACTTAGGTGTAAGATATTTCTTCAACAATAATGTAGGTGCATTTATAGAAGCTGGTAACAATGGTAGCATAGGTTTATCATTTAACTTCTAATAAAAAAATCAACAATATTTAATGGAAAAGACGCTTTTTGGCGTCTTTTTTTGTTTGGTTTCGTTTTAGTGGAGCAGAATTATTACATTTGCATAACTTTAAAAAAAATTAAAATTTAATGGAATTAGCAACACAGATATTTCAGTTTGTATTAAGTATATCTATTCTGGTAACATTACATGAATTGGGACATTATTTACCAGCAAAATGGTTTAAATGTAGAGTAGAAAAATTTTACCTTTTCTTTGATCCTTGGTTTTCTCTAGCCAAGAAAAAAATAGGAGAAACAGAATACGGAATTGGCTGGATTCCTTTTGGTGGTTATGTAAAAATTGCTGGAATGGTAGACGAAAGTATGGATACAGAACAACTGAAACAACCAGCTCAACCGTGGGAATTCCGAAGTAAACCAGCTTGGCAAAGACTCATCATTATGTTGGGTGGTATTTTTGTAAATGTTCTTTTAGCTTGGGGAATATATACCTGTCTTAATTTATTTACTGGCGAAAAATACCATGATTTAGCAAAATTCGAGAATGGAATTGCAGTTTCTGAAGAAGGTGCAAAAATGGGATTGATGAACGGCGACAAAATCTTAAAAATCGATGGAAAACCTGCCGTAAGAATGGAAAATTCTATGATTAATATGCTTCTTGCCAATGAAATCACGGTACTTAGAAACGGTAAAGAAGTTTCTTTCGCACCAAAAGAAGACGGAATTGCTCATATTTTAGGCTCAAAAACGGCTAAATTATACATCACCAATAGATTTGCACCAGTAGTAGATTCTTTAACAGAAGGGCCTGCAAAAAAAACTGGATTACAAAAAGGAGATAAAATTGTAGCTCTTAATGGTAAAACGATTAGATTTTTTGATGAATTTTCTGATGGACTAGCTGGAAAGAAAAACCAACCGATTACTGTAGACGTTTTTCGAAATAATGAATTAAAAAGATTTACTTTCAATACAAACAAAGAAGGAAAAATAGGTTTCAGACCAGATTTTAAAGAAGCTGAAGCTGCTTTCAACAATACAGTAACCAATCAAGAATACAGCTTTTTACCAGCAATTGGCAGAGGTTTTGAGAGAACTGTAGAATCTCTTACCATGCAGATTAAGCAGTTTAAATTAATGTTCAACAAAAAAATCAAAGGTTACAAAAATGTTGGCGGACCAATTGCAATTGTGAAAATGATGCCTAAAGAAATCGACTGGGTTGCATTTTGGAGTTTTACGGCTATGTTTTCTGCTTGGTTAGCGTTCCTTAACTTGTTACCAATTCCAGGATTAGATGGAGGTCATGCCTTATTTACGACTTGGGAACTCATCACAGGCAAGCCAGTTCCGCAAAAAGTTTTAGAAAATGCACAAATGATTGGAGTAATCTTTTTAATGGGATTAATGCTATTAATCTTTGGATCAGATATTTACAAATTTATCATTTCACCATTTTTAAAATAATGTAAATTTTTTCAAAAAATATTTTGCGCAAATAGAAAAAACGTATTATATTTGCACCACTCAAAACAACAAGAGTAGCCTTTTTAGCTCAGTCGGTTAGAGCATCTGACTGTTAATCAGAGGGTCGCTGGTTCGAGCCCAGCAAAAGGCGCCAAAACCATCACAGTAATGTGGTGGTTTTTTGTTTTTATTTCATTCTCAATATTTTATAAAAGTTATTCCACTAGAATTTCTCAAGTAAGTGGTCTTTTTGGTTAAAAAAGGCATACTTTTCGGCAAACTCTATATAGTTTTTAAAAATCATATTCCTTTCTAGAATTTGATGAAATTAAAATGAGATATATCAAATATCATCTCCCGAACTTATTCTGAAATTTAAAAAACTCCAAAAAATCTCATACCTTTGTATTTATGAAACAATTCTCATCAAAACGCAGTATTCAGATTTTAGGACACGTTCTTCAGCAATATGGAATAGACAAAATGGTGATTTCACCAGGAAGCAGAAATGCTCCACTTGCTATTCATTTTTCAGAGCTAGATTCTTTTGAATGTTTCAG
This sequence comes from Cloacibacterium normanense, assembly GCF_003860565.1. Classification (NCBI taxonomy): domain Bacteria; kingdom Pseudomonadati; phylum Bacteroidota; class Flavobacteriia; order Flavobacteriales; family Weeksellaceae; genus Cloacibacterium; species Cloacibacterium normanense. Next base: position 2,308,550 of record NZ_CP034157.1, read on the forward strand.
CATCATAGATGAAAGAAGCGCTGCTTTTGTAGCGATGGGAATGGCAAAATCTCTTAAGCAACCCGTTGCGATTTCTTGTACCTCTGGTTCTGCTGCTACCAATTATTATCCAGCTGTAGTAGAAGCGTTTTATCAAAACGTTCCGCTTTTGGTACTTACCGCAGACAGACCTACAGATTTTGTAGATTTATTTGACGGACAAACCATTCGTCAAAAAGACTTGTTTCAACAGCATTCCTACGGAGATTTTCAACTTTTGGAAGACGACAAAGAAAATGCAGAAGAAGAGAACTTAAAAATCGTAAAAACAGCGATAGAATTGTGTTTCGAGAAACAAGGTCCAGTTCATATCAATATTCCGCTTACAGAACCTTTATACCAATACGCTACGGAATTGCCAGTTTTCCCTAGCATTGAGAAAACCATTCAGAAAAGAGATTTCGAGATTTCTTCTACTCTAGTTTCTGAATTTAACGTGGCTAAAAGAATTTTGATTTTAGCAGGAACGCTAGACAAAAATCCTGAACTCCTAAGTTTATTGTCGCAATTCGTGAAAAATCATTCGGTGGTTGTGCTTACAGAAGCGAATTCTAACCTCTATCACGACAAGTTTTTCAATCATATTGACCGATATGTTTTTAATTTCACCGAAGAAGATTTTAGAACCTACGCTCCAGATTTACTCATCACGATTGGTCAAAACGTAGTTTCTAAAAAAGTGAAAGAATTTTTGAGAAAAGCAAAACCTCAAAATCATTGGCATATTGATGAATTTTGGCAACCCAACACTTATTTTGCATTAACTCAAGAAATCAAAACAAAACCAGAGATTTTCTTTAGTCAATTGTTGAAATTTGCCAAATTAGAACCATCAGCTTATTTTAATCTTTGGGATATTCTTCGTGATAAAAAAGACGCAAAACACGATGAATATTGTAAGACAATAGATTTTTCGGATTTTAAAATTTTCCAGATTTTAGAACAAAAAATTCCGAGTAACTATAACATTCATATTTCTAATTCTTCGGCGATTCGCTATGCAGAATTGTTCCCATATTCACAAAATCACAACATTTATTGCAACCGTGGAACCAGCGGAATAGACGGCTCTACTTCTACTGCGATGGGTTTTGCGATGATGAACGAAAATCCTACAATTTTGATTTCTGGCGAACTTGGATTTTTCTATGACATTAATGGACTTTGGAACAATTACATTCCGCCGTACACTAGAATTATCGTGATGAATAACGGTGAAGGAAATATTTTTAGAATTATTCCTGGACCTACCACTTCTAATGCAATAGACGAATTTATCGCGACCAAACATCAGAAAAACTGCGAAAATCTAGCCAAACATTTCGGTTTTGGATATTTTAAAGTGGAAGACGAAGATACGCTGTTAAGAGTTTTAGACAATTTCTTCAAGCCAGAAGCTAAACCCAAAATTTTAGAAATCAACACGGCTGACATTCAAAACGCAGAAGTTTTGAAAGAATACTTTAAGTTTTTGAAGTAGATATTTTTTAAAAATTTTTCTCGCAGATTTTGCTGATTGAGCAGATTTTGTGACAATTTAAAATTTTACGCTCAGTTTATCATTCTCTAATCTTTGATTTTCAAAAAAACAAAGATTTTATAACAACAAAAAACGTATAAAAACATTGTGCTCCTACGGAATGATGTTTTTAGATTACTTCTAATTCTACACACATGAAATTCCCACGGAATAAAGTTTACTATAAAAGGTTCCGTAGGAACCCAATATGTGTAGTAATATTTCGTCATAAAAAAAGGCGTTCCGTAGGAACGCTATCTGAAAAATTGCTTTATTAAGTTTACTCTCAAAGTTTATAATTTACATTTTCTAATCTTTGACTGCAGATGAAATCTAAATTTATTATTAATCTCTTTTATAAAAAATTAATCTTAAAAGAAGATAAAAAACGTTTATAATCAAAACTGTCATTAAAAAATTAAAATTCACCCAAATACTCTTTTTCAATAAATCAATATTCTTAAGCGTCAATGAATATTCATATGATTTATAAAAATTGAACATTGAAAATAAATCTATCAGTAAAACTAAGATAGTTAAAATAGGAAAAAGGTATTTTTTAAATTTATTCATATTAGTTTAGATTCCTACGGAAATCGAAGATTCGACGAAGTCAATGACAAAGTTTATGCTTATTATTTTCCAGTAACTAAACTCCCAAATAATCAGAACTTTCTGGTAAATTTACAATTCTCTCGATAGGATAAATAAACATATCATCGAAATCATTCATGGCATTAATTAACTGAAAATGAGAAAAATCCTTAATATTTTGAAGCGTAATTTCGGTTTCTTTTATTTTCTTTTCGTGAAGCAAATATTGGCGCATCACACCGTTTAACAGATAAGTAGTCGGCGTAAACCATTCTTTGCCTTTCAAGAATAGAATATTGGTATAAGAAGTATCCGTAATGTGATTGTTTTTCACCACAATGATTTCTTCTGTTTTGGCTTTGGTTTTCATGCGTTCAAATTCCTTTCTATCCTCGAACTTAAAAGAATAATCGTAAGAATTATTTTCCACCAACTGAAAATTTTCAATTTCTGGAATCGCATAAGGAATGAGTTGTGTAGTGAATTTTTTATCTAAATCATACACGATGCGCAGTTTGTACAAACCATCTTCATCATGCTCTAAATTTTTAAAAATTTTAGCCAAATCTATAGAACCTTCTTTGCCAAAATGAGCAAAAGTTTGGTTCACTCGTTTTTGATGTAAGTCTAGCAAAAAGGCTTTTTGGTCTTCTATTTTAATGCTTTCAATGAATCGGGACATAAATTTTGTTTTTCATTTCTTGGTATTCATCTGCTAATTTACTCAAATGTGTAATTCCACCGCCACTTCGGAATGTTAAATTTTCACCGTTTTGTTGAATAAACCGAATCATCACACAAGAATCTAAATTTTCTCCATCAAAATAACCGCAAACTCCTGTATAAAAGCCTCTTTCATAAGTTTCCGCTTCTAAGATAATTTCTAAGGTTTTGGGTTTTGGAGCGCCCAAAATACTTCCTGCAGGAAGCAAAGTTTTCATTAATCTTCCTATTTTATTTTGAAACTCTGGTTTTACTTTTCCTGAAATTTCAGAACTCATCGCATAGAGATTTTTGTTTCGGGTTTTTAAGAAATCTATTCTTTGGAATTCATCTAATTTTACCCAATCTGCAACCATGCTCAAGTCATTTCTGAGCAAATCTACTACCGTGTAATGTTCTGCTTTTTCCTTCACCGAATTTTTTAGTTCATCTATCGCATTTGGAACAGACGCTTCGATAGTTCCTTTCATAGGATGCGTAAAAATCTCTTGATTTTTAATTTCTACAAAAGTTTCTGGTGAAAAAAAAGTAAAATTCTCTGGGAGTAAAACTTTATATTTTGCTTCAGATTGATAAAAAATTTCTTCTAAAGAAAGATTAGTTTCTATGAGCGTTTCGCAAGTGTAATTGATTAAATAAGAATCTCCCAATTTCAAATGATTTTGCACGATTTCAAAACCTTTTTGGTAATCTTCTTTGGATTGAGGGAAAGATTTCCAAGTTACTCCTTTCGTTTCAAACGTAAATGGTTGAACATTTTTAAAATTTGGAAAATCAACCAATATTTTTTGCGCTTCTAAATCTTCTTGACTGAAAATGAGCACATTTTCCATTAAAAAATCAATCACAAAAAAGAAAGGAACTTTCTGCAGAGAAAGCTCGTCCATTTCTAAAAATTTCTGTTCGTTGATTTTTAACATCGCGTAAATTTACAAATTTAGATGAGAGTTTCACATCGCAAAATCCTACTGTGATTTATAAAACAAATCACTATCTTACGGTTTAGTAAATTAGCATTAAAAACATTACTTTTGCAGCATGAATCAAGAAAATTTACCAAAGGCAAAAATTACTTTAGACGAAGTAATCAATCAGTCTTTTAAATATTGGAAAGCTACGCTTTCGTTTCAGTTTGTGGTGACCGTTTTATATTTTGGGATAATTTTTATTTCAGGATTTCAGTTAGTGCAGTATTATTTTGGAGATAAATTATATATTTTCACGCCAGAGCTTTTACAAGATCCGATAAAATTTAATTTAAAAATAAGAGAACTTCTCGCTACGGAGAACGGAAGTTATTTCCAAATTGTTTTGTCATTATTAAAAGCATCACTTTTTCCTTTATTCATTGGTCTTTTCAGAGTTTATACTTTAATTGATGAAGGCAAAAAACCTAACCTGTCAGAAGTTTTAGATGGATATAAAGGAAGTAACTTCTTCAAACTTTGGGGTTATGCAATTTTCTGGAATGTAATTTTCAGTTTCGGGATGTCATTCTTTTTCATCCCAGGTGTTTTATGGGTGTTTCTTACTGTTTTTGTAGGTCCGTTATTGTATTTCACCCCTATGAGAATGCTAGAAGCCATCAATATCAGCGCAAAAGTAGCTTGGGCAAATTGGAAAATTGTTTTACCATGTGCTATCATCGCATTTTTATTCAGTTATAGCGGATTTATCTTATTTTTTGTAGGATTTTTATTCACTTATCCTTTTTGGAATGCTATTATTTATACGCTGTTCAAAAAATTCTTCAGCATTAAATTTGTATAAAATGTAACGAAACTTTGAGAAAAAATAACTAATTTTGGTAGAACTCAATTGAAAAAATTATGGAAAATTTTACCGAAGTAAACCAACCTATTACACCCAAAAAGGAAATAGGAAGTATTCTTTCTCATGCATTCGAAAATTTTACGGGAACTTTTTTATATGCATTAGTCTTTGTAGTCATTTACCTTTTAGCGTATTTCATCTTTAATGGTCTGTTGTCTTTCTTGATTCCAGGCGGTGGAGATTATCAAAATGAAGTCATGAGAGTCATGAATGATTTTGTAGAAGACAAAAAGTATGACCTTAATGCTATTACAGAATTACAAAACAGTTTAGAAGCGGCCAGAACTACTGCCGTAATGATTTCTGAAGTGATTTCTAAAAGTATTACTTCGGCGTTATTGGCTCCATTAGTGGTAGGAATTATTTACATTTCTTATCAGTTCAGCGCTAAGAAAGAGGTAGAATTCGGTGATTTATTCATTGGTTTCAGACAAAATACCGCACAAATCATTATTTACGGATTCATTACTACAGTGCTTATTCAAGCTGGCTTAGAAATCAATATGCTGATTGGCATGTATCTTTCTTTTGCTTTTTTTATAGGATTACCGATTGTATTTTTTGAAAATACCTCAGCAATAGAAGGCATTAGAAAATCATTTTCTTTGGTTCATGCTAATTTTATCACGGTATTAGTATTGTGGCTTTTAGCAGGAATTATTGCTTGTGCAGGATTTTTATTTTGCTTAGTTGGAGTTCTATTTACCTTTCCGTTTTTCTTTACCGCAAGATATTCTATCTATTCGGCGATTTGCGGAGCACCTTACGAAGTAAAATCTTAAAATTTTATAAACAATTTACAGAAAGCAACAGATTTTACTGTTGCTTTTTTTATTAAATTCGCATTAAAACAAAACAGATGCACCCAGACCAAATCAGCAATAACAAAATCCGTCAAGTTTTGATGTTGGCGGTTATTATCATTCTTTCAGCGATAATATTATACAATCTCAGTGATTTTTTGCCTTCCTTGTTGGGAGCCATCACGTTATATATTATTTCTAGAAGTTGGAATTTTAAACTCGTCGAAGAAAAAGGCTGGAAACCTTGGGTTGCAGCATTGGTCATTATTTTAATTTGTCTGGTCATCATTGTGATTCCCACGTATTTCACCATTGAAGTTTTAGTCAATAAAATAAGTGATGCTAAAGCTTATACAGAGAGTATTACTCAATTTTTTGAAAAAATAGAAACTTATATTCGTGCCAAAACAGGGTTTGAAATTTTAAGTAACGGAAATTTAGAAAAAATCACAGGATTTGCAACACAAGCTTCCACTGCTATTCTGAATACTACAGTGAATATGATTAGTGTAATTGTGGGCATGTTTTTTATCTTGTACTTTATGCTTACCAAAGGAAGATTATTCGAAAGAATTCTTACTTCAATTTCTCCTCTAAAGAAAGCGAATGACCAAAAAATTGGAGAAAAATTCAGAAAAATGGTTATTGCCAATGCAGTAGGAATTCCCGTAGTTGCTCTTGGGCAAGCGATTATTGCGGTAATTGGTTATTTTATTTTCGGTGCACCAAGTCCTTTATTATTGTTTATCCTTACTTTTATTGGCAGTATGATTCCAATTGTCGGAGCTGCTATCATTTATGTTCCGGTTGGTTTATTTATGCTCGCAAGTGGCGACACTTTTGGTGGATTAGGTGTTCTAGGCTTCGGATTTATTATTGTAGGATTGGTAGACAATATTTTTAGGTTTACTTTTTTGAAAAAATTAGAAAACATCCATCCTCTTAATACTGTTTTTGGAATTATTTTAGGGTTAAAGATTTTTGGATTTTTAGGTTTAATTTTCGGACCAATTTTAGTTTCTATCACTATTCTGTTGATGCAAATTTATGGAGACGAATTTTCTGAAGAAACAGAAGATTCTCCGAACGACATTGTTCTTCCCGAAAGTGAAACGCCACTTCAGCCAAAAATTGACATTGAAATTTAAAAAAATGCAAGGAATCAATCCCGAAATACTAAAAGAAATCTGCGAGGTAAAAATGCCTTTCGGAAAACATGCTGGAATTGTTTTAGCAGATTTGCCTATTTCTTACTTAGAATGGTTTCACCGACAAGGAATGCCAAAAGGAAAACTCGGCATGCAACTTTCTACCATTTATGAAATAAAAATCAATGGTTTAATGGATTTACTCACTCCAATTCGTGGCGAAGTGAATTATGAAAAACCTAAGAAAAGGGTTTATAAGTTTTAGGACATGAAATTATTATTTTTTTTAAGCAGTACTTTTTTAAGAAAAGAGATTGCATACGTTTTTATATTTCTTTCTATTGTATTTGGAATTTTATATTTAATTAAATTCATTTATAATTCATTCAGAACCGTTAAACATAGCAACAATGTTGATTATCTTCTAAAAAATGGTAAAAAAATTGAAATTGATTTAACAACATCTGTGATAAGCATTACAGAGGATAAAAAAATCACAGAATTTAATGAATCAGCAACTTTTGATAAATTTGTTGAAAATGGTTTTGTTGATATTAAAGAAAAAAGGCAAGAAACGGATTACATTTCTTTTGTTAAATTAGTCTATACAGTTGATGGGGGAAATTATCTACATGATATAAAATTACCAATGAGCATGAAAAGCGTGGAAATACTTTTCGATTTTCATAAAAAAACCACACTAATTTATGATCCTAAAAACCCTGAAAATTGTATTATAGATTTGGGATTTATAACCTAGCCTTTCAATGCTACAATCTCATCTCTCAATTTTGCAGCGGTGATGAAATCTAGATTTTTCGCAGCGGCTTCCATTGCTTTTTGTTTTTCGGCGATGAGTTTTTCTACATCTACGCTTCCGTAAGTTTCGCGTTCTTCCGCAACTTGACGCATGATTTCTTTCTGCGTGTATTGAGAATCTGGGAAATCTTTGCTTCTTCCCACTAAATTTTCAGAAATTTTCTTATTGAGCGGAGTAGGAACTTTATTGTGTTCTAAATTGTACTGCGTTTGTTTTTCGCGACGATAATTGGTTTCATCAATCGCTTTTTGCATAGAATTGGTGATTTTATCTGCGTACATAATTGCTTTTCCGTTCACGTTTCTCGCAGCTCTACCAATGGTTTGAACCAAAGAACGACGAGAACGCAACATTCCTTCTTTATCTGCGTCAAGAATTGCTACCAGCGAAACTTCTGGTAAATCTAAACCTTCTCTCAAAAGATTTACACCCACCAAAACATCAAATAATCCCGTTCTTAGATCTTGCATAATTTGAATACGCTCCAAAGTTTCTACATCTGAGTGAATATAACGAGTTCTAATACCAAATCTGGTAAAATATTTGGTCAATTCTTCTGCCATTTTTTTGGTTAAAGTCGTCACCAAAACACGTTCGTCTTCTTCTACCCTTTTTTGAATTTCTTCAATTAAATCATCGATTTGATTCATGGTAGGTCTTACTTCGATAATTGGGTCAAGAAGTCCAGTTGGTCTGATAATTTGTTCTGTGTAAATTCCGCCAGATTTTTCTAATTCGTAATCAGCTGGAGTCGCCGAAACGTAAATCACTTGATTTTGCATTTCCTCAAATTCTGGAAATTTCAGCGGTCTGTTATCCATCGCAGCAGGAAGTCTGAAACCGTATTCTACCAAAGCTTCTTTTCTACTTCTATCACCACCATACATTGCATGAACTTGCGGAATGGTAACGTGAGATTCATCAATCACCATCAAATAATCTTTCGGAAAATAATCGAGTAAACAGAAAGGTCTAGAACCAGGCATTCTTCCGTCCATATAACGAGAATAATTCTCAATTCCAGAGCAATAACCGAGTTCTTTTATCATTTCTAAATCTAATTCAGTACGTTCTTGTAAACGCTTGGCTTCAATTGGTTTTTCAATAGAATTAAAAAAGTCAACTTGTTTCACCAAATCATCTTGAATTTCTCTAATCGCTCCGTTTAAAGTTTCTTTAGAGGTCACAAATAAATTGGCAGGATAAATATTAATTCGGTCAAAACTAGAAGTTACGTTTCCAGAAATAACATCAAAACTTTGAATTTTTTCAATTTCATCTCCGAAAAATTGTACTCTAATTCCGTTATCAGCATAAGCTGGATATACATCTATCACATCTCCTTTTACTCGAAATGCACCTCTCGCAAATTCGTTTACACTCCTAGAGTACAATGCATTTACCAACTTATGAAGAAAAGCCGTTCTAGAAATTTTAGAATTAACTTCTAGCTCAATCAAAGATTTATTAAACTCTGTAGGATTTCCGATACCGTAAATACATGAAACTGAAGCCACAATTAAAACGTCTCTTCTTCCGGAAAGTAAACTTGCCGTAGCCGAAAGTCTTAGTTTTTCTACTTCTTCATTGATAGACAAATCTTTTTCTATATACGTTCCAGACGAAGCAATGTAAGCTTCTGGCTGATAATAATCGTAATAAGAAACGAAATATTCTACTGCATTATCTGGGAAAAACTCCTTGAATTCCATAAAAAGTTGAGCCGCCAAAGTTTTATTATGCGCTAAAACTAAAGTCGGTTTTTGAACTTTTTCTACCACATTTGCAATGGTAAAAGTCTTACCAGAACCAGTAACACCTAGCAAAGTCTGATATTTCTCTCCGTTTTGTAAACCTTCTGAGAGTTTTTCTATAGCTGTAGGTTGATCACCAGTTGGCGCAAATTCTGAATGGAGTTTGAAATTCATATTTTAAAATAAAGAACAAAGATAAAAGAATAAAGACAAAAAAAAGAGCAGAAATTTCTGCTCTTCAATGATTTAATTAAAATTCATGGTTATTGGCATTTTAAATTGAGATGCGACTGGCTTTCCATTTAGCGTACCTGGCTTCCACTCGACTCCTTTTAAGGTTTTTTCTAGAGCATCTTTGGCTGCTGTTTTGAAATTTTCATCATCAAATTGATAATTAGCATTATAACTTTTCCCATCTTCAGAAACAATTATTATAAGGACACCTTTTAATGTTCCTTTAGAATTTTTCATTTTACTCACATCAAAATTTTCAGCTAATTTATTTCTTAATGCTGCAAGTCCTCCAGGAAATTCTGGTTCTGTTTGTGAAGAAATTTCTTTTACAGGAGGTGGAGGTGGAATCATTTCTGTATTTTCTTCCTTAACTTTTTCTACCTTTTGCTTTTTAGGTTTAATGGTATCTTTTTTTATTGAGATCATTTCATTTTTAAATGCGCTTTTTTCAATATTTGAAACTTGAGTTCCTGAAAATTGTGTCTCTTCTTTTTTAACAATTTTTTGAAGAGACTTGTTTACTGTATTTTCAATTTTAGCAGGCACTTTTTCTACAAAAGCAAAAAATAATAATGCTGATATTGGTAAAGTCAAGTAAGACTTCATTTTGGCTATTTTAGTTAATTTATTGGTCATCATAACGATTCTTTTTTTAGTGTTGTGTAAATTAAATGGATGTGTAAATAATATTTTCTCTGAAATAAGTTCGTTCAGTATGAGCTTTTGGTAACTAATTATATCTTTATTTTGGCTTAAAACCGCTTCATCTGCCAGAAATTCATGATTGGTAACAATTGCTTTTCTATAAAAAAAGAATGCAGGATTGAACCAAAATACGCAAAGCATAATTTCTATAAAAATTACATCAATGCTGTGTTTTTGATTCACATGAGCTTTCTCGTGAAGAATAATTTTATAATCTATTTGCCCTTCTAAAAAATCACTTTTATTAAGAAAAATAGAGTTCCAAAAACTGTAAGGTGTAAATTTATTTTGCTTTAAAATGAATTGATAATGGTCTTGTTTTATTTTTTCTGAAAATTTAATTTCTTTTATAAGTTTAAAAATTCCCCAAGAAAATTTTAGAAACAGAAGTGAAAATCCTAAAATATAAATTCCCAAAACTAGGCTTTCTAGGGTAAAAACGGTGGTTTCTACCAATTTGGTTTCTGGTAAAATTAGGAGTTCAGAATTATTTTGATTAATATTCCCTACCACTTCAATAGTTCCGTAATTAATTGATATTAAGGGAACTAATATAGAAAACAAAGCACTGCTTAAAAGATAAAACCTTTTGAAATGATGATTTTTTTCTTTTTCTAAAAAAACAAAATACAGTAAAATGAAAATTGCAGAAAGTGCAATCATTATATAAATATAAGTTTCCATTAGTCTTTCTTTTTCTGAATTTCTGCTTCTATAATTTTCTTTATTTCAATCAGTTCTTTTTCGCTTAATTTAGAATTAGCTGTAAAGAACGACGCAAATTGCGTTACAGAATTATTGAAAAATTTACCAATCATACCTTGCATTTCATTGGCAAAATAATTTCCTTTTTCTACCAAAGGAAAATATTCTCTAGAGTTGCCAAAAGTTTTATAATCTATCAAATTTTTATTTTGCATCCTTTTGAGCAAAGTTGCAATGGTAGTTGTCGCAGGTTTTGGTTCTGGGAAAGCTTCTATAATATCTTTCATAAAAGCTTTTTCTTTGTCCCAAAGTATTTCCATTAATTCTTTTTCGGCTTCGGTTAACTTATTCATTTATACAAAAATAAAATTTACTCTACAAATGTAGAATAAATTTTCAAACACACAAACTTTTCACAAAAAAAATCGCTAAAAATTTTAGCGATTCTGTATAATCAAATTATTTTTTACTCAAAAGCTCTATCTAAAATTCTGAAAATCTTGAATATAAAGTCCTTTTGCAGCATTCGTAGGATTGAATTTTTGCAGATTTTTATTTTCAAAACTGCTAGTAGAAGTATTACCCATTCTGAAAGACTGACCTGTAATAAGCTCTAAAGCCTTTTTCAAAAACGGGTCTCTTACATCGCCAAAAGCAGTTAAATTATTGAAAATAGAATAAGGATTTATTTCATAATTCGGAGCAATAAATTCTGGATTCACATCTTTATCTTTGTTGTAATAAGAAAAAGTAATCGGTTGTAATTGCCAGTTATGCTTCGTATTTCTATTAGTATACGAAGTGTAATCTTGAGCTGGAGAATCATACAAAGTGATAGAACCTACAAATTTCCCTACTGTATCATAACCAATCGTTACCACATTTACATATTTTTTAAGACACTGAACCGTAAGTTCACTTGCCGAAGCAGTTTGGAAATTTACCAAAACATAAACTTTAGTCAGATTAAGACTATTAATGGTTTGTGTTCCAGATTTTTCGGGTCTGTTATTCACTAAACTGTAAGTATTCATTTGATTGCTCAGATAATCAAAGCCGTCTTCACTATTATGTTTATTATTAAAATCTAAAAAAACATACGGACTTCCGCTATAACTGTCGTTAATCATTCCTGCCAAAGCAACTGCCGTTTCCAGAGAACCACCTCCGTTATATCTTAAATCTAAAACCAATTCATTGATTCCATCTGCTTTCATTTGAGCAAAAGCAGCATTTAACTCATCATTATAATCTGCTTTGAAAGCATTAAATACCAAATATCCAATATTTTTAGTTCCGTACACTTTTTTCTCATAATAAGCGATTGGATTTTCGTCTATATCTGCTTGAGTAATCGAAATAGAAGAAGTTTTATCTGTGGTAATAAGTCCTGCACTCGTTAATTGTACCGTTGCAGCAAGAGTAACAGTAACTTGATTGTTATACAATAAGTCAGAATTATTAAGCGTCAAAGGAGAACCATTTACTTTAGTGATTACATCGCCACGTTTTAAACCTGCCAAAGCTGCAGGAGAATTAGGAACCACATAATTTACAAGAGCAACTGCGGTAGTATTGGTATTGTCTTTCGGATAAATTCCTATATCAAAACCTCCACTTTTTTCAACTTCGGCAATTTTAGAAGAATATACTACTTCATTATTGTTTTCAATCCATGAAAATCTATCAATGGTACCTCTTTGATAAAGCAAAGAATAGAAAAGCTTGTCTGGAGTTTTTCCATTTAAAAAATTAGCGTACGTGGTTTGATTATCATCAAAAGCATCTGCCAAATTAGGTACATTCGGTTGCCAATAATACCAAGAATTCATGGCCTTCCAAACAAAATTATTGATTTCATCAGGCTTAGTGGTAGAACCAGAATCATTATTGTCATCTCTAGAACAAGAGATAAATACTAATGTTAAAAATAGTGCGTTAAATAGATATTTAAGTTTCATTTTTTTGAATAGATTTGTAATAAACTTAACGATAAATTTATGAAAATTAGTATAATAAAATCATTTTTGGGAGCAATCTTTATGGCAAGTTTCGCAATTTCTTGTCAATCAAACGTTTTACCAAAGGTAAAAAACGCCACTTATTCTTCTTATTCTAATGCTGACCAAAAAGGATATTGGGTAGAATTTGAACTAAGTCATGATTCTATTGCACCAAAATCTGTTGTGCTCAATAATATTTTACAAGAAATTACTCCAGAAAATAAAACCGATAAAAAATATAAAATCAATGTAATAGCTCAATCTACCGCAATTTTCGGATTCAAACCGAAGTTGGTAGAGAAAGAAAATGGCATTTATTTTGTTACAGATACGGCAGATGTTTTCAGGGCTGTAGATTTCAAATTAAAATAAATTTTATCTTTGCGCCCGTTTTATAACGTTATAAAAATATAATTATGAAAAAAATTTTTGCAAGCGCAATGATATTTGCCGTAGGTTTTGCAAGCGCTCAAACGGTTGCTTATAAAGGAGCAGGTGATGTAAAAGTAAATTTAGGTGCTAATTTACAAGATGGAGGAACAGGTATTGTTTCTTCTGTAGATTATGGTTTAGGTGAGAGTTTCTCAATTGGTGCACAAGCTGGATATCTTCTTGGCGTAAAAGAAATTGGTGGAGAAATTCCAAAATTCGGAGATAGATTTGACTTAAAAGTAAGATTAAATGCTAATCTTGGAAGCGTTTTGAAACTTCCTTCAAATGTAGATGTATATCCTGGATTAAACCTTGGACTTAAAAATTTCGGTGGACATCTTGGAGCAAGATATTTCTTTGATAAAGGTTTTGGACTCTATACAGAAATGCAATTCCCAATCGCGAAATACAAAAAATCTGAAATTGCTTTTGACGATTTAAACAATCAATTTGCAGTAAATATTGGAGTGTCTTTTGATATCGACAACTAAAAAACTTTATAAAAAAATAAAAATGCCGAGAAAAATCTCGGCATTTTTTTATGCTTGCTCTAACTTTACTGTAAAATGTCTTAAAATTTCTGACTCCCAAGTGATTTTGTAACCTTTTGTAATTTCATCACTTCGGTCAAAAACATTTTTAAGCGCTGCTGCGATATAGCGAATATGATTATCCGTATAGGTTCTTCTTGGCAAAGCCAATCTCACCAATTCCAGCTTCGGATAACGATTTTCTCTGGTTTCTGGATCTCTATCTGCCAAAATAGTTCCTATTTCCACCCCTCTAATTCCCGCTTCTTTATAAATTTCTAAAGCCAATGTTTGCGCAGGAAATTCTTCTCTTTTGATATTGGGTAAAAATTTAAGCGCATCTAAGAAAACAGCGTGACCGCCAATTGGTTTCTGAACAGGAATTCCGTATTCTATCAAGAGATTTCCCAAAAGTTCTACTTGAGAAATTCTGCTTTCTAAGTAAGGAAATTCGGTTGCTTCGTCTAAACCTTGTGCAAGTGCAGCCATATCTCTTCCAGCCATTCCTCCGTAAGTGATAAAACCTTCATAAATAATAGTGAAATTAGACGCTTTTCTGAAAATTTTCTCGTCATTTAAAGCGATAAAACCACCAATATTTACCAAACCATCTTTTTTAGAACTCATGGTCATCCCGATTCCGTAAGAAAACATTTCTTTACAGATTTCTTTGATGCTCCAATTTTTGTAATTTTCTTCTCTTTGTTTGATGAAATAAGCATTTTCGGCAAATCTCGCAGCGTCAAAAATCACTGGAATTCCGTATTGATCCGAAAGATTTTTAACCGCTTTTATATTTTCTAAAGAAACAGGTTGTCCACCAGAAGTATTACAAGTAATGGTAATTAAACAAAACGGAATTTGTTTTTTTGGATAAGACTGATAAACTTTTTCTAATTTTTGAATATCTAAATTTCCTTTGAAAGGATGAAGATTTTCTATATCAAAAGCTTCATCAATCGTACAATCTACTGCATGAGCTTTTCTGAATTCTATATGACCTTTAGTCGTGTCAAAATGAGAATTTCCGGGAATGATATCATTTTCTTTAATCATCGTAGAAAAAAGCACATTTTCTGCAGCTCTTCCTTGATGAACAGGTAAAAGAAACTGAAATCCAGTTAATTTTTCGACTTGTTTTTGGAGTTTTTCGAAGGAGCGAGAACCTGCATAAGATTCATCTCCCATCATAAGTTCTCCCCATTGTTTATCACTCATTGCTCCCGTTCCTGAATCGGTAAGCAAATCGATAAAAACCTGAGAGGATTTTAAATTAAATAAGTTATAGTGCGCTTCTTGAAGCCAAATTTCTCTTTGTTCGCGTGTAGATTGCGAAATTTCTTCCACCATTTTTATGCGGAAGGGTTCTGCGTAAGGAAGTTTCACTTTAGATTAAGATTAAGGTTAAGGTTGAGTGAATTACACTACCATTTTTTGACAAAATTTTAAATTTCTAAACCTTTGTCTTTACCTAAATCTCATTCCGGTGCTTTGAAAACGTTTTTATCACTGTGGAAACCTGCTACTCCGCCAGAAACTGCAAATTTCATGGCTTCGGCAGCGTTCATTCCCACTACAGGTTTTATGTTTTTTTCTTCGGTGACAATTACCCAACCAGAAATAGCATAAGAATGAGGCAAATACACCGCCGCGAAATTGTGTTTTTCTACTTCGCCCATTTCTTTTTGGGTCAAAAATCCTATTCTCCAGATTTCTGGATTTTCATTGGTTTTTACCCAAACTGGCGTGTTAAATTTCTTTTTATCTCCTACAAATGAAGACATTACATCTTTAGTAGGTGTGTAAATATGTTTTACTCCTGGTGTTTTTTCTAAAAAATGGTCTAAACTCTCGAAAACAACTTTCCCAAAAACAAATTTGTTAAAGAAATAACCTACTCCAGAAATAAATAAAATCAAAGACAAAAAACCAACTCCTGTTCTATTGAGGAAAGGAAAGAATTTTTCAAACGGAATAATGTTATCAATGGTGTCAAAAACCAAAAAAATGAGATACAAAGTCGCCGCGATAGGACCAATGATAATCAGTCCTTTCAAGAAAGATTTCACGAAAAGATTTAAGTAGTCTTCGGGTTTTGGCTTTTTAATTCTCACTTTCTTAAAAATATCGCAGTAAAGATAATAATTTCATAAACTTTCTGATAAAAAATGTAAACTAAATTTTAATGTTTCATTCTACTTTTACCACACCAAAATATTAACAACTATTAAATCACAAGACCTATGAAAAATTTACAGAAAATGAGTGCAAGTTTATTTGCATTTTTGGTAAGCTTTTTAGCATTTGCACAAGAAAAAGCAGTAGAAGTAACCACTTCTACTACTACCACCACAGAAGAATGGTACACTAATCCGCTTTATTGGGTTATAGGAGCAGTAGCTCTTATTGCAATTATTGCGATTGTATCAAGAAGTGGCAACAAAGATTAACCCCCTTTAATTTTACCAAAAAGCTCATCAAAATTTGATGAGCTTTTTTATTTTTAACCATGAATGGTTTCTTTATTTCCGTAAGATTTTATGATTTCGCCTTCATATTCTAACCATTCTTCCCAGCGTTTGTTTACTTTTTCTGGGTCTCCTAATTGTCTTGCGAAACCTATGAAAGTAGTGTAATGATTGGCTTCAGAAATCATGAGCTCTTTGTAGAATTCTTTGAGTTCTTCGTCTTTTATGTTTTCTGTCAAAACTTTAAAACGCTCACAACTTCTCGCTTCAATCATCGCTGCAAAAAGCATTTTGTCTATAATTAAATCTTCTCTACTTCCTTGAATAATGAATTTAAAAAGTTGATTTACATAATCGTCTTTTCTGGTTCTCCCTAAAATATAACCTCTCTTTTTGATGATTTCGTGAACTTGATTGAAATGGTCCATTTCTTCTTGTGCTATTGCCAAAAGTTCGGTCACAATTTCTGTATGTTCAGGAATCATAGTGATTAAACCAATCGCATTAGTGGCAGCTTTTTGTTCGCACCAAGCGTGATCTGTAAGGATTTCTTCTAAATTTCCTTCTGCTATATTTGCCCAACGTGGATCTGTAGGTAATTTTAATTTGAACATTTTATTTCTAATTTTTTGCAAATTTACATTAATTCTCGGCAGTTTTCTTTCTTAGAAATTCTAAAATTTTCCAGCCGTAATCGTCTACTTTTTTCAAAACTTCTGCGAAAAGGATGGCTAAAATCACATTCAAAACATATACAATCACCATCAAAACCCAAATATTTATGCTGTCTTTAAGAGGCGGAATTAAAAAATACACTACTGAAGAGCTCATTCCTTGCGCAAAATAATAGAAAATGGCGTTTTTCCCGATGTAGTTAATGAAATTGTCTTTGGTGATTTTCAATCGGTTATACAATACAAAAATGGTCACCAAAGAAAGTAAACTCCAAACGATGTAAGGAATTTTTGGCGGAAATTTTTGCTTATTAAATTTATAGAAAACTTCGTTACCGAAATACCAGAAAACCAAAACCAAACTCAAAGCTACCAATCCATACAAAACAGGAACAAAAACATTTTTAATTCTTTTTCCTTTTAATTGAGTGGCGATTAAGAAAATGGCAAGATAAAAAGCAACATAACCAACTTGTCCGCTCGGATAATATGGTGCAAAGTTTTTCATTACATCATTATCAATATTGAAATAAATCGTGAGCGCTAAACAAACTCCTATTAACCATTTGATGTGTTTTGGGAAAAATTTCAAAGCTAAAACTCCAAAAACAGTTACGATGTAATAGACTTTAAGATACCAAAAACTTCCCATCACTACAGGAAAACTATCACAATTGCTATAACTGTGAAGCCACCAATTCCCGAGCATATCCCAATTAAATGCTGAGTCTAGATTAGGTACACCATATTTAGTTCCGAAAACCGTATAATAGGATTGCATTCCTTCTTCTCCAAAAATATTGAAGATACCGAGTTTCATAAATCCATCAAGGAAAAACAAGAACGTCACGAAAATCATATACGTCACTTGAAGTTTCAGCAATCTATACAGGGTTTTCTCTACATTATTCCCAGAAGTTAAGCCACTTAAAGCAAAAAACACAGGAACATCTATGAGTAAACTCAACGTTCTCACTTCCGAAGGAAGATAAAGTTGACCACTCCAAAAAGCGGTATGAATAAAAATAATAGAAAGAGTAGCCAAGCCTTTGGCAAAATCAATGTAGAGGTCTCGTTTCATATAGTTTATTAAGTAATTTCAAAAGTACAGATTTTCAGTTCAAATAAAAAATTTTAGCATTATTGTGGATAACTCAAAAATATTTCTTACTTTTGCACCCTGAATTAACTAAAAAAATTATAAACAATGTTAGCAATCGTAGAGATAGCAGGGCTTCAATACAAAGTTGAGCAAAACCAAAAGTTGTTTGTAAACCGTTTAAAAGGAGAAAAAGGAGATAAAGTTTCTTTTGAAAAAGTTCTTCTTACTATTGACGGAGCAATCACTGTAGGTGCCCCAGCTGTAGAGGGTGTTTCTGTACAAGCAGAAATCCTAGACCATGTACAAGCAGATAAAGTAATCGTTTTCAAAAAGAAAAGAAGAAAAGGTTACAAAGTGAAAAATGGTCACAGACAACAATTAACTCAAATTCAAATTGTATCAATTGGTGGTGCAGATGCTCCAAAAGCTAAAAAAGCTACCAAAAAAGAAACAACTGAAGAAGTAGTAGCAGAAGAAAAAACAGCTAAAAAACCAGCTGCTAAAAAAACTGCAAAAAAAGACACTGAAGATTAATTTTAAAAACCAAAAAACCTTAAAATAAAATGGCACACAAGAAAGGAGTTGGTAGTTCCAAAAACGGTAGAGAATCTCACTCTAAAAGATTAGGTGTGAAGATTTTCGGTGGACAAAGCGCTATTGCTGGTAATATTATTGTAAGACAAAGAGGTACACAACACCACCCAGGTGAAAACGTGGGAATGGGTAAAGACCACACTTTGCATGCATTAGTAGACGGTAAAGTAGTTTTTACTAAGAAAGCAAACAACAGATCTTTTGTATCTGTAGAACCAAACGCATAATTTAAGCGTTATAAAATCTTAAAACCTCAGCTTTTCGCTGAGGTTTTTTATGTTATTATTCATCAAAAAAATTCTTTGTCATTGCCTTGAAAATCTGTAACTTCGCTTCCCTTTTTATAGCAAGTTTATTTATGAAAAAAATATTATCCGTTTTTACCTTAATTTTATTTTTATCAAGCAATGCCCAAACCAAAATTTTATTTGATGCCACAAAAGCCGAAATGGCAGGAAACGCAGATTGGGTAATTGATGCAGATTCTAAATCTGGTGGAGAATCTAATCCACAAAGAATTCCTACTCCCGCACAAAGCGGAATTACCGCTTCTACCTCAGAAACTTATTGGAACGGTGGAATAAGTGCGTGGGCAATTGATTTAGTAAAACAAGGATACTACGTAGAAACACTCCCAAGAACAGGAGGTGTAATTTCTTATGGAAATCCAAATAACGACCAAGATTTATCTAATTACAAAGTATTTATCGTTACCGAGCCAAATAGCCAATTTACGATGGCAGAAAAAGACGCTATTATTAATTTCGTGAAAAACGGAGGCGGACTTTATATGATTGCCGACCATGACAATAGCGATAGAAATGGTGACGGTTGGGATTCTCCAGCTATTTGGAATGATTTAGTTTCTACCAATTCTGTAGTTGCCAATCCTTTCGGAATTACCTTTGACGTAGTGACTTTTTCACAAACCACTACTAATTTTGCAAATATTCCTTCTAATACTATTTTAAATGGAAGCGCTGGAACTCCTAGAGCTATGCAGTTTTCTGCGGGCGCAAGTATGACGCTTAATAAAACCGCTAATCCTTCTGTTCAAGGTTTGGTTTTTAAAACGGGAGCTTCAACCACAGGAACCACTAATGTAATGTTTGCTACTGCAACTTACGGAGCTGGAAAAGTTTGTGCATTAGGAGACAGTTCCGTTCCTGATGATGGAACAGGAGACACTGGAGACAATTTATATGATGGCTATTTTGCAGATGCTTCGGGAAATCATAGACCTCTTTTAATTAATTCTGTAATTTGGTTGGCTACCTCTTCAGGATTAGCCACAGATGACATTATGAAACCAGAACTTTCGGTAAATATTTACCCTAATCCAAGTAGTGATTTTGTGTATGTACAGAGCAAAACCTCAGAAAAATATCACTTAACCTTAATGGACTCCTCTGGAAAAGTTTTGCAAAGTATTCCTAATACAGACAAGATTAGCATAACTTCTTATCCTAAAGGAATTTACTACTTGGTCATCAAAAACGATAAAGGTTTTAAAAACTTTAAAGTCGAAAAAAAATAATTCCACTCCAACCGAAGAACTTCTTCGGTTTTTTTTATTTATTTTTGAGGAAATTCTCAACAAATGAAAATCAATACATTCACTATGGCATTAGCAGGATTATTCCTTGCCTCGTGCTCATCACAAGTTATGAAAATGTGTCGTCCTAAAATAACTATACAGGTTATTTAATAAATCCTATTTTAGTTATACAAATATAATTCTTAATCCTAAATTTACTATACCATTGTTTTTTTATCATTAAATTTTTTATTGTATTTTTTCCATCTTTTCTTTAATTGTTCAGATTTTAGATGGGCTTGATGAGGGGTTAAATAATCACAACTTGCATGAGGCCTGAGTTGGTTATATGACAAAATGCTTGCATTCACCTGTCTCTTCGTTTGTTCAAAACCTAATGCGCTTGTATAAAGATTAAATTCTTTCTTTATAATGCCATTTACTCTTTCTGCTAATGCGTTTTCATAAGGATTACCATTTTCTGTCATACTGATGGCAATATTATTTTTTAATAATAAATCTACATAATTCTGGGAACAGTATTGCGAACCTCTATCGGAATGATGTATGAGAGGATGATGATACAATCGATTATGAAGTGCCATTTTCAAAGCATCAATACATCCTTCTGCCGATAGGTCTTGACGAAAACTGTAGCCCATAATTTTTCGAGAATAGGCATCGGTAATTAAACTCAAATAGCCCCATTGATGGGTTAATCGGATATAGGTAATATCACTTACCCATACTTGTTCTGGCCGATTTATGACCATTCCTTTGATGAGATTACTGTATTTTCGCATCCAATGTCTTGAATCTGTTGTTATGACTTTACGTTTCCGTTTTCTAATCAACAATTGATGCGCTGCCAATAAATCAAATAAATAGTCTCTGCCAAAACTGATGGCATGAGATTTTAGTTGATTTTGAAGCATATAGTGTAGTTTACGGGTCCCTACTTGTGGCAGATCCCGACGAATAGTACGAACTTCTTGAAGGATTATGTCTTCTTTTATCAGACTGTTTTCTTTTCGCCAAAGCCCATCGTAATAGGCATGTCTTGTTTTGCCAAACAATCTACACAAGAACCCTATTCCCAATTTAGGATAGAATTCTTTCATTGTTATGACTGCTTGGCACCAGACTTTTTTCTAATATCTATTTTGAGCTGTTCTTCGGCTACATCAATAAGCGTATTGAGGGCTTTAATTTTAAGCTCCGCTTCTTTTAATGCTTTCTCCAAAGACTCTTTTTCTGGTTCTTTCCTAGGTGTGGTTTTATTTCCCATTATAGAACTATTTCCAATACAAAGTTCGACTTTTTCTGATTTGTACTGTGTTATCCAATTACGAATTACTTTGTCTGTCTTTATGTTATAGGCTATCTTGGCTTCTTGTATCGTTAATAGACCTTGTTCTATCGCTGTAACTATTGTACGTTTTTCTAGTCCTGTGTACGTTCGACGTTTCAAATTTTCTAGGTAGTTAGGCGAACCAAAATCTCGCATCCAACTATCTAAGGTGGATTGGCCTAAATTATAGAGCCGAATCGCCTCCTTTCTCGGTAATCCTGATTCTACCTCTTGAACAATTTGTTTTTTTAATCGTTTGTCGTAATGACTCTGTTTACTCTCGCGAGCTAAAAATCTCTCTTCTTTTGATTGCATATACTCTATTTTTGTGTATAGCTATTTCAGGACAAGACAAAAATTCATTGAACTATCCTGAAACCAAAAAAGTAGAACATACGGACGAATATTTTGGGACTAAAGTAGCAGATCCTTATCGTTGGTTAGAAGACGATCGTGCTGAAGATACTAAAGATTGGGTTCAGCGTGAAGTGGCTTTTACACAAAATTATCTTAATCAAATTCCGTTTCGTGAAGAAATTCGTGCACAGTTAAAAAACATTTGGAACTACGAGAAAATTTCTGCTCCATTTAAAGAAGGAGACTACACCTATTTCTACAAAAATGACGGCTTACAAGCACAATCTGTACTCTACAGAACAGATAAAAATGGCAACACCGAAGTTTTCCTTGACCCGAATAAATTTTCAGAAAAAGGAACTACTTCTATGTCTGGCTTGTCTTTTAACAAAAAAGGAACGCTTGCTGCCTACAATATTTCTGAAGGAGGAAGTGATTGGCAAAAAATTGTCATCATCAATGCAATTACCAAACAAAAAATAGACGAAACCATTACCGATGTTAAATTCTCTGGCGCTTCTTGGTTGGGAGACGAAGGTTTTTTCTACTCTAGTTACGGAAAAGTACAAGGTTCAGAACTTTCTGTAAAAACAGACATGCACAAAGTTTATTTCCATAAATTAGGAACCAAGCAATCCGAAGACAAACATATCATCGGAGATGAAAATTTCAAACGCAGATACATGAACATTGGCGTTTCAGACGACGAAAGATTTTTGATTCTAAGTGCTGCAACTGCAACCAACGGAAATGAATTGTACGTGAAAGACCTTAAAAACAATACCGATTGGATTGCTATTCAAAAAGGATATGATTACAATACCGATGTTTTAGACACCAAAGGAGATTTTATCTACATCATGACCGATAAAAATGCTCCAAACATGAAATTGCAGAAATTTGACATTAAAAACCCTTCTGTTTGGACAGACGTTATTCCAGAAACTGAAAACGTGTTAAGCGCTTCAACTGGTGGTGGTTATATCTTCGCAAAATACATGAAAGATGCTGTCTCTTACATGAAACAGTTCGATTACAACGGTAAATTAATCAGAGAAATCACTCTTCCTGGAATTGGAACCGCTTCTAATATTGGTGGTAAAGAAACTGCAAAAGAATTGTATTACTCTTTCAGCAATTATATCACGCCGGGAACTACTTATAAATTTAATGTAGAAACTGGAACTTCTGAAATTTACCAAAAACCAAACGTAAAATTCAATCCAGAAGATTATGTTTCTGAGCAAGTATTTTTCACTTCAAAAGATGGAACAAAAGTGCCGATGATGATTTCTTATAAAAAAGGACTTAAACTAAACGGTAAAAATCCAACTATTTTATATGGTTACGGCGGTTTCAATATTTCTGTAACCCCAAATTTCTCCGTAGTGAATGCAATCTGGATGGAAAACGGCGGAATTTATGCCGTTCCGAATCTTAGAGGAGGCGGTGAATACGGCAAAAAATGGCATGTTGCAGGAACACAAATGCAAAAGAAAAACGTTTTTGAAGATTTTATAGCTGCAGGTGAATATTTACAGAAAAACGGTTACACTTCGCCAGAATTTATGGCACTTTCTGGCCGTTCAAACGGTGGTTTATTAGTTGGCGCAACCATGACGATGAGACCTGACTTAGCGAAAGTAGCTTTTCCCGGAGTTGGTGTTCTTGATATGTTGAGATACAATAAATTTACTGCAGGAGCTGGTTGGTCATTCGATTACGGAACAGCGGAAGATTCAAAAGAAATGTTCGAATATTTGAAATCATACTCACCAGTTCACAATGTGAGAAAAGGCGTTTGTTATCCTTCTACGATGATTATCACAAGTGATCATGATGATAGAGTAGTTCCGGCGCACTCTTTTAAATTCGGGGCAGAATTACAAGAAAAACAAAGTTGTAACAACCCTGCTTTAATCAGAATCGAAGTAAATGCAGGACATGGAGCTGGTAGAAGTACAGACCAAGTCATCGGAGAAAACACAGATTTGATGAGTTTTGCACTCTATGAAATGGGAATTAAAGAATTGAAAAAATAATTACTAATCTATCATAAATCAAACCGCAGAAATTTCTGCGGTTTATTTTTTGAATAAATTTTTAAAAAATCCTTTTTCTTTTTTAGGCTTTTCTTTTTGATCTACAGAATTTTGCAAGCCTAAATTTTGCTTTACCTGTTTTACCGTTTTCTCAGTTTTTTCTACATTTTTACCCACCAAAGTTTTCTTCAAACCTTCTTCTACTCCTCTCCAAAGCAAATTAAAAAATGATTTCGTAGGATTTCTAGTGGTGTGAACTACTACATTTTCTGTTTCGGATTTAGAATTGGTTCGGACGATTAAATTTGTAACGGCACTCATCAATTTCTTCTCTTTTTTTGTTTTTTCATCTAAAACTTTCACTTTCACATTTTCATGTTTCATCGTGTAATTTCCAGAAATTTCATTTCTGTTTCCTTTGAAATTAAATCGCAGTTCGTGAATATTCCCTTCTACTTTTTTATGAGAATAGGGCGTAACAAAAG
The DNA here is from genome assembly GCF_003860565.1 of Cloacibacterium normanense. Taxonomy (NCBI): domain Bacteria; kingdom Pseudomonadati; phylum Bacteroidota; class Flavobacteriia; order Flavobacteriales; family Weeksellaceae; genus Cloacibacterium; species Cloacibacterium normanense. The sequence continues at coordinate 2,333,002 of NZ_CP034157.1, forward strand.
CGTTAATACTTTCGGCTGGTAAATCATTAATTTGCCCTGAAATCGAAAAGTCATCCTGAAGATTTGCCGTATCAAAACTCCAGTTTACTTTCATAGGCGCTACATTCATAAATTGTGTGTGAATTTTAATCGGAACAACCGTTTTTTTGAAACCTTTATTTGAATTAAGATTCTGTGCATTTAAATTAAATTGGCTGAAAGTTAGTTTCCCAGGTTTATTTCCATTCGGTAAATCCTCTTCATAAATTAAATTTGAATTTCTGATGTTCAAATTTTTCACCAAAAGAGGAAATTTTATGGAACGGAGCAATTCACTGTAAAGTTTTTTCCTAGTCAAATCATCTTTAGGACTTTTACTTCTATAAATTTGAACTTGCAAATTGTTAATCAACACATTACCAATATTAATTTTCGGTTGACTATCTTTTAATTTCCAATGAAAATCAGTAATTCTCGTTTGTGCAATTTTCACATTATACCAATCTTTTTCGGTAGAAATTTTGGAAGTAAACTGCGTTTTAGTAAACTTGGGTTGCAAATGTAATCCTCTTAAATCCATAGAATTTTTCTGAAAATCAGCATTCTTAATGAAAAACTGATAGAATTTTCCAGCATCTAAAAAAATATTTCTTCCCGAAATTTGGTAATTTTTATACTGAAAAGGCAATTCGTTTTTGGGATTTTTTTCATCTAAAACCAATTGTTCAAAATGTGCATTCACATTGTCTACGGAAAATTTGTTTTGTCCGTTTTTGATAATATTTGCTTTTCCATTTTCAAAGAAAACATTTTGTAATTCAACAATATAAATAAAAGGTTTATTTTTGTTTTTATTCTGATTTTCAGAAGAATACACCGTTAAATGAGGCTCAGAAAACCGAACTTCAGACAAACTAATCTTGTTCTTTTTCAGCACAATATCTTTGAATTTCATTTTTTGAGAAGAAATATCAAGAAGTGATTTTCTAGGGAATTTTCTTGAAAATTCAGAAAAATTCATCAAAGGTTTCATTGAAAAATCTGTAACAGACATTTGTCCATTTTCTGTATTAATTTCGGCAGCTGAAATGTGATACACTTCATCTGGATAAAAATGAAATGCTTTACTTTTTATAGAATATTGATCAAAAACTATTGGCAATTTACGCGTAACATTTTTCTCTGTAAGTTTCAGATTTTCAACATTTAGACTTAAATTTTCAATTGACAAAAATTTACTTTTATCAAATCTTAAGATTTCAACATTTCCGTCTTTAATGATCAAATTTTTAGTAATCAAAGGTTGCTTATTGTTCTTATGAGCATCTTGATTTTCTGGCAGAATAATCTGAAGATTTGGGCGAAAAAGCTTTACATATTTAGCATTGATTTTCTTATTTAGAATGGCATCATAAATCCCAAGATTTGAAATAAAAAGAGAATCTATAGTTCCGTTAAGCTGTAAAACGTTTTGATTATCTATATGTTTTGGAGTAATTTTAACTTTACTTGCAGAAATATTTCCGCTTACAAATTCTATGTTTAAATTCTGATAATGAATATGATACGGAGATTTATTTTCGATGTACTGCGGCAAATGATGCCGCAACCAATAATGGAAATACAGATTTGCCGAAACCAAAAGCACAGCAAACCCAAAAATAACGGAAAATAGAATTCGTAAAGCTCTCTTCATAGAGCAAAAGTATTTGGTTATTAGCTATTTGGGTTACAAGATTACAGCATTTTCTTGTTTTATTTTAAGTTTTATAATTCAGTTATATTATTGAATATCAAGTTCAATCACATAACCTTCGTGGCTTCTCACATTGATAAAATCTCCTTCATTGAAATACAAATACTGTCCTTTAATTCCTTTTAAAACCCCTTCAAACTCTGGTTTAGAATCTAGTGTGAATGAATTAATTTTCGCAGGTGCTTCATACGGAAAGTCTAAACGCACCATTTCTTGACCATCAATCGCAAAATTTTTAAAATCTTTAGGAAAAAGTTCTGCAATCTTGTTGCGAAAATCCAATAAATCTACATCGCTTTCTCTGTCGTCTTGAAGCATTTTTCTCCAATTGGTTTTATCTGCTATATGTTTTTTGAGCTCTACTTCTATCATTCCCGCTTCATAGCGGTTTTCAGTTTTTGCAATCGGCAAGGCAAAAGTCGCTCCTTGATCAATCCAACGTGTAGGAACTTGACTTTCACGAGTTACCCCAACTTTTACATCACCTGTGTATGCCAAATAAACAATGTGCGGCTGCAATTGTATCTCTTTTTCTATTTCTAAATCACGCTCTTCAATGCCGAGATGCGCTGTAGAAAGTTCTGGCTTCAAAATCGTATCACTTGCATAAGGACTTTCGAAAAAACATTTTTTACAAAATCCCATTCTATAGATTTTTTCATCTTTACCACATTCTACACACTGATAACCAACATGTTTTATGTTGAAATTTTTACCAAATAGCTGATTCATAGAAATTAAATCTCCTGAAAGATTGAGGTAATACTGAATTGGATTTCCGAGAACGGAAGACATTTTAAGAATTTGTCCTTTAAATTGCATTGCGAAAAATTTTGAGTAAAAATAAGGAAAAAGATATTAAATGTTTCGCTGATTTTATTGATTGAGCATATTTATAAGGAATCAGCCTAATTTGCTCAATCTGCACGAAAATTTATTTTATATTTGACCATAATCATTTCCAAATTCTTAAATTTGCTATTCTTTGTAAAACGCACAAATGAATTATTTAGTAACAGGCGGTTCTGGATTTATTGGTTCACATTTGGTAGAACATTTGTTGAAAGATGGACATTTTGTCATTAACGTTGACAATTTTGATGATTTCTATGATTATCAGGTTAAAATCAAAAATACTCTAGAATCGGTTCAACAATCTACTGATTTTGAATTTTCCGATAAAGAAAATGACATTAAAAAACTTGTAAATCAAACTAAATCAGAAAATTACATTCTTTACTATACCGACATTCGTGACAAAGAAGCTTTAGCTCAAATTTTTAAAAATCAGAAAATAGATGTTTTAGTTCATCTTGCAGCTTTGGCTGGAGTTCGTCCTTCTATAGAAAGACCTATAGATTATGAAGAAGTGAATATAAAAGGTACCATGCATCTTTGGGAATTGTGCAAAGAATTTGGCGTAAAGAAAAACGTAATCGCATCATCATCAAGTGTTTATGGCAACAATGAGAAAATTCCCTTTTCTGAAACCGATAATGTAGACAGACCTATTTCGCCTTATGCTGCCACTAAAAAATGTACAGAAATTCTAGGTCATGTTTATCATCATTTATACGGAATAGACATGATTTTCTTGAGATTTTTCACGGTTTTCGGTCCAAGACAAAGACCAGATTTAGCCATTCATAAATTCACAAAATTGATTTCTGAAAACCAAGAAATTCCTTTCTACGGCGATGGTTCTACCGCTAGAGATTATACTTTTATAGAAGACATCATCGATGGCGTGGTAAAATCTGTAAAATATGTAGAAGACCATCATAACATATACGAAACCATCAACTTAGGCGAAAGCGAAGTGGTAAATCTAAACGAAATGGTGACAGGAATAGAGCAAGAACTCGGAAAATCTGCCATCAAAAAAAATCTTCCAATGCAGCCTGGAGATGTAGAAAAAACCAACGCAGATATACAAAAAGCGAAAAACCTCATCAACTATTCCCCAAAAACAAAATACCAAAATGGCATAAAAATTTTTGTGGAATGGTTTTTGAGAAACAGATAAAACAATTATATTAGAACATTATTAAAAATTAAGTTTAGATTTTATAAATCTGTTGAAAATCAGATAGAAAAATTTTGAAATCTCACCTAATTTTATACTTTTGCAAAAAATTTAAATATTATGTATTGGACATTAGAATTAGCTTCATATTTAAGCGACGCACCTTGGCCGATGACTAAAGCAGAGCTTATCGATTATGCTATTAGAACAGGTGCACCAATGGAAGTAGTAGAAAATCTTCAAGCCATTGAAGACGAAGGAGAAATCTATGAAAGCATAGAAGAAGTCTGGAGTGATTATCCTACAGACGAAGACTTCCTCTGGAACGAAGACGAATACTAAAAAATGCAGTCGGCTGTCGGCAATCGGCAATCGGCTTTTTTTTGAATTTTTATAAATTTAACGTTAATATGGCTGAAGCATTATGCTACTAGCCAAAAGCAATTATTATGAGTTTTTTAAATAAAGTTCTTCAAGGATTCTTGGGCGACAAAAACGCTAAAGACCTCAAAGAAATCAAAAAGGTTGTAGACAAAATTAAGAAAGTAGAGCCAGCAATTGCCGAGCTTTCGGATGATGAATTGAGAGCAAAAACTCAAGAATTCAAAGATAAAATTGATGCAGCTACAGAACACATTACCAATCAAGTAGTAGAAGTTCATGAGCAAATTGCAAAATCTTCTGACGTAGACGAAAAAGAAAAACTTTTTGGGCAAATTGAAACGCTGAAAAAGGATTCTTATCAAATTGAAGAAAAAGTTTTAAATGACATTCTTCCAGAAGCTTTTGCGGTTATCAAAGAAACTGCAAGAAGATTGGCTCAAAATGGTGGACTTACTGTTACCGCAACTGAGCATGACCAAGAATTAGCTGCTGCTAAAGATTTTGTAGAAATTAAAGGAGACAAAGCTTTCTGGAAAAATAAATGGGATGCTGCTGGTAAAGAAGTAGTTTGGGACATGGTTCACTATGACACCCAATTTATCGGTGGGGTTGTACTTCACAGTGGTAGAATCGCCGAAATGGCAACTGGAGAAGGTAAAACTTTAGTAGGAACGCTACCTATTTACTTAAATGCACTTCCTGGTCGTGGTGTTCACGTAGTTACGGTAAATGATTATTTGGCAAAAAGAGACTCGGCTTGGATGGGCCCAATTTATCAGTTCCACGGTTTAAGCATCGATTGTATCGATTTGCATCAACCGAATACTGATGCGAGAAGAAAAGCTTATCAAGCAGATATCACTTATGGAACCAATAATGAGTTCGGTTTTGACTATTTAAGAGACAACATGGTTTCTTCGCCTGAAGAATTAGTTCAAGGTGAATTAAATTTTGCAATTGTAGACGAAGTAGACTCAGTATTAATCGATGATGCTAGAACTCCACTCATTATTTCTGGACCAATTCCTCAAGGTGACAGACAAGAATTCGATGTTTTAAAGCCATCTGTAGACAGAATTGTAGCCGTTCAGAAACAAATCGTTTCTAATTTATTAACCGAAGCGAAGAAATTAATCGCAGCAGGTAATAAAACAGACGGTGGTTTTAAACTTTTGCAAGCTTACAGAGGTTTACCTAAAAACAAACACCTCATCAAATTCCTTTCAGAAGAAGGAATAAGAGTGCTTTTACAAAAAACAGAAGGGGAATATATGCAAGACAATAGCAAGAGAATGCGTATTGTAGACAAAGACCTTTATTTTGTAATCGACGAGAAAAATAATCAAATAGACCTTACAGACAAAGGTGTAGAATATATGTCTCAAGGTAACCAAGATTCTAACTTCTTCGTTTTAGAAGACATCGGAACCTTGATTGCTGAATTAGAGGCAAAAAATCTTACTAAAGAAGAAGAATTTGCTCAAAAAGAAGAGCTTTTCAGAAATTATGCTGTAAAATCTGAAAGAATTCACACTTTAAATCAACTATTAAAAGCATATACATTATTTGAAAAAGATGATGAATATGTAGTCATCGACGGTGAAGTAAAAATTGTAGACGAGCAAACTGGACGTATCATGGAAGGAAGACGTTATTCTGACGGACTTCACCAAGCGATTGAAGCTAAAGAAAATGTAAAAATCGAAGCTGCTACTCAAACTTTCGCTACCATTACGTTACAGAACTACTTCAGAATGTATAATAAATTAGCTGGGATGACAGGTACTGCAGAAACGGAAGCAGGAGAATTCTGGCAAATTTATAAATTAGACGTAGTAGTAATTCCTACCAACAGACCTATCATCAGAGACGACAGACAAGATTTAGTTTATAAAACCAACAGAGAAAAATTCAATGCAGTAATTGACGAAATCGAAAGACTTACCGCGGCAGGAAGACCCGTACTCGTTGGTACAACTTCTGTAGAAATATCTCAGTTCTTGTCAAAAGCGCTTCAATTAAGAAAAATTCCGCATAATGTATTGAATGCGAAATTGCACAAAAAAGAAGCAGACATCGTAGCTGAAGCTGGTAGAGCTGGTGTAGTAACCATTGCTACCAACATGGCTGGTCGTGGTACCGATATTAAATTGCAAGGTGATGTAAAAGCAAACGGAGGTTTAGCAATTATAGGTACAGAAAGACACGATTCTAGACGTGTAGACAGACAGTTAAGAGGTAGAGCTGGTAGACAAGGAGACCCAGGAAGTTCGCAATTCTATGTTTCTCTGGAAGATAACTTAATGAGACTTTTCGGTTCTGAAAGAATCGCAAAAATGATGGATAAAATGGGACACAAAGAAGGCGAAGTTATTCAGCACTCTATGATTACCAAATCTATCGAAAGAGCTCAGAAAAAAGTAGAAGAAAACAACTTCGGTATCAGAAAAAGATTGCTAGAATATGATGATGTAATGAACAAACAACGTGATGTAATCTACAAACGTAGAAAAAATGCATTGTTTGGCGACCATTTAAAATATGACATCATTAATACCATTTATGATGTAGCAGCATCTATCGTAAGCAATACAAAAGGAGGCAACCAATTCAAAGAATTTGAATACGAAATCATCAAATTCTTCACGATGGAAGCTCCACTTACTGAAGCTGAATTCAAAGCAAAAACTGAAAGAGAAATCACAGATATCGTTTTCAAAAAAGCAGAAGAAGATTATAAAAACAGATTGGTTTTATTGAAAGAAAACTCTTTCCCAATCATAGAAAATGTGTTCAAACAACAAGGTCACATGTTCAAAAACGTACAAGTACCTTTCTCTGACGGAACCAAAACACTTACCATCGTTACTGATCTTAAGCAAGCTTATGAAACTCAGTGCGAATCTATGATTAATGATTTTGAGAAGAATATCTGTTTAACCATTATAGACGAAAACTGGAAACATCACCTTAAAGAAATGGATGACTTACGTAAATCTTCACAAGGTGCAGTTTATGAGCAAAAAGACCCATTGGTAATTTACAAACAAGAGTCTTTCCATTTGTTCAGCGAAATGATGGATAAAGTAAACAAAGAAATTATTTCTTTCTTATTCAAAGGAGAAATTCCTACTTCTTAAGACTTAAAATCCTTATATTTATAAAAAACCGAAGAAATTCTTCGGATTTTTTTAGTTAAATAATGTTAATCATTAGTCTAGATGATGATAAAAGTAATATTTTTGTTTTAATCAAAATCAATAAAACATGAAAAAACTAACAACTATTTTTGCGCTCGCTATATGCGCTCTTGCGTTCTCTCAATCACAAAAAAATGAAATCAAACTCAATCTTTTAAACTCTATTATTGGTGCTCCTGAAATTACGTACGAAAGATTACTTCAAAACAATCAATCAGTAGGTATTTCTGCAGCAGTTTCTCTTGATTCTAAGGAAAACCTTTATTTCAATTATGGTTTTGCACCTTATTACAGAATTTATTTTGGCAAAAAAGAAAATGCAGGGTTCTTTGTAGAAGCCAATACTTCTCTTACCAATTATCATTACGAGAATTATGATAACAATAATTACCAAATACTTGGTTGGAAAAACGAAACCAATTTTGGTTTTGGAGCAGCCATTGGTTTTAAATTATTGACCAGCAATAATTTAGTTGGCGAAGTTTTTGGCGGTTTAGGAAGAAGATTTAGTGTAAAAAATACAGATGATGCCTTCCCAAGAATTGGCATCTCTATTGGTAAAAGATTTTAACTATTACTGTAATAAAAATAAAAACTTCTTCGTTATTAGTAAATGAAGAAGTTTTTTTTATTTTTGATGAGTATTTTACTGATTTCTTGTAACGGACAAGAAAATAAAGTTTCAAAGAAAAAAAATCTTAAAATGGAAAACAAAAATCTAGAATATGCTACGTTTGGTGGCGGTTGTTTTTGGTGTGTAGAAGCATGTTTTGATATGCTGAAAGGTGTAGAATCTGTAACTTCTGGCTATTCTGGCGGTCATAAAGAAAACCCTACTTACGAAGAAGTTTGCACAGGAGAAACTGGTCATGCAGAAGTGGTACAAATCGCCTTTGATCCTTCTGTCATTTCTTTTTCGCAATTGTTAGAATCTTTTTGGTTCTTGCACGATCCTACCCAATTAAACAGACAAGGTGAAGACATCGGCACACAATACCGTTCAGTAATTTTCTATCATTCTGAAAAACAAAAAGAAGAAGCACAAATATCTATGGAAAATTCAGAAAAATCTGGGAAATGGAACGGAAAATATGTTACTCAAATCGTTCCTTTTGAAAAATTCTGGGGCGCAGAAAAATATCACCAAAACTATTTTGAAATCAATCCTAATCAGCCTTATTGCAGCGCTGTAGTAGGTCCAAAAGTAGCCAAATTCAAAAAACATTTCGGCGAACTTGGGTTATTGAAATAAAAAATAAACCTCAGCGAAAGTTGAGGTTATTTTTTTGCATACTTTTCTAATATATGAGATGTCACTTCTTTGAGTGTCTTACCATTTTCAGGATGTTTACCGTAATGTGTAAAAAATTCTACATGATTATTAGATTTATCATACCAAACTTTTCCTTGTGAATTTTCTTCGGTTAAAGTATCTGGTCTAGTAATTTTTCTCAACAATTTCGCTTCTTCATTTAATCCTAATACCTCAGCTCCTTCAATCTTTTCACCACAAAAAACCTCTACATAAATTTCTCCATTCCAATACATACATTCTTTTTTCCTTTCTAGATTTTTTTCTTCAGGAATAGCCAAAATTTGTTTTGGAACATTTACAAATTGGGCTGGAGTTGGTTCTAGTTTTGATAGATTATTTTTCTGAACAATCACTGAATCTATCTCTTGAATTCTCTTTTCTTCTTTTTCTCCTGAAAAAAAATCACCTTTCTTAAGAATAAATCCTGAGACTAAAAAAATCCCTATTAAACCAAAACTATTACTGTGCTTGGTAATAAATTCCGGCAAAGTAAAAACGGGACTATTGGTAATATTGATGATTATATCCGAAAAACTTTTGGTTTCTTTTACAGATTCTTTTCCATCAATGCTTATTTTGATTTTAGAATTTTTAATTGGATTTTGGCCTGTAAAATCTTTGAAATCTGCATATCCTAAATATGTACTCAAATCATTAAGAATAGTTGTTTTAATTTTATAATCCTCATTATTCTCAACCAAAATTTTATAATAGGTTTCAAATGTCTTATAACTTAATGGGATTCCAAAATCTTCGAGCAATACTAATTCTAAATTTTTCGAAATTCCACTAAATGAACTTTCTGTAGTAGACTTTTTAGCTTTCTCATAAACTTGAAAAACCAATTCTCTTTTTTGTAAAAAAAATTCTGACATCATTCTGGGAAACTTAAATGATTAAAATAAGGCATGAAGATAACTGCTTTTTTACGATAAAAATTATGGTTTTCCGTAAAATCATAAAACTAATTTTTTCCAAAAACTTTCCAAAAACTTTCTAACACCTTCATCATAATTCGTAGTTAATTTGCCTCATAAATCAGTGATTAATAAATCATTACTAAACAAATTTACAAAACTGATTTTAATTAATAGCGAAATGAAACGTTGATTTTTTTGAACTGGGAAGCAAAATTATTCTTCGTTTCTTTTTCGCTAATACTTCCCAAAATTTAAGAAGCGCTTCTTTTCTAAAAACGTGTAACACCACTTGCAATCGGTTTTGCAAGGAAGAACACTATTGTCCATTTTTTTAAAATTATAACAATGTTAGAAATTATTCTTATGCTTTTGGGATTAGCATTTCCTAATAGTGACACCAATACAGTAACCAGTGATGACCCAAACCAAACAACTATAGAAAATACACAGTCAGTAGATGATGGTTCTGGTGGAACAGGAGGAAACGGTGCTCAAAATCCACCTAAAACTCCTTAATTTTTTAAAAGAGCAGATTTTCTGCTCTTTTTTTGTAATTTAGAGTAAAAATTTTTCCCGTTGAAAAAACTAATTCCACTTTTATTTTTAACCATTATATTTTCGTGCACTAAAAACGCTGTAGAATCTGATTCTGCAAAAAATAAAACATATTTAAAAGCCGCAAACTATAGAGATGCAGGCGAAAAAGACTCGGCTTATATTTATTATGCATTAGCAAAAGATGAATTTTTAAAAATTAACGATTCACTTTTCATGGCAAAATGCCTGATTAACATGGCAATTATCCAGACCGATCAAGGTGATCATTTTGGAGGAATAGAAACTTCATTAGAAGCCGAAAAAATGCTGAAAAAAAATGACAGCATCACTAAACAACTGAAATCATCAAATTATAACAACTTGGCATTAGCAAGTGCAAAACAAGAAAACTATAAAAATGCCGAAAAATATTATGATTTAGCTCTTCAAAATTCATCAGAGCCAGAATCTCAATACATTTATTATAATAATATTGCGAATAACTATTTAGATTTAAAAGATTTCGGTAAAGCAAAAGAATTTTACAAAAAAGCCCTAAAAACTGAAGACAGTATTGCATATGCAAGAACATTGAATAATTTTGGGAGATGCTTATTTGCCGAAAATAAAAACATAAATGTTTTAAATTATTTTCTGCAATCTCTCAAAATCAGAGAATCAAAACAAGATTATTGGGGACTGAATTCTAGTTATGCTACTCTCGCTGATTATTACAAAGAAAAAGAGCCTCAAAAAGCACTGTTCTATGCAGGAAAAATGTATAACATCGCTCAAAAAATAGAAAGTCCAGACGATAGATTAGAAGCGCTAGAAAAATTAATCACTTTAGAAAAATCAGACCATTCTAAAAAATATTTTTCCGAATATCAAAAGCTGAATGACAGCTTGCAAACAGCAAGAGCAAAAGCCAGAAACCAATTTGCACTGATTCGCTACGAAACCGAAAAAGCCAAAACCGAAAACATAGAAAAGGAAAATTATATCTTTAGACAAAAAGTAGCGATTGCATTTCTATTTACTGGTTTATTGGTTGGTTTATTTTGGTATTTAAGAAGAAAAAAAAGACTGGAACAAGAAAAAGAAATTGAGGTAAAAAACACTCAAATTAAATATTCTAAAAAAATACATGATGTAGTAGCCAATGGTTTATACCAAACTATGGTAGAAGTAGAAAATCAAGAAGAACTGGACAAAGAAAAACTCCTTGATAAACTCGAAAAAATGTATGAAGAATCAAGAGACATTGCTCATGAAGACCTTAATGAACAATTAGAAAAAGAATTTTCGGTTAAGCTTTTTGAAATGATTTCTTCTTATTCTTCACCTCAGCAAAAAGTTTTAGTCATAGGAAACGAGCAGAATATTTGGCAAAATGTATCTCAGAATATACAATCAGAAATTTTCTATGCGCTTAGAGAACTCATGATTAACATGAAAAAACACAGTCAAGCTACATTGGTTTTGGTAAAATTTGAAAAAATTGAAAATATTTTAAAAATAAAATACACCGATAATGGCCTTGGAATGGGCAATGCAGAAAATAAAAAACTTTCTGGAATCAAAAATACGGAAAACCGTATTGAGAACATTGGCGGAGATATTAATTTTGAAAAAAATCTACAAAAAGGATTACAAGTAAACATGTCTATTCCAATTCATTAAAAAATGATGTTTAATAAAGTACTAATAGCCGAAGACCACGAAATCAGAAATCTAGGAGTCATCAAAACTCTAGAAGAATTGCAAATTACAGATTATGAGTTTGTAAGTTATTGTGATGATGCCGTTTCTAAACTAAAAACTGCCATTTCAGAAGAAAAACCTTATGATTTACTCATTACGGATTTATCTTTTGACACCGATTTCCGTGAGCAAAAATTGAGTTCTGGACAAGAACTCATCGCAGAAGTGAGACAATTGCAACCCAATATTAAAATCATCGCTTTTTCTATTGAGAAAAAACCTTCTATTATTGATGAACTTTTTAAAAAACATCACATCAATGGTTTTGTAAGCAAAGGCAGAAATGATGGGAAAGAACTGAAAAGTGCCATCAAAAAAGTTTTTGAAAACAAAATTGTGATTCCTCAAGAAATCATTAATTCCATCAGAAATAACTCATTTGAATTTACCAATTATGATGTGTATTTGGTAGAACTTTTGGCTAAAGGTTGGCGTCAACAAGAAATAGAAGACCATTTTAAAAACACCAATATAAAACCAGACAGCAGAAGTTCTATAGAAAAGAGATTAAGTGAACTCCGCGAAAGTTTAAGCGCCAAAAACAATACGGAAATGGTGGTGCTTTGTAAAGATTTGGGGATTATTTAAAATGAATTAAATCAACTTATAAAAACTCATTTGGAATAATTTTTGGAAGAGTTTTCCTGTTTTACGGTTTTCCGTAAGGAAATGAATTCACCCTATCGTAAATTTACCAAACAGATAAACTAAAAACCAATGATTATGAATCTTTATAACAAATCTACGCTTAAAACATTGGCAACTTGCAGTTATATTTTATTATTTGCTGCTAATTTCCTTCTGGTAACGGAAATCATTTTATATGTGCTGAAAGTTCAGAAAAATTTTCAAGAAAATATTTTGTATTTCTTTTTTATGAGCCTTATTATCACATTTTTTATGATTAAAATGTATTTAAAATCAGAAGAAATCTAGTCAAATTTCATAAATTTTGTAATATAAAAACAAAAAATAAAACCCAATTACGGAAAACCGTAATGAAACAAATTTTTATCAGTATACATTTGCAGAAGTAATCTTCTTCATACTCGATTTTTAGCAGATGCAAGTATAAAAAATTTTTATTAGACTAATAACTTTTTATATAACAACACACTTGCATCAAGAGTAGAGTAAGTTTTAAACGGGGAATGGTGAGAGAAATCTCACCATTTATTTTTATCAGTACTTTTAAAATTATAGATTTTTTAAATCAAAGAAGAAAACACAAGCGAAAACATGAATGGCGAGAAATTATTTTCTCGCCATTTCTGTATGTGGAATATCATCTTCCAGATATTTTTTCCCAGTGTCTTGAAACCCAAAATCACTGTAAAATTTAATGAGGTAATCTTGTGCAGAAATTCTACATTCAGTGGTGTTAAATCTGGTTTTTATAGCTTCTAAAGCAAATTGGATAAGAGTTTTTCCTAATTTTAAATTTCTAAAATCAGGATGGGTAAGAACTCTTCCGATAGAAGTTTCTGGATATTTTACGCCTTCTGGAAAAATCCTACAATACGCTACTACTTTCCCTTCTTTTTCTGCAAAAAGATGAAGGGCTTTCTGATCATAATCATCTGCGTCTAAGTAATAACAAGTTTGCTCTACCACGAAAACCTCTTGTCTCACTTTCAAAATCTCATACAATTCATGAATTGATAGCTCTTCGAATGATTTTATTTTCCAGATAATGTCTTTCATTTTAATAGAAATCTTTAAGCTTAAAAAAGTTTTTTAGGAGAACTTCACTTTATTTTTAACCAAATAAGCATTGGTTTTTTCAATAAATTTCAGAATTTCATTGCCACCCATTTTCTTTTCGGCAGAAGTAATATAAATATCAGGTAAATCTTCCCAAGTTTCTAGAAGTTTGGTTTTATATACTTCTACATTTCTGTCTGCAGCTCCAGGTTTTAGTTTATCTTGCTTGGTAAAAACAATAGAAAACGGCACCCCATTTTCTCCGCACCATTCCATAAATTCTAAATCTATTTTTTGAGGAGTGTGTCTTATATCAACTAAAACAAAAAGGTTTACCAAATTTTTTCTATTCAGAATATAATTGGTGATGAGTTTTTCAAAATCTTTTCTCAAACTTTTAGAAACCTTAGCATAACCATAGCCAGGCAAATCGGTGAGATACCAATTTTCATTCACCAAAAAATGATTAATCAATTGTGTTTTACCAGGAGTTTGCGAAGTTTTTGCCAAATCTTTATGATTCATAATGGTATTGATTAACGAAGATTTCCCCACGTTACTTCTCCCGATAAAAGCATATTCAGGAATCGTAGGTTCTGGGCATTCTTGCCATTTCCCACTAGATTTTACAAAGTTTACAGTCTTTACTATCATATTCAAAAAATGGAAGCTTTTCAACTTCCATCATTATTTTTCTTCTTAATTCTAAATTTTATCTTTTAACCAGTTGTAAAGAATTTCATTAAACTCTTCTGGCTTTTCCATCATCGCAGCGTGACCGCATTCATCTAACCAGAACAAATCTGAATTAGGAATTTGTCTATCCATTTCTTCTGCTACATCTGGTGGAGTCACTCCGTCTTGTTTCCCCCAAATAATACAAGTTGGTTGTTTTATTTTTTGCAAATCATGCAACATGTTATGTTTAATGGCACTTTTCGCTAAAAGCACTGTTTTAATGCCTTTCATTCTATCATTTACCACTGCGAATACCTCATCTACTAATTCATCTGTAGCTACTTTCGGGTCAAAGAAAACTTCTTCTGTTTTCTTTTTGATATAGTCTCTGTCTCCTCTTCTTGGGAAAGTTTCTCCAAAACTTTTTTCGTACAAACCAGAACTTCCTGTTAAAACTAAAGAATGCACTAACTCTGGATTAGCTAATGTTAGAATAAGGCCAATATGACCACCCATAGAATTCCCCATTAAAGTTACAGGTTGTCCTATTTTATCTTTTATAAATCTTGCCACATATTTTGCGATGCTGGTAAGATTAGTATTCAGCACTGGCAAATCATAAATAGGAAGTTGCGGAACATAAACTTTATAGCCTCTTTCTGAGAAATAAGTAATCATTTTATCAAAATTACTTAAGCCTCCCATCAATCCATGTAGAAGTACCATAGGATGACCTTCTCCGCTTTCTATAAATGTATATTTCTTCTCCTTTTTGGTATTAAAAATCATATAACGTATCTGTCAAACGCAAAAATACAAAAAAAATGGAATTTTGACCGGTTTTTGTTATGTTAATTTCATTTAAAGTATGTCAATTGGGCATACATCTACCCTCATATCACACACATTTATTAACATTTTATTAATCAGCAAGTTAGCTACATAAAGCTCTACAGGTAAAAAGTTATCAACATTAAGTTAAAAAGTGGGAAAAAGTGGGAAATTTTAGAAAATAATAAATAAATTTGCTCCAAATGATTCATTTCTACGAAACATACGAATGCAAGATTGATGACAAAGGCAGAATAAAGCTTCCTTCGTCATTAGTAAAACTACTGCAAAGTTCTGAGGATAAGAACTTTGTAATTAAGCGTGCTGTGTTTCAGAATTGCTTAGAAGTTTACCCGATGCAGCCTTGGGAAAAACTGATGAAAAAGATAAACGGACTTAACCGTTTCGTGAAAAAGAATGCAGATTTCATCAGAATGTTTACCGCCGGTGTAAAAAACGTAGAGCTGGATTCTTCTGAGAGAATTCTTATTCCAAAAGATTTGAAACAATTTGCCAATCTTCATAAAGAAATCGTGATTTCTGGAGCGGGTGAACTGTTTGAAATTTGGGACAAAGAAGCGTATGAAAAAGTAATTGCTACTAACGAAGTTGATTTCGGGAAACTAACCGAAGAAGTGATGGGCGACATCAATTTTGACAAAGAATAATCTTTACACCTCAATTTTTATAATTTTTTAAATCTAATAGAATGTATCACAATCCTGTATTATTAAAGGAAAGTATAGACGCTCTCATCACTAATCCTGATGGAGTTTATGTAGATGTAACTTTCGGTGGAGGTGGTCATTCTCGTGAAATATTAAAAAGACTTTCCAGCAAAGGAAAACTATACAGTTTTGACCAAGATTTAGACGCTCTCAACAACTCTATTGATGATGAGAGATTTACATTAATCAATCAGAATTTTAGATTTTTAGAAAATTCTCTTTTGATGTACGGCGTAACTGAAGTAGACGGAATTTTAGGAGATTTAGGCGTTTCTTCTCATCAATTCGATGCTGCAGAACGTGGCTTTTCCACCAGAAGTGATGCGCCTCTAGACATGAGAATGAACGTGATGCAACATCTAGACGCGAGAAAAGTAGTGAATGAATATGAAGAAGAACATTTGGCCGATATTTTCTACTACTATGGCGAAATAAGAGAAGCCAGAAAACTGGCTAGAGAAATTGTTCATGCTAGGAAATCAAAGGAAATTGTAACCACCGAAGATTTGAAAAAAGTCTTTAGTTATATTCCACAATTTAAGCAGAATAAATTTTTTGCACAGTTGTTCCAAGCGATTAGAATAGAGGTAAACCAAGAGCTAGAAGTTTTAAAAGAAATGCTGCTACAATCTTATAAAATCTTAAAAAAAGAAGGAAGATTAGTCGTAATTTCTTATCATTCTTTAGAAGACAGATTGGTAAAACGTTTCCTAAAAAACGGAATGTTCGAAGGAGAACCAGAACGAGACATTTATGGAAATTATGCTAAAGCTTTTGAATTGTTAAAAAGCAAAGCCATCATTCCAACAGAAGAAGAAATAGAAGAAAATTCCAGAGCAAGAAGCGCAAAAATGCGTATAGGAATAAAAATATAATTAAAAATCAGACAAAGTCTGTGGCAAAAAGAGTAACATATAATAAAAAACCGAAGAAACTTACTTTCATGGATATCATGAAGGGGAATTTCTTAAATCGTGATGAAGTAAAAGTTCATTACAAATATTTTTTACTCATTTTTTCCTTGTTGATGATTATGATTTACAGCAATCACTTGGTCAACAAAAAAATAGAAACCGTAAACCAACTTAAAGAACAGGCAGAAGAATATAAATCTAGAAATGCTTACGCACAGAGCAGGCTGATTAAAGTAAGAATGGAAAGTGAATTGAGCAAAGAAATGGAAGGTGATTCTTTGATGTCTTTAGAAAATCATCCACATAAACTTTTAATAAAAGTAGACAGTTTAGAAAATGGCGATAAATAGTAATGAATATGATATCAAACGCGGTAAAGCGTTAAAATGGGGTTACCTTTTTGCAGGGGTAGCTTTCATCGTATTTATTATGTTTTTGGCGAGAATTCTTTTTCTACAAAATACCAATGTAGAAGAATTTGAAGACAATTATATCAGTAAAAATTACAGAGAAGCCACTTTAAAAGCTGCTCGTGGAAACCTTTTTGCATCAGATGGTTCTATTTTAGCAACTACCGTAATGAGATACGATGCGTATATCGATTTTAAAACCATCAAAGATTCTGTTTACGACAATAATATTGGCGCATTGACTGATTCATTGAGCCAAATGTTTGGCAAACCAAGAGTTCATTACAGAAAAATCTTTGACGAACAAAAAAAGAAAAAAAATCAATATTTTTCATTGGTAAGAGGTTTAGACTTCGACCAATATGACAGAATTAAAAAATTCCCAATTTTCAGTAAAAAAGATAAAAAAACAGGGAAATTTAAGAAAAATAGATGTCTCATTATCGATAGAAAATTCCGAAGAGAACTGGCAACAGCTCAAATTGGTGCTGGAACCATAGGAATGGATAACGAGATTGGAAAATCTGGCCTTGAAGGCGCCTTTTCTAAATATCTTACCGGAACAGATGGCAAAAGATTAGAGCAAAGAATCAATTCATCTCAGTGGAAACCAATTGATTACTGGAAAGTTCAAGACCCAATTGACGGTCAAGACGTATATACTACTATTGATTTAAGAATTCAAGATATTGCCCATTCTGCTTTAGAAAAACAACTGCTACATTTCGAAGCAGATCATGGTTCTGTTCTCGTGATGGAAACCGCTACAGGAAAAGTAAGAGCTATGGTAAACCTTAGAAGAAATGAAGAAGGAAATTATATAGATGCTTACAATTACGCATTGAAAGATGCTACAGAACCAGGCTCTACATTTAAAACGGTTTCGCTTTTAGCTGCAATGGACGATGGCTTCATAGATGAAAATACCAAAATAAACATTGGTGGAATCTCTTGGACTTATTACAGTCAAAAAATTACAGATTCTCACGCAGGTGGAACGTATGACATCAGTGATATTTTAGCACAATCAAGTAACATTGGTGCAGCAAAAATCATTACACAGCATTATGCAGATAAGCCAGATGTTTTCTTAAAGCATCTAAAAAGATGGAAACTTTTTGAAAAATTAGAAATCGAACTTCCAGGTGTTACTAAACCTTCAATTGTAACGCCAGAAAATAAAAGATGGAACAAAGCTACATTGGCTTCTCTAGGATATGGTTATAGTGTGAGCCTCAATTTATTACAGCTCACTACATTCTATAACGGAATTGCCAACAAAGGAAAAATGGTGAAACCGCTTTTCATAGAAAAAATCATGAAAGACGGTAAAACTTCATACGAAGCGGAACCTCAAGTTTTGGTAGACAAAATGGCTTCAACTGAGGCGATCAATCTAATGACTGCGATGCTTACCAAAGCGGTAGAAAAAGGAACCGCAAAAAGTATTTTTACGCCAAACATCAAATTGGCAGGAAAAACTGGAACCGCAAGATTTGAATATTGGAAACCAGGACCTACGAAATATCAGGCGAGTTTTGCAGGATTTTTCCCTGCAGATAATCCTAAATATACTTGTATTGTGATGGTAAACCAACCAAAAACATCAAAAGGATATTATGGTTCAGTAGTTTCGGCGCCAGTTTTTAAAGAAATTGCAGGAAAAGTGTTCCTTAAAACACCACTTAATGTAGAAAAAGAGCTTTTAGTTGATAAAAAGGTGAACCTTAATAAAATGCTAGAACCCAATGTAAAGGTAAACGTGAAAAACGGAGTTCTACCAAATCTAAAAGGTTTAATGGGCAAAAACATTATTCCACAATTAGAAAACCAAGGTTACCGAGTTGATTATAAAGGTGTTGGAAAAATAAAAAATCAGTTCCCGATGGCTGGAACTGTCATTAATAAAAACCAAAGAATTTATTTGGAATTACAGAATTAAAATGATTTTATCAGAATTATTACATAAAATTCCCGTTTTAGAAACTTTTGGAAATCTCAGTTCGGAAGTTTCAGAAATCGTTTTCGATAGCAGAAAAGTTACCGAAGGTTCACTTTATGTTGCTATAAAAGGAACAGTTTCAGACGGACATTCGTATATTTCTTCGGCAATCGAAAAGGGAGCAAAAACCATTGTTTGTGAAGTTTTACCAGAAAATTTAGTTGAAGTAATTAATTATATTCAAGTTAAAAATTCATCTAAAACTTTAGGCAAACTCGCTGCTAATTTTTATGGAAATCCTTCTGAAAATCTGAAATTAATCGGGATTACAGGAACCAACGGAAAAACCACCGCTTCTACTCTACTTTTTGATATTTTCAAAAATTTAGGTTATCAAAGTGCGCTGATTTCTACCGTAGAATACAGAGTTGGTGATGAAATTATTCATTCAACTCACACCACTCCAGATGTAATCCGATTGAATCAAATGTTGGCAAAAGCTGTAGAAAGCGGTTGCGAATATGCTTTTATGGAAGTTTCTTCTCACGGAATTCACCAAGACAGAATTGAAGGTTTACACTTTGCTGTAGCGGGTTTCACCAATCTTACGCATGATCATTTAGACTATCATAAAACGTTTGAAGAATACCTGAAAACCAAAAAAAGATTCTTTGACGAACTACCAGAAACTGCGGTAGCTATTACCAATGCTGATGATAAAAATGGTGATGTAATGCTACAAAATACCAAAGCGAAAAAGAAAGATTACGCTTTGAAAACTTTGGCAGATTATCACGGGAAAATATTAGAAGTAGACTTCAATGGAATGCTTCTGAATTTTAATGGAAAAGAATTCTGGACGACTTTAACTGGGAAATTCAATGTTTACAATTTGCTTTTGGCTTTTGCAATTGCGGTAGAATTAGGATTTAATGAAGAAGAAGTTTTACAAGCGATTTCAACGCTAAAAAGAGTGAAAGGCAGATTTGAAACCATAAAATCTGATGGCGGAATTTTCTTCATCGTAGATTATGCGCACACTCCAGATGCATTGGAAAATGTATTGGATTCCATCAACGAAATTAGAACCAAAAACGAAAGATTAATCACTGTTTTCGGTTGTGGTGGAGACAGAGACCACGCAAAAAGACCAGAAATGGGAAAAATTGCCACCAGAAAATCTACTTTGGCCATCATTACCACAGATAATCCGAGAACTGAAAATCCTCAAGAGATTATCAAAGAAATTGAAGCAGGTGTAGAACCGCAGAATTTCAGCAAATACACTTCTATTCCAGACAGAAGAGAAGCGATAAAGATGGCAATAAAATTCGCTGAGCCAAAAGATATTGTTCTCGTTGCAGGAAAAGGTCACGAAACGTATCAGGAAATCAATGGAGTGAGACATCATTTTGATGATAAAGAAACGATTATAGAACTATATAAATTGATGAGTAAATAATTTTTGATGAAGATTTTTCTTGTATTAAAACATCTAAAATCCGAAATCTAAAATCTAAAATTAGAAAATATGTTGTACTATCTATACGAATATCTTACCAATCACGGAATTCACATTCCTGGATTAAACTTACTGAAATACATCTCTTTCAGAGCGGCTTTTGCTGTGCTTTTGTCATTGCTGATTGCTCTGGTTTATGGTAAAAAAATAATCAATTATCTGCGCAACAAACAGATGGGCGAATTGGTAAGAGATCTCGGGTTAGAAGGACAAAAACAAAAAGAAGGAACGCCAACTATGGGAGGTTTAATCATCATTTTTGCCACCATTATTCCTGTTCTTTTATTTACAAAATTTAATATTTATGTTCTTCTGTTAATAGTTTCTATGCTTTGGATGGGCGCCATCGGTTTCATAGACGATTATCTCAAAAAAATAAAGAAAAATAAAGACGGTTTAAGCGGAATTTTTAAAATTATTGGTCAAGTTGGTTTAGGGCTAATCGTAGGAGTTACCATGTATTTTCACCCAGACATTACCATCAAAAGAAAATATGCTGATGCTCACGAAATCAATAGAACCAGCGTTTCTCAAAACTTCGCTCCAGCAGAAAGAGAAACAATTTCTACCGTTCCATTTATGAAAAATAATGAATTTGACTACAGCAAAATTCTTTTCTGGATGGACGAATCTTCGCAAGAAGAATGGGCTTGGATTATTTTTATTCCACTGGTAATTTTCATTGTGACCGCTGTTTCTAATGGAGCCAATATTACAGACGGAATTGATGGACTTGCTGCAGGAACGAGTGTGGTAATTTTAGGAACACTTGCCTTTTTTGCCTACCTCTCAGGAAACATCATTTTCGCTGATTATCTGAATATTATGTTCCTTCCGAACATGGGAGAAACCACCATTTTCGCAGTTGCTCTAATTGGAGCAACCATAGGATTTTTTTGGTATAATACTTATCCAGCTCAAGTTTTTATGGGCGACACTGGTAGTTTGATGTTAGGAGGTGTAATTGCTGTTTTGGCAATTATTTTAAGAAAAGAATTATTGATTCCAGTTTTATGTGGGATTTTCTTAATCGAAAATCTTTCAGTAATGCTGCAAGTAGCAGTTTTTAAATACAGAAAGAAAAAGTACGGATTAGAGTACGCTCAGAATAACAGATTGTTTAAAATGTCTCCACTTCATCACCATTATCAGAAAAGTGGTTTCCATGAAAGCAAAATTGTTAACAGAATGATTATTATAGGAGTTATGTTGGCGATTGTTTGTTTAATAACACTGAAAATTAGATAAAAACTAAGTTCCAAAGGAACAAAAGATATGAGAACGTTGGTTTTTAATCCAACAAAATAAATAGGTTTGAAATAAAAATCGAAATGGAAAAAATGAAAGTCGTAATTCTAGGAGGAGGAGAAAGTGGAGTGGGCGCTGCAATTTTGGCTAAAACTAAAGGTTTGGAAGTTTTTCTTTCAGACAAAGGCGAAATTAAAGAGAATTACAAAAAAGTTTTGGTAGAAAACGGAATCGAGTTTGAAGAAAAAAACCACGATGAAGAAAGAATTCTTGCTGCAGATTGGGTCATAAAATCTCCAGGAGTTCCTAAGAAAGCTGAAATGGTTCAAAAAATCAAAGCAAAAGGAATCAGACTATCTTCGGAGATAGAATTCGGTGCAGAATTTACCAATGCCAAAATCATCGCCATCACAGGAAGTAATGGGAAAACCACTACTACATCGCTCATTTATCACATTCTGAAAAATGACAATTTAAATGTAGGTTTAGGTGGGAACATCGGCAAAAGTTTCGCAATGCAAGTTGCGCAAGAGAATTTTGATTATTATGTACTGGAAGTTAGTAGCTTCCAACTGGATGATATTCAGAATTTTAGACCATATATTTCTTTATTGTTGAATTTGAGTCCAGATCATCTTGACCAATACAATTACAACTACGAAGAATATGCTTTGGCAAAATTTAGAATTGCCGAAAATCAAGAAAATGACAATTATTTCATCTACAATAAAGACGATGAAATGAGTCAAAAACTGCTTCAAGAATTAGATTTGCGAGTGAAGCAAATTCCTTTCTCTATGAAGGAAAAACTAGAGGAAGGTGGTTTTACAGAAGAGGAAAAAATTGTGGTAAAACTTCACGATGAGTTTTCTATGAAAATTGAAGATTTATCTCTGATGGGAACGCATAATGTTGCGAATAGTTTAGCTGCCTCTATTGCTAGTAAACTGTTGAATATCAGCAATGAAAGCATTAGAAATTCTCTGATGACTTTCCAAGCAGTAGAACACAGATTAGAAGGTGTAGCCGAAATTAATGGTGTAAAATTCATTAACGATTCTAAAGCAACCAATGTAAACGCTACCTACTATGCTTTAGAAAGCATGAAAACACCAACGGTTTGGATTGTTGGTGGAACAGACAAAGGAAATGATTATACGGAAATAGAAGATTTAGTAAAAAGAAAAGTAAAAGCGATTGTTTGTCTTGGATTGGATAATTCTAAAATTATAGAATTTTTCAAAGACAAAAAAGACATTATCGTAGATACTTCTAGCATGGAAGAAGCGGTGAAAACTGCAAAATCTTTAGCAGAAAAAGGCGACACAGTTTTACTTTCTCCTTGTTGTGCAAGTTTTGATTTATTCAATAACTATGAACATAGAGGACAATTATTTAAAGAAGAAGTTTTAAAAAATAATTAAAAAAGAGCCACGAAGTGGCGATAAGAAATAAAATAGGATTTCAATCCTATGAAATAAAGAATGGAACAACAAGAAAACAAATTTGAACTTTTAAAAGGCGACAAAGTGCTTTGGATGGTGATTATTTTAATCTCCTTCTTTTCCGTGTTCCCTGTATATTCTGCAAGTTCTAACTTAGAATACATTGTGCAGAATGGTACAACTACGGGACACGTTATCAAGCATATGTTTTTTGTTTTCTTAGGTTTAGCCATTATGAGAGCTGTAGGAACAGTAAAATACGAACACATCGGAAAACTGAGCAGTATCCTTCTCGGAATTATGGTGATTTTACTTTTTGTAACCATGTTTACGGGACAAAAAATCGACGGAGCGTCTGCTTCTCGTTGGTTAAAAATCCCTGGAACCCCTATTTCTTTTCAGCCTTCAAGTTTTGCATACCTCATGTTAATTATCTATTTGTGCAGATATTTAACTAAAAAAATTAAAAGAGAAAGACTTCCGATAGAAAACATATTTTACATTTTCGGACCAGTTTTATTGGTTTTCATTTTGGTTGCAAAAGACAATGGTTCTACTGCTTTGATGATTCTAATAGTTTCATTAGCAGTAATGTTGGTTGGTCAACTTTCCTCCAAATACATCCTTGGATTTTTAGGAATTTCAGGACTTTTTGTGGGAATTTTCTTGTTTTTGGCTTTAAAAACAGATTTAATTGGCAGCAATCGTGTTCATACTTGGGTAAGTAGAATAGAAACTTTTGCCAATTCTAAGAAAAATGCCAATGTAGAAGACGAAACTGTAAAAGCAAAAAATTACCAAGTCAACCAAGCAAAAGCAGCCATAGTTCATGGCGGAATTACAGGAATGGGACCAGGAAAATCTGCATTGAAACAGATGCTTCCACAGTCTGCTTCGGATTTTATTTTCGCCATTATTGTAGAAGAATATGGTTTTTTTGGAGCATTCGCACTCATCACTTTATACATGATTATGATGATTAGAATCGTGATGATTGCCAGTAAAATGCGGGCATTTTTCGGGAGTTTATTGGTGCTGAGTTTAGGAATTATGATTTTCGTGCAACTCGCAGTAAATATTGCTGTAGCGGTAAATCTTATTCCAGTAACAGGACAACCGTTGCCTTTAATAAGTTACGGTGGAACATCAATGCTCGTAACTTATCTTCAATTAGGAATTATTCTGAATGTAAGTTCAAGAATTCTCACCTTCGAAGAAGAAGGAATGGGCAAAAAACAGAATGTAGAAGAAATTAATGATATAGCGTAGTGACAAGTCGAGACTTGTCAAAAAAATGATAAAGATATGAGCAAAAAATTAAAAGTTTTAATGAGTGGTGGTGGAACAGGTGGTCACATCTTTCCTGCTGTTGCCATTGCGCAGGAAATACAAAAACGTTTTCCTGATGCAGAATTTTTGTTCATGGGTGCCAATGGAAAAATGGAGATGGAAAAAGTTCCGCAAGCTGGCTTCAAAATTGAAGGATTAAACATTGCAGGCTTTGACAGAGGTAATCTTTTGGCTAATGTTAATTTGCCATTCAAAGTGATTTCTAGTTTGCTTAAAGCTAGAAAAATCATCAAAGAATTCCAACCAGATTTTGCGGTAGGAACAGGAGGTTTTGCAAGTGGACCAGCATTATTCATTGCTGCGAGAATGGGAATCCCTACTTTTATTCAAGAGCAGAATTCTCTTCCTGGGAAAACCAATATTTTCAATGCTAAAAAAGCAAAAACCGTTTTCACCTCTTATCCAAATATGGAAAAATTCTTCCACGGAACGAAAACGTTATTTTTAGGAAATCCTATCAGAAAAAACATTATTACTGATATCATTGACAGCGATTTAGCCAAAGAAAAATTAGGTTTAGAAAAAGGGAAATTAACGATACTTTCAGTAGGCGGTTCTTTAGGTTCTAGAACTTTGAACAACGGCTGGAAAGAAAACATTAATCAAGTTTTAGAAAAAAATTACCAACTCATTTGGCAAACTGGTAAACTAGATTATAAAAATATTTTAGAAGAAACGAAAGACATTCACAGCAGAAACATTCAAATTGTAGAATTTATTAAAAACATGGAAATGGCTTATTCTGCGGCAGATGTAATTGTTTCTAGAGCTGGAGCGATTGCGATTTCTGAATTAGCCATTGCTAAAAAGCCAGTTTTGCTGGTTCCTTTTCCTTTTGCGGCAGAAGATCATCAAACCAAAAACGCTCAGACTTTGGTGGACAAAAACGCTGCTAAAATGGTGAAAGACACAGAGATGAAAGAGAAATTCTGGAACACGCTTTCAGAAATTTGCGAAAACGAAGGTTTGAGAAAAGAAATGGCTCAAAATTTAGATTTTTTTGCAAAACCAAAAGCGACAGAAGAAATTGTAGATGAGATTTTTAAGAATTTGAATATTAAAGAGTAAACGTCTGTCATTCTGAGCGAAACAAAGTGTAGTGAAGAATCTATTTAAAGATTTTTCATTCCGTTTCACTCCATTCAAAATGACAAAACGTAAAACATAAAAGAAATGAAAAACTATCAAAACTTTTACTTCGTAGGAATCGGTGGAATCGGGATGTCTGCTTTGGCAAGATATTTCCATGCTGCTGGGAAAAATGTTTTGGGTTATGATAAAACCGAAACCAAACTCACTACAGAACTTCAAAAGGAAGGAATTTCTATCACTTTTGAAGATGTGGTAGATGAGAAAATTTCGTCTTTGAAGAAAGAAGAAACATTAGTGATTTATACACCTGCGATTAAAGTTTTGGGAATTTTAGATTATTTTAATGAAAATGGTTTTGAAGTTTTAAAACGTGCAAAAGTTCTCGGTATGATTACCGAAGATACCAATTGTATCGCAGTAGCAGGAACGCATGGCAAAACTACTACTTCAAGTTTGGTAGCACATCTTTGCAAAGTGGCGAATCTTCCATTTTCAGGATTTTTAGGTGGAATTGCAGAAAATTACAAGTCAAATTTCATCTTTAACGGGACAGAAATGTCTGTTTTAGAAGCTGATGAATATGACAGAAGTTTCCTCAATCTTTCACCAGATTGGGCAATTATTACTTCTATTGATGCAGACCATCTTGATATTTATGGAGATACTGAAACCATAGAACAAGGATTTAGAGATTTTGCAGATTTAGTGCCAGAAAACGACCAACTTTTTGTGAGAAAAGGCGTAAATATTGGCAGACCTTGTAAAACGTATGCAGTAAATGAAGAAGCTGATTATTATTCTGATAATCTGCACATTGTAGACGGTTGGATGATGTTTGATTTTCATGCGGGCGAACAAACCGTAGAATTTGCATGGCAAATTCCGGGAACGCATAATGTAGAAAATGCAACGGCTGCGATTGCAGTTTTGCACAATTTGGGAGCAGATTTTTCGGCAATTCAAGAAGGAATTTCTAGTTTCAAAGGAATTAAAAGACGTTATACCAAACATACTTTTGAAAATGGTAAGATTTATGTAGATGATTATGCGCACCACCCAACAGAACTGAATGCGGTAATTGGTTCCATCAGAACTTTTAACCCAAATAAAAAACTGTTGGTAGCGTTTCAGCCACATTTATTCAGCAGAACCAGAGATTTTGCAGATGGTTTTGCAGAAAGTTTAGCGGCAGCAGATGAATTGTTATTATTAGACATTTATCCAGCAAGAGAATTACAAAAAGATTTTGAAGGGGTAACTTCTGATTGGTTGCTAGAAAAAGTACAGTTAGAGAAAAAAGAAGTGTGCAGTTTAAGCGAAGCCTTTGACAAAATCAAAGAAAAAGATTTTGACATTTTGCTTACAGTAGGCGCAGGAAATATAGACACTTTGTATGATCCAATTATGAATTGGATTGGTACATTGAAAAATTAAAATTAGAAAAACTCGGACGTAAGTTTATGAAAAACAAGTGGAGAATTCTCAAAATTTTTGTCACAGTAGTCATCTTCGGATTTCTATTGAGCTTCTCTTTGAAGAGATTCAATGACCGAAAAATTGATGAGCAATCTATCATCGTAAAATTAAATGATAGCTCCTCTCCTGTTTATTTTGTAGACGAAAAAGACATTAGAACCATTGTAGAAAGGTATAATTCTACAAAAAAAGTGGGCGATGTAGATATCCCGAGTTTAGAAAAAAAATTAAACGAATTGCCTGCTGTAGATAGCGCAAACGTTTATTTGAATTTAAATGGAAAACTGAATGTTGACATCAAACAAAGAGTTCCCGTTTTTAGATTAAATAATGGAGGAAAAGGATTTTATGTAGACAAAAAAGGAATAGAATTCCCAATTTCTAAAACATACTCTCATCCTTGCATGCTGGTTTCTGGCGACGTGAAGAAGAAAGAGTATAAAAAACTCATTGAGTTAATAGAAAAAATAAACAAAGACAGTTTCTGCAAAAATTTCTTTGTAGGCATTACAAAAGAAAACGGAAACTTCAATCTTGCAACCAGCGACGGAAACTATAAAGTAGAAATCGGTGATTTAGATAGAATAGATTTTAAAGTAAAAGGTTTTAAAACATTTGTAGAAAAATATTTGGTTTATCAAGCTCCAGAAAAATATTCTAAAATTTCTGTGAAATATGATAACCAAATCGTAACCACGCTTAATTCTGGCTATAAACCCGAAGAAGATAGTTTACAAACAAATGAACAAACCCTAATAAACACCGTAACAGGAACACAAAAAACCGAAGAAAAAACAATTAATTAAAAAAAGAGAACAGCAATATATGGAAACACATGATTATTCAGTAGGTTTAGACATTGGTACCACGAAAATTGTTGCCATTGTAGGCAGAAAAAATGCCCACGGAAAAATTGAAGTTTTAGGCGTAGGTAAAGCCAAAAGTTTGGGCGTTCACAAAGGAATTGTGAACAATATTTCTCAAACGATAAGCTCTATCAAAGCTGCTATTTCAGAAGCAGAAAAATCTTCAGGAGTTCCTATTCATAGAGTAACCGTAGGTATCGCAGGCAAACACATTCGTAGTCTGCAACACTCAGATTACATCATGAGAGAAAACCCAGATAAATATATCACAGATGAAGATATAGAAATCTTAAAAGACCAAGTAAAAAAACTGGTCATGCTTCCTGGTGAAGAAATCATACACGTGCTTCCACAAGAGTACAAAGTAGATTCTGAAGGCGAAATCCAAGAACCAATCGGTATGCACGGAAAACGTCTAGAAGCAAATTTCCACGTAGTTGTTGGTCAAATGGGAAGCATCAGAAATATCGCGCGTTGCGTTCGCGAAGCTGGTTTAGAAATGGAAGCGCTTACTCTAGAACCTCTTGCCTCTTCAGAAGCTGTTCTTACTACTGAAGAAAAAGAAGCGGGAGTTGCCATCGTAGACATCGGTGGTGGTACTACAGATATTGCTATTTTTAAAGATAACATCATTCGTCATACTTGCGTCATTCCTTATGGTGGCGGAATTATCACAGATGATATTAAAGAAGGCTGTTCAATCATAGAAAAACATGCAGAGCAACTGAAAGTAAAATTCGGGTCTGCCGTTCCAGATTTAGAAAAAGACTCTACGTTTGTTACCATTCCAGGTTTACACGGAAGACCAGACAAAGAAATTTCTCTAAAATCTTTGGCAAGTATTATCAATGCAAGAGTAGAAGAAATTCTCGAAATGGTAAATACAGAATTAAAAGCCTATGGAGCTTATGAACAAAAACGTAAACTCATCGCGGGAATTGTTTTAACCGGTGGCGGTTCTAATCTTAAAAACCTTCGTCAGTTAGCCAATTATGTAACAGGATTTGATGCGAGAATTGGTTTTGCCAATGAATATATTGCCAATGACAAAAACCAATATCTAAAATCTCCAGAATTTGCTACTTCAATTGGTTTATTGATGGAAAGTTTAAAAATTCATGATAAAAAACCTGTAGAAAAACCTGTAGAAGAGCCAAAAGTAATAGAAGTTCCTCAAGCAGAAAATACAGTAGAAGAAGTAAAAACTGAGGAGCAAGAAATTACACAACACATCGAGGAAGTGAAGAAGAACAAACCTACTTTTGGACAATCCATCCTTGAAAAAGTAAAAAAATTCTTCGAAGAAGTAGAATAATTAAAACGAATAACACTAAAATAAGTAAGTAACTTTTATACATCGAAAATATATGGAAAATACATTAAATACAGGGTTTTCATTCGATTTACCAAAAGGAAATTCATCTATCATAAAAGTAATTGGTGTAGGTGGTGGAGGTAACAATGCGTTGAAACACATGTACGAGAAAGGAATTCATGGAGTAGATTTTATCATTTGTAACACCGATGCACAAACACTAGATAATAACCCAATTTCTACAAAAGTTCAGTTAGGAGCTGCCATTACAGAAGGTTTAGGAGCTGGAGCAGATCCAGAAGTTGGAGAAAAATCTGCCTTAGAAAGTATTGATGAAATCAAAGCTGTTCTAGGTCATAATACCAAAATGGTTTTCATAACCGCAGGAATGGGTGGCGGAACTGGTACTGGTGCTGCTCCTGTTATTGCAAAAATTGCCAAAGAAATGGGAATTTTAACCATTGGTATTGTTACCGTTCCTTTTAGTTTTGAAGGAAAAAGAAGACTAGAACAAGCCGAAAATGGTTTAGAAAAACTTCGCAATAATGTAGATTCCTTAATTGTTATTAATAACGATAAACTTCGTCAACAGTTCGGTAACCTTGGCTTCAAATCTGGTTTTGCTAAGGCAGATGAAGTGTTAGCCAATGCTGCTAAAGGTATGGCAGAAGTGATTACTGGTTATTTCGATGTAAATATAGACTTCCGTGATGCGCGTTCAGTTTTACAAAATTCAGGAACTGCTCTCATGTCTACAGGAACCGCTTCTGGTGAAAACAAAGCAGAAGAAGCAGTGAAAAAAGCACTCGATTCTCCATTATTAAACGATAATAAAATCACAGGCGCTAAAAACGTTCTTCTCCTTATCAGAAGTGGAAACGAAGAAGCTACAATGGACGAAATCGGCTTAATTAATGACCACATTCAGCGCGAAGCAGGAAACACTGCAGATATTATTTTCGGTGTAGGAACAGATGCAGAATTGGGAGATTCTATCAGCGTATTGGTTATTGCCACTGGTTTTGCAGCGGATGATCAAAAATATGCAGGTCCAACCGAAAAAATTAGATATTCATTAGAAGATACTCCTTCTTCTCCAAAAGTGAAGAGAGAATCTCCATTTGGCAGAACTTCTACTGAAAAATCTCAAGAAAATCCAATGCAAAATTCATCAAAAAGCATGTTTTTCTTAGATGATTCTAATGAGAGCAACACTCCAGACTTCCCTAGCAATTCTGTGAATCAATTTGCAGAAACACAAGCGGCAGTAATGGAAGAAAGAATAGAAGAACTTAGATTTTTTGAAGACGAAAGTTTAAGCATCGAAAGCAGTTATCAAACTTTTGAAGTAGAAGAACAAGAAAATAATGTTTTAGAATTATTTTCATTTGATGATGAAGACGTTTTAGAATCTCAATCTTTCACTTTTGAAACAGAAGAAAAGAAAACGACTATTATTGAAGAAACTCAGTTTAATGCTGCACAAGAAGTAGAAAATGTGAAACTTTCTGTGGAAGAAACCAAAGAAGAAATTTCTTTCATTGTAGAGGAAAAAACGGTAGAAACGTATAAACCAAAAGCAGAAACGAAAACTTTAGTTGAAGAAAAACCTATTGAATTTACCTTCAAAATTGCAGAAGAAATAGAAGAAGTAAAAACCGTTTTTGAAAATCACACTGAAGAAAAAATCACTTTTACAGAAACTAAAATTGAAGAGGAATTTAAATTTATTGAAAAAAATACTGCTACAGAAAAAGTTCAGGCAAGAAGAGATAAGTTGAAAGAGTTCAACTCTCGTTATCAGACGATAGAAAACGAAAATGAATTCGAAAACATTCCTGCTTTCAGAAGAAAAAACATCAATATAGGTCACGAAAATGCTTCTCAACAGCAAATTTCTAGTTTCCTTTCTGAAAACAACGGAAGAGTACAACTCAGAGAGAACAAGTTTTTAAACAAAGACGTAGATTAAAATTTTTAAAATTTAGAAAAAAATGAGTTTAGAACTTACCATAAACGAAGCGATTAAAACCGCAA
Source organism: Cloacibacterium normanense (assembly GCF_003860565.1). NCBI lineage: Bacteria > Pseudomonadati > Bacteroidota > Flavobacteriia > Flavobacteriales > Weeksellaceae > Cloacibacterium > Cloacibacterium normanense. The sequence continues at coordinate 2,364,441 of NZ_CP034157.1, forward strand.
TGAGAGAAAAAGACAAAGTTGCTCTTGACTCTCTAAGAGCCGTAAAATCTCAAATTCTCCTGCTCAAAACTGAAGCAAAAGGAGCTGATGTTTCTGCAGAACAAGAAATTGCCATTCTCCAAAGAATGATTAAGCAAAGAAAAGATTCTTACGAACAATTTGTTGCTCAAAATAGAAATGATTTGGCAGAGGTAGAATTGGCACAAATGAAAGTGATTGAACAATTTTTACCTGCTCAACTTTCTGCGGAAGAATTGGAAGCAGAAATTAAAAAAATTATTACCGAAGTAGGCGCAGAATCTCTAAAAGACTTAGGAAAAGTTATGGGAACTGCTTCTAAAACTTTGGCAGGAAAATCAGATGGAAAATCTATCTCTGAAATGGTGAAAAAACTATTATCATAATTAAATTTTCATATTAACGATAAAGAGCCGATGAAAAATTCATCGGCTTTTTTCATTAAAAAGGAGTCATTTTGTCTTAATAGATTTTTGGCATATTTTTGATAATAGAATTAAATAGAATTTTCCAAATTTTAATTATAAATTTGCACTACAAAATCTTGAATTTTCTAATCATTAAATAAAATATATATTATGTATCCAGCAGATTTAGTAATGCCAATGAAGGCAGAACTCACAGATAAAGGTTTCCAAGACCTTACCTCAGCAGAACAAGTAAATGATGCACTTAAACAACCGGGAACTACCCTAGTTATGGTAAATTCGGTTTGTGGTTGCGCAGCAGGAGCAGCAAGACCAGGCGTTATTTATTCTTTAACTGGTGATAAAAAACCAGACCATTTGACTACTGTTTTTGCAGGTTTTGACACAGAAGCGGTAGCAGAAGCTAGAAAACATTTTGCACCATTCCCACCAAGTTCACCTTGTGTTGCGCTTTTCAAAGATGGCGAATTGGTTCACATGTTAGAAAGACACCACATCGAAGGAAATCCTGCAGGTGCTATTGCGGCGAATTTACAAGCAGCTTACGAAGAATTTTGCTAAAATTTTCTCTAAAATAATCCTCAATCCGTTCTAAATTTTTAGAGCGGATTTTTGTTGCATTCTAATTACAAAATTCTCAAAAAATTTATTAAATTTGAGCAATGGCAACAAAGGCTCTCTTCAATATGGCTGTAAATTGGTTTATTCGACAAAGAATAGACCAAATTCAGAATTTTATGAAACATCCTATTGAAACTCAAAACGGAGTTTTATTTTCTCAGCTTTTTCATGCAGAAGAAACAGAATACGGCAAAAAATTCGGTTTCAAAGACATTTCTTCTTACCGAGATTTTCAGCAACAAGTTCCTATCGTAAACTATGAAGAATTCGAGCCTTACATAGAAAAAGCAAGACAAGGGCAAAAAGATATTTCTTGGCCAGGAGTTATTCGCCAATTTGCTAAATCTTCTGGAACGACCAATGCCAAAAGCAAATTCATCCCTATTTCAGACGAAAGTTTAGAAGAGTGTCATTACAAAGCAGGAAAGGATTTAATTTCTATTTATGCAAACAATCATCCTGATAATAAATTATTTCTTAATAAAAATTTAAGATTAGGCGGAAGTGCAGAATTGTACGAAAGTTTCAATACTAAGTTCGGAGATTTATCTGCTATTTTGATAGAAAATCTTCCTTTTTGGGTAGAAATTACAACGGTTCCCAGCAAAAAAACTTCCCTAATGTCAGAATGGGAAACCAAACTGAAAGCCATCGTTTCAGAAGTTAAAAACCAAGATGTAGGAAGTTTAACCGGCGTACCAAGTTGGATGATGGTTTTGCTTCAAAGAATTTTAACCGAAACAGGAAAAGGCAATATTTCTGAAATTTTCCCAAATTTAGAAGTGTTTTTCCACGGTGGAATCAGTTTTAAACCGTACAGAGAACAGTATAAAAAAATCATCGGCAAAAACATTAATTACTACGAAATTTACAACGCTTCTGAAGGTTTCTTTGGAATTCAAGACAGAAGTGGTAGTGATGAAATGCTTCTGATGCTGGATTACGGAATTTTCTACGAATTTATTCCGATGGATAAATTTGACCGCAATAATCTTCAAGCGATTCCTTTGGAAGAAGTAGAACTCGGCAAAAATTATGCAGTGGTTATTTCTACCAATGGTGGACTTTGGCGTTATTTAATCGGTGATACCGTAAAATTTACATCTCTTTCTCCGCATCGAATTCAGATTTCTGGCAGAACCAAACATTACATCAATGCTTTTGGCGAAGAATTAATGATAGACAATGTAGAAACTGCGCTTAAAAAAGCATGTGATGCCACAGAAGCTCACGTTTTAGATTATACAGGAGCGCCCGTTTTTATGAGCGAAGGAAAATCTGGAGCGCATGAATGGTTGATTGAATTTGCCAAACATCCTAATAATTTTGAGGCGTTTTCTAAAATTTTTGATGATACTTTGAAATCTATCAATTCTGATTACGAAGCGAAACGTTACCTCAACATGACGCTGAATCCGCCAATTATTCACATGGCAAAAGAAAAACTTTTCTATCAATGGATGGAATCTAGAGGAAAACTGGGCGGACAAAACAAAGTGCCACGATTGAGCAACGACAGAGAATACATTGATCCTCTTTTGGAGTTGAATAAAAACTAAAAATATAACTATGGAAATATCAGAATTTAGTTCTGGTTTGTTCTTAACACAAACTTTAATTTTTGTTTTAATTGCCTTTTTAATTTTTCTTGCTTTCAAAATTTATAAAAAATATAATCAATAATTTTTGGAAAGGAATGATTTTTGTTATTACTTTGTAATTACAAAATTTAGCTCATGGAACTATCAATCATCAACATAGGAAATTCTAAAGGAATAAGACTTTCAAAAACTATTCTAGAGAAATATAATATTCAAGATAAAATAGAACTCATTTTAGAAAAAGGCTTCATTGTTTTAAAACCTAAAGCAGAACCTAGGAAAAATTGGGAAAAAGCCTTCCAAGAAATGCACAAAAATGGCGATGACCAATTGCTTATTGATGATGTTTTTGACGATGAAAATTTTGAAGAATGGAACTAAATCAATACGAAATTGTTTTGGTAAATCTAGATCCTACAATCGGAAGCGAGATTAAAAAAACCAGACCTTGCCTTATCATTTCACCCAACGAAATGAATAAATTTCTCCAAACTTTAATTATTGCACCAATAACAAGTACATCTAAAGCTTATCCTACAAGAATTGAAATAAAAGGAAAAGAAACAAAAGGTTGGGTAGTGATAGACCAAATAAGAACTGTCGATAAGAGAAGAATTACCAAAATTTTTGGTAAAATTTCTGAAAATGAAATTTTAAAAATAAAGGAGGTTATAAAAGAAACTTTCGTAGATTAAAACCGTTCAATTTCTTGAGCGGTTTATTTTTTCTATGCTTTTCTTAACATAAATCAATGACAAAACCGCTCATCATAACTTATCTTTGTAAAATTTTTTTTTAAAATGGAATTATTAGATAAATTAAAGTGGAGATACGCTGCAAAAGCGATGAACGGAGAAAAAGTAAGCGATGAAAAACTTGAAAGAATTTTAGAAGCAGCACGTCTTGCTCCTACTTCTAGCGGTTTACAGCCTTTCGAAATTTTCGTGGTGTCTAATCAAGAGGTTAAAAATCAATTGAAAGAAGCAGCAAGTAATCAACCGCAAGTTGCAGATGCTTCTCATGTTTTGGTTTTCGCAGCTTGGGATACTTACACTGCAGAAAGAATCAACTATATGTTTGATTTAACGAACGAAGTAAGAGGTTTTACTAATGATGGTTGGGAAAACTACAGACAATTTTTATTGAACACTTATGTTCCTAAATCTGCTGAAGAAAACTTCGTACATACTGCAAAACAAGCGTACATTGCATTCGGTGCTGCAATTATTGCAGCTGCTTTCGAAGGTGTAGACGCTACTCCAATGGAAGGTTTCAGCCCAGAAAAAGTAGACGAAATTCTTGGTTTAAGAGAAAAAGGATTAAGAAGTGTTTTACTTTTACCTCTTGGTTACAGAGACACTGAAAAAGACTGGTTAGAAAAACTTGAAAAAGTAAGAAAACCAAAAGATAAATTTATCACAGAAGTGAAATAATACAAAAATCCTCAGAAAATTCTGAGGATTTTTAATTTATATAAAGATGGGTTTTTAACCCTTCCATTCTACCACTGCTCTAATAAAAGCTTCGGCGTTTTCTAAAGGAATGTTTGGCAAAATTCCGTGACCTAGATTAGCAATGTATTTGTCTTTGCCAAATCTATCAATCATTTCATGAACCATTTTTCTAATGACTTCTGGCGAAGAATGTAATCTTGCAGGATCAAAATTCCCTTGAAGGGTTATAGAATTATTGGTAAATTTTCTTGCCAATTCTGGTGTAATCGTCCAATCTACACCAAGAGCAGAAACTTTAGATTTAGTCATTTCTTCTAAAGCATACCAACAACCTTTCGCAAAAACTACAACGTGAGCTTCTGGAGCTAAAGCTTCTACAATTTGATTGATATATTTCCAAGAAAACTCTTGATAATCTTCAGGAGAAAGCATTCCGCCCCAAGAATCAAAAATCTGTACCGCAGAAACTCCGCTTTGTACTTTTCTCTTTAAATAAGCGATGGTTACATCTGTAATTTTTTGTAAAAGCAAATGCGCTGCTTCTGGTTGAGTAAAGCAAAACGACTTCGCAATATCAAAAGATTTAGAACCTTTTCCTTCTACTGCATAACAAAGAAGTGTCCAAGGTGAACCAGCAAAACCAATCAAAGGAATTTCGTTTTCTAATTTCTGTAAAGTGATGTCAATTGCATCATAAACATATTTCAGATTTTCTTCTGCTCCTTCTACTTGAAGATTTTGTACTTGTTCTAAGCTTCTAATTGGTGTATCTAGCCATGGTCCAACTGATTCTTTCATTTTGAAATCAATTCCCATCGCTTGTGGAACTACCAAAATATCAGAAAATAAAATCGCTGCATCTAGCGGAAATCTTCTAATCGGTTGAACAGTAATTTCTGCTGCCAATTCTGGAGTTTGACAACGCGTGAAGAAATCATATTGGTCACGAAGTGCAATGAATTCTGGCAAATATCTTCCTGCTTGTCTCATCATCCAAACCGGTGGTCTTTCTACAGTTTCGCCTCGTAATGCTCTTAAATATAGGTCGTTTTTTATCATTTTTATTATTTTGCTTCTCACAGATTACACAGATTTTCACAGAAAATAAATTCAAGATTTCTATTTCTTAGTCTTTAACTGATTTAATTTCAATCAATGAAAGAATTAAATTTTAAATTAAAAATCTGTGCTATCTGTGAGACATTATTATTTTAATTAAATCTTCTAAATTGCTTTCTTTACTGGTAAAAATTTTATTTTGTGTAAATTTTCTCAGCTCCTTTTCTGTCGTTTGTCCGATAGAAAAGATTTTCAAATTTTCTAAGGAATTAAACTTCGCAAAACTACGAACTCCACTTGGACTAAAAAAAACTACAGCCTCATATTTTTCATGAATTTTTGGGTAGAGAATTTTAGTATGGTAAAGCACTACTTTTTTGTAAGAAATATTCTGCAGTGGTAATGCTTTATCTAAAATATCAAGCGCTAAATTTCCACAGAAGTGAATAAAATTTTCTTTTTGACTATGCTTGAGAATAAATTCAGACAAATCATTAAGATGTTTCTTCACTTTAAAGGTTCCAAAACCGTTATTTCTCAATTCTTTTTTGGTTTTAAGACCTACTGCGTAGATTTTATTATAATGTACTTCTTGAAAGTTTTCATTCGGCTGAAAGCCATTTTCAAAGAAAGATTTTACAGCATTTACACTCGTGAAAATAAGTGAAGAATTCTTAAGTGGAAAAGGTTTGGTTTTAATTTTTTCAATCGCTATAAAATCCTTAAAATCACAAGAAAAACCGGTTTCTAATTTCTCTGAAACCTCATGTTCGATTCCGGTTTTGGTGAAAAGGATTTTCATGACGACTCTATTCCTTTATTTGTTTCTTAATTTCTTCCATCATTTCTTTTCCTCCGTTTTTTAGCACAAATTCTGCAAATTTTTTACCGTAATTTTCAGAATCATCATATTCAAATTCTTCAACTACATTTATCGTTTTACTTCCATCTAAAGAATTTAATCTTCCCGAAAATTTGATTTTATTTTCTTCAAAAACTGCGATGGCTCCAATTGGCGCAGTACAGCCACCTTCTAAAGTTCTGAGGAAATTACGTTCTATTTCAACGCAAATTTGAGTGGTTTTATGATTGATTTTTTGCAAAATTGCTTTGGTTTCTACATCATCTACTCTACTGGAAATCGCTACAACTCCTTGACTAGGCGCAGAAATCATAAAATCTAGCATTTCATATTCCAACTCCATTTCCATTCTTTTAATACCTGCCAAAGAAAAAAGCGTAGCATCAAAATCTCCTTCTTCTAATTTCTTTAGACGCGTCTGAACATTTCCTCTGATATCTGAAAACTGAGTGTTCGGGAATTTTTCTGACCAAAAAGCTCTTCTTCTCAAACTGCTGGTTGCGATTTTAAGTTCTGCTAAATCTTTATTTTTAGAAGAAGATTTTCTCACCAAAACATCTTGCGGAAAATCTCTTTCTAGAACGGCAGAAACTTCTATATTTTGAGGTAAAATGGTAGGAACATCTTTCAGAGAATGTACTGCAATATCTATTTCATTATTGAGTAAAGCGATGTCCAAATCTTTGGTAAAAACGCCCGTAATTCCTAGAGAATAAAGTGGTTGATTAAGATTTTTATCACCAGAAGAAAGCACAGGAACCAGCACTGTTTCGTAGCCTAAATTTTGTAATTTTTGTTCTACTTCTTTTGCTTGCCACATTGCAAGAGGCGAATTTCTGGTACCTATTCTAATCATTATAAAAATTTATTTTCTTGAAAACTTCGTAAATCCTAAATCGTAAATTCTAAAATTACTGATGTTTTTTGTTGAACTCTTCTTTAGGTTGTTCTACCAAAATTTCGTTCATCAACTTAGTAACTTCTTCAGCACGAAGCGGATTTTCGATGATATATTTCGCAAATCTATTGGTGATTTTTTGAATCAATTTTTCGGTGAGTTCCATGTCTTCTATATCCACATATCTGTGTTTTCTGTGGAAATTATGCATTTCATGGTCTTCGATATGTTTCAGCGCAGCTTTGAACTGATGAATATTCGGTGCGAATTTTCTTTTTCTTTCCCAAGCCAAAAATTCTTTGGTCATTTCCTTGATGATTTTCTCCGCTTTAGGAATTTCTTTCTTGCGTTGCTCGATGGTTTCTTGAATATGCTTAGACAATTCGTCTACGTCTACCAATTGCACCGCTTTACTTTCCGCTACTTTTTTATCTACATTATTTGGAATAGAAAGGTCTATCACCAATGTTTCTTTTCCATTTGGAAAATGTTTTTGGTGAATAATCGGATGAGAAGCGCCAGTTGCAACGATAAGAATATCTGTAGATTTCAGTTCTTCTTCAAAATTTTCAAAAGCAATTTGCGGAATACTATACTTTTCTGCAATTTTCTCAGCTTTTTCATAAGAACGGTTGGCGATTTTTACTTTTGGCTGATAAACATGTTTCACCAAATTTTCTACAGTATTTTGACCGATTTCGCCAGTTCCTAAAAGGAGAATATTCTTTTCTGAAATCTGTTTTTGAGTTTTTAAGATATAATGAACCGCTGCATAAGAAACAGAAGCTGCTCCGTTTGAAAGTGCGGTTTCGTTTTTAATTCTTTTAGAAATTTGAATCGCCGAATTGATGGCTCTCTCTAAGTAAGGATTGCTAAAACTTTTGTGTTTTTTGAATCGATGGTAAGCATTTTTTATCTGACCAATAATTTCGAAGTCTCCTAAAATCTGACTTTCTAAGCCTGCAGAAACCCTGAATAGATGATAAAGCGCTTCTTCGTTTTTCATCACATTTACAAACTGCATGAAATCCATCAAACTTACGTCTACACTCTTGCAATACATCTCTGCAATCGCAATATAATTATGAGAAGTAGTGTAGATTTCGGTTCTGTTACAAGTAGAAACTACAAATGCATCACCAAGTTTCTTTTCATGAATTTCTTTTACGAACTGTTTTACGTGTTCATCAAAAAACGCAAATTTACCTCTGATTTCGGCATTGGCTTTTTCAAAACTAATGCTTAAAACAGTGAAGTTCTGTGTATTATATGTCTTCGCAAGAGAATTCATTTCAAGTTTGCAAATTTAATCATTATTATGATATAAAATTTCTAATTTTCATCATATTTTAATAGATGTTATGAATTGAAATATTTGGTCATTACATAATGAAACCCGATAGGTTTTATGTTAAACAATTCACCTTCAATTTTATACCCTAATTTTTGGTAAAATTCCGCAGCTGTTTCTCTGGCATTCATCCAAATTTTTTGAATTTGTGCTTCTCTCAAAATTTCCTCAGCCATTTCTACCAATTTTTTCCCTATACCTTTTCCTTGATAATCTTCTGAAACTGCCATTCCTCTAATTTGAGCAATTTCTCCATTTTGCAAGACCGTGATAATCCCCACAATTCTATCTTCCACAAAATAACCTAGATGAAAAGTTTGGTCATCAAAATCACCATTAAATTCATGAGATTCTTGAGGAAGATTTTTTCTAAGGATTTCTCGTCTAAGAAGATAGGTCTCTTGTGGGCTAATTCTTTTAATCATTTGAAAATCTGAATATTAAATTATTTTAAGAATTGAAATTCATTAAATTCTCAACAGAGAAAAATAATTTTTAAAGTTTCGAGTTTAAAGTTACAACAAGCATTTAAAAATTTATAAAATTTTAACGATATTTTTTGTTTTTCATTATTTTTAAATGCTCTGAAATTTATATCTTTGTCACTTAAAAATTTATAGAAGAAAATGGGGTTATTTGATATGTTCACGCAAGAAATTGCGATAGACTTAGGAACAGCGAACACACTTATCATACATAATAATAAAATCGTGATTGACCAGCCGTCAATCGTGGCTATCGAGCGTTCATCTGGAAAAGCAATTGCCGTAGGAGAACAAGCGAAACACATGCAAGGAAAAACGCACGAAGATATTAAAACGATTCGTCCGCTAAAAGATGGTGTAATTGCAGATTTTGCTGCATCTGAACACATGATTAAGGAATTTATTAAACAAATTCCTGGTATCAAAGGAAAATTAATTCAGCCTTCTCTTAGAATTGTAATTTGTATTCCTTCTGGTATTACAGAAGTAGAAAAAAGAGCGGTAAGAGATTCTGCTCAAAAAGTTAATGCTAAAGAAGTAAGATTAATTTATGAACCAATGGCTGCAGCAATAGGTGTAGGAATTGATGTACAAAAACCTGAAGGTAACATGATTATCGATATAGGTGGTGGTACTACAGAAATTGCAGTAGTGGCTCTTGGTGGTATTGTTTGTGATAAATCTGTGAAAATTGCAGGTGATGTTTTCACGAATGATATTGCTTATTATTTAAGAACGCATCATAATTTATACATCGGAGAAAGAACAGCAGAAAGAGTGAAAATAGAAGTAGGTTCTGCAGTAGAAGAATTAGATGTAGATGTAGAAGATATTCCAGTACAAGGTAGAGATTTAATTACCGGTAAACCAAAAGAAATTATGGTAGGTTATAAAGAAATCGCAAGAGCTCTAGATAAATCTATCATCAGAATAGAAGATGCAGTAATGGAAACGCTTTCTCTTACTCCGCCAGAATTAGCAGCAGATATTTACAAAACTGGTATTTATTTAGCTGGTGGTGGTGCTTTATTAAGAGGTTTAGCAGACAGACTTCACAAGAAAACAGGATTACCAGTTTTCGTAGCAGAAGACCCATTAAGAGCAGTTGTTCGTGGAACAGGTATTGCTCTTAAAAACATGGATAAATTTAATTTCCTTATAAAATAAGTAAAAACCTAGTTATAGAATGGGGTTTTTGATAAGATTATTTAGCAAGAACGGATTATTTCTGTTCTTTCTTTTTTTACAAATAATTGCCGTAACATTGATTTTCAGTAGAAACTCAATGCAACAATCTTTTATTGCAGCACAAACTACCGCGTTTAATGCTTGGGTTTCTGGTTACATAGACGAAGGAACCAGCTACTTAAAACTGAAGCAAATTAATGAAGAATTAGTTGCTCAGAATAAAACGCTGATGCAAGAATTATACGGTAAAGAAAAAATTAAAAATCCTAGTTTTGTAAGAGTTACCGACACGATTGGTGGTGGACAGATTTACACTTTCGTAGATGGTGAAATTGTAAATAATTCTATCATTAGAAAAGACAATTATTTTACCATCAACAGAGGAAAAAGACATGGTGTTTTCCCTAAAATGGGTGTAATTGCACCACAAGGAATTGCAGGAATTGTGATCAATACCACTAATAATTATGCATTAGTACAATCTGTACTCAGCATGAACAAAATTAGAATTAATGCTTCTCTTAAAGATTCTGGATTTTTCGGAACGCTTACCTGGAGAGGCGAAAATTCTAGAACCATGCATTTATCAGACATTCCTAAATATGTGCCGATAAAAGTTGGCGACACCGTAGTTACAGATGGCAAATCTGCAATTTTCCCACAAGGAATTATGATTGGTAGAGTTGCTGGCTACGAAGTAGATTCTAAAACGGGATATTGGGATATTTCTGTAGAACTTAGCCAAAAAATGGGACAACTTAACAAAGTTTATGTTGTAAGAAATTTAAAAAAATTAGAAGTAAAACAAATTCAAGATACCCTTGATGCCACGATAAACAATGATCAGTAGAAATTTATTTACAGATGTTTTATTAATCGCAATGTTAGTCACATTGCAAATATTTTTATTTAACAGAATAGATATTGCTGGTAAATATACTCCTGTCATCTACATTATTTTTGTTTTGTTTTATCCTTTTTACAGGAATCTCTATATTTTCCTATCGGCGAGTTTTATTTTAGGATTATCTATAGACGCATTTTTAGGAACTTGGGGTATCAATGCATTTGCCACTACACTTATCGCCTATTTTAGAACCATTATTTTCAAAACTTCCACAGAAGTCTCTTCGGATGTATTTTCTTTCCATAATCTTCAGTGGTCGCAGTTTCTATTTTATATTTTTTCAAGTATTTTTGTGCATCAACTATTAGTTCAGAGTATAGAATTTTTTAAATTCGACAGGTTTTTTGAAGTAATACTTAATATTTTAGTAACCAGTGTTATTTCTATAATATTTGTACTCCTCTATTCGTTAGCATTTAAAATCAAAGAAAAAGTTTGAAAACAGCCTATTATAAAATTACCTTATTTCTCTTTCTCATTGCCGCAATTTTTGTGGCAAGATTGGTCTATTTACAGTTGCTTACAGATAGATATGCGCTCAATGCCGCCAATACTTCTATCAAAATAGACTATGTCATTCCTCAACGTGGAATAATCTTTGACCGAAACGGAAAAATTTTAGTAGGTAACCAGCCTTCTTATGAAATTTCTTTTACCCAAAGTCAAATGACGCCAGATTTTGACACTTTGGGTTTTTGTAATTTATTAAAAATCAACAAAAAAGATTTCATCAAAAAAATAGAGTCCATTAAAAAGGAAAAATATTACTCTAAGCTCACTCCTATGACTTTCAAAAGTGATATGAGCAGAGAGGAAATCGCTAGAATTCAAGAAATTATCTTCAAATATCCAGCTTTTAACATTGTAGAAAGACCTCAACGTAAGTATGAAGTTTCTACTTCAGGAAATTTACTTGGCTATACCAATCAGGTCAACGAAAATTACATCAAAAAAGATTCTCTTTATTATTTGCCTGGTGATATTGCTGGGATTACAGGAATAGAGCGCGCCTACGAAAAACAATTGCGTGGCGAAAAAGGAATGCGCTACATTCAGAAAGACATTAAACTGAGAAATGTAGGTCCTTATAAAAACGGTGAGTTAGATAAAGAAGTGGTTTCTGGTAAAGATTTAACGCTTACCATAGACTATGATTTGCAAAGAATTGCAGAAGAAATGCTCGTGAATAAGCATGGTGCAATTGTAGCACTTGACCCAAATAATGGAGAAATTTTAGCGCTCGCAACTGGGCCAGACATAGACCCAAATCTTTTTACAGGGCCTAACAAAAAAAGAAATATTTATAGATTGGCAAACGACACCATCTATGATAACAAACCTACTTATGACCGTTCAGTTCAGGCAGCTTATCCTCCAGGTTCGCCTTTTAAATTATTGACTGCACTAGCTGGCTATCAGATGAAAGTCATCAGTGATTCTACAAAATTTACATGTAGACATGGCTATAGAATGGGAAGACATACCATCGGTTGTCACTGTGGAACTTTTTGGCCAATCGGAATGGAAAAAGCCATAGAAAAATCTTGCAACAATTATTTTTCTAGTGTTTATTATAAAATCACCGAAAAATACGGCCCAAAAGGAAGAAACAGAGCCATAGATGAATGGAAAGAAATCATGAATAGCTTCGGTTTAGGAGAATTTATGAATAATGACTTGGCAGTTGGTGCAAAAGGAAAAATTCCATCTGGAGAATTTTATACCAAAAGATTAGGGGAAAAATGGCATCCGTATGAATCTGCTATTTTTAATGGAATGGGACAAGGAGACGTTCTACTTACTCCGCTTCAAATGGCAAATTTTACTGCCGCTATTGTTAATAGAGGTTGGTATTTTACACCACATATTGTGAAATCTATTGACGGAAAACCTAATCCAGACGAAAGATTTAAGAAAAAACATGTGACCAAAGTAGAACCTAGATATTTTGATGTGGTTCTAAAAGGTATGAAAGATGTTTTCATTGGCGGAACAGCTAGAGGACTTGCTTCTAAAGAATTCACACAACTCGGAAAAACAGGAACTGCACAGGTTCCTGGAGGAAAAGATAATTCAATTTTTGTAATGGCAGCACCTGCTGATAAACCAAAAATTGTAGTAGTTGCAGTAATAGAACACGCTGGTTTTGGTGCAACTTGGGCAGGTCCAGCTTCTACCATCATCGCTGAAAAATATTTGTTAGGAGATATTAAGAGACCTCATCTTTATGATAGAATGATAAAATCTAGTTTCATGGGAGAGTACAAGCGAATGTACATCAATCATCTTACCAAAAAAGGTTGGTATACCGCGCCAAAACCAGACCCTATTCAATTGAAAAAACTAGAAGACAGCCTAAGATTACTCAATGAAAAGAAGGCAGCACAAAACCCTAAAAAATTAAAAGACACCACTAAAAATAATAAAACGTAAAAGATGAAATGGGCAGAAGGAATTGATAAACTTGGCATTTTTCTATACTTGGCTATTTCACTTTTTGCAATAGCAAATATTTATAGTGTAGACGAAGGATTAGGAACCAAACAATTTATATTTTTTGGAATTTCACTCGTGGTAGGACTTGTAATTTTCACCATGAGAACAAAGTTTTTTGAAAACTTTGCAGGAATTTTTTTCATATTGGGCGTCCTTTCATTAGCAGGTTTACATGTTTTTGGAACTGAAATTTTAGGTCAAAAAAACTGGTACAAGTTTGGCGGATTTACCATGCAACCCGTTGAATTCGCAAAAATCGGAACAGCACTTATGCTCGCCAATTACGTTTCTGGACCTGATTTTAATCTGAAAATGAGAAAATCACAGTTGACGGTTTTAGCGATTATTGGAGTGCCAGCTTTAGTTGTTTTATCCATTCCAGATGTAGGTTCATTATTAGTATTTACTGCATTTGCAATTGCTTTATACAGAGAAGGTTTAAATGGCTGGCTATTTATAGTAGGGTTTGTTTTAGCCGCTGTTTTTCTTTTGTCGATTGCGTTTAATCCTCTTTACATTACTGGAGTTCTAGTAGGTTTAGTCCTCATTTTCATTCTCTTTAATTATCAAAAAATTCATTGGAGCGTTCCTACGATAGTCACCATTGTCGGAAGTTTGGGAATTTTAGCCGGCATCAGTTTTGGAACTCCAAAAATCATGGAAAAACTACCAAAGCATCAGCGAGAAAGAATAGAAGTTCTCTACAAAGGTGAAAAAGCTTTCCGAGACACTTCTGGTTATAACTTATTGTATTCTAAAACGGCTATTGGTTCTGGCGGATTTTGGGGAAAAGGTTATAAACAAGGTTCTGTAACTCAAGGGAAATTCGTTCCTGAACAAGAAACAGACTATATTTTCTGTACAGTGGGAGAAGAATGGGGCTTCTTCGGAAGTTTTCTTTTGGTGCTATTTTATGCTATTTATATTGGCAGAATATTTTACTTAGCCGAGACTCAAAAAAATACTTTTAATCGAGTTTTCGGTTATTGTTTTGCTGGAATATTACTCATGCACTTTTCCATCAATTTAGGAATGGTAATGGGACTATTTCCTACAGTGGGAATTCCATTACCTTACTTCAGTTACGGAGGAAGTTCGTTTTTAGCATTCTCTATTATGACCGCTATTTTCTTTAAATTAAATTACGCAGATAAGAATTCACTCGTATAAATAAAAAAACCTCCGCAACGATTTGCGGAGGTTTTTTATCACTTGTCTTGTCCTGAAAAAAGTTGACTAAAAATTAGATAATATGTCAACAAAAAAGAAAATTTCAAAAATTCCAAGTGCCCCACAAATTTATAGCGAAGCATTTAAACGTCAAGTTGTAAGTGAATTTGAGAGGGGTTTATTTACTAAAGCAGAACTTCGAAGACGTTACAATATTCTAGGCAATAGTTGTCTACCAAGATGGTTAAAAAAATATGGTAAATTTACCTATGAAGATAAATTAACTATTGGTCGTCCTATGAAAGATCCTCAACAACAGCGTATAAAAGAGCTAGAAGCTCAATTAGCAAAAAAAGAAGAAGAATTAAAAGTATTCAAACGATTTATTGAAATAGCTGAACGTGAACTTAAAATTGATATTGTAAAAAAGTCTGGTTCCAAGCAGTCGAAGAAATAAATGTAAATAGTTCATTGGCCACTTATGAATTATGCGAACTGTTTGGATACACAAAACAAGCATTTTACAAGCGAAAGAAAAACGTTAGAACACCTAAATACAACTCAGAATTATTACGAAGTTTAGTAGTTACTATTCGTAAGCAATTACCACGAACAGGTGGCAAGAAACTTTATGTAATGTTACAAGATGAATTTATAAAACATCATATATCAATTGGTCGGGATAATTTTTTAGATTTTTTAAAAGCAGAATATTTAAAAGTACCTAAAGTTCGAAGATATTACAAAACAACAAACTCAAGACATTGGATGAAACGCTATCCAAATTTAATTAGCAATTTAGTACTTAACAGGCCTGATCAAGTTTGGGTTGCTGATATAACTTATTTACGAACAAAAGAGAAAACATACTATTTGCATTTACTCACTGATGCTTGTTCCAAGAAAATCGTTGGTTATCAACTGTCAGATAATTTAATGAGTTCAACTACAGTAAAAGCTTTAGAAATGGCTTTGATTAACAGGGAAACAAAAAATCAACTTATACACCATTCTGATAGAGGTTTACAATATTGCAGTAAAGAATATACCGATTTGTTAAAGAAAAACAATATTTTAATTAGTATGACGCAAGAAAACGACCCATATGAAAATGCAGTAGCAGAAAGAGTAAATGGAATTTTAAAAGAAGAATTTGGTTTACATGAAATATTTGAAAACTATCAAAATTTAAACAAACAAGTTACACAAGCCATAACTTTATACAACAATTTTAGAATACATATGTCAATTAATATGATAACTCCAAACCAAGCGCATCAACAAACAATAATACATTTAAAACAATGGAAAAAAATAAATCGTAACAGAATTAATTCTGCTACGATTTAACTATATTTGAATTATTAACGAGTCAACCTTTTTTAGGACAACTCAACTATTTAATTTAATTAATCTATATTAATTCGTTGCTTCTGCAGTAGCAATATTTTGATCTTCTTTTAGAATTCTTTTGGCAAATCTATATTTTGGTCCCCAATAAGAATCATTAAGTGAAGAAACCATAACGCCTCTAGAAGTAGCTGCATGAATAAATTTAATTTCTCCTTCTGGTGTAACTTCTTGTACTATTCCTACGTGAGAGATTCTCCTGTTGTGCGCAAAGAAAACTAAATCTCCTTTTTGCAATTGCTGTCTCTCTACTCTTTCTCCTAGCTCAGCTTGTTCTGCCGCTACTCTTGGCAATTCTAAACCTGTAGTTTCTTCGTAAACATTTAAAACGAATGCTGAACAATCTATTCCACTTCTGGTAGAACCACCAAATCTGTAAGGAGTTCCAAGATATGTATTCGCTTCACTTAGAATATCATCAATCGTTTTAGCGTGAGAAATCGCTCCTGTAATCAAAGCAGCCATTTCTGATTTTTTTGCCATTTCAAAAGAGGCATTATAACTATCATAAGAACTTTTACTTGCAGAGTTCATATTTCTAGTATTAATTTTCTCTAAGTTGGTACTAGATTTGTACTTAGTAGGTGTAGAAACAACATAGTTTGTAACACAAGATTGCAACGAGAAGATGGAAATAATTGCAACCAAACTTAGCAAAACTCTTTTCTTCATATTTATTTGATTATCTGAGTAGATTTCTTTTTTAGACAAGACAAAAGTATATCATCCAAGTTTTTTAGGACTTGATAATTGTCAGCTAATCAAAAATTTTAACAATTTTTAACATTTGTCTTTCATTTGTTAAAAAAAAAATACCGCGAGGCTCCTATTTTGGAAATCCTGCGGAATTTTTTTTTAAGACTTTTTAACAAAATATTGTCAAAATCTATAAATTATATAACGCTAGTCTATAATGATGTAAACTTTAACGAAGGAAATTCTTTATTATTAAATTTATTATGTAAATTTCTTAAAATCAATACACTAACTGTTTTAGAAAACAAATGCTATTTTCTACATTTTCATAAGGTTCATAATTAGGAATACGTGAATAGCCGGACTTTTCATAAAGATGAACCGCCGAAACTTGCTGAACTCCAGTTTCTAAAACAGAAAAATTGTAACCTTCTTCTTTTGCCCATTTTTCTAAAAGCAAAAGCACCATTTTAGCATAGCCTTTTCCTCTATATTTTTCTTTGGTAAACATTCTCTTAACTTCGATGGTTTGGTCATCATATTTTTTATAAGCACCACAAGCAATGGGTTCTTTGTCTAAATAAATAATAATACAGTTTTTTATAGCATCTAGCTTATTATATTGAGCATAAAAAGAATGGTCTTCTCCATCTATTTCTGCAAGATAAAGATCTAATTCGTAGACTAATTTTTGGAAATCTTTGTGATGGGATTCGGTTTTTAGGATATCTATTTTCATATTAATTATTAAAAAAAAATCCCTCTCGAAAAGGAGAGGGAAGTTGTGATTATCTAGTGAATAATAATTCTCTGTATTTTGTGAGTGGCCAAAGCTCATCATCTACCATCATTTCTAATGCGTCTGATGCTTCCCTAATTTTATCAAACAATGGCTTCACTTCGTTACAATAGGCTTCTGCCTGTTTCTGCGAGTTGGTAGTAGATTTTGCTTTATCTTTTGCTTTTAACAACTCTTCTACTCCTAACTTAATAATAGAAACGTTTTCAGAAATCTGAGTAATTAAACTCATTTGTTCTTTTGCTAAAGCCTTGAATTCTTTATCTCCGAAAATTTCTTTTAATCCTTTCACATTGTCTATCAATCTGTTCTGATAGTTTAATGCAGCTGGAATGATGTGATTTCTAGCAATATCTGCCAAAACTCTAGCTTCAATATCAATTACTGTAGAATATTTTTCTAACTTAATTTCGTTTCTAGCTTCTACTTCTACATGAGAGAAAACGCCCATTTCTTCGTAAAGTTTCACGAACTTTTTGTCCATTTCTCTTTCCAAAGCTTCTGGAGTAGTTTTAAGGTTAGATAAACCTCTTTTCTGCGCTTCTTTTGCCCAGTCATCAGAATATCCATCTCCTTCGAACATGATGTTTTTCGATTGTTTGATGTATTCTCTTAACACATTGAAAATAGCTTCATCTTTTTTAAGACCTTTTTCAATTAAAGCATCTACTTCTTTTTTGAATTCTTTTAATTGTTTTGCAGCGATGGTGTTCATTACCGTCATAGATTCTGCACAATTTGCAGAAGAACCTACCGCTCTAATCTCAAATTTATTTCCTGTAAATGCAAAAGGCGAAGTTCTGTTTCTATCTGTATTGTCTAATAAAATTTCTGGAATTTTACCTACTACATTTAGTTTTAATTCTGTCTTTTCTTCTGGAGAAAGTTTTCCATTAGTTACTTTTTCTAATTCAGAAAGTACACTATATAATTGAGAACCGATGAAAACAGAAATAATTGCTGGTGGCGCTTCGTTAGCTCCTAATCTGTGGTCATTACTTGCAGAAGCAATGCTTGCTCTTAATAAATCTGCATATTCATGAACTGCTTTAATCGTATTCACGAAGAAAGTCAAAAACTGTAAGTTTTTCTTAGGATTTTTCCCTGGGCTTAGTAAATTTTCGCCAGTATCTGTAGAAAGTGACCAGTTATTGTGTTTTCCACTTCCGTTTACTCCAGCAAATGGTTTTTCGTGTAATAAAATATGGAAATGATGTTTGTGAGCTACTCTTGCCATTACATCCATTAATAATGAATTGTGGTCTACAGCTACGTTTGCTTCTTCAAACATTGGAGCCAACTCAAATTGATTTGGAGCAACTTCATTATGTCTAGTTGTAACAGGAATTCCTAATTTCATACATTCTATTTCTAGCTCCTTCATAAAATTCATCACTCTAGTAGGAATAGAACCGAAATAATGATCATCTAACTGTTGACCTTTTGCTGGAGAATGTCCTAACAATGTTTTACCAGTTAATACTAAGTCTGGTCTTGATTGATATAATGCAGAATCAACTAAAAAGTATTCTTGTTCCCAACCTAGAGTAGGAACCACCTTCGTTACATTTTTGTCAAAATATTGCATTACTTCTGTTGCGGCTTCGTCTACAGCATGTAAAGCTCTTAATAATGGTGCTTTGTAATCTAATGTTTCACCAGTATAAGAAATGAAAATAGAAGGAATACAAAGTGTAGTTCCCATAATAAAAGCTGGAGAAGTAGGATCCCAAGCGGTATAACCTCTCGCTTCGAAAGTATTTCTAATTCCACCATTTGGGAAAGAAGAAGCGTCTGGTTCTTGCTGAATAAGCATTCCACCGTTAAATCTTTCGATAGCTCTTCCCCCTTCAATTGGAGTAAAAAATGAATCGTGCTTTTCTGCAGTAGCTCCAGTTAATGGCTGAAACCAGTGAGTGTAGTGAGTCACTCCTTTAGACAAAGCCCAATCTTTCATTGCTACAGCAACCTGATCTGCGATATGTCTTTGGATTTTTGTTCCTTTTCTTATAGCATCTAAGATAGACTGAAATGCTTCTTTGGTTAAATATTCTCTCATGGTTTCTTCAGAGAAAACATTTTCGCAATACAATTCTGATAATTTTGCAGGAACATCTACATGATTATCTTTTCTAAAGTTTTTAAAAGGAAGCGTTTCTAACGCTTTAAATCTTAATGTTGACATATAGGTGTTAAAATTTTCAGCAAATTTAAGTAAAAAATCGAAACTTTTATAAAATACCCCTAAAATTTTAAGGGTAATCATAAATTTTATATAGATTTTAAATTAGAAAATTAGTAAAACCGATAACTTAAATCTATTTTAATGTAAAATTAATCTTTGTTTGTGCTTTTGTTCATACTTTAGAGAAACAAAATCATTTGAAAAAAAAATAACTTAAACACCTCAAAATCAATACAATTAAGTACTTTATCTTAAATTCAAAATAAAAATTGTATCTTTGTAGACTTTTTTAAAAACAAAATATATATGGCAAATTCTAGAGCAAGAGAAACAACAGAAGCAATCGAAAGAATTTATGTCTCTATGAGACATTTGTTTTACAGAGGATTTTTTAAACCTTCAGGAGTTTCGGGTGATAGCATTAGAAGCCTTCTAAAAATCATCAATCCAGAAATCTACGGAACCATGAATGTTCCTAATAAAGTAGAACTAGATGGTTTATTATATGTATTAGACAGATTACCAGAAGGTATAGAAGAATGCGCATTTATTCACCTTACTTCAGACGAAGGTTTTGACAAAGGAAGTTTTGAACCTATAGTTCCTAAAAAACGTAGAAGAAATTGCTATAGAATAGATGAACACCAAATGAACATAGAAGTTCTACTTGGTCGTTCAGAAATTTATGATATTCTAACTCACCTTACCTTTTTATATATAGAAGCAGACAAAATAAGAAACATTGCTTTCTTAATTGATGAAGACGGAGAACCAAAACGTTCTTGGAAAATTATAGAACAAGTTGCAAAAGGTGAGAAAAAATTCAGCAGAAAAGAAAAAGAAGTAGCTCTTATTCATCTTTCTTCGCTTTTGGGAAGAACTTTCGAAGAAACGCTTAATGCTTATAATAATTTCGGCGAAGACCATAATCCTGATAGACTTTTCAAAATTATTTATCACTTAGGAAAAGTAAGTTTTGACGACTTGAAACAAGTGAGAGAAAGAGAAATTCATTTCAGTGCTATTCTAAAAGAAAGAGTTGGTCACCACTATTTCGGTGAAAAATGGGCAAATCACGTAAAACAAGTTCTAGGAGATAACAATTTATTAAACAGACCTTTACATATTATTTCTGCGAATATGCACTCGGTAAAAAACATGCTTTTTGCCAATGACGCATTGAAGAAAAAGAATACTAAAGATGTAGATTATTCACTTTACGAAGAAATTTCTAACAAAAAGGAACTTAGAGATAAAGTTCTGGAATATGCAATTTCTAAAGAAATGATTTACATAGACGATAATTCTGGTAGTAATATAGATGTACAGTTAATTGATTTATCAAAAGTAGACCTCAAAAACTCTCCATTTGCCAATTCTGGATACAAAGGAGATGATGTTTTAATGGTTTTTGATTACGCTTTTGGTGAACAGGCTTTTGAAGTGATGGATGAGTTATTAAGACCATTCGAATACGAAGGAAATGTGTACACCATGAATGTAAAATCTGTTTCCATTATGGGGAAAGCAGGTATTTTAACGGGCGAAAAAGGTGATATTATGATTCCTACGTCACATATTTTTGAAGGAACTGCAGATAACTACCCTTTTGAAAACGCTCTTAAATTAGAAGATTTTGTGGATGATGAACTTAGAGCCTTTGAAGGCAGTATGATTACCGTTCTTGGAACTTCTTTACAAAATAAAGATATTCTTACTTATTTCATGACTACTTCTTGGAAATCAATCGGGTTAGAAATGGAAGGCGCGCATTATCAAAAGGCAATACAAGTGGCTTCTAAAATCAGAAAACACATTTCAGAAGATTTATTTGTAATGTATGCGTACTATGCTTCTGATAATCCACTAGAAACAGGTTCCACCCTTTCTTCTGGCGGTTTGGGATTAACGGGCGTAAAACCAACGTACCTCATCACGCTAAGAATTTTAGAAAAGATTTTACAGTCTTCTACTAAAAACAAAACAAAGAAATAATATTAATAATATTTTAGTTCCTATATTTTTTAGGAACTTTTTTTGTTATTTTTGTAGATTATGTATATTCTTTTTTTAGAATCAAAAAATGAGCGAGGAACTGAACCAAAGAGATTTAATCAATAATCCCGAAAAGATTGGGAAATATGACTTCCGAAATATTGGAAGCACTTCGCTTTTGCAATTAAAAAAAGCAGGAATTATTCACGGAAAAGATTATAAAGGTTTTGAAAAAAGAAAACCAGATGCCATTATTTCGATTCCAGAAGTTGTAAAATCTAAAGTAAAAACTACATTAGGAATTGTAGAAAATAAATCTACCTCACAATTCAAAACTAAAAAGCAAAAAGAATCTGCATTAAAGCAAGGTTTAGAAGTAGCAGAAGTTTTAGAGGCTAAATTTGTAGTAATTACAGACACTATTGATACCATTTGGGCAAATGCTAAAAATGGAGAATTAATTTTAGATGAAAAAGGCAGAGAAATTAAAACACCCTTTGACCCTAAAAATCCAGATTTAGAGAAATTAATTGAAAAAATTGTTGAAAGTGTTGATGAAAATAATTCCCAATTAATTGAACCTCGTTTAAAAGACCCTACAAAGTTAGCAAAAAGCATTTGGCAAGATTTGTGGATGGCAGCTGGTGCAACTCCTGAAAATTGTCTATATTCTTTTGTTGAATTATTCATTTTCAAATATTTAAGTGATTTAAACGTACTGCCTAATCATTTAAGTTATGATAATTTAATGAATATTTATAAATCTAATGATAATGCCGAAGAAACATTAAATTATTATGCAGGAACAATTAGAAAAGAAATTAAAAAACTTTTCAAAGCTTCCGATAAAGATAACACCACCATAATAAATGGAACTATTTTCGTAAGTAAAGACGAGGAAGCTGTAAAAGGATACGGCACAGTTTTTATTAAAATTCTCAAAAAATTTGGTGATGAAAAAGAAGGTGGTGGCGAATTAAAAAATATTGACAGAGATTTTAAAAGCAAATTATTTGAAACTTTTCTTAAAGAAAGTATCAGTAAGAAAAACTGGGGACAATATTTCACTCCTCTTAAAGTGGTAAGAGCAGTTGCAAAAATGGCACAAAGTGATATTAAACCAAATATTACAATGTGTGATCCAGCTTGTGGTGTTGGTAAGTTTTTACTAGAACCGCTTTTAATAAACAATGAAATTGAAGATTTTTTCCCTGTTGAAAATGGAGTTTTAAAGCCGAAAATTAAACTGATAGGAATTGATAAAGGGTTTGATAAGGAAGAACAAAAAACCATTATTCTTGCCAAAGCCAATATGCTAATTTATTTGTCTGACCAAATCAGAAAAAATGCAGGAATTACCAATCAATTTGCCGATGTCTTTAATGAAACTTTTGAATTAAAAACTAAAAATATTTTAGGAACACTTCGTGATACAAAATATGAAAATAGTATAGATTTAATCCTAACCAATCCACCCTATGTAACAACAGGAAGCAGTAACTTAAAAGAAGAAATTAGCAAAGTTCAAGAACTAAAAGATTTCTACAAGATTAATGCGATGGGAGTGGAAGGTTTATTTATGGAATGGATTATTCGTTCTTTAAAACCTGGTGGAAAAGCTTTTATTGTGGTGCCTGATGGAATTTTTAACAGGCAAAATGATAAAAATCTTCGTCAGTTTATGTTAGACGAATGTTTGATAGATGGTATTATTTCTTTACCGTTAAATACATTTTTTACAACTAATAAGAAGACATATATACTTGCAATAACTAAAAAGAAAAATAAAACTGAAAAACAGTCTGAACCTGTTTTTGGGTATTTGGTGAGTGAAATAGGAGAAAGTAGAGATATTTACCGTTTTGATATTGAACAAAATGATTTAGATGATGCTGTTGAATATTTCAATATTTTTAAGGGAAATAAAAAAGGGTTTGAAAAAGTAAACAATCAAAATAGATGTAAAACTTTTGATATTCAAAAGTTTATTGAAAGCGTAGATGTTCCAAATGGTTGGGTTATTGATAAATGGTGGTCTGATGAAGAGAAAATAAATCTTGGTATTTTAGATAAAAAAGAAAAAATATCTGTATTAGATTTTGCATTACTAATTGAAGATGTAGCTAACACAATTAAAGGATTTGAAGATGAGCTAAAAGAAGTTGCTGATAAAAAAAAAAATGATTTAAATACAAAATCTTTTATATTATCAGAAATCTTTAAAATTGAAAAGGGCAAGTCTAAATATACTAGAAATTTTGGAAATTCAAATAAAGGAGAATTTCCAGTATATTCTGCTTCTAATTTTGAGCCGTTGACTCATATAAATACTTTTGATTATGACGGTGTATATTTAACTTGGGCAACCAATGGTTTTGCAGGTTATATAAAACTAATCGAGGGAAAGTTTTCTATAAATGGCGATAGAGGTTTACTTGTTCCAAAAATTGAGGGATTAAATCTTAAAGTTATAAAAGAATTGCTTCAACCTACATTTAGAAATCTTGCAAAAGGTAGAAAAGGAGAAAATGGAGAAGATGAATTCACAAAAGTATATCCTTCAATGATAGAGAATATTGAAATTCAATTACCAATAAATTCAGAAGGGAATATTGATATTAATTCATTAAAAATAATTGAGGAACAAATTAATACTGTTAATGAAATAAAATCTAAAATATCAGTTTATAAAAAACAAATTGAAGAATTGAATGTTGAGATAATAAATAATTATAGTAACAAGGATTACAAAATTGATGAAATATTAGAAATAATAGGTGAAGACAATATCACGAAGGCATATATAGAACAAAATAAGGGAGAATACCCTGTTTATTCTGGACAATTAGAAAACGAAGGCATCTTTGGATATATAAATTATTACAAATATGACGAAACTCTACTAACTTGGGTTACTTATGGTAATTCAGGAAGAATAAAAAAAGTTACTGGTAAATTTAATATTGGAAGAAATAATTGTGGATTAAGACCAAAGTCTGATAAAATAGACTTGGATTACATAATGTATATTGTTGAACCAATTTTTGTAGAAAATGTGAAAGGAGAGAAACAAAAAAGTTTACCTCAATCCATTGTGAAAAATTTATCAATCCCAATCCCAATCAACACAAAAGGCGAATTTGATTTAGAAGCACAAAAAGAAATTGCAGAAAAATATCGCAAAATAGAACAAATCAAAAAAAGCATTTCAGCAGAATTAGATAAAATTGCTAATATTGAAATAGATTATGAGTAAGCTCCAAACCAAAATCCTTACCGCACTAAAAACCAACAAACTTAATCCTACCAAATTAGGAGAAAGAAAATGGTATAAATATTTTATTTCTATTAATGAATTAGTTTGGGCAAGAAATTTTGTAGACTGCTATTTGATTCATATTTATTCCGATGATTATAAAACTAAACATTTAGCAACTTTTATACTAACTTATGATTTTATAAAAAATGAAAATATTTTAGATGTAACTTATGAAAGTTTTTAAAAATAAATAAATTTCAAAATCCTCTAAAAGTCTATTCTTCTAGAGGATTTTTTTTATAAACCCCCTTCAAAAAATTTAAAAATTATATATTTGAAAAAATTTATGATATGAAGAATAGACTCGTTGCTATATTTTCTTTAATCGTAGGATTAATTACAGCACAACAACAAGCTTATTACCAACAAGAAGCTTCTTACAAAATGGAAATCGATGTAGATGCTGCTAATTACTCTTATCACGGTAACCAAGAAATAAAATATACCAATAATTCTCCTGATGAACTTTCAGTAGTGTACTTCCACTTGTATTGGAATGCTTTTAAACCCAATTCTTTGATGGATCAAAGAGTGCAAAACCAAGGAAAAAATGCAGACGGAAGATTAACTGAATTCGGAAGTTCTAAATTAGCTTCTATTCCTAAAAACGAAGAAGGTTCACAAACCGTAAACTGGATTAAACAAAACGGAAAACTTCTAAAATTTGAAGTTCAAGAAACCATTATGAAGGTTTACCTCAACGAAAAAATAAAACCAAACTCTACCACCACTTTTACGATGGATTGGGATTCTGTAGTTCCTAAACAAATCCGTAGAAGTGGTAGAAACAACAGAGAAGGTGTAGACATGACTATGACGCAATGGTTCCCAAAACTAGCAGAATATGATTATGACGGTTGGGCAACTTTTGATTATGTAGGTAGAGAATTTCATGCTCCTTTTGCTGATTTTGATGTAACCATTAAAATTGATAAAGATTACGTAATAGGCGCAGGTGGAATTTTAGAAAATCCCTCAGAAGTAAAGGGTTACACCGAAAATCCTACGATAAAAACAGATAAAAACGACAAGGCAACTTGGCGTTTTACCGCAAAAAATATTTTAGATTTTGCTTGGGCTGCAGATAAAGACTATTCCGTAGAAACCTTCATCGTTCCAGATGGACCAAAAGTGAATTTTGTCTACCAAAAATCTGAAAAAACACAATTTTGGAGCGAAGCACAACCTTACATTACCAAATATTTCCAACTGATGAATGCCACTTTTGGCAGATACGTTTATCCTACCTACAGTTTTGTACAAGGTGGAGATGGCGGAATGGAATATGGAATGTGTACCATGATTCTGGGCGAAGCGAGAAGTTTGGAAGGTTTATTAGGATTGATGATTCATGAAGGAGCGCACTCTTGGTACCAGCAAATGCTTGCCACTAACGAAAGCACAAAACCTTGGTTAGATGAAGGATTTACCAGTTATGCAGAAGATTTCGTGATGAATGCACTTTTCCCTAAAGATGATATGCCAAATCCTTTTTACAATGCAATTCAGTCTTATGTAAGATTCGTAAAATCTGGCAAAGAAGAACCAGCAGTTTGGTTAGCAGACCATCACGATAATGGAACGGCTTACACTGTAGCTTCTTACACCAAAGGCGAATTATTCTTAGTAGAATTAGGCTACATTGTGGGTGAAGAAAATTTATCTAAAATTTTGAAAAAATATTACCAAGACTGGAACCTTAAACATCCTACAGATAGAGATTTTCTCCACATTGCACAGCAAATTTCTGGTATGGATTTGAAATGGTTCCATCACTATTGGATTAACACGACCAAAACCATAGATTACGCCATAAAAGATGTAAAATACAATGATGATTCTACTACGATTACGCTCGTAAATAACGGTGAAGTTCCTATGCCCATTGATTTTAGCATTTTTACAAAAGACAAAAAAACGGTGAACTATCACATTCCGCTGAATATGATGAGAACTCCTAAAACCAAAGATTATTTTGGAGATTTCCAAACCTTAAACTATTGGAATTGGACTACCAAAGAATACACTTTGACCATTCCTTACAAAAAATCTGATTTACAAATTTTAGGAATAGATTTCTCACAAAGATTGGCAGATGTAAACCCCGAAAATAATTTTTTAGAAGTGAAATAAAAGTTGAGAAATTTCTCAACTTTTTTTATGCAGAAAATGCTTAACTTTCGGCTCTAATTTTTCTTTTAAAAATCAATGACGAGCATTGTAATAAACATTGGCAACACCAATATTAGATTTGGCCATTTTATTGATGGTAAATGTGATGTTACTTGGATTATTAACACCAAACCTTACGGAACTAGAGACGAACTTTTCGCCCAATTTTCTATGCTGTACCAAACGTACAATGTAGATGTAGAAAAAGTAGATAAAATCATTATTGGTTCTGTGGTACCTCAGCTTACACACATTATCAGCAGTGCTTTGTATAAAATTCACGGAATAGAATCCATAGTGGTAGATAGAAAAACGCACTCTCCTATTCATCACAAGTCTAATCAAATGGGAACTGATATTTTTGCCAATTTAGTGGCAGCTCATTTTCTCTATCCCAACAAAAAGAAAATTATTTTAGATTTCGGAACTGCGCTTACTGCAAGTTGTGTAGCCGAAGATGGAGAAGTTTTGGGAGTAATCATCGCTCCAGGAATTATCACTTCTCTTAATTCTTTGGTGAAACAAACCGCACAACTTCCTGAAATAGAACTCACTAAACCAAAATCTGTTTTGGGACATGATACGGTTTCTTGTATGACTTCGGGGATGGTTTATGGATTTTTAGGAATGGTAGAAGGTTTTATTGACCGTATAAACGAAGAAGTAAACGATAAATGTTTCGTGATTGCAACAGGTGGCGTTTCTCATGTTTATCAACCTTTGACCAATAAAATAGACATCGCGGATAAATTACACACTCTAAAAGGTCTTTATTTCCTAGGGAAAGACAAATAATTTCAAAAAAATTGTAGAATTTTCTTTTGAGGAAAACTGTATTTCTTAGACGAAATCTCGCAGCCCGACTTGAGTGAAGCTCTTTTTACGAAACGTAGTGAAGTAAAAAAGCGGGAACGGAAGGCGGAAAAGCTGCCCAAAAATTATCTTTTATTTTTAAAGAAATTTTTCACGATTTCTGAGCATTCATTTTCTAAAATTCCCGAAACAATTTCTGTTTTAGGATGAAGTTTCACATTTTGATTGATGAAGCCCCGGTTTTCATCTCTCGCACCGATGACAACTTTTGAAATCTGTGACCAAGTTAGAGCTCCCGCACACATTACGCAAGGTTCTAGCGTAACATACAGGGTACAATCTTTTAAATATTTTCCACCCAAAAAATTAGCTGCAGAGGTAATTGCCTGCATTTCTGCGTGCGCAGTCACGTCATTTAATTGTTCTGTAAGATTATGACCTCTCGCGATAATTCTATCTTTGAAAACAATGACGCAACCAATAGGAACTTCGTCTTTTTCTTTGGCAATTTCGGCTTCTTGCAAAGCCTGTTTCATAAAATATTCTGGTGTAAACATTACTCTTCTACTACAAATTTTACAGGCAAGACAAATTTAGATTTTACATTCATTCCTCTTTGAAAAGCACTTTCCCATTTTCCAGTGGTCATTAAAAATGCCAGCAAAGCTAAATCGTTAAATTCTTTCTCCGATCCTTCAACTTTTTCTATGTAAAGTGAATGGTCATTTTGAACAATGAAATGGATTTTAGCAGATTTGGTAAAATATTCATCTAATCTATCTTGATATCGATTTTTGATAAAATCATGCACTTCTTTATATAGAGCGGGAAAACCTTGAGAATAATTCGCTGTTTTATCTGGAATTTCTTGTTGGGCTGCTTCTTGACTTGGGCCAATCAATTTTTGAGATTCTAAATACGTTTGAACCGCCGAAAAATAATGGTTAAAACGTTCTCTATTATTTTTTCTTCTGCTGAGTAGATTTTGGTAATAAATTTCGCTTATTTCAGACTCAGATTTTCCTTTAATTTCTTCCTGATATTTTAGCTTCAGTTGATTTTCTATGCTGTCATGCTTTGTTTTTAGAGTTTTTAAAGATTCTAATTGTTGAGCATTTATCCCACATGTAAAAAGAAGAAAGAAAAAGATTTTTAGCATAATCATTATTCGAATTTAATACTCAAAGGCATTCTGAAAGCATATTTTACAGCATTTCCTTTTTGAAGAGCAGGCTTAGTAAATTTTTCTGAAATAAGATACATGGCAATTTCTGCTTGTTTATTAAAACTTATGTTCTCACCTTCTGCTTTGATATCTGTAATTGAACCATTTTCATCTACCACAAAACTCACGGTAGTATTGAGTTCATTTTTACAATATTCAATTCCTTTTGAATAAAATAAAGAAGCTACTTTTTCTCTCAAAGCATCTATTCCATTGGGGAATTCTGGTGTTTGTACATTTTGAAATTCAATTTCTTCATTTTTAGCATTGATATTTTTAAGACCTTCGTTATTCTTAACTCTAATTAAAGCACCAAGATAAGCCACATTTCGAACGCTGTCTATTTTTTGAATAAAATAATTATAATCTTTTTTCAAATTTTCTTTAACAAAAAGATTGGTTTCAGAATTGTACTTTTTTTGAAATTCTGTATTTATAAGTTGTTTCTGTGAGTCAAAATACATTTTAACTCTTTTAAATTCATCATTCTGCTGCGAAAATCCAAAGCTAAAAATCACTAAAAAAATGGTAACAGAAATTGTTTTCATTTGCTAAAATTGAGTAATGGTAAAGTTAATGATTTTAAATAAATAGAAAAATTTTCTAAAAAAAACCATTAAAACATTGCAAAAAGCACTTAAAACAAAGCTTCTATAACAAAATACCAAAAACCTACTGTTGCAAAACCTACAATAATGCTAATCCCAATAATAAGATTAGTCAATTTCGTATTGAGTCTAAATTGTTCTGCAATAATACTAGAAGTAATAAGTGTTGGCATTGCTGCTTCAAAAACGCTTATTTTGGCAACATTTCCTTTAATTCCCAAAGCAAAAACCACCAAAAGAACAATAAGTGGTGCCAAAAGTAATTTGTATAACATAGACATAGAAATCTGAGGAATAAGTTTTCTCCAACCACTAAATTTCAATTGTAAACCAACGGAAAATAATGCCAAAGGAGCTACCGTTCCTGCCAATTTATCAAACAAAGGTTCTGCAAAGTCCAAATTTATAAACTGAGAAATTACCAAAGCACTAATACATCCTATAAACGGAGGAAAAGTAAATAATCTTTTCAAAATGAACTTTGTACTAACGCTACCACTCTTACTTCCTCCTTTTAAAGCAGAGATAATTCCTAATGTAGACAATGTAAGAAACATGGTTTGGTCTGAAATAATGGCTATACTTAATAACTTTTCGTTATAAAAAGCAGCAATAAGAGGAAACCCAATGAAAGAAGTATTGCTGTATCCACTTGCGATTTCTAATGTACTTCTAGACCTTCTGGAGTAATTTTTTGCTTGAGAATAGTATTTCATGAAAAACAAACTTCCCACTGCAATTAAAACCGTAGAAAAAATAGGAAAAAGCATTTCTAAAGACCATTCTACTTTCGGTAAATACTTAAAAGAAACGGCTGGAAGTGCCAAATAAAGAATCCAAGTATTTATCCCTTTGTGAGCATCTGGATGAATAGATTTGGTAGATTTAAATATCATTCCCGCCAATACACACAATCCAATCAACACAAAATTTACCATAACCTAAATTTTAAAATGCAAATTTATGAAATTCTATTAAGAAAAATCTTACCGTATGTTATCATTTATAAACAAAAAAAAAATCTCACATTTCTGTGAGATTTCTATTTCTGTGGGTCCTGAGGGATTCGAACCCCCGACCCTCTGGGTGTAAACCAGATGCTCTGAACCAACTGAGCTAAGAACCCTAATTTTTTTTGAGGGATTAGTTACCCCCGACTCTCCCGATGATCAATCGGGATGCTCTGAACCAACTGAGCTAAGAACCCGAATTTTTTGAAAAGGTTTCGTTCCTTTTTTGTGGGTCCTGAGGGATTCGAACCCCCGACCCTCTGGGTGTAAACCAGATGCTCTGAACCAACTGAGCTAAGAACCCTCTTTCACGATTTCTCGTTTTGAGTGGTGCAAATATACAACTTATTGCGATTTCTACAAATTTTTTTCTAAAAATTCTCCCACCACAAAGTTACTTCCACCCACAAAAATCATTTCTTCTGTTTTACATTTTATTTTAGCTGCCTGAAAACCAGCATCTACTGTTTCAAAAATTTGAAAATCTATTTTTGCAGAAATTAGTAAATCTTCATACTCTTTTGGGTTTCTTCCTCTGCTAATAGACGGTTTTACAAAGTAATATTGAGCATTTTTGGGTAAAATTTTCAATACCTCATCTATTTTTTTATCATTCACAAAACCAAGGACAATGTGTTTATATTTGTCAATGGCATTCAATTGGGCAAAAACCATTTCTAAACCAGCTTGATTATGAGCGGTGTCACAAATAATCAACGGATTTTCTGAAAACTGAAACCATCTTCCAATAAACTTGGTGTTTTGGTGAACTTTCATCAAGCCATTTTCAACAGCACTTTCAGAAATTTTTATGTTTTGTTTCCTCAACTCATCTACCAAAGCCAGAACTACTCTTATATTTTTCTTTTGATAATTTCCCTTCAAATCGGTTTCTAAATCAGTAGAAATTCTGGTGGCATCTATAAATTCCGAATGATTTTCGATGGCTTTTTGTTGAATAATATTTTTCACCAAATCTCTTTCGTCGCCAGAAATAATGGGAATATTATTCTTTACAATCCCTGCTTTTTCTGTGGCAATTTCTTCCAGAGTTTCGCCTAAAATATTCTGATGATCTAAATCTACATTGGTAATAGCAGAAACTAAAGGTTTTATAATATTGGTAGAATCTAATCTACCGCCCAAACCGACTTCAATAATGGCAAAATCTACCTTTTTTTGATAGAAATATTCAAATGACATAATCGTGGTAAATTCAAAAAAAGAAGGAAGAATTTCTTCTGGAATATTCCTCAATTTTTGAATAAAATCAAAGACAAATTCTTTCTTACAATTATTTCCATTAATTTTAATTCTCTCCGTAAAATCAATTAAATGAGGGGAATTATACAAACCAACGATGTATCCTTGTTCTTGTAAAACTGAAGCCAACATATTACTGGTAGAGCCTTTTCCATTAGTTCCACCAATATGAATCATCTTCAGTTTTTCCTGAGAATTCCCGAAAAAATCACAAAGTTTTGTAATATTTTCTAAACCTGGTTTATACGCTTTTTGACCGTCAATTTGGTAATTAGGCATTTGTACAAAAAGCCAATCTAGTGCTTCTTGATAAGCTTCTTGAGTAAAAGAAATTGGAGTATTTTTTGACACAAAAAAATTTTTTCAAAGATAAAAGGAAATGTAGAATTTTAAAAATTTGATTTAAGCAAAACCCGTGTTTCCGTTGCAGAATTGCGCCCCGAGTTGAGCGGAAATCCTTTTTTGCGCGGCAGCTTCGCTGCCGCGCAAAAAAGATTGGGAGCGGAACGAGGAATTTGGCGCCCAAAAAAATCTAAAAAGTAATTTTATATGTTCCGGTAGAATTGGTAGAGGCTTTTTCGGCTTTTACATATTTTTTTACCCAAATTACCGCAGCAGTAACGACACATGGATCAGAAATTCCACTGCTTCTGCGCGCTGAAATCACGTTTCCAGCTTTGTCAACCGTATAAGAAATGGTAATGGTTCCGTTTGCTGTACAGTTATGAGAGGGCTGTTCTCCGCCTTTTCCCATGGTTCCGGGAATGTAAGAAATAAGTTTTCGGTCTAAGCCAATTTTGCTGTCACCATCTCCTTTTCCACCAAGAGGATCGCCAGAATTCCCAACGGTTCCATCAGTTCCTTGCGTTCCAGTCTTCGTTCCTCTTCCTTTGATAAGATTGCCAATTGCGGCGGTTCCTTGTCCGTCACCTTGAGCATTTTTGGCAGTGGTATTGCTGGTGGATGATGTTTTAGAGGTGGTAGATTTGGAAGCTGTAGTTTCCGAAGATTTAGTAGATTTTTTTTCTGTTTTCTCTGTTTTTACGGCAGTAGTTTTTTCGGATTTTCCTGTGATGATTTTTTCTGCAGGTTTTTCTACAGCTTTTGGAGTTTCTACAATTTCTTGAGGCTGTGGTTCAGGAGTTTTTAATTCTTCAGGGATATAGATATCTGCCGAAGCTAAACTTCCTTCTTGATTAGCAGGTTCTTCAGCTCCATTTCCGTTTCTATTGTCGCCGAAATTAATCAGCATAGTGGTTACTTTCTCTTCTTTTGGGATTTCTCTCACGAATTGGTAATAAAAAATCAACAAAAACAACAATGCCGAAATCAGCGCAGTAAGTGTTGCGCTTTTTAGCTTGTCAATTTTTTCGTCTCGTTTATGTTGAGTTATCGTTTCCAATATAAGTTTGGCTAAATTTGATTTTAATTTCTATAAATGGACTTAGTCCATTCCAATTGACTATTCTTGAACCGTAGCAATCGCTAAACCATATTTGTGTTTTTCGGCGATTTCCATGGCATAAACTACGTCTTTATGCTTGCAATTTTCGTCTGCTCTAATCGTGAAAGTAGGATTAGGCGAACCTTCTACCAATTTTACAATATTTTGTTCTAGTTGTTCTTTTGGCGTCTCTAAATCATTTACAAAATACTTGCCATCTGCATTTATTGTAACGGTTGTAGGGTCTGTAACACTAGGATCTTGAGCGGCAGCTTTTGGCAAATTCACATCTATTGCGCTTTGACTAATTGCTGAACTGGTAATCATAAAGAATATCAATAACAGAAAGATAATATCTGTCATCGAAGCCATACTGAACTCGGCGCTTACTCTATTTCTTCTTTTCAATTCCATACTTAAAAAGTTTGAGGTTAGGTTTTAGAAGAATTAAAGTGGTTTGTTTAGTGTATCTAAAAACTCATTCACGTGAGTTTGAATTTTTAGCACCAATCTATCTACATTGGTCACCAAAATATTATAGAAAAAATAGGCTGGAATTCCCACAAATAAACCAACTGCCGTAGTTGCCATCGCAGTATAAATTCCCGATGCTAATAGTTTCGGTGAAACTGCTCCCGTAACATTAGAAATTTCGAAAAACGCCATAATCATTCCGACTACCGTTCCCAAGAAACCTAACATAGGTGCAGCTCCAGAAGCTGAAGCAAGAATATTTAGGTTTTTCTCTAGTTTAGAAACTTCTAATTGACCTTGGTTTTGCATTGCATTTGAAATATCAGAAATAGGTCTTCCTATTCTGGTTAAGCCTTTTTCTATCATTCTGGCTTCTGGCGAATCTGTTCTTCTGCATAAATCGATAGCAGATTGTATTCTTCCGTCATGAATGCAGTCTTTAATGTTTTCTAAAAAATTAGGAGTTTCTTTAGAAGCTCTTTTGATGAAAAAATATCTTTCGAAAAAAACATATAATGCTAAAATTCCCAAAAGGAAAATAGCAATCATAATGGTATTTCCTATAATTCCTCCGCTGAAAAGTACATCCCAAAGTGAAAATACTTGTTTCTCTGTCACTTTATTGTTAATGATAGTAGTCGTGGCTTGTAAAAACATAATGAAAAATGTTAAGTTCGAATTTCTAAACGATAAATTTAGTGAAAAATTGTAGAATTTCTCGTAGCAATGAATGTTTTTTGAAAAATACTTTTCAAAAAAAACTTTAAAAATAAAATAAGATTCTGATGGTTTTAAACGGGAAAGAAAACAGCAGAAAGTTACTCTTCTATTTCGATATCATCTGCTTTGAAATGACATTTCAATTTAAAAGGAATGGGTTCGTCAGAACCGGTATAGAAATCATCTATTTTCCCTTGCCAGAATAATTGTAGCACATCGTCTTCGTCTTTAGAAAAACTAAGTTCATTCTCGTAGAGATAGGCTTCTTCGTCGTCATAAAGGTCTACTTCTGTATAGGTTTCTTCGTCTGTATCTTCTATACGGAATGTTTTTCCTTCTAATTCATTAGAATCAATAGGAAATTCGAATACGTCTAAGGATAGCTGAGGAAAATTATATTGTAGAGAATCGTCTTCTACATGGTCTAAAGAATCATCTGTAATGATTTCTACTTCCAGAAAATTTTTTGAATTGAGATAAACCGCCTTGCAATATGTGCTAGAGATATGGTATTTAAGGGTTTCTTCTGGGTGATAGATTTTTAAAATCCCTTTCATGATGGTGTGTTAAAAAGAATGTTTGTTTTTAAGTTTAAAAAAAAAATGATTGTCTTTAACAAAGATAAAAAATTTATAAAACCATAAAAGGTTTTTCGTTAAAAATCATAAAAAACGCAGTAAAAAATTTACTGCGTTCGTTATTTTGAAAAATTTATTTGAAGTTAAACTTCAGCGTGAGTACCACTTGTCTCGGCCTAATGTTAACCGTGGTGTAAGAAGTCTGATTAAAGGTAGAGTTAAAAGTTACATTTTCGAATACATTATTATTGGTAATATTCAATACTTTTAGTTCTAAATCTATTTTTTCTTCGGACATAGAATATTGGTAAGAAAGGTCAAAGAAAGCATTTTTAGCCGTTCTTTCTCTGTTGCTAGAATGCAATTCATCCCAAGTAAATCCTAATGTGTGATTTTTGAAAGGATAAACATATGCAGAAAGTGCGTGGTTAAATAAATTGGTTTTGTTATTAAACCTTGCATCGTCTGGAGATTTTGTGTTATTAAAATTCCAATTAGCATTATAATCTACACTTAACCAAGAGAAATAATTGTTATTAAATTTAACACTTACGCCTTGATTTACGCCTTCTACATCTATAAAACTAGATTCTGTAGGTGTAGAATTGGCCGGTAATTGTTGGTAATTGTTCAATGAGTAATTATATCCTACGGAAGCATTGGTCTTAAACTTAGGAAAATATTTCCCGAGTTCTGTTCTTGCAGAATTGGTTTTACTGTTATTCTCTAAATTATATCCTTTGATGATAAACTGCTGACTTGCTTCATCTAATTCGTTTAGGAAAGTTACGTTATTGGTTCTATCATTAAAATTATAACTTACATTAAAGAAAATGTTATTTAATGGATTTCTGTATTCTAATCTTGACCCTACAAAATTAGACCTTGTTTGCTGAATATCAGTATTTCTAGAAGATAAATTTTTAGCAGACAAAAGAATAAAACCATTATAAACATCATTGATGCTTCCAAAAGAATTGGTAATTCCCGCGAAAGTTGAAAATTTCCAGAATGAGGTCAAATCATATCTCATAAACAATCTTGGTTCATAAGTCACTTTATTTAGAGTTTTATCTAAATTATTGGTTCCAGTTGCAGAAATATTATTAAAATTAACAGGGAAACTTAAATTCACATCTAAACCTTCTCTCTTGTAATTTACCATCATTTGTGCATAAGGTTTTAGATTTTTAAAGTTAATGTCATTTTCTAATGCATTTCCACTAAATTGGTAATCCTGAATAGAGTTTCCTGTAACGCCATTTACATCTGTAAGTAGTTTGTTATTGGTATAATTAAGACCAACTTCTGGTGTAAAAGTCCAATTCTTTTTAGACAAACCAATAGATGCAGAATGTATCGCTTCGAAAGTTTTCAGATTAAGGAATTGATGTACCACTTCACTGTTATTTCCACCATCTACATTTTGTAAATTCACCACATAATTTGCTGGATTGATGAATAAATCTTGCTTGTCATCTCTATAACTGATGAAAGACATTGCGTTTACTAATCTTTCTTTCCAAGGAATAATAGCACTTAATGAGTTTTGGAAACTATTAGATGGCGTTTTTGTTCTTTGGTTTGAAGCGATATTGTTATTTTTAGTATTCGCTAAATCTCCGTTCCAAAGTCCGTTATAAGTAGTGGTATTTTTAAAGAAACTTTTGTTGGCGTTTTTAGAGAAAATAATTTCACCTTTTGCTTGGTTGGTATAGAAATTATTAGACACTAATGAAGTGTTGGTCAAATCATTATTCGCATTGAAGGTTTTTACCATGCTTTCTCTTTCTATGGCGTTATTGCTATAACTTGCATTAGCTTTTAATTCCCATTGCTTCGAAAGATTAGTCAAAACATTAGCAGATAAATAATGTACATTGTTCAATAAATATCTTTTTACAGGAACGTTTTGAGGAGTAGCCGCGTTTTCTACAGAAAGCCAAGAATTTTCAGAAAAATTTCTTCTCATTCCTTCAAATCTATTCCCAAAAGCCAGAATATTATTCTCTTTTTCTACTTCTTCTCCCATATTATTGGTTTTGTAATTCAAAACCCATTGGTATTTTTGAGTAAAAAGCATCGGAGAAAGTTTTACATTCCAAAGAGATGGCGCCACGCCAAGAGAAGTTTCTCCTCTTCCTGTCATGGTAATAGATTTTTTGAGCTGCACGTTAATCGCCGCATTTTCCGAAGAAAGTTTATCCTGAAGAATTTTTACAGGTTGGTGATTTTCAAGCACTTCTACTTTTTGCACAGCATCTTTTGGGAGAGAATTATTGATTAAGCCGTAACTTCCTTCCATTAAATCTTTTCCGTTGACATAGAATTTGTTAATCGGTTCACCTTGATAGAGAATAGAACCATCTTTATTTACTTCAATCCCAGGAATTTTTTTCAAAACATCTGCTAAACTTCTATCTGCCTTACTTTCGAAAGATTTTAAATCATAAGAAATGGTGTCACCACGTTTGGTAATGAGTTTAGTTTTCAGTTTTACTTCTTTGATTTCTGTGGCTTTTTCTTGAAGCACAAAATTCAAAGTCTGAGTTGCGTTATTATAATTTTCGGTAATGGTTTGGTGGTTAAAAGCTTTTACTTTTACAAGAATTTTTTCGTCATTGCTTGTAAAAGTCACTTTATAATTTCCTTTGGCATCGGTAATTGCATATTCTAAAATGGCATTTTTGCCTATTTCTTCTATGGTTACACTTGCACTTGCAAGCGGTTTTCCGTCATCATTTTTTACGGTTCCAGAAATGGTTTTTTGAGCAAAAATTACAATTGAAAATAATAAAATAAAGGTAAATGAAAGTATTTTTTTCATGTTTAAAAGTTTATCACTAAAGTATTAGTAAAAGAAAAGGATATTGTGTTACAAAATTTTTAGAAATGAAATTTTCATCAACTCTAAAAGTTTAATTTTAAAATATTATGATAATCTAGTAATACTTTGAAAAATCAGAAAAAATCTATGGTTTTTACCTTTACTAAAAAAATCCTTGTTTCAGGTAAATTAAGTTAAGGATAAAAATTGAATATTTTGAAACTTGAATAAGTCTGACAATTCATTGAGTCCTTCAATAATATAAAATCTATCTTTGAGTATTTTTAGTTGTACAATGATAATTCAATAAAATTGTTACTTCTTTTAATTTTTTCATTCTCCTTTTCTTCTTGATGTCTAATCATATCCGAAGTTGAATAATCTTTACCATCATAATTTATTTTAATTCCGTGATTAGAATTAAAAATATTAAATTTCAAATCTCTTGCAGGGTCTTTTTTAAATAATTTCCATTCACTTTTAAATTCAGTATTATTCAATTTCTGCTCCTTTTTTGTTCTTGTTTTTAAAAATTCTAAGTAGCCATTTTTATTCTTTTCTATTCCAATAAATTTAAATTGGTGTTGGTTTTTAGTATCTGTGATTTCAATGATTAAACCAGGTAGACCCGAAAATTTATAGGGACCATCAAAAATAGGGATATCTTTAGCATACCAAGCTATCCAACTTCTATTTCCAAAATTTGAAATTGCTTTTTGAACTTCAATCCCATTTATTATTTTTTTTTCTTGTTCTAATTTCCAACTAATAGAAGGTTTATCTAAAACAGCATAATGAGTATATCCTAAGTTTGTGTGATAAATCACCTCAAAATTAGGATATTGTTTCTCAACAAAATAAGAAATTTTTGATTGATCTCCATTCAAAATATTCTCTCTTCTTCTATTTTTCTCAATTACTAATGAATCAAATTTATACTTTTTATAACTGTAAAATACAGAGCCTTCTTCGTGAATATCAAGTATCATTTCCTCATTTTCAATATTGTTAATATTAGTTGAATCACTTACAAAAGAATAATCATACATTACTCGATAATTTTGACATAACGCAGTAAATGATATCATAATAAACATTGATATGAATATTTTTTTATTCCCACTCATATATTTTTTCAATTTCATTTCTCTTTATTTTATGCCTTGTTATTATTGTTCCAGCTGGCGCCTTACTAACTATTTTATCAAAATCTTCTTCTTTCTTCTTTTCTTTAATCTCTAAAAAATCTCTTAGTTTAATTTTTATAGACTCCTTAATTTCAGGGATTTTATAATCATTTTTATAATTTGTATCAACTTTTATTGCAACCCATGAATTATATTCCAAATTTTCATTTTCTGAAATTTCTAAGATAAGTCCATCTAATCCATAAAATTTAAAAGGCCCAGTATTGTATTTTAAATCTTTTGTATAAAAAGCTGTTATTTTTGAGCCTCTAAACTCTGCAGTTGCTTTGTTACATAAAAATCCAGCTATATTTTTTGTTTCATTATAATTTGTACTCCATTTTATAACTGGTATATCATCCTCTACAAAATAAATAGTATCACCAATATAATCTTTAATAATAGTTTTATTCGGATTATTTTTATAATAAAAAATTTTATACAGTTTATCCTTGGTGAAAAAAATCGCCTGATTATTATTCATTGAATTTTTTTCATCAAATGTGTTTATTGTGATAGAATCTCTTATACTTACAATATTGTTTTTTGTTATGAACAAATCTTCTTGAAAAGTTGTAAATTTAGAATTCTTGTTCATATAAATAACTTTTATGTTTTGTGAATATAAAACTCCTGTCCAGAAAAATAATAACATTAGTATTGCTTTCATAATAAATAAGTATTAAAACCGTGATTAAATAATCACGGTTCATTTTAAATTAATTTGCTGTTAATTGTTCTAATCTATATTTAGCTAAATCTTGCAATTTTGGTAACTGTACGCCCAGTATTCTTCTGTCCATGAATACACTGCTTCTCCAGCAGAATTATACATAGTAAATGTTATAGTACACGTTCCAAGCAAATCATTGTAGGCAATGTTATTTCTTAGATTTGCATTTGCATTAAAATCCGCTGCAAAAGCAGATAAAGAAAAGAAAGTAGTCATTGCTACAGTAAACAATAATTTTTTCATAAAAAAGAAATTTAATGGTTAATAAATAATTAGTTTTTGATATATGAAAAAATTTCACGTCTAGAATAGAAATGTTTTCATGGTTATCTTCTACAAAAATGAAAAAAAAAAAAAAAAACTACGCAAGTTTTTTCTTGTAAAATTGATGATTTTCAAAAATCCCCTGTGATTTTTTATGAAAAGACTGTTATGAATTTATTTTTACAAAAATTATGTTAAATAAAAGAAGACAATATCTGTGTTTTGTAAAAAATAAACTTTTCCACAAGAAACGTATTCCTGTTGCTAAATTCAGTAATTTTGCAGAAATTTAATTTTCAAATAAAAATTTATCTCAACATCATATGTCTTTAATCAAAAGTATTTCAGGAATCCGTGGAACCATCGGTGGTAAAGTAGATGATAATCTTACACCTGTAGATGTAGTAAAATTTACTGCAGCTTTCGGAACTTGGCTTCAAAAAAATAAAAATAAAAAAGATTTAACCTTAGTCATTGGTCGTGATGCCAGAATTTCTGGTGCTATGGTTAATTCATTGGTTACCGCTACTTTACAAGGATTGGGAATTCATGTGGTAGATTTAGGACTTTCTACTACGCCAACTGTAGAAGTAATGGTTCCAGAACTCAATGCTGATGGCGGAATTATCTTAACCGCTTCTCACAACCCAAAACAATGGAACGCGCTGAAATTGCTCAACGAAAAAGGAGAATTTATCAGTGGTAAAGATGGCGCAGAAATGCTAGAAATCGCCGAAAAAGAAGATTTCAACTTTGCCGAAGTTGACGATTTAGGAAAATACGAAACTAGAACGGATGCTTTTGATATTCATATTCAGAAAATTCTAGATTTACCAATGGTAGATGTAGAAGCGGTGAAAGCTAAAAAATTCAAAGTCGTTCTTGATGCGGTAAATTCTACCGGTGGAATTTCGCTTCCGCCACTTTTAGAAAAATTAGGCTGTGAAGTCGTGAAGTTATATTGCGAACCAAACGGACAATTTCCGCACAATCCAGAACCTTTGAAAGAGCATTTGACAGACATTTGTGATTTAATTAAAAAAGAAGGTGCAGATTTAGGAATTGTAGTGGATCCAGATGTAGACAGATTGGCACTTATTGACGAAAATGGCGAAATGTTCGGCGAAGAATACACTTTGGTAGCTGTGGCAGACTATTTGCTGAGACATAAGAAAGGAGTTGCAATTTCTAATCTTTCTTCGAGCCGAGCTTTGAGAGATGTAGCTAGAAATCTAGATTCAGAATATTTTGCAAGTGCTGTAGGAGAAGTAAATGTGGTGACTTTAATGAAGGAGAAAAATGCAGTTATTGGTGGAGAAGGAAATGGTGGAATTATCTATCCAGATTTGCATTACGGAAGAGATTCTTTAGTAGGCGTTGCATTATTTTTGACACATTTGGCAAAAGAAAATAAAACAGTTTCGGAGCTTAGAGCAACATACCCAGCATATTACATGGGTAAAAAGAAGATAGAGCTTACTCCAGAAATTGATGTTGATGCACTTTTGGTAAAAATGCAGGAAGAATATAACATTTCGACTTCGCTCAATGTGGAAGAAATTTCTACGATAGACGGTGTGAAAATTGATTTCCCAGAAAATTGGGTACATTTAAGAAAATCTAATACCGAGCCAATTATTAGAATTTACACAGAAGCCTTTTCTCAGCAAGAAGCAGATGAACTGGCAGACAAAATGATAGCAAAAATTAAAAGTTTGATTTAATTGCTGGATGATGGAAGTCAGAAGATGGAAGTTTTAAAAATTATCTTTGAAATCCAAACACCTGACATATCAAATAAAGCACTGAAAATCAATTTAAAATATTAAAATTCATTCGATTTCTGAAACAAGAATTCAGACCAATAAAAGTCTAAAATCTTGAATCTAAAATCTCAAATCTTATATCATTTGGAAGAATTTTTTGAAAATGAGCTTGCTAAAAAGTTCGAAGACATGATAGAAAATAACGAACAATTCTACTTTGACACAGAAGAAGTAGAAGACATTGTTATTTTTTATTTAGAAATGGGAGACATTAATTTTGCAGAAATGGCTGTGAATTATGGCTTAAATCTTCATCCTAACTCTATCGAACTGAAAGTTAAGCAATTAGAAGTCTTTTTAGAACTTGAAAAATATGTTCAAGCTCGTCAATTAATTGAAGAGTTGAA
Source organism: Cloacibacterium normanense (assembly GCF_003860565.1). Lineage (NCBI taxonomy): Bacteria > Pseudomonadati > Bacteroidota > Flavobacteriia > Flavobacteriales > Weeksellaceae > Cloacibacterium > Cloacibacterium normanense. Next base: position 2,406,874 of record NZ_CP034157.1, read on the forward strand.
ACCTTCATGTTCAGAAAGCACCGACTTTTTGGTTTGTTGTGCCAAATATTATTCTAACAACGGAAATCCTAGAAAATCAATAGAATTTTGTGAAAAAGCATTAGAACTTGAAGAAGAAGAAAGCTTCTTACATAATTTCATTGCAGATGAATATTACAATCTTCAAGACCCTTTTAATGCATTGAAAAACTATAAATTAGCATTAAAACACGATCCTCAAGATGAGTATGCACTAGAAAGTGCGATGATGTGTTATGGCGAAATGACTCGTCATGCTGAAGCAGAAGAATTTTTGCAAAATTATATCAATCAGTTTCCTTTTTCAGAAACCGCTTGGTTTGAGATGGGACAATTCTATTTCAACCGAAAAAACTACGAAAAAGCAATTCAGTCTTTTGATTATCTATTAGCGATTAATTCTGATGCAGCTGGAGTTTATGCCAATAAAGCAGCGTGTTATGAAGCGATGGAACAATGGGAAAAAGCGATTGAGGTTTACGAAGAACAGCTTGAATTAGAATATACCAAAGCTTTTACTTTTTACAAAATTGGATTGTGCTACAAAGCTGCCAAAAAAAATATGGAAGCGCTTCGTGCTTTTCAGAAATCTTTAAGAGAAGACCCACAGTTTTATCTTTCGATGATGGAGCAGAGCGATCTTTATTTGGAAATGGGAAGCATGAAAGAAGCTTTACACTTTGCTAAAGAAGCAGTAGCGCTGAATGAAAATAACCTAGAATTTCAGAAGAAATTAGCCTTTCTTTACATAGATTCTGGCAGATTCGAAGAATCTCTTTCTTGTCTTAAAAAATTAGTAGATGTAGAGCCAAAAAGATTTTATAATTGGTACGCATACAGCGAAGTAATTATGCTTATCGGCGAATATGAAGACGCAATTACTGTTTTAGAACAAGCTACCAAAATTCACCAGAGAGCAGAATTGTATTATCAGCTCAGCAATTCTTATCTTCACTTAAATGATGAAGAAAACGGACAAAAAGCTTTGCAAAAAGCCCTAGAACTAGACGAAAGTCTTTCGAACGATATGCAAGAAAAATATCCTTTTATTAAGGAGCAAATTTCTAAAGAAAAGAGTAAAAATAAATAGCAAATCCCGAGAAATGGACTGCCCCCAAAAAGTTAGACACTTTTTAGGGGTATTTTTTATGGGAAAAAGTAAATATTCAGTAGACTTTAAATTAAAAGCTATAAAGAGATATCACAAAGGGGACATTGGAACAGACGATTTAGGAAAACGCATTGGAGTTTGTGGTTCCTTGGTTCGTAAATGGATAAAATTTTATGAACTTTATGGAGTTTCAGGACTTGTTCGGCTTTCCAATACGCATTACACAAAAGATTTTAAATTAAAGATTTTATCAGTAATTGAGAAAGAGAATTTAAGTTTAAAAGAAGCGTCGAGAAGGTTTAATATTCCTGCGGAGTCCAGTATTCTTAGTTGGCAGCGTAATTACAAAAAAAATGGTATTTTAGGTTTAGAAAACAGACCCAGAGGAAGACCTAAAACCATGAGTAATTACAAGCGAAAAAAAAAGAAAACAGGCAAACCCTTAACAAGGGAGGAAAAACTGTTGGAGAGGATTTATTATTTAGAAGCCGAGAACGCCATTTTAAAAAAGTTAGACGCCTTAATTCAGGAAAGGAAAAATCCAAAGCCATCGAAGAGTTAAGGCAGGACTTTGATTTAGCAGTACTGCTGCATTGTACATCGATGGCAAGAAGCAGTTTTTATTACTATCAAAAACGCTTTCAAATGAAAGATAAATATGCGGAAATAAAAGAAATGATTAATCAGATTTATCATCGTCACAAAGGAAGGTTGGGCTATAGAAGAATTACTTTGCTTTTGAAAGAAAAAGGAATTTTGATTAATCACAAAACTGTTTTACGACTTATGAAAACATTAGGATTAAAGAGTATTATCCGAGTGAAGAAATATAAATCTTACAAGGGAGAGCAAGGGAAAATTGCGCCCAATGTTCTACAGAGGAATTTCAAATCGGACACTCCTAATCAGAAATGGGCAACCGATGTTACAGAGTTTAATGTATCGGGTAATAAACTTTACCTATCTCCAATCATCGATTTATTTAATGGTGAAATTGTCAGTTTTGACTTATCTGAAAGACCTGTGTTTAGCCAAATCATCAGAATGCTAAAGAAATCATTCAGAAAAGTAAAATCTACACAAAACATCATTCTACATTCTGATCAAGGTTGGCAATATCAAATGAAACATTACCAAAACTTGTTAAAAGAAAAAGGTATTATTCAAAGTATGTCCCGAAAAGGAAACTGTTTGGACAATGCGGTGATAGAAAACTTTTTTGGAACGATAAAATCAGAAATGTTTTATACCAGAAAGTTTGGTTCCATTCAGGAACTTAAGATCGAAATAGTGAAGTACATTCACTATTACAACAATGATAGAATAAGACTCAATCTCAAAGGAAAGAGTCCGGTACAGTACCGAACTCTTTCCTTTGAGAATATTGTTTAATTTTGTCTAAACTTTTGGGTGCAGTCTAAAATTCTTGGGATTTTTTTATTTATAATTCTGTTCTAAAAACCAAAAGAACTCTTCCATTCTATACACATTATTCGCGACTAAGAAAACGAATAAAATTCCTAGAAAAACCGTCAGAAAAGAAAGCATTTTTGGAGAGTTTTTATACCCGAAAAATAACCAACCCAACATCATTGGAACTACAAAAATGAAATGTCCGCCGTAAATATAAGAAGTGTGTAACCCAAATTTCAACACGCAGTGAATAATGATATCTACGAAAAATGAAAGTATTAAAATCTGCACGAATTTGTTTTTGAAATTTTTAAAATAACTCCAAAAAACAAGAACCAGAACTGCGCCAACGAAAATATACGGAGCTACAGATGTGAAAACATCCATAAATAGCGCGTTGTAGTGAAATCCTTTTTTATTGTGATAATCTCTCACCACGAAATTAGAAAAAATCATATTTCCCCCGAAAAACCAAGACGAAATCATATCCCAAAGTGGCGTAACTTTCGGTTTTGAGAATTTCTCGTATTGTTCACCTGTTTTAGTGAAAATCCTCATGTAATCCCAATCTAATCGGTATAAAAATAACAACACGAAAACCGCTGCCGAAATCACAACTCTAATCGCGGCATTGAAAAAGTTTTTAAAATTCTTGAATAAGCCTTTCTCAAAAAGGATAGGAATGTAGACTTTTACAATATTCGTAATGGTTAAACCGCCTACTAAAACCGAAGCAAAAGTGAGCGGAAATAGAGAAATTTTCTTTTCTTTTTTGAGTTTTGCCGCTGCATAATAATTAAAAGCTACCAAAAACAGCAAAGTATAAGTATAAGTTTCTGGCGTGAACGAAAGCAGAATTGGAGTGGTGAAAAACGCGAAGAAAAATATAATTAAAACATTGATTTTCAATGGAATTCTCACAATATTTCTTAAATATTTGAATAATTGAACCAAAGCCAAACTCACGGCAAAATTACTGCACGAAGCCAAAACCAAACGGAAAATTTCGTTCTTTTTACCATCCGAAATCCAAAGTGCAAATTCTCTGATAAAATCGAAGAAATAATTAGAAAGCGGATGTCTCTCGAAACCACCACCTGTCATCACAATCGAACGATTATCAAAACTGAAATATGCATCCCAAGGAATTCTATCGTCAAATATAATTCTGTAATTCAGGGCGATATAGCTTCCTAAAATTCCGTAAGAAGTAAGAAAAATGATGAACAAAATCCATTCAATCCCATTGCTTGGAAAAATGAGTTTTAAAGTGTCTTTGAATTTTTTCAAGGATAATTTTTTTTGCAAAAATAATTTATTTTAACCACAAAAGAGACAAAAGATAAAAGACGTTTTTAAGTTATTCAATAGTAAAAAAAGCTAAAAACCCTTCCTTTTTGTACTTTTAAAATTCTTTTTTTTCAAACTATTCTTTTGTCTCTTTTGTGGTTAAATTCTTAGGAAGAACAAGAAAGCGAACTACAGCCAACTACGCCTTCATATTTTTCTGGTCTTTTTACAGAAAATTCTGGGTAGATTTCTTCGTAAGGTTTTTGCAAAGCATTCCAAAGTTTGTCAAAAAGTTCTGTTTTACCTTCTTCCATTTCTGCAATGCAATCATATAATAAATAGTTTCTCAAGACAAATTTAGGATTGACTTTTTGCATGATTTTTCGGCTTTCTTCTTTGGAAATTTGATTGTAAGAAAGTCTTTGTTTGTAATTTTCAACAAATTCAATCAGCAAAGTTTCTTGTTCTTTATTCAAGTTTTGATAGAAAGATTTTTTGAAATGTTCAACGATATCTGTACCTTCTTCAAGGCTTTCTAACAGATTGAAAAACAAAGTATAGTCTGTAGAAATTTCTTCCATCAATTTTTGCCAAGAAGTAAAGAAATCAGCATCATATCTTTCTAATTTTTCGAACCCGAATTTCTTCGCCATCATTTCATCATGCTTTTTCCAAAACATTTCACTGTAATCAATTAAGATTTTTTCCAGCGCAGCTTCATCTTTAATTAAAGGGAAAAGTGCATTCGCTAATTGAATTAAATTCCAATGAGCAATGTGCGCTTGTTTACCAAAAGCGTATCTTCTTCCTGGTAAATCAGTTGTATTGGAAGTAAAATTCAGATTATATTCATCTAAAAATGAAAATGGGCCGTAATCTATCGTATTTCCAATAATGCTCATGTTATCGGTATTCATTACGCCATGAGTAAATCCTACTCTAATCCATTCTACAATCATATCGGCGGTTTTTTCGCCCACTTTTTTGAAAAATTCCAGATATTTCTCTGTCGAATTTTTATCAATTTCAGGGAAATAATTTTCGATGGTAAAATCTGCGAGTTTTTGTAAAGTATCGAGTTCATTTCTTGCTGCTAACAACTCAAAATGCCCAAAACGAAGAAACGTTTCCGAAGTTCTAATAATCACCGCTCCTTGCTCGAAATCTACATTTCCGTTATACATGATATCTCGTGCCACTTTTTCTCCAGAAAGCGAAAGAGAAAGCGCTCTTGTAGTAGGAATTCCCAAGTGAAACATGGCTTCACTCATGAGATATTCTCTGATAGATGAACGCAAAACAGCTCTTCCATCTGCATGACGAGAGTATGGAGTCGCTCCAGCTCCTTTCCACTGAATTTCTGTAAAATTCCCGTTAGAATTTTCTATTTCTCCGGCATAAATGGCTCTTCCATCACCTAATTGACCAGCCCATTGTCCGAACTGATGACCTGCATAAGCGGTAGAAAAAGTTTTCACATTTTCTGGAAGTTTGGTAGCATTCAAAAAATCTGTATCCTCTTGGTTTTCAATTTTTCCAAAGCCTATTTCTTCGGATAAATTTTCGTTAAAGTGCAATAACTGTGCTTTTTTGAATCCATAAATGTCGGTAAGTGCAAAAAAGAAATTGGGCGTTTGTCTTTGTACAGGATTTCCTGAAAAATCTCCTGGAAAAAGGTCAAAATATCTCTGTGTGATTTTATCTAAATTCATTTTGCAAAGCTAAATGATTTTCAAGAAAAAACCGCTTCAAATAAGATTGAAACGGTTTATGAGTTTTATTGATTGAAATCTACTTCGTCTTTGTTCAGATTTTCGTTGAGATTTTCTTCTTTTGGTTTGTTGTTTTTAGGCTGATTGTCTTTCGGTTTAGGATTTTTGATTTGGTCAATGGTTTGTAAACCTCCATCGTCACCATAACCTCCCAATCCTTGTAAATCTGCACAATCACCCGTCCAATTAGAAGGTTTGGCAAATTTATCATCTGGTGTAATCCCGAGTTCTTTATCTGCCCAAATTTTCTTCATGAAAATTCCCCAAATTGGCAATGCCATTCTCGCACCTTGACCTTCACCTGTACTAAAGAAGTGTGTTGCTCTATCTTCCCAGCCTACCCAAACTCCAGTTGCTAGATTAGGCGTAATTCCCATGAACCAACCATCTGAGTTATTCTGAGTAGTACCTGTTTTACCAGCAATTTCTACAGTTTCTGGAATTCCCATTCTTCTTAGTTCACCAGAAGCTGTACCGAATCTTGTAACGCCTTTCATTAAATCTATCATGGTATAAGCGTACATTTCGTTCATGACTTCTTTGGTTTCGTTTTTCACTTCTTTAATTACTCTACCATTAGCATCTTCTATACGCCAAACCATTTCTGGTTTTATGTAATTTCCAAAATTTGCAAAAGAACTGTAAGCTCCCAACATTTCGTAAATGGTAATATCAGAAGAACCTAGAGCGATTGCATATTCATTTGGCATTTCTTCTGTTACTCCTAAATCTCTAGCCAATTGGATTACTTTTTTAGGACTTACAGATTCTATTAATCTTACCGCAACAGGGTTTTTAGAATGTGCTAAAGCATCTCTCAAAGTAAGATTACCACCTTTACCTTCTACTACCCAATCTCCTTTAGTATAAGTAGCATTAGAAACGGTAGAGCAAGGAGTCATTCCTAAATTCATAATCGCAGTAGCATAAACAAAAGGTTTAAATGTAGAACCTACTTGTCTTTTTCCTTGTTTTACGTGGTCATATTGAAAATGTTTCCAATCGATTCCTCCTACCCAAGCTTTGATATCACCAGTTGCAGGTTCCATAGACATTAATCCAGCTTGTGCAATTTGCTTGTGGTATCTGATAGAATCATACGGAGACATTTCGGTTTCTTTTTCTCCTTCCCAAGTAAAGATGGTGGTTTTGGTAGGTGTTTTGAAATCCATCATAATAGAATCTTCTGAAACTCCTTCTGCAGCCAATTGTTTATATCTGCCAGTTCTTTTCATAGCAGCTAGCATAATATCATCTATTTGCTTTTTCTTCAAGAAATAGAAAGGTCTATTAGGATTTCTGCGTTGTTCTGAATCAAAACTTTTCTGAAGATTGGTCATGTGTTCCTTAATGGCTTCTTCTGCATATTTCTGCATTTTAGAATCTAAGGTTACAAAGATTTTAAGACCATCTCTGTAAATATTTACATCTTTACCGGTCTCTTTTTCGTATTCTTCTAAATAGCTATTAATTTCTTTTCTCAAATAATGCTTATAATAAGCAGAATATCCTTCGTCTACAGATTCTACAGGATGGAAATCTACTACGATAGGTTCAGCCACCACTTTATCATAAGTAGCTTGGTCTATATAGTTGGTTTTAAGCATTTGCTCTAGAACCACATTTCTTCTTGCTTTTGCCTTTTCAGGATATTTTATCGGGTTATTTCTTACTGGATTTTCGAGCATTGCTACAAAAGTGGCTGCTTCTGAAAGCGTAAGTTCTTTGGTAGGTTTATTGAAATATATTCTAGAAGCGAGTTCTATTCCGTTTGCATTGTGCAAGAAATCAAACTTATTAAAATAGAGCGTGATGATTTCTTCTTTGGTATATCTTTTCTCCAAACTTACTGCAACAGACCATTCTTTTAGTTTTTGGAAAGCTCTTTGAAATTTATTTTGAGATGCTCCTTTAGTAAACAATAATTTTGCCAACTGCTGAGAAATAGTAGATCCACCACCTCTTTTCCCACCATAAGCTACCGCTCTTGCAAAAGCTTGTAAATCAATTCCTGAGTGCTCACGGAAACGTTCATCTTCTTTTGCCATTAATGCATACACCAAATGTGGTGGCAAATCTTTATAGGTAACCGGAATGGTTTTTTCTTTCTCAAATTTTCCTAAGGTAACTCCATCAGAAGAAATAATTTCTGAAGCTACGTAAATATCTGGATTTTCTAATTCATTTACATCTGGCATATCTCCCAAAAATCCTTGAGATACAGCAAAAAACAAAAATGCTGTTCCTAGAATTATTCCTCCTAAGCCAAGCCAAATGAATTTCACCCATTTTTTATAACCGAAGTTTTTTTGCTTTTTGGGTGGCAACGGAAAATTAAGTGTGCTGCCTTGTTTTACAGTTTTTTCCATATAATGATTATGGTTGTGTTGAATTTTCTAATTTTACGCCCAAATCTTCAATTCCTACTAGACTATTGGTTCTCATTCCTTGTTTTACACCAATAATGTATTTTCCTTTTTTTGGAAATTTATATTGGTTTTTATATTGAAATAATATTTCTTTAGTCTCTCCAAAACCTTTTCCTAACCATTCTCCATTAGGTTTTGCCATGATGTAGTTAAGCGTATCTATTTTAAAATTTTTCTCATTTTCAGCTTTGAGGTAAGTAATTAAAAACAGGTTACTATAAGGATAATCGTTATTATTTCTTACAACAAATATAATGTTTTTAGGAGTGCTGGTATCTTCTATATTCATAGTGAACAGCAGTTCCTTTTTCTTATCCCAAGTTCCGTTTACTTCATTCATAGAAACCACTTCATTATTATAGGAACATGAAATAAGCATTATAGAAACGAAAAATATCTTAAAATATTTAATCATTATTATTTCTTTTTGGAGGAAATCTTTTTTTGTTTTTATTAAACTTTTTAGGAGCGTTGGTTTTTTCAGGTTTAGTATTATCCTTTTGAGCTTCTGGCTCTTTGGTTACCTGCTCTGCTCTATTATTTCCTGTATTTTTATTTCTATGCTTGTTCGGTTTCTTTTTCTCAAACCTATCCAGATTATTCTCCTGAATTAAATCTACCGTTTCCACTTTATCTGCTCCTGTGAAGGATTTCAATTCTTCTAATGGAATTGATTTCTGACCTTTGCTATTGATTTTCATCATTTTTTTAACCTCAGCAACGTCTAAATCATACCAAGCCATAGAATTATCTACATAGGCAAACCACATTTTCTTTTTGAAAACGTCTATTTTAATGCAAAATGCTCTTCCTTTTTCGGTTTCTAGAATAGTATTAGAAGAAGGAAAATCTGATAATGCATCTACATAACTGTCTAATTCGAAGTTAAGACAGCATTTTAATTTACCACATTGTCCTGCTAATTTTAGCGGATTGATACTTAACTGCTGATATCTTGCCGCATTGGTATTTACTGAACGGAAGTCTGTAAGCCAAGTAGAACAGCATAATTCTCTACCACAAGAGCCTATTCCGCCTACTTTGGCAGATTCTTGTCTGTAGCCTATTTGCTTCATATCAATCTTTGTTTTGAAAGATGAAGCGTATTCTTTAATCAATTGACGGAAATCTACTCTACCTTCTGCGGTATAATAAAAAGTAGCTTTCGAGCCATCTCCTTGATATTCTACATCGGTGATTTTCATTTCCAAACCTAGGTTTTTAGCAATTTTTCTTGCCTGAATCTTTGTTTGATCTTCTTTTTTTCTGGCATCTTGCCAAATCTCTACATCTTTTTGTGTAGCGACTCTATAAATTTTGAGGGCAGCATCTTCAGAAAAATGTTTCTTTTTCATCTGAATTTTAACAAGTTCTCCTGTTAAACTTACTACACCTATATCGTGACCCGGATTAGATTCTACTGTAACTACGCTACCAATATGAAGTGGCAACTGGTTTACATTATTGTAATAGCATTTTCTATCATTCTTAAATCTCACTTCTACAAAATTGCACTTATTCTGTTTAGGTGCCTGTATTGTAGATAACCAATCAAAGACGCTTAATTTATAACTATTCCCACAGGTATTGACATTTTCGCAACCTGTAGCGCTCTTAGTAGCACAAGAATGTTTAGAATCTCCGGATGAATTACATCCACAACTCATAATAATATTTTAATTCTTGCAAATTTAGTATAATTTTTAAACAATATGACATAAAACAATAAGTCTATCATCAGGAAGTCTAAATTATCATATTTTTACATAAAAATCAATTTTTAACATAACATTAATAAATATTATACAATATTATTAAATTATTCATATTTTATTTTTTGAGCTTTACATGCAATACATAATTATTGTTTAAAAGTATTTTAATTAAACAATCGTTTAATAATTCTTTTTGAATAGTTTTCCAAATATTTGATAATCAAATATTTATTTTTTTCAATTCAAATAAAAAATGATAAAAAATAAATTAAATTTAATTTTTGTTTAATTTTTTTAATATAATTTTAACATTTATATATAAATAAATTCTATATTTGGCGCAATAATTATTAATTAACATGAAAAGAATTTTAATAACTACAGCTCTTTTAGCTGGCGTATTTTCTTACGCAGGAGGTTTTAGAGTATCATTACAAGGTGTAAAACAGCTTGCAATGGCTCACACTAGCGCGCATACTGAAGATGCGAGTGTAGCTTTTTTTAACCCTGCAGGTATCTCTTTTATTCCTAACAAATTGAGTGTTGCAGTGGGTGGTTTTGGTGCTATTTCTGAAGTAGAATACCAAAGTCTAGAAACTTTACAATCTTACAAGACAGAAAACCCTGTGGGAACACCACTATATGCAGCAATCGCATATAAAGTTACAAATAATGTTTCTGTAGGTTTAAGCGTTACTACACCATTCGGAAGTACAGTAAAATGGGCAGATGATTGGACCGGTAGAGAAATTGTACAAAAAATGGAACTAAAAAGCTTCTATTTCCAACCTATGGTTTCTTATAAATTTAATGATTGGGCTTCTATCGGTGTAAGCTATATCTATGCAAAAGGAATGGTAGATTGGGACAAAGCGGTTACCAACCTAGGAGGAACACTTAATATAAATGACGAAAAAGCAACAGGTTCTGGTTTTGGACTAGGTTTCTATCTTAAACCAAGCAGTAATTTAGATTTAAGTATTGCTTATCGTTCTGCTGTTATCATGAAAGCAGAAAATGGTATGGCTACATTTACAGGGGTTCCAGAAGCTGTACTTACTTCTCCACAATTAAATGTAGGAGCAGATGGTCAAGATGCATTTACAGCAGAATTACCACTTGTAGATGAGTATACAATTGGTCTTACTTATAAAATCACACCAAAATGGTTAGTTTCAGCTGATTTCAACTACCACGGTTGGGAAAGATACAGTAAATTAACGCTAGACTTCGAAAATGCTCTTGTAGGGAACCAAGCAGATAAAACGGTTTTAGTATCTCCTAAAAACTTCAAAAATGCTAAAACATTTAGAATTGGTACACAATATATGCTAACTGATAAATTAGCAGGTAGATTAGGATATTATTTCGATGAATCTCCTTATGAAGACAAATATTTCATCCCAGAAACTCCATCTTTTGACGCTAGCGTAGTAACAGCTGGTCTTGGATATAAATTTGGAAAGTTAGGAGTAGATTTAGCAGCTGCTTTATCATTCCCAGAAGCAAGAAAAGTAAACAACGATTTCTTAAGCTTCAGAGGACAGGCTAAAGCTAAAGCAATGTATCTAGGTTTAGGTTTCACTTACAATGCATTTTAATTTTAAAAATTATGAAAAAAATAATATTATCAGCTTTCGCAATTTCGGCTTTAACATTAGTAAGCTGTAATACAGATTTCGAAAGAGACGTAAATAACATGACTGTTTCTACAGGTAAAGCGGATTTCTCAAAATTTGTATCTGTAGGAAATTCATTAACATCTGGCTTCAGAGATGGTGCCCTATATCTTGACGGACAAAATGAATCATTCCCTTCAATGATTGCAAAACAAATGGGATTAGCAGGAGGTACACAAACTTTCACACAACCCTTAATGCCAAATAATGTAGGTGGATTTAAAGACTTATTTGCTGCCTCAGGAAATACCGAATTTTACGGAAAACTTACGCTAAGTCCAACTCTTTCACCTACTCCTTCAGCTCCAGGTGCTAACCTTGACGTTATTGGTGGAACTGGAAAATACTTTAACAATATGGGAGTACCTGGTGCTAAATCTTTCCATTTAGTAACACCTGGATATGGTAGTGCGGCTAACTTATCTGCTGGAAAAGCAAACCCTTATTTCGTAAGATTTGCAACATCTGCAACTACAACAGTTTTAGCTGATGCTGCTGCTCAAAAACCAAGTTTCTACACTTTATGGATTGGAAACAATGATGTTCTTTCTTATGCTACTTCTGGAGGTTCTGGTGTAGATAGAAAAGGAAACTTAGACCCATCTACTTACGGTTCTAATGATATTTCTGACCCTAATGTGGTTGCAAACGTTATTAAAACTGTCATTACAACTCTTAAAACTGCAAACGCAAATTCTAAAGGAGCAATTGCAAACATTCCTTACGTAACATCAATTCCATACTTTACAACAGTTCCTGCTAAACCTATTACCGGATTAACTGCTGCTCAAATCACACAATTAAACGGTGCATATGCAGCATATAACGCTGGCTTAGGTCAGGCAAAAGCTGCAAACTTAATTACTGAAGCAGAATTCAATCAAAGAAGAATCAACTTTAATAATGGGCTTAATGGTGCTGTTATTGTTGACAAAGACTTAACAAACCTTTCTGGATTAGGACTGCCTTCACTTAGACAAACTACAGCTAATGACTTAATACTATTGCCTGCATTAACTTTATTAAGAGATACAACTGTTAAAGGAGGAACTGCAACTCCACTTGTAGACAAATATGTATTAACTGAAAAAGAAGCTGCTAAAGTAATCGCTGCAACAGACGCTTACAACGCTTCAATTTCAAGTTTAGCTACAGCAAATGGTCTTGCTCTAGTAGATGCTAATGCAAAAATGAAAGAATTAGGCACAACTTCAGGGATCCAATATAACGGTGTAAAATATACTGCATCATTTATAACTGGAGGAACTTTTTCTCTTGATGGCGTTCACCCTAATGGAAGAGGATATGCAATTATTGCTAATACTTTTATTAAAGCGATTAATAATACTTATTTTTCAACTTTACCATTTGTAGATATCAATGCTTATTCTGGAGTAACTTTCCCATAATAATAAAAAATAATTTTTATAAAAACCACCTGATATTTTTCAGGTGGTTTTATTTTTTTTAAATTTGCCAAACCAAAAAAAGTAAAAATGGCTGATCAAGCAACCTATTTATTTTGCACCAGAACAAGTCGAGATTTAGCAGAAAAAATTGCAAATCACTATGGGCAAGAATTAGGGAAAATTAATTTCCAACAGTTTAGTGACGGGGAATTCGAACCCGTATTAGATCAATCTGTAAGAGGAGGAAGAGTTTTTCTTATCGGCTCTACCTTTCCACCAGCAGATAATCTTCTAGAACTTCTTTTAATGATTGATGCAGCAAAAAGAGCATCAGCAAAGAGTATTACCGTAGTGATTCCATATTTTGGATTAGCTAGACAAGACAGAAAAGATAAGCCTAGAGCACCAATCGGAGCAAAATTAGTAGCTAATCTTTTAACTGCAGCCGGCGCAACCAGAATCATGACTATTGATTTACACGCTGACCAAATTCAAGGCTTCTTCGAAATTCCTGTAGACCATCTTTATGCTTCTACCATCTTTGTAGACCACATTAAGTCTTTAAACTTAGACAATCTTACCATTGCTTCACCAGACATGGGTGGCGCAAAAAGAGCGAAAAATTACGCAGGATACCTAAGTGCAGAAGTAGTAATTGCCTATAAAGAAAGAAAAAAAGCAAATGTAGTAGAAGAAATGTTCTTGATAGGTGATGTAAAAGACAGAAATGTTATCCTCATTGATGATATGATAGACACAGCAGGAACACTTTGCAAAGCAGCAGAAATTTTGATGAAAAACGGAGCAAAATCAGTAAGAGCTATGGCAACTCACGCTGTTCTTTCTGGCAAAGCTTATGAAAATATAGAAAACTCTCAGATTAGCGAAGTTATTGTAACTGATACGATTCCAGTAAAATCAGAGCTTTCTTCTAAAATCAAGGTTTTATCTTGTGCAGCACTTTTTGCAGACGTAATGAAAATGGTACACGAGCACAAATCAATTAGTGATAAGTTTATTATATAATTTTTTTCACTATATTTGCAGCCTGAAAAATTTAACACACTTAAATATTTTTTAAATGAAATCTATTACAATTCAAGGTACAAAAAGAGAAAGCGTGGGCAAAAAGTCTACCAAAGCTCTACGTGATGCTGAATTAGTTCCTTGTGTTGTTTATGGAGGTGAGCAACCAATCAATTTCTCTTCTACTGAGAAATCTTTCAAAGACTTGGTTTACACTCCAGATGCACACACGGTAGTAATTGAGCTAGATGGTCAAAAAATTGATGCTGTTTTACAAGACATCCAATTTCACCCAATTACAGACAAAATTCTTCACGCAGACTTCTATCAATTAAGCGCTGATAAACCAGTAGTTATGGAAGTTCCTGTAAGAATTACCGGTCGTGCAAAAGGTGTTTTAGCGGGTGGTGTTTTAAGACAATCTTTCAGAAAATTAAGATTGAAAGCTATTCCTGCTAACTTACCAGACGAAATCGTAGTAGATGTAACTCCACTTAAAATTGGTAACAAATTATATGTAGGAGACATCAAAAACGATCAATACACTTTCTTACATCCAGATAACGCAGTAGTAGCTGCTGTGAAGATGTCTAGAAATGCTATGAAAAATGCTGGTGCAATGGTAGAAGATGATGAAGATGAAGAAGAAGTAGCAACTGATGCGGCTCCAGAAGCAGAAGCTCCTGCAGCAGAATAATTAGAGAATCTTTTTTCTACATATAAAACCATTCCGAATATCGGGATGGTTTTTTTATTTTATAAACTTTTGTTTTTTTTATTTTTAAATTTAACTTTCCTTAAAAAGAACAATCAAACCATTGAAAACTAAATTATGAAGTGTAAAGACGACGAAATCATCAGCTTGATGTTACAGCCCAATTCTTCGGAAAAAGGACTTCGTGCGATGATGGACACCTACCAAAGTCGGCTTTATTGGCATATCAGAAGGTTAATTGTGCAACATGATCTTGCGCAAGATGTTTTGCAAGACACTTTTATTAAGGCATATAACAATTTTGGGCAATTCAAGCAAGACAGTAAATTGTACACTTGGCTCTACAGAATCGCTACCAATGAAGCGCTTCAGCAATTGGCAAAATTGAAAAAAATGCAAAAAACAGATGAAGATGCAGAATACTACATGCAAAACTTAGTCGCCCAAAATGCAGAACATGACGCAGAAGAAATTCAAGTTTTATTGCAGAAAGCCATTCAAACATTGCCAGAAAAACAAAAATTAGTTTTCAATATTAGATATTATGACGAATTGCCTTTCGAAGAAATAAGTAACATTCTAGAAATGAGCGTAAGTACTTGCAAAACCAATTACCACTACGCCAAAGAAAAAATAGAAAACTACATCAGAGAAAACTACGAATCATAAGAAAATTTAAAATTTTTAGAAAATGAAAGATTTTAATATAGAACAATTAGCTAAAAAAACACCCTACAAAATTCCCGAAAACACTTTCGAGGAAATGCAGGAAAATGTGTTTAATAAAACCGTAAGAAAAAAAGAACATCAACCGAAGATTTTTAAAATCAATTTTTCTATGGTGACTTCTATTGCTGCTGCTTTAGCATTAATTTTTGGCTTTACTTTCTTATGGAAAACCAACCAGACAGAATTTTCTAAACCAAGTCAAGATTCAGTGCAATCCATAACCAAAGTAGAAACTACACAGCCAAAACCAGAACAAAATAACACCCAAAATTCATCACAAAATATTGCCAAAGGAAACAATAGTGAAGTTGCTTATATCCAAAACCCAGAAATTACAGAACAAATTTTGAATTCTAAAAACACTGATGAAAATTATGAGCAACTTCTTAATTCTTTGACTCAAGAAGAATTGGCAGAATTATCAAAAAATACCAGTCACGACATCTATTTAGACCTTTATAACTAAATCTATTATGAAAAATTTTATTTATATCCTTCTATTTTTTGGAACCTTTATGTGTTTTAAAGCTCAAGAAAAGCCAAATTTTAGAGAAATGACACCAGAACAGCGCAGAGAATACATCAGACAAATGTCTCCTGAGCAAAGAAAACAATTGATGGAAGATGCCGCTACCATGATGGCCATCAAAAACTTACAGGTTCCTGTCGAAAAGCAAGAAGCTTTTAAAATCCTTCTCAAAGAATATCTAGAAAGTCAAAAAACCATCAAAAATAAATTCAGAGCAGATTTCTCTCAAGAAAACCTTTCTAATGCAGAAGCTAAGAAAATGTTGAACCAAAGTTTTGACTTAGGTCAACAACTGCTCAACAACCGAAAAGTGTATGCTGATAAGTTTCTCAAAATTTTGACACCTCAACAAGTGCTGAAACTTTTTAATCAAGAAGGAAGAATGCGCGAAAAATTTATGGAACGCAGACAAAAAATGGGACCACCAAAAGGTCGCGAACCGATGCCAAATCCTTAAAATCTTTAAAATATACTCCGAAAATCAATTCGGAGTTTTTTATTTTTAGGATTTTACCTTAAAATCAATATCTTTGCAAATCATTGAAAAAGAAGAATGAAGAACATTAGAAATTTTTGCATAATCGCACATATCGACCACGGGAAATCTACCCTTGCTGACAGACTTTTAGAATATACCAATACGGTTTCTCAAAGAGAGTTGCAAGCGCAAACTCTTGACGATATGGATTTGGAAAAAGAACGTGGAATTACCATAAAATCTCACGCCATTCAAATGGATTATGAATATAAAGGCGAAAAATATATTCTCAACCTGATCGATACACCGGGACACGTAGATTTTTCTTACGAAGTATCTCGTTCCATCGCTGCTTGTGAAGGTGCACTTCTCATTGTAGACGCTGCACAAAGTATTCAAGCACAAACGATTAGCAACTTATATTTAGCGCTAGAAAATGATTTGGAAATTATTCCAATTCTGAATAAAATAGACTTACCTTCTGCTAATCCGGAAGAAGTTACCGATGAAATCGTAAATCTTTTGGGTTGTAAACCAGAAGATGTTTTGCGTGTTTCTGGGAAAACTGGAGCTGGCGTTCATGAATTGCTTGAACAAATTGTAGAAAGAATTCCTGCACCAAAAGGTGACGAAAATGCGCCGCTTCAAGCATTGATTTTTGACTCTGTTTATAATCCTTTCCGTGGAATTGAAGCTTACTTTAAAGTAGTAAACGGTAAAATTTCTAAAGGTGAGAAAGTAAAATTCATGGCGACGGATAAAGTCTATGAAGCAGATGAAGTAGGAACGCTGAAACTAAAACAAGCGCCAAAATCTGAAATCAAATGTGGAGATGTAGGCTATATTATTTCTGGAATTAAAGACGCAAGAGAAGTAAAAGTAGGTGATACCATTACTTCTATGGCAAATCCTGCAACCGAAGCAATTGATGGTTTCGAAGATGTAAAACCAATGGTTTTCGCGGGAATTTATCCTATAGAATCAGAAGATTTTGAAGAATTAAGATTTTCTCTAGAAAAATTAAGGTTGAATGACGCTTCTTTGGTTTTCGAGCCAGAAAGTTCTGCGGCTCTTGGTTTCGGTTTCCGTTGTGGTTTCTTAGGAATGCTCCATATGGAAATTGTACAGGAACGTCTTGACAGAGAATTTAACATGAACGTAATTACTACAGTTCCTAACGTTTCTTACTACGGATATTCTAAAAAAGAACCGAATGTTCCGATTTTGATTAATAACCCGTCAGAAATGATGGATCCTATTGCTCTAGATCGTGTAGAAGAACCTTATATCAAAGCTACCATTATTACAAAATCAGATTTCGTAGGTGCTGTAATGACGCTTTGTATCGAAAAACGTGGCGAAATTGTAAACCAATCTTATTTGACTTCAGACCGTGTAGAATTAGTGTTTAATATGCCTTTGTCAGAAGTTGTTTTTGATTTTTATGACAGATTAAAATCAATTTCTAAAGGTTATGCTTCATTTGATTACCACCCAATTGGTTTTAGAGCTTCAAAATTGGTGAAAATGGACATTTTAATCAATGGAGATATGGTAGATGCACTTTCTTCGTTAATTCACGACAGCAACGCGTATTACATTGGTAAAAAAATGTGCGAAAAACTAAGAGAATTGATTCCTCGTCAACAGTTTGATATTGCAATTCAGGCAGCTCTTGGTTCAAAAGTTATTGCCCGTGAAAACGTAAAAGCTTTAAGAAAAGATGTTACCGCAAAATGTTATGGTGGTGATATTTCCAGAAAGCGTAAACTCCTAGAAAAGCAAAAAGAAGGAAAGAAAAAGATGAAGCAAATTGGTAGAGTCGAAGTTCCACAATCTGCATTTATGGCAGTTTTGAAATTGAATGATTAAACGTAGGGACAAGTCGCGACTTATCCTTACTTTAAATACAAATCCACAGAAATTTCTGTGGATTTTTTTATTTCTAAAAATCCATAATATATCTATTTCTTTGATCTTCAATAATTTTATCATCAATAGAAATATCAAATTCTTTTGAAGAAGCGTCATGAAATTTCACTTTAGCTTTATGCACTTTTCCTTTTTTGAAGTAAGGATAAGCATAAACTAAAATTTCATTGGGTTTGAGTTCGAAATAGTTGTAGAAATTAATTCCTGTTCCGCAAATCATATAATTACTATTTCGAAGATAATAGAAATTTTTTCTCTCATTATCATAAGCATAAAAGGCTACACCTTTAGATTCAGTTGGGATTTTTAAAGTTTTGTTAGAAATATTCTTAATAAAAACAGGAAATGCTTTGAACGTTTTAAATTGATGAGTTATATAATCTTGCTTATAAATAGGAATTGTATCTTTTTGTTTTACAATAATTTGTAGGTTTTTATTTGTTAAAGAATCATAAGGCTCATTTTCTTTAGAAAAATGAATTTTCAATAAATTTCGTTTAAAATATGGTTTTTGACTTAAATTGATTGAGTCAATTTCTTTCTTTATTCTTTCATTGAAAGTTTTATCTATCTCATTGATTTTCACAGGTGGAGGTGGGGGAGGCAAAATACTCTCATAATATTTCACATCAATATTTGGAATAATTTTTCCAACATATATTAAATTATCGCCTCCTAAATTACCATCTTCATTAAACTCCTGAATTTTCATTTTAGTGTTTTTTGGATAAGCCAAAGTAATATCATCAGCAAAAGTTTTCTCTTGGCAACTGATAATGAATAGTGAAACGAAAATAAGGTAGAATGTTTTCATTGTTTAGTTTTATCAAAGATATAAAATTAATACCTTCGTTTAAAATTTCCTTTCAATGAAAAAAATCACAATACTTTTCCTCTTTCAAACGATATTTTCTTTTGCTCAAGATTTCAAAACACCTTACGAAAAAGGCAACGGAAATCAAACCACCACCTATGAAGAAATGGTGAAGTTTTATGAAGATTTAGACAAAAACTTTGAAAGTATTTCGGTGGTAGAAAAAGGAAAAGATGACAACGGAGAACTTATTAGAGTCGTAATTTTTGATAACTCAAAAAAACAAAATATTCCCGTAATTTTCATTAATAATGGCATTCATCCTGGTGAAAGTGACGGAATTGATGCTACCATGATGCTGATACGAGATTTGGCTTTAGGAAAAATAAAAGTTCCACAAAATACCAAAGTTGCAGCAATTGAAGCATACAATATTTCGGGAATGCAAAGACGCGGGAAATTTTCAAGAGCCAATCAAAACGGACCAGAAGAACACGGTTTCCGTGGAAATGCTAGAAATTTTGATTTGAACAGAGATTTCATCAAAAATGATACAGAAAATGCCAAAGCTTTTCAAGAGATTTTTCATTGGCTAAAACCGATTTATTTTATTGATAATCACGTAAGTAATGGCGCAGATTATCAGTATACTTTTACCTATATTTCTACCAATAAAGAAAGATTAGGAAATTCTCTCGGAACGTATTTTCACAAAGAAATGCAACCGAAACTGATTCAAAATATGGAGAAATCTAAAATTTTGAACGTTCCTTACATCAATATTCACGGAGATTCTCCAGATGAAGGATTTCCAGCGTTTATGGATTCTCCTCGTTATGCAACAGGTTACACTACCCTTTTCAATATTCCGGGAACCGTGGCAGAAACGCACATGCTAAAACCTTACAAAGACCGCGTAAATGCAACGTATGAATACATGAAGCACTCCATCAATTTTGTGGATGAAAACTACTTGGATATTTCTAAAAAAATGATGGAAGAATTAACCAATTATTTACCAAATAAAAAATACGCAATTCGTTGGAAATTAGACAGCACCAAATACAGTTTTATTGATTTCAAAGGTTATGAAGCTGGAAAAAAACCAAGTGAAATTTCAGGAAAACCAAGACTTTTCTACGACAGAAATAAACCTTTCACAAGAAAAGTAAAATTCTTTGACACTTACAAAGCTGACAAAGAAATTGTAATCCCAAGTTACTATGTGATTCCAAAATCTGAAGGGAAAATCATAGAAAATTTAAAACGCAATCAAATCAAATTCAAAGAATTACAATCAGATTCTTTGATAACAGTTGAATCTTATAAAATTGTAGATTTTAAAACCGTAAAAAATCCTTACGAAGGTCATTACTTGCATTTCGATACTCAAGTTTCATCAGAATTAAAGACTAAAAAATTCAGAAAAGGAGATTATTTGGTTTCTACAAAACAATCTGGCGTGAAATTCCTTTTAGAAACGCTAGAACCAGAAGCAGTTGACTCTTACTTTAACTGGAATTTTTTCGATGGAATTTTGGGACAAAAAGAGTATTTTTCTGACTATGTTTTCGAAGATACTGCTGCCGAATTATTAAAAACCAACAAAGCTTTAAAAACCGCTTTTGAACTGAAAAAAGCTTCAGATGCTAATTTTGCAGAAGATGGAGCTGCTCAATTAGATTGGGTGTATAAAAATTCAGAATATTACGAAGGTTCTGTAAATCAATATCCTATTTATAGAATTCGGTAATTTAAAAATAGATTTTTAAACCATTAAGCAAGAAAGCTATTAAGAAAAAACTCGAAGAATTAAAACTTATTTTTCTTAATTCCTTAATAAACTCTTAATGTTAGAAAAAGGTTTTCAATGTTTTAAAAATCATGAACATCCGCAATCTTTATCGCAATGCGTTCTTTTACTATCGAATTTTTTTGGAGAAAAAGTTTTTTTAATGATGTTATAAATAGAATAAGATGCCGCTAATAAAGCCGCAAAAATGATAACGTATTGAAGGACTAAACTTTCCATGACAAAAATCTTATTACAAAATTACATAATTATTTTGAACTATTCTAAATAAAGATTAATTTTGTATCATGGATTTCAGAACTAACCCTTATTTCAATCTTGTTGTTCCAACCATGGAGAGCAAAAATTACGAACAATATTGTGGCAAAAAGAAATGTTGCAAGAAATTTAAGAAAGGGAAAAGATGTAAAAAATGCCCAGGAAGAGATAAAATTTCTTAAAACTAAATCAGATTTCTTTCTTATCTTTGAATAAATTCATTTATTATGAACAGAGATTATATATTTGATTTGCTGAATCAGCAAATTGCAAAAGAACAATATGCCGCGCAATTGTATCTATCCATGAGCGCTTGGTTTTTAGAACAAGATTTAGACGGAATTGCCAATTATTTCAGAGTTCAATCTAAAGAAGAACTGATGCATTCAGAAAAATTCTTTGATTATTTGAACGATATCGGTGGAAAAATTGTGCTACAAGAAGTAAAACAACCTCCTCATGATTTCAAAGATGCTTTAGAAATTTTTGAAAAAGCTTTAGAGCACGAAAAATTAGTAACCAAAAGTATTTTTGACATTGTAAAAGCTGCTAATGATGCAGGAGATTACTCTACTGCTGCTTTCTTACAATGGTTTGTGAATGAACAGGTAGAAGAAGAAGCCAATGCTTCTCAATTGATTTCGAAAATTAAAATGGTGAAAGACAATCCTTCTGCTTTGTATCTTTTTGATCAAGAATTGGCGAAACGCGTTTTCGTAGCTGAATAAAATGAAAAACTGCTTTTAAAAGCAGTTTTTTTATTTGAAAAATTGGTAAACCAACATGGAAGCTAGATAAGCTAAACCAGACATGAAAACCAATTGAATCGCCGTCCATTTCCAAGATTTTGTTTCTCTGTAGACTACAGCAATCGTAGAAATACATTGCATCGCAAAAGCGTAGAATATAAGAATGGAAAGTCCTGTTGCAAAACTGAAGACTTTTTCGCCATTCGGTTTTACATCACTTCTCATTTTTTCAATAACAGATTTTTCTGGAGCATCATCATCAAGACTGTAAAGTGTTGACATTGTGCCAACAAACACTTCTCTCGCTGCAAAACTGGTAAGAATTCCTACTCCCATTTTCCAATCGTAACCCAAGGGTGAAATCACAGGTTCCATTTGTTTCCCGATTTTAGCCAAATAAGAATTTTCTAATTTCACATCTGAATGATGTTCTAAAATATGGAAATCATCTTTCGGTCCGAAATAACTTAAAAACCAAAGAATTACACTTACCGCCAAAATGATTTTTCCAGCTCCAGTAATAAATTCCCAAACTTTACCTAAAACCAATTTGAAATCATATCTCCAAAGTGGCATTTTATACGTTGGCAAATCCATTACCAAGAAGGTTTTTCCTTTATTTTTAATGAAATATTTTAAAATAAATGCGGCTAAAAGCGAAGTCGCAAATCCTAAGAAATACATTCCCAGAAGCGCAATCGCTTTATATTTTACGCCAAAGAAAGTTCCATCGGTAAATATAAGCGCAATAATAATACTGTAAACCGGAAGTCTTGCAGAACACGTCATAAAAGGCGTAATCAGAATCGTAATGAGTCGCTCTTTTACATTTTCTATGTTTCTGGTACTCATAATTGCAGGAATGGCACAAGCTGTTCCCGAAACGAGCGGAACAATACTTTTTCCGTTTAAACCAAACGGTCGTAAGAATCTGTCCATCAAGAAAATAACTCTTGCCATGTAACCAGAATCTTCTAATAAATACAAGAAATATAAAAGAATCCCGATTTGTGGAGCAAAAATCACAATTCCGCCAATTCCTGGAATAATTCCGTCAGAAATTAATGAATTCAATGGACCTTCTGGAAGCCAAGTTCTGGAAGTTTCTGATAGCCAAGCAAAAGCAGCATCAATCCAATTCATAGGATATTCTGCGATGAAAAATACACTTTGGAAAATGGTGAGTAAAATAATCCCAAAAACCAAATATCCTAAAACAGGATGTACTAAAACTTTATCTAATTTTTCGGTGAGAAGTTCCTTGAACTGAGGTTTTTTAGAAATGGTTTGAGAGATAATTCCGTCAATTTGTTGGTATCTTCTGATGGTTTCCTGCACTTGTAAACGCTTAGGAACCATACATTTTCTGTCTTCTTGATTCAGTTGTGTTTTTACACTTTCTAATTTGCCGAGATAAGTATCTGCAGCAATAAGCGTCCACACTTTATAGAAATTGTTCTCCTCGATTTGTCTTGAAATCTTGAAAACCAATCCTAAATTCTCTGAAGGAATATCAAAATAAGGCTTATCCGAAACCGAAAATTCATCTTTAAAAATAGATTCTCTTATTTCTTCAATTCCGATATTCTTTTTGGCATTGGTTTCTAGAATATTTTGACCTAGAAGTTCGCTCAGTTTTTTAGAATCAATGTGTAAACCTCTTTTTTCCGCTAAATCTACTTGGTTAATGACCATCAAAACAGGAATTCCCAAATCTTTAATTTGCTGATAAAGCAGTAAGCTTCTTTTGAGATTCAGCGCATCTGCAATGTAAATTACACCGCTGTATTTTTCTTGTTCTTCAATCAAATATTTAGTGAAAATAGCCTCGTCTTCAGAAGTGGGATAAATGCTGTAAGAACCTGGCAAATCTACAATTTCTACTTCTTCGTCTTTGTATAGGTAAGTTCCTTCGTGTGAAGCAACGGTAACTCCAGCGTAATTGCCGGTTTTTTGGTTTTTGTTACAAAGCAAATTGAAGAGGGTAGATTTTCCTACATTGGGATTTCCTACCAAAAGAATATGTTTTTGTTTTTTTGCTGAGTTCGGCATATAATTTTCCAAATTTCAGTAGAAATTATGGTTTAATTTTCTGGTTCTACGAAAATAAATCTCGCTTCTTCTTCACGAAGAGCAACTCTCGTTTTTTCTTCTCCGTATTCTATGTACAGAGGACCGCTAAAAGGCGCTTGATGTAAGATGACGAAAGATGTTTCTGGCAATAATCCCATTTCGATAATCTTATTGGGCATCTGCAAGTTTTCGTTATCATAACCTTTGATTTTCCCCTTTTTATTTCGAGGAAAACAGCACAATTTATTTGAAATATTTGTCTGCAAGATTTCTATAATTAATTGAGGAGCAAATATACTTTATTTATTTTAATTCTAAATAAGACTTCCATAGTTTTTTTCAAAAGAATTGCTGATTAAAAACATCTTCTCACGAAAAACGATTCTCCAATTGATGAAATGAAAAAGTATTTTAAAAATTAAACCCTCTTTTCGCAAAAATTCTTCCTAAATTTGTTGAAAACTCATTCATTATGAATATGCTGTACACCAAATCATACGAAACTCCACTTGGTAAAATGGTGGCTTTTGCCAATCAAAATGCCTTGCTTCTCCTCGATTTTGAAGATTCTAAATATTTTGAAAAGCACATGGAAGAAATTTCGCAAGGTTATGGCGTCATCAAAACATCGAATAACAGAGTTTTAAAACTTCTGGAAAAGGAATTGAGCCAATATTTCAAAGGTAAATTGACAAAATTTACCGTTCCAGTAGAATTTACGGGTACAGATTTTCAGAAAAAAGTTTGGGAAGAGTTGCAGAACATCAGCTTTGGAGAGTACAGAAGCTATCAATCTCAAGCCGATGCCATGAAACGTCCAAAATCGGTAAGAGCAGTTGCCAATGCCAATTCTAGAAATAAATTATGCTTGGTGGTTCCTTGCCACCGAGTAATTGGCAAAAATCTTTCATTAACGGGTTATGCTGGTGGTGTCAATAGAAAAGCCGCGCTTTTAAAACTTGAAGGAGTAGAATTGACGTTCTAAATAAAAACTCCTCCAAAAATTTGGAGGAGTTATAAATACATCAAAGATGTTTATTTGAGTTCAGAGATAATATTTACGGTTTCTTGAAGGTAAATATCTCTTTTCAGATTTTTCATCCAGTTTTCAGATTTTTTAGCAAAAACCTCATCGGTTTTTCCTCTGGCAACTTCGTCTGCATGAAGCGCGAAGTTCAATCCGTTATTGTATTTAATCAATGGTTTGAATTTATCAATCTGTGCTTTTCTGGTTTTCATCACCGTTTCAAAATCTTTTAGATTAAGAGAAATCTTTTCTTCTTTGTCTAATTTTTCTCTCCATTGTGCAGATTCTAATAACAATTGATAAAATTTATTTTGAGCCATTCTTGACTGACTGTTTTTCGCCAAATCTGCAACATTTATTGGATTATTCACTGTAAAACTGCTAGAGTTAACTTGATCCCAAGGTAAAGCATAATTGTCAAACCTTTCGCCGATTTCTTCATAAGAGAACACATCTTTCATCGGGATGTCAGACTCAACTCCTTTTAACTGGGTAGATTTTCCGTTGATTCTATAAAATTTCTGAATGGTTAATTTCAGTGAACCAAAATCATCCGTACTGTTTAAAAATCTATTCAGTTCTACGAAAGTCTGCACTGTTCCTTTCCCGAAAGAATTAGGAGAACCAACAATCACTGCTCTTCCGTAATCTTTCATCGCACCTGCTAAAATTTCAGAAGCAGAAGCCGAAAGTTCGTTTTGCATGATTACCAATGGACCAGTCCAAATTGGGTCATTTTGTTTGTTTCTCATCACCTGAACTCTACCGTTTCCGTCTTTTACTTGAACAACAGGTCCGTTATTCATGAAAAGTCCCATAATATCTACCACTTCGGTAAGAGAACCACCTCCGTTATTTCTTAAATCAAGGATGATTCCTTCTACCTTTTGAGCTTTTAGTTTAATAAGTTCTGCTTTTATGTCGTCTGAAGCATTTCTTCCTTTAGCATCTTCAAAATCTGCATTGAAACTTGGCAAATTGATGAATCCATATTTTTTACCATTCGCTCCATTGATGATGATACTTCTCGCAAAAGTGTCTTCTATCGCTACTTCTTCACGAATCATCTTCACTTCTTTGATGGTTCCATCTTTTTTCTTAAGCGTAAGAACTACTTCTGTTCCTTTTTCGCCACGGATAAAACGCACCGCTTCATCTACCAACATTCCCGTCACATTAATTGGTTCTTCTCCTTTTTTAGACTGAACTTTTAGAATCTCGTCTCCTTCTGAAATCTGTTTCGATTTCCAAGCTGGAGCGCCAACTACCAATGTTCCGATTTTTATTTTTCCTTTGCTTTCTTGAATCGTTGCCCCAATTCCAATGACTTTTCCTACGAAATTCACATCAAAATCTTCTTTGTCTTGAGGTGAAAAATAATTGGTATGCGGATCAAAAACTTCTGTGTATGCATTCATGTAAACCGAGAACCAATCCATTTTTTTACGCTTTTGGAATCTCTTAAACATAGAAGTCATTAAATCTTTTACTTCTTCCGTAGCTTTTACTTGTTTCTGCGCAGGTGTAAGAATTTCTAACTTGATGGTATCTTTCAGTTTCAGACGGTTTACACTGTCTTTTTTCTCACGTTGCGTTTCTTCTTTTGCATTGAGCGTTTCTATTTCTTGAAGAATATTGTACTTGATGAATTTTTTCCACTCGTTTTTTAATTCTTCTTGATTCTGAGGATATTTTTTCAGTTTTGGCTCCAGAATTAATTCATCATTTTCTTCAAAATTAATGGGTTTGCTCAAGATTTCCTGAGAATATTTTTCGATTTCTGCGGTTCTGTCGTACAATTTATCAACCGTTAGTTTATAAAAAGTTAAATCACCTCTGTTCAGATAATCATCTAATTTGGTTCTGTGTTTGCTGAATTCATCTACTTCTGATTGCAGGAAAAATCTTTTTCCTGGGTCTATCATTTCCATGTATTTATCGTAAACATCAGCAGAATAAGCATCATTAATCGGCTTAGGCGAATAATGCAGATAAGAAAGCGTATTTTTTACACTTATCATAATCGTTTGCATCTTCTCGTCATCATTCTGCGGTGCATTGAAACAGAACATTAGCGTTACAAGTGGCGCAAAAAATAAAAGTCTATTGAGTTTGAATTTTTTGAACATATTTTTTAATAAAATTATTTACAATAAGTTGGGTTAACTATTGCTTTGTTACAGAATACATTTTTAAATAAAGCTCAAATTTAATGTCTTATTTAAAAATATGATATATTTTTTTGATTTTTTTCTTCGATTTTAAAAATTTACAGAAACAAGAATGTATTTTTCTTAATAATTATACTGTAATCCGAATTTAATCCCAAATTTTTGTGCACCTGGATTTTCTAAATAATTGCCTCTCCAATTGAAATCTATTCTCAGCATTCTGATGTTCCCGAAACCAATATTTTCAATCCCAAAGCCATACTCGTAATAAGGTTTTTGATGTGGCGCAGAAAGCAAGATATTGGTAGAATTAATATTTTTAGACGCATCGCTTAAACTACCGATTGCGGTTCTGTAAAATGCTACTTCTCTCAATTTCAGTTTTTTAATTAAGGGAATATAAGAAAGTAATTTTCCATTAAAATGATGTTCGGCCTGAAAACTAAGGTACTCATCCGTAACAAATTCATAATAATTGAGTAATGAAAACGTGTTGGGCGTAAGCCCGTAAGATTGATTGCCTGGGATTACATTTTGCAAAGCCAAAGGAACCGTATTGAAGTTTTTACCCGCTTCTACATTCAGAATTAATCTTCCGAAACTCTTCAATAAAAATGGCTGATAATAGTAAAACTGCAATTTATTGTAATTAAAATCTGCATTGAAAACGCCTTCTAAACCTCTGGTATATTTCAAAACAAATGTTGGCGCCAAAGTACTATGTTCGTAACGATCTACACCATATTGTGAGAATTTTGCGCCAGGTCTTGCGGTAATGCTCAGTGCTAGTTTACTATCTTTAAGTTCTGAAAAAAGTTGGTTATTTTGATAAAAATCCAGCGAAAATTTAGTCGGATTGGCAGATTTTATGGTTTGATATGTTGCGTCTAATCTTACCGTAAAATTTTTAAAAGGGTCTATAGCTGCAAATGCACTGGTCTGATTTACAGAACTTAAATTAAAATTATTCCCTGAATTAAGAACTCCTGAAGAGGCAAAAGAACGCGTCATAATTCCCTCATCTGTAGTAAGTTGCGCGCCTAATTGCATTACATCTCTTCTGGTGCCAATTCCTATGGTAAATCTATTATCTCGGTTGAACATTTTTCTGGCCTCGAAACCGTATTTTATCTGCCCGTCTTTAAATCCGTAGGCGGTATAAAATGCAGCCCTCCACATATCATTTGGCGAAAAAAAGGTTCTTGCGCCAACCCTCACCCTAAAGCCTTCAACATCATTAAAACCAATGGTAGAATACAAATCGCCAATATCAATAGCGTTCCCAACGTTGTAATAGCCAGATGCAAGCGTTTCATAAAGCTTTACAGCTCTTTTAAATTTCGGAACATTATTAAGCTCATCCATCATTACATAAATGTTCTTTTCTGATTCAGAAAGTGGTGTTTTTCTGTTTTCTTCCCAAAAATTTTCGTCTTTTTGCAACTGTTCATCGCTTAGAAATTCCGTTTTCTGTTCAAATACCTCATCTTTTAAATTTTGATTGAATAAATAATCAGAAAAAGTAGTATTCTTTTTGATTACCAAGCTTTTAGACTTGTCTTTTTTACTTAAGATAGACATTTGTATTTCCTGATAATTTTTCTTTGGCAAGAAAATACTATCATTTGGGTTATCAAAATCCAACTCATTATAAAAATTGTTCACAAAATTTACGTTTAGGTTTTTGCTAGATTTCAAAGTAGCTCTTACAACCGCATAATTTTCTTTAGAAATATACAACATCCCATAAATAGACAAAACATCTTTTCTTTTTGGAGTATATTTTATTCTATAACAATCTACACTATTGTAATTTTGGTCTGATAAAAGTTCATAATCATAACTCATAAAACCATCCTTCGCAACAGGACTTGTAAAGCCTATGTTAAAGAAATTCAGAATATTATCATAAATATTAATGTCTTTATAAAGGTTTTTAGCAGTATTGGCGACTACTTCGTTACTAGAAAATCCTGAAGCTTTATTGGCTAAAACTTCTTTTTTCTCTTTTTTTACAGGTTCTTTTTTACCCCAATTTTTATAGACCGTTTCATTAAAATAAATAGGTAAAGACAATTTATTATCAACAGTATCCGCATATTTAAAAATAAAATCTACTTTGTTGAAAATTTTCTTTTGCGTAAAAGTACTGTCTAAATTAATAACATCTACCTGTATTTTTTCGTACTCATTATACTGATAGTCTTGAAACTGAGAAAGACCATTGTTTTTCTTGTGTTTCCACACTTGTTGCAAGATTTCGTATGCAGGATTGTCTTTTTTCTTCAATTTCTTTTTTGAAGATTTTATAACTACTGCATCAATATTTTTCTCTTTAATCTGAGAAAAAGCTACAATTGGTATAAGAAAAGTAAAGACTAAAAGTAGTTTAAAATAGTTCATATTCTTCGGTATTAAATATCCTTTCAATTTTTGTTAATAAACAAGGGCGCAAATTAATATTAATTTTGATTTATTTTTGTAACCAAAATTTCATTATTCATTATATTTAAAATTTATAAATACAATCATTAAACGAAAAAACTTTCGTTTTTATTCTGAAAACTGTGTTTTCGCACTTCAGAAAACAATTAGGTCTGTGTTTTGTATGACAAACAAAATATTCTTCAAAAATTACGAAAAAATTAATCGGATTAAAAAAGCAATAATCTTACCATTTTATAGTAAAAATCTGTTTTTAATAAATTAATTTTGTCTGAAATCTAATTTTAAGAAGAAAATCGCACTAATTAAATTGATAATCAATCCCCAAAAAAGTTTGCGAAACTACAAAAATCAATAAAAATAATTTTTAGAATGAAAAAACCTTTGATATTAGTTACCAATGATGACGGAATTACCGCTCCAGGAATTAGAAATTTGGTGAATTTTATGAACGAAATAGGCGAAGTAGTTGTAGTAGCGCCTAACTCACCTCAATCTGGAAAAGGACATGCCATTACCATCAATTCTACTCTTACTTTCGAAGAAATCAACTTAGAAGGACCTCAGCGTGATTATTCACTGAGCGGAACTCCTGTAGATTGCGTAAAATTTGCTCTAGATAAAGTCTTGACCAGAAAACCAGATTTAGTGGTTTCTGGAATTAATCACGGTGCTAATTCTTCGATTAATGTCATTTATTCTGGTACCATGTCTGCCGCAGTAGAAGCAGGTGTAGAAGGTTTACAGTCTATAGGATTTTCTCTGCTGGATTTTGCGTGGGATGCAGATTTCTCACAATGCAAAGATTATATCCAAAATATTGTAAAAAAGGTTTTAGAAAATCCTTTGCCAAAAGGAATTGTGCTGAATGTGAACATTCCGAAACTGAAAAAAGAAGAAATAAAAGGCATCAAAGTTTGCAGACAAGCCCAAGCAAAATGGGAAGAAAGCTTTGACGAACGCGTAAATCCTCATGGCAAAAAATACTATTGGCTCACAGGTTATTTTAACAACCAAGACGAAGGAAAAGATGCCGATGAAAACGCACTTGCCGATGGTTACATCTCTGTAGTTCCCGTGAAATTTGATTTAACCGCCCATGAATATTTGCAGGAATTGGGAGAGGTTTTGAATGGGTAAAGTTTTTCTAAGCGAAAATTTTTGTATAGTTGAGTTATACGGAGAAATCCTACAAACGGAAGTAAACTCCCTTCGTGGTAATTCGCAAATCCGCCGAACCGTTATCTGTCATTCTATAAACGACAGTGCTAACATTAACTAATACGAAAACATCAAACATACCAAACCCACCCACCACCCGAAAGTATTCTTTAAAAAAATTATGTTGACGATTGACCGTTGTACAACTTTCTACAAATAGAGACTTTTGTGCTATGGACATTAAGCAAAAATTTGGCAATAACTTAAAACGTCTGCGATTAGAAAAAGGTCTATCACAAGAGAAACTTGCATTAATTGCTGAAATCGATAGGACATACATTCCAAGCATTGAAAAAGGCGAAAGGAATGTATCAATCGTTATTGCAGAAAAACTTGCCATTGCTTTAAATGTTCCAATTACAGAACTATTTAAAGAATTAAAATGAGTATTATAAACCAAATCCAGCAATTTGTTGCGGTAAAATTTAAGACCACCTTAGAAACATTTTTAGAAGCTTTGAAAATAAGTCCAAATGCTCAGGGCTATGTTAATGGTTCAATTACAGAACTTCTCTTAAAACAACACCTTGAGAATAATCAATTTGAGGTTTTAAGAATAAAAGAAAAATGGGAAGGATTAAAACACCCTAAACATCACGGTGATTTATACATAAAAAAGAATCAAACTGATAATTGGTATGTAGTTGAGTCCAAGGGTGTAAAATCTAATACTGAAATTTGGAATAAATTATATAATTATTCTAACTTAAAGAAATTCTTGTACGACCATAATGAAATAATAAGTTGGATTGACCACTCACAAGATATAGAATTACAAATAGAACAGTGGCTAGGAACAAACCTTCCCGAAGTACGTACTTGGAATACTATTTATAGTTTTGAAGAAATCAGAAAGTATCTTGCATCACCACCTAGAAGAGAAACTGAAAAATTAGTATCAATGAGGGCTTTATCTGCATATTCCAGAACTCAAATAGAAGGAATTATAAGACAGCGTATTAATTATCTGCACACAAAATTAATGGTTCTTGATACCCACTTTGTTTCTGGTACATCTGGAGCAAGTGAAAGAACACAAGCAACACCAAGAAAGGACGAATTCAATATTATTTCAATTGATATTGTGCTAAGATATAATGAACATAAATTTTTATTTGCTAATCCTCAACATTTAGATTCTTCAGGAAAAGATGAAAACCATCTTCAACAAAACTATATTATGGGTATTGTATTTCCACAAGAAAATGGTCAAATGTTAATAAACTTATATGAGGATTGGTACGATAACATTGATGATGTTTACAATACTTTAGATGTAACGGATTCGGTACAACAACAAGATATGCAAATTGATTTGAGAAGAGATTTGATTGAATAACTTGCATATTACACATTTGTGTTTTATTTTTGACACAAATGTGTAATATATGAATTCTTTATTTGACATAGAACTTTCCAAAGAAGACAACCTTTTAAAAAGGTTTGAGGAAATTCACGACTATATTTATGCCAATGACGGCTTATCACCACAACAAACTTTGGAAGAGTTTGTAAAAATTTTGTTCATCAAAATTTTTGACGAAAACGAAAAACTGAAACAGTTTTCCGTTTCTTCTGAAGAATGGAACGATATAAAATCGGGTAAAAGCGTCTCTTCATTTTACGACCGAATAACTGCGTTATTTGATAAAACACAAAAAGAATATAAAGATATTTTTGATACGGACGACCGTATAAAATTAAGTCAAAACGCACTTGGTTTTACAGTCAATAAATTACAGGGAATTTCACTACTTGGTTCTTCACAAGACGCAAAAGGTTTGGCATTTCAAAAGTTTTTATCACACCACGAAAAAGACGGACGAGGACAATTTTTCACGCCAGAACCTGTCATTGACTTTTGCGTTTCAATGATGCAACCAAAACCAAACGAAACAATCATTGACCCAGCTTGTGGAAGTGGTGGTTTTTTGATGTCGGCTTTGAAATATATACAAGACAACAACCCTAAATTAGACACATCAAAAGTTGTTTCGCAAAACATTTTCGGTTTGGACATCAACAGAAGTATTGCCCGAATTGCCAAAATGAAATTGCTTTTGGAAGCCAACGGAAAAACAAACATTCTTTGCACTAATTCGTTAGAAGATTTAGACAGTATTAAACTTTCATTAGGTCAAAAAAATGGTTTTGATTTGGTTTTGACTAATCCGCCTTTTGGTGCAAAAATCACTCAATCATCTGTTTTGTCAAAGTTCGATTTGGGACATAAATGGGGGAACAAAAGCAATGAATTTTACCAAACAAAAACTGTTTACGCAAACCAAAATGCTGAAATTCTTTTTATTGAGCGTTGTTTGCAACTTTTGAAAGAAGGCGGAAGAATGGCAATCGTTTTACCAAACGGAAATTTTGAAAATCCGTCATTGGATTATTTACGTTATTACATCAAACAAAAAGCAAAAGTTTTAGCTATTGTAAACTTACCACAAGAAACCTTTATTCCATTTGGAACAGGTGTAAAAACATCGTTATTGTTTTTGGAAAAAGATACTAAAAACGAAGAAAAACATTATCCGATTTTCTTCGGTAGAATTACAAAATTAGGTTATCAAGGAAACAAAAATGGAACGCCAATTTATCAGAAAGATAAATACGGACAAATTATAAAAGATGAAAACAAACAACCGATTTTGGATGAAGATTTTTCGGCTACAATCGAAAACTATAAAGCATTTCTAAAAGGCAAAAAAATTGAAACACAAAACTCTTTTTCCATTCAATTCAACGAATTAAACGGGCGATTTGACTATGATTTTTATTCACCTGAAAATCGTAAGTTATTTTCGAACTTGACGAATTTTAAAACTGTTCGTTTAGGCGATATATGTGAAATTGTAAAAACAAAAAGCAGAAAACTAAAAGACCCGAATTTAATTGTTGAATACGTTGAACTTTCCGACATCAACACACATTCTTACGAAATCATCAACTCTACAACAAGTCAAGTTCACGAATTACCAAGCAGAGCAAGTTATGAAATTGAACAAGGCGACATCATTACAGCAATCGCAGGAAATTCGGTTGGAACACGAAAACACGCAACAGCTTTGGTAACAGAAGATTTAGCAGGAAGTATTTGCACAAATGGTTTTAGAGTATTTCGAAACTTCAAAATTGACAGTTATTATTTGCTCTATTATTTGAAATCAGAAATGTTTTTAAAGCAAATGTTTATGTATCGAACAGGTGCAGCTATTCCAAATGTTTCAGACACAGATTTAGCGAACATTATCATTCATTTGCCCGAACAAAAAACGATTGACGACATCAGCAACAAAATGAAAAAAGCATTTGAACTGCGACAAGCATCGAAACAACAAATAGAAAGTATAGAATTAGAATTTGCATAACAAACGAAAAAAGAACGACAGATAACAGCAGTAGCTGTTGCACAACTCCTTTTTTTTGAAAATAGTTTTCAAAAACATACGTTTTGACCTCGTTTAAGTACTTTTAAGCGAGGTTTTATTTTTTAGTTAAGATTAAAAATGCTAAAAGATGGGGTGCTTAACATTGAGTTATTGAAGCTTTGAAAGACTTTTTTACAAAAGCAAAGCACTTCCCTGTCTTAAGAAAATAACTTGGTGCCGATGTCTCGGATTTCTAATCCATTACTTAGAAAAATATAAACCCTAAAATCCGCAAAAAGCGGATTTTTTTATGGGCTATCCTTTAAGTTTTCTAGCAGTCAAATAGGAGTTTTGCTTGGGATTTGTTCGTGGTTTGTTCGTGTTTCCTTCGAATCAGCCTCGGAAAAGTACCCTAAATTACGAACAAACCACGAACAAACGTAAAACTTGAGTCAACTTTGACCCAAATGAAACTCCAGAGAATTGCACTGCTTTCTAAATCATTTTGAATTATACATTTGTCGAATTTTTCTGCTCAAGAAATCCAAAAATTCCTTATTTTTAACAAAATAATTTTACCAAATGCGCATAGAATATGATATAAAATTGGGCTTCAAAGACGTGATGTTTCGCCCAAAACGTTCTACTCTTAAATCTCGTTCTCAAGTAAGTCTAGAAAGGGAATTTATCTTTAGAAATTCTAAAAAAACTTGGCGTGGTGTTCCCATTATCGCTGCCAATATGGATACGGTAGGAACTTTTGAAATGGCAACGGCTCTTGCAGAAGAAAAAATCATTACCGCCATTCATAAGCATTACACGCTAGAAGAATGGTCGGCATTTCTAGAAAATTCTCCAGAAAGCATTTACCAATATATCGCCATCAGCTCTGGAACAGGAAGCAGTGACGAAGAAAAAATTAAAGAAATCATCAGTAAATTTCCAAAAATAAACTTCATCTGCATCGATGTAGCCAATGGTTATTCGGAACATTTTGTGAATTTTGTGAAAAAAGTTCGCGCAAATTTTCCAGATAAAACCATCATCGCAGGAAATGTGGTAACTGGCGAAATGGTAGAAGAACTCATTTTAGCTGGTGCAGATATTATAAAAGTAGGAATTGGGCCAGGTTCTGTGTGTACTACTCGAGTGAAAACTGGAGTGGGTTATCCTCAGCTTTCGGCGATTATAGAATGTGCAGATGCAGCGCATGGTTTGGGTGGACATATCATCGGTGATGGTGGTTGCAAAGTTCCGGGAGATGTAGCCAAAGCTTTTGGTGGAGGTGCAGATTTTGTAATGCTAGGCGGAATGTTTGCTGGTCACGACGAAAGTGGCGGTGAAATGGTAGAAGAAAACGGTAAAAAATTCAGATTATTCTACGGAATGAGTTCTAAAACCGCCATGGAAAAACACAGTGGTGGCGTTGCAGAATACCGTGCTTCTGAAGGAAAAACTGTAAAGGTAAAATACAAAGGACCAGTTGCGGAAACGGTAAAAGATATTTTAGGCGGAGTTCGCTCTACTTGTACGTATGTTGGCGCTTCTCAACTCAAGGAATTATCGAAAAGAACGACCTTTATCAGAGTACAAGAACAGCATAATGAAGTCTTTGGAAACGAATAGCTTAGATAAAAAAACTTTTTATTTATGTTAATGCAACAATTTTATTTGTATTTACTGGTTAAAATGGTAATTATTATCTAAACTACTGTAAATCAAGCGATTTCTAATCAATTTTTTTGGAGATAAAAAATATTATTTTTATATTTGCACTCGAAAACACAAGTGCTCCAATAAAATATAATTCTTTGAATTATAATAGCTTAATCCTCGAATTACTCGAGGATTTTCTATTTTAGAAGGGTTTCTCTGAGTTTTTGGGCTGCTTTTCTTACTTCAGTACTCCAATCATCTACTGCGTTTCCATCTGCACCATCGGAAATATATTTTAAACAAAGAAAAGGGATATTTTCTTCTTTAGAAACTTTGGCTAAAGCAAATGCTTCCATTTCTATCACATTGTATTCTGGATTTTTATGTTCCATTTCGAATTGGTCTCCGCTTCCGCAAATTCCATTCGGAATATTTTCTAAAGTGATGCCGTGTTCTAGAATAATTTCTCCATTCGCAAAAGGCGTTTCAAATTTTTGAAAACCGAGTGCCATCACATCCATATCTCTTTGGATAAATTGGGTACAACACACCACATTTCCCTTATTAAAAGCCGTGCTTCCTGCGGTTCCCAGATTGATGACAATATCGGGATTGTACTTTTCTATGCCTTTAAAAAGATGATATGCTGCATTAATCTTCCCTACTCCAGTAAAAATTTTCTGAAAATCATTAAACTCTTCTTGTGCTTCTACTTCTAAAGCAAAAACCAGAAGTGGATTTTGGTAAACAGTTCCGTTGATATTTATTTCTTTCATTTTAATTATTTTTTTAAACGCAAAGAATATCATCTATCCAAACTTTTCTAAGAAAGCAAAGTTCATTCGCTAGCGAATGGTAAAAGCTTATGGAAATCAACTTGTTGATTCAATCTTTGCTTCCTTTTTATCGTTTTAATCTAATTTGCTTTGCGTTTTAAGGCTTTAAAAATGAAAAGACTTCCGAAGAAGTCTTTTGTATTTATTGATTGATTTTCAGAATTTTAAGTAAGCATTCCACCATCTACATTCATGACTTGACCTGTAACATAAGCAGACATTTCGCTTCCGAAGAATACACATGCATTGGCTACATCTTCTGGAGTTCCGCCACGTTTTAAAGGAATAGCATCTCTCCAACCTTGTACGGTTTTCTCGTCTAAAACAGCCGTCATTTCAGTTTCTATAAATCCGGGCGCAATTGCATTACATCTGATATTTCTAGAACCCAATTCCAAAGCTACAGATTTTGTAAAACCAATTACCCCAGCTTTAGAAGCCGCATAATTCGCTTGTCCTGCGTTTCCTTTTACCCCAACTACAGAAGTCATGTTAATAATAGAACCGCTTCTTGCTTTCATCATAGGTTTAATTACCGCTTTTGTCAAGTTGAAAACAGAATCTAGATTTACTTTGATAATGGTGTCCCAATCTTCTTTTGACATTCTGAGCATTAAATTATCTCTGGTAATTCCGGCGTTATTGATTAAAATATCGATTTTTCCAAATTCTGCCATTACATCATCTACCAATTTCTGAGCTGCTTCATGGTCTGAAGCATCTGATTGATAACCTTTGATTTGGGTAACAGAACTTAATGATTTTTCTAATTCCTGTGCTTTTTCTACAGAACCTGCATAAGTAAAAGCCACTTTCGCACCTTGTGCTGCAAAAACTTCTACAATTCCTTTTCCGATTCCGCGAGTTCCTCCTGTGATAAGAGCCACCTTTCCTTCAAGTAGTTTCATTATGTATATATTATTTTTTTACTTTAAATTTTTGCAAATTTAATAGAAAATATTTACTCTTCATTCAAAGCTTTGCTTTCAAAATATTTTAACTAATTAAATAGCATTATTTACTATCAAAACAATCTCTCCTTTCAAGGTCTTGCTTTTAGAAAAAGCAATGAGTTCATCGATAGTTCCACGTTTGGTTTCTTCGAACTTTTTAGAAATTTCACGGCTTAAACTTACTTTGGTATTTTCTCCGAAAAATTCTTTAATCTGTTCTAAAGTCGTATTAATTTTATGCGGACTTTCGTATAAAACAATGGTTTTTTTTTCTTCGGCGAGTTGTTTCAGTTTGGTTTGTCTGCCTTTTTTTTGAGGTAAAAACCCTGCGAAATAAAAATCGTGATTTGGTAAACCCGAAACCACCAAAGCTGGAACAAAAGCAGTTGCTCCCGGCAAACAAATCATTTCCAAATCTTCATCTGCACAAGCTTTTCCGAGCAAATATCCAGGATCTGAAATTCCGGGAGTTCCTGCATCGGTAATAATGGCAATGTTTTGTCCAGATTTTAAATCTGCAATTACTTTTTCGGTTGCAGCGTGTTCATTATGAAGATGATACGATTTTAGATGTTTTGAAATTTCGTAATGTTTCAACAAAATTCCCGAAGTTCTGGTGTCTTCACAAAGGATATAATCTACTTCTTTCAGCACTTTTATCGCTCTGAAAGTCATATCTTCTAGGTTTCCAATCGGTGTTGGAACAAAATATAGGATTCCGCTCATAACTTCTCATACAAATCTTTACAAAATTCCTCCAAGCTAGGATCTCTAGCTCCCATCAACAATAAAACCGAATTTTCTGATAATGAAGGTTTTACCGTTTCTAAAAACTGATTTCTATCTTCTACAAAAAAAGCTTTTTTGCCTTTCGCTTTTATGTCTTCAATTAAATCATTCGCAGAAATATCTTTCACAGCGGTTCCGCCTGCGTAAAAAATTTCGCTCATCCAGATTTCATCATTTTCACGAAGTGTATTCGAGATTTCTTCTACAAAATCATTTCTCAAAAATCTTGTCGGTCCATAACCATGCGGTTGAAACCAAGCCACCACTTTCTCTGCCAAAGGTTGACAAGCCTTAATACTTGCAGCACATTTTGCAGGATTGTGAGCATAATCATCAATCACCCAAACTCCATTTTTTTGTCCTAAAATCTGATGACGACGATAAATTCCTTCATATTTTGATAAACTTTCGGCACAAGTTTTTAAATCTACCCCAATTTGATTGGCAACTGCAACTGCAGCCGCAGCATTTTCTACGGTGTGCTGTCCTATTGCGTTCATTGTAAATTCTTGATTATCAATTTCAAAGCTTAATTTAAAACCTTCTTGTTTGAAGTTTTTAGCATTAAAACCAGCTTCAGTTTCAAAACCGAAATCGTTATTTACATTCGCCGACAAAGTTTTGGCTAATGCATTCGATTGATTTACAATGTATAAACTTTTAGTATTATTTTTAAAAATCGTGAAAAGTTCTATCAATTCATCAATTTCTTGATGGTCTTTATCAATATTCAAAAGCAAACCAATTTCTGGTTCGTATTGAACAACCGAACCATCGCTTTCATCCGCTTCAATAATGAGCCAATCTCCTTTCCCAACGTAAGCATTGCCAATTTTTCCTTGTTTAATAATGCTCGTTAAACCCGCTCCAGAAATAATGGACGGCTCTAAACCAGCATCCAACAAAATTTGAAATAGCATTGCCGAAGTGGTTGATTTTCCTGAAGTTCCCGCAACAGCAACCGTCTTTTTACTTTTCGCAATCATCGCGAGAAGTTGACTTCTTTTAATAATCGGAATTCCGAGTTCTTTGGCTTTTTTTACTTCGTAAACGGTGTCTTCAATCGCAGTAGAAACTACTACCAAATCAGTTTCCGCAGTAATTCCACTTCCGTCTTGTAGAAAACACTTTATTCCTTCATTTTCAAGTTGTTCCTTAGTTTTATTGTATTCATCAGGATGAAAATATCTATCGCTTCCCGATACATTTTTGCCAATTCCCTGCAAGTATTGAGCAATTGCACTCATCCCAACTCCTGCAACTCCTATGAAAAAAGGATTTTTAAAATCTGAAATATTCATTATTTGTTAGATGTTAGATGTTAGATGTTGGGTGTATTTCATTCAAGCACCAACATCTAGCAATTTCTATAAAAATTTATTTTCTACTAAGCTCCACAATCTCTGTGCGTATTCATCTACTTTTTCCCAGCCTTTTTCATAATAAACTTCGCTGAGATATTCCTTCGCTTGTTCTAGAGTAGCATAAGAATTCAGACGATTCACCACTTGATTCAGTTCTACCTGACTTCCGTTAAAAAGAACCTTTGTAAAAGCAATTCTGTCATTAATATCTAACTTAAAATCTGGAAGTGTTTTTTCGGCTTCCATATAATCTGTAGGAAGATTAGTTTTCAGTAAACTTGGTGCTTTTTTCTCTTCTGGAATATGAGTAACATCTATTTTTTCTTGAATATGTTCTAAAGGATCATCATCAAAAAGGCTTTGAACAGTGGCTTTCAGTCCTTTAATATGCGCCAATTTGAATTTTTTCTCGTGATGTTCTTTGATTTCGTGATGAGAGTGTTCTTGGCTCGCAGATTTTTCTTCTGAAGTTGGCTCAGATTTTTCTTCGTGATGATGAACAGGAGCAGGAATATCTATAATTTTTCTTCTTTCCTCATGAAGTCTTTCTTCTTCATCTTTTTTCTCCATTTCTTCTTTAGCCAAAGTAATTTCAGAAATTTCTTGCTCTTTTTCTTTTTCTATATTTTCAGCCAAATCATTGATATTCTGTTCTTTTTCAATGAAATATTCTTCGTCAAGTTTTTCTGCCACTGCATTTTCTTCAACTGC
This sequence comes from Cloacibacterium normanense, assembly GCF_003860565.1. Classification (NCBI taxonomy): domain Bacteria; kingdom Pseudomonadati; phylum Bacteroidota; class Flavobacteriia; order Flavobacteriales; family Weeksellaceae; genus Cloacibacterium; species Cloacibacterium normanense. The sequence continues at coordinate 2,447,373 of NZ_CP034157.1, forward strand.
TGGTTCCTCTTCTAGTTCTTCTTCAATTTCTGCAACAGGTTGAGTGAAATCATCTACTTTTTTAGTATCAATTTCAAAGTTTATCACTTGTCTTTCAACATCTTGTTCTACATTTTCTTCGGCACGAATAACAGAAAGCATCTCTGAATAATTTTTCAAAGAAATAACCTTTTCCTGAAGTTCTGTGAAAACTCTTGCTTCTGCTATAAAATCTTCTTCATTTGAAAAAGATGAAATCTTTGAAATCAATTCTTTAATTTCAGCGAATAATCTTTCTTGTGTTTCTTGTAATTTTTGCATGGCAAATCTTTTAATTTTTTGCGTAAATTTGAAACTTATTTATATCTGCTAATTTAGACAATGTTTTTAGAAAATACAATAAACCACGCAAAACAAAGTGGATGGATGGAAGTAATTTGTGGCTCAATGTTTTCGGGGAAAACCGAAGAACTGATTCGCAGATTGCGCAGAGCTGAAATGGCTGGACAAAAAGTAGAAATTTTCAAACCGAAAATAGATACTCGCTATGATGAGGAAGAAGTTGTTTCTCATAATCACAACAAAATTAGAAGTACTCCTGTAGAAAGTTCAAACGAAATTTTACTCCTGGGTTCTACTTGTGATGTGGTAGGAATAGATGAAGCACAGTTTTTCGATGATGGAATTGTAGAAGTAGCTAATCAATTGGCTAATAACGGAATACGAGTAGTAATTGCCGGTCTAGATATGGATTTCTTAGGAAGACCTTTCGGACCGATGCCTTTTTTAATGGCAACCGCAGAATACGTGACAAAAGTACACGCGATTTGTAAAACCACAGGAAACTTGGCCAACTATTCTATGAGAACTTCTAGCAGCAAAGACTTGGTACAACTTGGGGAAACCGATAGTTACGAAGCCGTAAGCAGAAGAATTTTTATAGACGAAGTTTTGAATAAAAAATAATGAATTACACCACAAAAGAAATAGCAGAAATTACTCAATCTCAAATCATTGGGGATAAAAATCTGCAAATTCATCATATTGCTTTTGACAGCAGAAATATTTATTCTACCCTCAAAACTGCATTTATCGCCATCAATACTCACAAAAATTCTGGTGAGAAATACATTCCGCAAGCGATAGAAAAAGGAATTAAAGTCATTATTTCTGAAAATTTTTATTCAGAATACGACGGAATTACATGGATTATTGTAGAAAATTCTGTAAAATTTCTACAAGATTTAGCACACTATCATATTGAAAATCATTCTATTAAAACCATAGGAATTACGGGAAGTAACGGAAAAACCATCGTGAAAGAATGGTTATACCAATGTTTATGGAATGAATTTCCCACCGTGAAATCCCCAAAAAGTTTCAACTCACAGATTGGTTTACCGATTTCTCTGTTACAAACTTCGGAAAAACATCAAGTAGGAATTTTCGAAGTGGGAATTTCTAAACCACAAGAAATGAAGACTTTAGAAGAAATTTTTTCTCCTAAAATTGGAATTTTGACTCACATTGGAACAGCGCACTCTTCTAATTTCGAAAATGAACTTCAGCTGATTAAAGAAAAACTGATTCTTTTTAAAAATTCAGAAATTATTATCTATAATGGTGATAATGAGCAAGTTTGTAAAGAAATAAAAACGCAATATTCTGACAAAAAACTCATTAGCTTTGGTCTAAAGACTCATAATGATGTAAAAATTATCTGTAATTATAATGATAGAAATCAAGAAATTTTAGTTCAATATTTCTCAGAAAAATTGAGTTTTCCTGCGAACCAAAGAGACGAAGCTACATTGACCAATGCTTTGGCGGTAATCTGTATTTTAAAAGAATTTGGTTTTACCAACGAAAAAATAGTTGAAAAAATCAACAACCTGAAAGCGGTAGAAATGCGCTTAGAAAGTGTAAATGGAGTACGTAATAATTTGATTATCAATGACTCTTTTAACTTAGATTTAGACTCGCTCATTATTGCATATCAGTTTATTAATCAATACAATAGAGACGAAAAAACCTTAATTCTTTCGGATATTTTTGATGTAAAAAATGATGATGTTTCGCTGTATCATAAAGTGGCAGAAATTACCAATCAGCAAAATTTCAAACAGATATTTTTAGTTGGCAATCAAATTTCTAGATTTCAAGAAAAATTTAATGCTAAAACATATACTTTTTCTACCACAAAAGAATTATTAGAAAGTCAACAGCTCAATTCCATTGAAAATCAACTGATTCTGCTGAAAGGAGCAAGAATTTTTGAATTTGAGAAAATAAAATCACATTTAGAACTTCAAAAACACGATACTGTTTTAGAAATAAATCTCAATGCCATTCTGCATAATATTAATGTTCATAAGTCATTGCTAAAACCAGAAACCAAAATGTGTGCAATGGTAAAAGCCTATTCTTATGGACTTGGCGGTTATGAAATTGCAGAGTTTTTGCAACATCATCACATTGATTATCTGGGAGTTGCATACGCAGATGAAGGAGTAGACCTTAGAAAAAATGGAATCACCACGCCCATTTTGGTCATGAATCCTGAACAAGGCAGTTATGATGTGATTATAGATTATAATCTCGAGCCAGAAATTTACAGTTTGAGAGTATTAGAACTTTTTGCCAATCAATTGCAATTGAAGGGAATTCAGCAGAAATATCCTATTCATATCAAGGTAGAAACAGGAATGCATCGTCTTGGTTTTAAGGAACATGAAATAGATGAATTGGTTGAAAATCTTAAAAAATACAATGTAAAAGTTGCCAGTATTTTCAGCCATCTTTCTTCTGCAGACGTTCCTGAAGAAGATGATTACACGATGGAGCAAATTCATACATTCCAAAGAGTTTCTTCTAAAATTTCTGAAGCTTTGGGTTATCAACCCATCAGACATATTTTAAATACTGCTGGAATTACCTATTATTCTGATTATCAGTTTGAAATGGTAAGAATTGGAATAGGAATGGTAGGAATTTCTGCCAATCCCGAAGTGAAAAAACAATTACAAAGCGCTGTAACTTTTAAAACCGTAATTTCACAAATTTCTGAGGTAAAACAAGGAGAATCAATTGGTTACAACAGAAAGTACAAAGCAGAAAAAGACACCAGAATTGCTACCATTCCTGTAGGTTATGCAGACGGAATTCCAAGATTAATTGGCAATAAAAAAGGATTTGTAGGCATTCATAACCAAAAAGTATCCATCGTAGGAAATATTTGCATGGATATGTTAATGGTTGATTTACAGAATATTAAAGCTAAAGAAGGAGATGAAGTGATTATTTTTAACGGTAATCCTACTTTGGAAGAATTTTCTGGATATTGCCAAACCATTCCTTATGAAGTGCTTACTTCTATTTCTAGAAGAGTCAAAAGAATCTACATAAAAGATTAAAACACCACACCAAAACACCCAAATATTACCCACCAATGAAAAAATTAATATTTTATATATTATTGATTTTCTTCACTTTACATACAAATGCTCAGGTGAAAGAAAATCTAAAAATTCCCAAAAATCCTAAAATTGGATTATCACTTTCTGGAGGCGGAGCAAAAGGATTTGCGCATGTAGGCGTTCTAAAAGTGCTGGATTCTCTAGGTGTAAAAGTAGATTACATCTCTGGAACTAGTATGGGAGCGATTGTAGGCGGTTTATACGCTTCTGGTTACACCGGAAAAGACATTGAAAAAATTATTTTAGACACTGATTTTTATAATTTGATTTCTAATAAAAATAACCGCGCCGAAAGTTCCTTTTTCAATAAATCCGTTGATAAATATCTACTAAAAGTTCCTATAAAAAATGGAAAAGCTACACTTCCCACTTCTATTTCTTCTGGTCAAAAAAATCTATACTTGCTCAAAGAATTATTCAAAAATGTATCTAACATAAACGATTTCAGCAAGTTACCGATTCCATTCATGTGTGTAGCGACCAATTTAGAAACTGGAAAAATTAAAATTTTTGAAAACGGAGATCTCTCAGAATCTATTTTGGCAAGTTCTGCATTTCCCTCATTAATGGATCCTGTGAAAATTGGCGATAGTATTTATGTAGACGGAGCAATGACGGTGAATTATCCTTCAGAATTTCTAAAGAAGAAGGGAATAGACATTGTAATCGGTGTAGATTTAAATCAAGGACTTAATAAAAGAGATAAAATTAACAGTATTGTAGATATTTTGAATCAAATCATTGATTTTGGGATTGTAGAAGAGACTAAGAATCAATTAAAATTTACAGATGTAAATATCAAGCCTAATCTTGAAGGTTTAGGAGTAACCAGTTTTGATGATAAAGCCAAAATTCTGAAATCTGGTTATGACGAAGCCATGAAATATCTGGAAATTCTAGATAAACTCCCTAAAAAGAATTTTGATAATCTTAGGATGCCCGTCAACCCTATTTTCTCTAATATCTATAAAATAGACGATATAGAAGTAGAAAATAATAAAATATATGACAAAGACTATATTATTGGAAAAATGACGCTAAAACTGCCCTCATCTCAAACGTATGGTTCCATCAATAAAATGATTGATAAACTATATGCCACCAATAATTATAAAATAATTAATTACGAAATTATCCAAAAAGATAATAAAAACGTTTTAAAACTTTTTGTAACCGAAGATAACAACAGATTATTCTTAAAATTTGGTTTGCATTACGATGATATTTTTAAATCTGGCTTGCTTGCAAATATTACAGTAAAAAGACTTTTATTTAAAAATTCGAGTATCTCTATTGACGGAGTTTTTGGAGATAAATCTAGATATTATGTAAACTATTTTATAGATAATGGTTATATTCCTGGTATTGGACTTAATGCTTCCGGAATGAGTTTTGACCTTAAATCACAAGATAAATTAGCTTATGAAACCTGGAATTGGTACAGAACAGAGCTTTTTATACAATCTACTTGGAGAAATAAATTTGCTATTGGAGGCGGTATAAGCTATGATGTTTTTAATGGAAAAAATCTTTTTACAGGAGATAGAAGAAAAACAGATTACTTAAACCCTTATGTTTTTCTAAAAGGAGATACACAAGACAGTAAAACCTTTCCAAAAAGAGGTTATTACACCAATATAGAAGCGAAATCTTATGATTTCATAGAAAGTGGCACAAAAGAAAAATCTTTTCAAATAAAGGCAGATATTAGAGGTAATTTTCCTATTACAAAATTCCTCACGTATAGATTAAGAACTTTTTATGGAGTTTCATTTAATAGAGTAGACGATTTTTACAAATATCACCTCGGAGGTATATTTGAGCAAAATTTGGTAAACTTTGTTAAATTTAACGGTTACGAATTTGGAGAAGCCAGCAACAATAATGTTTTCACCGTTGGAAATGATTTTCAATTTAACTTTATGAAAAATTATTATGTAACGGCAAGTCTAAGTGTAGGAAATTTATTTGATAATTTTAATGATGCAAATTTCATCAAAATTAATTATTCTTCTTTTGGAATTACAGCAGGATATGACTCACCGTTCGGACAAATCAAAATAAATTATAGCAATGCCTTTAAAGATAAACCAGGAATTATAGCAGTAGTTCTTGGTCATTGGTTTTAAATTACATTAAAAATGATACATTTTTTTTACGAAAATATAGACGAAAATATAGACGAAAATCTTAAAAATTGGATCGAAAATATCATTGTTTCCGAAGGAAAAAAACTCGGAGAAATCAATTATATTTTCTGTGATGATGAATATTTGCTCAAAATCAATCAAGATTTTCTAGACCATGATTATTATACAGACATCATTACTTTCGACCAAGTTCGTGGAAAAACCATTTCAGGAGAGATTTTTGTATCTTTGCAGCGAATTAAGGACAATGCTAGTCTTATTTCAAAAAATTACGAAGAAGAAAAGAAAAGAGTAATTGCACACGGCATCCTTCACCTTTGTGGTTATAAAGATAAAACCGAAGAAGAACAAAAAACAATGCGTGCAAAAGAAGATTTTTATTTGTCATTAAAAACAGAATAAATATTTTTAGAAGCTATTCCCGCTTTCCACTTTTACTCCTCACTCCTAAGCTAAATCCAATGCTTGTTGCGGGGTACCGTTGCAATCGGGGCTAGTTACACTCCGTAATTGGTAGAAAATTTATACAATGTTTCACGTGAAACATTTGAAAAAAAATAGAAAATTTATAAATAGATATAAATGTTATTTAACGAAACATATGATGTAATCGTAGTTGGAGCTGGTCACGCTGGTTGCGAAGCTGCTGCTGCTGCTGCTAATCTAGGTTCTAAAACCATGCTTATTACCATGAATATGCAAACCATCGGACAGATGTCTTGTAATCCAGCAATGGGTGGTATTGCAAAAGGTCAAATTGTAAGAGAAATAGATGCAATGGGTGGTTTTAGCGGAATTGTAGCGGATAAATCTGCTATTCAATTCAAGATGCTTAACCTTTCAAAAGGACCTGCAATGTGGTCTCCTAGAACACAAAATGATAGAATGAAATTCGCAGAAGAATGGCGATATGTTCTAGAAAATACACCAAATCTTGACTTTTTTCAGGATATGGTGAAATCATTAATCATCAATAATGGCAAAGTAGAAGGCGTAATTACTTCTTTAGGTATAGAAATCAAAGGAAAATCTGTGGTTTTAACCAATGGAACTTTCCTAAATGGCCTGATTCACGTCGGTGATAAACAGTTAGGAGGAGGAAGAATGGGAGAACCAAAAGCTTATGGAATTACCGAACAATTGGTAGATTTAGGTTTTGAAGCTGGTAGAATGAAGACAGGAACTCCAGTTCGTGTAGACGGAAGAAGCCTTGATTATTCTAAGATGGAAGAACAAGCTGGAGACAAAAATCCTCAAAAATTCAGTTATTTAGACACCCCTAAATTAACGAAACAACGCAGTTGTTACATTACTTATACCAATGATACCGTTCACGAAATTTTAAGAACTGGATTTGATAAATCTCCAATGTTTAATGGTACTATCCAAAGTATTGGACCAAGATATTGCCCAAGTATTGAAGATAAAATCAATCGTTTTGCAGAAAGAAACCGTCATCAATTATTTGCTGAACCTGAAGGTTGGAATACCGTAGAAGTTTATGTAAATGGTTTCAGTTCTTCATTACCAGAAGATGTTCAATTGAAAGCATTACATCATGTTCCTGGCTTTGAAAAAGCTAAAATTTTCAGACCTGGTTATGCTATAGAATATGATTACTTCCCTCCTACTCAATTAAAACATACTTTGGAAACTAAATTGATAGAAAACCTTTATTTTGCTGGTCAAATTAATGGAACTACTGGTTACGAAGAAGCTGCAGGACAAGGTTTAATGGCAGGAATCAACGCTCATAATAAAGTTCACGAAAAAGATGAATTCATACTTAGCAGAGACGAGGCTTATATTGGAGTTTTAATAGATGATTTAATTACCAAAGGAACCGAAGAACCATACAGAATGTTTACTTCTAGAGCAGAATACAGACTGCTTTTAAGACAAGATAATGCTGATATTAGACTTACAGAAAAAGCTTACAATCTTGGTCTAGCTAAAGAAGAAAGACTCAAAAATATGGAAGAAAAAGTAGCTAAATCTTCGGAATTAGAAAAATTTTTAAGAGAAACTTCTTTAAAACCTGGTATTATCAATCCTATCTTAGAAGCTAATGAAAGTTCACCGGTAGACCAAGCTTATAGAGCTGCACAAATTCTTACAAGACCTAACCTTTCCTTAGAAAAATTAACTGCAATCGATTTCATCAAAGAAAAAGTAGAACAGTATAATGAAGAGCAAAAAGAACAGGCAGAAATCAATATCAAGTATAAAGGGTATATAGAAAAAGAAAGAGATAATGTAGCCAAATTACAAAGATTAGAAACCATTAGAATTCCAGAAGATTTTGATTATTCTAAAATTTCATCTCTTTCTGCAGAAGCAAAACAAAAGCTCAATAAAATTCAACCTAAAACCATAGCACAAGCTGGAAGGATTTCTGGAGTTTCTCCAGCAGATATTAATGTATTGCTTATTTATTTGGAAAGATAAAAGTAAAATGTTTCACGTGAAACATTTTAGAAATTTGTAATAAATTTAGATTGGACTTAGCAAATTAAATATGAAAATTAAAGATCATTTTTTAAGCAAAGAAATTTTTGAAATTAAAGAAACCGAAATAGAAGGAGTTTTTAAAACCTACCCTATTCCAGAAAATTTAGGTAAATATTATGAGAGTAAAGATTACATTTCTCATCACCAAGATTCTAATTCTTTAAAAGAAAAAATTTACAAATTTGCTCAATCTTTTAATTTAAATTATAAAAGAAATATTCTTTCTTCAGTAAGTTTTGAAAATGCTAAGGTTTTAGATTATGGTTGTGGTGCTGGTGAATTTTTAAAACATATAGAAAATGATGTTCAAACTTTCGGATATGAACCAAGTGAAGCTGCCAGAAATTTTGCAAAGCAAAAAACGACCAAAACAAAATTTATAGAAAACTTAAATGAAATAGAAAATGGTAGTTTAGATGTTATTACGCTTTGGCATGTTTTCGAACATATCGAAAATCAGACTGAGATACTCTCATTATTTTATGACAAATTAAAATCAAACGGTCATTTAATAATTGCGGTTCCCAATTGTACTTCTTACGATGCTAAATATTATAAAGATTTTTGGGCAGCTTATGATGTACCTCGTCATATTTTTCATTTCTCAAAAAAAGGAATGGAAAAATTTTTCAACACCGAAAATTGGAAATTAGAAAAAATCAAACCTCTCCTACTCGATTCTTATTACATTTCTATTTTGAGTGAAAAATATAAGAAAAATCCACTTTTTTGGATTTGTGGAGGAATTCTTGGAGCGATTTCTAACATAAAAGCATCAAAAAACGGCGAATTTTCAAGTTTGGTATATATTATCAAAAAAATCTAGAAAATCGATTTTTAAGCTATTTCTGGAAGTCAATTTTCAGCTATTTTGATTAAAATTTCTAGTTTTTGGAAATTTTATACATTAAAAAAAAATTCCTTTTTTAAAACAAAAAAAATCTTCAGAAAAATTTCTGAAGATTTTTTTTATGATATTTAAACTTCAATAAAGTTTAAATGAAAATTTTTTAATTATTTATTGCAGCAACTCCTGGAAGTTCTAAACCTTCTAAAGATTCTAACATAGCACCTCCTCCTGTTGAAACATAAGAAACTTTATCTGCATATCCGTTTTGTTTAACAAAAGCAACAGAATCACCTCCACCAACTAAAGAGAAAGCTCCTAATTGTGTAGCTTCGTCTATACTGTCTCCTAAAGCTTTAGTTCCAGCTGAGAAATTCTCCATTTCAAAAACTCCAATCGGTCCGTTCCAAAGGATAGTTCTAGAATTCATAATCACATCATGGAAGATTTCTCTAGTTTTTGATCCTGCATCCATTCCCATCATATTTTCTGGAATGTGATAAATATCTACTTCTTCTCTATGCGCATCATTATTAAATTCATCTGCAGCAATTACGTCTACAGGCAAGAAAACTTTTACATTATTTAATTTAGCTTTTTCTAAAATTTCTAAAGCCAAATCCATTTTATCTGCTTCTAATAAAGAAGTTCCGATATTTCCTCCTAAAGCTTTAATAAAAGTAAAAGACATTCCACCTCCGATAATTAAATTATCAACAGCCGGTAAAATATTTTCGATAATGGTAATTTTAGTAGAAACTTTAGAACCACCCAATATTGCAGTAACTGGTTTTTCTCCACTTCTTAATACTTTATCTATCGCTTCTAATTCTTTAGCCATCAATAAACCGAAAAATTTAGTTGAAGGGAAAAATTTAGCAATTACAGCAGTAGAAGCATGAGCTCTGTGAGCCGTACCAAACGCATCATTTACATATACATCTCCTAATTTTGCTAATTTTGCTGCAAATTCTTCATCACCAGCTTCTTCTTCATTATAAAATCTTAGGTTTTCTAACAAAAGAATTTCTCCTGCTTGAAGCTCTGCAGCAGCTTTTTCTGCAACTTCACCGATACAATCAGAAGCAAATTTCACTTCTTTTCCTAATACTTTAGAAACTTCATCTACTATTTGAGAAAGAGAAAACTCTGGGTTTACTTTACCTTTTGGTCTACCAAGATGCGTCATGATAATTACAGAACCTCCATCATTTAAGATTTTATCAATCGTAGGTTTTGCAGCAACTATTCTCGTATTATCCGTTACTTTTTTATTTTCATCTTGAGGTACATTGAAATCTACTCTAATTAATGCTTTTTTTCCAGCGAAACTGATATCATTAATGGTTTTCATAAATTTTTTTCTTTTTAAAGTTTTTAGATTATTCTGCTTTTTTTAAGCTTTACAAATTTAAGATTTCTAAAATGGCAAAAAGAAAAATCCTGAGAAAAATTTCCACAAACTGACGAAAAACATTTTCTAACATATTTTCTTCTTTTTAATAAAAAAAGAAATGAATACTATTGTTGTAGTTGTGAATAATGGGGAAAACTATTTTCTAATTTTTTTACGGAAAGAGTTGTAGTACAATTCATAAGTTTTCCATATTATAATAGATTAATAATCAAATAAATAATAAGTTTACTAACAAATGTGAATATCTCTTATTTCATGCATATATTGAAAAACATGTTATTGAAAAACTAAAGAATTTGACCTCAAAAAAATAGATAAACAAAATCTATAATCTTGCAAGATTTTTTCTATTACACAAAAATTCTTTAACTTTTTATTTTATTTAGCAGAAGTTTTAAACATAGTAATTAACATTCTGTTAATAATTGTGTAAAATTCTCTTAAAATACTGTAAATTAGGATAATACAATTGAAAGTAAATTGCTGAGATTTTCTTAAACACTTGATTTTAAAGCTCATTTAAAAAATCGATTTTAAAATTTAATCCACAATTCACATTTAAAGTGTTAATTTTGTAGAAATAATAAGAATAAAATGAAAAAAATAGCAATCGCCGCAGATCACGCAGGCTATGAATACAAGGAATTTGCAAAGAAACAATTAGAAGGAAAATATGAATTGATAGATTTTGGAACCCATGGTTTAGATTCTGTAGATTATCCAGATTTTGTACATCCTGCTGCAAGTGCTGTAGAAAACGGAGATTGTGAATTTGGAATTTTATTTTGTGGAAGCGGACAAGGTGTACAATTAAGTGCTAATAAACACCAAGGAATAAGATGTGCTCTAGCTTGGATGCCAGAAATTGCAGAATTATCTCGACAACATAATAATTGTAATATGGTAGCAATGCCTGCCAGATTTATTGCCAAAGAATTGGCGCTAGAAATCATAGAGAAATTTCTCACCACCGATTTCGAAGGAGGAAGACATCAAAATAGAGTAGATAAAATCACTTGTAAATAGAACCATCTCCGACGAAAGTTGGAGATTTTTATTTAAATTTATAAAAATTAATAAACACAAAGACAAAATATGAAACAACAACATAAATCACAAAAACAAGACCAGAAACTTCGCGATATTGGGAAGCTCATTCTGCGTTTTATGAATAAAAAAGCGTCTAAAATATACAATTACAAACAGATTGCAGACGGAATAGAATATAAAAATCCTAGACAAAGAGAACTCGTTATTCAGGCACTTCATAAATTGAAAGCTGAAGATAAAATTAAAGAAACAGAGAAAAATAAATACATTGTAAACCTTCAAATTACCGATACGTTAACAGGAGTTATCGATTTTGCAGCCAATGGAAATGCCTATGTAAAAGTAGAAGGAATAGAAGATGATGTTTTTATTCATCAAAAAAATGTAAAAGATGCGTTGCAAGGTGACACCGTTCTTATCGTCACCTATCATTTCAAAGGTAAAAAACTAGAAGGCTCAGTTTTAGAAGTTCTAGAACGTGCAAATGATACTTTTGTTGGGACTTTTCAGTTCGTTCCGCATAAAGATTTTGGATTTGTAGTCATTGACAAAAAACAAATCAACAACGACTTCTTTATCCCAAAAAATAAAATAAACGGTGCTAAAGATGGCGAAAAAGTAGTGGTAAAAATGCTGAATTGGGATGCTAATTCTAAAAATCCAGAAGGCGAAATTATCCAAGTTTTGGGACTTCCTGGAGAACATGAAACTGAAATCCACTCTATTCTCGCGGAATATGGTTTACCTTATGAATTTCCACCAGAAGTAGAAGCAGAAGCAGATAAAATCAATAGAAAAATTACTGCTGCAGAAGTGAAAAAACGCAGAGATATGCGTAAAATTCTCACTTTTACCATTGACCCAAAAGATGCAAAAGATTTTGATGATGCCCTTTCTTTACAAAAATTAGAAAACGGAAACTGGGAAATTGGTGTTCACATTGCAGACGTTTCGCATTACGTAAGACCAGGAACTATTTTAGATGATGAAGCTTATAAAAGAGCCACTTCTGTGTATTTGGTAGACAGAGTTGTTCCTATGCTTCCTGAAGTTTTGAGTAATGATGTTTGTTCGCTTCGTCCCAATGAAGATAAATTCACATTTTCAGCAGTTTTTGAACTCAATGACAAAGCTGAAGTTCAAAATCAATGGTTTGGAAGAACGGTTATTCATTCAGACAGAAGATTTACCTATGAAGAAGCGCAAGAACGAATTGAAACGAAAACAGGAGAATTAGCAGAAGAAATACTGGTATTAGATAAACTCGCTAAAATTCTAAGAAAAAATAGAATTAAAAATGGAGCAATTACTTTTGATAGAAGTGAAGTAAGATTCAATTTAGACGAAAATAATGAACCTATTGGTGTTTATTTTAAAATTAGCAAAGATTCTAATCATTTGATTGAAGAATTTATGCTTTTGGCTAATAGAAAAGTATCTGAATTTGTTTCATTGACCAGAAAAGGAGAAACTACGGGAAATACTTTTGTGTATAGAGTTCACGATGATCCTAATCCTACAAAATTAGAAGCTTTGAGAGAATTTGTAGGAACTTTCGGGTATAAAATGAACCTTGCTAATTCTAAAAAAGTAGCAGAATCTCTCAATAATTTATTGCGAGATGTAAAAGGAAAAGGTGAAGAAAACATGATTGAAACTCTTGCCATGCGAAGCATGAGTAAAGCAGTTTATTCTACCAATCCTATTGGACATTACGGTTTAGGATTCGAATACTACTCGCACTTTACCTCTCCTATTCGTAGATATCCGGATTTAATAGCTCACCGTTTGTTACAACACTATTTAGATGGCGGAAAATCTCCTTTTGCTGCAGAATACGAAGAATATTGCAAACATTGCAGTGATATGGAACGTCTCGCATCAGATGCAGAAAGAGATTCTATTAAATTTATGCAAGTAAAATTTATGGAAAAACACGTAGGAGAATTTTTCGAAGGGGTGATTTCTGGAACTGCAGACTTCGGATTCTGGGTAGAAATTCCAGAAAACGGCGCAGAAGGTTTAATAAAATTGCGTGATTTAATGGATGATTCTTATTTCCACGAAGCTAAAACCCATTCTATCGTAGGAATGAGAACAGGTAAAACCTATCAATTGGGAGACACTATAAAAATTAAAGTGGTGAAAGCGAATTTGGTGGCAAAACAATTAGATTTTAAAGTGGTTGATTAATGCTATTCATCGCAAAGAATAAACTTTAAAATTTGTAAGATTTTAGTTCAAACAACAAGCAAAGTTTTAAAAAATATTAATCTTTAAATACTTATTTCTTACCTTTGTTAAATGCTTGAACTTATACTTTCGGCAATCGGATTAGGATTTATGTTGAGTCTTGTTTTTATAGGACCAATATTCTTTTTATTGATTGAGACTAGTTTTTGTAGAGGTCATCGTCATGCATTGGCATTAGATTTAGGCGTGATTACTGCAGATATTTTGTGTATTGTAGCTGCTTATTTTGCCAGCGCAGACTTGGTAGAACTTATAGACAAACATCCAGGATTTTACAGAATTACAGCGCTTATTATTTTGGTTTACGGAATTTTTATGATGCTTACCAAAACTCAAATGCACGTGGCTAATGAGAAAAAAATCATCAGTCAAAATTATTTCAAAACCTTTGTAAATGGTTTCTTGTTCAATATTTTGAATGTAGGGGTTATTTTATTTTGGTTGGTTACTGTAATTTCGGTGAGAAATGAATATCCAGATTTGCAGAATTTCTTGCTTTATATCAGTTTAGTGATTGCGACTTATCTTGTGATAGATTTACTCAAAATATTATTAGCCAAGCAATTTCACTATAAATTGACTCAAAATTTAGCTAATAAAATCCGAAAAACTGTAGGGATTATTCTTATCATTTTTAGTTTTTTCATCTTTCTGCAGAGTTATAAAAAATTCAATCAATTTGATAAGCGTTTAGAAGAAGCAGAAAGCAAAGAAATTCTCTACCAAAAAGCAAAATGAAAAATATTGTATTTCCTAAAAATTTAAAAAAAGGTGACCAAATAGCTATTATTTCTCCTGCAGGATTTGTGGAAGAAGCATCACTACAGAGCACCATCAATTTGATAAAATCAAAAGGCTACGAAACTATTCTTGGTAAAAATACTTTAGGAAAATTTGAAAACGGTTACAATTATTCAGGAACCGAAAAAGAAAGAATTCAGGATTTAAATTGGGCTTTCAATAACCCAGAAATTTCAGCGATTTGGGCTTCTAGAGGTGGTTATGGTTGTCAGCATTTGTTGAGACACCTCAAACTTTCAGAATTCAGACAAAATCCGAAATGGTATATTGGGTATTCTGATAATACAGTGATCAACAGTTATTTACTTAAAAATAATTTCGCTTCTATTCACGGACAAACCGTTAAAACGGCGAGTTTCGGGGTTTCTGAAGGAAGCTATGAAGATATTTTCAAAATTTTAGAAGGAAAAAAAATCTATTATTCCGTAGAAAAACATCAACTTAATAAAAACGGAAAAACTGAAGGAGAACTCATTGGCGGAAATTTAGCTTTGATTTATGCCCTTTTAGGAACGCCGTATTCATTTGATTTCAAAGATAAAATTCTTTTTATAGAAGATATTGGCGAGAATTTTTATGCGCTTGATAGAATGTTAATAAGTCTAGATTTGGCAGGAGTTTTCAGAAAAATTAAGGGATTAATCATCGGTGGAATGACCAATATGGGAGACGAAAAAGAAAATAAAAACTACGAAGAACCTTTTGACGAATTCGCTTACGAAATCATTGCTCAAAGAATCAAAAAATACAACTTCCCTACTCTTTTTGGTTTTCCAAATGGACATATTTTTGATAACAGACCTTTAATTATAGGAAGTAAGGTAAAGATGGAAGTTGAGGAAAAAGGATTAGTAAAAATTTTATAAACCACAGTGAAACAGAGAATTCACAGTGTTCACAGTGAAAACTCGGAGCTCTCTGTGTTTAAATATTATGGCAGAACACAATGATTTTGGCAAACTTGCAGAAGAATTGGCAGAGCAATTTTTAGTTGAAAAAAACTATAAAATCTTAGCCAAAAACTTTCGTTTTCAAAAAGCAGAAGTAGATATCATTACAGAATTTGGAGGGAAAATAGTAGTGATAGAAGTAAAAGCGAGAGGAACAGATATTTTTATGGAACCTCATGAAGCGGTGACCAAAAAGAAAATTAAATCCATCGTTTCTGCCACAGACGAATACCTAAAATCTCTAAATATAGACAAAGAAGTCAGGTTTGATATTATTTCTGTCCTTCCAGACGAAACAGGAAAACTTAAAATTTCACATTTAGAAGACGCTTTTGAAGCATTTGATGCAAATTAAAAAGAAATCTATCAACTATAAAATGAAAACAATATTCATCACTGGTGCAACTTCAGGAATTGGAAAAGCTACCGCAGAAACTTTTGCTAAACAAGGTCATAGATTAATCATTTGTGGTCGTAGAAAAGAAGTTTTAGAGCAATTACAAATCGAATTAAGCAATATTACAGAAGTGTACAGTTTGGTTTTTGATGTAAGAAACCAAGAAGAAGTAGAAAATGCCATCCATTCACTTCCAGAAGAATGGAAAAACATAGATGTTTTGGTGAATAATGCAGGAAATGCTCATGGATTAGAATCGATATCCGAAGGAAATATTGCAGATTGGGACGCGATGATGGACGGAAATGTAAAAGGACTGCTTTATGTTTCTCAACCGATTATTAAAATCATGAAAGAGAGAAATACAGGTCATATCATCAATATTTCTTCGGTTGCTGCGAGACAAACGTATGCAAATGGTGTGGTGTATTGTGCATCAAAACGCGCTGTAGACGTTATTTCCGAAGGAATGAGAATAGAACTTACAGAATTTGGAATCAAAGTGACTAATATACAACCAGGAGCTGTAGAAACTGATTTTTCTAAAGTAAGATTCAAAGGAGATGAACAACGTGCTGCAACAGTTTACGCGGGTTATGAAGCACTGAAAGCAGAAGATATAGCAGATGCGATTTCGTATTGTGTAAACGCGCCAGAAAGAGTTTCTATTGCAGAATTATGCATTTATCCAAAAGCACAAGCAGAACCGAGAACGATTTTTAGGAAGTAATTATTTCAATTTGAAATAATTTTGTTATAATTTTGAAAAAATATTTTTATTAATGCCAAATGTAATTGACTTATTTTGTGGAGTTGGCGGACTTTCACACGGATTCATACAAGAAGATTTCAATGTTCTTGCAGGAATTGATATTGATGAAACCTGTCGTTTTGCGTTTGAAGAAAATAATAAATCAGAATTTATAGCAAAAAGTATAACTGACATATCTGCCCAAGAAATAAATAGAATTTATGGGGAAAATACTGATTTAAAAATATTAGTTGGATGTGCACCTTGTCAAAATTTTTCTTCATATATGTTTAAAGATAAAGATAAGGATAGTAATAAATGGAAACTTTTATACGAATTTTCACGTTTGATAAATGAAGTTCAGCCAGATATAGTTTCAATGGAAAATGTGGCACAGCTCATTAATTTTAAAAAAGCCCCAGTATTTGAAGATTTTGTTTCCAATCTAAAATCTTTAGGTTATTATGTTCACTATGAAGTAGTAAATTGTCCAGATTATGGTATTCCTCAAAATAGGAAAAGATTGATTTTATTAGCTTCTAAATTTGGTGAAATTAAACTAATTCCTAAGACTCACAATAGAGACTCATATGTTACGGTAAAAGATGCTATTGGAGAATTACCTTTCATTAAGGACGGAGAAAAAGACATAAATGATCCTATTCATTTTAGTCGAAAACTCACACCGAAAAATAAAAAAAGGATTGAAGCAACACCTTATGGTGGAAGTTGGAAAGATTGGAATGAAGACTTGAGATTAGAATGTCATAAAAAAGAAACTGGTAAATCTTTTCCTAGTGTTTATGGAAGAATGGTTTGGGAAAAGCCATCTCCAACAATGACAACTCAATGTATTGGGTATGGAAATGGTAGGTTTGGTCATCCAGTACAAGATAGAGCAATATCACTTAGAGAGGCAGCTTTATTACAAACCTTTCCCTTAGATTATAAATTTGTTAAAAATGATCAAGATTATAATTCTACAATTTTAGCAAGACAAATAGGAAATGCTGTTCCAGTTAAATTAGGGCAAGTAGTTGCAAAAAGTGTAAAAGAACATTTAAAAAAACTAAATAAATTATGAAAACACCAGAAGAACAACAATTAGCTGAGGAACAAATAAAAGAAATACAAATTGAGTATTTATATAGGATAGCAGATTTTTCTATTGGAGAACTTTTAAAAAAATTTGTTTTAAAAGATCAGGAAGCTAGTTTTGAGGAAGAATATATTTCTGGGTTATATGTTCCTGTTTATCAAAGAGATTTTGTTTGGCATGTTGACATGCAATCTAAATTTATTGAGTCTCTCTTCATGGGAGTGCCTATTCAACCTTTATTTGCGTTTGAATTAGACGATGATGGAAATATGGAACTTTTAGATGGAGTTCAAAGACTTTCATCTATTAAATCATTTTTTGATAATGAATTAACTCTTAATGCTTTAGAGGAATTATCAGCACTAAATGGCTTTACTTTTTCTGATTTGAGTTCTTCACGTCAAAGAAAATTTCTAAATACACAAATCAAATTGTATATTATCAATGAAAATACAGATGAAGGAGTTAGAGCTGATATCTTTAGAAGAGTAAATGAAGGAGGAATAAAATTATCCCCTGCAGAAATAAGAAAAGGCAAATTTATAGGAAATAAGTTTTATTCATTTATTCTTGAAATGTCCAATTCAGAAGAATTTAATAAACTTTTCAGTTCAAGAAAAGAAACAGAAAAGTTAAGAGGAGAAAAAGAAGAGCTTATTACTCGTTTTTATGGATATTCTAATGAATATACAAACTATAATCAAAAATTAACACCTAAAGCATTTTTAGATAATTATATATCGGAAACAGATAAAATTTTTGATGAAAGTCAAAAAACTATTATGAAGAATGAATTAGATAGAACTTTAGAATTTATTGAAAAAAATATTCCAAATGGTTTTAGAAAAACTGAAGGTTCTAAAACTATTCCTAAAGTTCGTTTTGAAGCAATTTCTGTGGGAACTAATTTAGCATTAAGAGAAAAAAGCAATTTGGAAGTGGAGGATACTAAATGGTTAGATTCTAATGAATTTAAAAAATGGACAACTTCAGATGCTGCGAATAATAAAAGCAAAGTAATCGGTAGGATTGAGTTTGTAAGAGATTGTCTTTTGGGTAAAATTGATATAAATTCTTTAAACTATGGAAATTAGAAATGAGTTTGTTAAAAGAATTTCAGAAATAAATTCATTTTATGAAATCTTAAGAATTATTGAGTTTGAAAAGCCTAAAATTTCTGGATTTAATATTGATGAGAATAAAATAGAAAATTTGATTATTGATAATAACAAAATAGATACATTAAGATCTACATCATATCTTTTATTGTACAATCTTATAGAATCAACAATTTATAATTCTATCATAACAATTTTTGATGATATAAATGATAAAGGTTTAAAATATTTTGATATTATTGAAGAGATTCAAAAATATTGGCTCAATAATCTTTACAAACATGATGACAAAAAACTAAAGGAAACGATTATTGATACCATTATGAATATTGCAAACCAAATATTCAGTGATACTATTGTTCTAGCCTCAAATGAAATTAATTATGGTGGGTCTTTGGATGCTAAAACCATTTTTTCAACTGCAAAGTCCGTTAAATTGCAAATAGGAAATATAAAAAGAGTTTACGATGAAAATACTCATGGACAAACATTACTCGAAATAAAAAGAAAGAGAAACTGGTTAGCACATGGAGAAAAGTCATTTATTGAAGTTGGCAGTTCAAGTACTTTTTCTCAGTTAGAAGACGCAAAAACTTATGTTATAGAGTTTCTTTCAGAATATATTTCTTCTGTGGAAAACTATATTAGCAATCAAGAATATAAAAAAGCTATAATTTAAATGAAAATCCTCCATATAGAAACCTCGTCTAAAAACTGTTCAGTTGCTATTTCTGATGGCGAGGAATTATTATGTCTTTGCGAAGAAGTTTCAGAAAACTATAAACAGTCAGAATCGCTACACACTTTTGTAGAATGGGCTTTAGAAGGCGCAGAAATTTCCTTGAAAGATATTGAAGCAGTTTCATTAGGAAAAGGTCCAGGTTCTTACACCGGTCTCAGAATTGGCGCAGCTTCGGCAAAAGGTTTTTGTTATGGTTTGAAAGTTCCTCTCATTGCTGTCAATTCTCTGGAAACGATGATAGAGCCGTTTTTAGGTCAAAACTATGATGTAATCATTCCATTAATCGACGCAAGAAGAATGGAGGTTTATTGCGCCGTTTTTGATGGAAATTCAGGGGAGATGTTGACGGAGACAGAAGCAAAAATCTTAGATGAACAATCTTTCAAAGAATTAGAAGGCAAAAAAATCCTTTTTGTAGGAGATGGAGCCAAAAAAGCGCAAGAGATTATACAAATTTCTGGAGCAGATTTTAATGAAAATGTGTATCCATCTGCGAAATATCTCATCAAAAAATCGGTGGAGAAATTCAACCGAGAAGATTTTGAAGACGTGGCGTATTTTGAGCCGTTTTATTTAAAAGATTTCCACGGGGTAAAGAAGAAATCTTAATCTTCAATCCTTCCTATTTATCACGCAAAGATTTCTTAAAAATTGGTATAAGAATAAGAAAGCAAAGAAGCGAATAAGTTCGCCTTTTAAGCGATAGCTTTTTCATTCGCCAAAGCGAAAAAACTTTGCTCACTCTGTTAAAGATTGTAAAAATTTAAGCTTTGCGCTCAGAAAACTGCTTATTTTTTAGGTTTTAAATCTTTTGGTTGCAGCGGATCATCTTGTTGCATTTCTTGCAAATTCCTTTGTTTAGAATCATTTTGCTGAATTCTTTCAGGATTTGTAGAGCTAGAATTCACATTCTGTGGCGCAACTGCTGGTTCATTTTTCGGTGAAATAGGATTTCCGTTATCATCAAACTGTTCCACTTTTATGTCGCTTTTCAGATATTGAAGCATTTCCTTTGCTTTTATACCTTCAGGAGTTTTCGCATAATTCAGCATTAATTGTTCTAGTTGAAGAATCATGATTTCTTTTCCTGCAGTTTTTCCTGTGTTAAAGGCATTCAACAAGGTAAATTTAGGAACCAAAACATCTTTTGGATATTTCTGTAAAGTTTCTTCAATCAATTTTTTAGAATCATCAAATTTTTCTTCAGAGTAAAGAGCAAAAGCTTGTGTATAGATTTTTTCTACCTCAGAATCAGACGTGGTGAAATCTGCCTTTTTAGGATTTTTCACAAATTCTGCATAAGAAGTGTAAGGATATTTCTCTAAAATCAACTGTTTAGCACGTTCTGCAGCACTCGGATTTTTCTCATAATTCATAGAAAAAATTTGATACAATGCTTGCAATTCTGTTTCTTCATCAGTCTTAGAATCTACCAAATCGTAAAGTGTTTTGGTAGCTAAAGAAGTATTAGAAAAGAAGTTTTCGTACATTCTTCCCAGACCAAGACTTGCCGTATCTCTGTCTTTTTTGAGCGCTAAAATTTCTTCTGTTTTGGTCGGAATTTTCTCAATGTAGAAATCAGGTTCATATCTTCTAGGATCTGGAGCAGCCGTAATTCCGAGTGCTTCATTTTTAAGATCTTCTATAGAATTCATTTTGGTAGAAGTTCTCCAATTGTCTGTAAGCGCTCTATTTCCCCAGATTTGCTTAAATTCTTTTTCTCCTTTAGAAATATTGGCTTGATTGGCAAAATAGAAGCCTTTGCTTCCATTAAAATCCAAGAAAGAATTGTTGTTGTCTGTATTCCCTAGTAAGGCAAAATCTACGGTTTCTACTCTATTTTTGCTTTCTTTTTCTGCTTTTTTACGTTCGAGTTCTTCCTTAGCTTCTTTGGCTTTTATCCCTTCAATATGTTTGTTGAAAAAGGCAATTCGCTCATCATTAGACATTTTAGTCAGTTTCAGAATGCTGTCGTTCTTTTTGATGAGATAATAATTTTTAGAAATGTCTTTTATGTTTTCGGTAAGTGATTTCAGTTCTTCTTTTGCAGGTGCATAATTCATTGCGGCATAAGCAGAATCGTAGTATACACCAGCGCTTAAATAGTCATTATCTTCAAAAAACTTTTTCCCGATTTCATAGTAAGCCAAACCTCTAACTTGAGGATCAGATACTTTTTCTTTAATAGATTTCTGGAAAAATTCTTGCGCTTCTTCCTTTTTTCCCGCTTTTTTCGCCATTAAACCGAGCGCATAATAGAATTCATTTTTTCTAGAAGCATAGGTTCCTTTTTTACTGATTTTTTCCAAATATTCTTTTGCACCTTCGTAATCATCGTCTTTTCCGTTGAAAGTTTTGGCAATTTCTACTTGAGATTTTACTTCAAATTCAAAATTTCTGGCGTTTTTATAAGCGGTAACGAAACTTTCTCTCGCTTCTTCATTTTTGCCAAGATTAGCAAGGATTTGTCCACGAAGAAAAGCAATTCTACTTCTTAATTTTTTGTTTTTATTGAGTTTATAAGCACTTTCTAATTCTGCTACAGCTTCTTCCTTTTTACCAGCGTTTAAAAGCATTTCCGAATAGAAAATACTGAGTAGTTTTTTCTCAGATTTTTTGAGTTTTTTATTTTCTTTCAGCTCACGGAAGGTTTCATCTGCGCGGTAATAGTCCTTCATTTTTCCGTATGTGTACGCTTCGTAAACTTTGGCTAAAGAAAGTCTCTTGTCTTTTTTATAAATTTTTTGAACTGTATTCAGTGCGTCAAGTGCTTCTAAAGGCTTATTTTGGAACAATCTGGCTTTTGCTAAAACAAGATAAGCATCAAAAATAGTTTTGTTTTTTTCTTCGCCCTTAAACATCATCGAATGTTTATCAATCGCTTTTTGAGCCTTCATTTCTGCGATTTCTAAAGTGCTAACTCCAGTATTGGTAACAGAAGCTCCAGTTTCGGTGTCATCTCTGTAAAAATCTTCTGGCGCTACTCCTTCTTCGTTATCAGAAACGCCTAAATTTTCCATTTGAGCAGAAGAAATTTGCTCTTCGTAAGTGAGTAATTTAATGTAAGGCGCATGAAAATTATCTCGATAAGATTTATCTCGCTGTTTCAATTCGGCATTGAGCGCTTCTTCTCCATTGAACAAAACATTGTAAAAAGTGGTGAAACCTTGATATTTACGGTTCAAATAGCCATCTTTTCTTGGCGAACAAGCCAAAAAAACTGCAGAACCTAAAGCGAGAAGTATATATTTTTTCATGGAGTGTTTTAATAACTGAAATTGCCACAATTTATTGTGATTGAGGCATAAAAACATTCAGTAAAAATAAGGAATTTTTTAGAAACCTAAATCTTTTAAAGTTTCGTAAACCAAATGTGTTGGCAATCCCATAATTGTGTAAAAACTGCCGTTGATTTTCGAGATTTTTGCCATGCCTAACCATTCCTGAATTCCGTAGCTTCCTGCTTTGTCAAAAGGATGATAATTTTCGATGTAAAAATTGATTTCTTGGTCAGTAATTTCTGAAAATTCTACATCTGCTACATCTGTTTTAGTGATGATTTTTTCAGAACTTTTAAATGAAACTGCGGTGTAAACTTGGTGAGTTTTCCCTGACAAATGTTGAAGCATTTCTACCGATTCTTCCCTATTTTTAGGCTTTCCGAGAACTTTTCCTTCAAAGGTAACAATGGTATCAGAAGTGAGCAAAATTTCATTTTTTTCTAAATTTCTATAAGCATCTGCTTTGAGTTCCGAAAGGTATCCTGCAATGTTTTCTACGGATAAATTTTCTGGAAAAACTTCGTCACAATCTATAGAAACCACCTCAAAATCAAAACCTAAACTTTGTAAAAGTTCTTTTCTTCTGGGTGAATTAGAGCCGAGTAATATTTTCATTTACGATTTTAGATTTTAGATTTTAGATTTTAAAAAGATATATAATTTACAACTTTTAATACAAACAGGAAAATTGTTTTCACTTTTTACTCTCCAATTCTACAAACTCTCCCACTTAAATAGACTGCGTATCATCGTCAATCCAAGTTCCTTGCACTTTCATGACTTGTTCTATCACGTCTCTTACAGCGCCTTTTCCACCGTAAATAGGAGAAATATAGTCCGAAATTTCTTTTACTTCTGCAACAGAATTGGGCGGACAAGCCGAAATTCCAGAAATTTTCATCATTTTGATGTCTGGAATATCATCTCCCATCGTAAGAATTTCTTCGTTTTGAAGTTGATATTTGGTTTTAAACTCTTCGAATTTTTCTAATTTATGATGCACTTTTGCATAATAATCTGTGATGCCTAAATAATGAATTCTGTGACGAACCATGGGATCATCTCCGCCAGTAATCACACAGATTTTATATTTCTTTTTCAATGCTTTTACCACTGCAAAACCATCTAAAACATTCATTACTCTGCACATATTTCCTTCTGGTAATAGATAAACGCTACCGTCTGTGAAAACGCCGTCTACATCAAAAACAAAGGCTTTTATATTTTTTAATTTTTCTAAATGACTCATAAAATTTACGATTTGAGATTTGAGATTTGAGATTTGAGATTTTGAAAAAAGTTATTCGTAAATCTAAAATCTTACATCTAAAATCAATGATACATTTTCTTTATCGATTCGTTTAAGGTTTTATAGATTTTTAGTTTTTCTTCATCAGTTAATAAAGATTCATGAAGCTTCAGCACTTTTTCATCATTTCTGATGGCAGGTCCAGTTTGTGCCAATTTTGGTTCTAATTCATGAATTTTCTGGGTAGTTTCGTCAATCAATGGCAAAAAATAATCAAACGGAATTCCTTGACTATCAGAAATTTCCTTGGCTCTCGCGTACAAATGATTCACAAAATTACAAGCAAAAACCGCCGTCAAATGAATGTATTTTCGTTTTTCATCATTGGCAAGCATTACATTTTTAGAAATCTTTGAGGCCAAATTTTTCAAAATTTCTTCATCATTTTCGTTTTCTGCATCTATGAAAAATGGAATTTTAGAATAGTCTAAATTTTTTGATTTTGAAAACGTTTGAAGCGGATAAAAAACTGATTTTCTGTAATTTCCACTCAATGCTTCACGTGAAACAGAACCAGAAGTATGTGCAACCAAAGCATTTTCATTTTTGATGAGCGCTGAAACTTCAGCAATCGAAGAATCACTCACCGAAATAATGTACAAATCAGCTTCAGCAAGCGTTTTCGCAGAAAAAGGAATGGAAAACTGCTCAGAAATTTTCTGAAGTTCGGTGGTATTTCTTCCAAAAATTTGAGAAATAGGAATTTGAGCTTCTGTAAAAGCTTTTGCTAAGTGAAATGCCACATTTCCAGAACCGATGAGTACAATTTGCATAGAGCAAAGATAAGAAATACAAGTATTTATTGAGATTAAAATTTAAACATTAAGTCTCTATTAAGGGATTAAGTTCACTAAGAAAACATCTTAGATGTTTTTCAAAAATTAATAAAACTATGAATTAACTTAAATCTAAATTTTCTTCAAGATTTCTGAAATTTCTATTTGATTAAGACACGCGTAATCTCCTCTGTAACAAGGTTTATTGCCAAAAACAGAACAAGGTCTGCACGCTAAATCTGCAATTTCTACAATATCTTTTTCAGATTGTCCGTATCCTAAAAAGCCAGCGAAATAATGCGTAGCTCCCCAAACCGAAACTACTCTAGTTCCTACCAAACTTGCCAAATGCATATTGGCAGAATCCATAGAAATCATGAGTTCTAATTCAGAAATTTTCTGAAGTTCTTCTTTTAGTGAAAGTTTCCCAGCGAGAGAAGTTACATTTTCAATCTCTTGCTCCCATTTTGATAGAATTTCTACTTCCTTTTTTCCGCCACCAAAAAGATAAATTGGATGATTTTTAGAAAGTGTTTTTACCAATTCTAGAGATTTTTCAATCGGAAGCATTTTCCCTGCATGTTGCGCAAAAGGAGCAAATCCAATTCCCGATTTTTGTTGAGTTTTTGGGAATAATTGATGAGAAAGTGTCAGCGTAAAACCTAATTTTCTAAAAACATCTGCATAACGTTCTGTAGTTGGTTTCAGTGGTTTTTTAACTTTATTTTCCTTTCTCGTAAGTAATTTTTTATCGGTTCTTCCTTTGTCAAGTGTTGCCGTTTTTTTGAAGAAAAAACTCAGAATTTTAGTGCGCAAAACATTGTGCAAATCCGCTACAAAATCGGGCTGAAATTCCTTTTTCAGTTCTAAAGCCAATTTTCTCAATCCGAAAAATCCTTTGTAATCATCCAGATTTACACCACGAAAAGTCAATCGCTCTACTCCATCGAATAAATCGGCAAAGTTTTTTCTGGAAACAAAAACAATTTCTGTGTCAGGATTTTGCGCCAAAAATTCTTTCAAAACAGGCACAATCATCGCTACATCTCCAAAAGCGGAAAAACGATATGCTAAGATTTTTTTCACGATTTTAACTGAAATGCAACGGCGTAAAACTTAATTTGTTTGGTCATCGCCATCAAACCATTGGCTCTGGAAGGCGATAAAAACTCTTGCAAACCGATTTTTGAGATAAAATCAAAATCAGAATCCAAGATTTCTTGGGTAGAATGACCGCTGTAAATTCTCACCAAAAGAGAAACAATTCCTTTCGGTAAAATTCCGTCAGAATCTGCATTGAAGAATAATTTTCCGTCTTTAAATTCGGCGTCTAACCAAACTTTTGACTGACAACCTTTAATCAGATTTTCTTCTGTTTTTTTGTCTTCAGGCAAACCTTTCAGTTCTTTTCCCAAGTCTATAATGTATTCGTATTTCTGTTCCCAATCGTCCAGAAACTCGAATTCTTCTATGATTTCTTGTTGTTTTTCTTGAATTGTCATGGTACAAAGGTAAATCTTTTTTGCGGGAAGGTAGAAAGTTAAATGTTGGAAGTTTTGTAAAAAAATAGTAGATGTTTTTATTTTTGGAAATTAAATATTTATGTTAAAACTTTAACTGACAGATAGAAACTTCTAATTTAAAATTATTTCTTCTACAGAATAGCCTCTACTTTTTAATAACTCTAATAACCCCTCTTTAAAATCCAGATGGTATAATCCTACAAATATAAATGCTTTTTCTTTTTCTTGAATTGCATTATCTATTTTCACAATCCAATCCTTATTTCTTAAGGTAATAAACTTCTCTTGACTTTCTCTTTCAAAGTTAAAAATGTGCTTTTTTGTTCTATATTCATTTAAAATAAGACAATTAATATTTTGATTTTCAGAATTAAGAAGTTTTATTTTAGATTTTATTATTTCTATTAGTTTTTCTTCAGTAGTATTTGAGTAGAGATTGTGGTTTAGATAATCAAATGTTTTTTCTGTAGGTTCTAGACCTTCTAACTTTATTCTATTTTTTAGACAATATTCTTTTATAAAATCATCCATTTTCGTTTCATCAATTTTTTCTTTATCTGTTAAACAAAATTTTTGCGTAATTTTCCCATCAATAGTTACAATTAATTCTCTTAAAGTCATTTTGTTTGAATCAATATAAGAAGGGACTATTCTTTTAATCGTTTGCAATTCATTTTTATTCATTTTTTTTAATTGCAAATTTTCATTTCTCTTATTAATGAAAATTTTTGCCGAATCAATATTTTCAGATAATGCAATTTTAGATTTTTTAAGTTTTTCTAAAATAATGTTGTTATTTAATAAAAAATCTTTTCCCAAATAATGATATGTTCCTAATATGTAAGCTTCGTTACCTTTTTTTGAGATTTTCCAAAAAATTGATTGTTGTGATAAAACAAATGATGAAAATAGAATGAATATTGCGGTTAAATTGATTTTCAACATATTATGGTGTAATTATTTTTACTAACTTTCAAATATAAGCATTCTAATAATTCAATTAAATGCTATTTTAATATTATTACAAACTACTTTTTGTAAATTTGAATTGCCTTTGCTGAGCTGCTACTCTTTCATAAAGTTCCAGAATTTTCGGAGCTTCATTTTCCCAGCACAGTTCTTGGGCAGCAATTTCCAGTTGAGGTAGATAAGAACTTCTTCCCTTTTCTAAAACATTTTTTACTTTTTCGGCTAAATGTTTTGGTTCGTGAGAAGTGATAAATTCGCCTACGTGATAATTTTCTACAATTTTCTGCATTTCGGGGAATTTAGAAACCACTACAGGAACTCTGGCTTGTATGTAATCTGAGATTTTATTCGGAAGTGAGTAGTAATAACTTAAGCCTTTATTTTCTTCGATGCTTAAACCTACATCTGCTTTTTCGGTGATTTTTCTTAAATCATCTGGATGAAGATTTCCTAAGAATTTTACTTTATTTTCTAGATGTAATTTTTTAGTAAGTTGTTGATATTCTTCTAAAAAAGGACCTCTTCCTGCAATGTGAAATTCTGCATTTTCTATAAATTGCATGGCTTCAATCATCTTATCTATTCCTCTGGAATAATTGATGGTTCCTTGGTAAAGAATGATTTTAGGAGAATTTTCAACGAAACTTTTCGGTGATTCTGATTTTTGAGGAAAATTTCTAATGACAATAGGTCTTTTAATCTTATAATTGGTTTCAAACCAGTTGGCATAAGAATCATTTGCCGTGATAAAATATTTGATTTTTCTAATCAAAGCATTTTCCAGAAGTCTCCAAACATGCTGAACCCAACGATTGGTAACAGTTGGCATTTCGGTAAAAATCTCGTGACTATCCCAAACTAAAGGAATTCCTTTGATTTTTGAAACCAAATAATTGGGTAAAAGCGCGTCTAAATCGTTGGCGTGAAGAATTGTATTTCGGTCGGCTTTTTTCAGCAGTTCAAAAAATAATTTCCACTGAAATTCTAAATAAGCGAAACGTAATTTTTTGGACTGTAAAGAAATTCTTGAAAATGGATAAGGTCTTTTCATTTCGGGATTCCCGCCCCAATTATTACCTATTACTTCTATTTGGTAAGCATTTTCGTGCAAGGTTTTGCAGAATTTTTCCACACGCTGATCGGTGTATAAATTATTGAAAACGCTTACCAAAATTTTCATTATGTAAAACTTTTAATCGTGTTTTATTAAATGATAAAGTTGTATAACGCAAAGAATTGCGTTAGGAATAATGATAGGCCACAACATTCCGCTGAAAACACCATAAATTACAAAAGCGATACAACCGATAAGATTAATCACTCTAATTTGCTTGATGTTTTTCACCATAAAGCTCAGCACTACAAAGAATGATGCAGCATAACCTACATAATTTGCCCAATTCGCGTCCATTTCAAAAAAATTTAAGACGACAAAATTACTAATTTCCTGCTATTAATTTTGTAAAATAATGTCATAAAGTCATAATATGAGTTTGGTAAAGTATTTGTAACTTTGATTTAGGAAATCAATTCATATTGACTTCATTAGAATTTTATTGAGAGAAATTATCATGGAAAATAAATTTTCAGAAGGCTTAACCAAAGTCTTCAAACACAGTAAAAGCGAAGCAAAACGTTTGCATAGCGAATTTTTATCTACTGAACATTTCTTGTTGGGAATTATTCAGACGGATAATTCTGCGAAAGAAATATTAGAAAATCTTCAGGCAGATCTTACTCAGATTCGCAGAAAGATTGAAAATATGAACGTAAATACCAATCCTTTTTCAGAAGAAAAGGAAAATATTTCTTTCACCAAATTAGCAGATTATGCGGTAAAAAGAGCAGATTTAGAATGCAGACAATACAGAGCTTCAGAAATTAATACTGTTCATCTATTGTTAGGAATTCTCTATAAAATGGAAGATCCTACTACCAATATTTTAAGCGCTTACGAAATTGATTATGATAGCGTAGCTAAAGAATATCAATCTATGCTTAAAAACTCTGGTCAATTGCCAAAAAGTTCTGCGTATGATGATGACGAAGAGCGTGAAGAATACGGTCAAATGAAAAAACCTACTGGAAATCTAGGAACAGGAAAGAGCAAAACGCCAACTTTAGATAATTTTGGTAGAGATCTTACTGCGCTAGCTTCTGAAGGGAAATTAGACCCTGTAATTGGTAGAGAAAAAGAAATAGAAAGGGTTTCTCAAATTCTGTCAAGACGTAAGAAAAACAATCCGCTTTTGATTGGGGAGCCAGGCGTTGGTAAATCTGCCATTGCAGAAGGTTTAGCGCTCAGAATTATGCAGAAAAAAGTATCTAGAGTTCTGTTTAACAAGCGTGTAATTACGTTGGATTTAGCAAGTCTCGTTGCTGGAACTAAATACAGAGGTCAGTTCGAAGAAAGAATGAAAGCGATTATGACTGAATTGGAGAAAAACAGAGACGTCATTCTTTTCATAGATGAGTTACACACGATTGTTGGTGCTGGAAGCTCTACAGGAAGTTTAGATGCTTCTAATATGTTTAAACCTGCTTTAGCAAGAGGCGAAATACAATGCATCGGTGCGACTACTTTAGACGAATACCGTCAGTACATCGAAAAAGATGGTGCTTTAGAAAGACGTTTCCAAAAAGTAATGGTAGAACCTACTACTGTGGAAGAAACCATCTTGATTTTGAATCAAATTAAAGACAAATACGAAGATCACCACAATGTAACGTATACAGACGAAGCGATTGCTGCGTGCGTAAACCTTACTTCGAGATATATTACCGATAGATTCCTTCCAGACAAAGCGATTGATGCGATGGATGAAGCGGGTTCTAGAGTGTATATCAAAAATATGAAAGTTCCTACTGACATCATTGAGCATGAAAAGCAAATTGAAGAAATTAAGGAACTGAAACAAAAAGCGGTAAAAGCTCAAGATTATTTAGAAGCTAGAAAATTAAAAGATGAAGAAGAGCGTTTACAACTAGAATTGGCTGTGGCTCAAGATAAATGGGACAAAGAAGTGAAGGAGAAAAAAGAAGTGGTGACCGAAGAAAATGTAGCTGAGGTAGTTTCGATGATGTCTGGAGTTCCAGTAACAAAAGTGGGTAAAAACGAGATGGATAAATTAGCCAATATGGATAATTTACTCAACGGAAAAGTGATTGGTCAAGAAGATGCTGTGAAAAAAGTGGTGAAAGCCATCCAAAGAAACAGAGCAGGACTGAAAGATCCAAACAGACCAATTGGAACATTTATTTTTCTAGGAACAACAGGTGTGGGTAAAACCGAATTGGCAAAAGTAATGGCTCGTGAATTATTCGATTCTGATGATGCATTGATTAGAATAGACATGAGTGAATACATGGAGAAATTCGCGGTTTCTAGATTGGTAGGAGCGCCTCCAGGATATGTAGGTTATGAAGAAGGCGGTCAATTAACTGAAGCGGTTCGTAGAAAACCTTATGCGGTAGTTTTATTAGATGAAATAGAAAAAGCGCATCCTGATGTTTTCAATATTTTATTGCAAATTTTAGATGAAGGTCACGTTACCGATTCTTTAGGAAGAAAAGTAGATTTCAGAAATACGATTATCATCTTGACTTCTAACATCGGAACCAGAGATTTAAAAGATTTCGGTGATGGAGTAGGATTCGGAACTTCTGCGAAGAAAACTTCTTCTGATGCAAGAGCGAGAGCAACCATAGAAAACGCTCTGAAAAAAGCTTTTGCACCAGAATTCTTAAACAGAATAGACGATATTATTATCTTCAATTCTCTTGAAAAAGAAGACATCAAGAAAATTATTGACCTTGAGTTAAATAAACTCTACAAACGTCTGGAAAAACTAAACTACAAAGTAGAATTAACAGACGAAGCTAGAGATTTTATCGCAGAGAAAGGATGGGACAAAGATTTTGGAGCAAGACCTCTAAAACGAGCCATCCAAAAATATATAGAAGATTTATTGGCAGAAATGCTCGTAAACAAACAATTCTCTGAAGGCGAAACTGTAGTTCTAAAACTAAACGAAGCCAAAGATGCTTTAGAAGGTGAAACCCAAAAGAAATCTAAACAAAAAGCATAAAAAGAAACCTCCGAATTTTCGGAGGTTTTTATTTTTTAAAATATTCTACAACCCAAAAACCACCCCAATATTAGGTACAAAACCACTGCTGAAAATACTGCTGTTTTGTTTCCAAAGTACATTATACATTCCGCCAATCTGCAAATAAGAATTATTGCCCATTCTTTGCATATAACCGCCACCAATGTAAAGTGCAGCTTCGTTTGAACTGTATTTTTCTTCTGAAGATTTTACTTTTTGACTGATAAAATATTCCTGAAATTGAGAACCTAAATAGAAATTTCTGCCCAAATAATAATTCACAAATGGCCCAATTCCAAAAAGTGTAGAATAAGAGTAAGAAGAGTTTTGCCAATTGAGACTTCCCATTAAACCTGCTTCTAAATTTTCAGAAATTTTATAGCCTACTCTGGGTGCAATATGTACTGCAATGCCGCTATTACTGCCAAAACCGCCAGTTAAACCAGCATAACCACCAAAAGTCCATTTAGAGTTTTGTGTAGGAGTTTCCACCTGTGAAAATGCCGAAAAAGACATCAAAATCAGAAAGAATAGAGATAATTTTTTCATTTTTAGAAAATTTCTATGATTCAAATTTAGCAGAAAAATTTCAAATGAGTTTTTAATTCGTAATTTTGCAGTTGTAAAACTTTCCCTTAACGAAAGCGTAACTCAATTATGAAAATAGTAGTCGGTTTATCAGGAGGTGTAGACTCCAGCGTTGCAGCGTATTTGTTGCAGAAACAAGGTCACGAAGTCATCGGACTTTTTATGAGAAATTGGAACGATGCTTCCGTAACTTTAGAAGATGAATGTCCTTGGATTGAAGACAGTAATGATGCTCTTTTAGTGGCAAAAAAACTCGGGATTCCGTTCCAAGTGATTGATATGAGCGAACTCTACAAAGAACGCATTGTAGATTATATGTTTGCCGAATACGAAAAGGGTAGAACACCCAATCCTGATGTTCTGTGTAACCGAGAGGTAAAATTCGATGTTTTTCTAGAAACCGCACTTTCACTAGGTGCAGATAAAGTAGCAACAGGACATTACGCTAGATTAGATTCTTTTACCAACGAAAATGGGGAAGAAGTGTATCAACTTTTGGCAGGAAAAGATAACAACAAAGATCAAAGTTATTTCTTGTGTCAATTGAACCAAAAACAGCTTTCTAAAGCGCTTTTCCCAATTGGCGAACTTACTAAACCAGAAGTAAGAGAAATTGCCAGAGAAATGGAATTGGCAACTGCTGATAAAAAAGATTCTCAAGGTCTTTGTTTCATCGGTAAAGTAAGTTTACCGACTTTTCTTCAGCAACAATTAAAAGCCAAAGAAGGTGAAATTGTAGAAATTTTCAGTGATTTTGCTGAATATCACAAAGAAAAACCTGAATTTTCTTCAAAATTAGAAGAGTTAGAATATTTGTCTGCAAAAATCCATTACAAAAAATCAGACGGAAAAGTAATTGGCAAACATCAAGGTGCACAATTCTACACGATTGGTCAAAGTAAAGGTCTCGGAATTGGCGGACATAAAGAATCTTGTTTCCTCATTTCCAGAGATATGGAAAATAATTTAGTTTATGTAGGAGAAGGAAGAAATTTCCCAGGATTGTTTAGAAAAGCCTTGAAAATTGACAATTCAGAATTGCATTGGGTTCGTGAAGATTTACGTCTTAAAAACGGAGAGTCTATGGAAGTAATGGCGAGAATCAGATACAGACAACCATTAGAAAAAGCCACGCTTTATCAGTTTGAAGAAGGATTTTTCATAGAATTCCAAAATCCACAATCCGCGATTGCAGAAGGACAATTTGCGGCGTGGTACGTTGGTGATGAATTGCTAGGAAGCGGAGTGATTTCTTAGAAATTTTAAAAATATAAAGGAAAGCAGTCTGTCTTAGGCTGCTTTTTTTATGTTTTGAAAAAAAACCTTATCAACAAAGGATTTTAAGCAATAAAAACTTTTATTTTGAAGTTATAATTAAAATGATGCTTATGAATTACAATGAACTCTATGAAATTTTAAAAGAAAACTTTGAAAAAGAAGGAAATTTCAAAACCATTGAACACTTAAATGTAACGATAGAAACCATTCATTTTCATTCTAAAAAAGCAGATTTACTCAATGGTTCTTTTTCTACCACTTCTTGCGAAAAACATCAAACACATTTCAAGGAAAGCAATGAAAATCAAATGCTTTACGGTTTTTCCAGTATTGATGTAAAAGATTTTGACATCGAAAGAAATAAACGTTTCGACTATTATATTCTCAAAAGAGCAGATATAGAAATCGCCGAAGGAACGCTCATTTTTTTCCATGGATTGAACGAGAAAAAGTGGGATAAATATTTACCTTGGGCTTATGAATTGGCTCAAAAAACAAAAAAAGCCATCATTCTTTTCCCGATTGCTTTTCACATGAACAGAGCCGAAGAAATCTGGAGTGACAGACGTGCAATGGTAGAAGTAGCACAGTTCAGAAAGAAAAATTATCCCGAAAATACCAATTGTTCATTTGTAAATGCTGCGATAAGTTCACGTTTAGAAGCGCATCCTCAGAGAATTTTTTGGTCTGGTTTTCAGACGTATTCAGATGTGATACAAGTGGTGAAATATATTAGAAATCAGAAGATTAAAAGTATTTCAAAGGAAACTTCTATTGATTTATTTGGCTATTCTATCGGTTCATTTTTGTCGATGATTCTAAAAATGGCAGATCCTGAAGGAATTTTTGAAAATTCAAAACTCTTTTGTTTTTGTGGTGGAATGACGATTGATAGAATGTTCCCGATTTCTAAATACATTATGGATGCAAGAGCTGCCATAAAAATGCAAACGGTTTTTGCAGAATTGTTAAGCTCTGATTTTCAGTCAGATGAAAGATTAGGTCATTTTCAAGACGAGAAATTACATCCACAGGAAAGTTGGTTCAAAATGATGTTGAGGTACAATTATTTCCAAAAAGAAAGAGAAGACAGAATTAAAAAACTGCATCATCAAATCAAACTCTATGTCCTTGAAAAAGACGAAGTTGCATCACCAATGGAAGCACTCAATACTTTGCAAGGCGGTTACAGAAATATAAAAACAGAGGTAGAAATTCAGGATTTTCCTTATGAATATTCGCACATGGTTCCGTTTCCTTTAACCAATAAAATTCAGAAAGAAGTTACGGAAGCTTTTCAGCATTTTATCAATTCTGCGAGTGAGTTTTATAATTCTTGAAAATTAGATTTTACTTCACCAACCAATCTTTAAAATCTTTCACACGTTCTCTACTTACCGTAATTTCCTCGGCAGGTTGCGCTTGCAATTCTACTTTGTAATTCGGTGAAGTATGAATGTTTTTAATAAAATCTGAACTGATGATAAACTGTCTATTCACACGGAAAAACGTCTTTTCATCCAAAACTTCTTCCAGTTCATCTAAGGTAAAATCTGTTGGGAAACTGCGTTCTAAAGTCTGTGCATAAACAATTTTGTTTTCAGAATAAAAACAGCAAATTTCTTCAGTTTTGATGACCTTCAAATTATAACCAATTTTCACTAGAATTCTAGACAATTTCGGTTGATTTTCTTTGATTAAAGATTTCATTTCCAAAGCGTTGTGCGTTTCTTCTGAAGGTAAAAAACTTTTGAATTTTTCAATTGCTTTGGCTAAATCTTCCTCTGAAATGGGCTTGAGAAGATAATCTATGGAATTGAGTTTGAAGGCTTTCAATGTGTATTGATCAAAAGCAGTGGTGTAAATAATGAAACTTTTGGTAGGAACTTTTTCAAAAATATCAAAAGACAAACCATCGCCCAAAACAATATCTGAAAATATCAGTTTCGGATGTTCGTTTTTACTGAACCAATCTACAGCATCTTCCACAGAATGGAGCGTTGCAACCAATTGTAAATCAGTAAAATTGCTTATTAATCTTTCGAGTTTTCTTGCAGCTGGTTTTTCGTCTTCTATAATTACTACTTTCATATTTTCAATTCAAAGTTCAAGGTAAAGTTTTGGTTTTCTAATGTCATTCTGAGTGAAGTGAAACGGAATTAAAAATTTATTTTTAAGAATAATTTCATCTCCAAATTAGCTCATTTTTATATTTTCAAATTTCTATTTCTTTCCATCAATTCACGAATTTTCTTTTCTTCCCAGTTTTTTCCGAGGATAAAATTAGGCAAGAAAACGGATAAACCATGCGCAAAAAGTCCAATTCCCCAAAGTCCAATTCCCCAGAATTGATTTTGCTGGAAAAACGTTTCAAAAGAATCGTATTTTATGGATGTTGACAAAATTAAAAACAAGTTGACCAAAACATAAACCAAAGCGTGAATATAGAAACCTTTGATTTCTTTCACCCTTTTTCTGGCTCTTTCGTATTGAATATTTTTATCGTTTATAGGTTCCATTTTTTTAATTTTTTTGTTTGTATTTCTCCATTAATTCTTTGGTTTTTCTTTCTTCCCAATTTCTGAAATAAGGTGTGAATAAATAAATTCCGTAACCCAAAAGAAAAATTCCCCATAAGATAACTATCCAAACGCTGTAATTTCTAGAAATATTGAAAATATTACCGTCATAATTTCGGCTAACAATGAAATAACCCACTGCTAAATATCCCAAAACCATGTAATAATACGTTCTGATGTCTTTTACTCTTTTTTGTGCTTTTTTGTAAGCAATTTCGTTGAATTTATCTTGGTTTTCCATAATTATTTCCATTTTTTAGCGTTTTCTTCCTCTTTTTGCATGTATTTTTTGATTTGGCGCTCTTCCCAATCTGTTCCGATTCCGAAAGTCTTAATTCCGTGAGAAATTACACCGATTCCCCAACCTAACAATGGCCACCAAAACCAATGATATTTAGGCGAAGTTTGGAAGTTGATAAAAATTAAAAATGGGATAAAAATGCAGTAAGAAATTAAGTTTCCGTAGAAACCTTTGAGTTCTTCTACGCGTTTTGCGGCTTTTTCGTAAGCCAATTGTTCTTGTGATGGAGTATATGGATTCATAGGGTTCAATTTTTCTGTTAAAATAGGGAGTTTCACACGGAAGAAAGCTTCTGATTTTTCTACAAAGACATTTCTTTCGGTTAATAAATTATATCTCGAAACTATGTTCGCTAAACCTACTCCTGTAGATGTATTGGGCAATTCTCTGGTTTGCAAATTATTTTCGATGATGAGGTTTCCTTTTTCTGTAAATATTTTGATATTCAATGGTTTAGATGAAGTGGCAAAATTATGTTTAATAGAATTTTCGAGCAAAAGTTGCAAAGAAAGTGGCACTACAAAACCTTTTTTGTCTTCCTCTGAAATGTTGAAATCAAAGGTTACTGCGTCTTCAAATCTGGTTTTCAGTAGTTCGCAATAGGTTTTGGCAAAGTCTATTTCTTCTTCCAACGAAACCAGTTCCTTGTCTTTTTGTTCCAAAACATAGCGATAAATTTTTGACATAGAATTGGTAAAACGTTGCGCTTGAACAGGATTTTCTTCAATCAAAGAATCTAAAACGTTCAGAGAATTGAATAAAAAATGCGGGTCTAATTGATTTTTTAAACTTTCGAATTGTGCATTGGCAGATTTGGCGATGAGTTTTTGTTCTACTACTTCTTTTTTGGTAGAGTTTTTCCAAGCCGCCATAAAACCTCGAGCGTGACCAATTGACGAAATCATAATCGCAAAATTGATGAAAAACCAATTGATGAAGTTCATCTCACCATTGAAGAATTTTTCAGGATTTTTGCCTTGTATAACAATGAAATTCAAATAATTACAAAAATAGACTAGTGCAATATTCATCACCAAAGTTCCTACAATCGCAGAGATGGTTCTTTTGCGCGTTTCCTCTGTCCACGAGAATTTAGAATCTAGATAATCGTTTAAAAAACCGTTTCCTAAACCTATGAAAAACGTGTACATTCCAGAAATAAGGAAAGTTATAGAGTATCTTTCGAAGGTTTTTTCTCCACCATCAATTAAGAAGATAAAAAGACTTACAATAATATTGATGTAGAGTAGGTTAAGAGCCGCTTTTTTGATTACCTCGAGTTTCATTTTCTAAAAATAATATTTTAAAATTATTTTTCGTTTAAAATTTCTTGGATTTTTCTTTCTTCCCAGTTTCTGCCTAAAAACAGCTCACCACCAAAAACCGATAAACCATGAGCCAATAAGCCGAAACCCCAGAAAAAAGCCGTGTAATAATTATCCATGTCATTAAAACCTTTTCCGTCTGCAATTGCATTAGAGAAAATAATAAATACGTTTACCAGTACGAAAACCAAAGCGTGCGTGTAAAAACCTTTGATTCTTTTTACGTGCTTTCTAGCGTTTTCTAGTTTCTGTTCTTGTGTAGTTTTGTACGTTTCCATAGTGTTTGAATTTTAAAAATTAATATTTTGTGATTGGGTTAAATTTCTTGATGTAAAGGTAGTTTTATAAGATGCGCTTTCAAATTTTAGTTGACTGAACCGTCATTTTTATATACTGAAATGTAATTTAATCCTTAAAGGATTTCAAATCCTTTAAGGATTGGAAATGAAAAAATGTTATTTTTACAAAAAAACTAATGGATTCTTTAGCCTTAATACCTGGAAATTTTTACCATATTTATAATAGGGGAAATAATGGACAAGATATTTTCTTTGAGAATGAAAATTATATTTTTTTTCTTAATCGATACGACAGATATATTTCGCCCTTTTGTGAAACGATAGCTTGGGTTCTTTTAAAAAATCATTTTCATATTTTAATTTATGTTAAAGATTATGAAGATTTTAATATGAATAACCTAGAATATTCAACTGTGAAAAGTCCCAAACGTATAGATTTGCATTTACAATTTGGACACTTTTTTAATTCTTATGCAAAAGCTATTAATAAACGATATAAAAGAACAGGAAGCCTATTCGAGAAAAAATTTGAAAGAAAAATTGTAAATTCTGATACTTATTTACGAAATCTGATACATTATATCCACTATAATCCTGTAAAACATCGTTTTACGGAAAATATTTGGGATTATCCTTGGAGTTCTTATGAAAGCGTTTTATCTAGTAAACCCACAAAACTTAAAAGAGAATTTGTTCTTAATTTATTTAAAAACAAAAAAGCCTTTGAAGAAGAGCACCAAAAAGAAAAAAATTATATAGACATTGAAGATTTAATTATTGAATATTAAAAAATCCTTTAAGGATTCTTAATCCTTAAAGGATTGAAATAAAACTATTTCGCTTGAGAAATAAAATAATTCGCTTCACCTTGTCCCCAATTTGGATCAAGAGAAGATTTTATTTTGTAAGTTTTGAACTGTTCTAAAGCTTTCTTAAAAAGTTCAATTCCTTTGGTTTTGCTTCCACCAAATTGTTCTGGAGTGAAATATAAATCTTCGGCTTCCATAATCGTAATTCTAGGATTTTCTGGGTCTAATTTTTTAGCTTCAGCAAGAGCGTTTTGAGCAGCGAGACCTTCAGTCTGGTATCTTTCCATAGGATTTACCATCATTTTAAGCCCGTGATTCATTTTTTTCAAAATATAGATTTCTGCATTATTTGGAGAAAGTGCTTCTGCTTTGTCAATGTAATTTTGAGCCTCTTTTGCCACTTCGTCTAGTTGTGCAATTTGGTTTTGTTGCATCAGTGTTCTTCCTTTTTTTAGAATAGAAAAAGCAGCATAATAGTACGGTTGCCAAAGTGTTTTTTCTTTGTCGCCAATTCTTGCAAAATCATTGGCTTGAGCAGTGTAATCATCTGGATTAGGTTTTGGCATTTCGATGGTTTGAACTTTCGGCATCATGGCTTTTTCGTAAGCAGTTTGTGCAAAAGTGTAAGTGGTAGATAGGCTAATCGCAAGTGTAAGAATGGTTTTTTGTAAAGTTTTCATATATAATATTTTTTAATTGTTTTAATTTTATGGTTCAAAGGTATTTTGAAAGAAATTTTCTTGAAATTTTAGTTCACCGAACTGTAGTTTTTCTTGACTGAATGGTTTGTATGGTCAATTTTGGACTTAATTCTATAAGTTATTATTAATGGCTTCTTGAGTTCTGTCAGTACCAAAACTGATGAATGCACCGATGAAAACAAAAGTATTGGTAGGAGGAACGATGGCTCTAGATTTGAGACCATTGCTCGAAAAATTGTATCCAAATTCATTTTTAGTTCCTAGAACGTTATTGATAGAAAGCACCAAGACGGTGAAAGCTCTCGCATCTTTTTTGCCTAAATTCGGTAAGTAATTAAGGCTGAAATTCACCGCTTGATAATCTTTTACAAAGCCTTGATTTTTGAGAAAAGTATTACCATTTTCGGTCACGAAATTGTAATATGGTCTTCCAGAATTATAATTATAAGAAATATTAAATCCTGTTTTCCAATTGGTTACAAATTTTTTAGCCACCACAGAAAGCGTATGTTTTGCCGCAAAATTTGGGAATAAACTTTCGGTGTAATTCAGGTAATCTCTTTTAGAATCTAGATAAGAATAAGACACCCAATAATCTATATTTTTCAAAGATTTTTTATCTCGCCAAAATAATTCTACACCTTTTGCATATCCACTTCCATTATTATTAAGAGTGATAGGTCTGTAAAAATCTGTGGTAGTTTTTATTAAATCTTGATATTTTTTGTAATACGTTTCCAATCTCAAACTTCTTCCATCTGCTGCTCTTTGAACTTGAAAAATATAATGGTCAGCTCTTTGATAATGGGGTTGATAATTTTCGGTAAAAAATCTACTTTCCGGATTTTGGAAGAAAGTTCCGTAAGCTAATGAACTCGTCCATTCTTTAGAAATTCTGTAAGCCATGGCAAATCTTGGCGAAAAATTCCAGCGGTTGATCGAAGAAGAGTTTTCTGCTCTTGCTCCTATTTTTAAAGATAAATCATTGCTGATTTCCAAATCTGTTTCTGCGAAAAGTGAAGTGATATCATCTCTAAATTCATAATTTTTTTGAGCGATGGAAACCCAAGTTTCTTCTTTAGTTGTATTCAGTTCTATTCCTGCTCTTATTGCCGAAATTTTAAATAATTTTCTCTCAATCAATGCTTTGGCGTTGAAATAATTGCCTTTAGAATCTATATCATTACTGAATTGAGACCTTCCGTTTTGGTCTACATTAGAAAAATGAAGAATATTTTGATTATAAGTATATGAACTTCCAAGATTCAAAGTATATCTGCCAAATTTTTCTCGGTAAGAAAGCGAGTGAAACGTATTTTTCCCGTTTTGATTGATTTTATCAGAAGAAGTTTCGTCGTCTAAATTGGGAGAAGAAAGTTTCATAGAACTGGTGTCATAACTTCCGTAATATTTGATAAAACCGCCTCTTGACGTTTTAATTCTGAAGTTACCATTGCCACCAAAACTGTTAGGTGCTTTTTCGAAATCGGTATTGAATTTCAGAATTTTCTGCATGAGTTCTAGGTTAGAATAGCCTAAAGAAATTCCGTAAGAATGCGTTTTTTCTTGATTAATTCGCTGAATTCCGCCACTTGCAAAAATGGGAGAAATCCCAAAATCTGCAGCATTTCTCTCTGGTAAATCGATACTTTCCAAAGCTAAAACTCCAGATAAAGCTTGTCCGTAAACTGCAGAATAACCACCACTCGAAAATACATTTCCTTTGAAAAGCGAAGTATTC
The DNA here is from genome assembly GCF_003860565.1 of Cloacibacterium normanense. Lineage (NCBI taxonomy): Bacteria > Pseudomonadati > Bacteroidota > Flavobacteriia > Flavobacteriales > Weeksellaceae > Cloacibacterium > Cloacibacterium normanense. The sequence goes on from NZ_CP034157.1 coordinate 2,488,502, forward strand.
AATCTGTCCATCGCTTTAATTCCGGGTACAGAATTTCCGAAATAATTATTGACCAAATTTCCGTCCATGAAGAATTTGGTTTCCGTTCCGGTTCCTCCTCTCACGAAAAGACCTTCTGATTCTCCCACTTTTTGAACTCCAGGTAAGGTTTCCAATGCCGATGAAATTTGACCATTGGCTCCAGCTGTTGTGTAGACGTCAATGGGCGTCAATAGAGTAGTGGCGCGTTTTTTATCGCTGGCTTCTATGCTTCCCGCAGAAATGACTACTGCATCTATTTCGCTCACCGATTCTTTTAGTTCAGCATTTAGAATAAGGTTTTTGTCTTCAATTTGAATAGATTTTTCAATTTCTATAAATTTAGGATTAGAGAAAATCAAGGTTTGGCTTCCTTTTTCAGAAGTTTCAAACTTATAATTTCCTGTTTCGTCTGTTGTAGCGCCATCATAAGAATCTTTCAGTGTTACAGAAACACCTTTCAGCGGTTTGTTATTTCTTCCTAAAACTTTTCCAGAAATGGTAATTTGAGCAATTAAGGTAAAAGTAAAGACAAAGGTAAAGAGTAATGTAAAAATGCGAGTTTTCATAATTCTGTTTTTGATGAAGCAAAGGTATCTCTGCTCATTTCCGAAAAGAAATAAGTTTTACTGAACCGTAAAAAATAGAAACTGAATCGTAGAAAATTACAAAATAGGAATACAAAAATCTACCAAACACTTTTTCTCAGGGTGTTCTTGGTAATCATTATGGTAAATTTCATAAGGACATTCTTTTCTGAACTGATGTCCGTTTTCGTTCATCCAAAGGAAAAGAGCGTTCCAAGCAGTTTCGAATTCGGGAAGCGTAATTTCTTGTCGAGAAACGATATATTTCCCTTTTGGCAAAATTTCTAGGAAAACTTCGCCTTCATTTTTGATGGCTTCTTCTAGCAACATTCCTGCGTGAATTCTCACTTTATTGGGAGCAGTAACTTTGAAACTATCGTGATAAACGGTAATCATTTTCACATTTTCTCTGGGGAAAATATTTTTAGAAATAGCCCAAGAAATAAGGGTGTTATAAGCGTTTCCTATATTTTGTACACCTATGCTTAATACTGATGCAATCTGCATTTCTGGCATTTCTTTTATTTGGATATTGGCTTTATTTTCCATAAAAAATTTCATTTGTTCTAGTTGGTAAAGATATTGCTCGAAAACGACATCTTTTTGTCCGATATTGCTGATAATGGTTTGAATTTTCTTAAAATTTTCTGGCGAATTTTTTCTAAAAGCAGCTGGAGAAATCCCAAAGTGCTTTTTGAAGGTTTTGCCAAAAGTAGAAGGACTATTGAATCCTATTTCCAAGAAAATATCTTCTAAAGATTTTTCTTTTTTTAAGGAAAGCATCATGGCAGCTTTTTCCATGCGTTTTCTGGTGATGTAACTTAGCAAAGTTTCACTGGTAACCGCGCGAAAAATTCTATGAAAATGAAAAGGCGAAAAGGAGCCAATTTCTGCGAGTTTTTCCAAAGGAAGTTCATCGACCAGATGTTGGTCAATGTAATCTAAAACCTTTCTAATTCTTGCTAAATGTTCTTGTGAAGTCAAACGATTATTTTTTACAAATATAAAACTAAAAACCACAGCGCAATGGTCTATTCTTGCTCTTATAAAATGCAAAAAACTCGAAGACGAATCCTCGAGTTTTCTGTTACAAAAGTTTAATATGAAGGGAATTTTATTTTTTCGCTTTTTCTGGAGTGTAGATTTCTACGGTATTATTACTTGCGTTATAGAAATCTTTAATTGATTTTTCTTGATCACTCATCATTTCGCCCATCGTTTTATCATTTCCTGGCATTTTCATCGCTTTCATTTCTGGAGTGATTTGTGCTCTTATCGATGCAAAAGGATCTTTTTTATATTCCTCAAAAGAAGATTCAAATTTATCTCTGTTGATAATCGTTACATCATTTCTCGCACCAAATTGTGCCGATAGTTTTTCGCTGTAAGAAAGTTCTTCAAATTCTTTTAGCGGTTTATTTGCGGTTAAAACCCAAGAGAAATTTTTCTCAGCATCTTCTATTTTTACGATTAATCCTGGTAAACCAGAGAATTTATACGGACCATCAGGGAAAGGAATAGATTCTGTAAACCAAGCCGTCCATTTTCTTCCACCAAATTCTGTGGTAGCTTTTTGAGCTTCGTATTCTCCTATTTTTTGTTTATCGTTTGATATTTTCCAGTTGAATTTTGGTTCTTCATTATATCCAAAAACAGAATTCAGCATTCTTTCGCTAAAGTTTACCTTCATGGTAGGATATTCTTTCGTGATTTTATAAGCAAATTTTGGCATTTGGAAAGACTTTGATAAATCTTTGAAAACACCTGCTTTTTGCATTTTTTCAACTTCAATTTTTAGAACAGAATCCTGTGAAACCGTCAAGTAATCTCTATAAAGTGATTTTTTATCGGTTACGTCTAGAATCATAACCGCTTTTTGTAAAGAGTCTATTCCTTTTTTGGGTTTAAAGGTCAATTCATAAAAAAATCTGTTTGCAGATTGTGCATTTGCAAGAACTACTAAAAACAATAAAGCAAAGCTTAAAGATTTATACCATTTCATTTTTTAAATTTTATTAATTAGTAAGGGATTTTATAATTTGTTACAAAAATTTATGAAAAATTTAATAGCAACTCTTAGAAACGATTCTCTAAGTTGATGTAACTTCGTTCTACCAAACTCAAAAATTATGGACACCTTATCACAACTTAGACAAGAACTCGAACAAGAGTATCAAACCACTAAAAAGTTTTTCGAAAGATTTCCAGAAGGGAAAAATGATTATGCACCACATGAAAAAAGCATGAAAATGATGCCACTTTCTACGCACATTGCCGAAGTTTTCGGTTGGCCAGATTTCATTGTCAAAACTTCTGTTTTAGATTTTGCAGCAGGAGATTATCAACCTACTTTTTTAGAAACTAGAGAGCAGCTTTTACAAAAATTAGAAGAAGATTATCAAAAAAGCAAAGCTACACTTCATGAAATTTCAGAAGACAAACTGAATGAAAGATGGCAAATGAAAATGGGCGAACAAGTTCTCGCAGATTGGGATAAATACGGAGCAATTCGTCATTCATTAAATCAAGCTACGCATCATAGAGCTCAATTAGGCGTTTATTATCGATTATTAGATATTCCCGTTCCTGGAAGTTATGGACCTTCTGCTGACGAGCAAGAAATGTAAATAAAACTCCGAAATTTTTCGGAGTTTTTTATTTTTTATGATTTTAAAATCCACATTTACAGATAATTTATATTTTTGTTTAAAATTTAAGACAAATGAGATTCTTTAGAGCGCCTATTTTAGGAATATTTGCAATGATGCTTTTCGTTATCAGTTGTAAAAAATCAGACATTGCTTTGCCAAAATCCGAAGCCAATATAGACAGCATTGCTTCTAAATATTATGAAGGTTACCTGAAAATGTTTCCTCTGGAAGCCACTATGCAAGGCGATAATAGATATAATGACCAATTGCCAAATGCTATCAGTCAGGATTTTATTTCTAAAGAAATCGGTTTCTATACCGAAACTCAAAAAAAGTTGCAAACTCTTGATTATGAATCTCTTTCGGATAAAGACAAAACCGTTTATGATGTTTTAGATTTTACCTTAAAAGATAAAATTGAAAAGTATGCGTATCATCCAGAACTGATGCCTTTTAACCAATTTGAAGGTTTGCCATTAGATTTTCCCTTGTTAGGAAGTGGAGATGGAAATCAACCGTTTAAAACGACTAAAGATTATGATAATTTCTTGAAAAGAATAGATGCTTTTGCCGTTTGGATGAACACCGCCGAAAAGAATTTCAGAGATGGAATGAAACAAAATGTGATGCTTCCCAAAAAACTGGTGGTGAAAATGATTCCTCAAATGAGAGGTGAAGAAATTATTTCTGAAAATTTTGATAAAAATATTTTCTACGGACCTATCAAAAAAATCCCAGCCAGTTTTTCTGCTGCAGATAAACAAAAGTACACCGTACTTTATCAAAACGCCATCAAAACAAAAATTATTCCCGCTTACACAAGAATGGGTGATTTTCTAGAAAAAGAATATTTGCCAAAAGCGAGAAATACAGATGGAATTAACGCCATTCCTAATGGAAGCAATATTTATACTTATCTCGCAAAATCTTGGACTACCACTAATCTTACTCCCGATGAAATCAATAAAATTGGGTTAAAAGAAGTAGCGATGCTAAGAGCAGAAATGGAGAAAGTAAAAACTCAATTAGGTTTTAAAGGAACACTAGAACAATTTTTAGCAAGCCTAAAAACAGACAAAAAAGCAATGCCTTATAAAACGCCAGAAGAAGTAATTGCCGCATTTAATGGAATTTTAAAGAAAATAGAGCCAAAGCTTCCAACGATGTTTAGTCAATCTCCTAAAACACCGTTTGAAATCAGAAGAACCGAAAAGTTTAGAGAAGCAAGTGCAAGTGCAGAATACAAACCGGGTTCTGCAGATGGAAGCAGACCGGGAATTTTTTATACGCCAATTCCAGATGCTACTCAATATAATGTAACCAATGGTTTCGAATCTCTATTCTTGCACGAAGCTATTCCGGGACATCATTATCAAGTTTCGCTTCAACAGGAAAATATGGAAATTCCTAAATTCATGAGATTTGGTTGGTTCGGAGCTTATGGAGAAGGTTGGGCGCACTATACAGAAACTTTAGGCCCAGAGTTTGGTTTGTACACCGATCCTTATCAAAAAATGGGTTATTTGAGCGATCAAATGTTGCGTGCAGTTCGATTGGTGGTAGATACAGGAATTCATACGGGTAAAATGACCAGAGAAGAAGCGATAAAATATTATCTGAACAATATTTCTGATTCTGAAGAAGGCGCAACTGCCGCAATTGAGCGTTATATGGCGATTCCGGGACAAGCGTTAGGCTACAAAATCGGTTCGCTTAAATTTTTAGAATTAAGAGCCAAATATCAAAAAGAACTAGGTAAGAAATTTAGTTTGGCTAAATTCCACGATGAAATTCTGAACCAAGGATGTCTTCCATTATCTGTTTTAGAAAGAAAGATGGAACTTTGGGCAAAAAAAAAGTAAAAATATAAACCGCAGAATTTTGCGGTTTTTTTTTATTTCTCAAAAAGCATCTTTGTGAGGTAATCATTTTCCTGATTTCCTCTGGCTGGAGAATATTCTCTGCCGTAGAAAATAATTTGAAGGTGAAGTTTATTCCAAGTTTCTTTAGGGAAAAGTTTTTTAGCATCATTTTCGGTTTGAACCACGTTTTTCCCTTCGGTTAATTTCCATTGTTTCATTAATCGATGAATGTGCGTATCTACTGGGAAAGCAGGCACGCCAAAAGCCTGACTCATCACTACACTTGCCGTTTTATGTCCTACTCCCGCTAAATTTTCTAAATCTTCAAAATTAGAGGGAACTTCGCCGTTATGTCTTTCCAGAAGTTGATTGGCCATGATTTTTAGATTTTTGGCTTTGGTGGTAGACAATCCAATTTCTTTAATCAATTCCTTGATTTCAGGCTCTTCTAATGAAGCCATTTTTTCTGGATTGGGAGCTACAGAAAACAATTTGGGAGTTACTTCGTTTACTTTTTTATCAGTAGTTTGAGCAGAAAGTGCAACTGCAACCAGCAATTCATAAGCATTTCTATGGTTCAGTGGAATAGGCGTTTCGGGATAGATTTTTTCTAACTCAGTCATTACTATTTTTGCACGCTCTTTTTTAGTCATTTTCTGTAAATTTGAGCAAAAATAAGCATTATGTTAAAAATAGGTGATACACTTCCTACGTTTCAATTGGATAATCAAGATGGAAATCTGGTTAAATCTTCAGATTTCAAAGGGAAAAAATTGGTGGTTTTCTTTTACCCGAAAGCCAATACGCCAGGTTGTACAGCAGAAGCTTGTAACCTTAATGAAAATATAGAATACTTAACGAAACAAGGCTTTACGATTTTGGGAATATCTGCAGATCCTGTGAAAAATCAAAAGAAATTTCATGATAAATTCGGGTTTAAATATGATTTATTAGCTGATGAAAACCATGAAGTTTGTGAAAAATTCGGGGTGTGGCAACTCAAAAAATTCATGGGCAAAGAATTCATGGGAATCGTGAGAACTACCTTTTTATTTGATGAAAATTCTGTTTGCACAGAAGTCATCGAAAAAGTAGAAACCAAAAATCACGCAGCTCAGATTTTGAAGTAATCTTTTTTACATTGTCATTCTGAACGAAACGCAGTGAAGTGAAGAATCTGTTCTATATTAAAGAGATTCTTCATTCCGTTTCACTTCATTTCAGAATGACAGATAATTTTATTTAAATATCAGCTTCGAAATACAATAATTCTTCTGGATCATCATCCATGAAGAATTTTTTTTGGAATTTTAAACCTAGCTTTTCTAATAATTTTCTGGAAGCGTGGTTGTATTCTACCGTAATTCCTCCCAATTTGGTGATATTGAAATCATTTTTAACCAAATTTTTCATAAAATTGGCACTTTCATAGCCATAGCCTTTTCCTTCAAATTCTGGTAAAAAAGCAAAGCCAATATCAGGAGCATTATCGGTGTTTTCTCTAGCGTAAACTCCACAAGTTCCCATTTTAGAAGAATCTTCCTTTAGAATTACGGTAAAACTTCCGTAACCTAGTCTTTCATACTGAAGAAAACATCTATTGCGAATGTAGTTTTCGGCGTCTTCTATTGTTCTTACGTTTCTGTCACCAATATATTTTATGAAACTTTCAGAATTTAAAAGTTGAAGAATAAATTCGGCATCCTCTAAATCTGTAGGTTTGAGTAAAAGTCTTTCGGTTTCGTAGGTTTTCATATCAATTAAGGATAAATTACAGTAAAAATATAAGCTGCTAAGTTCACGAGTAAAACTACACCGTAAAGAATGTTGGTTTTTCCTCGACTTAGTGATAACATGGTGATAAAAATAGACAATCCCAGCAAAACCATCGATTTATAATCTAATCCTAGAACAAGGTCTAAATCAAAAATACTGCACACTACTGTAACTGCAGGAATGGTAAGTCCAATAGAAGCCAATGCGGAACCTAAAGAAAGATTAAGGCTGGTCTGTAAATCATCTTTTCTGGCAGCTTTAATGGAAGCGATTCCTTCTGGTAATAAAATCACCGCTGCAATGATAATTCCAACCAAAGATTGTGGCAATCCTGCGTTTCTAATGATAGTTTCTATCGGTGTAGAGAGTTTTTTTGCCATTAATACTACTATTCCGAGACAGACCAATAAGGTAATAAAACTCAGAATACTTTCTTTAGCTGTAGGAACAGAAACCACTTCTTCTTTGTTATTGGGTAAAAAATAATTTCTATGTCTCACCGTTTGAACCAATAAAAATGTGCTGTAAATGGTGAGACAAGCTATAGAAACAAAAATTAATTGAGGTTGTGTATAAACAGGACCATTTGCACTCGTGGTAAAATTGGGAAGAATAAGAGTAAGCACTAAAATAGCAATCAAAGAAACGAGTAGGGAATTGGCAGAAGTTCTGGCAAAAAACTGTTCGTTAAATTTCACACTTCCTACCAATAAACTTAAGCCTAAAACACCGTTTAAAATAAGCATTACCGCTGCGAAAACAGTATCTCTGGCGAGATGTGAGGTTTCTTTTCCTCCTGCTGTCATGAGCGAAATAATAAGCGCTACTTCTATAATTGTAATAGAAATCGCCAAGACAATAGTTCCAAAAGGTTCACCAATTTTATGTGCGATGACTTCTGAATGGTGTACTGCAGAAAATACACTTAACATTAAAAAAACGCCACAAAGCATTAAAATAACTGTACTGTCTGAATCGGGAGTTAAAAAGTAAATAAACCAAGCTAAAATAGGTGCAATAACCGTCCAATGGAAAAGTTTTTTTAATTTCATACGCGTTTATATTTAAGTTATATTCCTTTTTTACCAGTTAAAATCATTTCTATTAATTTTACCTTTCGGTTTTCTCTGGTTTCTGGTTTTTTGGCTTCGGTAATCCATCTCATGTATTCTTTCCGATGCGTGTAAGACATTTTTTGATACATTTCAAAAGCTTCTTTGTTCTTTTCGAAAACTTCTAAAACATCTTCAGGAATTTCTACAATTCTCTCTTCTTGGTCTTCCCAAAGTTTCACCGTAACCTTATCCCCAAAAGTTTTCCCAAGTTGTTTTCTTACTTCTTGAGTTAATCCAAGTAGATGACCATCACTTTTCATTTTGGCAAGGCTTCCTCTGTATTCTACTTTTTCGTCAAGCAAAGCTTTGATTTTTACCTGACCTTTTTTGCCAAACAATTCTTCTGTAGAGAAAGGAAAGTCTACAAAGGCAGCATTCATAGTGCCATTTTGTTTAATTTCTGCTTCAAAAGTGATGTAATCCGTTGTCATTTTTATGAATTTTGAGAAAAAAGAAACGTTTAAAAAATTATGATTTCCTAAAAATAAGAAAATTTGAGTTTTTATAAAAGTTTTTTAAAAACTAAACGGAGTAAAAAGTAATAAAAAACCTCGAAGAAATTTCTCCGAGGTTAATTTTAGAAGCAACAAAGCTGCCTTATTTTCTGATAGTCATTTCGTTTAATAAATAACCAGCTCCGTGATATTTATCCATTACCCAAAGTAAGAATCTTACATCTAGGTTGATGGTTTTTTGCCATTGTTTTTCGAAAACGATATCTCCTGAAAGTGCTTCAGAGTTACCATCGAAAGCAAGACCAATTAATTCACCATTTCCGTTTAAGATAGGAGAACCAGAGTTTCCACCTGTAATATCATTATCTGATAAGAAGTTTACAGGCATATAACCTTTTTTGTCTTTGTATGGACCGAAATCTTTTTTCTTGTATAAATCTAACAATCTTTGAGGTAAATCAAACTCTGCGTCGCCTTTTTTGTATTTAGCCACCATACCTTTCATATCAGTATAGAAGTTATCTTTTACGCCATAATATTGTCTGTCTTTTCTGATTGGTAATCTATCTACTTTACCGAAAGTTACTCTCATAGTAGAGTTAGCATCTGGATAGAATTCTTTTTCTGGCATAGATTTTCTAAGACCGTCAAAATATAATCTAGTGTTTTTAGCAAATTGGTCATCAGCTTTTACATATTTGTCTCCAAACATCATAGCTTCTGCTACCATAATTCCTGAGAATTTGTAAAGCGGATCGTTTTCCAGAATAGCTAAACTAGGATTTTCGATGAATTTAAGTAGAGATTCTTTGGTGCTGAAAATAGAAGCGTCTGCTTGGTTTGCTAATTCTGCTGGATTAGAATATTTCATCACCGGAAGTTGATAATCAAACGGTACTTTGTTCTTATAAAGAGAAAGTAAAGTTTGTAACATATCTTTTTCTACTACTGGGTGGAAACCATCGTAAGAAGCTTCTACACCAGCAAGAAGTCTAGCTTTCATAGCTGCTTTTCCAGCTTCGTTTTGCTCAATATAAGATTTAAGAGCAGCGCCAATTCTGTAAGGAAGAACTGCATATTTAGCATTTCTTTGGAATTGAGTAGCGTAGTTTCTTTCTAAATTTCTATCAGCGATTAATTTGTAATACGCTTCGATTTCTGAAAGAACATTTCCGTAAGTAGCTTTGTTTTCAGCTAAGTTTGCCCATTCTTGGAATTTAGCCTCTACTTTTTGTTTGTCTGCAACTGTTCCGTTTTTGTTTACAGATTCTATGGTTCCAGCTCTGTTTTTCCAGTAGTTTGCAACAGAAGCGTATTGTGAAGCGTAATCTAATCTGATTTGAGTGTCTTTGTCCATGTACTTCTTCATCACATCCATTGCAGATTTAGAAGCATCTACCCAACCGATATAATCTTTAGTCACCAATTGATTGATTCCATAAGAAGTTAAATATCTGTTAGTTCTACCAGGATAACCCATAATCATAGTGAAATCACCAGGTTTTACTCCTTTCATAGAAACAGGAAGGTGATATTTAGGTTTTAATGGAACATTGTTTAATGAATATTCTGCAGGATTTCCGTTAGCATCACCATAAATTCTGAAAACAGAGAAGTCACCAGTGTGTCTTGGCCATTCCCAGTTATCGGTATCACCACCATATTTACCGATAGATTCTGTAGGAGTTCCTACTAATCTTACGTCTTTATAATCTTGATATACGAAATAGTAGAATTCATTTCCACTGAAGAAATCTCTTACTACAACAGTATATTTACCATTTTCTGAATTTTCTTTTTGGATGGCTTTGTATTCTGCATCGATTACTGCTTTTCTTTCGTCAGCAGACATTTGAGGATTAAGTTTCCCGTTAATTCTAGCCGTTACATCGTCCATTCTTACTAAAAATCTCACATAAAGATTTTTTGCAGGAAGTTCTTCTTTGTTGTTCATGGCGAAGAAACCATCTTTTAAATAATTTTTTTCTGGAGTAGAAAGTGCCGCAATAGCATCATAACCGCAGTGGTGGTTTGTGAAAAGCAAACCTTCTTTAGAAACTACTTCTGCGGTACAACCACCATTAAATTGTACGATGGCGTCTTTTAGGCTAGAGTTGTTTACAGAATAAATTTCTTCTGCAGTTAATCTAAGACCTTGTTTTTGTAAGTCTTTTCCGTTTAATCTCTTTACGAGCATCATCAGCCACATTCCTTCGTCTGCACGCATTTGTGCAAAGCTCAATAGAAATGTGAATAGTAAAAATATTCTTTTCATTGATCTAAAAAATTTTATGGGTAAATGTATGAATTAAAAGCGATTTTTGAAAATTGGTATATAATTTGACTGGTCTGTTACAAATTACCTACGATGAAAACACGTTTTTTTATAATCAGCATATTATCAATTTCATTTTTTATGATGAGTTTTGCTCCACAGAAAGAAATTTCTTCTCTGGAGAGAAAGTGGATGTTAGTTGAATTTCAGGGATTTACCAAAGAAGAACTCATTCAGAAAAAAGCATATCTAGACCTAACTCACTTCGAAAAAGGAGGTGGCGCAAAAATGGGCTGCAACAGTATTTTTTTCTCTGTAAAACTGAAAAATAATCACAGAATACATTTCTCAGGAGTTGGTTCTACCATGATGTATTGTGACGGAAACATGAAATTAGAAGAAAACTTCGGGAAATTATTACCTACGATAACCAAATATCAAGTAAAAGGACATTTTTTGACTTTGAAAAATAAAAATGGACATGCCATGAAATTTGTTGCCGAAGATTGGGACTGATAGTTTGATATTGAGTAGATTTGATGAAGATTTTGAAAAAATTCGCAAATTTGAATTAAAAAAAATCATCATATCAACTCATCATCATATTAACACATTATCAAATGAATTTTAACCCAGAAATTCTCGGCTTGATTGCAGGAACATTGTCTTGCATTACCTTCGTTCCGCAAATTTTTAAAACTTGGAAGTCTAAATCGGTGAAAGATATTTCTGTAACGTCTTTTATGATTGTAGTAACCAGTACTTTAATTTGGTTGGTTTACGGAATTTGGAAAGAGCTTCCTTCAGTAATTCTTACCAATGTAGTGGTCTGTATATCAGCAGTTATCATGCTTTTGCTCAAGTGGAAATATTATGAAAAATGAAAATCGCTACTTGGAATGTAGAACGTCTTAAAAAGAAGAAATATCTACCCGAAATTATTTCTGAAATCGAAAAAATTAATGCCGATATTTTAGTCTTAACAGAAACCGATTCGCAGATTTTGCCAGAGAATTATCCTTATAAAATTGAAACAAAACCTTTAATTTTAGTCAATTCTTTAGCAAAAACTACAGAAAACCGAGTTTCTATTTTTTCTAAATTTCCTATTGTGGAAACTTTTGAAACCTATGATAATTTCACTTCTTGTTCGGCAGAGATAGAAACGCCTTTCGGAAAACTAGTTATTTATGGAACTATTGTTGGCGTTTTAGGTAATAGAAATGAACAATTCATTCCAGATTTGAAAAGTCAAATGAATGATTTACAAGAGCTTTCAGATAAAAATATTTGTTTTGTAGGTGATTTTAATTGCAGTTTTTCTGATAATTATTACTTTACAAATGAAGGAAGAAATCTATTTAATGAAAATTTTAAAATTTTAAAACTAAAAAATATTACCGCAAAAATCCCTGAAAATATCGACCATATTGTAATGTCTGAAAATTTTATTGAAAGATTCAAAATTAAGATTTCAGAATTTAATTTGGATAAAAAACTATCTGATCATAAGGGAATTATTGCAGAATTAAAATATTAGGAATACCATTTAATCTTTAAAAATTCTATAAAAGCCACGAAGTGGCGAAATATAACAGCATCGGGTGCAAATGGAAAATTAAATTAGGCTAAGGGAAGCCCTGAAAGGGCGAAATGTTTTTAAAGTTTCAACCCCAAAATAGTGTAAATCTGTGTAACCAGAGGGAAATAAATTTCACTAAATTTGCAAAAATCAAGCAGAAAGCAGATTGCTGAATGCCGAAAGCAAAATAATATATGCTCGAAAAAAAAGAACATCAATACGAAAAAGCCGTTTTAGTAGGCTTAATTACACAGCATCAAGACGAAGAAAAACTTACCGAATACCTCGATGAGTTAGAATTTCTTGCTTATACTGCAGGTGCAACTGTAGAAAAACGCTTTACGCAAAAATTATCTCAACCAGATTCCAGAACTTTTGTAGGAAGCGGAAAAGCAGAAGAAATTAAAAATTTTGTAAAAGAAAACGAAATAGGAACCGTTATTTTTGATGACGAACTTTCACCTTCTCAATTGAAAAATTTAGAGAAAGAAATGGAAGTAAAAATCCTCGATAGAACCAATCTTATCCTCGATATTTTTGCACAAAGAGCACAAACTTCTTATGCAAGAACTCAAGTAGAACTCGCTCAATATCAATATCTTCTTCCAAGATTAACCAGAATGTGGACGCACCTTGAACGTCAAAAAGGAGGAATCGGAATGCGTGGTCCTGGTGAAACCGAAATTGAAACAGATAGACGTATTATTCGTGATAGAATTACGCTTCTAAAAGAAAAGTTGAAAACCATTGACAGACAAATGGCAACTCAACGAAATAATCGTGGAAAAGTGGTGAGAGTTGCATTGGTAGGATATACCAACGTAGGAAAATCTACTTTGATGAATGCGCTTTCTAAATCTGAAGTTTTTGCAGAAAATAAACTTTTTGCAACGCTAGATACTACCGTTCGTAAAGTAGTGATTGGAAACTTACCATTTTTATTGACAGATACGGTTGGTTTCATTAGAAAATTGCCGACTCAATTGGTAGAGTCTTTCAAATCTACGCTTGACGAAGTTCGCGAGGCTGATTTGCTGATTCATGTAGTAGATATTTCTCACGAAAGTTTCGAAGACCACATTGATTCTGTGAATCAAATTCTCATGGAAATTAATGCACATCAAAAACCTATGATTATGGTTTTCAATAAAATAGATGCTTTTGCTTATGAGAAAAAAGACGAAGATGATTTAACTCCAGCTACCAAAAAGAACATTTCTCTGGAAGAATGGAAAAAAACGTGGATGGCAAAATCTAAATATCCTACGGTTTTCATTTCGGCTTTATCTAAAGAAAATTTTCCAGAAATGAAGAAAATGATTTACGATGAGGTTCACAAAATTCACATTTCAAGATTTCCATATAACGATTTCTTGTTTGAATATTTTGATGACGAGGAAGTTGTTTAAACACAGAGGCACAACGAAAACACAGAGCATACTGTGAACTCTGTGAAACAAGCTCTGTTTCTCTGTGTTTAAATTTTTAAATTAGATTTTTGCACACTTTGTCATGCTGAAATCTTTAGATTCGACGAAGTCAAAGCATCTAAATAGTAATTTATGAAAAAAGCGCTATTCACTTTTATTTTTTTGTGTTTACATAGCATTGTTTTTTCTCAAGTTAATATTGAGGAAATAAAGAAAAATGTCACCGTAAATCCTCAAAAATATTATTATGAATATTTAGAAATTTTCAAAACTGCTCCAGAAACACTTTCTCAAGAACAACTTAATTATATTTATTACGGGAATAACTATGTAGATTATGGATATGACAGATTAACATTTAATCAAAAATCTGGTAAAATTTCAAAATTCGCACATAATAGAATTTCAAAGAAATTTGCAGAGAAAATTTTACTAGACGCTTTACCTCTCTATGAACAAAATCCATTAAATAAAGAGCTTTTACTTTGTTTGTCAGATTTGTATAAAGCTAAAAGTGAGCAAGAAAAAAGCGATTTTCATTATAATCAATATCAGCTTCTAATTAAAACCATAGAAAAAAGTGGAAATGGAAAGTTAGACAATTCAGCTATTCTAGTCACAAGTTTTCAAGATTTGATGCTTTCTGTGGAGAGGTTTTCTATTGTATTTGTACCGGGTTTAGATTTTAAGGAAAAAGTATTACCAGATGGTTCTTGGCTTTACATTTTCAAGAATGGTATTGATTTATTTTTTGTTAGATTAGTACATCATAAAGATGCATTTAAATAAAATGACACTCCACAACCAAATCCTTGAAGCCTTACAATTTCTTTCTACACCAGAAAAGAGAGATTTTTTGCCGTATTTTTTTAAAACAGGTAAAGGTCAATACGCAGAAGGTGACCAATTCATTGGTGTAGTCGTTCCAGATTCTAGAAAGTTGGTGAAGGAATATTGGCAAAAAGCCACTTTAGATGATGTTCAAGAAATTTTGAAATCAGAATTTCACGAGATGAGATTAGTAGCGCTGTTGATTTTGATAACAAAATTTGAAAAATCAAAAGACGAAAAAGAGAAGAAAAATCTCGTTGATTTTTATCTAAAAAATACAAAGTATATCAACAATTGGGACTTGGTAGATTTGTCTTGTTATAAATTATTAGGAAGGTATTGCTTTGAAAATCAGAAAGATGATATTTTGAAAAAGTTATCGAATTCTGAAAATATGTGGGAAAAACGCATCGCAATTGTGGCGACCATGTATCATATCAAAAAAGGAAGTCATGATTTAACCATAGAATTGGCACTGAATAATTTGAATCACTCACACGACTTGATGCACAAAGCCAACGGTTGGCTTCTAAGAGAAATGGGCAAAAAAGATGAAGAAAAATTCTTGAATTTCTTGAAAACGCATTACCAAAATATGCCCAGAACTTCACTTCGTTATGCGATTGAAAAACTAGACGAAGATTTACGCCAAGACTTTTTAAAAGGAAGAATTTAAACTTTGGAAATTGCAAAAATCATAACGCATTATTTTTTACACTTGATATTTCCAGTGTTTATAGCGCTTGTTTTCTTTAGAGAAAATTGGAAAAAGGCTTATTTCATTATGTTGGCTACCATGTTGGTAGATGTAGATCATGTTTTAGCTACGCCAATTTTCCAAGAGGGAAGAAGCAGCATTGGTTTTCATCCTTTGCATACTTATCCTATGATTTTTTTATACTTTTTAGGCGTTTTATTTCTGCGAGGAAACTACAGAATCATAGCAATAGGATTGCTATTTCACATGTTTACAGATTTTCAGGATTTCTATTTCTGGAGATGGTTAATGAAATTATAGTTTTCTCAATTTGGTATCCATTTCCATTTTATAAGCCATTAAACTGGCAATATTTTCGGCTTTAGATTTGGCAGATTCTGCGATTTCTCCAGAGAATAATTGGTCTACAGTAGATTTCCAAAGACTTAACCACGTGTCAAAATGATGTTTTTCCATTGCCATTTTTTCATTAATCGGGAAATGAGCTCCCATAGGATTTCCGTTAAATTTCACATCAGCAAATAACAAAGCTTGCCAGAAAATATACATTTTGGGCAAATGTTTTTCCCAATTTACTTGGGCGATTTCTTCAAAGAAAAACCCGATTTCTGATTCTCGAACGCTTTCGTAAAAAGTATTAACGAGTAGTTGTATATCTTGAGTAGTGGTAATGTCTTTCATTTTACAAAAATAGAGGTTTAAAACATCAAAAATTTATGATTTCAGTCAATTAGTTATAATTTTGCATCATTAATTATAAGATGGATTTAGAATTTTATAAAAATCAAGCTTTACAAAAGCAGAAAGAGCACAAAAAGTTTTTAGAAAATCTCAAGAAAAAACCGCCGAAAAATTTGGATTATGTGGTTCAAGAAGTACATGATGAGGTTTTCGATGAGGTTGATTGTTTGTCTTGCGCCAATTGTTGTAAAACTACAGGACCATTGTATACCGAAAAAGACATCGAGAGAATTGCTAAGCATTTGAGAATGAAACCAGCAGATTTTGAAGCAAAATTTCTGAGAATTGACGAAGATAATGATAAAATTTTGCAAAATTTACCTTGTTTTTTTCTGAATGAAGATAACACGTGTTCTATCTACGAAGTAAGACCAAAAGCTTGCCGAGAATATCCTCATACGGATAGAAAAAAGATTTATCAAATCAATAATCTCATGTTGAAAAACACTGTGATTTGTCCCGCTGCATTTACCTTTGTAGAGAAAATGATGAAGAATCTTAGCAAATAAAAAAGTCTCGAATAAAATCCGAGACTTTCTACCGTTTTACGGGTCTTTATTTTGAAAAAATCATCAATTATTTAGACTACACCTTGTGCAAGCATTGCTTCAGCTACTTTTACGAAACCAGCAATATTAGCACCTTTTACATAGTTTACGTATCCATCTTCTTCTTTACCGTATTTTCTACAAGCATTGTGAATACCAATCATAATTTCTTTTAGTCTAGCGTCTACTTCTTCAGAACTCCAGTTTAATCTAATTGAGTTTTGTGTCATTTCTAGACCAGAAGTTGCTACACCACCAGCGTTAGAAGCTTTTCCTGGGCTGAATAATACTTTATTATCTAAGAAATAGTTGATAGCATCTAAAGTAGAAGGCATGTTTGCCGCTTCTACTACACATCTACAACCGTTTTCGACTAAATTTTTAGCATCTTCTAGGTGAAGTTCGTTTTGTGTAGCAGCAGGAATCGCTACGTCACATTTTACTTCCCAAGGTCTCTTACCAGCATGGAATTCTGCAGTTGGGAATTTCTTAACATAATCTTCAGCTCTGTTGTTTCCAGAAGCTCTTAATTCTAATAAGAAATCTATTTTTTCGCCAGTAATACCGTCTTTATCATAAACATAACCGTCAGGGCCAGAAATAGTTACTGCTTTTCCGCCTAATTCTTCTATTTTTTTGATAACTCCCCAAGCTACGTTACCGAAACCTGAAACGGTTACGATTTTATCTTTGAAATCTTCGCCATTTGTTTTTAGCATTTGTTCACCAAAATATACTACACCATAACCTGTAGCTTCTGGTCTGATTAATGAACCACCATATGCTAAACCTTTACCAGTAAGAACTCCGGTAAACTCATTTTTAATTCTCTTGTATTGACCGAAAAGGTAACCAATTTCTCTAGCACCTACTCCGATATCTCCTGCAGGAACGTCTGTTTCTGGACCGATGTGTTTACACATTTCCGTCATGAAAGATTGGCAAAAACGCATAATTTCGTTGTTTGATTTTCCTGTTGGGTCAAAATCAGAACCCCCTTTTCCACCACCCATTGGTAGAGTAGTTAATGAGTTCTTGAAAACTTGTTCGAATGCTAAAAATTTAAGCACGGATAAGTTTACTGTAGGATGGAATCTAATTCCTCCTTTATATGGTCCGATTGCAGAATTCATCTGAATTCTGAAACCTCTATTTACCTGAATTTCACCTTTATCATCTACCCAAGGAACTCTGAAAATGATTACTCTTTCAGGTTCAGCCATTCTCTCTAGAAGCTTCATTCCTCTATACTCTTCTTTGGTAGCAATAAAAGGAATAACTGTAACCGCTACTTCTTTTACCGCCTGTAAAAATTCTGGCTCATTTGGGTTTTTTGCTTCAATTTTCGCAACGAACTCTTGTATTTTTTGTTCGATAGTGTTTTGTTCCATAGATGTTATGAATTATTAAAGACAAATTTAATTTTTTTTTCTATTCTCACAAGATTTATTTTGACTTTAATGAAAATTATATAAATTATGTTAAAAATTTTATTAAATTCATAATTATAATGTTTCTGTTAAGGAAAACATGATGTTATGTGAAAAATAATGAAATATTAAAAAATTGTGAATTTTTAAATTATAGAATATTGCTTTCCGGAAAGTGCTTTAATGTATCCTTTTAACTCAAAATCAAGCAAAATGGGCAATAATTTATAAGGTGGAATGTCTAGTTTTTCGCTCAAGTCGTCTAACGAAATTTGAGGTTGAGAAGCAATCGTGTCATAAATCGGTTGCAAGTCTTTGCTCAGTTTAATTTCTCTCGCTGCAAAAAGGCTTCCTATCTTTTCTTTTTCCTTTCCTAGTTGAAGTTCATCTAATATCTCTTCAAAATTTTGTAAAATTCTGGCTTTGTTCTGTGCGATGAGTAAATTACAACCTTGGCTGTACTTATCATTGATTTTTCCTGGCAAGGCAAAAACTTCTCTGTTGTAATCATTGGCATAACTTACGGTACTCATAGAACCGCCGCCAAAAGCAGTTTCTACCACAATGGTAACTGGAGAAAATCCTGCTACGATTCTATTTCTTTGCAGAAAATGTTCTCTGTCTGGTTTATCACTAGAATTAAATTCTGTAAGCAAAGCGCCATCTTGGTCTAAAATTTCTGCAGCTAATTTTTTATGCTGAGAAGGATAAATAAGATGCAAGCCATGAGCTAAAACTCCTGCTGTTTTCAGTTGGTTTTTCAAGGCTTCTGTATGAGCGCAACCATCTGTTCCGAGTGCTAAACCGCTTACAATGAGCACTTTTTTATTTTTTAAAATTTCTAGAAATTCTTCAATGAAATGTTTGCCATAACTCGTCATGTTTCTGGTTCCTACGATGGAAATGGGAGTTAAACTTTCGTCTAAACTTCCTTTTTGGTAAAGAATTGCAGGAGCGTCATCACAATTAGAAAGTAATTTTGGCAATTCTTTTAAATGGCAAAGATTAATTTTAATGTTATTTTTTTCACAGAAGTCAATTTCCTTTTCTGCGAATTTCAAATAAGTTTCGTTGCCGATTTCTTTCGTAATTTTGGAGCCAATTCCCGGAATTTCTTTGAGCAATTTCTTAGAAAGATGCCAAGTTTCTTTGGCAGAACCTGTAATTTCTACCAATCTCATAAAATTTACATCGCCAATAAGCGGAGTAGCGCGTAACGCTATGGAATATAGATGTTCTTCATGTAACATTCTCAAAAATAAGAAAAAATCGCTTTACTTTTTTCTGATTTCGTCTAAATGTTCCCAGATTTCTTCTTTCTTTTTCTGTGGCATTTCTAGAAAATGTTCAGGATGACCTTCGATATATTCTTGCCAAAGTTTATCGTCTTTTTCGCTGTAATAATTCGGGAATTCCCAAATGAATTTTTTCTTTTTTTCTTGATGTTTTTTTCTAAAAATTAGCGCCAAAGAAAGGCCAACTACCGCTCCAGAAAGGTGAGCTTGCCAAGAAATTCGGCTCGGTTCGTCTAATCGATAGAATAATTCTTCCGGAAAAATTCCCCAGATTAAACTTCCGTAATACAAGGCGACTAAAAGAGAAACAGTAAGTAGTTTTTTGTCTTTTCTGAAAATTCCGCTGAAGAATAAGAAAAATGCTAGCATGTAAACAATTCCACTTGCTCCGATGATGCAGGTATAAGTAGCTTCTTGTCCGAAAAAATTCATAGGTGGAAGTAACCAAACTACGAGTCCCGTAACAATCCATCCGTAAAAAAATACAGGATTGGCCAATTTAGGATAAAACTGATAAAGCAAGAACAGCAATGCTGCAATCGGTACAGAATTACTGGCGATATGTTCTAAATTTCCGTGTAAAAGCGGAGAAAATATTACGCCTTTTAATCCTTCAGGAACTAGAGGAATGAGGGAACCTTCGCAGTTTTCTACAAAACCGATGTGTTGTAAAAATAAACCTAACCACATGGCAGAGAGCATGAAGAGAGGAATTAAAAGCGCTTTGATGTGGATGGTGTTTTTCAGCATAAATAAAATGTGACTAAATAAATGCCAAGACAATTTTATGGAAAAATTGACTATAAATCCCCGATTTTTTTAAAAATTATAGACAAAAAGTAAGATTTTTTCGTTTTCAAGACTTCCATTCGTTTTACAAATTGTATTTTTGAACTGGTTTTTTAAATTTTGAAAATGAAGAAGTTGTTAATTTTTGTGTTCGGTTGTCTATCTGTAAATATGTATTACTCCCAAATTGAGAGTAAAAGAATTCTAGATTCAATTAGCGCAGAAAACTGGAAAAAAAACATTCCTAATTTAGATTCTTTGGCAGAGATTAATCTACAAAAAATAGATGTAAAGCACAAAGACACCATTATTCTAAAAACCGATAAAATTACTGCGGAACTCGGCACAGAGCTTCCTATTACACCGTTTCAATTGATTAAAACCAAAGAAGAAAAAGTTTGGTATTTCTATGGTCAAAACAATATGGTTTTTAATCAGGCGAGTTTCAGCAACTGGAATTCTGGGGGAAATAATAACATAGGGATTTTAGGGAAAATCAACTATAATTTGAGTTTTAAAAAGCGCAAACATTATTTAGAAAATAATTTCCAATTAGGATATGGAATTGTAGCAGCAAGCGGACAAACCACCAGAAAAACAGAAGATTTCATCAATATCATGGCGAATTATGGTTATGATTTAGGAAGGAATTATTATTTGTCTTCAGGTTTGCAGTTTATCTCTCAGTTTGCGCCGGGTTATAATTATGTAAAAACGCCAAGTCCGAATTTTGATGACAGAATTTCTAAATTTTTAGCACCAGCATATATTAATACGGGTATCGGTATCTCTTATAATCCTAATGAAAATTTCCAAGTCATTTTTAGACCGATTAATGGTAAGTTTACCATCGTGGCTGATAAACATTTGCAAAAAGTAGGTTTTTACGGTTTAGAAAAAGATGGTCAAAGCCTCAGAAAAGAGTTGGGAGCCATGGTGAATATTTTGTACAGACAAAAAATTTATAAAGACATTAATTTGGTAAATCAGTTTAATTTCTTTGCGAATTATTTATATCATACAGAACGAGTGGATTTTTCTTACAACGGTCAATTGAACTTTAGAGTTAATAAATTGATTTCTGCTAATGTAAGTGCAGATTTATTGTACGATCACGATCAAATTAAGAGAATGCAGTTTAAGCAAACTTTAGGTATAGGTTTTTCTTATAATTTAGGCGTAGAAAACCAAGATAGACCGAAAGTTAAAAAAGTGGTAAAGCCGTTTTTATAATGAAATTTAAATAATTTAGAAAAATATAATCCACCAAATTATTGGTGGATTTTTTATTTTAAGTAGGAATATTTGTTAATTCATCATTGCAGCAGCTCCCGCTCCAATAAGTCCAATGAAAATCATAATGGCATAAAAAGAAAGCAGAATGATGGTCAAAATCCCCATAAATTTATAATGAGATTTTAAAAATTCAAATGCATCTCTAATAGCGTTATTGTCATTGTTTTCAATTGCTTTTTTAGTATTTTCTGAAAATTGATACAAGTAAGAAATTGGGAAATAGTATAAAACAGCAAATGCCAAATAAAGAAGCATCATAAATATTTTTCCACCAAAAGGAAAATCTCCATTAGACATTAATGATGACGGAGCAAAAAGCATTACTAATGAACCCAAAACCATTAATCCAATTCCTACGAAACCTAAAATGGCTAAAAACTTAGTCCATTTTGCCGTTTCTTTTAAAAATTCTTTCGAACGCCAATCGATTACTAAATTTTCGCCGTTCTCTACATGTAAATTGTCTTCCATAAATTATAATAGTTTAAAAAATTAAGCATTCCAAAATTCTCTATCCAGACTTCTGTATTGTATGGCTTCAGAAATATGATGAGAAAGAATATGTTCTGATTGTTCTAAATCAGCAATCGTTCTAGAAACCTTCAAAATCCTGTCATAAGCTCTCGCCGAAAGATTTAGTTTTTCCATTGCGTTTTTGATGAGGTTTTTAGAATCTTCATTCAGTTCGCAGTATTTTTCTAATTCTTTAGGGCCGATTTGAGCATTGTAACTGATGTCTAAATCTTGGTAGCGCACATTTTGCATTTCTCTGGCTTTCAAAACACGCTCTCTTATTGCAATACTGCTTTCGCCTTTTCTTCTGTCTGAAAGTTGCTCGAATTCTACTTTTTGAACTTCTATATGAATATCAATTCTATCCAATAAAGGTCCAGAAAGTTTGTTCATGTAGCGTTGCATTTCAAATTGAGAAGAAGTATTATTAGGATCATCTGGGAAATAACCACTTGGACTTGGATTCATACTCGCCACGAGCATAAAACTCGCAGGATAATTCACCGAAAATCTCGCTCTGGAAATCGTTACTTCTCGGTCTTCCAACGGTTGACGCATTACTTCCAGAACTGTTCTTTTAAATTCTGGCATTTCATCCAGAAATAAAACGCCATTATGTGCCAAAGAAATTTCGCCAGGTTGAGGATAACTTCCGCCACCAACTAAAGCTACATCAGAAATGGTGTGATGCGGACTTCTAAAAGGCCTAACTGTCATCAAAGAATTATTAGCGCCCATTTTTCCTGCCACAGAATGAATTTTGGTAGTTTCCAAAGCTTCTTTCATGGTTAAAGGTGGCAGAATACTCGGAACGCGTTTAGCGAGCATGGTTTTTCCACTTCCAGGAGGACCGATGAGAATAATGTTATGACCACCAGCTGCGGCAACTTCCATCGCACGTTTTGCCGTTTCTTGACCTTTCACTTCAGAAAAATCAAAAGGAAAATGGTCTATTTTTTCTTGAAATTCTTTTCGGGTGTCAAATTCTGTTCTTTCCAGCGGAATATCTTCGTTAAAGAAATCAATAACTTGTTTAATGTTTTCTACGCCGTACACTTCCAGATTATTGACTATTGCAGCTTCTCTTACGTTTTGTTTGGGTAAAATAATGCCTTTGAAACCTTCTTCTCTGGCTTTTATCGCAATGGGTAGAACGCCTTTTATCGGTTGCAAACCTCCGTCAAGGGAAAGTTCGCCCATGATGATGTATTTTTCTAGATTTTCGGCTTTTATTAAATCTGAAGCTGCCAAAATCCCAATGGCAATGCTTAAATCATAGGCAGAACCTTCTTTGCGCAAATCTGCAGGAGCCATGTTGATGGTGATTTTCTTCCCCGGAATTTTGTAGCCTACATTTTTGAGTGCTGCATTAATTCTATAGCTGCTTTCTTTAATGGCATTATCTGGTAAGCCTACAAGATGATAGCCTACTCCGCCTGTATCTACATTAACTTCTATAGTGATGGTTTGCGCCGAAACGCCATGAATAGCGCTCCCGAAAATCTTTACTAGCATTTTGGTTATTAGTTTTTTATAAAAGTAAAAGTAAGGATTTTTTTGAAATGAAAAAACCTCAATTTTTGGTTGAGGTTTTGGTTTTTTTGCGGATTACAAATCCGCGAGATCGCGTTCAATGATTGAATATGTGCAACGTATTGATCATAAATGGAATATAAGCTAAATTTTGTACTAAACACCACATTGTGCCAATACAATTTTTCTATTTATATGATATTTCAAATATTTGTTTGTCTAGAAGTTTATCATTAACATATTTTTCTGAAATAATGATATTTCCTTTTTTGTCAAAGACATTTTTAAAACATGTTGTTTGTTTGGGCATATAATTATTTATAAGGAAGCCTTTTCTGCACTGTAGATTTCCTTTTGTATCATAAGTCAGATTGGATGCGAAAGAATAATCTTTATTTTTCCCCTCATATAAAAATTCTGTTTTTATGATGTATCCATCTTTATTAAAGTATGTTTTTAAAAAGTTAGTGTTTATTGGGTCACTATTTTTTTTGAAACTTTTAACTGTATAAAATAGTTTTTTATAATTATATTCAAAAACTTCTCTACTATCATTCATAGAATTTTTTGGGAAAGTATATGTTTGTTCAATAGGGTTATTGTGTATGTCATACTTTGATTCTTTAATAAAATAAATCTCTCCATTAAAAATTTGGATATATTTTATGATATTATTTTTGTTATCATAGAAAAAATCCTCTGAATTTATATTTGTATTGTTTTTTGTAACAGTCTTTTGTAAATTTTTATTTTTATAAAAGTAGAAAGTTGAATCTGTGTATTTTTCTTGTTTATCTATTTGAAGCTTAATTTGATTATTAGAATTAAAATAAACTTCAGTTATGGACTTTCTAATTATTGTATCTTTTCTAAATAATGGATAATTATAATTTGTAATTTTTATTTTGGTTATATTGCCTATCAGTTTTTGAGTTTGATTATCATTATCCTGCTTTATTTTATAAGTTCTACATGAAATTAGAATCACAAAAATGAATAATAAAAATAGAATTTTTAAAGGTTTAGTTTTCATGTTATTTTTGCTAAAATCCAAATATACAAAAGTTTTTAGACACTTAAAATCTCTCTTATTTTCTTTGACTAAAGTTCCAGTCAAAGTCTACTCAAGTTTTAGGTTTGCTCGTGGTTTGTTCGTAATTTATGGTACTTTTCCGAGGCTGATTCGAAGGAAACACGAACAAACCACGAACAAACGTAGAGCAAGACTCCTAAAAGACTGCTTTTTGAGTGCTACTTACTTGGTGAAATTTTTATCAAGAAAAAAGAATATGCACCCAACAAAAAACCCCAACTTGCGTTGAGGTTTTCTTCGAAATTATATTAGAAAAACTATGCTTCTACTTTTTCAGCAGCATGTTTTTTCACGAGGTCTTGTTGTACATTGGCAGGAACCAATTGGTAGTCACTAAATTTCATAGAGAATTTTGCTCTACCTCCTGTTAATGAGCGCAATGTAGAACCGTAATCGTTCATTTCAGCCAATGGAACTTCGGCCATAATTTTTTGATAATGACCTTCGCTATCCATTCCAGAAATCATGGCACGTCTGGTTTGTAAATCTCCCATTACATCACCGGTACATTCGTCTGGAGCTAGAATTTCTACATGATACATAGGTTCTAGCAATTGAGGATGCGCATTGTGGAACGCTTCTTTAAACGCACCAGAAGCTGCCAATTGGAAAGAAATATCATTAGAGTCTACACTGTGCATTTTTCCGTCATATACAGAAACTCTGATGTTTTGACAGTGTGAACCAGTTAATGGACCTTCTTTTAACTGTTGCATAATTCCTTTTTTAATGGCGCCGATGTAGCGAGAATCTATTGCTCCACCTACGATACACCAGTAGAATGCAAATTTTCCGCCCCAAGGTAAATCTTCGAATTCTTTATTTCTAATATTTACACCTTCTGGTTCTGGCATTCCTTCGTAGTAGTTTTCTACTCTCATGTGAATTTCACCAAATTGACCAGCTCCACCAGATTGTTTTTTGTGTCTGTAATCTGCTTCTGCTTTTCCAGTGATGGTTTCGCGGTAAGAAATTTTAGGATTTTTCATTTCCATTTTCACTCCGAAATCTTTTTCGAGACGATATTTTACCAAGTCTAAGTGCAACTGACCTTGTCCTCCTAAAATGGCTTCGTGCGTATCATGGTCTATTTCTACTTTTAGGGTAGGATCTTCTTCTTTAAGTTTATTAAGTGCAGCAAAAAGTTTTTCGGTTTCTGCTGTATTTTCTACGAAAACAGCTTTTCTCAATCTGCTTTCTGGGAATTTCATAGGTTCTATTTTTCTATCAACCCCTTTTGTATTTAGGGTGTTGTTAGAATGTCCGCTTTTAAGTTTTACGGTAACACCTAGGTCACCCGCAACTAATTTATCTACGGCGGTTCTCTCTTTTCCTTCTGCTACGAAAATTTGAGAAATTCTTTCGAGTTCACCGTTATTGGCATTAATCAGTTCATCACCTGGTTTTATTTCGCCAGAGAATACTTTGAAATAAGAAACTACGCCAACTTGCGGTTCAGATTGAGTTTTGTAAATGAAAATAGTGGTTTTGTCTGCAGCATTACAAGTCAAAACTTCGCCATTTTCTAGTTTGCTACCAAAACGGTCAGCTGGAGATGGAGCGATATCATCTATAAAGCCCATAATTCTACCAGAGCCCATATCTTTAGCACCAGATGCTACAAATACTGGGAAGAAATCGTGTTTTGCTAAACCAATCATTAAACCTTGTGCCAATTCTTCTTCAGAAAGATTACCTTCTTCGAAATATTTTTCCATTAATCCTTCTTCGTTTTCGGCAGCCATTTCTACCAATGCATTGTGCATTTCATTGGCTCTTGCCATTTCAGATTCTGGGATAGGTTTTTTCTCTGGTTTACCACCAGTTGCAGGGAACTCGTACATTACCATTCTCAAGGCATCCACAATTTGGTTAAAACTTTCACCAGAATTTAGTGGATATTGAATAGGAATCACTTTGCTTCCAAATCTATTTTTAAGTTGTTCTAAAGCAGCATCGTAATCTGCTTTTTGATGATCCATCTGATTAATCACGAAAATAGAAGGTGTTTTGTAATCTTCTACATATTCCCAAACCAATTCAGTGCCTACTTCTACACCAGCTGCAGCATTTACCATAATCAGTGCAGTATCTGCTACTTTTAAGTTGGCAATTACTTCACCTACGAAATCGTCAAAACCAGGGGTATCTAAAATGTTGATTTTATTTTTTTTCCAATTCACGAACATTTGATGTGAGAAAATCGTGTTTTCGCGTTCGTGTTCTAGGTCGGTATTGTCGGAAACGGTGTTGTGTTGTTCTACAGTTCCTCTTCTTTTGATAGCTCCACCTTCGTAGAGCATGGTTTCTATAAATGTAGTTTTACCGCTTCCTGAATGCCCGAGTAAAACTACGTTACGGAGGTCTTTAGTGTTAGTGCTCATATCTTTTGAGTTTTAAAATTATTTTCATCTATCACATCTGATTTACTAAAATTCAGACGGAATGCACACTGCAATTCCTTATAAGGCGAAAATTTTTAAAATCAAGAATGTCTTAAAAGGCACTTTGAATGTAAAAATTTAGGATACTAAAATTACAAAAGATTTTAATACAATGTAAACTTTGGAACATGATTTTTGAAAGGTCGGGAATTGTGAGGTGATGGAAGTTGGGTGCAAGGTGTTTAAATAAGGAAAATATATTTTCAAGAAAACATCCATCACCCATCTTCTAACTTCCAGCAAAATTTTACTACTTTTATCAAAATTTTTCAAGGAAATGGTTTTAAGCAGAATTTGGAGCGCATTTATTATTGTAGCCATTGTAGTGGCAAGTATTAAATATTTATTTAGCGATAACTACAAAGCAATTTATAATGATTTGGTAGTAGGAAAAAGTGGAGACACGGTTCAGATTGCTAAAGTTCCTGTTCAAAAACTTTCTGCGGAAATTCAGAAATCTTTAACCGAAAATCCAGACACCGAACTAGCGAGAATTAATTACAAAAAAGATTCTACCAATCAAGTGGCTGTTTATAGAGTTCAAAAAGCAGATGGTGTAATCTCTACCAGTAAAACTGCGGTAGAAATTTCCCTTGGTTTAATAGGAATTATGACGCTTTTTATGGGTTTTATGAGTATCGCCGAAAAAGCAGGAGGCATCAATTTTCTTTCAAGAATGATTCAACCATTTTTCTCGAAATTATTCCCAGAAATTCCTAAAAATCACCCTTCTTTCGGTCACATGACGCTTAATTTCGCAGCGAATTTATTAGGATTGGATAATGCTGCAACGCCTTTTGGTTTAAAAGCCATGGAAAGTTTACAAACCTTGAATCCTGATAAAGACAGAGCTTCTAATGCACAAATTATGTTTCTGTGTCTTCATGCAAGTGGTTTAACGCTGATTCCGGTTTCCATCATTGCGATTAGAGCTTCTATGAATTCTGCAACGCCAACTGATATTTTCTTGCCGACTTTAATTGCTACTTTTTGTGCAACCATGGCTGCGATGATTATTGTTTCCATCAAACAAAAAATAAATCTTTTTCAGCCTACACTTTTGGCTTTCGTGGGTGGAATTTCGGCACTCATTGCCTTGTTGGTTTGGTTTTTAGTAAGATTGAGCAAAGAAGAATTAGATGATGTAAGTAAGTTGATTAGCAACGGAATGATTTTATTGATTTTCTTTGCCATAATTGCAGGAGCAGTTTACAAAAAAATAAATGTTTTCGATGCGTTTATAGATGGTGCAAAAGAAGGTTTCAATGTCTGCGTAAAGATTATTCCGTATTTGGTAGGAATGCTTATTGCGATTTCTCTTTTGAGAACTTCTGGTGTTTTTGATGTCATTATTGACGGAATGAAATGGTTTGCCCAAATTGCCAATTTAGACACCAGATTTGTTGACGGTTTACCAACGGCTTTAATCAAACCACTTTCTGGTTCAGGAGCAAGAGGAATGATGGTAGACACGATGAATGTTTTTGGTGTAGATTCTTTCCCTGCGAGACTTTCTGGGATTTTACAGGGCAGTTCAGATACTACTTTTTATGTGATTGCAGTGTATTTCGGAGCAGTTGGAATTAAAAACACTCGTTATACAGTTGGTGCCATGTTGTTGGCAGATTTAGTGGGAATTGTTACTTCTATTTTAATGGCGTATTTGTTTTTTGGGTAGTATTTTTTCTAAATAAATGAACAAGAGAAGCAGAAATGCTTCTTTTTTTGTAACAAAAAACACCATTCTTCGTCTAATTAAGAAACTTTTCATCCTATGAAAAAAATATTTTCACTCGTATTGCTATCAGCATTTTCTTTAGGGTTTTCTCAGAAGAAATGGAGTTTACAAGAATGTGTAGATTATGCTGTTAAAAATAATTTGCAAGTTATTAGCAATCAATATAATGCAGATATTCAGGCTAAAAATCTAGAAATTTCTAAAAGAGATAAATTGCCTTCAGTTTCGGGTAGTTTTAACAATAATATGAGCTTTGGAACTACGCAAGGATTCCAAGGAAGTATCGGTAGAAATGATAATTTCAATAATAGCGCTTCAGTAGGGGCAAATATGCAATTGTACAATAACGGAAGATTGAAGAAATCTGCCGAAAAATCTCAATATGATTTAGAAGCGAGTTTGTTAGATGCAGAACGTGTAAAAAATGATATTTCACTTCAAATTGCACAGCAATATTTACAAGTTTTACTGAATAAGGAAGTAAAGAAAATCTCTGATGAAGCCGTAGCAAATGCCGAAAAAGTATTAAGCAGAGCGAAAATTACTACAGAAGTAGGAACCACACCAAAAACAGTAGAAGCAGAAGCAACTGCAGGTTTAGCAAGAGAAAAGCAACGCCAAAAATCTGCTGAAATAGACATTCAGCGTTCTCTTTTTTCATTAGCAATGTTATTGCAACTAAAAGATTATCAGAATTTTGATGTGCAAGAAGTTCCTTTGCCAAGTTCTTTGGAAGCACCATTGAATTCTACCGAAAATATTGTGGAAAAAGCCTTCGAAAATCAACCGCAAGTAAAAGCTGCTGAAACCAGAATTCTTTCTGCACAGAAACAAACCGAAATTGCAAAAACTGCTTTTTATCCTTCTGTTTCAGCATTTGCAGGATTAAGCACATTTTATTTCTATAAAGTTTCGCCTACACTTAATCCAACTACAGGACAGGAAATAGATGTAGAGTATGACAGTTTTTTTAAGCAATACAAAGACAATTTTGGACAAAATATAGGCGTTTCTGCAAACATTCCCATCTTTAACAAAGGGATTACCAAATTACAAGTAGAACAGGCTAAAATTTCTGAAAGCATTGCTAAAAATACTCTGGAACAACAAAAAGTAGAAGTTCAGCAAAATGTTCAGCGTGCTTATTTTGATGCCAATGCAAATTATGAAAATTATCTAGCTGCTTTAGAAGCAGAAAAATCGACCAAGTTAGCATTAGAATTTGCCGAGAAAAGTTATGAAGCAGGTAGAGCTACCATTTATGACTTGAACAATGCAAGAAATAATTATATCAATGCGCAAGGTTCTGTTTCTCAAGCGAAATACAATTTTATTTTCAGCACGAAACTGTTGAATTTCTATGCAGGAATTCCGCTTTCTTTGTAATTGAATCGTGAATATTTTCCTTTAGAAAAGTGAATTCCAAATTTTTTTAATGTATATATTTGTAAAAATTCACTCAAAGAAATTCACAGCGAAACGAATTGATTTGAAAAAATTCACTCGAACTAAATGTCTGTTTCTGTTTTAGAAAAATTTTTGCCAGAGAACGCGCTTCCTTATCTCAAAATTTGGTTTGGGAGTTATCCGTGTCATCTTAAAATTACCAAAAATAGAAACAGTAAACTAGGAGATTACCGAAAATTACCCGATAAATCTCACCAAATTACCGTCAATGGAACACTTGAACCGCAATTATTTTTCTTTGTGCTTACGCATGAATTGGCGCACCTGATTGCTTTTGAAAAATATGGCAGAAGAATTTCGCCTCATGGTGCAGAATGGAAGCAGACTTTTAGAGAAATGTTGCTAGAAAGTTTGACCGTTTATGCAGAAGATTTACGTCCCATCATTCAGAAATTTTCAAAATCTCCGAAAGCCAATTTTATGGCTTCCCCAGACTTAGTGAAGTATTTTCATGTACCAGATGAAGATGAGTTATTATATCTAGAAAACCTTATCGTTGGGGATGTTTTTGTCCTTGAAAATAAAGTTTTCGTAATAGAAGAAACAACAAAAAAGCGCTATCTTTGCCGTAATTTAAAATCTGGGCTAAAATATAAGGTAAATATATTAGCTCGGGTGAAAAAAATGGATAATCATTATGAAAAATAATAACTACTGCGTCATTATGGCAGGTGGAATTGGCAGCAGATTTTGGCCAATGTCTACTCAGAAATTTCCGAAGCAGTTTCAAGATATTTTAGGAACGGGAAGAACCATGATTCAGCAAACTTTTGACCGAATTAAGCAAATCGTTCCTACCGAAAATATATACGTAATCACCAATCAAGAGTACGTAGAATTATCTCATCATCAGTTGCCAGAGATTCCTCTAGAAAATATTGTTGGCGAACCTGTAATGAAAAACACAGCAGCATGTAATATTTACATGGTTAATAAAATTGCTGATAGAGATCCTGATGCAAACGTAATTGTTGTACCAGCAGATCATTTAATTATTAAGGAGAAAACTTTTTTAGAAAAAGTAGAATTAGCCTTTGATTTAGCGAGCAAGCATGACTACCTTATCACGCTAGGAATTACACCAACTCGTCCTGATACTGGATATGGTTACATACAATTTATCGAGAAAAAAGAGGAAGAATTTTTCAAAGTAAAAACTTTTACCGAAAAACCTAGTTTAGAAATCGCTAAAGCATTTTTAGAAAGTGGAGATTTCCTTTGGAATGCAGGAATTTTTGTTTGGAATGTAAAATCTATTCATAAAGCGTTCCAAGAGTTTTTACCAGAAATGACGCATGAATTTGATACTTGCGAATATAATAAT
This sequence comes from Cloacibacterium normanense, assembly GCF_003860565.1. NCBI lineage: Bacteria > Pseudomonadati > Bacteroidota > Flavobacteriia > Flavobacteriales > Weeksellaceae > Cloacibacterium > Cloacibacterium normanense. Next base: position 2,520,013 of record NZ_CP034157.1, read on the forward strand.
GATAAAGAATCTGTTTGTATAGAAACCATTTATCCTAAAGTAGAAAAAATCTCTATAGACAATGGAATTTTAGAAAAGGCGAAAAACGTTTACGTGATTCCCGCAGATTTAGGTTGGAGTGATTTAGGAACTTGGACTTCTGTCTACGAGAATGCTGAAAAAGATGATAACAATAATGCAGTAAAATCTAAGCATGTTCTTACCTATAATTCTAAAGGAAACATCATCAGACTTAGAAATAATAATAAAGCAGCTATTATTGACGGTTTAGAAAACTACATCGTGGTAGATACAGAGAAGGCTCTCCTGATTTGCCCAATTAGCAATGACCAATTGATTAAGGACTACGTTTTAGACTTGAAAAACTTTAAAAAAGGAGAAAAATTCATGTAATTTTTATTCTTTAACCCGATAAAAACAAAAAGAGAAACTTATGCTAAAGTTTCTCTTTTTTCGTCTATTATAATTAGTTCAAAACCGAAAGTTTCGTCTTCTCTTTTTACCGTTTTAATGTGCTGAGTTAATGCCAACAGTTTTTCTACAAAAAAACTGGTCTCAAAAAACTGTCTGTGAATGGTAGGCAATAATTGCATAAAATAATCACGCCCCACTTTATTATTATGTAAATCCATTTTGCGCTGCAAAGGCTCATTGGGAAATAAATCTTCGTGCATTTGCGTGATTTTTTCAGTCCAAATTAGCGCTTTTTTCGGGGAAGAAACCTTGCAACAATACATCATAATCAAACTGTTCCAAAGTGCGTGTCTGAAAGCATTTCCTGAGCCATGCAAATCATGGGTTAGTGGAAATAATTTTTCAGAAATTCTGTACGTTTTATAAGTTGCAAAAAAGGTTAAAATCGAGAAAATAGGATGACTAAACCCAATAAGAAATAATTTCAAAAGGTTTTTTAAACTTAGGCTTTTTAAGATATTAAAAACAAGTTTAGGCGTCATTCTAAGAGATTTTTCTAAGGATTAGTAAGTGTTTTTTTGAAAATGTTTCAAACAAAAATCGTAAAACAATTAAGTTTTACGATTTAAAATTATCTCAGAGAATAAATATTCTATTTATTCATCAATAGTTTCACTGTTTTAGAAACCGTTTCTTTAATTTCAGTTCTTTTTACAATAAAATCTACAAATCCTTTTTCCTGAATAAATTCAGACGTTTGGAAGCCTTCTGGTAAATCTCTACCGATGGTTTCTCTAATTACTCTAGGACCTGCAAAACCGATTAAAGCGCCAGGTTCTGCCATGATTACATCAGCAGTCATTGCAAAAGATGCGGTAATTCCACCAAAAGTAGGGTCGCATAAATAAGCAATGTAAGGCAATTTTTTATCAGAAAGTTGAGCCAACTTAGACTGTACTTTTGCTAATTGCATCAAAGAATAAGCCGCTTCTTGCATTCTAGCACCACCAGATTGGCAGATAATCATGTAAGGAAGTTGATGTTCTATACAATAATCTACAGCTCTTCTGATTTTTTCGCCCATTACAGAACCAAGTGAACCCCCGATAAACGCAAAATCCATACAAGAAATCACCATGTCTACACCATTTACGCTTCCTCTTGCATTTCTGATGGAATCTTTAAGTTTTGTTTTAGATTTTACTTCTTTTAATCGGTCTGTATATGCTTTTGTATCTTTAAATTTAAGCATATCTACACTTTCTACATCGGGATGTAATTCTGTGAATTTCCCTTCGTCAAAAAGTATATCGTAGAACTCTGCGCTTCCTATTCTCACGTGGAAACCGTCTTCTGGAGAAACGTAATTATTTCTCTTAAGCTCGTCATGTTCTACAATCTTACCAGAAGGAGTTTGATGCCAAAGACCTTTTGGAACGTCTTTTTTCTCTTCGGTTCCTGTGGTAATATTTTTTTTCTTTCTTTTAAACCAATCAAAAGCCATAGTTATTTATTTAAGGTTAAAATTGAGGTTTCGAATTTAGTGAAATCTTTGATTTTAGCCTAATGTATTTACGTTATTTAAATCTTCGAAGGCTTTTACTAATCTATTAACGAAAGTTTCTTCACCTTTTCTAATCCAAACTCTTGGGTCATAGAATTTTTTGTTTGGTTTTTCTTCACCTTCTGGATTACCAATTTGAGTTCTTAAATATTCGATGTTAGAATTCATGTAATCTCTAATTCCTTCTGTGTAAGCAAACTGAAGGTCTGTATCGATGTTCATTTTGATAACACCATAAGAAATCGCTTCTCTAATTTCTTCTAATGTAGAACCAGAACCACCGTGGAATACGAAATTTACTGGTTTTTCAGAAGTTCCGAATTTTTCTTGTACATATTTTTGAGAATTGTCTAAGATTTTCGGAGTTAATTTTACGTTTCCTGGTTTGTAAACACCGTGAACGTTACCAAAAGCTGCAGCGATGGTAAATTCTGGAGAAATCGCTTTTAATCTTTCGTAAGCGTAAGCTACTTCGTCTGGCTGAGTGTACAATTTAGAAGAATCTACATCTGAGTTGTCTACACCATCTTCTTCGCCACCAGTTACACCTAATTCTATTTCTAGAGTCATGCCCATTTTAGCCATTCTTTCGAAATATTTAGTAGAAATATCTAAATTTTCTTCGATAGGTTCTTCTGATAAATCTAGCATGTGAGAAGAGAATAATGATTTACCATAAGCTTTGAAGTGTTCTTCGCTTGCGTCTAATAACCCATCAATCCAAGGAAGTAATTTTTTAGCACAGTGGTCTGTGTGAAGAATTACGGTAGCTCCATAAGCTTCTGCAAGGGTATGAATATGTCTAGCTCCTGCAATTCCTCCTAGGATTGCAGATTTTTGATTTTCAGTACTAAGGCTTTTTCCTGCGTTAAATGCAGCTCCTCCGTTTGAAAACTGAATAATTACTGGAGCGTTTAATTTAACTGCTGTTTCCATAGTAGCGTTTATGTTGCTAGAACCTACTACGTTTACTGCAGGAAGTGCGTAATTATTTTCTTTTGCGTGTGCAAAAATTTCTGATACTAATGAACCTGTGGCAACACCTGCCGGAAATTTTCTGCTCATTTTTCTTTTGTTTTATTATTGATTATTAAATGTAAATTTCGAAATGTAAATTTAGTGAATTTTATGCTATTAATACTAATTTCTTTTGTCTTTCCCCCACAGCAATTTCTGCCTTAAAGTTTTGAAAAAGCTCAAGTCTTTTGGGTGCATTAAGATCAGCTGGAAGTCGGCTTTTTTTACCGTAATCACATCATCATTTTTCATGTGATAGAGTCTAGAATCTAGAGAAAGAGAATATTGTGGAACTCTGCTTTCTACTTTTAAGGTAATTTCTATATCGTCTCTTAAAACAATTGGTCTCACGTTAAGGTTGTGAGGCGCAATTGGCGTAAGCGAAAGAATTCCGTTTCCTGGCGAAATAATAGGACCACCACAACTCAGTGAGTATGCGGTAGAACCAGTAGGTGTAGAAATAATTAAACCATCTCCCCAATAATACGTAAGAAATTGGTCGTTAATATGCGTTTCTATCGTAATCATAGAAGTGGTTTCGTTTCTAGAAACGCTCAAATCATTTAGTGCATACGGAAAATCAATAGGAGTACCAGAAGAAGTAACGTGCAAAACGCTTCTTTTGCTCAAATTCATTTCTTTGGTGATGATTTCGTCTATATGACTGAAGATTTCGTCTTTAGAAAAACTTGCCAAAAACCCTAATCTACCCGTGTTTACACCGATGATGGGAATTTCTAATTCTTTGATAAAGTTCAAGGCATTTAGAATGGTTCCGTCTCCACCAAAACTGAAGAAAAAATCTATTTTTTCTTGTTTTACATCTTCGTAGTTAGAAAAAGTGGAAAACTCTTTAGAAAATTCTAAATCTTTGAAGAGCTGTTCATATATAATAGCTTTTACACCTCTTTTGTTAAGTTCTGATATAAACTTACTTAAGTATAAAAATGTATCTAAGTCTTTTTTCTGTGAATAAATGGCAGCTTTCAAAATAAATCTTTTTATAAAATCAAAAATACATTAAAATTCTAAATATTTTTGAAAATATTGATATCGGTCTTTGATGAGTTCTTCTTTTTCGTCGTTGTAAAATTTATGAACTACGTGATAACCAAATCGGTCGAAGGTTTCGTCTATGGAACTTAAATTATCATGATTAATTTTCATGGTAACTTGTATTACATCATCATTTACATGACTGATGAATGCTCCGTAAAATTTAGAATTGTTGCTTTCTACAATTTTGGCAATTTCAGTCATCGAAAACGATTTTAAGTTGGTTTCTACCGTTAAAACCGCTCCGTTTTCAGAAAATAAAGGATATTTCGACAGTTCATTAAAAACATCATCGTAAGCAATGTATCCTAGATATTCTTCATTTTTATTGATAATAGGAATAATATTAGCATTAAAAGTATAGAATAATTTTACAGTATCTAATACGGTTCCGCCTTCTAAAATAGCAAAACGTTCGATGTGAATAAGAAGTTCTTCTAAATTTTTATCTGGATTTTCTTCCAAAAATTCTTTGCAGATTCCTCCCAAAAAAAGATTGTTTTTTTGCACAAAAACATGGGTGAAACCAAATTCCGAGGCTATTTCTAGTGCTTCTTCTGCTGATGAATCAACTTCAAAAGCGGGAAAATCTTTGGATATGTATTCAGAAATTAACATGTTGCAAAGGTAATTAATTCTTATCAATCAGCTAAATGACGGAAATCATAAAAATTTTTCAAACATTTTTGAATTTTACTGAAAAAAAATTTTATCTTTGTCACCTTTCATTTTTACTTTTTATTAGATTTATTTCAAACTGCATTGCTTCCTAAGGGGTTATGCAGTTTTTTTATGTAAAAAATCCTAGCTTTTTTTCTTTCTCAGAAAAATTAATCCTCCCAGAATAATTGCACCGCCTATTCCTTGTAAAAAAGTAAAACTTTCTCCGTCTATGATTCCCCAAGCTACCGCTACAATTGGCATTAATAAAGTTACGGTAGACGCAAATAGCGGATTAGAAACGCTCATTAATCTATATTGTAACATCATGGCTAGTCCAGTTCCGAAGATGGATAAAGTCGCTACAAATCCTAATCCTATCATGTTTTCTCTTGTAAAAGAAAACTCGTGAAAGAAATTTGAGAAATATAAAGCCAATAAAGACGGTAAAAACAAGACGTAGAAAAATACAAATGAGGACAGAAGTTTTGCAGGAATATGCGTGAGTTTTGCGCCAACTGTAGTCACGCTTACAGCGTACAAGAAAGCAGCAAAAAGTAATAATCCTATGTAAAATAAGTGTTCTGTATTATTGTCATGTCCTGAATTCATCAATAAAATCACTCCAAAAAAACTGATGACAATTCCTATAATTTGTCGAGGAGTGGTTTTGGTTTTCCAAAATGCTGCACCTACCAAAATAACAAAAAGTGGCATCGTAGAATTGATAATTCCTGCAATACTGCTGCTGACTTTGGTTTCCGCAATAGGGAATAAGAACATAGGAATAAAATTTCCACAAAGTGCAGCAATAATGAACCATTTTAGATGTGATTTAGGGAATTTTTTGATGTTCAATAAAGCAATCGGCGAGAGTAAAACCCCAGAAATAAGAACTCTTAGCGCTCCTACTTGATACGGATTAAAATGTTCTAGCGATTTTTTTATCAAAATAAATGAAGAGCCCCAAATCAGAGAGAGCAATACCAATAAAATCCATTTTTCTTTTTCAGGGTTCATATTTTTTTTATTTTTTGGGCGCCAATTTCCTCGTACCGCTCTCGCTTTTTTAAAATTTGTTAATTTTAAAAAGAGCTCCGCTCAACTCGGGGCGCAATTTCTTTATCATTTTACGTTCTCGTCTGAGAAATTTTGTTTTAAAGTTTTCAGAAACTCTCTTTTAGGAATTTCTTTAGCACCTAAAGAAGCTAAATGTTCAGTGTAAATTTGGCAATCAATCAGCTCATACTGATTTTTATATTTTTCTACAAAATAAATAAAACCCGCTTTACTTGCATTGCTCACTTTGGCAAACATGCTTTCTCCACAGAAGATATGACCTAAATCTACACCATATAAACCGCCCACTAACACATCATTTTCCCAAACTTCTACGCTTTTGGTTTTGCCATAACGATGCAGAGTGCTATAAGATTTTATCATTTCATCGGTAATCCATGTTCCGTCTTGTCCTTTTCTTTCTGCGGCTTGGCAATTTTTCATCACTTCTTCGAAACATTTATTTTCGGTAAAAGTAAATTTCCCTTCTCGCAGAATTTTCTTCATGGATTTAGAAATTTTCAAATCTTCTGGAAATAATACGAATCTAGGATCAGGACACCACCACAAAATATCATCTTCGGGATTAAACCACGGGAAAATCCCGTTCTGATAAGCAAACCAGATTCTTTCTGGAGATAAATCTCCGCCCATTGCCAATAATCCTCCTTCAAAATCATACAAAGCAGGGTCTGGAAAAGCAATTTCTTCGGAATCTAGTAGAAACATATCTTATTTTAAAAACGAAATCCCACTTATTAAAGTAGGATTTCAAATGTATAAAATTTCTATTATTTTAGAAAGGTAAATCGTCATCACCTTCGTCTGCGAAAGGATTTTCGTTTGTTGTAGCTGGAGTAGCTGCAGTAGATGGGGCAGCGTAAGTAGGTTGAGCGCCGTTATCTGCTACTTTTTCTAATCTCCAAGCCGTAATAGAGTTGAAATATTTTACTTCACCTTGTGGGTTAGTCCACTCTCTACCTCTAATATTGATTCCTAATTTTACAGTTTCGCCTTCAGAAACATTATCTAATAAATTAATTTTATCTGATAAAAATTCTATTGAAATAGGCTGAGGATATTGTTCTTGAGTCAATAAAACCATTTCTCTTTTTTGAAAACCACTTGCAAAAGTCTGGGTATCAAATATTTTCTTAACCGTTCCTTGTAATTCCATATCTATTAATCTTAAAGTTGTAAAAGTAATAAAAACAGAAACAATAATCTAATTTCTAAGTTTTTTTTTCAAAAAATAAAAATTTTCAAAAAAAAGTTGTGAACATTAGGAAAAAGTTTCTATATTTGCACTCACAAAAAACGAACAAAGTTCTTTAAATACTAGCGGATGTGGTGTAATTGGTAGCCACGCCAGACTTAGGATCTGGTGCCGTGAGGCGTGGGGGTTCGAGTCCCTTCATCCGCACACGAAATAGAAATGCGAAAATAGCTCAGCTGGTAGAGCACAACCTTGCCAAGGTTGGGGTCGCGGGTTCGAATCCCGTTTTTCGCTCTCCATTTTGCCCTGGTGGTGGAACTGGTAGACACGCAGGACTTAAAATCCTGTGTCCGCAAGGACGTACGGGTTCAAGTCCCGTCTGGGGTACATTAAGAAGCCTTCTCATTTGAGAAGGCTTTTTTGTTTTTAATATTTTGAAAAATTTATTTTTTCTTAAAAGAATAAAGATAAGGCGCCTTATTTGCAGAACCGCTAAAAAGTTTTTCGTGTCTGTCTAATATATTTAAGCTGAGCATTTTACGCTGAAAGTTGTTTCTTCTGAATTTTTCTCCCAAGATGGCTTCATACAGATTTTGCAAATCTTTCATGGTGAATTTTTCTGGTAGCAGGTTGCTTCCTACAATGTCATAATCTAGCGTTTTTCTAAGATGTTCTAAGCCTTTTTCGATGATTTCTTTATGGTCAAAAGCCATCTCTGGTAAATCATGTACATCAAACCAAGCGCAAGTTTCATTGAACGCATCTGGGAAGGTATGAGATAAGGTGTAGTCTATCAATGCATAATAACCTACAGTTACAAATCTTTTATTAATCCAGTGGTCTTTATCTATTTCTATTCCTTTGTTAGCTAATAATTGACGGTGCGGATTGTTTTTTTCGGTTCTGTCTATTCCTCCAAATGCATAGAACTGTTGCAAATACACGTCTTCTAAATGAGTTCTTTCATATAAAATTCTGTGTGCGGCATCGTCTAGATGTTCATCTTCGAAGATGAAACCTCCAGGAATCGCCCAAAGATTGAGTTCGTGATATTTAAGCAATAAAATTTTTAAAGAATTGTCGTGAAAGCCAAAGATTGCACAGTCTACAGATAATTGATTAATAAAGTTTTTGGTATCAATCAATTCTTGTAGGGTCATCTTATTTTTGGAGTCGTCAAGTTTCATGATCATTTTTATTTATAGACATTCTTTCTTTGATGGAAAATAAAGAAGAAAGTATCAGTATCAAAATTAAGGGAATTGAAGCAAATAACAAGTAATAATTTGCTAAATTTTTTTGAAAAATATATGCAGTGCTTATTGAGCCTATAGAACCGCCTAAAGAAGTGAACAAAATGATGAAGGAAACCATTCTGCTTATTTTTTTCTCGGGGTAGTTGCCTAGGAACTTAGAGTTTAGCATAGGATAAAGTGGCGCAATAAAAAAACCAATCAGTGGAAAAATAAACATTAATATCTTTATTTTTAAATCGCTTTCTTGCCCTATAAAAAATGCTGAACTGATGAGAATAATCCCGGAAATTAAACTGGTGTAAAAGATTTTCATGGGGCTAAACCTATGAATGAGTTTTGAAGCTATTATTCTCCCTAAAAATGAGAAGAACGCCAGTAATGCAGAAGATTGTAGCGCAAAAAAAGAAGAAGAATTGAGGGATTTTTTATAAAAAGTAGGAAGCCACGAGTTGAATATTTGTTCAGCAAAAATAATGAGTGATATAATAGCCAAAAATAGTAAAGAACTTTTGTTCAGTAATATTGTAAAGTCGATTTTTGATTTTTTTACGGGAATGGGTTCAGAATTTTTATGAGTGTGGTGATGTCTTATAATTTGTATGCCTGTCCACAACGAAATAAATCCTACCAACCAAAATCCAAATCTCCAAAATTCTTGATAATCACTGCTCAGAATAAGCGCAAATTCCATGTTTACAATGAAAATCCCGAGCATAAAAGCAGCTTCTGTTCGGCTCATCGTTATAGAAAATTCTTTTTCAGTTTCTGTTGTGTTTTTGATGATGCTAAACACACAGATTTTACCAATAGAAAATGAAATTCCGATAAGAATGAACCATATTTTTAAAAACCAAAATTCGGTAAGAAAAGGGATGCTAAAGCTACAGACGGTACAAATAAATAATGCAAATGCTAATGAAAGGTAGTAACTCTTTTTTTTAATATAATCTACCAAAAAAATAGAAACCAAAGCTATGGGAATATCCTTGAAAAATTCTAAAATTCCTAATCCTGTATAAGTATGCTGAGCGTTTTGAGAGAGCTGTAATATGATAATGCTCATGGAATTAAGGAGCATAGAAAAGACTATGAAACTTAACATTAAGCTTATATTAAGCGATTTATTTTTCTTGTTTATTAACATAATGTTAAAAGTTGGCTCAATTTTTAGTTAAAATTTTTTTGAAAAAATAAGAGGTTTTACTCCTAAAAAGAGATTTTGACCACTCCAAAAGTATCTCAAATAAACGAAAAATTAAAATTATTAAGAAATTATTTTTTTCTTAACTAAATTCTTTTAAATTTATTGTCTCAAAATGAGATAAAAAATATATTATGAACATGAATATTAAAAAAGGGTTAGGACTGATAGCAGTTCTTTATTTCACCTCAAGTTTTCAGGCTCAAATTAAAAGTGATTCTTCAGCTATAAAAGAGAAGAAAATAGATGAGGTGGTTCTGATTGGTTATGGTTCTGTAAAAAAGAAAAATGCAACCAGTGCAATTGAAAACATTAAAGCAGATGTTTTTGAAGACAGACCAATTTATAACGTGACGCAAGCTTTGCAAGGAACAGCAGCGGGTGTAAGTGTAGTACAAAACTCGGGTAAACCAGGGCAGGCTTTAAATATTAAAATTAGAGGGAATAACTCAATTTCTTCTGGTGTAGATCCACTTTATGTAGTAGATGGAATTCAGACTAAGGATATTAGTGGTATTAACCCAGATGACATTGTAGATATTACCGTTCTTAAAGATGCGACGTCTGCAGCAATCTATGGGATTAGCGGCTCTTCAGGAGTTGTAATTGTAACAACAAAAAGAGCTAAAGCCAATAAGCCACAGTTAAACTTTAATGCTTATTGGGGAGTTTCAAATAAAGTAGATAACGTTGATGTTCTTAATCTAGAACAATATAAAGCTTTAATATCAGAAATTAATCCTGCTTGGTTAAATACAATCAATGATCCAATGTATGCAGGGATTAATACAGATTGGGTTAAAAAGGTATATACTACTGGATTTGACCAAAACTACAATGTAAACTATGCTTTTGGTAATGAGAATGTTAGAGCTTATACCGCTTTAGGATATCAAAATATTGCAGGAATTGTATCTCCATCTGATTTTGGAAGAACCTCTGCAAAAGTAAATTTAGATGCAAAAGTAACGAATTGGCTTAAGGTAACATCTAGTTTAAATTATATTAACACAAACTCAAAAAATACAGCAGATAACAATGCGGGAGCACAAGGTGGGGTAATTTTATCAGCCTTAACTACACCAACTTTTATGCCTGCATATGGAAGTGAAGTGAAAGTTAGACCTACTGACAGTTCTGGAAATTATTTGAACGGGTACAAAGATGGGCAGTTTGCTCTAAACCCTTTTACGGGTGGTTGGGAAAATCCAGTTTCTTTTATGAACAGAGAATCAGACAAAACACATACACAGAGATTTTTATCAAATTTAGGAATTGAAGTGAATATCCTTAAAAATTTAGTTTGGAAATCTGCAGCATCATTAGATTATATTAACTCAACAAATGATAAATTCCTAGACCCTTATCGTTCAGAATGGGGAAGACAACAAAAAGGTAGTGGTTCTAAAAATGATTTAACTTTCCGTGATTTTAATTTTGAGAACACATTAAATTATACTCTTAAATCTGGTAATCATGACCTTGGTGTATTGGCAGGTATTCAAATGCATGAAAGAATGAATAGTGGTCAATACTATTGGGGAAGCCAATTTGCAGATCCAATGCAATCTTCGTTTGTTTATGATGAAACAAATCCTTCTCATGGAGAAATATTTAGAAAAGATATTTTAAAAGAATTATCATTCTTTGGAAGATTAGTTTACACACTAAATAATAAATATACAGTTATGGCTGTTTTCCGTGAAAATGGAAGTTCAGCGCTTCATCCAGATAAAAGATGGGGTTTCTTCCCGGGAGTTTCTGCTTCATGGAATATTTCAAATGAAAACTTCCTTCAAGACAATTCTACGATATCTGAATTTAAAATCAGAGGAGGTTGGGGTAAAGCAGGTAATGCCTCAGGAATACCAGCCTATGCTTACTATAACTTAGAAAGGCTTAATAAGGATGGGGGTGCATGGTCTCCTTACCAGACTGGTAGTGACGTATCTTGGGAAACCACTACAGATACTAACTTTGGTGTAGATTTAGGATTTTTAAATAACAGAATTAAGTTAACTGCAGATTTCTATAAAAGAAAAACAGACGATTTGATTATGTCAATACCGATTGGGCTTGGAATTCCTGATGTTTTAAGAAATGTAGGTTCAATGGAAAATAAAGGGATGGAGTTTACTTTGAATACAGTTAACTTTAAAAACACTGATTTTTCTTGGAATACCAACTTTAACATATCATTTAATAAGTCGAAAGTTTTGGAATTGAAGTATGTACCTGTTCTTGATAAGGCAGGAATACCAAGTGCTGGTAATTTAGTAAGATTTGCAGCAGACCAACCAATAAGTTCTTTCTATGGATATAAATATGGTGGAGTAGATTCTAATACAGGAGAAATTATTTATAAAGATTTGGACGGAAACGGAATGTTAAGTGCAGGTGATAGAACTTTTATTGGTGATCCAAACCCTGACTTTACTTTCGGTTTTACCAATAACTTTACCTATAAAAATTGGTATATGGATCTTTTAGTAACGGGATCTCAAGGAGGTGATATTTATAACGCTTCTCGTTTTGAACTAGAAATGATGGATGATCACAAAAACCAATCAACTATAGTACTTAATAGATGGACTACCCCAGGTGATATTACAAATGTACCTAAAGCTAATGCTCAAAATGCTAAATTAGTATCAGACAGATTTATTGAAGATGGATCATATATAAAATTAAAGAGTGTTACTTTGGGGTATAATTTTGCTCAACCGTTTAAGGGTGTAACTAAACTTAATGTTTATGTAACAGGTCAAAACTTATATACATGGACTAATTATTCAGGATTTGATCCAGAAGTGAATGCTTTTGCTACAACAAATGGTGTTTTAGGTATTGATTACGGAACTTATCCACAAGTAAGAACATTTGTATTCGGTTTAAAAGCTAATTTCTAATCATCAAAAATTATCAATTATGAAACTAAATAAAAGAATATTAAACAAAGGTTTATATTTTATACTATTGGGAGCTGGTCTTAGTTTAGGAACAGTCTCTTGTTCAGATTATCTAGATACAGAGCCCATAACAGACAGACCTGTCGAGGTTAGTGAAACGCCTTATACGAAAGCTTCTGAAGCTGAAGATCTAATGAAAACCATGTATGTTGGTCCAGGGTTTGGGCATTCCAACTATTGGCAATTAGATTATTTTGCGAATGGATCTATGCAAACTGATGAAGCATACGTAAGTGGGGATAATCAAGATAACAGACAACAAGCAGAGTACAGAATTTTATCTACTAACGGAAATGTTAAAAGAAACTGGGAAGCTATTTATGAATTAATTAATAACTGTAATAAAGTTCTTAATTTTGTAGATGGAATTAAAGACCATGCTTTAACTGCAGAACGTAAAGCAGAAATGAAAGCTGAAGCTGCTATTGTAAGAGCGTTGTATTATTTTCATGCGGTTCAATTATGGGGTGATGTTCCATTAGTGACCAAATCAGTTACTTCTGTTACTTCAGAGAATTTTGATGAAGTATATAGCCAAATTTATCCTGCAAGAAAGACAAAAGAAGAGGTTTACTCTTTTATAATATCAGATTTAGAAGGTGCTCTAGCTGCAGCTCCTAATGCTTCAGTAAGTAAATACAGAGCAACAAAAGGAGTAGCCCATGCATTATTGGCAAAAGTTTATGCAACAAAGCCAAACCCAGATTACAATAAAGTAATCCAGCATGTAGATCAACTGGCAGGTGATTACAGTTTATTGCCAGACTACAATCAATTATTTGACGGAAACCACAATGCTAATGTAGAATCTATATTAGAAATTAATTCAGATGCAAGTAATATCTGGTGGTGGGGAACAGGTATGTTTATTGGTGATGGATGGCAAAGATTTAATTTACCGACTCATGATTTAGTAAACGCTTTTAATGCACAAAATGATAATATTAGAAAAACAAACTCTATAAAGTTTGATATAGGAGTTAGCGATGCTTATTGGACTGACAAAAATAACTATCCATTTGCATACAAACAAAGAATACAAGATGGCACCCAACATATATATATTCTTAGATATGCAGACTTACTATTATTAAAAGCAGAAGCTAAAGTGAAATTAGGAGACTTTACTGGGGCGGCAGCTTTAGTAAACCAAGTAAGAGGTAGAGTAAGTTTAAACCCTATTACTATCACAAGTGAAACCGATGGTATTAACAAAATCCTTAAAGAAAGATTGCTAGAGTTGGCATTTGAAGGGCAACGTTGGTTTGATCTTAAGAGAACAGGTAAAGCTTTAGAAGTTATTAAAGCCAGAACTGATGGAAAAGGTAACAAGTTAGGTTATGTTAATAATCTTACAGAACAAAGATTACTTTGGCCAGTTCCTCAATCTCAGTTAGATAAAAACCCTAATTTAACTCAAAACCCTGGTTATTAATCTTATATCAAATTAGAATTTATATAACCTTATTCTAAAAAAATTGCTGCGCATTTTATCGTGCAGCAGTTTTTTTGAATATCAAAAATAAATGTTATGGTTCTAAAAAAAATGATCCCCGCCTTAGTTTTAGGCTCTATAGCTTCTCTTATCTCATGTAATTCTTTTACAAAAGTAGAAGCTCCACAAACAATAGAATATTGGCAAACTAATGCTGATGAAACTTTAAAACTTCAAAAACAAAACAATCTTGTTTTTGATAATCCACAAAATAATTTCCAAAACATTCTCATCAATCCTTCAGAAAAATTCCAAACCGTAGATGGTTTTGGGTATACTCTTACCGGAGGAAGCGTAGAGGTAATCAATCAATTATCTCCAGCGAAGAAAAAAGAACTTCTTCAAGATATTTTCGGAAAATCAGAACAATCCATAGGCGTAAGTTATCTTAGATTAAGCATTGGTGCATCAGATCTTAACAGTTCTGTCTTTTCTTATGATGATGTTCCCGCAGGTCAAACAGACGAAGACCTGAGCGAATTCAGCTTAGCAAAAGACCAACCAGTGATTGATATGTTAAAAGAAATTTTAGCCATTAATCCAGATATTAAAATTATTGGCGCACCTTGGTCACCACCAGTTTGGATGAAGGACAACGGAAATAGCATAGGAGGAAGCCTGAAAACTGAATACTATCAAGTTTATGCAGAATATTTCGTGAAATATATTCAGGAAATGAATAAAAATGGAATCACCATTGACGCCATTACTCCTCAAAACGAACCATTGCATCCTGGGAATAACCCAAGTATGTATATGACCGCAGAACAGCAAAGAGATTTCATAAAAAACAATTTAGGTCATGCTTTTAGAGCAGCAAATATTTCTACTAAAATCGTTTTGTACGACCATAATTGTGATAAACCCGAATATCCTATTACAATTCTCCAAGACCCAGAAGCTGCACAATATGTAGACGGATCAGCGTTTCACCTTTATGCGGGAGATGTTTCAGCTCTTGGTGTTGTAAAGAACGCTTTTCCAAATAAAAATCTGTATTTCACAGAACAATGGACGGGTTCTACAGGAACTTTTGCAGGAGACTTTATTTGGCATACCAAAAATGTAATCATTGGAACCATGAGAAATTGGAGCAAAATTGCATTAGAATGGAATTTAGCAAATGACGCACAATTCCAACCTTTTACTCCAGGTGGATGTACCCAATGTAAAGGAGCAATTACCATCAATTCTTCAGAATCTTACACTAAAAATGTAGCGTATTACATCATTGCTCATGCTTCTAAATTTGTACCTCAAAATTCACAAAGAATAGGTTCTACACAAGTAGGAAATTTAAGTACACTAGCGTTTAAAACACCAGAAGGCAAAATAGCTTTAATCGTTTTAAATGAAGGAGCAGAAGTTGAAAATTTTAATATTAACTTTGATGGTAAATCTGTAGCAGCATCATTGCCATCTAATTCAGTGGCTACCTACACTTTTTAAATATAAAATTTATGAAAAAAATATTCCTTTCAATTTTTTTAGCAGGATTGGGAATAACTGTTTCTGCACAGAAATCAATCGACC
Organism: Cloacibacterium normanense; assembly: GCF_003860565.1. NCBI lineage: Bacteria > Pseudomonadati > Bacteroidota > Flavobacteriia > Flavobacteriales > Weeksellaceae > Cloacibacterium > Cloacibacterium normanense. The sequence goes on from NZ_CP034157.1 coordinate 2,535,453, forward strand.
AAAAAGTTACAGAGCTGATGGCGAAAATGACTTTGGAAGAAAAAATAGGACAGCTCAATCAGTATAATGATGATATTACAGCAACTGGTCCTATTACGAAAGATGCAGACAAAGCTGGTCAAGTTCGTGTAGGGAAACTAGGCTCTATTCTAAATGCTATCGGTGCTAAAAACACTAAGAACTGGCAAGACCAAGCCATGCAGTCTCGTCTTAAAATTCCTTTACTTTTTGGGCAAGATGTTATTCATGGTTTTAGAACTACTTTTCCTATTCCGTTAGGCGAAACCGCTACTTGGGATATGAATTTAATTGAGAAATCTGCAAGAATTGCCGCTATTGAAGCTTCAGCTTATGGAATTCATTGGACTTTTGCACCAATGGTAGATATAGGAAGAGATCCAAGATGGGGCAGAGTAATGGAAGGAGCAGGTGAAGATACGTACTTAGGAACATTGGTAGGAAAAGCTAGAGTAAAAGGTTTTCAAGGAAATGGCTTAGGAAATAAAGATGCAGTAATGGCTTGCGCTAAACATTTTGCAGCTTATGGAGCTGCTGTTGGCGGAAGAGATTACAATTCTGTAGATATGAGCCTTAGACAGTTGCACGAAACGTATTTGCCACCTTTCAAAGCGGTGTCTGATATGGGAGTAGCCACTTTTATGAATTCATTTAATGATATCAATGGAATTCCTGCCACTGGAAATAAATACATTCAAAGAGACTTATTAAAAGGTGTTTGGAATTTCCAAGGATTTGTGGTTTCTGACTGGGGAAGCATTGGCGAAATGATTCCTCACGGTTTTGCTAAAGACAATAAAGAAGCTGCCTTGAAAGCAATTTTGGCAGGTAGTGACATGGATATGGAGAGCCGTTCTTATACCAATCATTTAGCAGAATTGGTAAAAGAAGGGAAAGTAGATATTCAATTAATAGATGATGCGGTTCGCAGAATTTTGACTAAAAAATATGAACTTGGACTTTTTGATGACCCTTATCGTTTCATCAATGAAAAGAGAGAAAAAGAACAAGCCAATAATCCAGAACACAGAAAATTTGCAAGAGAAATTGGTGCAAAAAGTATTGTTTTACTAAAAAATGAAAATCAATTATTACCACTTTCTCCAACTACTAAAAAAGTGGCCATTATTGGTCCATTTGCGAAAGCTACAGTAGAAAATCACGGTTTTTGGTCTATTGCTTTTCCAGATGATAGCCAAAGAATTGTAACTCAGTTTGATGGAATTAAAGCTCAATTGGATAAAAATTCAGAATTGCTTTATGCTAAAGGATGTAACGCAAATGACAATGATAAATCTCTATTTGCAGAAGCGGTAGAAACTGCCAAGAAAGCAGACGTAGTGATTATGACTTTAGGCGAAGGTCACGCCATGAGTGGCGAAGCAAAAAGCCGAAGCAACATCCATTTTTCTGGCGTTCAAGAAGATTTATTAAAAGAAATTGCCAAAACAGGAAAACCAATTATATTAATGATTAATGCCGGTCGTCCTTTGGTTTTTGATTGGGCTTCAGAAAACATTCCTACCATTGTTTATACTTGGTGGTTAGGTACAGAAGCAGGAAACTCTATTGCAGATGTACTTTTCGGGAAAATAAATCCTGGAGGTAAATTGCCAATGACTTTTCCTAGAACTGAAGGTCAAATTCCTATTTATTACAATCATTACAATACAGGAAGACCTGCTAAAAATAATACAGACAGAAACTATGTTTCGGCGTATATTGACTTAGATAATGACCCAGCTTATCCATTCGGATTTGGCTTGAGTTACACTACATTTCAATATTCGGATGTAAACGTAAGTGCTACGCAACTGAAAGGCAACCAAACTTTGACGGCTTCAGTTACCCTCACCAATTCAGGAAATTATGACGGAGAAGAGGTGGTTCAGTTGTACATCAGAGATTTAGTAGGAAAAGTAGTTCGTCCTGTAAAAGAACTGAAAGGTTTTCAAAAAATATTCTTGAAAAAAGGAGAAAGCAAAACCGTTTCTTTTAACATTACACCAGAAGATTTAAAATTCTATGATGATGAACTCAATTTCGATTGGGAATCAGGAGAATTTGACATCATGATAGGAACCAATTCTGCTCAGGTACAAACCAAAAGAGTAAATTGGGAAAAATAACATCCTTAAAAAATTAACCTTATAAGAAATAAATCTTAAAGGAATTAAAATGAAAAAATCACTCAGCGTATTCTTATTAATGACCATTCAATTATTGATGGCGAATGTTTCTTTACCATACATTTTCTCAGACAATATGGTGTTGCAGAGAAATTCTAAAATTCCAGTTTGGGGTTTTGCATCACCTCATGAAAAAGTGTTGGTAAGTTTTAAAAATCAAACCAAATCCACTGTTGCTGACCAAAATGGCAATTGGAAAGTAGATTTAGACCAAGAAAAAGAAGGTGGTCCTTTTACATTGACGATTAAAGGAAATAATGAAATTGTTTTCAAAAATGTTTTGGTAGGAGATGTTTGGTTATGCAGCGGACAAAGCAATATGGAGTGGGCTCTCTCATCTTCTGAAGGTTATAAAGAGGAATTAAATCAAAAAGAGTTTCCGATTATTAGACATATTAAAGTTGAAAGAAAAATAAATTCTTTACCTCAAAATAACCTTGCAAAAACAGAATGGAATGTTGCGAATGCTTCTAATATTGGAGATTTTTCTGCAGTAGCCTATTTTTTTGCTAAAAAAATGTATCACGAGAGACAAGTTCCTATAGGAATCATTAATTCTTCTTGGGGCGGAACTGTAATTGAAGCTTGGATTCCTAAAAACGCATTCGAGCAATCGCCTTATTTCAAAGAAATGATTGCCAATATGCCACAAATAGACATAGAAAGTCTTCAACAGAAAAATTTCGAGGCTAAAACTGTTTTTTTTGAGAAAAAACTGAATGCTAAAATTGCAGATTTTAATCAAGAACAATTCTTGAGTGCAGATTATAACGCTTCTGTTTTAAAAGATTTATATGTTCCAAAAGCATGGGAACAACAAGGTTTCGAAGGTTTAGACGGAGTAGCTTGGGTTAGAAAAACAATCGTTCTTTCAGAGGAAGACCTTACTGGAAATGCAGTGCTGTATTTAGGAAAAATTGATGACGAAGACCTTACTTATTTTAATGGAAAATTAGTGGGACAAATGAAACAATGGTCAGATGATAGAATTTATACCATTCCGAAAGAAATTTTAAAGAAAGGAGAGAATATTATTGCAGTAAAGGTTAATGACACTGGTGGTGGCGGTGGTTTGTGGAGTAATGATGATGAGGTGAAATTAGTCACCGCTCAAAAAAGTATTCCATTGGCAGGAAATTGGAAATTTGCTGTAGAAAAAATTTATGCAGCCATTAATCAAAATGAATTTCCTTCTTTGATTTACAATACCATGATTCACCCGATTGAAGATTTTAGAATTTCTGGAATGCTTTGGTATCAAGGAGAATCTAATGCAGAGAGAGCATATGAATATAACCAAAGTTTCCCACTATTGATTAACAGTTGGAGACAGAGATTTGGAGAAAACTTACCTTTTTATTTCGTTCAATTAGCCACTTTTAACACTAAAGGCGACAGTAATGAAGGTTGCGATTGGTGTGAAGTACGAGATGCTCAACTGAATACTACCAAAATGAAAAACACTGGAATGGTAGTAACTACCGATGTAGGAAATCCGAATGATATTCACCCAAGAAATAAAAAAACAGTAGGAGAAAGATTGGCTAATTTAGCCTTAAATAATGGTCTGAAAAGCCCAATTTATCAAAAATCAACGGTAAAAGGAAATAAAATTACCATCAGTTTCAATACAAAAGAAAAATTAATTTCTAAAAATAATGAAATCTTAAAAGGTTTTGAAATTGCAGGAAATGACCAAAAATTCTATCCAGCAAAAGCAGAAATTAAGAAAAATAAAATTGTAGTTACATGCGAAAAGGTAAGCAATCCCGTTGCTGTAAGATATGGCTGGAAAGGAGATGACTCAGAAATTAATCTTTTCACCGAAAAAGGATTACCTATAGCGCCTTTTAGAACAGATTCTTTTAAACTTTCTACAGAAAACAAAAAATATCAGTTCGAGTTAAAATAATTTTCATCAAGAATTAAAATATGAAAACAAAAAACATTTCTACCATTTTGTTTATACTTTTTGCATCGTTTTTATTTTGCCAAACCATTGATGTAATGAGTTTTAACATCAGATTGGCAAGCGTAGATGATGGCGAAAACCACTGGAACATCAGAAAAGATAAAGTAAAAGACCTTATTTCTTATTATGAAGCAGATTTTGTAGGACTACAAGAAGCGCAGAAACCTCAGATTGATTATTTATTAGATAACAACTCTGCTTATAGTTTTTTAGGAAGACCGAGAACAGATGAAGCGAATGCAGAATTTTCATGTATTTTTTATCTGAAAAATAAGTATAAAGTTCTAGAACAAAACACATTTTGGCTTTCAGAAAATCCTGAAAAATCAGGAAAATCTTGGGACGCAGCATATCCTAGAATCGTTACGTATGCTCTTTTTGAAAATATAAAAACCAAAAAGAAAGTTTGGGTACTGAATACGCATTTTGACCATGTAGGTGTTATTGCGAGACAGAAGTCTGCAGAAATCATTCTGGAAAAAATTAAAACCTTGCAGAAGAAAAGAAATGTTCCTGCAGTTCTTACGGGTGATTTTAATTCTGTAGAGAGTGATTCATGGATGAAACCGCTTTTTGAGAATTTGCAAGAAGCCAGAAGCAATAGCGTTACAAAACCTTACGCTGATAAAGCAACTTGGAATGGATTTAAATTCAATGAAAAACCTAGCGAACAAATAGATTTTATTTTTAGCTCAAAAAACAATACGAAAGTTTTAAAATACAGAACGATTACAGACTTTTATGATTATAAATATCCGTCTGATCATTTTCCTATAGTAGCAAAAATACAATTGAAATAATCTGAAAAAAATATAATTCAACCTTCTCAAAACGAGAAGCCTTTTTTATTTATTTTGTATTTTTATTGGCTCAAAATATTTTCAGATGAAGAAAGAAGAAGTTTCTCAGTTCTATGACCAGTTCTCCGAAAGACAAATAAAAATAGGAGTTAATGAAAGATTGATTTTTTTGTTTAAACAACTTAAAAAATTAGGACTTACTAAAAAATCTAAAATTTTAGAACTGGGGTGTGGAGTGGGAGCTTTTACCTATTTACTTTCTAAAAAAGTAGAAAAAGGTTATATAGAAGCAGTAGATTTAAGCGAAAAAAGTATAGAAAACGCACAGAAAAATATCCAAAAAAATAACGTTCAACTTTTTGTAGGAGACGTGGTGCATTATCAGCCCCAAGAATCTGATTTTGATTTCATCACACTGTTAGATGTTATAGAGCATATTCCTGTAGAAGAGCATTTTAATTTGTTTAAAAACATCAGCAATTATATTTCAGAAAAATCTCTTTTACTCATCAATATTCCAAATCCAGAATACATTAAATATCTTCATCAGCATCAGCCAGAATCACTTCAAGTGATAGACCAACCCATCGAATTGCCAACTTTAGCAGAAAATATAGATAAAAATAATCTAGAGATGGTTTTCTTTCAGAAATATGGAATTTGGGAGCAAGAAGATTATCATCTTTTTGTAGTGAGAAAAAAAAGAGAATTTAAACTTCGTCATCTTGCTGATGAAAGAACATTAACCCAGAAAATCACTAAAAAACTTCGTCAGAAATTAGACTTCATAAAATTTTCTTAACAATCAGGATTACTCATCCACAAATTCAATTTTTTTAGAAATTAAACACTATTTTTGGAGTTTCAATTATAGAAATGTCAGATATTATTCAACTTTTACCAGATCATGTTGCCAATCAGATTGCTGCAGGAGAAGTAGTGCAAAGACCTGCTTCTATTGTTAAGGAATTGCTAGAAAACGCCATAGATGCTGGTGCTACTAAAATAGAATTGATTGTAGAAGAAGCGGGCAGAAATCTCATAAAAGTAGCAGATAACGGAAGCGGAATGTCTGAAACCGATGCGAGAATGGCGTTCGAAAGACACGCTACTTCTAAAATTAGAACTACAGAAGATATTTTTCATATCGCTACTAAAGGTTTTCGTGGTGAAGCTTTGGCTTCTATTGCTGCGGTAGCTCAGGTAGAACTCAAAACCAAAAAACAAGACGCAGAAATAGGAACCGTTATCTACATAGAAGGCGGAGAATTACAATTTCAGGAGCCTGCACAAACTACGGAAGGCGCTGTTTTTTCGGTGAAAAATCTGTTTTTTAATGTTCCAGCGCGTAGAAAATTTCTGAAATCCAACAATATAGAATTCAGACATATTATAGATGAATTCCAAAGAGTAGCTTTGGCTCATGAAAATTTAGAGTTTTCGCTCTACCATAATGATGAGGTGATTTTTAACCTCAGAAAAGGAAGCCAAATGCAGAGAATTGTAGATATTTTCGGTAGAAAATTGCATCCACTTTTGGTTCCTATCAAAGAAGATTTAGGTTGGGTAAAACTCAATGGTTTCGTGGGAAAACCAGAAGCAGCGAAAAAATCTAGAGGCGAACAGTTTTTCTTTGTCAATGGAAGATATTTTAGAAGTCCGTACTTAAATAGAGCGGTTCAGGAAGCTTTTGAAGGGCTGTTGCAAAGCAATTACAGCCCGAGTTTTTTCTTGTATTTGGATCTTGACCCAGAAAAAATAGATGTCAACATACATCCGCAAAAAACAGAGGTAAAATTCGAAGATGAGAACCTTATTTTTGCATTGATTCGTTCTACAATTAAAAAATCTTTGGGAATTTATAATGTAGCGCCAAGTCTAGATTTTGAGCGAAATGAACAAATGGATTCATTTTTTCCACCAAAAGTAGATGCTGCGAAAAGTTATCACGCTCCAGGAATTCATATCGACAGAAATTTTAATCCGTTTAAAGACCAAATTCCTTCTAAAATTAATGATACAGCAATGGTAAATCTCACCGAAATGTATCAACAAGAATCATCAGCTTTGCCATCTAAAATTAACCTTTTTGATGAAGAAGACGAGGATTTAGAAGAAGATTTGCTCAGATTGCCAAATGGTTATTGGCTTTTTAATAAAGACCACAGAACGTTGATGCTCGATTTGGGAAGAATTCACCAAATTGTCTTAGCCGAAAACCGTAAAAATGTTTCTAAAAGTAAGAAAAGTCAAAGTTTGCTGTTTTCTTTAGAATATCATTTAAATGAAATTGAGAAAAATAAATTTCGTTCGATTAAAAAATACTTGCCAGATTTAGGTTTCGATATTGTTTTGGCACAAGATAATGTGCTGAGAATAAATGCGGTGCCTGAAGATGTGAAAGAATCTCAAGTAATCAAATTTTTAGAAAATCTCTTCGAAATTTTAGAATACAAAACTGAAGAAGAATTTTTAGAAAATTATAACAATCAGTGGATTAGAACCAATGCGAAATCTAAGTTTGATTTTCTGTATAAAGCTGAAGTGGAACAAATTTTGAAAGATTTTATCAAGTTAGGCTTCCCAGAGTTTACAACAAACGGAAACAGAACCTTTGTAGAAGTTCCTACAGAAGAATTGAAAAATAAATTTTAACACACCAAAACAATATGTTTCAAAATATAACACCCATCACCAGAAATATTATCATCCTGAATGTGATTGTTTTCATTCTAGCGATGCTTATTCCGCAATCCTATCAATATTTAGCGGCTTTTTTTCCTACATCTCCTTATTTTAAATCTTGGCAAATCATCACACACATGTTTATGCATGGAGGTTTTATGCATATTGCTTTTAATATGTTGACTTTTGCGAGTTTCGGACCAGTTTTAGAGCGGTTTTTAGGAGAAAAGAAATTTTTAATTTTATATTTTCTTTCTGGGTTAGGAGCTTTTGCATTGTTTAATCTTTGGGAATATTATCAGTTATACCAAGATGCTCAACCGCTTATTGTAGAAGGTTTACAATTTTCGGATATTTTAAAGGGTGATTTTGGAAAATTTCCAGTAAGATTAGAAGGAAATGCACAGAATATAGTAAACATACTTTCTACACCGATGGTTGGAGCTTCTGGAGCTATTTTTGGTGTAATTGCGGCGTTTTCTTTGCTGTATCCTAATGCAGAAATGTTCATTATGTTTATTCCGTTTCCGATTAAAGCAAAGGTTTTATTTCCTATTACTATTATAGTTTCTCTATATCTAGGTTTTTCTGGAAGTGGAGGAAATATTGCACATTTCGCACATATCGGTGGCGCTTTAGTAGGCTATATTTTAGTGAAAGTTTGGGGTAGAAACAGATATAGAATTAATTAATCAGTGGGGATTTTCAGAAGTATTTTTACCGTTGTTCATGTAGTAATTGTGTTGCTTTTAGGAGCAACCATGCTTAATGCTTATATCCCTCCAAAAGTATTTCCTTTACTCAATTTATTATCATTGGCATTTCCTTTTTTGATGATTGCCAATCTGTTACTCTGTGTTTTTTGGATTTTTTCTTGGCGAAAAAGAGCCTTTGTTTTTTTGCTGATTTCCACATTATTTTTAACTCCAGTAAGAAGATGGATTAATTATTCTGAGCCAAAAAGTGAGGAAAATTCTATTAAAGTAATCAGTTATAATGCGAGAATTGTAGGCTGGGAAACAATAAATCCCACTTCTGATTTTATTGACGAGCAAAATGCAGATGTGATTTTGATGCAAGAATGTGGTGACCGAAAAATTGTAAAACCAAAATCCTCTAAATATGCCATTATTGATGATTATAAAATCATGACCATCTATACCAAACATCCTATTATAGAACATGGTCTGATTTTAGAAAATAGAATGGCTGGAAATGCTCATTATGCAGATATTGATATTAGCGGAAAGAGAATTAGATTTATAAATGTTTACTTAGAGCCCTATAAATTACACGAAGATTTGCAAGAAACACCGGAAAATATAGATAACACCGAGAAAAAAGCGAAAACCATTGTTGGGAAAATGTTACCCATATTTAAAAAACATCAAGAACAGGTAGAGAAAATTGCAGCTTTTATTAAGAAATCTCCTTATCCTGTTATTTTAGCGGGTGATTTCAATGCTGTTCCTAATTCTTATGAATATTATAAACTTTCAGAAGGTTTACAAGATGCGTTTTTAGAATCTGGAAAAGGCAGTGGAACCAGTTTCCATGATTATATTTTCCCTTTGAGAATTGATTATATTTTTGCATCAAAAGAATTTGAATCCAATTCCTTTAAAGTAAAAAGAAATTTGGGATTAACTTCTGACCATTATCCCGTTTTTGCAGAATTTAGTTTTAAAAATTAAAAATGAAGAAAATAGCCTTTTTATTAACCAGTTTTATGTTACTTTCTTGTTGGAAAAACAATAAAGAAGAAGAGCAATTTTATGCTGAAGACAATTCTCCTATTGATACCACTTTGGTAGATTCTGTAGTGGGACAAACTTCTTTTTCGGCAATTAATTCTGCTATTGAAGATGCTAAAAAAGCGCCTGTTTTAAAACAAGACACCACTAAAAGTCCCGAACAGAAATTGGCAGAGGAAAAGAAAAAAATAGAACAAAAAAAGAAATCAGAGCTAGAGAAAAAATTGGCTGAACAAAACGCTGCTAAAAATGCAGAAAAAGAAAAAGCTCAGCAAGAAAAAAAAGTAAATGAATTAGTTACTCCAGAAAAAGAATAATTATTCTCTAAAATTTTTAGCTCTTAAAAAAACAAAAAGTCTCAATTTTATGAGACTTTTTTTGATGTGATGTGAAAATTAACCCTAAAATTTATTTTAGATATATGATTTTGTTGAAGGTGTTATCGCCTTTTTCCACACTGATTACATACGCATCAGCATTTTCTGGGTTTAAATCAAATTGTATAACCAATTCGCCATTATTTGGAGTTAAGGTTTGGTTATAATAAACCGTATTCGTGAAATCTTCAACAGAAACTGTTACTCCATCAGTTAGTTTAGGCATCACTAATTTTACATGATTGCCTTCAATCGTGTATTCTGGTTTGAAAATTTCAGCAACTGGTGTCTTCTCAATTGAAGCATCAGTTTCGTCAATAGTAATTTTATATTTTTCGATTTTAGAATCAGATTCCGCTACTAAATAATAAGTTCCAACAGGAAAATTTTTCAAGTCATACGTTCTAGAAACCTCATCTTGTTTTCTCACTTTTTCAGCAAAAAGTTCTCCTTGCTTGTCATTGTAAACATATAGCGCTACATTCTTTGCATTCGTCATTTGAAAGCTTAGTTTTTTCGCACTGATGTTGTCAATAGAAATAGAGAAATCTTTGTCATTGGCCATTACATTTGCCGAAATAAATAGAAATCCTATAAGGAAGCTGAATTTTAATAAATTTTTCATAATTATAATTGTTAGTGTGTTAGTCAATTAAGTACACTGCAAATCTAGACTTGAATTTTGGGTTATTTTACAAGATAATTTTCTTATATATGCTCTATTTTAACATTAATACAAAATTAACATTAACTTAAAGATAAAATAGTATATTTGTATATCGAAATAGAACAAAATGAAGCAGACAAGTCCTACATATGAAGCAGTTAACCCCAATATTGGAAGTAGTTTTTCTTGTTTCAAATTCCTTCAAAATGAAAATTTAAAATCTAATTTTTGGCACTATCACCCAGAAATAGAATTGGTTTTTGTAGGTGGAGGTTCTGGGAAAAGACAAATTGGTAGCACCATTTCTTATTTTACTAAAGGAGATTTGGTTTTAATAGGCAGTAATTTACCGCATTGTGGTTTAACCAATGAAAATACCAGAAATGAGTATGAAATTGTAGTTCAGTTTTTGCCTGATTTTTTAGGAGCTCACATCTGGAAAACTCCTGAAATGAAGAAAATTACGAATTTATTAGATGCTTCAAAAGGTGGAATTGTGTTTGGTGAATCGGTTAAAAAATCTTTAGAAAGTAAAATTTTAGAAATGTATGAGGCAACTTCACTGGACAAGTTGATTAAATTTTTAGAGATTTTAAATGTTCTTGCCAATACCGAAGATTTCAAAATTCTAAATGCTGGAAATTTCTATATTCAAACTCAAGTGGAAGATAATGAGAGAATTAACCTCATTTTCAATCACGTAAAAAATAAATTCAAAGAGCAAATTACTTTAGAAGAAGTAGCCAATCTCGCCAATATGACTGAACCTTCTTTTTGCAGATATTTTAAAAAAATTACCAATAAAACGTTTACACAATTCGTGAATGAATATCGTATCATTCACTCTATGAAATTGTTGGCAGAGAAACCACTGAGTATTAACGAGATATGTTACGAAAGCGGATTTAATAATTTCAGTTATTTCAATAAAACTTTTAAAGAATATACGCAGAAAAGCCCATCTCAATACCGAAAAGAGTTTAAAAATATTATTGAATAAAACTTTTAGAAGCAATAAAAAACTCCCGAAATTTAAATTTCGGGAGTTTGTATTTTTATGAAATTAAATTTGAAATTATTTAAAATTTACATCAGCATTCTTTGAGCCTTTTTCACGCCTTCTACTAAAGCATCTACCTCTTCTAAAGTGTTATACACCGCAAAACTCGCTCTTACGGTTCCTGCAATCTTGAAGAATTCCATAATAGGTTGTGTACAATGATGACCTGTTCTTACAGCAATTCCCAGTTTATCCAGAATCATTCCTACATCCGAAGCAATTCCTATTCCTTCTAAATTAAAAGAAACTACACTGGTTCTATTCGCTTTTTCACCGTAAATTTTAAGTCCATCTATTTCTAGAAGTCTTTTTTGGGCATAATTTAGCAGTTCATTTTCATGATTTCTGATATTTTCTACACCTATTTTTTTCATGAAATCTATGGCAGCTCCTATTGCAATATTTCCGCCAACATTTGGTGTTCCCGCTTCGAATTTAAAGGGAAGTGCAGCATAAGTGGTTTTCTCAAAACTACAAGTAGCAATCATCTCACCACCTCCATGAAAAGGCGCTAATTTTTCTAAAATTTCTTCCTTTCCGTAGAGAATACCAACTCCCATTGGTGCGTACATTTTGTGACCAGAAAATGCAAAAAAGTCGCAGTCTAATTTCTGAACATCAATCTCGAAATGTGGTACAGATTGTGCTCCGTCAATCATCATGAGTGCAGAAGAATTTTTTCTCACTTTTGTGATGATTTCTTCAATAGGATTAATGATTCCTAAAGCGTTAGAAACATGATTTACAGATACAATTTTGGTTTTTTCTGAAAGGTTTTTATCTAAAAAATCGAGTTGAAGAATTCCGTTTTCGTCCATCGGAATTACTTTCAATTTTGCACCCGTTCTTTCGCAAAGCATTTGCCAAGGAACAATATTGGAGTGATGTTCTAAATAACCGATGATGATTTCGTCATCTTTTTTTAAGAAATTAGAATTTCCCAAAGCGTAGGCAACCAAATTGATGCTTTCGGTAGTTCCTCTGGTAAAAATCACCTCATAATCATGCTTTGCATTAATGAAATGTTGTACTTTTTTTCTGGAATTTTCCATTTCTTCTGTTGCCAATTGAGACAAAGTGTGTATTCCTCTGTGTACATTGGCATTGATTTCTTCATAATATCTTTTCCAAGTTTCAAGTACAGAAATTGGTTTTTGAGAAGAAGCGGCATTGTCTAAATAAACCAATGGTTTACCGTTAACTTGCTGCTGAAGAATAGGAAACTGATTGCGTATTTCTTTTATATTAAACATTGTAAATTTTGTTTAAACCGCAAAAGCAACAAATTTTTTATTTTTAAGTTTTTACAAAAGAAGAAAAAGCGAATTGAATTTCACTTTTTTTACTTTTGAATTGCTTGTTATCAATATTTTCTTTTGTCTCTTTTGTGGTAAATCATTTAAGTAAAAAATAAAACCACTCTAAAACTTGTTTAGAATGGTTCAAAATTACGGAATTAATTATTAAAATTTCTAATAATTTCTTCTATTGCTTTAATTGGCAAACGTTTTCACAGCATTTTCGGCTAAAAACGCAGCTTGTACAGAACGGCCTTTATCGTCTTTGGCTTCATTGTTAAACTTGCCAGTTCTCACCACGACCATATTTTTTTCAGGAATTACGATGATTAATTGGCTGGTAAATCCCCAGAAATGATAATATTTATAAGGGGCGTCATTATTAACCCAAATTCCCAAACCATAGATTCCGCCAGAATGTTGAGTTGGCGTAATCATTTTTTGAATGTAGGTAGAATCAATCAGTTGTTTTCCGTTCCAATTTCCTTTTTGGAGCATCAGTTGTCCTAATTTTGCATAATCACGAGGAATAGCATTGATACAGCAGAACGTTTTTTCCATTTTATTGTCTTCATCCACATTCCAATAAGCGTCTGATTCCATTCCTAGAGGTTTCCAAAGTTTTTGAGAAGCATATGCAGAAAGCGGAATATTTACCGCCTTTCTAATCGCAAATCCCAATAATTGCGTAGCACCAGATTGGTATTCGAATCTGCTTCCTGGTTTTGCCTCAAATTGAGGAGATTTCAAGAGTGCTTCTGCCATGTTTTTACCGTAATAAATTCTAGGATTTTGTAAAAACGGATTTCTGTAATCTTCATCCCAATAATAGCCAGCTTCCATTGCGGCTAAATCTCTTAAGGTTAACTCGTTACCGTGTTCTACTTCGTTGAAATTAGGATAAAAATCTGCAAATTTTTGATTTTCTGATTGTATTTTGTGGTCTTCAATTGCCAATCCCATCAATAAAACGGTGATGGCTTTTGCCATAGAAAAAGAATTGGTTTGCGTGGTAGGTTTGTACTCTCCGAAGTATTCTTCATGAACTAATTTGCCATCTTTTATCACCAAAAATGAAGCAGAATTCGTAGATTTTAAATTGTCAACGATGTTTTTCGGTAAAGAAGTTTTATTGTATAACGAATCTTTTTGCCAAGGTTGTGCCACTCCTTTTTCTATATTTCTAGACGGAAAATCTACACCATCATCTATGGTAGCGCTGGTTTTGCCTTTGAGATATGTAAGCGCAATTGCATTAAAAAGATGTTGATAATTAAAAGCATAAGCCAGCGCAATAACTGTTGCTATAAAAAGTAGAATTCCAAATAAGAGGTTCTTAAGCGTTTTCATAAATCATTTTTTTCAAATTTAAAAAATATTTCGAAGCAAAATTATTTCCACCATAAATATGATAAAACTCAGTGATATAAATCATTTTGGGCGTTATACTGAAAATAATATCTTAGCCACCATAACAAAAAAAAAAATAACAATGAGAAAATTACTATTTTTAGCTGGGTTATTATTTACCGTAAGCTTAAGTGCACAAAACTGGCAAGTTAGATTAAGAGGTGTAAGTGTACAACCTTATGAAAAATCTACAGTAGGAGGAGAAGACAGCGATGTAAACATTTCAAACGCATTTATTCCAGAATTAGACTTTACTTATTTCTTTAACAAAAATTTTGCAGCAGAACTAATTCTAGGAACTTCTAAACATGATGTTAAAGTTGGAAATGATGAAGTTTCTCTAGGAAGTGTAAGATTATTACCTCCAACAGTAACTTTGCAATATCACTTTTATCCAACTAAAAGTTTAAAACCTTATGTAGGAGCTGGTCTTAATTATACCATTTTCTATGATGTAGAAAACGGTGATACACTAGGAATGGATTACAAAAACAATGTGGGAATTGCATTACAAGGTGGTGTAGATTATTTTGTGAATGACAAATTTTTCCTTAACGTAGATATTAAAAAACTTTACCTTCAAACAGATGTAGATGTAGACTTAGGTTTACCAGCAACTGTTCCTGCGGAAGTTAAAATCAATCCACTTTTAATTGGTTTTGGTGTAGGAATGAAATTCTAATATTTCGCTATAAACTAAATTATGAAAAAATCCCGAAGAATTTTCTTCGGGATTTTTGATAATTATCAATCCTTAAAGGTTTTTAAAACCTTTAAGGATTCTATATTTTAGAAAGCAAAGTTCTGAAATTTACTTTTTCATCAATAATTCTTCTTAAATCTTCTACTTTTACACGCTCTTGTTTCATGGTGTCTCTTTCTCTTAAAGTTACCGTGTTATCTGTCAAAGAATCATGGTCAACAGTAATACAGAAAGGTGTTCCGATAGCATCTTGTCTTCTGTAACGTTTACCAATGCTGTCTTTTTCCTCAGAAATCACATTGAAATCATATTTCAAATCATTGAAGATTTTTTCTGCAAATTCTGGCAATCCATCTTTTTTCACTAATGGCAAAATAGCTGCTTTTACAGGAGCTAAAGCTGGCGGAAGTGATAAAACTGTTCTTTCTGAACCGTCTTCTAAAACTTCGTCTTTTAAGCAATTAGAGAATAATGCCAAGAACATTCTGTCGAGACCAATAGAAGTTTCTACTACATAAGGAACGTAGTTTTCATTTCTTTCTGGGTCGAAATATTGTAGTTTTCTACCAGAATGCTGCTCATGTGCAGATAAATCGAAATCAGTTCTTGAGTGAATTCCTTCTAATTCTTTGAAACCAAATGGGAATTTAAATTCAATGTCAGCAGCAGCATTCGCATAGTGCGCCAGTTTTTCGTGATCGTGGAATTTATAATTTTCTTGTCCTAAACCAAGCGCCAAATGCCAGTTGAGACGTTTTTGTTTCCATTCTTCGTAGAATTTCAATTCTGTTCCTGGTGGAACGAAAAATTGCATTTCCATTTGTTCAAACTCTCTCATTCTGAAGATGAATTGTCTTGCAACAATCTCATTTCTAAATGCTTTACCTATTTGCGCAATTCCGAAAGGCAATTTATGACGAGAAGTTTTTTGTACGTTTAAGAAATTCACGAAAATACCTTGTGCAGTTTCCGGACGAAGATATAAATCCATCGCACTTTCCGCAGAAGCTCCTAATTTAGTCCCGAACATTAGGTTGAATTGTCTTACATCCGTCCAGTTTTTAGAACCAGTGTCAGGATCAGCAATTTCTAATTCTTCAATGAGTGCTTTTACATCTGCTAAATCATTGTTTTCCAGAGATTTTGCCATTCTTGCAAGAATGGTTTTTTGTTTTTCTCTGTATTCTATAACTCTAGGATTGGTAGCTTCAAACTGTGCTTTATCAAAAGCATCACCAAATCTTTTTTCTGCTTTTTCGATTTCTTTTTGCGCTTTATCTTCTAGTTTTGCACAGTAATCTTCAATCAAAACATCTGCACGAAAACGCTTTTTAGAATCTTTATTGTCAATCAATGGGTCGTTAAAAGCATCCACGTGTCCAGAAGCCTTCCAAGTAGTTGGGTGCATCAGGATTGCAGAATCCAGTCCTACAATATTCTCGTTCAGTTGCACCATTGCTTTCCACCAATATTGCTTGATGTTATTTTTCAGTTCTGCACCATTTTGTCCATAATCGTAAACCGCCGAAAGTCCGTCATAAATTTCAGAACTTGGGAAAATAAAACCATATTCTTTTGCGTGAGAAACTACCTTCTTGAAAACGTCTTCTTGTTTTGCCATAACTTTTGAATTGAATTGCAAAAATAGGGAATTTATAGCAATTTTATACATTTTTAAGGAGCAAGAGATTTCGTAAATTTATAGAAACTCAGTCCTGCTTTCCGTTGCAATTCCTCGTTCCATTACTTAACCCAACGCTTACTGCGGGATTTCCACTGCAATCAGGGCTAAAAACACCTTTCAATTATTCTTTCACTGAAAAATCTGCATTAAAAATTAACATCCACTTTGTCATTGACTTCATCGAATCTTCGATTTCCGCAGGAATCTCTACAAATAATTACAGATAATTTTGAGTTTAGATTCCTACGGATGACAAAAAAACCGTTAAAAATCTTCGTGTACTTAGCGAAACACTTAGCGACTTTGCGTGAAAAAAAACTTTAAAATATTTCTTCCACTAAAATAAGCATCATCTGCAAAATCAGCGAGAACTTTCTTCATCATAAACTTTCAAAAACCTTTGCGCTCATTTCATTAAAGATTTAACCACAGAGAAATCAGAGTTTACACAGAGATTACAGAGGGAAAATATTCCTAAAATCAATTAAGGAAAAAAACTCTATGAACTTCGTGTGAAACTCTGTGTCTCCGTGTTTAAAAAATTCTGTACATTTGTAAAACCTTTTTTCAAAATGTACAAATCACTTCTTCGTCCGATTTTTTTCAAATTTGATCCTGAAAAAGTTCATCATTTCATCTTTTTTGTCCTTAAAAATTTCGGTTTCTTAATCAGATTATTTTTCCCAAAACCTAAAGAAGATAAACGTCTCGAACGTGAATTATTCGGCTTGAAATTCAAAAATCCAGTAGGTTTAGCTGCGGGTTTTGACAAAAATGCAGTGCTGTTTAATGAATTAGCAGATTTAGGATTCGGATTTGTAGAAATAGGAACCGTAACACCAAAAGCACAATCTGGTAATCCGAAAAAACGTCTTTTCAGACTAATAGAAGACGCCGGAATTATCAACAGAATGGGTTTTAACAATGAAGGTTTAGCAAAAATTGTAGAAAATCTTAAAAAATCTCCTCACAAAGTAATCATCGGTGGAAATATTGGTAAAAACACAGACACTTTACCCGAAAATTACACCGCAGATTATGTAGAATGTTTCCGAGGTTTGCACGATTTTGTAGATTATTTTGTACTGAATGTGAGTTGCCCAAATGTTTCTAGTCACGCCAAGTTAGAAGACGCAGATTATTTAAAGGAACTGATTACAGAAATTCAGAAAGTGAATGCTGAGTATGCTCAGCCAAAACCTGTTCTTCTGAAAATCGCTCCAGATCTCAATAAAATTCAACTCGATGAAATCGTAGAGTTGGTTGCCGAAACCAAAATTGATGGAATTATTGCCACCAATACTTCTGTTTCAAGAGAAAACCTTAAAGCCTCTAAAGAAACTTTGGAAAAAATTGGAAACGGAGGACTTTCAGGAAAACCTATTCGCGAAAAAAGTACAGAAGTCATCAGATATTTGGCTGAAAGGTCTAACAAATCTTTCCCAATCATTGGAGTGGGCGGAATTCACAGTGCAGAAGATGCCATCGAAAAATTAGAAGCAGGGGCAAGTTTGGTGCAAATTTATACAGGATTTATTTACGAAGGGCCAGGTTTGATTAATGAAATTAATAAGAAGATTTTACAGTCCGAAGACTGAGGATTTTTTTGTGAAATGTAATTGCGATCGGAATGCGCTGAAGCGTAGAATATTTTCTTTAAATTTAGAAAAAATTAATTTACCATTATGAGTGTTGAACAAATTGATAAAGTTGACTTTATAAGCACAACTGAAAAAGGAATTATAAAACTCACTATTTCTGATCATCTAGAATGGGATTCAAAAAATGAGCACCTTTTAATTTTGCAAAATAAAATAAATGCATACTTAAATTTTATAGAAAGTGGACAAATTTTTGAAGAATATCCAAGTTCCGTAAATAAAAAAGTTGAGATTGAAATTGTTTTGAAATTTCCTCCAAATGAAATTGGAAATACTTTTTTAGATAAATGCAAAAAAATAATTGATGAACTAAAAATTGAATTTTCTTGGAAAGTTTTTGAATAAAGTTTCAGAATGACAAAAACATAATTTTCCTTAAAATCTGCGGGAAAATTAAATGAGTTGCGCAATACTGTAAATCAACAAACCAACCAATCCACCAACCAAAGTCCCGTTAATTCTAATAAATTGTAAGTCTTTCCCAACTTCTAATTCTAGTTTTTCGGAGAGTTCTTTTCCTTGCCAGTTTCCTACGGTATCTGCAATCAAATCTCCAAATTTATTGGTGTTTCGCAAGATATGTTTGTATGCGGTAACTCTTACCCAATGGTCAATTTTATGCTGTAGTTTTTCGTCAGTTCTTAGGTTTTCAGAAAATTCTGCAATGTTTTTGTGAAGGTAATTCTTGAGCGAAGAATGCTCTTGTATCAATTCTTCCGTCAATGTCTTTTTCAAAGAAACCCAAATATCATGGGAATATTGATGAATTTTTTCTGGTTGCAGAAAATCATCTTTCATCGCATTGAGTTCTTGTTCGTAATGAGGATTGATTTTGATTTCAGATGAAAAATCAAATAATTTTTGAGTGATTTCTTTTCTCAAAGCATGGTTTTGATCTTGCTCTACTTCTTCAAAATATTTAGAAAGTCCAGAAGTGATTTTCTCTGCGATTTTATCATCTACAAAACTTGGGATAAGCGTGAAACTCTCTTTTTTCACACGTTCTCTCACCATTTCGTGGTGTTCCAGAATATAGTTTTTGATTTGCGCAGAAAGGCTGGTAATGAGTTTTTGATGGTCATTTTTTTCGAGAAGATATTCCATTCCATTTCCTAAAATTTGATTGATTTTAACATCTCCCGTCATTTCTTTTGCTTTTTTGCTGATGAAATTTACCACAGCGTCATCTTCTAATTTATGGAGAATATCCAGTACGATTTCTGATAAATTTTTCACCAGAACAGAGGCGTTTTTCTCTTTCTGAAGCCATTCTCCAATGAAATGAGAAATCTTCAAATTCTGTATGTAAGGTCTTATATTTTGTGGCGAAAGAAAATTAGTAACCACAAAATTCCCCAGATTATCGCCGATTCTTTCTTTAGATTGCTCAATTAAATTGGTGTGTGGAATTTTTAATCCAAGCGGATGATGAAAAAGTGCTGTCACCGCAAACCAATCTGCCAAAGCTCCCACCATCGCTGCTTCAGAAAAGGCTTTTACATAACCTACCCAATGTCCGAAATTTTGATATTTCTGAAGATAAGTCATCGTCAAAAAAATACAAGTCATCAAAACGAAAAGTCCTGTTGCGAGCATTTTATGATTTCTGAGTTGGCGTTTTTTTATTTCTTCATTCATCTCAATAATGATTATCGAAATTTTTTATAAAGATACGAATCCTAAAAATTGTTTTCTTTCTATTTTTACCAAACTTTATTATAAAATTAAAATAACAACAAACCAAGAGTTTAATTTAATGAACTTAATTTCTTAATTAAAATTTAATGGAAAAATTTTAACATTAAGAATACGTTAAGGTATTAAGGGAATTAAGTTTTCCGAAAATCAAAGATTTTCATATGAATAAAATTTTAAAAATATTATTTTGCTTGTTATTTCTGCAAAGTTGTTCACAAATACAAAAACCAAAGTCAATGGAAAATCAAACCGTTAAAAACCCATATTATTCTAGAACAGATAAAACGAAACTGAATGTTTCTAATGCAGAATGGAAGAAAATTCTTCCTACAGATTTATATTATGTAGCGAGAGAAGCAGATACAGAACGTCCTTTTACAGGGAAATACAATGATTTTGACGAAATAGGAGAATATTATTGTGCGGTTTGCGGCAATCATTTATTCAGAAGTTCTTCTAAGTTTGCATCAACTTGTGGCTGGCCAAGTTTCTTCGAAGCAGATAAAGAAGGCGTATCTTACAAGAGAGATTCTTCTCACGGAATGGAAAGAATAGAAGTGCTTTGCAAGCGTTGTGATTCGCATCTTGGTCATGTTTTTAATGACGGTCCAGAACCTACAGGAATGCGCTATTGTATGAACTCTGTGAGTCTAGATTTTCAGAGAGATTCTGAGAAAAAATAGCATTTCTATAATTCTAGTTTCTTTATATTATGTTAAATAGAGTTAAATAAAAGTTAATTAATTTTAATTTAATTTGTTGGTTTATAGTGTTTTGTATTTTTGCCCGACTAAAAATACCAAAACCAAAATCGATGAAGAAATTACTATTACTACTCACGGCAATTTTGATGATTGCCACGTCATTTTATAAAAAAACAAACTTAGAAGTTAATTCTAAAAAATCCTTATCAACTAAAATTGAAAAGAATTCTGGTAAAGCAACAGAACTTAGCGAAGCTGAAACTTTATACCATGCTATAGAATTCAATAACTCCAATAAACTAGAATTAGATGTTTTTGAAAAAGCAATTTTAGGTTTCAATAATTTAAAAAAAGCTGAGAAAATAGATGAAAACTGTCACCTTTTAACCGTTTGTGATTTTTCACTTTCGTCTACTCAAAAAAGACTTTGGGTAATTGATTTAAATGATAAAAAAATATTGTTTAATTCTCTGGTAGCCCACGGAAAAAACACGGGTGAAGAATTTGCCAGAAAATTTTCGAATACAGAAAGTTCATTGCAAAGTAGCCTTGGTTTTTACGTTACAGAATCTACTTATAACGGAAGTAATGGGTTTTCACTAAAGCTTCACGGAATGGATAAAGGCTTTAATGACCGAGCTTTACAGCGTGCTATAGTGATGCATGGAGCAGATTATGTGAGCGAAGATTTTATAAAATCTCAGCGCAGAATTGGCAGAAGTTGGGGTTGTCCAGCTGTTCCGACAGCGTTAGCAAAACCAATTATCAATACAATTAAAGATAAAAACGTAATATTTATTTATTATCCAGACGAAAATTATCTTTCATCTTCAGTGTGGCTAAATGCTTAGTAATTGATATAAAAGAAAAAGGATTTCAAAATTTTGAAATCCTTTTTTATTTGTTTAAAAATTTACATCAAATCCTACATAAAAATTGGCAGGCATGATGGGCGCATAAACCATTCCTCCGTCAAAATAATTTCCGAAAGGATTTTGTGCATCTACAATCGGATTTTTTTGTCGAGTTCCAGTCAGGTTTTCCCCACCGAAATACGCTCTGATGTTTTTATTGAAATTGTGAGCAATTTGAGCATTCCAAGTCATATAAGAATCAGAAAATTCTGGCAACTGTAAATTTTGAGGGTTAGAAGCAGTATTCGGAATTCTCTGTTTTCCCACGTATTGAACGGTTGTGTCAAAGGTCCAAAAAGCATCTTTTCCTTCTTTTTTAGTGCTATAAGCGGCGTTGAAAAAACCTCTGTTTTTCGCCATGAAAGGAATTTCTTTTCTTCCGCTAGCGAAATCTGCTTGTACATCATAATACTTGTACGCTACTCTGAAATCTAGATTTTTTGCCACGCTAAAGTCTAATTGCGTTTGCAGTGAATTGGCAAATGATTTTCCATCTAAATTATAGAAAACGATTTTCTGAGGATTTTCTAAATCTACTAAAACTTGATTTTGGAAATCTGTTCTGAAGAAATCTGTAATCCAACTTGCTTTTTTGCCAAAAAGTTTGAAATCTTGTTGTAGGCTTGCTCCATAATTCCAAGCGATTTCTGGTTTTAGACCGTATGTTTTCCCTCCGTTTTGTAAAATTTCTACACTTCTGTTTGATGCAAAAAACTGTTGGTTTTCTGCAAAAATATTTGCTGTTCTAAAGCCTTTTCCAGCAGAAAGTCTCAAAATGGTTTTTGGCGAAAAGTCATATTTGAAATTAATTCTCGGCGTGAATTGAGTTCCCGCTAAATTGTGAAAATCTACACGAGAACCTGCTACCAAAGTGTATTTAAGTCCCGTTAAAGTATATTCGAAAAACAATCCGGGAACGGTTTCTGTTCTTTGGAAATTTTGAGCTAAATAATCTTCATTATAGTCATCATATAAGAAACTTGCTCCTGTTTTATATTTATGATTGGTATTTCCAAAAATAGATTCGAAAATCAAGTTAGAATAATAGGTTTTCTGTTCTCCGAAATAATTTCTAAGACCAAAAAAGCTATTTTGTTTATGATAAGTAAATTGGTTCATCAAACCGATGCTTTGGTAAGGTTTTCCTTTGAAAATGTAACCTGTTTTGTTCCAAACCTGAAAACGATTGATGTCAATATTCACTCCATATTTATTCTGAGCAATTTGCGGAAGTTTGTCATCAAATCCCACTTGTCCTGCAATTCTTTTGTCTACTAAATATTGAATCCCAAAATGTGAACCAAAACCGGAGTTTTCTAAATCATTGTAATCCAATAAATAAGCTGCATTAATTTGGTTTCCTTTTGGTCTGTCAAGAAATGTGTCATTATTATCATCCATTTCACCAACGGTTGCGTTTCCGTGCAGTAAAATAGATTGTCCCCATTTTTCATTCAATTTAGATGTAGAAACAATGTTCGCTTCGTATCTTCCGTTAAAATCTGCAAAAAGATTTACAGAGTTTTCTGGTTCTTTATTGAATTTTACAAATTCTGTATTGATTTGTCCTGTAATGCTTTCGTAACCATTTACTACGGTGCTTCCTCCTTTTGTTAATTGAATCCCTGAAATCCAACGACCAGGAATGAAATTCAAACCATAAGCAGAAGCTAATCCTCTAATTTCTGGTAAAAGTTCTTTGGTTAAAGCGGTATATTTTTGGTCTAAACCAAGCATTTTCAACTGTTTAGTTCCTGTAACAGCGTTAGAAAAAGAAACGTCTACTGTTGCATTGGTTTCGAAACTTTCAGAAAGGTTACAACAAGCCGCTTTCAATAATTCTTTTGAATTAATATTGAAAACCAAGCCTGCTTCTTTTTTATTGAGTGCGGTTGCTGCTTGATATTTGGTTAGTTTTACTCCCTCTATCATTTTTTCGTTTTTGCTTGTTTCAGCATTATGTTCAGAATGATCTTCCGTAGATGCTGTGTGTTCAGAATTTTTAGAAGTAACTGCTTCTTCCATATTGGCTGTTCTATCATAATGACAACATCCAGGCAAAGCATTGTAGGTGCTCTCGTCTGTTTTATATTTTTCATTGTCGTGGCCTACTGTTGCAATGTCCTTTAGAATTTGGTCTAAAGAAGTTTTGCTTTGGTCAAATTCTAACTTTAGAAGAAGTGTTTCTGCGTTCCATTCTGCTTGAGTTGCGCCAGATTTTTTGGCAGTTTCTTCTATTCTTTCTTTACACATTTCACAAGCGCCATTCACTTTTGCTAGTGTTGTAATGACTTGTGGAGTGTTTTTCTCTTCGTTTTTGTTAAAAGTAACCGTTCTGTCGTAATGACAACAAGCGGGTAGATTGTCATAAACGTCCTGGGAGGTTTTATACTTTTCGTTATCATGACCTACATCTGCAATGTTTTTCAGAAGTTTGTCCAAAGAGGTTTTAGAAGTGTCAAATTCTACTTCTAAGGTTTGGGTTTCTGCGGTCCAAGTTGCGGTTTTGGCACCAGATTTTAGTGCCGTTTTTTCTATTCTGTCTTTGCACATTCCACATTCGCCTTTTACTAAAGCTTTTTCTTTGGTGATTTGTGAAAAGGTAATTTGGAATACGAATAAAAGGAGTAAAGTCAGAAGACTTTTCTGTATATTTTTCATTTTTAATAAGTTAAGTAAATTTTGTTGAAATAATTTTTCAGAATAAGCCACAGTTATGGCTGTACAAATTTTATTTAACCTATTTTGGGCGGTTGCCAAATCGAAATAGAAAGTTGAGATAAATAAGGGTCTAAGTAGAAATTTTCTACTTTATTAGAAATTGCGTGAGAAGAAATTTCGCCTAGAGATTTGTCCGTTTCTTCGCCTAAGAAAACCACACTTAATGAGCAAGAAGTACATTTTGCACAATTGCTATTACAAGATTGTGATTTTTTGGAAGTATCGTGACAAGGACTAGATTTTTTAGAAGCACTACAGCAATCTTTCTCGGATTTTTCTGTAGTACAACAAGCAGTTTCTGTATTTTGAGCAAAAAGCATCTGATTAGGAACGATGAACATTCCCAATGCGAAAATCATTACAATTATTTTTAAATGCTTTGCCATTTCGGGAGCAAAATTATAAAAAAAACTTTGCCAAAATACATTTGTTGAGTTTTTGACAAAGTTTAACTTTTTTTTTTTAATTCTTTTCCAGTGGATTATTGTTGGCTTTCGCTTCTTCTTTCAGCCTTTCTTCCATTCTTTTTCGTCTATCAGCTTCGTTAGAATTATCTCTACTTTGTGGAGGAGCAGGAGCTCCAAAACCTCCACCACCTTGATTTTGAAAAAATGACATCGGGTCTTTATTGAATTTTTCTTGCTGTTTTAAGAATTCGCTTCTTTTCACTTTAATATTATTGCCAAATCTGCTTTCAAAATTAGGAAGTTCAGCAATTTTTTTGGTTTCTTTCAGGTCAAAAGAATAATCTCCTTTTTCGTCTTCTACTTTTACGATTAATCCTGGCAATCCAGAAAATTTATAAGGGCCATCTATAAAAGGAAGATCTTGAGTAAACCAAGCAAACCATTTTCTACCTGCAAAAGTAGTTTCTGCCTTTTGAGTTTCATATTCACCGATTTTTACAGTTTCTGGTAAGATTTTCCAAGTAAAGGTTCTGTCTTCATCATACCAATATTGGTCTCTTGCGATTCTGTCTTTATAAGAAATGGTTTTGGTAGCGTGATTTTTTTCGATGGAATAAGTGATGGCAGTTCTGAACTGCTCCATAGAATTTCTGTCAAAATTGAAATTTCTGGTTTCCATCGCTTGACGAATGGTAGAATCTCTTTTCATTCTTTTTTCACCATAGAAAATAGATTTTTCTGTAGAGATGTCTAAGTAAGCATTTTCTATTTTAGGAGCTGCAGTAGAATCTGTTTTCATAGAAACTTGATACACAAAACGTGTATTTTGTGAAAAACTGAATGCTGACATGAGTCCTAAAAATAAAATTCCTATTTTTTTCATGTATAAATTTTCTTTTTGATGATTAAATTTCCCCAAAGTTAAAATTTATCTATGAAATACATAGACAAATATTTCGCCACAAATTTGATATTGATTTGAAATGTAGTATTTTTGCAATCTAAAATCATTCTAAATAAAAATAATGATTAAAGTATCAGATTTAGCAAAAGAAAAAGCATCTCAATTGATGAAAGAAGAAGGCTTCAACCCAGAAACCGACTACATAAGAGTTGGCGTTAAGAGTGGAGGTTGTTCTGGATTAGAGTATGTTTTGAAATTCGACAATGAAAAAACAGAAGCTGACCAAGTTTTTGAAGACAATGGGGTAAAGATTGTGGTAGATAAAAAATCATTCTTATACCTTGTTGGAACCACGCTAGAGTTTTCTGGTGGTTTGAATGGAAAGGGTTTCGTTTTTAATAATCCAAACGCTGCAAGAACTTGCGGTTGTGGAGAAAGTTTTAGTTTATAAGTATGGCAAAATATACAGAAGATGATTTGAGGGAAGACCTCAAAACCAAAGAATACGAAGCTGGTTTTTATACAGATATTGAATATGAAGATTTTCCAACGGGATTGTCTGAAGAAATTGTGCGCATGATTTCTGCAAAGAAAAATGAGCCAAGTTGGATGACCGAATGGCGTTTAGAATCTTTCAGAATTTGGCAAAAAATGGAAGAGCCAGATTGGGCAAATATTAAATATGAAAAACCTGATTTTCAGGCGATTAAGTATTACGCTGCTCCGAAAGTAAAGCCAGAATTGGCAAGCTTAGATGAAGTAGATCCAGAATTACTGAAAACTTTTGCGAAGTTAGGAATCAATATCGAAGAACAAAAGCGTTTAGCTGGAGTTGCAGTAGATATTGTGATGGATTCGGTTTCTGTGAAAACTACTTTCCAAGCAACTTTGAAAGAAAAAGGAATTATTTTCTGCTCTATTTCTGAAGCGATTAAAGAATATCCTGAGTTGGTTCAAAAATATATTGGAAAAGTTGTTCCAAGAGGAGACAATTTCTATGCAGCTTTAAACTCTGCTGTATTTTCAGACGGAAGTTTCTGCTACATTCCGAAAGGTGTAAAATGTCCGATGGAACTTTCTACTTATTTCAGAATTAATCAGGCAGGAACTGGTCAGTTCGAGAGAACTTTGGTGATTGCCGATGAAGGTAGTTACGTTTCTTATTTGGAAGGTTGTACTGCTCCAGCTCGTGATGAAAACCAATTGCACGCTGCTGTGGTAGAATTGATTGCGATGGACAATGCAGAAATTAAATATTCTACCGTACAAAACTGGTTTCCAGGAGACGAAAACGGAAAAGGTGGAGTGTATAACTTTGTGACTAAGAGAGGTTTATGCGAAAAAAATGCTAAAATTTCTTGGACTCAAGTAGAAACAGGTTCTGCGGTAACATGGAAATATCCTTCTTGTATTTTGAAAGGTGATAATTCTGTTGGCGAATTTTATTCGATTGCAGTGACTAATAATCATCAGTATGCAGATACTGGAACCAAGATGATTCACATTGGTAAAAACACCAAATCTACGATTATTTCTAAAGGAATTTCGGCAGGGAAATCTAATAATTCTTATCGTGGTTTGGTGAAAGTTATGCCTTCTGCAAAAGGTGCGAGAAACTTTTCACAGTGTGATTCTCTTTTGATGGGGAATGAATGTGGAGCGCACACTTTTCCTTACATCGAAATCAAAGATCCAACTGCACAATTAGAACACGAAGCTACAACTTCTAAAATTGGTGAAGACCAAATTTTCTACTGTAACCAAAGAGGAATTGATACAGAAAAAGCCATCGCATTGATTGTAAATGGTTTCAGTAAAGAAGTTTTGAACAAATTACCAATGGAATTTGCGATTGAAGCACAGAAATTATTAGAAATTTCATTAGAAGGTTCTGTAGGATAATCTTTAAATAAGAAAATATACAAAATGTTAAAAATAAATAACTTACACGCCAAAATTGAAGACGGCGTAGAAATTCTGAAAGGAATTAATTTAGAAATAAAACCAGGCGAGGTTCACGCGATTATGGGACCAAATGGTGCAGGAAAATCTACCCTTTCTTCTGTTATTGCAGGAAAAGAAGATTACGAAGTTACTGATGGAGAAATTCTTTTCGAAGGAGAAGATATTATAGAAGATGCTCCTGAAGAAAGAGCACACAAAGGAATTTTCCTTTCTTTCCAATATCCAGTAGAAATTCCGGGAGTTACGGTGACTAATTTCATCAAAGCAGCACTTAACGAAACCAGAAAAGCAAATGGTTTAGAAGATATGCCTGCTAAAGAAATGTTGGCCTTAGTTCGTGAAAAATCAGAATTATTAGGAATTAAAAAAGACTTCCTTTCTCGTTCATTGAATGAAGGTTTTTCTGGTGGCGAAAAGAAAAGAAATGAAATTTTCCAAATGATGATGCTTAATCCTAAATTGGCTATTCTTGATGAAACCGATTCAGGTTTGGATATTGACGCACTGAGAATCGTAGCTGATGGTGTAAATGCTTTCAAAAATGAAGGAAATGCAGTGCTATTAATTACGCACTACCAAAGATTATTAAACTACATTCAGCCAGATTTTGTACACGTTTTAGCAGACGGAAAAATCATTAAAACGGGTGATAAATCTCTCGCGTTAGAACTCGAAGAAAAAGGATACGATTGGCTCTTAAAATAATGAAAATTGTAAATTAAAATGAGTTTATTCGAACAAATAGAACTTCAAAAAGCTTCACTTTCTAGGAGCAAACTTCAGGCTTTAGAACAATTCTTGAGCGCAGGTTTTCCTACCAAAAAAGACGAAGAATACAAATATACCAACCTGAAGGAAATTGTAGAAAAAGATTACAATTTTTCTGCTTCAGAGCACCATTCTATCAGCAAAAAACAATTGGATGAACTTCACCTTGGCGAAGAACATTTCGATTTTATTGTTTTTGTGAATGGAAAATTACACAAAGAATTATCGAATATTTCTGTAGAAAATGCTGAGTTTTTAACCTTGAATTATGCACTTTCTCACGAATCTTATTCAGAAATTATTAAAAATCACTTCAATACAATTGCTAATCAAGATTTAGCTTTTTGTAATCTTAATGAAGCACTTCATGAGAATGGTTTCTTCCTTCTCGTTCCGAAAAATGTGGTGATAGAAAAGCCAATTCATGTTTTCTATCTTTCTCAAAGTCAAGAACAGAACACTTTCTATAATACCAGAAATTTATTGGTAGTAGAAGAAGGTGCGAAAGTAGAAGTGATAGAATCTCATCATAATTTTGATGAAACTTACGTGTTTACCAACTCTGTAACCGAAATTTTTGCAGGCAAAAACGCAAAAGCAGATTGGCACAAATTGCAAAATGATTCTGATACTTCTTATTTGGTAGACCACACTTTTGCGAAGCAAGAAAGAGATTCTTTGGCAACCGTAAATACATTTTCTTTCGGTGGAAAATTGGTGAGAAACAATCTAGATTTCATTCATAACGGAGAAAACATCAACTCGTTTATGAACGGAATTACCATTATTGGTGGGGAACAACTAGTTGACCATCACACTGCGGTTCATCATAACCAACCGAATTGTGAATCTTATCAGAATTACAAAGGTGTTTTCAAAGATAAAGCGCATGGCGTTTTTAACGGAAAAGTTTTTGTAGATAAAATTGCTCAAAAGACCAATGCTTATCAGCAAAACAATAATATTTTGTTAGACGAAGGTGCTACAATTGATACGAAACCTCAGTTAGAAATTTTCGCAGATGATGTAAAATGTTCTCACGGTTGTACGGTTGGTCAGCTGAATGAAGATGCTTTATTTTATCTAAGAGCGAGAGGAATTTCTAAAAAAGAAGCACAAGCATTGTTATTATACGCTTTTGCGAATGATGCGATGCAAAACATTGATATTGAGCCTTTAAAGTTGAAAATTTCTAAACTTTTGGCTGAAAAATTAGAAGTAGAAATTGCTTTTGAAGATTTAGATTAAAATTCATATTTTCGTTAAGAAATGAATTTAGAACAAGTTAATTTACATCTTAATGCTTATAAAGAAAGTAACCAAATTTTAGATGCAGCCAAGTATCTGATTAGAAATTTCGACTTAGAACATGAGAATTTTGCAGGTTTTGCGTTCAGAGATGAACTGAAAAATGATGGACTTTTATTAACTGCAGAAGGAGAAATAGGAGAAAAACAAATCGTAAAAATTCCTAGAAATTTGTTTGATTTTGATATCAAATTGGTTTTGAATATGGTGGCTCACGAAATGCTTCATGTTCGTCAAAAAGACCCAAATTCTCTAGTGGAAGATAAAAATGAAAGAGAATTTCAAGCTTATTATGAAATGCTTTTTCATAAAGTTTTTCCACAAATTCCTGAGCTTTCGCCTTTTTACATTAAACAATTTGGTGGTAAAGCTTTAGAATATTACAAAAGAATGGGAGAAGGTTCTGAATTGCAGCAGAAATATGCCGAACAGAAAAAAGAAGTGGAGGAACTTATATCTGTTCAACCATAATTTTAAAAAAAACTAAAACCAACCAAAATGATAAAAAATATTCCGATAGAAAAAGTGCTTTTTCTGGATATAGAAACCGTTCCGCAAGTAAGTAATTTTGCAGAACTTTCTGAAGCCGAACAAAAACTTTGGGACAAAAAAACTGCAAGACAAAGAGAAGAAGATATTTCTGCCGAAGATTTTTACAGAGATAGAGCTGGAATAATGGCAGAATTTGGTAAAATTATTTGCATTTCTATTGGGATTTACGATAAAAATAATAAAATTCTCATCAGAAGTTTTGCAGGAGACCATGAAGAAGAATTATTAAAAGAATTTGGAGAAATTTTCAATCGCCCGAAGTTGCAAAACGTAATTTTGTGTGCACACAACGGAAAAGAATTTGATTTTCCTTGGATTGCTAGAAGATTTCTCATTAATGGAATGCAACCACCAATTCCATTCCAGATGTTTGGAAAAAAACCTTGGGAAATCCCGCATCTTGATACGATGGAATTGTGGAAATTTGGTGATTGGAAAAGTTTTATTTCTTTGGAATTAATGGCGCATATTTTTGGCGTTCCTACTCCCAAAGATGATATAGATGGTTCTATGGTTTCGTCTATTTATTATATAGAAAAAGACTTGCCGAGAATTGTAAAATATTGCGAAAAAGATGTGCTAACTTTGGCCAATATCTTTCGCAAAATGAGACAAGAAGATTTATTAGAAAGAAGAGAAGATTAAATCTCAAATGTATTAAGAATTATGAAATATACAGACGAACAAATTGCAGATATAGGTGAAAATATCATTAAAGCCTTAAAAACCGTTTTCGATCCAGAAATTCCTGTAGATATCTACGAATTGGGATTGGTTTATGATGTGCAAATTTCTGAAGATGGAGATGTAAAAGTGGTGATGACTCTTACTACGCCGAATTGTCCTGTAGCAGAATCTCTACCTCAAGAAGTAAAAGAAAAAGTTGCGGCTGTAGAAAATGTAAAATCTGTAGATTTAGAATTGACTTTTGAGCCAAGTTGGAACAAAGACATGATGAGTGAAGAAGCAAAATTTGAATTGGGAATTCTTTTTTAATCCCAATCATTTCACAGATAAAAATTAAAAACACCAAATTATTAGGTGTTTTTTTTATCTCCAATCCCATAAAACCACTAACCAATCTATTCCAAAGACATCAGTGTAACGATGTATGGTTTTAAAGCCTATCCTTTCGTGTGCACGTATAGAACGAGTATTATTTACTGCAATTTCTGTGATGCAAAAATCATAGTCTTTTTCTAAATTTTCTCTGTAAAATTGGTAAATTTCATCAAAAACACCTTTACCTCTTACTTTTTCTCCCACACAAACTTGTCCACAAACCATGTAATTATAATCAGAAATTTTCTTGTTTTTGTAAAAAATTTCATCAAAAATTTTAAACATTGGCTCTAGAATTGGAATTAAGTTTTTAGATTTTTTAGTCATTGCTAAAACATACGCTTCTACTTGGTTATCGACTTTCAGAATTGTGTGTTTCTCTATGTTGTTTAATGCTTTTATTTCTGAAAATGAATGCTTTACCGTAACGAAGCCTTGTTTTGCTTTGGTGTCTTCATCTACAGAATCCTTATGGTTTTGGGCTTGTAATTGAAGAATTTGTTTCAATTCTTCATCTGTTTCAGAAAATTTGTAAATCATTTTATACACCTTTAGCAATTTCTTTTCCTTCTCTTCGGCTCCATTCGCTCCAAGAACCTACATATAAATTCGGCACTTCGAGGACTTCGTCCGCAGACTTTCTGTCTGTGCTCAGTGTGACGAAACCAGCATAGTCTAAAGCCAAAATCGTATGACAAGCAGTAACGCCAGAACCACAGTGAATGATTAATTTTTTTGTCATGTTTAGCTGTGGCGAAGCATCGGCCAAAAATTGTTGATATTTTTCCTTCAAAATTTCAGGAGAAAGAAACTCGCCATTTTCATCTAAATTTTCAGAAAAAGGAATATTGATTGCGCCAGGAATATGTCCTGCAACTAAATCTATCGGTTCGCTTTCTCCACGGTATCTGTAAGCATCTCTTACATCTATGACGGTAGCAGAATTTTCGGTAATTTCTTTTTCTACCTCTTCCAAAGTTGAGGTTGGCCAACTCCAATTTTCTTTCAATATAAAAGAAGTTTTTTCAAAAATTTCTTCACCAGATTTTAAAGGAATCCCGGTCTTTTCTGCCGTTTTAAATCCACCACTCAAAACCTGAACTTTTTCAATTCCAAAAGATTTTAACATCCACCAACAACGAGCCGCTGCATTTGCACCGTTAGAAGTGTCATAAACCACAAGGTGTGAATCTTCAGAAATTCCTAAATTTTGTAGAGTCTCTGCAAATTTTGAAATCTTTGGCAAGGGATGCCTTCCTCCGAAAGCTGCATCTTCGCCAATTTCTGCTAAATCTTTGTCAAGGTCGATAAACCTAGCACCTTTGATGTGATTTTGCAGGTAATTTTCACGGGCATCTTTTCCCGTTCTAGCATCAAGAATCACTAAGTTTTCTTGATGGAAAATTTCTGAAAGTTCGGTTGCAGTGATGATGGGTTTCATTGAAAGAATATTATATATGAAATTAAGAAAATGTGTATTAATAGCAGTAAACTTGGAATTAATATTGACAGTTTTTTATTGCCTCTTTTTTTGAAGAAATTATAGGTTGATATTATTACCATCACTGGAATTACAAACACAGAGAAGATAACAATGATGAAAGTAACTAAGCCTAAACTTGCTAAAACTGGACTTTCTTCAAAGGTTTCTATCATTATATTTTATTTAAAACTTAAAAATATCTTTTGCTCTATTCCAAGCTGCTTCAAAATTAAGAAGATTCAGTTTGTGGTTTATTTTTTCAGATGCCATAAAATTTATGACTTGTTCCGTTGGCATATTTCCTACTAAATCATCTTTTGCATAAGGACAACCGCCAATTCCTTTAATCGCAGAGTCAAATCTTCTGCAACCTTGATCATAAGCCGCTTTCAGTTTTACGTAAGAATCTTCGTATTTATTATGAAAATGTGCTCCGAAATGAATATCAGGAAACTGCGCAGGAATTTTTTCAAACAATTGCGAAATTCGCTCTACGTTACCAGTTCCTGTAGTGTCTGAAAGCAAAATGTTTTTGATGCCAATTTCCGCAAATCTTTTAGCCCAAAATTCTACATCTTGCCATTTCCAGATTTCGCCATAAGGATTTCCGAAAGCCATAGAAAAATAAAGGTTCAATTCTCTGTTTTCGGATTGTACTAACTCCCAAATTTTAACAATTTCTTCATACGCTTCTTCTTGGTTTTTATTGGTGTTTCTGTACTGAAACGTTTCAGAAATAGAAAAAGGAAAGCCTAAAATATCTATATTTTCATGCTTCAAGGCTCGTTCTGCTCCAGAAAGATTGGCAACGATGACAGAAATTTTGGTGTTATTTTTTTTCTGAATTTCGGGGATTACGTCTTTAGTATCTGCCATTTGAGGAATGGCTTTTGGCGACACGAAACTTCCACAATCGAGTACATCAAAGCCTACTTCCATCAATGCATTAATGTAATCAATCTTTTTTTGAGTGGGAATAAATTCTCCCCAACCTTGCATGGCGTCTCGTGGACATTCAGTTAAAAACATTTCTAATTTTTAGATTTTATTTCTTGCCTAAAAATACGATTTTTTTGACCAAAAGAAAATGGAAAGTCAATTTTATGAAAACCCTTGATTCTGTGTGCCAAACTGCGCCCCAGATTGAGCGGCATGTTTGAGCTCTTTTTTCTAAAAATTTTGAAAAGATGGCTAAGAGGATGAATTTTTAGAAAAAAAGCGAGTAGCGAAAGCTGGAATTTGGCGCCAAATATTTTTTAAGAAACATCCATCATCTAACATCTATCATCCCGTCAAAAATCTGTAAATTTGTGAGAAATAAAATTAAGAAATGCAGACAATAGAATTCAATCACGAATGGAAAATGCGTCTTCTGAACCGTTTTCTGACTTATGTTAAAATATATTCCACCAGTGATGCTGAAAGCGAAACTACGCCTTCTTCTCCACAGCAATGGGACATTGCGAAATACATCTTCCAAGAATTGCAAGATTTAGGACTTTCTGATGTTTCTATGGACGAAAATGGTTACATCATGGCGTATGTTCCTTCTAATATTTCTGAAAATGAGCCAACAGTGGGTTTTATTGCACATTATGATACTTCACCAGATTTTAACGGGAAAGATGTAAATCCACAAATTTGGGAAGATTACAACGGTGGAGATTTGTTGCTCAACCAAGAAACGGGTTTCACGCTTTCTTCTGAAAAATTCCCAAGTCTGAAAAAATATGTTGGAAAAACATTGATTACTACAGACGGAACTTCACTTCTTGGAGCTGATGACAAAGCGGGAGTTGCAGAAATTGTAACCGCTGCAGAATATCTTTTGGCGCATCCAGAAATAAAACACGGAAGAATTGCGATAGGTTTCACACCAGATGAAGAAATCGGAAGAGGTGCACACAAATTTGATGTAGCGAAATTCGGGGCAGAATATGCGTATACATTGGACGGAAGTGAAGTGGGAGAACTAGAATTCGAGAATTTCAATGCAGCAGGAGCAGTGGTGAAAATCAATGGACTTTCTGTACATCCAGGTTATGCTTTTGGTCAAATGAAAAATGCAGGACTTCTTGCAGTGGAATTTGCACAGATGTTACCTGCTAATGAAACACCATCTACAACAAAAGGTTTTGAAGGTTTTTATCATTTAATGGAAATTAAAGGTGATGTTTCCGAAGCGAAATTACAATACATTATCAGAGACCACGATGCTGAAAAATTTGAAAACAGAAAGAAATTCATCACCGAAAAAGTAGCAGAATTTAATGCAAAACACGGTGAAAATACTGCCGAAATTGAAATTAAAGAGCAGTACAGAAATATGAAACAGCAATTTGAAGGCAAAATGCACATTGTAGAAATTGCAGAACAAGCGATGAAAGACGCTAACATAGAACCGAAAATTAAAGCAATTAGAGGTGGAACTGATGGTGCGCAATTGTCTTACATGGGATTGCCTTGTCCAAATATTTTTGCAGGTGGAGAAAATTTCCACGGGCCGTATGAATATGTGGCGCTAGAGTCTATGGAAAAAGCTGTGAAAGTAATTGTGAATATCGCGAAAGCGAGGAAATAAATAATCACAATCCTTCAAGGATTCTAAATCCTTGAAGGATTAAAATTTAAAACTCTGTTAATCACTAATTAACACTTCTAGCCTAATTTTACAAAAACTATTTATGGCAAAACAAAAACGCGAAGTAGAAGTAGTTGTTTTATCAGACATTCATTTGGGAACGTATGGTTGTCATGCCAAAGAATTGGTGGCGTATCTCAAAAGTGTTTCTCCGAAAGTGTTGATTCTCAATGGTGATGTAATTGACGGTTGGGCTTTTTCTAAAAGATATTTTCCCAATTCTCATATGTCGGTTTTGAGTGAATTTTTCAAAATGATGAAAAAAGGAACTCAGGTAATTTACATTACAGGAAATCACGACGAATTTTTAAGAAAATATACCGATTTATCAATGGGAAATTTATTCCTTACCGATAAATATTTACTAGAAATTGAAGGAAAAAAACATTGGATTTTTCACGGAGACGTTTTTGACCATACTACTTCTGGCGGAGCTAAATTCATTGCCAAATTAGGAGGAATGGGTTATGATTGGCTGATTTTGGTGAATAGAGCTATTAATTGGATTTTAGAAAAATTTGGGAAAGGAAAAGTTTCGCTTTCTAAAAAAGTAAAAAATTCGGTGAAAAAAGCGGTGAAATTTATTGGAGATTTTGAAAAAAAAGC
This sequence comes from Cloacibacterium normanense, assembly GCF_003860565.1. Lineage (NCBI taxonomy): Bacteria > Pseudomonadati > Bacteroidota > Flavobacteriia > Flavobacteriales > Weeksellaceae > Cloacibacterium > Cloacibacterium normanense. The sequence continues at coordinate 2,571,464 of NZ_CP034157.1, forward strand.
CACTGAAATTGCCATCAACAATCATTATGATTATGTGATTTGCGGACATATTCATCAACCTGCTGATAAAATTTGGACAACGGAAAAAGGAAGTGTTCATTACCTGAATTCAGGCGATTGGATTGAAAATCTCTCTTGGTTAGAATACAATCATGGAGAATGGAGTTTAAAATTCTTTAACGAAAAAGATTTTGAAAAGCCTATTATTGAGAAAAATGATATTTCAGTCAATATGGAAGAACTGATTCACCCGAAAGTTTTTGCAGAATTTGCAACTCAAAAAGTTTAAATTAATTCTCGCAGATTTAGCAAATCTAGCAGATGATTATTTGATAATCTGCTTAATCCGTAAAATCTGCGAGAGATTTTCCTTAGAAATTTATTTCTTCAAAAAAGCATCCCAACCTTGTGCGGTAATTTGCGCCAGTTCATTGCTTCCTCGTAAAACCATAAAATTACCCTGTTCCAAATCTACAGCGTGACCAATTACAGTAAAATCTGGATGATTTCTTAGTTTTTCGTAATCATTTGGAGAAATGGTGAACAACAATTCATAATCTTCTCCACCGCTTAAAGCACACATTGCAGGATTCAGGTTAAATTCATCTGCTGTAGTAATCGTAAGTGTATCCAAAGGAATTTTTTCTTCATACAATCTGAAACCCACTTTACTTTGGTCAGAAAGATGCAGTATTTCCGAAGCTAAACCATCAGAAACATCAATCATAGAAGTCGGTTTTATGTCGAGTTCTTCTAACGTTTTCTTGATGTCAGTTCTTGCTTCAGGTTTTAACTGACGTTCCAAAATGTAATCGTAGCCTTCCATTTCGGGTTGCATATTCGGATTGGCGAGATAAACAGAATGTTCTCTTTCCAAAATTTGTAAACCCATATAAGCGCCACCTAAATCTCCAGTAACTACTAATAAATCATTGGTTTTAGCACCATTTCTGGTAACTAAATTTTCAGAATTTTCTAATCCAATTGCAGTAATCGTAATTACCAAACCAGAGGTAGAACTGGTAGTATCTCCACCCACCAAATCTACATTGTATTTTTCGCAAGCTCTGTAAATTCCATCGTAAATTTCATCAAGAGCTTCCACGGGAAATCTGTTAGAAACCGCCATAGAAACCAAAATCTGTGTAGGAACAGCGTTCATTGCGGCAATATCGCTCAAGTTCACCACTACTGCTTTGTATCCTAAATGTTTCAATGGAACATAGCCCAAATTAAAATGTACTCCTTCTGCTAAAACATCAGACGTAATCACTACCTTTTTCCCTTCAGGATTGATGATTGCAGCATCATCACCAATAGAACGTTCAGTGGAAGAATTTTTAATCGAAAAATTTTCGGTAAGGTGTTTAATCAATCCAAATTCTCCTAATTCAGAAATGGGCGTTAATTGAGGTTTTTTATCTTCTAACATAATTGTAAAGCGTAAAATGAGCCAAAAATTTTGACTCTAAATTTTTAAAATTTAACGATTTAAATCCATTAAACTTGCATCTATATTTTCCGGACGGAAAGGCAATGCTTTAATGTCTTCTCTTGATAATAATTTGGTGTTTTCTGTCTTAAAATCATTCATCACTACCAAAATATCATCTGGTGGAGTCGTGGTTTTTCTCAGCATCATATCAATCCAAACTCCCGTTGCTTCGGCAGTTGCACAGTGAGTTCCGTCTGGTAAATAGAACTTGTGTGTAAATTGGTAAATACTTGCGTCTTCAGAACTTCCAGAAATTTCTAGCGAAACAATCACTTCTTGGTCAGCGTAAACCTCTTTGAAAAAAGAATATCTTTCATGCAAAATCACAGGGCCAATTCCCCATCTGTTGAGTTGTGCCACTCCCATTTTATGCTTCGTCATAAAAGCCATTCTCGTTTGCGCACAATATTGCACATAAGAAGAGTTGGCTAAATGTCTGTTGGCATCTATATCGCTCCAGCGAACTTCGTGTTTATGGTAGTAAATCATAAATTTTTATTTTTTATGGCGCCAAATTCCTCGTTCCGTTCCCGCTTCCCGAAAAAAATATTTTTTACATTCTTTAAAAAATATTTTCTCGGGAGAGCTCCACTCAACTCGGGGCGCAATTCCGTTATAAAATCATATTTTTTTCAAGCCTCAAAAATACGCAATAATCATGGTTTTAAAAAATCGTATTTTTGCAGAAAATTATTATAACGACCTATGAATTCGGAGGCGTATAAAATTTGAGATAAAATTCGTTGAAAAATTCCTGCTGTTTGAGCAAAGCGAGTTTCAGGGATTTTAGAATTTTGTAGCAAATTTTAGCCGAGAATTCAAGTCTTGAACTTTTGGTTCTTTTGTTTCAAGACAAAAGAACATATAAAAAATGAAAAAGAAAATTACCATTATTGGAGGAGGAGCAGCTGGATTTTTCTGTGCTGCAAACCTCGACGAAAATAAATTCAACGTAACGATTTTAGAACAAAACAACGAAACACTGCAAAAAGTAAAAATTTCTGGTGGAGGAAGATGCAATGTTTCTCACGCTTGTTTTGATCCTAGAGAATTGGTGAAATTTTACCCGAGAGGAAATAAAGAATTATTAAGCGTTTTTCACAAATTTCAACCAGGAGATACGATGGATTGGTTTGCTCAACGAAATGTTTCGTTGAAAATAGAAGGTGATAATAGAATTTTCCCAGAAAGTAATTCCTCTCAAACCATTATGGATTGTTTCTTGAAAGAAGTTCAGGCTAAAAATTTTGAAATCAAAACACAATCGGTCGTTTTAGAAATTCAGAGATTAGAAGAAGGGTATAAAATCATCACCAAAGAAGGAGAAATCCTCACCAATTATGTGATTTATACCACAGGAAGTTCGCCGAAATCTTTGAAAATGATTGAAAATTTAGGGCATAAAATTGTTTCGCCAGTTCCGTCATTATTTACTTTTAATATCAAAAATGATGTGCTGAATGATTTAATGGGAACGAGTTTTCCTCATGCAGAAGTTTCTATTCCAAAATTAAAAATGGAAGAATCTGGGCCTCTTCTCATTACACATTGGGGACTTTCTGGCCCTGCAATTTTAAAACTTTCTGCGTGGAAAGCGAGAGAACTTTCCGATTTGAAATACAATTTTGAAATTAAAGTCAATTTCATAGGCATAGACAAAGAACAAGCGGAAGAAGTTTTCAAAAATTACAGAGAAGAAAACCCTAAAAAAACTATCGGAAATTCTAAAATTTTTGAGATTACGAATCGTTTTTGGCACAGAATTCTTTGGTTGTCTAAGATAGATTTGGAGAAAAATATTTCGCACATCACCAAGCAAGAACTCCAAAAAATTCTAGAAAATCTTTGCGAAAACACAATGCAAGTCAAGGGGAAATCTACCTTTAAAGATGAATTTGTAACTGCAGGTGGTGTAGATTTGAAGGAGATAAACTTCAAAACGATGGAATCTAAAATTTTAGAAAATTTTTATATTGCAGGAGAAGTTCTGAATATTGACGCTGTAACTGGTGGTTTTAATTTCCAAGCTTGTTGGAGCGAAGCATGGCTGATTGCGCAGGATTTGAATGCTAAATAAGAAGCATTTTTGTCATTCTGAACGAAATAAGAATCTATTTTGATAAGATTCTTCATTTCGCTACGATGCATTCAGAATGACAACTGCATGAAATTCTAAAAACTCATTCCTTCGATTTTCAGTTCTACTTTTGCATAAGTATCAACTACCGTTGTAATATGTTCATCAGAAATTAAGAATTCTGTAGGTTTAAAATCCATTACTTTTCCCGAAAGTTTAAATCCTTTTTGGTATTCTTTGTTGAAGCTTTCTTCAATAGATTTTTTTGATGCGTTTTCGAGGTCTAAAAACGGAATTCCGTAGTCTTGTTCAATCATTTTCACGATTTTTCCTTCAAAAAGTGAAGTAATCGCTTTGTGAAAAATATTTTTGGTTTTCAGTTTAAAATCAGATTTGGTGAATCCTATTTTATGTTTCTGGGCGTCATAAACGAGTTTTCCTTTGATATAAGAAATGCCATTTACTTTTCCTGAAGTTTGAATTTCGATGACTACATTTTCGTTTTCAGCATAGACTTTTATGTCTTCTACTTTAATTTTTGATTTCCCTTCGTTAAAAGGAAATTCTTTGCCTTGAAATTGTTTTTGGGCAATCGCTGTAGCTTCAGAAAAAGGAATATTCGTGGTGGTTTTGAGTAAAAATTCTTTGCCTAAATTTTGCGCTGGGGTAAAATAAGGAACCGCATTCACCAAAGGATTTTTCGAAGGTTTGGTTCCCACAAAAGTTTCCGAGAACAAATCAATGGAAACTGTAGTTTTCATCTTGTCAAGGTAAATTTCTAGTGGCGACATTTTTACGGTTTGAGGCGTAATTTTTAGCCAAGTGTTGTATTCATCAGAAATCTTCATTGGTTCAGAAAAATTATTCCACACTTTGATAATATACGGTTGAAGATTCATTTTTTGTTGGATTTGCGCATCAATTACAGTGGTAAAATCTTTTTGTTGTTTCACCAGAATTTTTTCGATGACGCTGGCTAAAGGAAATTTTATTTTCCCAAAATCTAAGACCGGTTTTTCTCGCCACACAAAACCAGCGGTAGAAGTAGTGGTTTTCACTTGCCAATTTTGTGAAAATTCTACGGATGAAATAAAATTCATCACCACTCTGAATTGGGTTTCTTGATAAGAATACAAACCGAGCGTTCCGATGCCTTTTTCTGCCCAGATTTTAAGCGGAACAGAAAATAGTAATCGGTTGTTGGTTAATGCTTTCATCGTGATTTCGCCATCTTTTTCTACTTTGGTTTTCAGTTGGTCATTGTCATTATTTTCATAAGATTGGTCTTCGTAAAGTGTTCCTGTGATGGATTGATTCGTTAATCTTTGGATTTCTGAAATCGGCAAAGAAATCGGCACGGAAATGCTAGAAGGAATCTTAGGAAATTGATAAGTTCCAGTTTGTGAAAATCCAAAAATGGATAAAAATATGAATAGAAGTGATAGTCTCATTTTAAAATCTTATGGAAAGTAAAAATACAAAAAGAACCCATTGCATAGCACAAAATATCAATCCAAGAAAAAGAATTTCCGAGGACAATCATGGCAATTTTGTTGTCTTTTAACCCAAGCCATTCTGCGAAATGAAAATATTGAGCAAATTCTATGACACAAGCAAATAAGAAAATACCAATATTGAGGAGCATTTTGTTTTTAATTTCAAGGAAAGTTAGCATAAAAGTATAAATCAAAATCACCACCAAAACATCACCAAAATAAGCTCGCAACCAAAAAATATCCTTGAAAAAGGTAGCGATGGAAACCTCTGCTAGAAATAGAAATATAGTTGTTAAGAAATATTTGTAATTAAAAATCATATTATTGTATCTTTGATAAAAACAAACGATGAAAAAAATTATTGTATTAACAGCTGTATTTTTTATGGGTGTATTTTTCGCACAAGAGCCTATTAAAAATTTAAGTAAAGAAGATATTCCCATAGAAGTGGCCAATTTAGTAGATATTTCTACCGTTACTTTTATGATAGACACCGAACCTTCATTTCCAGGAGGAATGAGTGCTTTTAGAAAAGAATTTTCTCAGAATTTTGATGCTTCTGCTTTAGAAAAAACAGATGGTGGAACGCTGAAAACGGTGGTGTATTATGTAGTAGAAGTAGATGGAAGCATTGTATATGTAAAAGCTATCGGAGAAAATGAATCTTTCAACAAAGAAGCTGAAAGAACGCTAAAATCCATCAAAACGAAATATGCTCCAGCAAAAGTGAACAACTTAGTGGTAAGACACATATTAAGAATGCCACTCAGTATGAATTTTAAATAATATGAAAAAACTAATTTACCTAATCGCTGTAATTTTCAGCAGTTTAATTTTTGGGCAAGTAAAAGACACAATTATTGATGGGAAAAAAACTGTAATTTATTCAAGTATTGAAAAAGAAGCTGTTTTTTCTAAAGGTAATGCCGAGTTCCAAAGATTAATTGCAGAAAATTTTAGACTTAAAAAAATTAGAGCAAACTCTTTAATTACTTGTGAGATTAAATTTATTGTTGAAAAAGACGGGACATTAAGTAATATCACTGCAACTGGAGAAAATGAAAGTTTTAATAAAGAAGCAATACGAGCGGTTACTAAAATTAAAGAAAAATGGATTCCTGCTACAATTAATGGACAAGCAGTAAGAGAAAGATTTAAAATTCCACTGACAATAAATTTTGAATAATTTTCAAATTATCTCATTTTCAAATCTTCAAATTTATTTACCAATCATCTTCTTAATCGCATTCAATTTCATTAAGGCTTCAATCGGTGTTAAAGTATTGATGTCAATTTTCGTAAGTTCTTCTCTGATGTTTTCCAAAACAGGATCATCGAGTTGGAAGAAAGAAAGTTGAAGGTTTTCTTCGGTTACCCGTTTTATTTTTTCGGTAGAACCACTGTTGGAACGAGAATTTTCCAAAGTTTTCAGAATTTCAGAAGCTCTGTTTACTACTTTTGAAGGCATTCCTGCCAATTTTGCCACGTGAATCCCGAAACTGTGTTCACTGCCACCAGAAACCAGTTTTCGGAGAAAAATAATATTGCCTTTATTCTCCTGAATGGTCACGTGGAAATTTTTAATTCTCTCAAAATTTACACTCATTTCATTGAGTTCGTGGTAGTGCGTGGCGAAAAGGGTTTTCGGTTGAGTAGAATGTTGGTGAAGATATTCTGCAATCGCCCAAGCGATGGAAACCCCGTCATAAGTAGAAGTACCACGTCCGATTTCATCAAGTAAAATCAAACTTCTCTCCGAAATATTATTCAAAATATTCGCCGCTTCGTTCATTTCTACCATAAAAGTAGATTCCCCCGCAGAAATATTATCGGTAGCGCCAACTCTGGTAAAAATTTTGTCTAAAATACCGATTTCGGCATGTTTTGCAGGAACAAAACTTCCAATTTGTGCCAGCAAACAAATAATTGCAGTTTGTCTCAAAATTGCAGATTTACCCGCCATATTTGGTCCGGTTACCATAATGATTTGTTGAGAATCTTTATCTAGAAAAACATCATTCGGAATGTATTTTTCACCTAAAGGAAGCGATTTTTCTATAATTGGATGCCTTCCTTCTTTGATGTCAATCGCAAAAGTTTCGTTGAGAATGGGTTTTGTATAATTTTCGGAAATCGCCAATTCAGAAAGCGAAACCGCACAATCTAATTCAGCAATTAATCTAGAATTTTCCTGAATTTGGTCAATATACATCATCACATTTTCACAAACCTGACGATACAATTGGTGCTCAATCTGCGAAATTTTTTCTTCTGCACCGAGAATTTGCGTTTCGTATTCCTTTAATTCTTCGGTAATGTAGCGCTCTGCATTTACCAACGTTTGTTTACGAATCCAATCTTCTGGAACTTTGTCTTTATGTGTATTTCTAACCTCGATGTAGTAACCAAAAACATTATTAAAATCAATTTTCAAGGAAGAAATTCCCGTTCTTTCGATTTCTCTTTGGCACATTTCGTCTAAGAAACCTTTGCCTTTGTTTTGAAGATTTCTCAATCTATCGAGTTCTTCCGAAACTTCGGATTTGATCACATTTCCTTTGTTGAGGTTTACCGGAAGTTCTTCATTCAAATGATTTTGAAGATAAGAAATGAGTTCTTCCAAATTGTTCAGAGGTTCTAGCCAAGCTAAAACATCGTGATGAGAACTCAATAATTCTCTAATTTTCTGAATATTGATTAAACTCTGACGAAGATAACCGAGTTCTTTCGGTGAAATTTTTTCGGCAGCCAATTTTCCAACCAATCGGTCTAAATCTGAAATTCCTTTTAATAAATCCAGAATTTCAAATTTCAAAGAATCTTCTTTGTTGAAAAACTCAATCAGAGAAAGTCTTCGGTTGATTTCGTTTACTGATTTTAAAGGTAAAATTAATCTTCGGCGAAGCAATCTTCCTCCCATTGCTGTGGAAGTTTTATCGATAATATCGAGCAAAGATTTCCCTTGAAAATTACTAGAATGTACAATTTCTAAATTCCTTAAAGTGAAATTATCCATCATCAAATAATCATCTTGCGGAATGCTCTGAATTTTAGTAATATGCTGTAAAAGAGCGTGATGTGTATCTTCAACTAAATAAGCGAAAATTGCTCCAGCTGCTGTAATCCCCAATTTTTGTTCTTCAATCCCGAAACCTTTTAGAGATTTTGTTTTGAAATGGGAATTCAGTTTTTCGTAAGCAAAATTATATTGATAAGCCCAATCTTCTAGCTTAAAACAGTTTTTATTTTTAAGTTGAGAAGGAATTTCGGCGGTTCTTTGGTAAATAATTTCAGCAGGATCAAAAGTGTGAACAATGTGCAGTAATTTCTCTAAATTTCCTTCTGCAACTAGAAATTCACCCGTAGAAACGTCTACTAGCGCAATCCCAAATTTCTCTTTTTCCTTGTGTAGAGAAAGCAAGAAATTATTTTTTTTGGAATTGAGAACTTGTTCGTTAAACGTAACACCCGGAGTTACCAATTCTGTAACGCCACGTTTCACGATACCTTTCACCATTTTTGGGTCTTCCAATTGGTCGCAAATCGCAACACGCATTCCGGCTCTTACCAATTTTGGCAAGTAAGAATCTACAGAATGATGCGGAAAACCTGCTAACTCAATATGACCTTCTCCATTGGCTCTTTTGGTAAGAACTATCCCTAAAATTTGTGAAGTTTTAATGGCATCTTGCCCGAAAGTCTCATAGAAATCTCCCACTCTGAAAAGCAATAGCGCATCTGGATATTTCGCCTTGATGGTATTGTACTGAGTCATTAACGGAGTTTCTTTTTTTGCCATATGATTTGTTCTTTAACGCAGAGGCGCAATTAATCATTATTAATTTTGAGTTGTTTTCTAAAATCAATATTTAGATGATATTGTTCTTCAATTTGAATAATTTTTTTTGAAGCATTTTCTATATTTTTTCCTTCTTTCGTCCACAAATAAGGAAAAAAATTATAAACTTCATCTCCATTTAATTTCGAGATATCATTTTCCCAGTTTTTCCAGCGATAATCTTGATAAAAGCCTTTTAAATTTCCATTAAAACAAAAATTTAGAAAGTCTGAATATGTCAAATCAAGTGGTTCAAATTCTAAAGTATCAGGCGCAAAATAATAAACTTTTCCTAAATCTTTTCCAAATTCCCCATTATTTAGAACATAAAAACCGCCAATTACATCATCTGCAATTAAAAAGAAAGATGTTGGCTCTCCATATTTCTCAAAAGATTTTCCTTTATTCCACTCTGGTAATGATCTTTTTATTTTTTCATTTCCAGAACCTAATATTCTTATCCATCCATTATCAATTAAGATTCCACCAGTCATATAAACAATTGCTCCCATCGGAGAACGGGTTGTAACTTGTGTTTTATAAAGAGCATCTTTTGCTTGTTCAATGTTTGAAATCGGTAAAATTTCAACTTTATTTTTAGAATTAACAATCCATTCTTTTACAAGTGACCAAGATGAATCTTCAGTGTTTATAAGTTCATTAATGGGACGCATTTTAATTTGACCAAAAGTTATTATTGGAAAAAAAAGTAAGATTAAAATTCTAAAATATTTTATCATTCTAAAAAACTTCACAAAAAATTGAAAAAAAAATCTAAAAAATTAGTGTTCTTTGTGCAAAATCTTTGTGTGCTTTGTGTTTAAAAATTAATTTTGCCCAAAAATACGAAAATGCAACCTACCAAAAAACTGAAATTAGAAGAATTAGGAAGAATAGATGTAGAAACCTTCAAAAAGACGGAGAAAATTCCGTTGTTGGTGGTTTTAGATAATGTAAGAAGTATGCATAATGTAGGTGCGGCTTTCCGAACTGCAGATGCTTTTTTGGTGGAGAAAATTATTCTTTGTGGCATTACTCCGAAACCGCCTCACAGAGAAATTCACAAAGCAGCATTAGGCGCAACTGAAAGTGTAGATTGGCAATTTTATGAGAATGTAAAAGAAGCTGTAATAGATTTAAAAACTCTGGGTTACGAAGTTTTAGGAATAGAACAGACCACTAACTCTGTGATGATTACAGATTTTAACATTGATAGAACTAAAAAATATGCTTTGGTTTTAGGCAATGAAGTAGACGGAATTTCTGATGAAATTTTATCCGATTTAGATGAATGTCTAGAAATTCCACAGTTGGGAACTAAACATTCTCTAAATGTTTCGGTTTGCGGTGGAATCGTGATGTGGGAATTTTTTAAAGGTCTAAAGTAGAATTGAAAAGGCGCGAGCGAAGCGAGCGTTGATTGTTTTCAAAATTAAAAAAATAAATCCCGAAAATTTTGGACTGCCCCAAAAAGTTAGACACTTTTTAGGGGCATTTTTTATGGGAAAAAGTAAATATTCAGTAGACTTTAAATTAAAAGCTATAAAGAGATATCACAAAGGGGACATTGGAACAGACGATTTAGGAAAACGCATTGGAGTTTGTGGTTCCTTGGTTCGTAAATGGATAAAATTTTATGAACTTTATGGAGTTTCAGGACTTGTTCGGCTTTCCAATACGCATTACACAAAAGATTTTAAATTAAAGATTTTATCAGTAATTGAGAAAGAGAATTTAAGTTTAAAAGAAGCGTCGAGAAGGTTTAATATTCCTGCGGAGTCCAGTATTCTTAGTTGGCAGCGTAATTACAAAAAAAATGGTATTTTAGGTTTAGAAAACAGACCCAGAGGAAGACCTAAAACCATGAGTAATTACAAGCGAAAAAAAAAGAAAACAGGCAAACCCTTAACAAGGGAGGAAGAACTGTTGGAGAGGATTTATTATTTAGAAGCCGAGAACGCCATTTTAAAAAAGTTAGACGCCTTAATTCAGGAAAGGAAAAATCCAAAGCCATCGAAGAGTTAAGGCAGGACTTTGATTTAGCAGTACTGCTGCATTGTACATCGATGGCAAGAAGCAGTTTTTATTACTATCAAAAACGCTTTCAAATGAAAGATAAATATGCGGAAATAAAAGAAATGATTAAGCAGATTTATCATCGTCACAAAGGAAGGTTGGGCTATAGAAGAATTACTTTGCTTTTGAAAGAAAAAGGAATTTTGATTAATCACAAAACGGTTTTACGACTTATGAAAATATTAGGTTTAAAGAGTATTATCCGAGTGAAGAAATATAAATCTTACAAGGGAGAGCAGGGGAAAATTGCGCCCAATGTTCTACAGAGGGATTTCAAATCGGACACTCCTAATCAGAAATGGGCAACCGATGTTACAGAGTTTAATGTATCGGGTAATAAACTTTACCTATCTCCAATCATCGATTTATTTAATGGTGAAATTGTCAGTTTTGACTTATCTGAAAGACCTGTGTTTAGCCAAATCATCAGAATGCTAAAGAAATCATTCAGAAAAGTAAAATCTACACAAAACATCATTCTACATTCTGATCAAGGTTGGCAATATCAAATGAAACATTACCAAAACTTGTTAAAAGAAAAAGGTATTATTCAAAGTATGTCCCGAAAAGGAAACTGTTTGGACAATGCGGTGATAGAAAACTTTTTTGGAACGATAAAATCAGAAATGTTTTATACCAGAAAGTTTGGTTCCATTCAGGAACTTAAGATCGAAATAGTGAAGTACATTCACTATTACAACAATGATAGAATAAGACTCAATCTCAAAGGAAAGAGTCCGGTACAGTACCGAACTCTTTCCTTTGAAAATATTGTTTAATTTTGTCTAAACTTTTGGGTGCAGTCTATTTTCGGGATTTTAATTTTATCTTAATGCTTTTCTTAAATGAACTTCTCTATTGATGAGATAAATTATCGCCACTAAATTCCCTATAAAAAGCAAGGGAATAATCCACAATAATTTATTTTTTATCGGATTTTTTGCAATATCTAATAAAACTACAAATATTGATAAAAGCGAACAAACAATTGAAATTGATAGTACTAAATTTGGAGTAAATATTCCAAAACTCCAATGATTTAGTTTCATTAACGTTCCTATAACAGTCAATATTAATCCTAGTATTGATATGGGAAGAATAATATTTTTTGGAATTAATAAATGATGGGTTTTCATCTTGATATTATCTAAACAATTGATCAAAAGTATTTCCTTGGGTTATATCTCCAGAATTATAACCTTTCATGAACCATTCCACACGTTGTTTCGAGCTACCATGAGTAAAAGCTTCTTGGTTTACATAACCTGCGGTTCTTTTTTGAATATTATCATCGCCTACTGCTGCTGCTGCTTCCATAGCGCTCTGAATATCTTGAGGATCAAGAAATTTTTCTCTGTTATCGGTTTGTTTTGCCCATAAACCTGCGTAGAAATCTGCTTGTAATTCTGTAGCAACCGAAGCTCTATTCATTTCACCCTCGGAATATTGTCCGCTTCTGCGCATTTTATCTACTTGTTGAGTAGTTCCTAAAATCGTCTGGATGTGATGCCCAATTTCATGAGCCAAAACATAAGCCACCGTAAATTCTGTAACTCGAGCGCCAAATTTCTGTTGCATTTCACCAAAGAAACTCATATCCATGTAAACCGTTTCATCTGCAGGGCAATAAAAAGGTCCCATTGCAGCTTGTGCAGTTCCGCAGCCAGATTGCGTTACATTTTCGAAGAGTACAATTTTAGGTTCTCTGTATTGCATTCCGTTTTCTGAGAAAATTTTAGTCCAAGTTTGGTTATTTTCTGCAGAAAGCATTCTTACAAATTCTTTTACCTGAAGTTCTTCAGCAGTGAGTTCTCTTTGTTCTGTTTGAGGAGCGTTTCCAACACCGTTACTTAAAATAGCAGAAGGATCACCTCCCAAGAAAAATATAATTGCAGCAATAATTAAGGTTCCTAATCCACCTCCAACTAGCATTCCGCCACCACCAGAACCTCTTCTATCATCTACGTTGTCTGCTCTATCGTTTGTCCATTTCATAATTTTAAAATTTTAGATTTAATGATGGATAAATGTAATAAAAAATTATTTGTCGAGCATTTTATTTTTTAGCCAAAAGCTTGTACTTTGATAATTTGAAATGGTTTGATCTACCAAATCTTTTCTAGGATTGTCTTGTAAAAGATTTTCGGTGTAATAAATGTTAAACTCAGTTGTGGTATTGGTATTAGGTTTTTGAACTAATTGATATTGTTTAATATTTTTAGTAGGAGAAATCACCGTAAGGTAATTGTCTTTTACGAATCCTAAATCCTGATACGTTGCAATATACGCTCTAGGAACGAAATTTTTAGAGAAAACATCTTGACCTAAAAATTTAGATTGATATTTGAAGTTCAATAATCCCAAAACGGTAGGCATTACATCTATCTGAGAAGTAACTTGTGAGAATTTCTGTGGCGCCACAAATTCTGGTGAATAAATCATCGCCGGAATTCTATATTTATCCATTGGAAGTTCTGTTTTACCAGCACTAGATGAACAATGGTCTGCTACAATCACGAAAACGGTATTTTTGAACCAAGGCTGTTTTTGAGCCATTTCAAAAAATTTCATGATAGAATAATCGGTGTATTTTACGCCACCTTTTCTAGATTTAGAATCTGCAGGAATGTCTATTTTTCCTTCTGGATAAGTAAAAGGTCTGTGGTTAGAAACCGTCATCCAATGATGGAAGAAAGGTTTACCAGCTTTATAATCTTTGTTCATTTCGCTGATGGCTTTTTTGGCCATATCTTCGTCACAAACTCCCCAAACATTGGCAAAAGTGATTTCTTCTGGCGTGAAATTATCTCTATCTACAATTTCGTAGCCGTTTCCTCCGTAGAAATCTTTCATATTGTCAAAATAGCTGTAACCACCGTATAAATATTTTACGCTGTAACCTTTTGACTTAAATACGCTTCCTGTGGTAAATTTATTTTTGTTTTCTTTTTCTCTTTTAATTACACTTTCTCCAGCAGTTGGCGGAATACAAAGCGTTAATGCTTCTAAACCTCTTACCGTTCTGTTTCCTGTGGCGTATAAATTGGTGAAAAATAAACTTTTTTGTGCCAATTGGTCTAAGAAAGGAGTTACACTTTCTTCGTAACCGTAAGCTTTCATGTAAGCTGCGGACAAACTTTCTATAGAAATGAGAACTACATTTTTTTGTAATTCTGGTTTATCAGAAGTGATAGTTCTGCTTAAAGTGGTGGTTCCTAAAGGAAGCAGAGTGTTTTTTTCTGCAGCTTTTTGGTCAACAGTAGGATAGAAGGTGAAAAAATCTAATGTATTATTGCTAAACGCTTCGTAGAATTTTACCATTCCGTTGGCTGCGATTTCTTGTTGGAAAATGTTTCCTTTTTTAAGGTTAATTTTCTCTGCAAAGCTTAAACTAATTCCCAATAAAACAGCAAAAACACCTAATAAAGTAAGTTTTTGAACCAAATTAGGTAATTGTAGAAGGCTGTCTTTAGTTTTTTTATAAATCCACCAAGTTGCCAATCCGGTTACTACGAAAATAGCAGTAAACAAAGGAATGATAGGATAACTTTCCATGATGTTTCCTATAACTTCGGTGGTGTAAATAAGATAATCTACCGCGATAAAATTATAACGAACCCCAAATTCATTGTAGAAAAAATATTCTGAAACGGCATTGAAAATAATCAATAACACGTACAAAAATAGTGTGGTAAAGTATAAACTGTTTCTGATTTTGAGCCTTTGTTTTGGTAAAAACAGCATCAGTGCAAAAAATAAAATTTTAAGTCCCAAAAATGCTAAAACAATTTTTACTACGCCACCTCCATATTGTTTGAAAATATTATTCGGGGTAGCCAAAATGTATATAAAAGCAAGAACCAGAACTCCTAGGATGATTTGTCCGTAAGGGTTTTGATATTTACCGTTTGACAGGAATAAAAAATAAAGTGCTAAAAAGCTACTGGCAATTGTAAATACCAAAATGTCATTCACTAATCCTAGTGAAGTAACCTTCAGTACTTCTGCAAAAGAAAAATCTGCAGTGGTAATCGGATGGAATACAAATACTAACCTTAATAAAAAGGAAACGATAAGGTAAAAAATTCCTAAATAGAGAAAAGGTTTTACTTTTTGAAGATACATTTTAATGCAATTTTGAGATTTGGGTGTAGAATTTGATTATTTATTCAAATTTCTTCTGAATTCAATCATTCTAAGAGCAGTAACCGCCGCTTCTACGCCTTTGTTTCCTAGGTTTCCTCCACTTCTTGCTAAAGATTGTTCCTTATTGTCATCTGTCAAAACACAGAAAATAGCCGGAACATCCGTCATTACATTACAATCTTTAATTCCTTGAGCTACAGCGCTGCAAACGTAATCAAAATGTGGAGTTTCTCCTCTAATTACATTTCCGATGGCAATTACTGCATCATGGTTTTCTGCGGCACACAATTGCATGCAAGCGTAGCTTAGCTCAAATGCACCAGGAACAGAAAAAATTTCTATATTTTCTTTTTTTACGCCTTCTTTTTCTAGAATTTGTATCGCTGCATCGCGAAGGTTATAGGTTACAAAATCATTCCAATCTGAAACAACAATGCCGATTCTAAAAGAATCAGCATTTGAGATTTGTAATGGTTTGTAATCCGAAAGATTTACAGTTGCCATTTTATATTTTTAAAAGTTTTTTACCATTTCTATATAAGCATCAGAAGTGCCGCCGTCATAATCTGCATATTTTTCTTCGATGGTTTCGAAGTATTTTTTAGCTTCAGCGTTTTTCTTCATTGCAAGTGCTAGTAAACCAGCTTTTCTTGTAAAGTAATAAGAAGTGTAAGCATCATCAGAAGCAGAAGCAGCTTTGTCTAAAAGAGAAAGTGCATCTTCATTTTTGTTAAGATTTGCTTGAGCATCTCCCATTGCTCCATATTTTAGAGCCATTAAGATTTTATTATCAGAAGAAAACTTGTCTAATAAATCATAAGCTTCTTGGTATTTGCCTTCTTTGAATTTTAATAAACCTGCATTGTAAGCAGAAAGTTTACCAGCATCAGTACCAGGAAATTGTTCATAAGTACCTTTGAATCCTGGATTTGCAGCAGATTTTCCACCTAGTGCGATATCATCTTTCCCTTCAGAAAGGTTTTTTTGAGCAGCCAGATAGCTCAGTGTAGCTTCTTCGTTTTTAGGATTTGCGATGAATTGCTGATAAGCAAAGTATCCTAAAACCGCTAATACTACAGCACCGAAAATAATCCCGATTTGTTTAGCGTATTTTTCAATGAACATCTCTGTTTTGAGCGCGGTTTGGTCTAAATCTTGAAAAATTTCTACCGTTTCTTTTCCTTCGTTCTCTAGCTCTTTTTTGCTTTTATGCTTGTCTGTCATAATTTTGAAATTGAAATGCAAAAATAATAGTTTCTATTGTGATATACAATATTTATTTTCAGTGGTTTTCAGTTAAGGTTTTTATGAGAAATATTTGTCTTATTGAGGATACATGTTTTGTAGGTTTTCAATCTGATGAGGTTGCCCAAGAATGAAAATACAACTATTCGGTTCTATGAGTTTACTTTCGTCAGGATTGATGATGTATTCGCCGTGAACGTCTTTGTAGCCTACAATTTTACATCCTGTTTTTGGGAAAATTTTAAGTTCTTCTAATTTTTTGCCGATAAATTCTTTGGAAAGTTTATCCGTATAAATTTCTAAAACGTTAATTTTTTTGGTGCCTTCCAACACAATATTGTCAATAAATTCTACCAAATCTGGCGTAATAAGAAGAGAAGCCATGTGTTCGCCGCCAATTTTATCAGGCATAATTACATTTTCGGCGCCTGCAGTTTTCAATTTTTTGATGGTACTGCTGTTAGAAGCTCTGCTGATGACTTTAATTTTTGGATTTAATTCTTTGGAACTGATTACAATAAAAAGATTATCTGCATCAGATGGTAAACTAGCGATGATTCCATTTGCCTTTTCTACTCCAGCTTTGATCAAGATTTCATCTTCTACTGCATTTCCGTGGATAAAAATAGTGTTGCGGAACTCATCATCTCTATTTTCTAGCGGTTTTTTGTCAATAATAACAAAAGGTTTTTTGTGGAGAATAAGTTTTCTGGCGGCTTGTCTGCCATTTCTCCCGAAACCACAAATGATGATGTGATTTTCTAAATTTTTCATATTGCGTTTGATGAGATTTTGTTTGTATTCTTTGGAGAAATTTCCGTTAAAAAATTCTAATGAAAGCGCTGTTAAACCATAAAGCACAGCTCCCACACCGAAAAGCATTAAAAAAATAGTAATGATTTTTCCTAAATCTGAGAAATTATCAGGCACTCCAAAACCTACGGTAGTAAGCGTCATAATACTGTACCAAACCGCGTCCAGAAATCTCATTTCTTCGGAATACATAAGTGCTAATGCTCCCAATAAGACAAAAATGAGTATGGAGACTACTAAAATTAAAATTCTTTTATATAATGCGGAAAATCTATTCATTGTCAATGAATTCTTGTATAAATTTACAAAAAAAATAGCGTAGATATTGCTTACTTTTGAAAAAAATCATTTGATATGCCTTATCATAAACTTAAAAGAACATTAGCATTACCAAGAGAAGAAGAAGAGCGTTTTACTTTTGCAGAAATAGAAGAAGGTGTTTATTTCCGTGGGCATAACTTGTGGTTACTTGTTTTGTCTATGGCGATTGCAAGTATTGGTCTTAATATCAATTCTCCTGCTGCAGTAATTGGTGCGATGCTTATATCTCCATTAATGGGATGAGTGGTAGGACTTTCTTTTGGTTTGTCCATTCACAATAAAAATTTGGTAAAACTTAGTCTTTATAACTGGGCGATAATGATTGTTACCAGTTTGGTAGCTTCTACTATTTATTTTTTATTATCACCATTTCATCAAGAGACGTCACAATTAGCAGCGTTTAAAGAAGCTACTATTTTCGATTGTATGTTAGCGCTTTTTGGTGGTTTTGCATGGTTTTTAGGAATCATCAGAAAGGAAGCCATCAAAGTAATTGCAGGAGTTGCAGTAGCCACGGCTTGTATTCCTCCATTGTGTACGGCTGGTTATGGAATTGCAAATTTGAATTGGGATTTTTTCTTTGGCGGGATGTATTATTATCTCATTAATTGTTTTTTCATAGGAGTGGGAACTTGGATTTTGAGTATTGTTTTGGGATATCAAAAATATTATCTCGAAAAAGTGGAAAAAAGAAATAAAAAAGATATTCTAATCATTACCATTATCTCTTTATTGGTGCTGTTTCCAAGTATTTTATTGACTCAGAAAAAGTGGAACGCCGAAAAATTGAAATCAGATGCCGAAAAATATATTGATACCATTCAAAAACAAAACCCTGAATTGGCTATTGTAAATTATAAAGCGGAAGAAGAAAATGGTGAAAAATTTCTAGACATTACCATTCTCAATGATCAAAATTTTATAGATTCTCAGAAATTAGACGCAGCAGATTTGCTCAATAAAGAAATTAAATTGAGATGGCATTATGCGCCGAATTCTAAGGCTACAGAAATAAATTATCTTCAGCAACAGATTAATGAGCTGAAGAAAGAATTAGAAAAAACAAAATCTAAAAATTAGTAGTTCAGAATACTGTAGACTTCAGCGTCAAACTGTTTCAGTTTATCTTCGCCGTGTAGATCTTTAAGACCAATTAAAAAACTAAATTGCGTCACTTTTGCGCCTTGTTTTTCAACCAATTTAGCAGCAGCTTCAGTTGTGCCACCTGTTGCTAATAAATCATCATGAATCAAAACTCTTTGATTTGGTTGAATTTGGTTCGTGCGCATTTCTATTTCGGCAGTTCCGTATTCTAAATCATATTTTTCTGAAATAAATGGAGGAGGAAGTTTTCCTTTTTTTCTAATTAAAATAAATGGAACTTCTAGGGCAACAGCAATTGCAATTCCGAAGAGATAGCCTCTGCTTTCTATTCCGCACACTGCATCAACTTTTCCTCTGCTGAATTCTACTAAATCTGCAATTACGTCTTCGTATAATTTAGGATTTAAGAAAATGGGCGTAATGTCTTTGAATTGTATTCCTTCGATTGGGAAATCTGGAATATTCTGAATTGTGCTTTCTAATCTAGCGATTAAATCTTGCGTTGCCATTTTATGGGATTTTAATTTATTTTTTTTGAGAAGAATTGATTTTATAGCTGGTGATTTTCCAGCCTGTTTCTGTCGCTTTTAATCCATAAGAAACATCAAGTGAAGTTGCGTTTCCTGCTTTATCTGTTACCGTATACGTTGCATTTACACTTGCAGTGTTATTGGCATTCGCTTTAGTAGAAACGTTGGTTACATCTACACTTTTTACCGTTCCAAAACCAGACGTAGGATTGGCAAATGTTTCATAAGAACCCCAATTCGGGTTTTCTGACTGACTGTAAGCTGCTTTTAAGTTCTGACTGTTTAAGTTGCTTAAGAAATTCACAACGGTATTTTTTGGATCTCCAATTACTTTTGGAGAATCTGTTCCCGTAGCATTTTCTTCTGGAGTTCCTTCAAGATTTTCTGGATTTTCAGAGCTTTGAGGCATCAAAAGAGCGTTAGGATTTACATCTACACCCATTTTGGTCATTTGAATGGTTTTCTTAGAAGTTTTTACAGTAACTTTTATGTCAATTTTATTGTCTATTACTTTCTCTTGAGGAAGAGAAGAAAATCTCATATAAAACCCTTTGAATTGATTGTTTTGCATTAAATTTTTAGAAGTCAAAAGTTTTACACCTTGGCTAGAAACTTCTAAAGTGGTTTCTAAGGCTGCATTTTCGAAATCTACTTTATTTCCTGCTGCGTCTAATAATCTTGGAACGATTTGTAAAGCTTTTGGTCCTAAAACACTATCTACAGAAACTTCACTGATTGTAATTTGCAAAGAATTTGCGGCAATATCATTTACATCTGTTTCAGACGGCATGATATTTTGGAAGATATTCATTTCACCTAATGAAGGAGGAGCTGTACTTGCCCAGTTGATTCCGTTTTCTTGTGCTACTTTGTCTGCCATTGCAAAGATTTCTGGCACTTTTTTTCCTTCTAGAAGTTTGCCAAGAGCTTTTAACTCTTCGATATCGCCTTCTGCATCTACCCCAAAGGTTTTTAGAATATAAAGGGCTTCATTAAACTTAATTTGTTTAATAGTGGGAAGCGAAGAAGACATGTCATTGATACTTTCTTGGAAGGCTTTTGTACTGCTTGCGTCTACTGCATCTTTTTTACAACCAATTAAAAAAAGCAATGAAAATATGCTTAGAAAAAGGAAACGTTTCATAAAATGAATATTTATATACAAAAATAAAAAAATCCCAACAATAAGTTGGGATTTATATGATGTTTCTTTCTGAAATTAGAAAGGATATTCAAAAATCTTAGATTCTTTTACTAGAGGATTTCCTTCAGGAATCAATTTAAGTTTAGATAATGCAGACATTACTACTAAAACGAATAAACCTACCATGAATAAGAATGCACCAACTACTAATAAGAATGTGTATGCATTATTCCAGAAAGGTCCTACTGTTCCTGGCATTACCATGTTGAAGAAATCTAACCAGTGACCTAGAATTACTAGAACAGCCATTGTAGTTACTACTTTGTAATTTCTCTTTATGCTAGAACTTACTAACACCAATAGTGGTATTAAGAAGTTGATGATAAGCATTGGTAAGAATGTGTACTTGTAGTAAGCAAATCTATCGAAGAAATATCTTACTTCTTCTGGGATGTTTGCATACCAGTAAAGCATGAATTGGTCAAAGAATAAATAAGTCCATAACATTGAAGTAGCAAATAAGAATTTAGCTAAATCATGTAGGTGGTTATCATTAAACTGTGGTAAAACTCCTTTTTTCTTTAAGTAAACTGCAACAATAATGATTACTGCAACAGCACTAGATAAAGTAGATACCATAGAATACCAAATATAAAGAGTAGAATACCAGTGAGGGTCAATAGACATTAAGAAATCCCAAGCCCAAGCTGCAGAAGCAAATCCGAAGAATGCTATGTAACCTACGCTCCAGTTGTATAATGCTTTGTAATCTTTTCTATCTTTAGTTTCGTCTAATCTCTTAGAAACTTTTTTAATTTTCCAAACGAAGAACCAAGAACCAATTACATAGATAAGGATTCTCACTACATAGAAAGGAATATTTAAAAATTTAGATTTTTCGTAAAGGATGACATCAAAGTTTGGAGAATTAGGAT
Source organism: Cloacibacterium normanense (assembly GCF_003860565.1). NCBI lineage: Bacteria > Pseudomonadati > Bacteroidota > Flavobacteriia > Flavobacteriales > Weeksellaceae > Cloacibacterium > Cloacibacterium normanense. Next base: position 2,592,684 of record NZ_CP034157.1, read on the forward strand.
CGATTAAGTCTTTATCCATCCAGTGATATAAGTGAGCAATGCCACCTACATTTAATAAGGTTAAGATTAATAAAACAATCCCACCTACTGGAATGAATGAAGCTACCGCTTCCATTACTCTTGTTACAATTACAGACCAACCAGCGTGAGCTGCATGCTGAATTGATAAAAAGAATAAAGCACAAGCAGAAATTCCGAAGAATAACATAGCAGCAGTTAATAAAGCCGAGAACGGTGTATTATGAATCTGATGCGTTGCATGTTCTAAGTGTGCAGCATTATCTTGAGGTCCTACTAATTCTGAAGAGTTCATTGGGGTATGATGTTCTGTACCATGGTGTACATTATCCATCATTGTCTGAATTGCAGACTCATTTAACCCATGATTTAATAGGTAGCCAATACCGAATAGTACCAATCCAACAACTATCAGTATAATAGAATACAATTTTAATTTTGGTGAAAAACTATACATTTTTTTCTGTTTTTATTATTTAGTATTGGTTTGAGTTGTAGTTGCATCAGCAGCGGCTACAGGAGCTACAGCATCAGCTTTGAAAGCGCTCATTACATACATTGCTACTCTCCATCTATCAGCAGGAGCTAATTGACCAGCGTAAGATCCCATCAAGTTTCTTCCGTTTACAATTACATAATGAGTAGTTCCTACTGTAATCTGTCTGTCTTTGAAAGCTGGAACACCAGAATATGCACCACTTTGTACAATTGGACCTTGTCCATCACCAGCCACACCGTGACAAGCTGCGCAAGTCATTTCGTATAATTTTTTACCTCTTGCTAAGTCCTTTTCTTTATTTTTAGGATCTAGAGGAGAAACAGTAACACTTTTTGACTCTTCATAAAATGCAGTATATTCTTCTACATTTTTAGGAGTTTTATCTTCTGGTAAAATTCCTTCCTTGTCTTGAGGAACCGTACCTTCTACAGGAGAAAGTAGAGTAGAACCGTAGTTATTTACAAAAGCCGGGATTTCGTTTTCTTTGCTTACATAATGTCCATCTGCTTTACTAGCAGTTTTAATCATTGGATCATAAGCAATAGGGAAATACATATCCGGGAAAAAAACTAATGGCGGATTATCTTTTGGTCCACAAGAATTCAGCGCGATAACTGAGATTCCCAAGATGGTTGTTATTTTTAAAATATTTTTCATATTACGCATCTTTTACAGTTATTTCTTCTACACCTGTTTCAATCAGCATCTGTTTAATGGTTTCTACATCGTCAGACACAAACTCCATCATAAACTTATCATCCGTAGTTCTAGGATCTGGATTCTGAGGAGCAGCTCCAGGATACATTTTATTTCTTACTAAGAAAGTAAGAGACATCATGTGTGCAGCACAGAATACCATTAATTCAAACATTGGAACTACAAAAGCAGGCATGTTATGAGCCCACCAGAAAGCTGGTTTACCACCTATGTTTTGTGGCCAGTCATGATTCATCATGTACCAAGTTGCTAAAGCACCAATGGTAACACCATAAACTGCATAGATAAAAGCTGCGTCTGAAATTCTAGTTTTCTTAAGACCTAAAGCTTTATCTAGTCCGTGAACTGGGAATGGAGTATACACTTCGGTAATTTCAATACCTTTATCTCTGAAAGCTTTAACGCCGTTCATTAAATCGTCGTCATCGCCATAAAGTCCATATATTCTTTTAGTGGTGCTCATCTCCTTCTTTTGCTTTATAAGTTTCACCTGAAATTTTCAAAATAGTCTTCAATTCAGCCTGTGCAATTACAGGGAATGTTCTAGCGTACAATAGGAATAATACTCCGAAGAAACCAATTGTTCCTAAATAAACTCCTACGTCTATAATCGTTGGCTTAAACATCGTCCAAGAACCTGGTAAGTAGTCTCTAGAAAGGTTGATAACAATGATGTCAAATCTTTCAAACCACATACCGATGTTGATGATTAATGCTACGAAGAAAGTCCAAATAATATTTGTTCTTAATTTTTTGAACCAGAAAGAAGCAGGAACAACTAAGTTACAGATAATTAGCGCCCAGAATGCCCACCAGTAAGGACCAGTAGCAGCACCTGGAGATAAATATGTAAAGTCTTCATATCTACTTCCTGAGTACCAACCGATGAAGTATTCTACAGCATAAGCTACTGTTACCATACCACCTGTTACGATGATTACGATATTCATAATTTCGATATGATACATGGTAATATAATCTTCTAAGTGTGCTACTTTTCTAGCAACTAATAGAAGGGTTTGTACCATTGCAAATCCTGAGAAAATCGCACCTGCTACGAAGTAAGGAGGGTAGATGGTAGAGTGCCATCCTTTGATTACTGAAGTTGCGAAGTCAAATGATACAGTAGTGTGTACTGAGAATACAAGTGGTGTTGCTAAACCAGCTAATACAAGAGATAACTCTTCGAATCTTTGCCAGTGTTTTGCTTTACCACCCCAACCGAAGGCTAGGAATGTATAAATCTTTTTAGTCCAAGGAGTTTTTGCTCTATCTCTAATCATCGCAAAGTCTGGGATAAGTCCCATGAACCAGAATACGGTAGATACAGAGAAGTAAGTAGAGATTGCAAATACGTCCCAAAGTAGTGGAGAGTTAAAGTTAGTCCAAAGAGAACCAAATTGGTTTGGTAAAGGGAATACCCAATATCCTACCCAAACTCTACCCATGTGAATTACTGGGAAGATAGCCGCCTGTACAACTGCAAAAATCGTCATCGCTTCTGCAGAACGGTTTACAGACATTCTCCATCTTTGTCTAAATAATAACAATACTGCAGAGATTAAGGTTCCTGCGTGACCAATACCTACCCACCAAACGAAGTTAGTAATATCCCAACCCCAGTTAATGGTTTTGTTTAGTCCCCAAGCTCCGATACCGGTACCAATGGTGTAAGCAATACATCCAAAACCGTATACAAATAGAACTAGAGCTGCCCAAAAAGAAATCCACCAGAGTTTTCCGGCTCTTTCTTCGATAGGTCTTGCAATATCTTCGGTGATATCGTGATAAGTCTTGTGACCAATAATTAGCGGTTCCCTAATAGGGGCTTCGTAATGTCCTGACATTTTTTACCTATTTATATTATTTAAACGTTGTTTTCTTTTCTGTTTCTCACTTTTGTATGGTAGAATACGTTTGGTTTAGTACCCACTTCTTCTAGCAATACATATTTTCTCTTGTCATTGAATAATGCTCTTACTTCTGATGATTTGTCATTCATATCACCGAATTTAAGTGCTCCTGTAGAACAAGCCTGCGAACAAGCTGTTTTAAGTTCTCCATCTTCAATTCTTCTGCCTTCTTTTTTAGCTTCTAGAATTGTAGCTTGAGTCATTTGGATACACATAGAGCATTTTTCCATTACCCCTCTAGTTCTTACTACAACATCTGGATTTAGAACCATTCTTCCTAAATCGTTGTTCATGTTGAAGTCAAACTTATCATTCAAGTTATAAGTAAACCAATTGAATCTTCTTACTTTGTAAGGACAGTTATTTGCACAATATCTTGTACCGATACATCTGTTGTAAGCCATTTGGTTTTGACCTTGCTTACCGTGAGAAGTTGCAGCAACAGGACATACTGTTTCACATGGTGCGTGATTACAGTGCTGACACATTACTGGTTGGAAAATCACATCAGGACTTTCGTTTGGTTCAATTAATATATCATAAAGGTTAGGAACATTTAATCCCTTATCAATCCCTTCTTTTACTTCTATTTTTTCTTTAGCAGAGTAATATCTATCGATTCTTAGCCAAGCCATATCTCTAGACATTCTTACCTCTTCTTTACCTACTACAGGTACGTTGTTTTCTGCTTGACAAGCAATGATACAAGCTCCACAACCGATACATGAGTTAAGGTCTACAGAAAGGTTAAAGTGAGGACCATCAGTATCATCGAAAGCATCCCAAAGATCTACTTTACCCATAGGTAATGTTCCTTGTAATGTTTCCATTGTTAATGGCTTATTCCACTTGTTTACATCTTCGTTTAAGTAAGTATCTAATGTTACTTCTTTAGCGATTTCGTAACGACCCATTAATGTATTTTGAAGCTGTACACCTGCAAATTCGTGATCATCTGCTCCTGATTTTTCAATAGAAACGTTAGATACTACAGTGTTGTAACCATCAAATAAAGGATAAGCGTTTACACCTGTTTCAGCTACTTTACCTGAGTCTTTTTTACCATAACCTAAAGCAAGACCTAATGAACCTTCTGCTTGACCTGGCTGAATGAAAACTGGAACGTTTTCTAATTTCACACCATTTACAGTAAGATTTACCACAGTACCATCTAACTGCATTCTAGCATTTAATTCATTCTCGATACCAAATTCTTTAGCGTCTGCTGGAGAAATAGTAAGGTAGTTATCCCAAGCCATTCTCGTAATTGGATCTGGTAACTCTTGTAACCAAGGATTATTGGCTTGAGTACCGTCTCCCATTGCAGTAGTGGTATATAGTACAAGTTCTAATTTAGAAGCTTTGAATCCTTGTAATTCTGAAACCGCTTTTGCAGCATCTCCACCTGTGTAAGATAGAGTTCCTGTAATGTTTCCTGCATTAAAACCATTATAAAGTGCTTGGTTAAATGAAGTTCCATTAAGAATTGTTGCAGCATTAGCTTTTAAATATTCATAATAGTTAGGAGTAAATCCTTTTCCATTCATCCAAACAAGAAGTGATTCTTCAATTTGTCTAGACTTGAATATTTTTTGGATCGTAGGTTGCATTAATGAATAAGCACCAGTTTGAGGAGCGATATCACCCCAAGATTCTAACCAGTGTGCTGCTGGAATGACTACTTTTGCTGCTTGAGCAATTTCGTTTTTCTTATCAGCTACAGCAACTACAGTTCCTACTTTGCTTAATGATTTTTTGAATTCTGCACCTTTTGCGTGAGAATAGATTGGGTTTACGTTGTTAGCAACTAAAACACCAACTTGACCAGCATTTACCCAAGTTAAAAACTCGTTAAATCTAGCGTTGTCATATTCTTTTAATAGGTTAGCTTTTCCAGTGAAAGCTACAGAACCTAATTTTTGATTGATTAAGTGTGCCAGAACATAAGAAGCTTTAGAACCGTCAGCAAAAACTACCGCTTTGTTTCCTTTAGCTTGTAATTCTTTAGCAATTTCAGAAGCTACTTTATCAGAAGTGCCACCTCCTACGATTGCGTTATAAACTTCTACTAAAGTTTTATTTACAGCAGAAGGTTTTTGCTTAATTCTAGTATCAGCGTTAGCACCAGTAAGAGACATGTTAGATTCTACTTGAATATGTCTAAGCATGTTAGCTCCTGGTTTTCTAGCAGCTGCGTATGATGTTTCTAAGCTATTTGCGTTATAATCTCCTAAGAAATCTGCTTGGAAAGAAACCACTAATTCAGTAGCTGATAAGTCGTAAACTGGTAATGCTCTATTACCGAAAACTTCTTGAGCAGCGTCTAATGCAGCAGCATACGTATAAGCATCGTAAGTTACTAATTCTGCATTAGGATATTTAGCTTTAAACTCTCCGAATAATTTCTTGAATGTAGGAGAAGGATATGAATGAGAAAGAACTACAATTTTCTTGTTTTCAGCTTGAGCCTTAGTTAATGCTTCTAGAACTACAGAATCTACTTTGTCGAAAGTTTCGTCTTTACCGTCTAGTTTTGGTTGTTTAATTTTATCATTATCATATAATGACAATACACTTGCTTGAGCTCTAGCATTTGTTTTACCTAGATCATTTGCAGTTTTATTCGGTTCAATTTTAATTGGTCTACCTTCTCTAGTTTTTACTAAAACACTAGCAAAGTCGAACCCGTCAAAATAGGTAGATGCATAATAATTAGGAATTCCTGGGATAATACTGTGTGGTTTTACCACGTAAGGAATTGTTTTGATTACTGGAGCTTCACAAGCTGCAAGCGTAACCGCCGCAGTAGAGAAGCCTAATAATTTTAAGAAATCCCTTCTAGAAGTCCCAGAATTGTTCATTTTTTCTGCATCACCCAAGAACTCATCTACAGGAATTTCGTTTTGAAATTCTTTTTGAGCCAATTTCGCGTTAAGCGATTGGTCTTTAAGTTCGTGAATACTTCTGAATTGTATTTTATTTGAAGCCATTTATACTTCTAATTTTCTGTTATTAATAATGACATTTACCACACTCTAAACCACCAATAGCGTCTACGGTCATTTTAGTTTCTCCACCGTATTGTTTTTTCAACTTGTCGTGAAGTTTTTGGTAGTATTCTTTGTTATAACCGTTTGTCATGTCTACTTCTGTAGTTCTGTGACAATCAATACACCATCCCATTGTAAAGTTATTTGCCATTTGTACTTTGTCCATTTCTTGAACTTGACCGTGACAAGCTTTACATACTACGTCTACTTTTTTAGCTTTAATGATGGTTTGTTCACCAGCTACCACGTGTTGTGCGTGATTGAAGTATACGAAATCTGGCATATTGTGAATTCTCACCCACTCGATTGGTTTAGTTTTTCCAGTGTAAGACTGTGAACCTTCATCCCAACCAGCAGCTTCGTAGATTTTCTTAATCTCTGCAGTATAGAATTCTCTAGATTTTCCTTCTTCTATGTATTTTCCTTTGTATTCTGAAATACCTTTGTGGCAATTCATACAAACGTTTACAGAAGGAATCTCTGATACTTTACCATACTTAGCACTTGAGTGACATAATTGACAATCGATTTTATTCTCACCAGCGTGAATTTTGTGAGAGAAGTAAATAGGTTGCTCTGGTTGATAACCTTTGTATACACCTACCCACATTAACCAATTCCAAATTCCGTAAAGTGCAAATAGGGCTAATAATCCCATTAATGCTTTACCTAGCGTATTGTACTTCTCGTAGAATTCGCCAATTGAGTTGATTCTTGTAGCGTCTAGAGCAGAAATTTCTCCAGATTTTCTGTGTAAATTTACGAGTTGGGTTAATCTGAAAAGTAACCAAAGAAGTAATCCTCCAACTGCGGCTAAAGAAATTAATAGAGCAGATGAATTATTTTTTTCATCTTGAGCAGCTTTGATGGCTTCTGGTGAATTCACATCAGTTTCTGCTGCAGCAGGCTCTGCTTTTGGCGGATTAGTGGTGTATTCTAGAAGGTCTGCAATATCCTGATCTGTAAGATTTGGAAACGCAGTCATCTCTACTTTGTTGAATTTTTCGAAGACTTCATTCGCATACTTATCGCCAGAAGCTCTAAGTGCTTTGTTATCTCTAATCCATTTTTGGAACCAATCTACACCTAAATTTTGTTCCGTTTTTAATCTGTCTACTACGCCTCCTAAAGCTGGGCCTACCATTTGTTTATCTAGCGCGTGACACGCAGAACAATTGGTCTTAAAAAGGGTTTCTCCTTTCTTAGCGTCACCTTTAAGATCTTGAGCGTAAATAGAAGCACTGGTTGTTAAGAGCAAACTACATGCTAACAACACTCTCTTGTAATGCTTTCTCCAACTAATCATTTAAATAATCTTGGGTTAATACTATTGAGTTTACATTCAATTCCGCAAAAATAATACTTTAACACAATATTAACAGAAGGTTTGCATGTATTTTATCAAATTTTTTTAATTTATAATTGTTCTAAATAAGAAAGATTGGTATAATTTTTATTTGTATTAACTTTGTCAAAAATAATTTTAATGAAAAACGTAATAAAAATACTATCATTATTAGCTTTTTTAAGTTTTAATATCTCTAATGCTCAGGTAGTTGAGAAAAAAGAAACACATAATGGAACAGAGTTGAAAGTTTCTATGGATAGCAGAGTAAATGAACTTTTAACGGATTTAGAAGGGAAATGTGATAAGATTAAAGAGGAAGAAGCGAACAAAAATGAAGCTCCGAAAGTAGAAATTTCGACGAAACCTAAAACAAATGCTGAAATCTGTAGAGATAATCCTAGAATTTTAGGTTACAAAATTCAGGTGGCGGTTGTAAAAAGTAATGAAGAAGCCAACAAAGTGAAATCTTATTTCCGTACGAAATTCCCTAATATGAAAGCAGAAACTGATGCTTCATTAAGACCAAATTATAAGGTTTTGGTGGGGAGCTATTTCAGTAAGCAATCTGCTAGTGGAGATTTAGCTAGAATTAGAAGTTATTTCCCTGCTGCAATTGCGGTACAATACAGAGTTTTTTGTGTAGAAGCGAAATAATTTTCACACATTAGCATAACAAAAAATCCACCAAATTTTGGTGGATTTTTTTATTTAATTTTTCACTAAAAGTCTGAAACCTTCTCCGTGCACGTTGATGATTTCTAATCCTTCATCATCTTTTAGGAGTTTTCTGAGTTTAGCAATGTACACGTCCATACTTCTTGCCGTGAAATAATTTTCTTTTTTCCAGATTTTTCTTAATGCTAAATCTCTTGGCATAAAATCATTTCTGTGTAGGCAAAGAAGTTTTAGTAATTCGTTTTCTTTTGGCGAAAGTTTATATTCATTATCGCCTACTCGTAATTGTCTTAAAACTGAATCGAAAAACATGTTAGAAATTTTAAATTGCTCTTGCTCTTCGTCTTCTACTACTGCACTTCTTTGTAAAATAGCTTTGATTTTGTATAAAAGTAATTCGGTGTCAAATGGTTTTGTGATGTAATCATCTGCACCAATTTGATAGCCTTTTAACACGTCTTCACGCTGGTTTCTTGCCGTTAAAAATATAATGGGAGTATTCTTGTCTATTTTTCTCACGTCTTCAGCTAGTGAAAAGCCGTCTTTTTTGGGCATCATGACATCGAAAATACAAATGTCAAATTCCTTTTCTGTAAATTCTTTTAGCCCTAATTCGCCATCAATAGCAAGGGTTACATCAAAGTTGTTAATGCTTAAATAATCTTTAAGTACCGCTCCGAAACTTTGGTCGTCTTCTACTAATAAGATTCTGTTACTCATAATATTTGGTGTTTTTTATTTGTTGTTATTTCATCGGCAGTTTGATGGTGAATGTGCTGCCTTTATCTTTTTCTGATTCTACAATCACTTGGCCGTTATGCAGTTCTACGATTTTCTTCACATAAGACAATCCTAAACCTTGTCCTTTTACATTGTGAATATTCCCGGTTTCTTCTCTGAAGAATTTTTCGAAAATTTTGGTTCTGTTATGTTGTTCCATTCCCATTCCTTTATCAGAAATCGCAATGACGTAAAATCCAGGTTCATTTCTAGTAGTAATTCTAATTTCTGGGGTTTCTGGAGAATATTTATTGGCGTTGTCCAGTAAATTAACCAGTGCGTTAGAAAGGTGGAATTCATCTACTTTTACATGATAGTGTTCCGCTTTGAATTCTTCGGTTAATGTTCCGCCTCTTTCTTCTACAATAAGTCTAAATGATTGAGAAATTTGCTTAATGAGTTCTCTTACATTGGTCTCTTTTAAGAAGAGTTTTACTTCATTTCGCTCTAATTTAGACATGTTGAGAACGTTTTCTACCTGTTTTTTCATTCTCAAGTTTTCTTGTTTGATGAGTTGAGAATAATATTTTACCTTTTCTGGATTGGTAGAAATTTTATCATTAGCCAAAGCATCTGTTGCTACGGAAATGGTAGCTAATGGTGTTTTGAATTCATGAGACATGTTATTGATGAAATCAGTTTTTACTTCTGATATTTTTTTCTGTTTCATCATGTAATTAATCGAGATGATGTAGATTCCCAAAATGGTTAATAAGGACATGAAAGTTCCTAATAACATAGGCAAATTGTTCATTGCCAAAGACGCATCTTTTCTTGGGAAAACTAGTGAAAGCGTAAAAAGCGTTCGGTCTTTATCGTCTGTAAAAAGTGGAAAATTATAATTGGTTTTGTCTCGTTGATCTAAATAAGTATTGTTGGAAATTTGAGTCAATTTATTGTTTTTATCTAAAATTCCATAACCAAATTTAGAGTTTATTCCATTGTTTTTCAGCTCTTTAGCGAGAACGGAATCCAGCATTTTTGGATTAACTCTTTGGTTGATAGGTAAGTTAGAAGCGTTAAATTTCGCAAACTCTGTCAAAGTAAATTGTCCGCTACTGATGTCTTGACTCTGAACCGAAGAAATAATCTGAGGAGTGCTTTCGTTTTTTTTAATGCTGTATAAACCTTCGTCTTTGTAAAGTTTTATTTTGGTAATGCTGTCTCCTTTTTTAGAAATAGGAATATTTTGTTTTTCAATAATGGTTTTATTGAAAGTAAGCGTGGTTTTGTTTGCAGAATCCTGCGTTTGCTGGATTTGAAAAAGAGTAGGGCTTTTAGCGTTATTGGCTAAAGTTTTGTCGAAATTTTTAAATTTTTCGTTGTATTTCTGAATTTCTAATTCTTCAATTTTCTTACTTGAATTTTCTAGCGCAGTATATACTTTATTAGAAAAATCTTGCTCTAGTGCGGTGTAATATTCTTTAAGCCAATAAAATTGCAATGACACGAAAACAACAAGTGAAATCGTCATGAATACGGAGATTATTGGGATAAATTTATTATTCATTTTCGCCTAAAAATTTTGTTAAAATTAGAAATTTAACACAAATTAAACAAAAAAATCACAGTATTTTTATATGATTTTTCTTAAAAACGAGAATTTTAACAAATTATTGTGAATTAATTTCCCTTTTGTAGAAATTTTTTAAGAAACTTCTAACAAGTCTTCGTCTATAAAATATTGAATAATGGCTTTTTTCATGAGCAGTTGTTGCTCATTCGGTTTAAGTTCTGGGAGTTCTTCTAATTGCTTGTACATTGGCCAACCGTCATCATCATAATCTTCAAATTCATAAAATCCGAAAGGTTCTAGCAATCTGCAAACCGCAATGTGAATAAGATTCACCTTGTCATCTTTAGAATATTTTTGTTTCCCACTGCCTAATTCTTGGATTCCTATCAAAAACAAAAGCGTTTCAATAGGCGGATTTTTCTCCGTTTGAAAATTCTCAACGAAAAATTTTTCTACATCTTTCCAAACTTCTATTTCGTTAATTTCTTCCATTGTTTTCTAGTTTTAATAAAAATGCATATTCCAGAGCGTCTTCCTTCAAGCTTTCAAATCTTCCAGAAGCGCCACCATGACCAGATTTCATATCGGTCTTGAAGATGAGAATATTATTATCTGTTTTTAAATCACGCAACTTTGCAACCCATTTTGCGGGTTCCCAATATTGCACTTGGCTGTCATGAAAGCCAGTGGTGATTAATGTATTTGGGTAATTTTTTGCTTCTATATTATCATAAGGAGAATAAGAAAGCATGTAATCGTAATATTTTTTCTTTTTCGGATTGCCCCATTCATCAAATTCTCCAGTTGTGAGAGGAATTGTTTCGTCTAACATGGTAGTGACCACATCTACAAAAGGAACTTGTGCCACAATTCCGTTGAAAATTTCAGGTTCATAATTCATAACCGCTCCCATTAATAGTCCACCAGCTGAACCGCCCATCGCATATAGATGTTTCGGAGAAGTGTAATTTTCAGAAATGAGGAATTTTGCTGCGTCAATAAAATCGAAGAACGTGTTTTTCTTTTTCAGCATTTTACCATTATCATACCATTCTCTTCCTAAATATTCGCCACCACGAACGTGCGCTATCGCATAAATGAAGCCTCGGTCTAAAATTGATAATCTTACATTAGAAAAACTGGCGTCAATCGTGTGTCCGTAACTTCCGTAACCGTATAATAAAAGAGGGGTTTCGGCAGATTTTGGAGTGTCTTTATGATAGACTAAAGAAATTGGGATTTTCACTTTTCCGTCTCTGGAATTTGCCCAAATTCTCTCCGAAATATAATTTTTAGCATCAAAAGTTCCGCCCAAAACTTCCTGTTGTTTCAAAAGTTTGGTTTCGCCCGTTTTCATATTATATTCGTAGGTAGAACTTGGCGTGGTAAGCGAAGTGTAACCATAACGCAAAACTTCTGTATCAAAATCTAAATTCAGACCTACATAAGCGGTGTAAGTTGGCTCATCAAAAGGCAAATAATGAGATTTCCCTGTAGAATTGTCTATAATTTTCAGTTGAAGTAAACCTTCAGTTCTTTCTTCAATCACGAAATAATCTTTGAAAATTTCAAAACCTTCCAGTAAAGTTTCTTTTTTATGCGGAATTACCTCTTTCCAATGTTCTTTAGAAGGTTGATCTACCGAAGTTTTCATGATTTTGAAATTGGTAGCATCGCCTTCATTGGTGATGATGTAAAAATCATTTTGATAATGTTCTACTGCATATTCTAAATCGTCTTCACGTTTTTGGATGACTTGCCATTCTGCAAAAACATTATTTGACGGAATAAACCAATGTTCATCTGAAATGGTAGAAGAACTTGCAATGAAAATATATTCCAAAGACTTTGATTTATAAACGCTTACGTCAAAAGTTTCATCTTCTTCGTGGAAAACGAGAACGTCTTCTTCCTGAGAAGTACCAATTTTATGTCTGTAAATCTGGAAAGCTCGCAAAGTTTCATCTTTTCTGATGTAGAAGAAATGTTCATTATCTGCTGCCCAAACTGTTTTACCAGTGGTGTTTTCAATTTTATCGGTAAGAAATTCTCCCGTTTCTAGATTTTTGAGCAAAATGGTATAGATTCTTCTTCCTATAATGTCTTCTGAAAATGCAGCCAACTGATTATTCACCGAAACAGAGAAACTTCCTACATCGTAAAAATCTTTACCAGCAGCCATTTCGTTTACATCTAGCATGAGTTCTGCTTCGTTTTCCAAGCTTTTAAAATGTCTATAGAACAGTGGATACTCTTTTCCTTTCTGAAATTTTACCACATACCAATATTCATTGAAAAAATAAGGTAAACTCTCGTCATCTTCTTTGTAACGAGCTTTCATTTCTTGGAAAAGCTGTTCTTGCAATTCTTCGGTGTCTTTCATCACGAAGTCGCAATAAGCGTTTTCTTCTTCTAAATACTGTAAAACTTCGGGATTTTCTCTTTCATTGAGCCAGAAAAACGGGTCGTTTCTTTGGTGACCGTGAATTTCTAGTGATTTATCTATTTTTTTTGCTTTGGGAGCGTTCATCGTTAAGTTCAATTTGAGTGGAGCAATAAGTAATTTTATTTCTCTAAATTTTAAATTTTTGCAAATATAGGTTTTCTAAAAAAGAAAAAAATCACCAAAAATATTTTGATGATTTTGATAATATCTATAATGTAGAATTTTATTTGTTATTGGCTCTGATGTATTTTTCTATAGCCATCGTCATAGAAGGGGTTTCTTTAGTAGGAGCCATAACATCTATTTTTAAACCAGCTTCTTCTGCTGCGTTTTGTGTAGTGCTCCCGAAAACTGCAATTTTTCTATCTCCTTGTTCAAAATTTGGGAAATTATGGAAAAGAGATTTGATTCCTTGGTGTGAGAAAAACACAAGCATGTCATATTCTTCAATTTTCACATCAGATAAATCACTTGCTACAGTTCTGTACATCACTGCTTTTGTCCAGTCAATTCCTGATTGGTCTAAGATTTTAGTTGTTTCTTCTGTCACTACATCAGAACATGGAAGAAGGTATTTCTCGTCATGGTGTTTTTTGAAAAGTGGCAATAAATCTGCCATAGATTTTTCACCAAAAGAAATTTTTCTTTTTCTGTAAATAATGTGTTTCTGAAGATAATTCGCAATAGCTTCTGATTGGCAAATGTATCTCATATTATCAGGAACAGAGAAGCGCATTTCTTCTGCTAATCTGAAATAGTGATCTATTGCATTTTTACTAGTAAAAATAACACCTGTATAGTGAGAAAGATCAATTTTTTGAGTTCTTAATTCCTTAGCATCTACACCTTCAACATGGATGAAAGGTCTGAAATCAATTTTAATTTTTTCACTTTTAGCCATCTCTAAATATGGTGAAGAATCACCTTGTGGAGCAGGCTGAGAAACCAAAATAGATTTTATTTTCATTCTTTAACTTAATAAAACGATTTATAAAAACCAAAATTTCCAAAGGACCAATATTGGTAGAATTTGGAGAGTGCAAATATACAAAAATTTATAATACCATTGTCTAGGCAAAATTTGCTGAGGATGAAACAGATAGATTAATATTTTGATGGTAAATGCTATGAAAATCAAGCTACTGTAGTAAACAAAGGCATTAGGAGTTTTGAAATGTAGGTAATAATGGAGGAAACTTATGACCAAAATCACCAAAGAATACACCATAAAATATTTCTGCGCTACAAAAGAATATCTGCCGAATCGTTCTAATTGATTAATGCTTCCGTAGAATAAATAGACGAAAATATTTTTAATAAGGTGAAACAGAAGCATTGAAACGAGAACAAAACCAAATTTGTTAAAAGTAATGCCTGCTACAACTAAATTTTGGGTAATAAATTTTGGAACAATCGGAATGAATTGCGAAAATAACACCGAAAAACTTACCGAAAAAAGAATAGTAGTGAAAACCCAACTTAAAGTGTTATTGTTTGATTCTTCATAAGGTTGTAAAATAAATTCTATCAAGGTTACATCTCTGTGCAGGGTTTTAAATATGATAATATAAGACAGAATAATGCCTATAATACAGTAAATAACCCAGTCATGATGTTCTACAACTCTTATCAATTTATTAGATTTTTTGCAAAAGTAAGAATTTTAAAGAATACATTTTGATATAAGGCTATATTAAATAATTATTTAAAACCTTAAAAACATTATCTTTGCATTTTCTTATCTCTATGAAAAAATTAGTCATTATCCCAACCTACAACGAAAAAGAAAATATAGAAAACATTATTAAAGCGGTTTTTGCTTTAGAACAAGATTTTCATGTTTTGATTGTAGATGATTCATCACCAGATGGAACCGCAGAAATCGTAAAAAAAATGCAGCATGAATTTCCGCATTTGCTACATCTTACCATAAGAAAAGTAAAAGACGGATTAGGCAAAGCTTATATTCATGGTTTTAAATGGGCACTAGAAAAAGGTTATGACTACATCTTCGAGATGGATGCAGATTTTTCGCACAATCCTAATGATTTGCCAAAATTATTTGATGCCGCACAAAAAGGCGATATGAGCATCGGTTCTAGATATTGCAAAGGCGTAAACGTGGTAAACTGGCCTATGTCTAGAGTTTTACTATCTTATTTCGCTTCTAAATATGTGAGATTCGTTTTAGGAATTCCTATTTTTGATACCACTGCTGGTTTTGTATGTTTTTCAAGAAAAGTTTTAGAAAATATCGGTCTAGACCAAGTGAAAATGACAGGGTATGGTTTCCAAGTAGAGATGAAATACAGAGCCTACAGAAAAGGTTTTAAAATAAACGAAGTTCCTATTATTTTCACAGATAGAACAGAAGGAGAAAGTAAAATGAGTGGCGGAATTATAAAAGAAGCCATTTTTGGAGTAATTAATTTGAAATTAAAATCTATCTTCGGTAAAATATGAGAAGACTCCTCGTTTTTTTTATACTATTTTCACTTTTTTCCTGCGAAAAAATTGTTGATAAGCCCAAAAATCTTATCGAAAAACATGAAATGGCAGAAATAATAGCAGATTTTGCTATTTATGACCAAACGTATACGGTAAAACCAGATGCTAATATGGAATTGGTAAGCAGATTTGTTTTGAAAAAACATAAAATAGATGCTAAAACTTACCGAGATAGCTATAAATATTATATTTCTAATCCAGAAGAAATGGATGACATCTTTGCCGAAGCGAAAGAAATTATCTTAGACAAAGACCCAAAATTAGAAGATTACATAGAAAAAAAGAGAAAGGAGAATCCTAATCTCCCAGAATTTTTAAGATAAAGTACCAAACTTACTTTTATACAATAATGCAGAAATTTTTTGAAGTTGAAAAAAACACTTCCGGTAAAGCAAGAGCCGGAAAAATAACTACAGACCACGGCGAAATTCTTACTCCTATTTTTATGCCAGTAGGAACCGTAGCTTCTGTAAAAACAGTTCATCAGCATGAACTAAGAGAAGACATAAAAGCACAAATTATACTTGGGAATACCTATCATTTATATTTAAGACCAGGCATGGAAATCATGCAAGAAGCAGGTGGTTTGCATCAATTCATGAATTGGGAAAAACCCATTCTTACAGATTCTGGTGGTTATCAGGTTTTTTCACTTTCTTCGAGCAGAAAAATGACAGAGGAAGGCGTGAAATTCAAGTCGCACATTGATGGAAGTTATCATTTCATCTCTCCAGAAAAATCTATGGAAATTCAGCGTCAAATTGGAGCAGATATTTTCATGGCTTTTGATGAATGTACGCCTTATCCTTGCGAACACAATCAAGCAAAACTTTCAATGGAACTTACGCATCGTTGGTTAAAAAGATGTATTGATTGGACCAATGAAAATCAAGAAATTTACGGTCATAAACAGCACCTTTTCCCAATTGTTCAAGGTTCTACGTATTCTGATTTGAGAAAAATTTCAGCAGAAGTAATTTCTGAAGCTGGAGCAGACGGTAATGCGATTGGTGGACTTTCGGTTGGTGAACCAGAAGAGGAAATGTACAGAATTACAGATGAAGTAACCGATATTTTGCCAAAAGATAAGCCAAGATATTTAATGGGAGTAGGTACACCTTGGAACATCATCGAAAGCATTGGTCTGGGAATTGATATGATGGATTGTGTAATGCCTACTAGAAATGCCAGAAACGCAATGCTTTTCACTTGGCAAGGCGTAATGAACATGAAAAATAAAAAATGGGAAAAAGATTTTTCTCCATTAGATGAATTTGGGACGAGTTATGTAGATAGAGATTACAGCAAAGCTTATGTTCGTCACTTATTTGTAGCCAAAGAATATCTAGCCAAACAAATTGCTTCTATTCATAATCTAGCATTTTATTTAGATTTGGTAAAAGTTGCTAGAGAACACATCATTGCAGGAGATTTCTACGAGTGGAAAGAACAAATTATTCCACAGTTGAAGCAAAGACTATAAAATATAATTAACTTTCAAGTGTTTTTAAAAACGATTTAGCATTTTTGCAAATCATCGATTTTACAGATTAATGAAAATTTTAGATAGATATATCCTTAAAAAATACTTAGGAACTCTTGCTTTCATGCTGGTGTTGCTTTCCGTGATCATTGTGGTGATAGATGTACAAGCAAAATCTCCCAGAATTGAAAGTAATGGTTTTACAGTAGGCTATTTTTTGATAAATTTCTACCCATTTTTGATGGTGTATTATCTGATTACATTCTTTTCTATTTTGGTTTTCATTTCGGTAATTTATTTTACTTCTAGAATTGCAAATAATACAGAAATTGTAGCCTACATCAGTAGTGGAGCGAGTTTTCATCGTTTTGCGAAACCATATCTTATTGCTGCGCTTATTATTGCCACGGCAATTCTTGCAGTGAACCATTTTATTTTGCCTTGGTCTAATATCAAGAAAAATAAATTAGAAATCTACACCATGAACACCACAAACCGTGAAAAATTTACGGCAAATGCACAGATTTCTACTCAATTAAATCCTCAGGAATATATTTTTATCAATAGTTATAACCGCCAAATGAACAGAGGTTCAGGTTACCTGTATCAGAAATTTGATAAAAACAAAAAACTGCTTTATCAAATCAATGCTATGGAAATTTATTGGGACGAGAAAAAGAAAAATTTCGTTATCAGTAATTATTTAGAAAAAAGAATTGATAAAAATGACCACGAAATCTTGACAAATGGTGATACTAAAACGCAAGATTTCAAGCATTCACCAGAAGAATTGTTCCCAAATGAATTATTGGGTCAAAATAAAACCACTCCAGATTTAATTAATTTCATCGAAAGAGAGAAGGAAAAAGGAAATAGTAATATCAATGCTTATCTCAATGAACTACATCAGCGAACTGCGATGCCAGTTTCTATCATTATTCTTACCTTTTTAGCGCTTTCCCTTTCATCACAGAAAAAAAGAGGAGGTTTGGGAATGAATTTAGCCATCGGAATTTCATTGGCATTCGTTTTTGTATTCTCATTTGAAGTGCTCAAAATTGTAGCATCTGGTAATAATTCTATTCCGCCACTTTTGGCGATGTGGTTGCCGAATATTGTTTTCGGAGCATTGGCATTTTACCTCTACATGAAGAGAGCGAATCAATAGAGCAATTCTATTTCTTTGTGGAAGAATTTTTGTAAACCTTCATTTTCTAGGTCAATCCAAATATAACCATTTTCGTCTACGTTTTGAATTATGCCATTTTGTCGTATCTCGTTTTTTTCAAAAACAGAAACTTCATTTTTGCGATAAAGATGCAGATGATAAAGTTCTAAAACATCATTGGGAATTTCTTTTTGAACTAAATATTCAAATAAATATTGATGAAGGCTTTCTGCAAAGGCTTTCAGCTCAAAAGACAGTCCGGTTTGGCTTAGAACAGAACCTGCTTTTGGCAGATTTTTAAAATTTTCTTGAAGAATATTAATGCCAATTCCTACCACGAAATAATTTTTATTCTTCTCGAAAAGCATTCCGCAGATTTTTTTGTTTTTGAGAATCAAATCATTAGGCCATTTGATTTTCACCTCGGTTTTTGTCAAATTGGCAATAAAATCTCTCACCAGAATTGCGGTATAGAAATTGAAGCAAGTATCAGAAATATTTATGTTTTTGGTTTTTAGAGCAAATGAATAGGCGAGGTTTTCTTCGGGTAAGTTTTCCCAAGAATTTCCGTACTGTCCTCTTCCTTTGGTTTGATTAAAGGTATAAACCGCTAAAAAATCTTCAGAAAGATAATGCTGATTGAGAAAATCTATAAGCTCATCTTGCGTAGAAGCACAATTATTGAAGTAAATTAGACTGTTCATTTAACAAAACTTTAAGTAACCTTAATCACCAAAAACTGAATAAAAAACAATAAATTTGCAATTAAACATATATTTTTGAATGAGTAAAAATACAGAAAAAGAAGCATTAATCGCTAAAATTGTTGATGCAATACAAGACACAAAAGGTGAAGACATTAAAATACTAGACCTTACTAAAATAGAAAATTCTGTGGCAGATTATTTCGTGATTTGTAGTGGTAATTCTAATACGCAAGTATCTTCTATCGCAGGAAATGTAGAAAAAAAAGTACGTAACGAGCTCCAAGACAGACCTTGGCATGTAGAAGGAAGCGAAAACGCAATGTGGGTTTTAGTTGATTATATTTCAGTTGTCGTTCACGTTTTCCAAAAACATATCAGAGAATATTACGATATAGAAGAACTTTGGGGAGATGCCAAAGTAATCACCGTAGAAAATTAATATTAACCTAAAAATAATATCCTGATGAAGTTCTTTGAATTTCTATCAGGATTTTAATGATTATAAGATGAAAGAAAAAAGTAGTTTCAACTGGTTTTATCTGGTGGTTTTCGCAGTATTAGCCATCACCATTTATCCGTTGCTCAATCTTGATCCGCCTCAGTCTATCAATGAGAACGGGTTTTTCGCTTTGTTGAAAGAAAACAAAGTAGAAAAAGTAGTGGTATATACAGATACACCAAGAGCAGATGTGTTTCTTACCAAGGAAGCAAGAGCTGCAATGGTGAAAAATGCTAAAAAAGACACTCAGAATCTTTTGCCAGCAATGCAAGAGCAAAAGCCAGATTTTGATTTCAATTACGGAAATTTACAATACTTCCAAGAAAAATTTGACAATTTGAAAAAAGAAAATCCTCAAGTTAAAACGCAATATGATTTTAAAACTGCAGGTTCTCCTTTTCAAGATATTTTAATCCAAGCTTTAATTTGGTTTGGAATTATGGCCGTTATTTATTACTTCCTTTTCAGAAAAATGGGAAGTGGAGGCGGACCTGGTGGACAAATTTTCAGCATTGGTAAATCGAGAGCTAAACTTTTTGACGAAAATGAAAAAGTTCAAGTTACGTTTAAAGATGTGGCAGGTCTAGAAGGTGCCAAAGAAGAAGTACAAGAAGTAGTAGATTTCTTGAAAAATTCAGAAAAATACACAAAATTAGGAGGTAAAATCCCGAAAGGTGTTCTTTTGGTTGGTCCTCCAGGAACAGGTAAAACTTTATTGGCAAAAGCTGTAGCTGGTGAAGCAAAAGTTCCTTTCTTCTCGCTTTCTGGTTCAGATTTCGTAGAAATGTTTGTAGGAGTTGGTGCTTCTAGAGTAAGAGATTTGTTTGCTCAAGCTAAAGCAAAATCTCCAGCCATTATTTTCATTGACGAGATTGATGCGATTGGTAGAGCTAGAGGAAGAGGCGGATTACAAGGTGGAAACGACGAGAGAGAAAACACGCTAAACCAATTGCTTACAGAAATGGACGGTTTCGGAACAGATACCAACGTTATTGTAATGGCGGCAACCAACAGAGCTGATATTCTAGATAAAGCATTGATGAGAGCAGGACGTTTCGACCGTTCTATCTATGTAGATTTACCAGAAATGCACGAAAGAAGAGAGATTTTTGATGTGCATTTGGCTAAAATTAAATTAGCTCCAGATATTGATAGAGATTTCTTGGCAAAACAAACTCCAGGATTTTCGGGTGCAGATATTGCGAATGTTTGTAACGAAGCAGCGCTTATTGCCGCAAGAAACAATCATGAATTTGTTACAAAGCAAGATTTCTTAGATGCTGTAGACAGAATTATCGGTGGTTTAGAAAAGAAAAATAAAGCGATTAAGCCTTCAGAAAAGAAAAGAGTGGCTTTCCACGAAGCAGGACACGCTACAATTTCTTGGTTGGTAGAACATGCAGCGCCTTTATTAAAAGTAACAATAGTTCCAAGAGGAAGAAGTTTAGGTGCGGCTTGGTATTTACCAGAAGAACGTTCATTAACTACTACAGAACAAATGCTAGACGAAATGTGTGCTACTTTAGGTGGTAGAGCAGCAGAACAAGTAGCTTTTGGAAATATTTCTACAGGTGCGCTTTCGGATTTAGAAAGAGTAACGAAACAGGCTCAAGCAATGGTAACAATTTATGGTTTGAGCGAAAACATCGGTAATATTTCTTACTATGACAGTTCTGGTCAATCAGAATACAGTTTTGGCAAGCCTTATTCAGAAGAAACGGCTAAGAAAATAGATGTGGAGATTAAAGATATCATCGAAAATCAGTACAAGAGAGCGGTAACTATTCTTCATGAGAATAGAGATAAGTTAGATGCTCTTGCTCAAAAGCTTTTAGAAAAAGAAGTCATCTTCAGAGAAGACTTAGAAGAGATTTTTGGTAAAAGAGCTTGGGATCCTGAATTAACAGAGCGTCCAGTTACTGAAGCGGTAGTAGAAAATACTCAAGAAAACACTTCTAGTGAAGAGCCGCAAGAGTCTCAAAATTAAGAATTTAAATTCATTAATATAGAAGTTCCTAATATTTTCATTAGGAACTTTTTTATTTATACCTTTGATATATAGCTAGTTTCTAAATTATTTTATATTTTTGTTGTTGGCTAAGTTTAAAATCCGAAGAAAATTGAGTTTATTTAAGAAAATTGTAAGTAAAATTCTTAATCAAGACGAGCAGCAAGATGATCCCAATGTTACAAAATTGGCAGATCAACTAAGAAATGCTGATCTTGATTATAAATTTGCGCAATTATTTACGGCTTCAGGTGGTTTTTTTAACTATTGTGGAGACGAAGCAGAAGCATTACAAGTTCTTAATCAGATTGTTAAAATTGAGGGAATTAAGAATGTTTTTTGTTGTGATGATGACTTGCAGAACTTTTTAAACGTTACCAAAACTAGTTTCACCAAAAATCTAGATATTAATAATGATGCCGCTTTTATTACCTGCGAATTTTTAATCGCTTATGACGGAAGAGTTATGCTTTCTTACAATAATATTTTGCATTATCATTCTTCTAGATTGCCTGGTAAAATCATCATTATGGCAACCGTTTCACAAATTGTAAGAGACTTAAATGAAGCCATGATGAAAATTAAGAGAAGAGGGAATGTAAGAAATCTTACTTCCATCAGTGGAAGCCAATCTAAGTTAGATGCTCCTACTCAAGACCAAACTAAACTTTTCTTAATTCTACTCGAAGACTAATTCTTTCTATTTTTAAATTTCACAAATTGGATAAAAATCTCATTCAGCGAGTTGGCTCTGGTCTCATCTACGGATTACTTACTTTTCTGTGCACTACAGAATACGGAGCAATACTCATCAATAAAATTTCGCCAGATTTAGTAAAACCTCATCAGCTTTTTTATGGATTAATCACATTTTTCTTAGTTGTAGGAGCTTATGAAGGCGTGAGAATTATGAAATTCCAAGGAAACTTATATCAATGGTTGGTTTTGCCTTTAGTTGCATTGGTTTATTATAAATTTACAACTAGATTTTTTGGTTTTGGATTTTATTACACCTTTGATTTATCCGAAATTTTAGCGCTTTCATTAATCCTAATTGCTGCAATTACCTTATTTAAATTTCCTCAAGAATTATATCAAGACGAAGGAAAGCTCATTTTCATCGTTATTTATACGGTTTTACCATTTGGTTTTGCGTTAGGTTTGCCAAAATATTTCTTAAATGATAATGCTTTCACTTGGGAAGTTTTTCTTCTTTTTGTTTTGATATGGAGCAGTGATTCATTTGCTTATTTTACCGGAAGAATGTTCGGTAAACATAAAATGGCACCGAAAATTTCACCCAAAAAAACTTGGGAAGGCTTTGCAGGAGGCGTTTTCTTTACCCTAATTTTAGGATATTTCATCGAGCAAAAATTCCCAGATTTACGTGGAAATTGGATTGTAGTAGGATTATTGGTCTCTATTTTTGCTCCACTTGGTGATTTGGTAGAAAGCCAACTGAAAAGAACATTTGGCGTAAAAGACAGCGGAAACATCATTCCAGGACATGGTGGCGTGCTTGATAGATTAGACAGTTTTATAATCGCAGCGCCTGTTGTATATTTGTACTTTATTCTAGAAAACATATTCTAAAAACATAACTTATTAACTCATAAAAATGAAACTACATAAAGAAAGTAAAGGAACCATTTTAGTTGCTACCATTGCAGTAGCTGTATTAGGTTTTTTAGCAGTATATTTTCTAGAAATTTGGTCATTAATTATCATTATCCCGTTATTAATTTTATATGGATTGGTTTTTTGGTTCTTCAGAGTTCCCAATAGAGATATTGTAGACCATAAAGAAAACGTAATTGCACCAGTAGACGGAAAAGTGGTGATGATAAAAGAAGTTTTCGAAGATGAGTTTTTAAAGGAAAAAGCCATTCAGGTTTCTATTTTTATGTCTCCGCTGAATGTTCATATTTGTAGATATCCAGTTTCTGGGAAAGTAATTTATAAAAAATATCACCCAGGAAAATATCTAGTAGCTTGGCACGAAAAATCTTCTACCGAAAATGAGAGAACTACTGTTGCCGTAGAAAGTTTAACCAATCATAAAGTTGTTTTTCGTCAGATTGCTGGTTATGTAGCACGTAGAATTGTTTTCTATTGCAATGAAGGTGATACTTCTAAGGCTGGTCACGAATTTGGATTCATTAAATTCGGTTCTAGAATGGATGTTTTCTTACCGTTAGACACAGAAATTACTTGTAAAATTGGTGATAAAACCAAAGGCGGAATAGATGTGATTGCGAAGATGAAAGAGTAAATTTCACACAAAAAGCACCAAGTTTTGAAACGCAAAGCATGCCAATATTTATTAAAATAAAAAAGGTAAAGATTCTAAAATCTTTACCTTTTTTCATATTGAATATCAGAATTTTTTAAAAAAAAACTTTGCGCTCTTTGCGAAATTCTTTGCGCCTTTGCGTGGCAAAAATCCTACCCAAAATTCTGTAATTCTACTAACTTTTTATAAACGTTATTATTGGTAATCAATTCGTCATGAGTGCCTTGTTCTACGATGTTTCCGCGTTCCATTACTACGATGTGATCTGCTTTTTGAATCGTCGAGAGTCTATGTGCAATCACTATAGAAGTTCGGTTTTCCATCATGTGATCTAGCGCGTCTTGAACCAAACGTTCAGATTCTGTATCGAGTGCAGAAGTAGCCTCATCTAGAATCATAATTGGCGGATTTTTAAGCACCGCTCTTGCAATAGAAATCCTTTGTTTTTGTCCACCAGAAAGCTTGTTCCCGTCATCGCCAATATTGGTTTGGTATTTTTCTGGTAAGTTTTCTATGAATTGATGAGCATTGGCAATTTTTGCAGCTTGAATCACTTCTTCTTCCGATGCTTCAGTTTTTCCCATCCAAATGTTGTTGTAAACACTGTCATTAAACAATACCGATTCCTGAGTAACCATTCCCAGAAGTTTACGGTATTCGGTTAAATTTAAGTCCTTAATATTGATGCCGTCAATTAAAATTTCACCATCTGTTACATCATAAAATCTAGCTAAAAGATTCGCAATCGTGGTTTTTCCGCTTCCTGATTGTCCTACCAAAGCCACTGTTTTTCCTCTCGGAATAGTCAAATTGAAATTTTTAAGAATTTGATTGTCTTTGTCGTAATAGAAAGAAATATTTTTGAATTCAATTTGATGATTGAGGTTTTTGATAGAAATAGGATGGGTAATTTCTTCTACCTTTAAGTCGTAATCTAAAACTTCCAGAACTCTTTGCACTGCAGGAATTCCACCTTGCATATTAGAAATAGCAGCAGATAATCTTTTGGCAGGTTCTAGAATTTGAAAAAAGATAGCGATGAATCCTATGAAAGTTACCGCATCCATGGTTTGTTTTTCTAAAATTTGGATTCCTGCAAACCAAGTGATTAACAAAATGGTTACCGAACCTAGAAATTCTGAACTTGGAGACGCCAATTCTCTTCTTCGGCTCATGGCAATCGCATGATTTTTCCAGTTTTGTGTGGTTTTTTCAAAACGAGCGTTTAGAATGATATCAGCGTTGAAAATTTTAATGATTTTTGATGATTTCAAGGTTTCATCTACGATAGAAAAAAGATTTCCGAGTTCTTCTTGTGCTTTTTTAGACTTTCTTTTCAGGCTTTTTCCTACCCAAGAAATGATTCCGCCCATTACTGGGAAAACCAATAGAGAGAACAAGGTTAGGCTTGGCGAAAGCGCAAATAGCGTGATAAGTGAAGCTGTAATCATAAAAGGCGCATTGATTACGTCTACCAAACTTCCCATAATAGAATTTTCTATACTCCCGATGTCGTTTGAAATTCTACTCATCATGTCACCTTTTCTCTGTTCTGTGAAGAAAGAAACCGGTAATTTTAGAAATTTTTGATAGACTTTGCTTCTTAAATCTTTGGTAATGCCTACTCTGTAGTTCACCAGCATGAATGAACCAAAATATCTAGAAATATTTCTAAACAAGAATGAAGTTGCGGTGATAATACATAGCGCTGCCAAAACTTTTATGGCGCCATATTCTGTGATGCTTTCTTGGATGTTGTAAAAAGCAGAAGTTTTGATGTAAGAAAAATATTCTGAAAACTTTCCGCTGTAAACAGGCTTGGTGATTTTTTCTTGGTCTACATTGAAAATCATTTGTAGCACAGGAAGCATGACCAAAACGGAAAAAATCTGAAAAACGGAATATAAAAGATTGAAAAATATACTTAGATAAAGATATTTCTGATGAGGTTTTGCAAAAGCAAGTATTCTTTTTAGTGGACTCATTTATATTTAAAATAAAGTGCAAAATTACACTTTTTTAATTTGAAAATTTGAAAATGAAAGAATTTGAGGTCTGAAATAAAAAAACAGCTTCGTTTCCGAAACTGTTTTCACTCAAAATAAATCGTTGGTAAGATTTATCGAATTCTGTCTACAGATTTTACGAGTTTCTCATCTTTCTTGATATTGATGTTTGCCATAAACAAACCAAACAAAGAAATCAGAGGGAATGCTAACTCAATACCTTTCTCAGGAAAATCTATTCCTCCAGATAAATTTAGTAGCCAATATATCAATAAACCAGTCAACAAAGCGTTTATGAAAATGTTGATATTATTCAACAGAATCTGTCTCATTCTCTTTTTGTAACTGAAAATAGATAGTAAAGCCAATAAAAATGATACTAAACTTAGGGTAGCAATAACATAAACACTGCCAAAAAGCGCTACATCTAACCCTGTAAAATGCAGTGCAACTTGCGCCAATACTACAATTAGTAAAAATATAGTTTGAATTCTCTGTATCATTTCAGTGCAAAAATAATTTATTTTTTTGTATTTGTCAAAAAAAGTGTAGATTTGCAAGTAACAAGTTCAGCAAAAAAGAAGAATCGCCTGATTCAACTTTCTTACTTACAATTACTTATATTATTACAACTTTTTCACATATTTTATGTTTAACATTGAAACGTTAAGGTCTAAGTCCTTATCGGAACTGACCAAAATCTCAAAAGATTTAGGCGTTAAAATTCCTAGAAATAGTACTGAAGAAACCATCGTCTTTGCTATTTTAGATTTCCAGGCTTCTAATCCGAAAGTAACAAAGGAATATTTTAACGCTACCGAAAATACTATGGAAGAAAAACAAGAATCTCCAAAACCTAAAGCGAAAGCTCCTGCAAAAAAGAAAGTAGCGACTAAACCCGTAGAAAAACCTGCAGAACTCTTCGAAGAAACTACTCCTGAAGCGAAACCTGAAGAAGTAACAGAACCGAAAGTAGAAGCAGCAGAAAAACCTGCGGAAGCAAATACTTCTTCTAAAAAGCAAAGAAAAAGAATTGCTCCTAAAACAGAAGAAAAAGCTACAGAGCCAGAAGTTGCTGCAGAAACTACAGAAACTGCAGTAGTCGCAAAAACCGAAGATACGGAGCCAGAAATTCCACAGGCTGCTTCTCATCAAAATCAGCAGAAGCAACAGAATCAGCAAAAGCAAAAACAGCACCAACAGAATCAGCAAAATCAACAAAAAAATAAAAACCGTAATCAAAACGGCAATGGTGCTCAAAATAACCAAAATCAAAATCAATCTCACGGAAACCAAGAAAACACCGAAGAAAATCCACCTAAAAAAGATTTTAACTTTGACAATATCGTTACAGTAGAAGGTGTTTTAGAAATTTTACCAGACAACTACGGTTTCCTTCGTTCAGCAGATTTTTCTTACATTTCTTCACCAGATGATGTATTTGTTTCTACTCAACAAATCAGAAATTACGGACTAAAAACGGGTGATTCAGTAAAAGGAATTGTAAGATTGCCTAAAGAAGGCGAAAAATATTTTTCTCTACAGAGAGCTTTAGAAGTAAATGGTAGAGATTTAGACTTTATAAAAGACAGAGTAGCGTTTGAATATTTAACGCCGCTTTTCCCGCAAGAAAAATTTAATTTAGCGGGTAAAAATGCTACGATTTCTACTAGAATTGTAGACCTTTTTGCTCCGATTGGTAAAGGACAACGTGCCATGATTGTTGCCCAACCAAAAACGGGTAAAACCATGCTATTGAAAGAAATTGCGAATTCTATTTCGGCGAACCATCCAGAAGCGTACATGATGATTCTTTTGATTGACGAAAGGCCAGAAGAAGTTACAGATATGGAGCGCAGTGTAAATGCAGAAGTAATAGCTTCTACATTTGATGAATCTGCAGAAAAACACGTGAAAGTAGCGAATTTGGTTTTGGCAAAAGCCCAAAGAATGGTAGAATGTGGTCATGATGTAGTGATTTTATTAGATTCTATCACCAGATTGGCAAGAGCTTACAACACCGTAACACCAGCTTCAGGGAAAGTGCTTTCTGGTGGTGTAGATGCGAATGCTATGCACAAACCAAAGAGATTTTTCGGGGCTGCTAGAAAAATTGAAAACGGTGGTTCATTAACCATTATTGCGACTGCACTTATTGATACAGGTTCTAAAATGGACGAAGTAATTTTCGAAGAATTTAAAGGAACGGGGAACATGGAGCTTCAGTTGGATAGAAAAATTTCTAACAAGCGTATTTTCCCAGCAGTAGATTTAGTGGCTTCTTCTACCAGAAGAGACGACTTGTTGCATGATGATGTTACGCAACAAAGAATGTGGATTCTTAGAAAATATTTAGCAGATATGAATCCTCTAGAAGCAATGGAATTTGTACAAAAACAAATGCAAACCACTAAAAATAATGAAGAGTTCTTAATGTCCATGAATAGATAAAAGACTTTCAATATAAAATTTAGATAAAAAGTAAGAACACGCAAAATGCGTGTTCTTTTTTTGTGAGAAAGGTAATATTTGGTTTCATCTATATTAAGTATAAAATTTTTAAAAAAAAATATAAATGAAAGTATGATGAGAATTTTTATCTTTGAACAAATTTAAAAACATAAACATTATGTCATTCGAATTACCAAAATTAAATTACGCTTATGATGCTCTTGAACCAGTAATTGATGCAAGAACTATGGAAATTCACCATACAAAACATCATCAAGCTTATGTAGATAACCTAAACAATGCTATAAAAGGTACAGAGCACGAAGGAAAAACAATAGAAGAAATTTGTAAAACAGCTTCTGATGTTCCTGCTATTAGAAATAATGGTGGTGGTCATTTTAATCACACGCTTTTCTGGGAAATTCTTACACCAGGAGGAAGCAAAGAGCCTGTAGGAAATGTAAAAGCTGCAATTGAAGCTTACGGTGGTTTTGAAAAATTCAAAGAAGATTTTTCTACGGCTGCTAAAACGAGATTCGGTTCTGGTTGGGCTTGGTTATGTAAAAAAGAAGATGGTAGCTTAGAAGTTTGTTCTTCGGCTAATCAAGATAATACTTTAATGCCAGGAGTGGGTTGCGGAAATCCTGCAATTCTAGGTTTAGACGTTTGGGAACATGCTTATTACTTGCATTACCAAAACAGAAGACCAGATTATGTTTCAGCATTTTTTGAAGTAATCAATTGGGATAAAGTAGAAGAAAATTATAATAAATTATAATCACTTTTAATTTCAATAAAAAAGGTTCAGAGTAATTCTGAACCTTTTTTTGTTTTCTACATTTTAGAAATTATCTTACTTCTGTCATGCTTAAACCTTGTAGTTTTAAACCGTATTTCCATTGTACATAAGCGAAAACCTGATACAGTTTATACTCGAATTTTAAGCCGTATTTTTCATTTGGGTCATAGTCAATAGAAGATTCTATGATGTTTCTGTATCTTCCAGAGTAGTAATAACTGTTCCATTCGTTTACGAGAAAAGTATTTCTAGATTTCAAATATTCTTCGGAATAAAAGCTCATTGGTTTTGCAATGGCGTTCAAGAAATAATCATATTGAGTATCGATTACGTCTAAATCCCATTCTCCATCATCATTTTTCTCTGGCTTCATTGAGGTTTGATTATTGGCGTCTTTTGCAATATTTTGTGGGCTACTACAACTGATAATTAAAAATATTGTAGCAATAATTAGCAATAATTTTTTCATGATGAGGTGGTTTTATTTTAAAGTAAAGTTAATCATAAAAAACAAAAACCGCTCCAAAAGAATTGAAGCGGTCTAATTTTTATTTATTTACAACTTATTGAGCTGGTGTAAATTCTTTTTGTAAAACTACTAAAGAAGGGAAGTGGTCACTGTAACCTCCTGTAAAAGTATCTCCAGCCCAAGAACGGAAAGGATAACCTTTGTATTGTCCATTTGGTGTGATGAGGTAAGAAGGAGCGAATACTTCAGCTTTGTAAACGCTGTAATTTTTTTGAAGTGTATCAGATAAAGCGTTTTTAGATACGATAATTTGGTCAAATAAGTTCGGAGCGTCTCTGTAACCTAATGATGCTACACCGCTTTTGAACATTTTATACATTAAATTATAGTAAGGTCTTTCTTCTGATAATTCTTTTTTATCACCTACAGCTCCTAAATGTTTTGTTAAACTTACATTTACCGGGTCGTCATTAAAGTCGCCCATTGCAAAAAGAAGTCTATCTGGTTCTTCGGCTCTAATTTTATCCATTTCTGCTTTTAAAACTGCGGCAGCAGCATTTCTTCTTGGTGCAGATGCAGCTTCGCCACCACTTCTACTTGGCCAGTGGTTCATGAAAACCGCTATTTTCTCTCCGTCTAATAAACCTTTTACTACCAGAACATCTCTGGTGTAACTTCTTCTGCCTTCGTCATTATAATTTACCACTTCTTTTTTGTAAGAATCTGTTACAGTAAATCTTTTCTTTTGGTAAATTACAGCTACATCTATTCCTCTTGCGTCATAAGAATTGTAATGTACAATTCCCCATTCTACTTTATTAAGCGCAGGTTGTTTAATTAAGTCCTGAACAACTTGTCTGTTTTCTACTTCTATTAAACCTACAATTGCGGGTAAAGTTTTGGTGTATTGATATCCTAGCTCAGATATTACTTTTGCTTCGTTGGTAAGTTTAGTTTGGTAAACTTTAGAATTATAGTTTTTAGCACTTTTTGGAGTAAAATCATCTGCTAAGTTTTGGTATCTGATTACTTTTTTTCCAATAAGTAATTCGTCGCTCCATTGACCTTTATATTCTTCTGTTACAGGTAAAAATTTAAGAGAATCAATAGGTACGCTTCTATGGAAATTTGGGTGATTGATAGGTAAGGTTCCATCAATGTAATCAGCAGATGGGATGGTATCCCAAAGGTTTTCTACATTTAGGAAAGCAATAGTAGCTCTTTTAACCTGAACTTGTGGTTTTTGAGCAAATCCTATAAAGAAAATCGCTATTGCAATAAGGCTAAAATATTTTCTCATTTTATAAAATTAAAAAGTGGGTTACAAATTTAAATCATTTAGTTCGAATAACGCATATAATTATTTGCAAATATATATCCAAAAAAATGCCAGATTAGCATGATATTAAACATTATTAAAAAAAATATGACAATTATTAGGTTTAATTTTTGTGAAAAAAAGATTAAAAAAAGTTAAAGTAAAGGAAATTTCACATAAATTTGTAGGTTCAATAGTTCACTATTGTAAAGAAGGAAAAAAATAAAATAAGTTATGATTAAGAAATTATCAATTATCTCAATATTTGGGATACTTTCTTTCTCAGCACTACAAGCGCAAACTACAGTTTATGCCTATCTAAAAGATGCACAAGGCAAACCAGTAGAAAATGCTGAAGTTGATTTGAGAGATTCAGACAATGATGTTACGGCTGATAAAATTGGCTATTTCCAATTTGTGGATATGAAACCGGGACATTATTCCATTACAATTTCGAAGCCTGGCTTTGAACACAAAATTATTGAATTTGATGTTAATGCAAATGAGAAGAAAAAAGATTTAGGTTCTATTTCTCTTGCTCCTTCGCTTGATATGGCAGATTTAGGAGTTATCACGATTGATGATTCTGACACTCAAGATTCAGACAATGGCAGTACTCAACCTACAGTAGGTTTATTAAGCTCTGGTAGAGATGCTTTTGCTAATGTAGCGGCATTTGAACTAGGAGCATATTGGTTTAGACCAAGAGGTGTAGATAATCGTTTTGAAGATATTTTATTCAACGGTGTTTCTATGTCTAAAAATGATGACGGTAGAGTAGATTTCAGTAACTGGGGAGGTCTTAATGACGTAACCAGATATCCATTAGAAAATGTAGAAAATCTTACTCCTTCAGAATTCACTTTTGGTAACTTAGGTGGTGTAACATATTACAATACTAGAGCTTCTTCTTATAGAAAAGGAACTTCTTTAGCTTATTCATTAACTAACAGAAGCTATTTCCACAGAGCAATGGCTACTTATAACAGTGGACTTAACAAAAAAGGATGGGCTTACTCTATTTCTGCAAGTAGAAGATGGGCAGAAGAAGGGGTGATAGAAGGTACTTATCAAGATGCTTATGCATATTTCTTATCTGTAGAAAAAAGATTAGGAGAAAGACATGCTCTTAACTTTACAGCATTTGGTTCACCAACTTACAGAGGTTCAAACAGTCCAAATACACAAGAAGTATATGATTTAGCGGGTAAAAACTACAACTCTTATTGGGGATGGCAAGATGGTGAGAAAAGAAATTCTAGAATTAGAAAAGTTTTCGAACCAGTATTTCAAATGGCTCATTATTGGAAAATAGGTAAATCATCTAATTTAAATTCTACTTTCTCTTACCAACAAGGTGAAGATGCTAGAAGTAGATTAGACTGGTTCCATGGAGCAGATCCTAACCCAACTTATTATAGAAAATTACCAAGCTACATTTTCGCACCAACTACTTATGATGATAGTGACGGTGGCTATAATATTACTGCTGCAGAATTTAATGCTTATTTACCACTTTACGCTAGAGGAATCTACGATTGGAGACAAAATAAAGCTGGTCAACAAATCGATTGGGCTTCTCTTTACAATGCTAACTTAAACAATCTTGAAAAAGGAGCTGTTTATACAATGGTAGAAGATGTAAATAGAGATAAAACCATCAACTTTGTTTCTCACTTTGATACCAGATTAAAAGACAACTGGAAATTAAATGTAAACTTTAACTATCAAAATCTAAAATCTGATAACTTTAGAAGAATTAAAGATTTATTAGGTGCTGCTTATGCAAATAATTTAGATGCGTTCGGTGGCGATAAACCATTTAACGTAGACGGAATGAGCACTAGAGTTTACAAAGGTGATAGAACACAATATTCTTATATCCTAAATAGAGATGCAGCTGCATTAAATATTTCTACTGAGTTAGATTTAAAAAGATGGAACTTCGTATTATCTGGTTTCTCTTCTTATTCAGAATCATTCAGAGATGGTCATTACAGAAACCACTTCTATTTAAATAATTCTAAAGGGAAAAGTGATGTATACAATTCTCTAGACTATGGTGCAAAAGGTAAACTTACTTATAAGATTAATGGTAGAAATTTCTTAGTGGCAAACGGAGCTTATTTTACATTAGCACCAACATTGAACGAGATTTTCATTAATCCAAGAGTAAATGATTTTGTAACTCCAAACTTGCAAAACCAAGAAATTGCTTCTTCTGATTTCAGTTATATTACAAGAGGTCAAGTTCTTAAATTAAGATTAACTGGTTACTATACCTCAATCAAAAACTCTACAGAAATTTCTAGATATTTTGCAGAAGGTATTCAGTTAGGTACAGATGCAACTGCACAAGATGCTTTCGTGGCAGAAATTTTATCAGGAATTGATAAAAAATACATGGGAGCAGAATTTGCTGCTGATGTAAAAATTACCCCTACTTTAACTTCAGTTTTAGTAGTAAGCTATGGTGATTATACTATTAGCAATAATCCTACAGCTTATGTTTCTATTGATTCAGATTTATATCCTAATGGTTATGACGAAATCGGAACTGCAAAACTTAAAGGTTATAAAGTTGCAGGAACTCCACAAAAAGCAGCTTCATTAAGCTTCAGATATAACTCAACTAAATATTGGTGGTTTGGTATGTCTGCAAACTATTTAATGGATCAATATTTAGATTTCTCTGCATTAAATAGAACTCCAAACTTCTACACAGATCCAACTACTGGTGATAATTATATTCACCCAGTTACAGGACAAGTAGTAACTCAGAGTGATGTAGATGCATTAAACAAACAAAAGAAATTTGATGACCAATTCATGCTTAATGCAAATATTGGTAAGTCATTCTTATTTGGTAAATATAGAGTAGGAGCTAGTTTAAGCGTAAACAATATCCTAAATAATAGAGATTATGTAACAGGTGGTTTTGAACAAGGTAGAAAATCTAACTTCACAGAATCATATGTAGATAATGTAATTTCGCCAGTTTCATTATTTGGTCCGAAATTATGGTATGACAGAGGAACTACTTTCTTTGCTAATGTTTATTTAAGATTTTAATTTTATTAATATTAAAACATGAAAAAATATTTTTCAATTATAAGAATTTTCATTTTGTCACTTACGGTTTTTTTAACTAGTTGTGTACAAGATGATGTTTATTCGACACCAGATTTACAAGGAAAGTGTCAAGATTTAACGCCTACTAAAACGATTGCTGAGGTAAAAGCAGCTTTTGCTTTAGCATCAACAAATAATGTTACCATTACAGAAGATATCATTATAGAAGGATATGTTTCTTCTTCTGATGAATCTGGAAACGTTTATAAAACGATTTATTTACAAGATGCTCCAGAAAATCCTACTCAAGGTTTAGTAGTAAGTGTAGATGCTGTAAGTACTTATACTTCTTACCCACAAGGTTCCAAAGTATACATCAAACTAAAAGGTTTAGCTTTTGGTAAATATGGTAATGTTTTACAAGTGGGTTATATGAATGTGGACCCAGTAACCAATAAGGGTACTTTTGGTAGAATTCCAGAAAAATTAGTAGGGAATCACTTAGTGAGATCTTGCGCTCCAAAAGTGAAAATAGTACCTAAAGTAATAACTTTAGCAAGTTTAACGAATGCTTCTACTGTTGATCCTCTAATTGGTGCTTTAGTACAAATAAATAATGCAGAATTTCCAATCAATTTACTTTGTAACATTTATGCGCCAAATGGAACTACCGTAAATAGACAAATTGTAGACCCGACAATGACTACTCCAATAAATTCTAGAGTAGTAAGAAACAGTGGTTATGCATCTTTTGCGGCAGATCAATTGCCTTCAGGAAACGGTACTTTTATTGGTATTTTAAGTAAATTTAATTCTGATTATCAATTTTTTATTAATAGAGTTTCAGATCTTAACATGAAAGGGGCAAGATTAGATGGCTCTACACCTTCTTGTTCTTATAATACTGAAGGAAAAAAATTAATTTCTGTTTCAGAGTTAAAATTATTATATACTTCTGGTAATTATACTCAAGTTACCGATAATGTATACCTAAAAGCCCAAGTAACTGCAAATGATAAAACTGGTAACTTATTTAAATACATTTATGTAGAAGACAAGACAGGTGGTATTAGAGTAAACATAGATATGACTTCTCTTTATGCTGACCCTAGATTTTTTGTAGGTAAACATTTATTAATAAACCTTAAGAATCTTTATGTAGGACCAGTTAATGGCGAAGTACAATTAGGGGAGTTATTTACAAATTCTAGTAATCAGACTTTAGTTGGTAGGGTTGCGCCTAGTAATGTATATAAATATTTCTTCCCAACTACAGACTTCACAGAAGTGGTAGCGACAGAAAAAACCATTACAAATCTTACTGATGGTGACGTAGGAAGATGGATTAAAATTAAAGACCTTCAATTCATTAATGATGATTTAGGAGAATCTTATGCTGGTGCTTCTAATACTTCTAGAACTTTAGAAGATTGTTCAGGAGCTAAAATTTCTCTTACAACAAGTAGCTTTGCAAATTTTGCAAGCAGACAAATTGATAGCGGAAAAGGAGACCTTTATGGTGTATTAACCAAATATAATGGCAAGTACGAAGTTTGGATTACCAATCCACTTGGAGCAGACTTTGATGGAAATAGATGTGATGGCTCTCCAGCACCAGTATTTGAAAGCATTTTTAATGAAGATTTCTCTGGAGCATTAACCAATAACTGGACGGCTGTAAGCGTTCTTGGAACTGCTGTTTGGAATATCCAACAGTTTGGTAATCCAAAACCATGTGTTGTAATGAGCGGAAACGGTAATGAAGACTGGTTGATTTCTAAACCTATTACACTTGCAGGATATAAAAATTACTACTTAAGTTTTGAAACTGATGGTAGAGCAAGCGTTCCTTCAAATCCGTTAGAAGTTTATGTAACAGATAACTATACAGGAAACTATGCTACTACGACTTGGACTAAACTTAACCCAATTTTAGACTCAGATTTAAGTAAGTTTGCACCATTTGTAAGTTCAGGTAAATTAGATATTTCTAATTTTGCAGGTAAAAATGTGGTAGTTGCATTTAAATATACTTCTACGGCTACAGCTTCTGCAACTTGGGAGCTTGATAATGTAAAAGTAAGAGGTAGAAAATAAATCTAACTTCGCATATATATTCATAAAACAGCTTCAGAAATGAAGCTGTTTTTTTGGTAAATATTGATGATGAAATCTCAAATAATTTGTTCTATTCTGTGAAAAAGAAAGGTGTTTTTAGCCTAAAGATTTTGCTCCAAAAGCACAATAACTACATAAAGAATATATCGTACAATTATAGTCGTAAAAAAAGCCTTACAAAATCTGTAAGGCTTACTCTTATCTTTAAAAATTGTTGTTAGAAAGAAACTTCGTTTACTTCTTTACCTCGCATAAAGGTCATGTTTTTTTGTGAACCTTTATAAGCAATATTTACCAAGTTGAGTTGTTTAGGATAAGCTTCTAATAAAAGATTATTTTTAATTTTTAAGCTAGAAATATCAGAAACGCCATTCGCTTCGAAATATACCCAAACACTTTCTCCATTTACTTGACTTCCTGTAAACGTAAGCGCTTTGTTTTGACCGTTTACATACACATCAAAATGGTCATTTACATATCTTTTCACTTCCGCTTCAAAAGCAGTAGTATTAGGATTAATTTTTAAAACTTCTGCAATGTGTCCAGAGTTTAATTTTGTAGTGAATTTTAGCGTTTTACTGCCTTCTACATAATCTACCTTGGTCATAGAAGAATAAAAATCTGAGAGTGTAAAACTCATCAGCATTGTGATTAAACCTATTGCAATTATTCCTATAAATTTTTTCATTTTTTTCTTATTTAATACTTTTTTCAAAGTTTGTATATTTTTCAAATGTATATAAAAAATGTCAAATCTTATGCCAAATTCTAGAAATTTACACTTACAGAGTATTTATCGTAGAAAGCTTTAATGTGAGCCACGGCTTCATCTGCTGTATCTACCACTCGGAAAAGACTTAAATCTTCTTCTTTAATCAAATGATTTTTCAGCAAAGTTCCGGTAAACCAATCCAGAAGTCCGCTCCAAAATTCTGTTCCCACCAAAACAATTGGGAATCTACCGATTTTATGCGTCTGAATTAATGTTAATGCTTCCGAAAGTTCATCCAGTGTTCCGAAACCTCCAGGTAAAACGATGAAGCCTTGAGAATACTTCACAAACATCACTTTTCTTACGAAAAAGTAATCAAAATTAATCGAGTAAGGTTTATCTATAAAAGGATTAAAATTTTGTTCAAATGGTAATTCTATGTTTAATCCAATGGATTTTCCGTTGCCTTCTCTCGCTCCTTTGTTCCCTGCTTCCATAATTCCAGGACCACCTCCAGTAATGACTCCGAAGCCAATTTCTGTAATTTTTCTGGCAATGTCTACCGCCATTTGATAATAAGGGTCTTCTGGTTTTAGCCTTGCAGAACCGAAAATAGAAACACAAGGTCCTATTTTGGCTAATTTTTCGTAGCCATCTACAAATTCAGACATCACTTTGAAAACCATCCAAGAATCTTTGGTTACGGTTTCGTCCCAAGTTTTTTGTCTTAAACTTTCTTGTAATCTTTTATCTTCTGATGCGTTATCGTCTAGCATTTTTTTAAAAATTTAGTTTTATTTTACCATTAAGTTCTTATTAAGGAATTAAGAAAATTAAGTTGAGAGAGAAAATCCCCTTAATGCACTTATTTCTTAATGATTTTCAAAAATTTTGAAAACTTAATGGTTCATTTATTTAAAGTATTTTTCCGCTTCTATCACAGATTCTGGTCTTCCTACATCTATTAATTTGGCTTCGTGCTGAAATCCTAAGATGTTATTTTCAAACATTAAATCCAAATATTCTTCCATGATAGAAAATTTTCCTCTTCTTTTTATTTTGTCAAAGATAGAAGAATTAATACAATGTATTCCACTGAAAGCCAATTCTTTAAAAGCATTATTCGATTCTGCCATTTTGGTTTCCCCAGAATTTTTGTTCATCCAACCTTTTAAAACCATTTCCGAGTTAAAGAAAAGTTTTCGGGAAGAATTTCTGTCCGAAACTGCCAAAGTAGCTAATGGAAGATGTGTTTCATGAAATTTTACCAATTCATGAATGTTCAAATTGGTAAGAATATCAGCATTCATGATGAGAAAGTTCTCTTCGTTTTCCAGATATTTTTGAGCAAAAAGCAAGCCACCTCCAGTTTCTAGAAGTTCATGTTTTTCATCAGAAATATCAATTTTAGCTCCAAAATGATTCTTTTTCTCTAAAAATTCTACAATTTGTTCCCCGAAATGATGCACATTAATCACAAACTCTGTAACTCCAAAACTTTGCAGATATTTTATATTTCTTTCCAGCAACGGAACATCATTTACCAAAGCCAAAGCTTTAGGATGGCTATCTGTAAAAGGTTTTAACCGAGTTCCTTTTCCTGCTGCGAAAATGAGCGCTTTCTTAATCATATAGAATGAAAATTGCAGATTTTACAATTGTTAATTAAGTTGAGGTTGTTCGTTATGCGTTACCGAAACATTTACCAATTCTGGATATTTTTCCTGCAAAAATTCTCCGAGTTTTATGGCGCAATACACACTTCTGTGTTGACCACCAGTACAACCAAAAGCTATTTGCAAATGGTCAAAACCACGAGCGATATAATCATTGATGGTAATGCTTACTAAGTTTTTGATGAGGTCTATAAATTGAGGCATTTCAGTTTTGGTTTCTAGAAATTCTTGAACGCCTTTATCGTTACCAGTTTGAGGTTTGTATTCTTCTATTCTTCCCGGATTGAGAATTCCTCTGCAATCGAATACAAAACCGCCGCCATTTCCGCTGTTGTCTACTGGTATTCCACCTTTTTTATAAGAAAAACTGTAAATGTCTATGTTTAGTTTATTCATTTTTTTAAAATTAAGATTTTTATTTTTTACCATTAAGTATTTATTAAGGTATTAAGAAAATTAAGTTTTTTTGATAAATCAAAAAATATTTTTAAGTAATTGCAACTCCATTATTTTCACTTAATGTTCTTAATTTCTTAATTAATTTTGAAATTTCAAAATCTTAATGGTTAATTCGTTTAGTTTCTATTTTAAGCTTATGCATTTTTAAAAAATAAGATTTTATTTTTAACCATTAAGTATTTATTAAGGTTTTAAGAAAATTAAGTTTTTTTGATAAATCAAAAAATATTTTTAAGTAATTGCAACTCCATTATTTTCACTTAATGTTCTTAATTTCTTAATTAATTTTGAAATTTCAAAATCTTAATGGTTAATTCGTTTAGTTTCTATTTTAAGCTTATGCATTTTTAAAAAATAAGATTTTATTTTTAACCATTAAGGTATTAAGATAATTAAGTTTTTTTGATAAATCAAAAATCAATCAGGAAGCATGTTAAAATATTCATTAACAAAAGGCTTCATGGATTTTGTGATGTTTTTGGAGAAAAAATTTATTAATAATCCTTGTGGTTTTTTTAGAACTTTCATGTATGTTAGGAGTTGAGCTTCATGAATTGGTAATATTTCTTCAATTGCTTTTAATTCAACAACAATGGTGTCATTTACCAACAAATCAACAACTAATTTAGTTTCCATAATTTTATTATCATAAATAATAGGAACAGTTAACTGTTGTTTCACGTCATAGCCATTTTTTTCTAACTCATATTTTAAACAATCCTCATATATACTTTCTAATAAACCAGCGCCAAGTTCTTTATGAACTTTTATGGCAAGTCCTATTATTTCATATGATAATTGAGTTACTTTCTTTTTTGTCATTTTTAAAAACTTTAGTTTTTAAACTTAATATTCTTAATCTCTTAATTAATTTTGAAATTTCAAAATCTTAACGGTTTAGATCAATTAATTTTTGAATTTTATTTTTAGTTTCTGTTGTGTTCAATTGTAGAATTAAGTTTTTTAGCTCTGGATATTCATTCATTTCGAGTTCCGTTTTGGTAAATTCTACTAAATTCTGAATTCCCTGTTCTAAACTTGTGATAAAATGCGGTTTTCTCTGAATAATTCCTCTAAAACCATACGCTCCTAAAACCTGAATGAAACGAATCATTTTACAATATTTCAAAGATTTTTCTAATTCATTTCTTTGTTCTAAAGGATGAGAAGAGAAGTAATATTCCAGCATTTCATTTTTGAAATTTTCAGAAAAATTGGCTTTAGCTTGGAAGAGAAAAGAAACCACATCATAAAGAGCAGGTCCTTCCATTGCCGCTTGATAATCGATGAAAAAAACTTCATCTTGATCATTTACCAAAATATTTCTTGCCTGAAAATCTCTTATCATCAAGGATTTTGGAGCTAGATTTTCTATTTTTTGTACAATTTTTTTGAACTCTTTCAGTAAAGTAGATTTATGATAAGGCAACTCTAAAATGTCTATCAAATAATTTTTGAAGTAGTATAAATCATGTGTAATTGGCAGTTCGTCATACTTTTCGTACTCGAAAGTTTTAGAAAAATCTATTTTGTTTTGGGTCTTTTCTTGAAGTTCAAATAAATGTTTTAATGTTTGTTTGACCAAAGATTTTACTCTTTCAGATTCACCTTCTAGAGCGATGATTTCAGAAAGTGTTTTTTCACCCAAAAATTCCTGAATATAAAGTTTTCTTTCTTCGTTGATTTTAAAAATCTGAGGCGTGTTCAACTTTAAATCTGAAAAAACCTGTGTGAAATAGAAAAACGCTTCGTTTTCTAGAAGATTTTCGTTGTAAGTAATCACGTAAGTTTCATTCGAGGATTTTCCAATGAAATTCATTCGCGCAGAACCACTTTGAGGCAATGCCAAAAATTCGGTTGCCTTTTCGCCTAAAAACTCTTCGAAAAAAAGTTGAGCTATTTCTTGATTTTTCATTACCAAGCAAATATAATAATTTGAAAAGGGATTTTTTGTGTATTTTTGTTATAATATGAAAGATTTCAAAGAAATATTGTGGGTTTTGCTTAGATTTTTGGGGATTTGGCTATTGCTATTTCTTTTGTATCAATGGTATTTGAACCAATTTTCTGGAAATATTGATGGCTTTACCAAAATTATTTCTGACCAAAGTGCCTTCTTGCTCAATTTTACAGGTTATGAAACCGTTACTAAAGATTTTCCAAGTCATGAAACTGTTCAGTTTTATATCAATGGAAAAGTGGCGACCAGAATGGTAGAAGGTTGTAATGCGGTTTCGGTGATGATCATGTTCTTGGCGTTTGTTTTTGCTTTTTATAAAGGCGCAAAAACGTTTTATTTCGCTTTTGCAGGAATTGTTTTGCTCTATATTTTAAATCTGTTTAGAATTTATGTACTGAATATGATTGTGGTAGATTTTCCTGCTTTAACTAAACCTGCGCACGATTATTTTTTTCCTGCAATTATTTATGGTGGAGTAGTGGTTCTGTGGTTAATTTGGATTAATAAATTTGTCATTACCCATGAGAAAAATTCTTAATTGGCTGTTTGTATTCGTAGGGATTTTAGGATTAATTTCTGTGCGTTTTGTAGAAGATAAAATTTTCTACGACCCATTTTTAGCTTTTTTCAAAGGAGATTATAAAGTAGCAACAATTCCAGATTTTGATTCGGTGAAATTAATTATAAGTCATTTGTTAAGATTTTTGTTGAATTTATTTTTCTCGGCAGTTGTAGTTCATTTTATGTTTTTAAATAAAAAATGGACTTTGCAAGCTGTTGCTTTAATTACGATAGCGTTTTTATTTTTCTTCCCGATTTATCTTTGGTGCCTTTATTCAAAAATGGAAGTAGGTTATCTTTTTACCTTTTCAGTGAGGAGATTCGTTATTCAGCCGATTATTTTACTGTTGATTATTCCTATTTTTTATTACAGAAAAAAACTTGAAAAAAATTAAGGATTGTTTTCTAGACAATGTTTCGAAACTTGAGAAACACTTTCTGGAGTCCATTCTATTTTCTTTTTAAAAGCATGAATTCTGTGCGCGCATTCTAGTTGACAAATTTCGCAAGAATGCGGTTTGCAATCATCCATGTGAAAGTTAAACTCTACGTGTCTTTCGGTTTCTGATGCTAAAGTTTTGATGATGTTTTCCATTTCTTGGTGAGATTCTCTAAGTGTATCATACCATGGTAGCGTAATGTGAGCGTCGATATGTAAACCACTTCCGTATTGTTGGATTTTCATGTTATGAATGTCAATCCATTCTTTTTTTCGGTTTTTGGCGAGAACTTCTACTACAGCTTTCAATAAATCTGGGTCAGCTTCGTCCATAATTCCACTGAGTGATTTTCTTACAATTTTGTAACCTACAATGATGATGTAAGAACCGAAAACCAAAGCTACGGCTGCATCTATCCAATAAATTTTAGTAAAATACACTAGAACTAAACTGATGACTACGCCCAAAGTTGTCCAAGTGTCTGATTGAAGATGTTTTCCTGAAGAAATAAGAACCACAGAATTTTCTCTTTCTCCTTTTTTGATAGAAAAATATCCCATCAAATAATTGATAATGGCAGTTGCTAAAACAATAAGAATTCCATAATCTAATTTTTTCAAAGTATTGCCGTGAAGCAAACTGTCTACCGCTTCTACAATAATCATAATCCCTGCAAAAATAATCAGCGAACCTTCTACTCCAGAAGTTACAAACTCTACTTTTCCGTGACCATAAGGATGGTTTTCGTCTTTAGGTTGAGCCGCCAAATACAAGGAATATAATCCCATGAAAGCCGAAATAATATTCACAATACTTTCCATAGCATCTGAAAAAACAGCATCAGAATTGGTGAGATGCCATGCAATCAGTTTTCCGATGAATAAAATGACACCTACTATGGCTACATTTCTCTGGAAAGTAAATTTTTGTTTGTTTTTATTGATGGTAGCGACTTCCATGTATTTAATTTTAAAAGTTTGAAGGTTCTAACAAAAAATCCCGCTTTTTGCGGGATGTTTTTATACTAATTGTTTTGCAATGAGATATTCTGCGATTTGTACCGCGTTCGTTGCGGCGCCTTTTCTCAGATTGTCTGCTACAATCCAGCAGTTCAATGTATTGGGTTGAGAAAGGTCTCTTCTGATTCTTCCTACGAAAACTTCGTCTTTTCCTTCAGAGTAGAAGCACATAGGATAAACTTTATTTTCTACATCATCCTGAAGAACAATTCCTGGAGTATTGGCTAGAATATTTTTAACTTCTTCTAAGTCAAAATCGTTTTCGAATTCTATATTTACGCTTTCTGAGTGACCACCTTGTACAGGAATTCTCACCGCAGTTGCTGTAATTTTAATAGAATCATCTCCCATGATTTTTTTAGGTTCTTTGATGAGTTTAAGCTCTTCTTTAGTGTAATCATCTGCATCAAAAACGTCACACTGTGGTAAAGCATTTTTGAAAATTTGGTAAGGATAAACAGCGTTTACTTCTACTGAACCAGGATTTACAGCATTTGCAATTTCTGCATTCAATTGGTCTACAGCAGCTTTTCCTGTTCCTGAAACTGATTGGTAAGTAGAAACAATTACTCTTTTTACTTTGTATTTTAAATGAAGAGGATTAAGAACCATCACCATTTGAATGGTAGAGCAATTAGGGTTTGCGATGATTTTATCTTCTTTGGTTAAAACGTGAGCGTTAATTTCTGGAACCACTAATTTTTTGGTAGGGTCCATTCTCCAAGCCGAAGAGTTGTCTATCACAGTGCAACCTACTTCTGCAAATTTAGGAGCGTATTCTAGTGAAGTAGAACCTCCTGCGGAGAAAATAGCAATTTCAGGTTTCATAGAAATCGCAGTTTGCATAGAAACGATGTCATACTGTTTACTCTTGAAAGTGATTTTCTTTCCTACAGATTTTTCTGATGCTACAGGAATTAATTCTGTAATAGGAAGATTTCTTTCTTCCAAAACTTTCAACATAACTTGGCCTACCATTCCGGTTGCGCCTACTACTGCGATTTTCATAATTGAAATTGTTTTAAATTTTTTAAAAAGTTAAAGGTGTAAAATATTGCTTAAATCTAATATTTAATAAAATTCGTTATAAATAATCCTTTTGAAAATTGTTTAATGGAAAATTTATCTAAATTTTTTACAAAGATAGTAAAAATTATCTTTTGCGATAAAATGATTTAAATCAATTTTACACCTTTCCTTTTTTATACTCCGAAAACTTTAGCCCAAGGGAAAGCGTAGCCAAATAATAGCAATGCCAGAACTCCCATGAAAACTACTTTTAGTGCTAAGGTTTCGTTCTTTTTTAAATATTTGTTGATAATGGTCAATAAAATAGCTGCCACGAGCATAGAAAAAGGATGCTCTACGAAAGTTACTCTATTGTACGAATTGCTCATTAATGTTCCTTTTTCTAATGCTGCTTTTAGTCCTGGAGAAAAAACAAGCATTGCAATCCCGATTAAAAATTGTAGGTGAAACAAAATCATGGTAAAAAGGGTAGATTTTTTTAATAGCTTGCTGATTTTACCAGAATAACCAAACATAGCCAACAATAATGCTACGATGAAAACTAATGCTGCTACTAAAATTAAATAACCGAAACCTTTGTGAGCTTCTCTAATAATGTTAAATGTATCCATATTTTTTATTTGTTACAAATATAAAAAATCCCGGCAAATATAGCCGGGATTCGTGATTTATAAAATCTAAAATTGTTTTTAGAAGTTGAATGAGAATGTTGCAGCCCAAGTTCTACCAAATCCAAAGAAAACT
Organism: Cloacibacterium normanense; assembly: GCF_003860565.1. Lineage (NCBI taxonomy): Bacteria > Pseudomonadati > Bacteroidota > Flavobacteriia > Flavobacteriales > Weeksellaceae > Cloacibacterium > Cloacibacterium normanense. The sequence goes on from NZ_CP034157.1 coordinate 2,637,145, forward strand.
TGGTTTTGTTGAGAAACACCGTTCCATTCTCCTGCTTGTACATAGCTTGTGTAAGAAGGAGCAGAAGAACCATAAGCTGCGTAATCAGCTGCAGAAAGGTTGCTCTGGTAGTTAGTGTTAGATTCTGCAATGTAAACTTTATCAAAAACGTTATAAACGTTTGCTCTTAGAGTAAAGTATTGCTTAGCATTAAGGTTTACCTTGTAAGATGCACCTAAATCAAAAAGTCCAAAACTAGGAAGTTTAAGAGCACCTAAGTTTCCAGCAGCTTGACTTTGGAAGTTGATAGGGTTTACGTTAGCGTATAGATTGTTAACATATCTGTATGTTCCATCTAATTTGAAGTTTTTAGCTGGTTCAAGAACGAAACCTGCAGCATAAGTATTCTGAGCAGATCCTCCTACTTTTACTTTGTCTAAGTAAAGTGTGGTTCCAGCAAAGCTAGTTCCAGCGATTTCTTCGTTTGTTTCAGTGAAGTAAGTACCAGTTGCATTTCCTTCATAATACCAATCTCCTACAGAAACCATACCTGTGAAAGATAAATATTGGTTTACTTTTACGCTACCATCTACTTCTACACCTCTGTGAATTTCAGTAATTCCAGCAATGTTAGCATATGCGTTAGTAAATGTTACTCCTGGGTTGTTTGGATCTGGAATATTTAAATTACCTCTTCTTAAGAATCTATCTTTCCAAGAAGTTCTATAAACGTTCACGTTAAGGTTTACAGCAGATGAACGGAAACCGTATCCTAATTCAGCACCAAAAATCTTTTCATTGGTAAGATTTGGGTTTAAGAAGTTTTTATTGTTAGGATAAACAGCGTTTAAGAAAGGTTGCTTAGAATAGTAACCGATGTTTCCAAAAACGTTATGGTGATCATTAATATTATAGTTGATTCCCCCTTTAATATTGTAACCAACTAAATTTTTGAAACCAGTTTTAGTATTAAGTGCTGGGTTTTTAGAAGTAGGTTGGTTAGTTGGAGATGCTAATGTTCCGTTTAATAAAGAAACACCATCTACGATAAAGTGGTCAATTCTTTGGAAACCTTGGTTAGAAACTGCACCTTGTACAAATGCTGATAAATTATCATTAGAATATTCTAACTGACCGAAACCACCATACCAAAGTACTTCTCCATCATTCCAGTAAGAAATCATATCTGCTTCTGGATCAATTTTTCCTCCAAAAGGATTCCAAGTAGGAGTAGCATCATGAGAATTTACGATAATTCTTTGACCAGTTGGGTTACTTGTAGAAATAGCATTTTTGTTAGTAGTATCTCTGAAGCCAGTAGCTCCTAAGAAATCACTTACTACTTGGTAGTGGTAACCATAGTAATATCTACCATCAATACCTGCGGTAAGTTTTAAGTTGTCATTAATTTTTTGGTTAAAACTAGAAATGATACCAAACCAGTTGTGAGAGTTGATAGAAGCTCTTCTTACTAACACACCAGCTGTAGGTGTAGAAGCTGCATTTGCTGCATAAATTGCGTCAAAGTTAGCCGTTCCATCAGGAAGTCTCCAAGCTGCGTTTGAGAAGTTTTTACCTCCCACTGAACCAGTGTCTCCAGTACCACCACCTCTACCAAAAGAAGCGTATACTACTGTATTAAGTTTAGAAGCAGAAGAAATGTTCCAGTCCCAGTTTAAAGACATTACTGGTTTGTGGTAGTAGTTTCTTCTCATAGAGTATTCCTCTCCATTTAGAAGTCCCCAATCTGCGTTATATTTTCTGTTTGGATCACCACCATTTACACCACCATATTTAATATAGTTAGCGATAGTAATGAAAGATGATCTTTGGTTGTGCCATTGTGGAGCACCAGTAATGGTAAATTGGAAATCATGTTTACCGTTTTGGTAACCTAATGCCCAATAATAATTATATCCTTCGAATTCTGTACCATTAGCATACATGTTACCAGCAGTTCTACTTAAAAGGAAAGAAGTAGACCATCCTGTAGACATTTTACCGCTATTGTAAGCAAATAGAGTTTTTAAGTAATCGTCATTAGCAACACCTATAGAAACAATTCCTCCTTGTTTTTTGTCAGCAGCTCTAGTTACTACGTTAATAGTACCACCTACAGAAGCAATAGCTAATTTAGATGAACCTAGACCTCTCTGTACTTGCATAGCAGAAGTTACATCTGATAGACCAGCCCAGTTTGACCAATATACAGCTCCGTTTTCCATATCGTTTACAGGAACCCCATTGATCATTACCGCTACGTTTTCTTGAGCAAAACCTCTAATGTTAATTTTAGAGTCTCCAAAACCTCCACCAGATTTAGTTGCATACACAGAAGGAGTAGTGTTTAGGACTTCTGGGAATTCTTGGTTACCCAATTTTTCTACAATTTGTGCTTCTTTAATAGTAGAAACAGCAACTGGAGTTTTTCTGTCCTTAGCGATATCTGCCACCCCAGTAAGAACTACTTGTTCTATGTCTTTTGAGTTGATAGAATCTTTAGTTTTTTGCGCAAATGCTACACTAGCAGCACTTAATACAATAACCACAGAAAGTCTTGACTTTCCTAAATAGTTGATTTTCATAAAGTTATATTATTTCAAACATTGTTTTATCGCTATGCAAAATACATTTTTTTTTTTTAACTAAAATTAACATAGTGTTAAAATTTTATGAAATCCATAATTTTTTATCCACAATGAAACTTTTGATTTTCAATTTGATACAAAAAAACACGCTATTAGCGTATTTTTATTATTTTTAATTTTTTATGGCTTTTAAACTTAAATCTATATTTTCTGCGGAATGGGTAAGTGCTCCTGCAGAAATATAAGTGACACCTGTTCTTGCGATTTCGTTTAGTTGGTCTCTTGAAATTCCTCCTGAAGCTTCGGTCTCACACTTTCCTGCAATTATTTTTACCGCTTCTGTCATGGTTTTTACATCCATATTATCTAGCATAATTCTATCAATTCCTTTTCCTGCAAGTTTTGCAGCTTCTTCTACTTCGGCTAGATTTCTGGTTTCTACTTCTACCTTTAGTTTTAATTTATTTTTTTTGAGGTAGTCTTGCGTCATTTTCACTGCATTGGTAATGCTTCCGTTGTAATCTATGTGATTGTCTTTTAGCATAATCATATCATACAATCCGTATCTGTGATTGGTTCCGCCGCCAATTGCTACCGCCCATTTTTCACAAATTCTGAAATTTGGAGTAGTTTTTCTCGTGTCAAGCAATTTGGTTTTGGTTCCTAAAAGTCTAGAGTCCCATTCATGAGTTAAAGTAGCAATTCCGCTCATTCTTTGCATGCAATTTAGCACTAATCTTTCTGTAGAAAGGATAGAACGCGCACTTCCTGTAACGATGAAAGCAATGTCGCCAACTTTTGCGTTTTCTCCATCTTTAATAAAAACCTCTACTTTTAAATCTTTGTCAAAAGTTTTAAAAATAATTTCTGCTAATTCTACACCAGCCAAAATACAGTCTTCTTTTACCAAAAGTTTAGCACTTTGTACCAATTCTTTAGGAATGGTAGAAAGGGTAGAGTGGTCACCGCTTTGAATATCTTCTTCTAAAGCAGATTTTATAAATTGTTTTAAGGCTTTATCGGTTACGTAATGTGGACGTTTCATAGATGTAAATTTCAAGTTTTTATCTGTGATGAATCATTAAGCAAAATCTTTATTGTAAAAAGCACCTTTGTTTTCTTTCATCGCCAAAGAATGCTTAATAATAAGGTAAGAAACATTCACCAGATTTCTTAATTCTGATAATTCTGGCGAAATTACTGAATAATTATACAATTCTGTAACCGCTTCGTAGATTTCTCTTTGTTTTTTTTGAGCAAGTTGCAATCTCTCGTTGCTTCTTACGATACTTACCAAATCGCTCATCATTTCTTGAAGTTGTTTTCTAAGATAAGTGATGAGTACTTTTTCTTCCATTACTTTCATGCCTTCTTCATTCCATTCTGGTACATTTTCTAGGTCGAAGTAATTAAATTCATCTTTGTGAAGCAATTCTATAGATTTCATCGCAGCATTATGACCATAAACCAAACCTTCCAAAAGTGAATTAGAAGCGAGACGATTTGCGCCGTGCAATCCAGAATTGGTGCATTCTCCCACTGCAAATAGATTTTTGATAGAAGATTGTCCGTCTTTATCTACCACGATTCCGCCCATTAAATAATGACTAGCGGGAACCACAGGAATCAGTTGTTTAAATGGATCAATTCCTTCATCCATGCATTTTTGATAAATATTAGGAAAATGTTCTATAAATTTTTCTTTATCCATTTCTCTACAATCAAGGCCTACATATTCATCACCAGAAATTTTCATTTCGTTGTCAATGGCTCTTGCGACAATATCTCGCGAAGCTAATTCTTCTCGCTCATCATATTTATGCATGAATTTTTCACCATTTTTGGTTCTGAGTTTTGCGCCGTCACCGCGTACTGCTTCCGAAATTAGGAAGAGCATTCCGTCTCGTTTAGAATACATTGCAGTAGGATGAAACTGAATGTATTGCATGTTAGAAACTTTGCCGCGAGCTCTGTGTACAAAAGCAATTCCGTCTCCTGTGGCAATTTTTGGATTTGTGGTGTTTTTATAAACGTGACCAGCTCCTCCAGTTGCTACCATGGTTACTTTTGCGGTAATTTTTTTTATTTTTTTATTTTTTTGGTCTAGAACATAAGCTCCATAACAAGAAATATTTTCTAAATCAAAGTTTTTATTGGGAATGTGGTGTTGAGTGATTAAATCAATAACGTAATGATAATCAAGAATTTCTATATTCGGAGATTTGTTGCAATATTCTAAAAGTGCCCGTTCTATTTCGGCACCTGTAATATCTTTATGGTGAACAATTCTAAATTCGGTGTGACCACCTTCTCTTCCGAGTTTAAACTCGCCATCTTCTTTTTTGTCAAAATTTACGCCCCATTCTACAATCTCACGGAAACGGTCTGGTCCTTCTTTGATAACCATTTCTACCACTTCTCTATTGTTTTCGTAATCTCCAGCACGCATGGTATCGTCTATATGTTTCTGGAAATTATCTGTGTCTAAATCCATCACCACAGCCAATCCACCTTGTGCATATTTGGTGTTGGTTTCGTCTTCTTCCGCTTTGGTGACGATGGTGATTTTAGCATCTGGTAATTTTTCAGAAATTTTAATGGCGTAAGAAAGTCCCGAAATTCCTGAGCCGATTACCAATACATCTGTTTTTATCATTTTAAAAATTGAGATTTGAAATTAGAAAGTCTGTAAAACTATATTTCAAATGTAAGGATTTTGAAAAGAATAGGCGGAGTTCTGCTAAAGAAATTGACTATAATCTTTATTCAGATTTAGAACAATCCGCCCTCTTTTTGATTTTCAAAAAAAGCATCTATTTTTAAATTCGATGATTGAGAAGCTTTTACAGCGAGTTGGTCGCAGATTTCATTTTCAGGATGACCAGCATGACCTTTTATCCAATGAAATTCTATTGTATGTTTTCTGAAAAGTGGAACAAATCTTTGCCACAAATCTGGGTTTTTCACATTTTTAAACCCTTTTTTTATCCATCCGAAAATCCAATTTTGGTTGATGGCATCAGCTACATATTTAGAATCGGTGAAAACATGAACGTTTTCCTCGGGATTTTTTAACTTTTCAAGTGCTTCAATCACCGCGAGAAGTTCCATTCTATTATTGGTGGTCAAACGGAAACCTTCGGAAAAAGTTTTTTGATATTTTTTTTCAGGAACACGCATGAGAATTCCATAGCCACCCTTTCCAGGATTGCCACTACAAGCGCCGTCTGTGTAAATTTCGATTTTCATGTAAGTAAATTCGTGAAACGGAAAATTCGTAAAATCGTGAGCAAAAATATACTTTTACAATTTTACGAATCTTCGATTTTACATTTTTTAGAACGGCATTTCAGCATCATCGTCGTCATAATTCATGGCAGAACCAGAAATATTTCCGTTATCTGGTAAGCCAAATGCTGCACCTGGATCTATGGAAACTCGCAATTTATCAAAACCATTTGGTTCATCTTGTTGCGCAAAACCAGAAGAATGATAGCTTCCGAAAACGTCTAAATCTGAGAATTTGGCTAAACTTCCGTGGAAACTTAATCTTACATCTGCAATAGAACCGTTTCTGTGCTTAGCAATGATAAGTTCTGCTTGGTTTGCAGAAGGTGTTTCGTCTTCCCAAGTGTCAATTTTATAATATTCTGGTCTGTAGATGAAAGAAACGATATCTGCATCTTGCTCAATTGCTCCAGATTCTCTCAAATCCGAAAGTTGAGGTCTCTTATTTGGACGGGTTTCTACGGTTCTGGATAACTGAGAAAGTGCAATAACAGGAACGTTTAATTCTTTTGCAATCGCCTTTAATGAACGAGAAATGGTTGCAATTTCTTGCTCTCTGTTTCCGCCGCCTTTTCCTCCAGAATTTGCGGTCATCAACTGTAAATAATCCACCATGATGATTCTTACGCCATGTTGCATTACCAATCTTCTGCATTTTGCACGGAAATCAAATACTGAAAGTGCAGGTGTTTCGTCTATATAAAGCGGTGCGTTTTCAAGAGCGGCAACGTTTGAGAATAGTCTTTGCCATTCTTCTTCAGACATTTGTCCTTTTCTCAATTTTTCAGAAGAAATTCCTGTTTCTGAGGCAATCATCCTTGTGATAAGCTGTACAGATGCCATCTCCAGAGAGAATAGCGCCATCGGAATATTGTGTTCTACCGTGATGTTTCTCGCCATAGAAAGTAGAAATGCGGTTTTTCCCATTGCAGGACGTGCCGCGATGATGATTAAGTCAGAACTTTGCCATCCTCCTGTTTCTTTGTCTACATCTCTAAATCCTGATGGAATACCAGACAGTCCTTCTTTGTCTTTTAAAGACTTAATTTTATCAATCGCTTCTTTTACCAAAGAATTTGCGGTGTCAAAACCTTTTTTGATGGTTCCATTGGTAATTTCGAAAAAAGATTGTTCGGCTTTATCTAGCAATTCAAAAACGTCTGTAGATTCTTTGTAAGAACTGTCAATTACATTCGCAGAAACATTAATCAAACTTCTGAGAATGAATTTTTCTAGAATTACACGAACGTGATATTCTATGTGAGCGCTCGAAGAAACGCCCATGGTAAGGTCAATAATGTAATGGTCACCTCCAGCAAAACCTAGTTTTTCTTCTTTTTTGAGCTCTTGGATTACGGTCATTAAGTCTACAGGCTCGTTTTTTTCGTACAATTTTAAGATTGCAGAAAAAATAACTTGATGTCTCGGGTCGTAAAAAACCTCGGGAGTTAATAAATCTATAGAATAATCTAATCCTTTTTTGTCAATCAAAAAAGTTCCAATAACCAATTTCTCGAATTCAACTGCATTAGGCGGCATTTTGCCTGCTGAAATAGAAAGTTCCTTCGCGAAATTACCATGTGTTAAACTTGATAATGTTTCCTTCTGTGCCATTGCACAAAGATAGAATTTTTAAAATTTTTTTGAGGTTAAATCTGCTTTTTGCGGATAATAATCTGCAAATGCTTTGTTAATGGAAGATGAGACGAAATTCCGAATGTTGATAAGTTTTTGACTTATTGATATTTAAACTTTTTTGAAAATAATGCTAGGCTTTTTTAATATTCCATTTTTCTCAATTTTGGAACGAATTTCCCTACAAAAAGTGCAATAAGAACGGTCATGGTTCCTCCAAAAACGACTGACCTTACCACACCTAAAAGTTTCGCAGCAACACCGCTTTCAAATTGTCCCATTTCATTGCTCGACATAATGAAGATAGAATTTGCACTCATCACCCTTCCTCGGATATGATCTGGAGTTTTCAACTGTACGATGGTTCCTCTAATCACGACTGAAATTCCGTCAAAAATTCCGCTCAACATAAGGAATAAGAAAGACAACCAGTAGAGTTTTGACAAGCCGAAACCAATGATGCATAAACCAAATCCAGCTACTACACCGATTAAAATTTTGCCCTGATTTTTTCTTAATGGAATGAAAGAAAGCGTTACAATAATCATCATCGAGCCAATATCTGATGCAGCGTTGAGAAGTCCGAAACCATCAGCTCCTACTTTTAAAATATCACTTGCGAAAACAGGAATCATGGCAACTGCACCGCCAAAAAGTACGGCAAACATATCTAAACACAATGCTCCTAGAATTTCTTTCGTTCTATAAATGTAAGTGATTCCTTCTTTCATAGAAGCCCAAACTTGCAACTCATTTTTATGATATTCTGACTGTTGTTTTTTGATTTGAAAGAAAAATAAGGATGCCAATAAAATTAAAAATAAAATAACGACAAGAGTCCATTTTATAGTAATTAAAGCGATAAGAAATCCTCCAATTGCGTGTCCTGAAACAGATGCAGTAAGAAATGTAGCTTGGTTTAACGTAATAGCGTTAGCTAATTTTTCTTGTCCCACAATTTTGGGAATCATTACTGGAACAATCGGGCCGATGAAAGCTCTACAAATTCCTGTAAGAAATATAATTCCGTAGATGTAATAAGTGATTTCGTGACCTGTAAAATGAAGATTAGATGAGTAAAATGCAGGAATTAATAACAACGCAATCAGCACAAAATATCCCGAAGTGCACAAGAGAAGCATTCTTTTTTTCTCGTTCATGTCGATAACATGACCAGCGTACAAAGCTGTAGAAACCGCAGGAATAACTTCCGAAAGCCCTATCAAACCTATAGAAAATGGATCTTTGGTGAGCTGATAAACCCACCATCCTAATAACGTGGCGAGCATTCTAAACGCTAGAATTAGAAAAAATCTTCCAGTAAGTAAGTTTCGGAACTCTTTATTTTTTAGAGTTTTAATGGGCTCAAGAGAAATCATTGAGCAAATATAAAAGAAATAGAAATATTTTTTTAATAGTTAAAGTCTATATTTGTGCTATGAATTGGTTAATACTCATCATCGCAGGATTATTCGAAACGGCATTTGCGTTTTGTTTAGGAAAAGCACAAGAAACTACAGGTAAAGAAAACCTTTATTGGTGGTCTGGTTTTGCAGTTTGCCTTTTTTTTTCTATGTTTCTCATGTACAAAGCTATTGCTGGCGAAAACGGTTTGCCAATTGGTACAGCTTATGCAGTTTGGACAGGAATTGGAGCGGTAGGAAGCGTTTTGATGGGAATCTTTTTCTTTAACGAGCCAGCCACTTTTTGGCGCATCTTTTTCGTGTCAACTTTAATTATTTCAATTGTAGGACTGAAGTTTGTAAGTGAGTAATTAGATTTTTCTTTTCTTAGGATTTTGTCTATTAGAAAAGAAAGATAAAATTTCTACAGTATTGTTTATTTCTCGGTAATAGATTGAATTGTATTTAAGCAAGATTGCTTTTTGAATTCCTTTTTTGTCAGAAATGGGAAATATTTTAGGATTGACAGAAATTAGCTCTAAAGTTTCTTCTAATTTTATTAAAAGTTTTGAAATTTCTTTATCAGAAAATTCTGTTTGTAAATATTGAATGGTTTTTTCTAATTCAGAGGCTGCATGTTCTGTCCAAAAAATTTTATAACCACTTTTCATATTTTTTTCTTATTTCAGAATGTGGTTTTAGCTTTCCAGAATTGGCATCTTCTAATCCTTTTTCAATAGATTCTTTTTCTTCATCAGAAGTTTCGTCCCACCAATCTTTACTTTCTTTATTTTTGAGTTCTAGAATTTTATCAATCATAGAAACATCGTTCAATGAAGTTAACCATTGAATAAGTGCCAATTTTTTGCTTTCTATGTTAAAATCTAAATTCATTTCCACAAAATATTAATCAAAGATAAAAAATTATTTCATCAAAAATCTAGATTTTAAAAATCTTTAAAAAATCGCCAATTTTTCTATCATTTGCCAAACGTGGAATTTTGTTTTGTCCGCCCAGTTTTCCTTCAGATTTTGCGTATTCTTGGAAAGCGTTTTTCTGCAATTTGGTGATTTTTAAAACTTGCAAAATATTTCCAGAAATCAAATCATCATAATACGTGTTTCTTTTGCGCATTTCTGCATCAAGGTTTTGACGGAAATCTTCTAAATTTTCTGGCTCTTTTTCAAATTCTATAAACCATTCGTGATAAGGTAATTCTCCATTTTCGGGATTTACCTGTGGCGCTAGATGAAACTCCGTAATTTGTGCTGGGAATTTCTCCACTGTTGCTTTCATTGCTTCTTCCACTTCAAAAGCAATCACGTGTTCACCAAAAGCTGAGGTGAAATGTTTGGTTCTTCCAGAAACTAAAATTCTGTGCGGATTTTTTGAGATAAATCTTACTACATCACCAATAGAATAAGCCCAAAGTCCAGAATTTGTTGTCAAAATCAACGCATAATCTTTATTGAGTTCCACATCTTTCAAAGTCAATCTTGGAGCGTCTGGTTTACCATACAACTCTAGCGGAATAAATTCATAGAAAATTCCGTGATTCGATTGTAGTAAAAGTCCTTCTTTTTCATAATCATCTTGAAAAGCAAAAAAGCCTTCACTTGCAGGAAACGTTTGAATAATATCTACTTTTCCTCCCAATAATTCTTCCATTTTTTCACGGTAAGGTTCGTAGTTTACACCGCCTGTTACAATGAGTTGAAGATTCGGAAAAAGTTGTTTTATTTTCTTGCCATTTCTTTCGATGAGCTTTTCAAAATACATAATTAACCAAGGCGGAATTCCCGAAATCAGCGTCATGTTCTCCTTTTCGGTTTCTTCTACAATTTTATCTACTTTGGTTTCCCAATCTTCTATGCAATTGGTTTCGTAGCTCGGCAATCTGTTTTTTTGCAAATATTTTGGGATATGATGCGCTACAATTCCTGAAAGTCTGCCTGTTTTTATATCGTTAATATCTTCCAATTCTGGTGAACCTTGCAAGAAAATCATTTTTCCGTTTACAAAATCAGCATTATTTTTTTGCGCAATATAATGGAAAAGTGCAGATTGTGCTGCTTTTACCTGATAGTCCATTCCTTCTTTGGTCAAAGGAATATATTTCGTTCCAGAAGTGGTTCCAGAAGTTTTTGCGAAATATTCTGGTTTTTCTGGCCAAAGAATATTTTTGTCGCCATGTTTTACTTTTTCTACAAAAGGTTTTAGGTCTTCGTAGTCAGAGATTTTCACATTTTTTTGAAAATCTTCTACCGATTTAATTTTCGAAAAGTTATGCTGAAGTCCAAAAAGTGTTTTTTCGGATTTTTTGACCAAATCTATTAACAATTTTTCCTGAAGAACTTCGGCGTTATTTTTGAAGTCTTCTGTTTTAGCAACATGGTTTTTCGCCCAAATTTTGGCGATGCTTTTCTTTAAGAAATTTATCATTTGCCAAAGTTAAAAATAAGTTTTGAAAAAACTATCTTTGCACCGTCAAACGATTTCGGAGCAACCCGAAATCGCTTTTGTCGTTTTATCAATTTTTGAAAAACGATGAAAAAAATTACAATTTTACGATATTACAATGCTAAAAAATATTAGTCAAACGCTTATTCCTGAGTTTTTAAGAAAGAATTTTGGAAAAGAAATTTTTGAAAATTTAGACCAAAACCAACATATTTCTGTGAAAGGTTTTGCAGGTTCTGTTCCGTCTATTTTGGTGGCAGAATTATTTCTTACACAGAAGAAAGATGTTCTTTTTATCATTGACGATAAAGAATCTTCTAATTATATCACTTCGGAATTAGAGGAAATGATAGGCGAAGAAAACGTTTTGTATTTTCCTGAAACGCATTTAGAACCTTATCAAGTTGAGAAAACTCAAAATGCAAACATCGTTTTACGAACCGAAGTTCTCAATCGTTTGAATTTTGATAAAAAGAAAAAAATTATCGTTGCCACCGCTTCTTCGCTTTCAGAAAAAGTGTTGAAAAAGGAAGATTTCAAAGCGATTTCTCACACGATAAAAGTTGGCGACCAACTGGATTTTGATTTTACTGAAGAATTATTGAATCAGTTCAATTTTAATTATACCGATTTCGTTTCTGAACCTGGAGAATTTTCTGTGAGAGGCGGAATTGTTGACGTTTTTTCTTTCGCTTACGAAAAACCTTTCAGAATTACTTTTTTCGGAAATGAAGTAGAAAGTATTAAGGAATTTGACATCGAAACTCAACTTTCCACAGGAAAAGTCAATGACTTTGAATTGGTTTCTAATATGAATTTTGCGGTTTCAGGAAGCAAGGTTTCTCTATTGGATTTATTGCCAAAAGATAGTTTCATTGTGACTAAAAATGCTTATCTCACCGTAAAAAAACTCAAAGATTTCTACGAAAAAGCAGAACAAAAATTTGAAACGTTAAGCAAAGAAATCAAGCATCAAAAACCAGAAATTCTTTTCGTTTCTGATGAAGTTTTCCTGCAAAATTTAGAAAAATTCAAAAGTATAGATTTTTCATCTGTCATTCTGAATGAAGCAAAGCGAAATGAAGAACCTCTTAAAAATAAAATAGATTCTTCGGCTTCACTTCGTTCCGCTCAGAATGACAAAATTAAAACGATAAATCTCAATCAAACCGCACAACCAACCTTCCACAAAAACTTTGAGCTTCTCGCCGAAGATTTAAAAGAAAAAAAAGAAGAAGGTTATGAAACTTGGATTTCTTTTTCGGGAGAAAAACAAAAGGAAAGATTAGAGAGTATTTTTGAGGAGCTGAATCACGATTTACCGTTTAAATCTTTCAAATCTGAGCTTCATGAAGGCTTTGTAGATTACGAACTAAAAGTTTCGGTATATACAGATCATCAGATTTTTGATCGTTACCAAAGATATAAAGCCAAAAATTCTTTTGCCAAATCTGAGCAATTAACGCTAAAAGATTTAATGTCTCTAAAAGTGGGCGATTACATTACGCATATTGACCACGGAATTGGAAAATTCATGGGATTGGTGAAAGTTACCAATGATGGAAAAACACAAGAATGTTTCAAATTGACGTATAAAAACAACGATTTACTCTACGTTTCTATTCATTCGCTTCATAAAATTTCAAAATATAACGGTCCAGATGGAAGAGAAATTGTTCTGAATAAATTGGGTTCTCCAACTTGGAAAACTTTAAAGCAAAAAACCAAAGCAAAAGTTAAACAAATTGCATTTGACCTCATCAAATTATATGCTCAGAGAAAAACGGCAAAAGGTTTTTCGTTTTCGCCGGATTCTTATTTGCAGAATGAATTAGAGGCGAGTTTCATTTACGAAGATACTCCAGATCAGGAAAAAGCAACGCAAGATGTGAAAAATGATATGGAAAATGATGGTGTAATGGACCGCTTAATCTGTGGAGATGTAGGTTTCGGAAAAACAGAAGTGGCAATTCGTGCGGCTTTCAAAGCGGCAACCGATGGAAAACAAGTCGCGGTTTTAGTTCCTACCACGATTTTGGCATTTCAACATTACCGAAGTTTCAAAGAAAGATTGAAAGATTTTCCTGTCAGTATTTCCTATTTGAACCGTTTCCGTTCTGCTAAACAAAAAAATGAAACCAAAGAAGGACTCAAAAATGGTAAAATTGATATTGTTATCGGAACGCATCAATTGGTAGGAAAAGATATAGAATTCAAAGATTTAGGTCTTTTAATTATTGACGAAGAACATAAATTCGGCGTAAATGTAAAAGATAAACTCAAAACGTTAAAAGCAAATATTGACACTTTGACTTTAACCGCAACGCCAATTCCGAGAACGCTTCAGTTTTCTTTGATGGCAGCAAGAGATTTATCGGTCATTAAAACGCCACCGCCAAATCGTCAACCAGTTGATACACAAATTATTGGATTTAATGAAGAAATTCTTAGAGATGCGATTTCTTACGAAATTCAAAGAGACGGACAGGTTTATTTCATTAATAATAGAATTGAAAATCTGAAAGATATTGCAGGATTAATTCAGCGTTTGGTTCCAGATGCGAGAGTCATTACAGGTCACGGACAAATGGACGGAAAAGAATTGGAGGCCAGAATTCTGGATTTTATGGAAGGGAAATATGATGTTTTGGTTTCCACCACGATTGTAGAATCTGGAGTAGACGTTCCGAATGCGAACACGATTTTCATTAATGATGCGCAGAAATTCGGGATGGCAGATTTGCACCAAATGCGAGGTAGAGTTGGGCGAAGCAACCGAAAAGCGTTTTGTTATCTGATTACGCCACCGTTTGATATGATGACTTCGGATGCCAGAAAACGTTTGGAAGCGATAGAGCAGTTTTCGGATTTGGGAAGCGGTTTCCAGATTGCGATGAAAGATTTAGAAATCAGAGGAGCTGGAGATTTACTGGGAGCAGAACAGAGTGGTTTTATCAATGAAATGGGCTTTGAAACCTATCAAAAATTGATGCAAGAAGCTTTGGAAGAATTACAAAATGAAGACGATTTCCAAGATTTATTTGAGAATGAAGAAGACCGCAAAAAATTATTCAAATCTCAGAAAGAAGTCAACATTGATACAGATTTTGAGTTGATGTTGCCAGATTCTTACGTGAATTCTACGGAAGAAAGACTGTCTTTATATCAAAAATTGGCAGAAATCCTTACTAAAGAAGAATTGCAAAAATTTGAAAATGAATTGGTTGATAGATTCGGGAATTTACCGAAAGAAGCCATCAATTTACTGAAATCTGTAGAACTGAAATGGCTCGCAGCGGAAATAGGTTTTGATAAAATCGTGATGAAAAACGGAATCTTTCTAGGCTATTTCCCAGATAATCCTCAAGATAAATTTTACCAAAGCGAAAAATTCAGAAATATTATCGCTTATCTTTCTCAAAATCCACAAGAAGCTCAACTTAAGGAAAAATCTGGCAAAGAAGGCAATCAACTCATGATGAGAAAAGATGGTGTGAAAAATGTAGATGAGGTAAATGTTCTATTGACCAAAATTTTAAGTTAGAAAATTGTACTTTTGTAAAAAATAAAAATCATGAAAATCAAACATTTTTGGCTGGCCTTAGTTTCTTTATTTATTATTTCTTGTGCGCCAGAAACATCTTCTTTCTTAGGTTTAGATTCTACAGGTGGCGGTAACGGAAATGGAGGTGGAACAGGAAGTGGTGGCGGAACAGGAACTACCGGAACTAAAGTTTTGGCAAAAATCAATACCTTTGATGATAATGGCGATCCTTTTTCTTTCAGTTTTACTTACGCCAATAAAGCAATTTCTAAAATCACTACTTCTGATAATTCTTATACTTCTATCATTTCTTACAATAATGGTAAAATTTCTAAAGTGGTAAGTGTTTTGGTAGATGCAGAAACCTCTGAAGATGTTACCATTACCTCTATTGTGAGTTATAACGCAACAGGAAATATTGCTAAAGTAGAAGCTACAGAAGTAACCAAATTAAGCGGAACTCTTATTAACACTACCCAAAAAGTGAGCACTTATGTCTATAATGCTGCAAACCAGGTTGCTAAAGTTACTCAAGAATATTCTATGGCAGGAATTTCTACCCAAACTGGAATTTTTGAATATACTTACTCAGGGAAAAATCTTACTAAAATGGTGTTTACAACTAAGCTGAGTTTAGGTCAAATTCCAGATGTAATTGTTACGACCAATTTTTCGGGATATGATAATAAGATTTCGCCAACTTCTACCTTAGGAAATAATTATAACGAGTTTTCTATGTCAGAAAAAGGATTAGGCGTTTACGGAATGTCTAATAATTTTACCAAAGTAGAGATGACAGAATCTATGATGGGAACCACAACTACAGAAACGGTTTCTTACACTTATGACTCACAAAATTATGCTACTTCTATGACGGTTTCAGGTGAGAAAAGTACTTTTGAGTATATGAGTTTATAAAATTTATAAAAACAAAATTTCATCTCAATCTTCTACAAAGGTTGGGATTTTTTATTTTCAAAAAATTATCTTTGCAAAATCAATAAATATTCATGAAATACTTAATCGTAGGTTTAGGAAACAAAGGTGAAGAATACGCAGAAACGCGTCATAATATTGGTTTTAAAGTAGCCGAAAAAATTGCACAAACTTTAGAAGCTCCGTTTAAATCAGCTAATTTTGGTTGGATTTCTGAAGGAAAATACAAAGGCAGAAAAGTTTTTGTTCTTAAACCAGATACCTACATGAATCTTTCTGGGAATGCCGTTCGTTTTTGGATGCAGAAAGAAAATATTCCGTTAGAAAATGTTTTGGTGGTTACGGATGATTTGGCACTTCCTTTCGGAACTTTAAGATTAAGAAAAAAAGGTTCTGATGCTGGTCATAATGGTTTAAAAAATATTCAGGAAGTTTTACAAACACAAAATTACGCAAGATTGCGTTTCGGGATTTCTGCAGATTTTTCCGAAGGAAAACAAGTAGATTATGTTCTCGGGAAATGGAATGAAGAAGAACTCAAAACTTTGCAAGACAGAATAGATATTTTCGCAAAAGCGTGTTTATCATTCGTTTTTGCAGGAGTTAATAATACGATGAATACTTTTAATGGGAAATAGTTGACAGTTGTTGGTTGTCAGTTGATAGAAAATGCCGACAACCAACAACCATCAACCAACAACCAAATTCTTCCTAAAAATACAATACTCTTTATATAGGTTAAAACCTTCCAATTTCTCAATTTCGCCACGCATTTTGGTGTTGTCTTTCATAATTAAATGAGAATCCACCGTTTTGAATCCTAATTTCAATGCAGAACCGAAAAGCATGGTTGCCAAAACCGCATCCAGACCTTTGTTTTGATAATTGGGATGAATCGCGCCCAACAAAAGTTGAAGCCTTTTTGAAGTCTTCATTGCCCATAAAATTCTCGCCCAACCAAAAGGTAAAATTCTACCACGTGAATTTTTTATCGCTTCGCTTAAATCTGCCATTGCAATGATGAAAGCGAGCAATTCGCCGTTTTCATCGGTAATCATTTTGATGAGTTTTGGATTAAGAAGTGGCAAAAAACGTTCGGCAAATTCCGTCATTTCGTCTTCGGTAAGTTTTGTGAAGCCGTAAATTTCGGTGTAGGTTTTGTTGATGAGGTCAAAAACAGGTTTTACATAAGGTTTCACCGCTTTTGTCGAGGTAAATTCTACCGTTTTTATCTTTAAATTTTTAGAAACTCTTTCGTTGAAATTTTTATATCTGTTCAGAATTTGTGCAGTAATCGGAACGTCATATTGCACCAAATCTACAAAATTTTCGTAATGATTTTCCTTGATGAAATCTACCATAAAAGGAAAACTGTGATTGGTGACGAGCATTGCTTTTTCTTCGAAACCTTTGGTAAGAAAACCTTGAGGTTCTTTGTCTGAAAATGCCATCGGTCCGATGATTTCTGTGCAGTTTTTAGATTTTGCCCAAGTTTCCACCGCAGAAATTAAAGCATTGAAAACTTCCTTATTTTCAAAGCATTCAAAAAAGGAAAATCTAGCGTCATTTTTTCCATGAAATTTATTGTAATCGGTAGGAATTACGCCCATAATTCTGCCAACAGCTTTTCCGTTTTCGTGTGCAAGGAAAAGAACTGCTTCATTATGTTTAAAGAGTGAATTTTTGTCTTTGTCAAAGAATTTTTCATCATCCATATACAACGGATGAAGCCAATTTTTATGGTTTTTATGAATTTTTTCGGAAAGATAAATAAACGTTTTTAAGTCTTCTCTGGTCTTAACTTCTTTAATTGAAACGGACATCCAATTTATGGTTTAAAAATTTGTAAAACTTAAAGGTAAGAAAAAATACAATCGGCGCAGAAATAAATCCCGCAACTACATCTACAAAATAATGCGCCTTAATGTAAACCGTAGAAAACATCAATAGAACAACAAACGGAATGAAATATTTTACTGATTTTCTAAAATTTTGATACAACCAAAAAATAACAATCCAAGAAATTCCTACGTGTGAACTTGGGAAAGCAGCGGTGGGAACTTCGCCATTTTTTTGAATGAGTTTGACCATATTTCCGAAAATTCCTTTGGCTTCAATCGTGTTTTCTGGAAACGGAAAATAAAACTGAGGACCTTCTGCTGGAATCAATATAAAAGTGAAATAATACAGTAAAAATGAAGCGATTAAAATGAAACTAAATTCTTCTATTTTCTGTGGAATTTTGAGATAAATAATCAAAAAAGTAGCCAATGGTAATAGGTAATATGAAAAATATCCGAAGTAAAATAGTTCGCTGAAATACAATGAATTAAAGTGTTTTGAAAATTCGATGGAAGGCTGAAAACCGAATATTTTTTGGTCTAAATGAGATAGAAAACCATCAATTTTTGGGAAAATTAAAGTATTTAAAATCGCAGTTTCTTTGTATAGAAAAGTCATCAAAGCGTAAATCGTAATTCCTTCGACTAAGTAAAAAATCTTGGAAGAAATTTTATTTTTCAAAAAAAGAAATGCTAAAAAAATAATTAAAAATAAAAGTCGGACTCCAAAAAAATTGAGGTCTAGAAAAAGGCTTGGTTGTGTAAAAAGTACTACTAATTCTATTCCGCAGAAATAGAAAAGAATGGGCAACCAAATTATAGATATGTTTTTCAAGAGGGTGAAAATTTCATCAAAAGTACAAAAAAAGCCCCTAATTAAGGGGCTATAGCGAGAAAGTGTTAATTAAAAATCAAAGTTATATGAAGAAATTCTCGCTTGTGTTATATGTTAGTCGCAAAAACTAGAGCCATGTTACAACTCCAGTTTCCACATCGTAATTTGCACCTACAATTTTTATCTTTCCTTCTTTCTCTAAATTTCTTAAAGTAGAACTTTGGTGACGAATATCTTCGATGGTTTTTTTGATATTACAAAGCGTTAATCTATCTAATAAATCATCATTTTTAGAAGAACGTTCTTCTCCTTCTTTGATGATTTCGTGGATGCAAGGCTCGAAATGATAGATAAGGTGATTAAGATTGTCCATCCCGAGTCCTTCAATTTGAGGAGCATCTAGTCCACCTTTTAGAGCGCCACATTTGGTATGTCCTAAAACCACCACCAATTTAGAACCTGCTACATTACAAGCAAATTCCATAGAGCCTAAAATATCTTGATTGGCAAAATTTCCTGCAATTCTGATGCTGAAAATATCACCCAAACCTTGGTCGAAAATAAGTTCTGCAGAAGTTCTACTGTCAATACAACTGAGTACCGTAGCAAAAGGCCATTGTCCTTCTCTGGTATCGTTTACTTGCTCAAGAAGGTTTCTGTTTACTTTAAGATTGTTTACAAATCTTTGGTTTCCTTCTTGTAAAAAAAGAAGTGCTTTTTCTGGGGTAATCGTAGATTGAGTTTCTGAAGTATGTGCTTTCATAATTTTTTCTTTTAATTTTTTTAAAAACCTTTTCGGAACGCTGAAGTTGGTTCCGAAAAGGAAACAATGTTAATTTAATAGGTATGAAGTTATGATTTTAAATTACTCTTCTGTGTGAGATGGTAATGTGTGAATGTTGGTCGTTTTCATATTCTTTGTAAGAAGTTTTGAAACCTTCTAAAACCACTTCTATATCTTCTTCTCTAGCTCTTACATTGGCAAAATCCGATATTAAATCGATGATGTCATCCGATACATAAGAAGTTTTCTTAGCATTAATTATCACTTTAGAGTTGGGTTTAATATTTTTAAGCGTTTTTTTGATGGCTGCTTTATTTAAGAATGAAACTTCTTCTGCCAAATCTATGGTGATTTCATCAGCGCTTTCTAGATCTTCTCTGCTCAAATAATAAGCACGTTTCATGTTTCCGAGCAACAAGAACAGAATACTGATGGCTAAACCAATTCCTACTCCTTTTAATAAATCTAATGCCACCACTGCAATAATAGTAGCGATGAAAGGAATAAATTGATATTTTCCTTTGCTCCAGAAATGGCTAAGTTTTGCAGGACTTGCTAATTTATAACCTACCATTAATAAAACTGCTGCTAAAGTCGCCAAAGGAATTTTGTTCAATAAGAATGGAATAGATAAAACAGATACTAACAATAAAATACCATGAACAATAGCCGAAATTTTACTTGTTGCACCAGCATTAGCATTTGCAGAAGTTCTTACTACCACCGAAGTCATAGGTAAACCTCCAATAAAAGAAGAAACTAAGTTGCCAATACCTTGTGCTTTCAACTCTAAGTTAGTATCTGTTATTCTTTTGTGTACGTCCATTCTATCTGCAGCTTCTATACATAATAATGTTTCTATGGAAGCTACTACTGCGATAGTTGCACCAATAATCCAAACTTGCGGATTAAGAAATCCTGAGAAATCTGGAAAGGTAATTAAGTTTTTAAAATCTTCTACCGATTGAGGAACCGGAAGTGTTACCAAATGTTCACTAGAAATTTCTAGAGAGCTTCCTCTGAAAACTTCATTGAATAAAATCCCAACAATTACCGCTACTAAGGCTCCTGGTAAAAGTTTAATTTTTTTGAGGAAATTCACTTTTTCCCATGTAATAAGAATAGCCAATGAAATAATCGTTACCAAAACGGCTCCTGGTGTGATGGCATTTGCTAATCCTGATAAATATTCAGATAAATTAAAACCATCAAAAATCTGAAGGTTTCCTTCAAAATCTTTGTCGTAACCTATTGCGTGAGGAATTTGTTTTAAAATAATAATGACTCCAATTCCGGCTAACATTCCTTCGATAACGTTATTGGGGAAATAGTTAGAAATACTTCCTGCTCTTAGAAAACCAAGTGCCAATTGTATAAAACCTGCAATTAAACCTGCAGTTAAAAATAATTCGAAACTTCCTAAATCGGTTATGGCTCCTAAAACGATGGCTGCTAAACCTGCAGCTGGTCCAGAAACGGAAATGGGAGAGTTGCTGATGAATCCTATCACGATTCCGCCTACAATTCCTGCTAAAATTCCAGAAAGTGGTGGTGCACCAGATGCTAATGCAATACCTAAACAGAGTGGTAATGCTACGAGAAATACTACAATTCCCGAAGGAATATTTTCTTTTATTCCGCCGAATAAAGTGTTTGTTTTTTTCATTGTATGAATATCGATATGAGTTTACAATCAATTACTTAGAGATGAGTAATCAATTCTAATGTTTGAAAATTTAATTTGTTAAAAAGCGTCAAGGAACAGCCCATTTTTTTGAAAAAAGGCATAATTTTCCTATGAAATTTTAGAAATTAAACTTCTGGTGGCGGAGAAAATATCGATTTGAAAGGACTTAGATGAATAGAATCGTCCTTAAGGATGTATTTACTGATTTTTTTATCAGAAAAGAAAACGCCAATGAAATCTTTAGAATTATAAGGTTTTGGCGGAAACTTTTCATTGTAATTGGCGAGATTATTTTTAACCTCTTCTTCTGAAATATTATTATTGAGCGTAGGAATTTCCCAATCAAAAATCACAGCGATACTTGGTAAAGCTGTAAAATTGATGAAAACTGCCAGAACAAAAATGCTCAAATACTTCATATCGTAAACTTTCTTAGAAGTTTTTATTATTTTTTCTGCTCATCACCCAATCAGAATTGGTTAGGTCATAAACTTTTTGAATATTTTTCAATATTTCTTCGAAATCTATATTTAAGTCAATTAATTTCCCTGTTTTTAGGTCGAAAACCCAACCGTGAACTATAGGATATTGGTCTAAAATATATCTTTCTTGTACGCAAGCCATTTTAATAACGTTGATGCATTGCTCTTGAACATTGAGTTCAATCAATCTATCATAGCGTAATTGCTCGTCTTTTATCGCGTCTAATTCTTCTTGGTGCAATCTGTAAACATCTCTGATGGTTCTTAGCCAAGGATTCATTAATCCAAAATCTTGAGGCGTCATCGCTGCTTTTACACCACCGCAACCATAATGGCCACACACAATAATGTGTTTTACCTTTAAATGTTGTACTGCATATTGAATGACAGCGGTAGAACTCATGTCTAAGGTATTCACTAAATTGGCAATATTTCTATGCACGAAAACTTCGCCGGGTTTCATGCCCATTAATTCTTCTGCGGTTGCACGACTGTCGCTGCAACCTATGTAAAGATATTCTGGACTTTGACCTTCTGCTAATTTTTTAAAAAAATCAGCATCTTGACCTAGTTTTTCTTCAATCCACTTTCTATTATTTTCGAAAATAGTTTCGTAGCTTTTACCCATAATTTTTCAGTTACAAATGTAGAATAAAAAATTTTTAAATACATCTAAATTCTGATAGATAGCGTCAATTTTTATTCCAAAATAAGGATTTTAAGACTTTTTAACAGTCTAGTTTGTGGTGCAAATTTATACTTTATGATTGATATAATCTTCAGTAGCATTAAGTTTTGATATAATTTGAGCAGGATTTCCTACTACTACAGAATTGTCGGGAACATCTGTGTTGAGATAAACATTTGGAGCGATTAAGACATTATTCCCCACTTTTACTTTGCCCACGATGACAGCATTTGTGCCAATCCAGACCTCGTTTCCAATTTCTGGAACGCCTTCATGTTTCCCTCGGTTCGCTTGTGCAATGGTTACTCCATGCATAATATTACAGTTTTTGCCAATTTTTACTTTTGGATTAATCACCACCGTTCCCCAATGTCCTAGATAAAAACCTTCGCCAATTTGTGTTTCTGGATAAATTTGAAAACCATATTTAATCTGATGATGGCGCAAAACGAATCTCCAAAAAATTCCCAAAACCGATTTCTTGGAATGTTGTTGGCATTTTCTCAAAAGATAAACGTAATGCAAATTAGGATTGATGCATTTTGCCCAAATTTCAGTTGTAGAAAGCCATTTTCCGCTTTCTCTGTAAAAATCTTTTTGGATGATTGTTTTCTCTGACATACGGCAAATGTATAAAAACTCTCGCTGATTAAGCAGATTTTGCTGATTAAAAAATATCTGCTTAATCAGCGCAATCTGCGAGATTTATTATTCGTCAATAATTTCCATAATTTTATTCACGGAATTTTCTAGGTTGAACGGCATTTTATAGTCTTTCAGATTTTCTTGATATTGAGAAAAACTTTCAGGATTGGAAAGTGCTTTTTTCATGCCTTTGTAAATTCCTTGTTCAGAATTTTCTACAATTAAACCGAGTTTTCCGTTTTCTAACATTTCTTGAACTCCTGAAACATCAGTGGCAATGATGTTTTTCTTCAAAGTGATGGCTTCAAATAAAACGGTAGGGAAACCTTCGTATCTTGAACTCAAAATGTAAAAATCTGCTGCTTTAACATAAGGGAAAGGATTTTCTGTAAAACCAAGCATTTCGGCAGTTTTACCTAAACCGAGTTCTGTTTTTAAATTTTTAATATTTTCAAAATCATAGCCATCTCCGATGATTTTAATTTGATGTTGATAACCTTCGTCTAACAATTTTTTGTGAACTTTTAGCAATCTGTCGAATCCTTTTTGCGGAAAAACAGTTCCCACCGAAACAAAGGTTGGTTGATGATTTGTCATGCTGAGCGGAGTCGAAGCATCTGACTTATTCAAAATCTCTTCTGTGTTCAAAGGATTATAAATCCTCACAATTTTATATTTTTCGACTTCGTTTTGGGCTAAATTTTCAAAATCTTTTTGGATGTGTTCAGAAATAACCATGATTTTATCAAAACCAAAAAACTTGCGAATTTCTTGGTCGGTATAGTTGTGAAATTCAGTTTTTCTTAAGTCATTGTGAATCCAAACGATTTTTTTAGAAGATTTGATTGGTGAGTTCAGAATGTCATCTCTCATTCCGTGAATGGCAGCAAATTCTACATCATATTTCTTATTTTTCAGAATCGTAGAGTAGAGAATTTTCGGAAATGTTTTCAATAAATTTTGATACAAAACACGATAAGCTTTCTTCGGAATATCTTGAATTCTGTTGGTGGTAATCATTCCACCTTTGTTCAAGTAAAGTACATTAATCCAATCAGGAACTTCTGCAAGATATTTTCCAGAGTATAAATTCAGCAATAAATCTATTTCGTATTTGTCTTTTGGAAGATTTTTAAGAAAAGTCACCAGAACTTTTTCTGCGCCACCATGACGCAGAGAACCAATTCTGATGAGGATTTTTTTCTTTTCCAAATTATTTTAATTTTTGATAAATTATTGAAAAAGGGAGTGTTATAATTCCTAAAAATTTTATCCAAGGATTTTTAATTTTTGTAAATATAGAAGAAATTTTTCTTCCACTTTTTAAAGCATAGGTTTGGTAACCAATTAAGTTTCTAAGCAATGCTTTGGGATAAAAAAACAATTGATTTCCGTATGAATTGAGAAATGAAAGATGACCTTCTGTCAATCCAAAAAGATTTTTTCCGCTCCATCTTGTATTGGAAACAGAAGCTTCATCGTCATCATCTTTTAGGTAAAATCGCACTATTTTATTCACAAATCTGGTCTTAATTCCTCTAGCATCATAATCATTGAAAATCACACTTTGCGGAATATAACCTTTGCCTTCGTATTGACTAAAATCTTTGCCGGAAATTTCTCTTTGATAGGTTTTGGTAATAAAAATCCCAAATTTATCTCCTCTAACTTTGTATTTGTAGCGCATCTCGAAAATGCTTCCATCAAAACCATTATTTGGATATTTATCACCAACAATTTTGCCGTTTTCATCAGCAGAAAGTCCCATCACAGAAATATAATCGTCTTGATTTTCTATTTTTTCAACTTCTGAAATTAAATTTTCTAAAGCGTCTTCTGGATATGCATCATCAGAATCTACCACCATAAAATAAGGTGTTTTCACCATTTTTACGCCTTCCAAAACCGTTAAAAATTTATGGCGGTTTTTATCTTTTTTATAAATAATTTCAAAAAAAGGATTCAGCAATTGGAAATTTTCTACCACTGTGGAAGTATTATCCGTGGAACCATCATCTAAAATAATCCAAAGAAAATCTTTGAAACTCTGATGAAGAAGAGATTCAAAAACTTTCGGGAGCGTTTTTGCCCGATTGTAAGTGGGCGTGATAATGGTAATTTTTTTCATTGGAGATACGAGATACGAGATACGAGATACGAGATACGAGGTTTTACTCGAAACTCGAAACACGCATCAATTTATTTTATTAATTTTTTATATTGTTGTTCAAAAACTTCGGTGACTTGTTGATAGATTTTCTTTTCATCAAATTTTTCATCAGCATTTAGAGTTCCTTCGGTGATTTTTTTGACCAATTCGGGTTCGATAAGAAACCTTTTCATGGCTTCGAAAATTTCATTTTCATCAAAGTTAACTAAAATTCCGTCTTTTGCATCATCTATCATTTCTGGAATTCCGCCTACATTGGTAGAAATGATTGGTTTATGCAATCCCATTACTTCGCCAATCGTTAAAGGGTAACTTTCAGATTTTGAAGGAAGTACAAAATAATCAGCCGCTTTTACATAAGGCCAAGGATTTTTTTGAGAATCTAGAAGCAGAAACGTTTTTTCTACGCCCAATTCTTTTGCTTGATTTTTCAAATTTTCCATCTCGTTTCCGCCACCAATTACAGCGATAGAATGCATCAAATTTTCGTCTAAAAGTCTTTTATGAACACGCATCAGTTCGGCATAACCTTTTCTATGATGCAATCTTCCTATGGAAATAAAAGTAGGTCTTATCTCAAAATCTGCTTGAAATTCTTCTGCTTTTTTTCTTACTTCTGGGAGTTTTATCACGTTGTAAATCACAGAACTTTTTGGGTAAGAAACACCGTATAAATCTTCTATCACTTGTCTGGTTTGCGCAGCGCCAAAAATCATCCAGTCGAATTTTTTCATCAAATTGATGCGTTTCATGACTCTGTTTTGGTCTGTGTCATAACTTACATCTGTGTGAAACCAACCGATTTTTCTAGATTTTTTGTTGGGAGAATTCAGCACCATTTCAAATTCCGCATAACCTGGCGAAACTTCTATGTCAAAATCTTCCTTTACTTTTAAAGCATATAAAATGGAGGGGAATTTATCGAAAATTTCTAGTTTTAGTCTTCTTAATCCGAGTTGAAATTTTTGGATAAAAGGATTTTTCGACATTTGTTCACGGCCTTTTTCTACCACGATGAGTTTAATGTCTTTCGGAATTTCTGTAACCAATTCGCCTTGATACAAATTGAGCATCAATGTAAAATCAAATTTATCCTTAGGTAAATTTCTCAATAAATCAAGAACTACTCTAGGAACTCCGCCCATTTCTAATGAGCGAAGCCTAAAAAGAACTTTTATTTTTTTTTGATTCTCCATTATTCTACTTCACAGCCTAAATTTTTGTACTGATTTTTAAATTTTAGCACCCAATTTCTAAATGCTGTTTTATCTATTTTTTCGTTTAAAAATTTCTCAAAATATTCTAAAGAAAAATCTTTGGGGAAATTTTGCATTTCATCAAAACTACCATTGAGCCAAGCCTGATTAATGAGATGATTAAAGTAATTCACATCAAAATCATCACCGTATTTATGGTAAGAATTGGTTGCCGAGGATTGGAAAGTGGTTTTCAGTGCTTCTTTTTCTAATTTTGCAATAAAATTAGGATTGTCTTGATGTTTTCGGTAGTAATTAGAAGCATTTCTGAGTTGTTGTTTTTCGTCTACTTTTCCTTTGGCGTTTTTCCAAATGTGTAGCCAATATTCTTTTTGCCAAAATCCCATCAAAATAGAATTGAGCGCCCAATATTTTTGTTTGGTGGCATTATCTACGATTCCTAATTTGTAAAGAATGGTAAATAACTTGAATTTATTATAAAAGAATAAATCGTTAAAAAATTCTGGAAAAAGGAGTAAGTTTTTCGGTTCCACTCGAAGAATTTCTTCTGTTATTTCTGAAATTTCTACAAATTCATCATCCTTTTTGTTGCCTAGCCAACCTAACTTTAGCAGTGAAATTTGATTTTTTTTACAAATTTCTTGTAAATCATTCACGTTAATTTTATGAGTAAACCAAACGTCATCTTCTATCATCATAAAGTATTCCGAAGCGTTTTTTGCAGTTCTGTACCATAAATTGGTAGGAATAGTGAAGCCGTCAATTTCTTTTCCAAATTGTAAGTTTTCTGCAATTGCTGCAACTTTATTTTGATAATTTTCAGATTTTATAATTTCTATTTTTGGGTGCTTTTCTTTGATTTTAGAAAGATAGATTTCTGGGGTTCCATCATCAAGCACTTTTACGCAAAAATCCCCTTCTACAAAGCTTTCTATGCTTTGCAAACAGCGGTCTAAGTAAAACGGACGGTTAAAGGATTTGATGAAGATATTTACCATGAAAATAGTTTTTTTAAAACTCTGAAAAATGACAGTGGAACACTAGAAAACAACACGTACTTGAAAGGAATCTTTTCTTTGGGATAATATTTTTTGATTTTTCTTATGAGAAGAACTATTTTTTCTTTTTTATTGAGTTTAATGGCTGTTTCTAATGCGAAAAATAATTCCTCTATTTTGTGTTTAAATTCGAAGTTGTTAATCTCTAATACTTCTTCATTGTTGAAGGTTTCGTATAAATCTTGTCCGTTTTCTTTTCTTAATTTATAAAAGTAAAGTGCTTTCTCTACCATTAACTTTTTTACAAAATTATCTCCTTTTCTAGAAATAGAACTTTCTAAAATTCTATAATGGAGGAGCTTTTCATTTATGTTTGCGAGTTTTTTTCCTTGGGTAATTAAATTGAGATAAAGGTCGTAATCTTCACAATAGATGAATTTTTCTCTATATTTTATGTTTTGATGATTTCTAAACATGATGACTGGGTGAAAAAGTTGAATTTGAGAAGTTATTTTATTTACGATTTCTTCATGTTCTAGTGCACCTATTTTTTCTCCGATGATTTCATTTTTTTCGTTTATAAAATCAATCTGAGCTCCAACCATAGATATTTCAGGATTGTTTTCTAAAAAAATGACTTGTTTTTGGAATCTTTCAGGCAAAGAAATATCATCTGCATCCATTCTTGCAACGTATTTTCCTTGTGCCATATTTAAGCCTACATTTAAGTTTTTTATAAAACCTTTTGGACCTTCATTTTTCTCTTTTTGTATGATTTTTATTCTGTTGTCTTTCTCTTTGAATTCTCTTAAAATTTCTAAGGTTTTATCAGTAGAACAGTCTTCAATAATGATAAACTCAAAATCAGTAAAAGTCTGATTTGTTATAGATTCTATGGCACTGTGTAAAAACTTTTCCGCATTGTAAACAGACATTATTACAGAAACTAGAGGAGGATTCATGGTTTTATAGCGGTTTTATTACCAATTCTTGTTTATTAATCACGATAGAATTAGCAGGAATATCTTTGTGGATTACACAGCCCGCTCCTAGAATTACATTGTCGCCTATTGTTACTCCTTTTAAAATGATGCAATTAGCACCAGTCCAAACGTTATTTCCGAGTTTTACAGGAGCGGTATTAAATTCTGTTTTAGATACAGAGAAAGGTTCGGTAGTATATTGATGATTATGGTCGAAAATTTTCATTCCTTCCCCTAAAATACAATTTTCGCCAATTTCTATTTTTTCATAGCACGCAATGGTAGCTCTTGTAATATAGGTGTTTTTTCCGATGATGAACTGACCATTTTTCTTGAGGGCAATATTATTAGATTCATTGATGGTTACTCCTTCTTCTATGGTAATTTCTGCGTTTTCAGAAATGTCTATATAATTGTTAATGCCTAATTTAAAAGAAGAATTAACGCTACTTTTTTTGTTTTTAAAGAATTTTTTTCTCTGGTCTTCAGAAATTAATTTTTTTTGGAGATTATAGAGTTTAATCAGTAAAGATTTCATTTTTCATCGGTTTTCTATTACAAATTTATCAAAATAATTCTATTTTTGCTTATTAACAAATGTTTTAAACTAAGTTCCATCCATGAATCTTCCTTTAGTTACCATTTCTATACCCATTTATCAATGCGAAAATTATATTATTAATTGCTTGAAATCGGTAGTGAGCCAAACGTATCAGAATTTAGAAATACTTTTGGTGGATGATTTTGGGAATGATAACAGTATGCTTTTAGTAGAAGATTTTGTTCAGAAAAATCTTCATTTAAATTTCAAAATTTTAAAAAATAAGAAGAATTCTGGGCTTTCAGTCGTGAGAAATGTAGGAATTGATAACGCTCAAGGAAAATATATTTTCTTTCTAGATTCAGATGACGAAATTACGCCAGATTGCATCTCGAAAATGGTAGAAATTGCCGAACGTGGACAGGTAGAAATGGTTTGTGGAAATACTATTGGTTATAAAGTTTCTAATAAAATCTCTAAAGAATTATTTATAATTAAAAGTGAGAAAGACATCATCACAAATGCAGATGATGCTTTTGATTCTTTTATTAATGGGGAATATCCTGTGAATTCATGTAACAAACTAATACGAGTAGATTTTTTAAAAAAGAACAAGTTATATTTTACAAGAGACTTGTTTGCTCAGGATTCTTTACAAAGTTTTGAAACTGCTCTTAAACTTCAAAGAATTGCTTTTCTAAAAGAGTCAACATATATTTACAACCTTCATGATGAATCTGTAATTCATAATAGGAATAAAAGAAATTTTGACAATTGGATTACGATTATTTCAATCATTGAGAAATATTATAAATTAGAAAAAAATAAATATAGAAAGAGTAAAATTCTAAGTCATATAGTTGAATATAAGGATGCAACGCTTCTCATGAATTGGAAGGCACAGAAAAATGAGCAACTCTGGAAGTACAGTTATGATGCCTACAAAAAACTCGCTTCTCTAGCTTTTGCAGATTATTGGAGTTCTGATTTTTCTAAAGAGACTAAAAAGAAGAACTTCTTACAAAACCTTCCGACGGATATTGGTTATAAAATTTTTAGAAAAAGATTTGGGAGCTAGTAATATCTTTCTAAAATTCTCAGCAAATAATTTTCCTTGTTGGTCAGCTGATGTTTGATGAAATATTGCTCTACTTCTGGAATAGAGATTTTATATGTTTGTCCGCTTTTGTGTAGTTCTGTTTTGGCATTTTTAGAGAAGAATTTTTCTAAAATTTCTAAAATTTCTGAAGTTGAAAAATTCTCCAAATAAGCTACATTAATGATTTGATTTAATCTTCCTTGGTCGATTAATTCTAACGTAATATTTTTAATGTCATCTCCGTCAATAAGGTTTCTGGTGGCCAAAGTATGTACATTGATGATTTTTTCTTCTTTCACAGAATTGACCAAATAATTCATCAAAAGATTGGGATTTCCACCTTTGCCAACTGCGTTACTCACACGGAGAATTAAATATTTATGTGCCATATCTTCTACCAATCTTTCCATTTTTAGTTTATGATTTACGTAGAGACTTCCATTTTTAGAAGAATCATAAATACTACAAGTAGAAAAGTAAATGAAGATTTTTTTAGGATTTTCTGTGAGGTGTTTTCTAAGAAGGTTTTCTTCTCGCAGAAACGCAGATTTTTCGGTTTCTAGAGAGTTAGAAACGCCACTTGCAAAGAAAACTACATTTTCTCTGTCTTCATTTTTAAATAAATTCGCAATGAGTCCGTTTCCTACAATCATTTGATTTTTAGTTTTTTAAAAATTTGATTCTTGAGATATTTCACTAAATAAGAAAGCGGGATTTGATTTAAAACTTTCTCTATTTCTATTTTCTGATGATTGTACACTACGTTTTTTACATTGGTTTTTCCGTCTGGAATTTCAGAGAAAAGTTTCATCAAACCATACGTATTGACTAGATTTTTATAGGTGTTTTTTTCTTCGCTCCATGCTCCATGCCAAGAACCAGAAAAATGATGTGCAATATAATTCTTCGGTAAATCTAGAGAAAAGTAAGTGGAAGGAAAAAGTTTTACCCCGAATTTCAATTCCTGAAAAGCATCTTTTTCAGCATCAGCTCCATATTTTTTGACCAATAAATCAGAGAAAATATGGGTGTTCGGAATTTCTTCGAATGTATTTTTGTCCAGATAATATTGTAAAATGTCTTTTGCCAGTTCATGATTTTTTTCAACCGCCCAAAATGCAGAATAAGGAATTCCCTTCATTTCAAAGCCACAAATAGCTTGATTTTCTAAAAATTCATTGAGCGGAAGTTTCAGTTCCATGTCTGTATCTAAATAAAAACCGCCATGTTCGAAGAGGACTTTAGCTCTTGCAAAATCTGAAACGTAAGCCCATTTTTTATTTTCGTAGGCTTTTTGGGAGAATTCGCATTGGTTTACATCAAAGTTATCTTCTGTCCATTCTATGATTTCAAAGTCTGGTTGGATTTTTTGCCAACTTTCTATACAATGCTTTACAAGAGGAGACTTTTCACCTCTTCCAAACCAGAAATAATGTATTTTTTTAGGAATCATTAAGAGTTGTTTTTAAGCATTCAGTTTTAATCTCATATTTTTAAAAACATCAAAAAGATGAATTTTTCTGTTTCTGAGCAATGAATAATCTATTTTTCTAAATTTTAAATCACTTTGTAAAAATTGTAGTGCAGCATTAGGAAGTTTTGAAATTTCTTTCAATTGAGATAATCTTTCTTTCTTGGAGACATCGTTTTTATACATTCTGTCTAGAATATTGATTCGGAAATGCTTTTCCACCTCGGCGATTATTTTTTTCTTATCAGTTTCAGAAATTTGATAATTTTTAAGAGCGAAAACAAAGAATTTTGTTTTGAACTCAAAACGTGTAAGTTCTCTATCGAAAGGTCTTTTTTGGTTAGAAATAGAACCGGGATTATAGATGTAATGATAATTTGCCTTATCTATGAATTTCATTTTTTTGATGTGAACGAAATATTCAAAATTCCATTTTTCATCATCTGCTAATTTTATGGCAGGATCGAATTGTAGATTGTTTTCTTTAATGATTTTAGCAGAATAAATTTTATTCCAAGGATAACCACCGGGAACGTAATGTGCGTTTTCGTGAAATAATTTCCCAAAATCTTCTTTTAAAACAAAAGATTTATTCTGAAATCCAAAAAAATGTGTTTCAGACTTTTCGTCATTATCACGATTACAATCTTGTATAATCAGCGTTTCGTCATCTTCTATGTGGTCTACAAAATCTTGAAGAAAGTCTTTTTCTGCCCAATCATCAGAGTCTACAAAAACATAAAAATCGCCAGTTGCGAGTTCCATTCCTTTATTTCTAGCATTACAAACGCCACCGTTTTCCAGATGAAGAACTGTAATTCTAGGATCTTTTTCTTTAAACTCATCACAAATTTTTCCGCAATTGTCTGGTGAACCGTCATTTACTAAAATCAGTTCAAAATCAGTAAAACTTTGGTCAAGAAGAGAAGAAATACATTTTTCTAAGTATTTTTCTACATTGTAAATGGGAACAATTACTGAGATTTTAGGATTCATAGTTTAATTTTAACAAAAACAAATGTAAAGATTTAAAAAATAATATCTTTACAAAAATTTTGAGAAAGTATGAAAAA
Source organism: Cloacibacterium normanense (assembly GCF_003860565.1). NCBI lineage: Bacteria > Pseudomonadati > Bacteroidota > Flavobacteriia > Flavobacteriales > Weeksellaceae > Cloacibacterium > Cloacibacterium normanense. The sequence continues at coordinate 2,669,493 of NZ_CP034157.1, forward strand.
GTATGACCATCTGATTGTAGGCGCTGGTTTTTTTGGAGCGATTTCTGCGTTTGAACTGACTAAGAAAGGATATAAATGTTTGGTGATAGAAAAAAGAAATCACATTGCAGGAAATTGCTATACCGAAAATGTAGAAGGCATCAATGTACATAAATACGGAGCGCATATTTTTCATACGAATGATCAAGAAATTTGGGATTATGTAAACGCTTTGGTAGAGTTTAATAGATATACCAATTCGCCCGTGGCAATTAATAATGGGAAATTGTACAACTTGCCATTTAATATGAACACGTTCTACCAAATTTGGGGCGTAAAAACTCCAAAAGAAGCTGCCGATAAAATTGCAGAACAGACAGAACAGTACAAAGATATTACTCCCAAAAATTTAGAAGAACAAGCACTAAAATTGGTAGGAGATGATATCTATAAATTGCTCATCAAAGAATACACCGAGAAACAGTGGGGAGTAAAAGCTACAGAGCTGCCTGCTTTTATCATCAAGAGATTGCCTGTGAGATTTACTTTTGATAATAATTATTTCAATGATAGATTTCAAGGAATTCCTATGGGTGGTTATACTAAAATTTTTGAAAAATTATTAGAAGGAATAGAAGTACAATTGGAAACAGATTTCTTTGAAAATAGAGCCTATTTCGAAAATATTGCCGAAAACATTATTTACACCGGTCCGATTGATAAATTCTTTAATTACGAAGCAGGAAAACTGAATTACAGAAGTCTAAGATTTGAAAATGAAACCTTAGATATGGAGAATTTTCAGGGAAATGCCGTGGTGAATTATACCTCTCACGAAGAAGCTTTTACCAGAATTATAGAGCATAAACATTTTGAATTCGGGACTCAAGAAAAAACCATTATTACCAGAGAATATCCACAAGATTGGAACGAAAATTTAGAGCCATATTATCCAGTAAATGATGAGGTGAATAATACGATTTACAATGCATACAAGAAAAAAGCAGAAGCGCTAGAAAATGTAATTTTCGGAGGAAGATTAGCGGAATATAAATATTATGATATGCACCAAATTGTAGGATCTGCTTTGGCAAAAATGAAAAAAATTCCTGCTAAAAATTAACCTAAATATTCTATTTTTTGGTAATCGCCAATTCTGAAAATATTTTTCACCCAGTTTTTAATGCTGTATTTTTCAAAAATTTCTGGTGGTAGTTTTTGATAAGGAACAGAGATGAAATCTTTAATCTGGTCTTGATATTCATCTATTTTATCGAAATCTACAATTAAAATATTTTCTGGTCGGTAGAAATCATAGTTTTTCACCGTTTCATTGTCGGTAATGAGTTTTACTTCGTAATACATACATTCGAAGAAGCGAAAAGATAACCCAATGTGATGTTTTTTTCTGATGTCTATTACGATTTTAGAAGATTTCGTTTTCTCCATCGCTTCGTGATAAGAAACGTAATCGTAGATGTATTCAATTTTTGGGTTTTTCAGTTTTTCGTATTCATTTAATAGAAAATTTTTCTCCAAATGAATTTTGACCTCAGTTTTTCCTGTGAAGTTTTTTAATAATTTTTCTAATAATAAATCACGTCTTTGTTCAGGTAATTTTCCACCAAGAGCGCCTATGTAATATAAATCCAGTTCTTTAGCATTGTAATTTTCTCTGTTTTCATCAAAAACATAATAATTGGTCAAAAAATCCATTTTCAGCTCTGGGAATTTCTTGATGTCGTTTTGGTCAAAAGAATAAAGATACTTGAAATATTTTCTACTTTTATGTAGACTTTCTAAGAAAAAAGGTCTTATTCCGTCCCAAATGTAACCAACAGTTATTTCGCCTAATTCAGATGCTTTTTTGATAAATTTCGGTGTAAATTCGTCAGGTTTTATGATGAGAACAAAATCAAATTTTTGATTTTTAAAAAGTTTTAATTTTTCTAAATTGAAACGATTGTAATGATTTTTTTCGGCTATATAAATGTAGGTTTTATCTTTCTTTACAATTCTGTGATAAATATTTTTCAGTTTATCATCCCAATTTTTATTTTGAAATTTTGGCGGATTTTCTACTTCTAAAAACTCAACTTTTAAGCCTAATTTTTTCAGGTTTTCAATCATAGGTTGATGTAAACCTTCGGAAAATTTTCTCCAAGGTTGATAGATCACCAATATTTTTTTTCCTGAAAGTTCTAGGTCTGTCATGCTTATCTGTTCATGTCTTGCATCATCGCCATTTTTCTGAATCTTTCTGAATTTTGATAAAGTTCTGCGTAGTTTCCAGAAGCGATGATTTTTCCTTGGTCTAGAAGATAAATTACATCTACATCTTTTATGGTAGAAAGTCTGTGCGCGATGATGACCATGGTAAATTTACCTTTTAGACTATCAATATTGTCTTTAATAATCATTTCTGTTTCAGAATCTAGTGCCGAAGTTGCCTCGTCCATAATCAGAAGTTGAGGATTTTTATAGAGTTCTCTTGCAATAGAAATTCTCTGTTTTTGTCCACCAGAAATAAGGATTCCGTTATTTCCTAAAGGAAGATTTTCGTCATTTTTGTGAAAAGCTAAAAATTCTTCCAGAGAAGAAAGTTGAATGGCTTTTTTAAATTTTTCTAAATTTTCTGGTGTTTTAGGAGCCCAAAACGTGATATTATTGTATAAAGTGTCATCAAAAATCACAGATTCTTGGGTAATGTATCCTACGTGTTCGCGGAAACTATTGATATTATAGTCGGCTAGATTTTCTTTTTCTTTGAAGAATATTTCCCCAGAACTTGGCGCAACCAAACCACAAATAACATTGGCCAATGAAGTTTTTCCAGCACCACTTTCTCCTACCAATGCGATAGAGGTTTTTGGTTGAATACTAAGGTTGATATGGTCTAAAACCAGATGTTGATCGTATTGAAGAGAGATATTGGTTAATATAATTTTTTCAATGCTTTCTACGATTTTCGGTTTTTCTGCTTCCGAAGATTTTTTAAATTCTGAAAGCATCTCTTCCACCGAATTGAGACCAGGAATATTGGTTAGAAACCTATTCCAGTAGGATTGCATAGAGGTTAAGTAGCTAAGAGAACGATGGAATAAAAGTAAGCTAGCCATCATAGAAGGCATGTTTCCACCCATAATGTTGATTTGAACAATGATTACGATTACTATAATGATAATAATAAGAGGCTCTCGTAAGCTATCTGAAATAGCGGTTATTTTCCCGATTTTGTATTGATTTTCTTCGGAGAGTTCTATTTCTTTTTTTATTTTTTCTTGGTAAGGTGCTATATAATTGGTGGCTTTCAGATATTTAAAATGATTGATATTTTGAAGCAAAAATGCTTGGAAATTTTTACCAATTTGTGATAATCTATTGGCGTATTTTTTAGTGAAAATATTGAGGTATCGGAAAATGAAATTGGTAATTAAACCGCCGAGTAAAACTAATAATGCAAACTGCCAGTTAGATAAAAATGCTAATCCTAAGTATGTAATCACCATGATTACATTTTGCAAGGTGAAGAAATAAAGAATCAGCGATTGTACTAATCTTCCTGTTTCACCGGTCATGTTGTTTTGGATAACGCCAGAATCTATTTTAGAAAACCCAATGTAACTGGTGTCTCTTAATCCTTCTACTAATCTAAATCTTATTTTTCTTGTAGAAGCTAATTGAATTTTACTGAATAATATAGTTCTGATGTAAGATAAAATACCTTTCAAAAAAAATATTATAACCATCAAGATTAATGCGACGGTAAGCGTTAGCTGAAAACCTGTTTTTTCTATCAAGTCTACCAAAAATTGTAATTTTCCTAATGATTGGTTGTCGCTTTTTGTATTCGTAGAAAGGTAGAGTAACGGGATGAATAAGGTGAGGCCAATCCCATCAAGAAGTCCCACTAGAAAATTAAGAACAACATATACGTAAAGTTTATACCCTACAATTTTTCGGTAATAATTGAAAAAACCTATAACAGATGTATGTTTAGATGAATCTGCCATGCATTAATTCACTAATTTTTTTAAATAATCACCATAACCACTTTTGCCATATTTTTCTGCAGCTTGCAAAAGTTGTTCTTTATTGATAAAGCCTTTCTTGTAGGCTATTTCTTCTATGCAAGAAATTTTGAAACCTTGTCTTTTTTCTAAAACTTTTACAAATTCTGAAGCTTCGTGAAGAGAATCAAAAGTTCCTGTGTCTAGCCAAGCGGTTCCACGAGACATTACGCCCACTTCTAATTCTCCTTTTTCTAGATAAATTCTATTAACATCTGTAATTTCTAATTCTCCTCTTGGCGAAGGTTTCAGATTTTTGGCAATTTCTACTACAGAGTTATCATAGAAATATAAACCTGGAACTGCGTAATTAGATTTTGGGTGTTGAGGTTTTTCTTCGATGGATAATGCTTTGAAATTCTCATCAAATTCTACCACGCCATATCTTTCGGGGTCAGAAACTTGATAAGCGAAAACGCAACCTCCCTTTATGTCTGTTTTGCTTTCTAAAAGTTGAGGTAAGCCACTTCCGTAGAATATATTATCTCCCAAAACTAAGGCAACAGAATCCTCGCCGATGAATTCTTCTCCTAAAATAAAAGCTTGAGCCAAACCATCTGGAGAAGGCTGAACTTTATATTCAAACTTACATCCAATAGAAGAACCATCTCCCAATAATTTTTTGAAACTTTCTTGATCTTGAGGCGTGGTGATAATTAAAATCTCACGAATCCCTGCCAAAAGCAATACAGAAAGCGGATAATAAATCATGGGTTTGTCATAAACAGGCATAAGTTGCTTGCTTACTGCAATGGTAAGCGGATACAATCTAGTTCCTGAACCTCCTGCGAGAATAATTCCTTTCATAATATTTACACGAATTGCACGAATTTTCTCTAATCTATCGAATTTTTCGTTGAGTTATAAATTAATTATTCTTTTATATTTCAAGGATTTTTCACCGAAATTGATGAGCAGTCCTAATTTTTTATCTGTAGCTTTTAAGTAGTTTAATGTTTGTTTTGTGAAATTTTCATGAATGAAAGAAACTGCTTTAATTTCTAATATTATGTTATCAAAACAAATAAAATCTGCTTTATATTTTTTATCTAATTTTTCGCCATTGAAAAATAAATCAAGTTTTACCTCTCTCTTATAAGGGATATTATTTTTAACAAATTCTTTTTCTAATACCTCACAATAAACAGCTTCTAAAAATCCATTTCCTAAAGTAGAATGAATGTTCATGCAAATCCCAATAATTTTATAGCTTTCTTCTTTAAAAATTATTTTTTCATCCATCAATTAGAGAAATTCCTTTTAATTGGAGTTATTTAGAATATTGCGAAGCATAATACTTCTGATAATCTCCCGAAGTTACATTGTTTAGCCAATCTTCATTTGCCAAGAACCAATCGATGGTTTTCGCTAATCCTTCTTCGAAAGTTACACTTGGTTTCCAGCCTAAATCTTTGTTCAATTTTGTTGCATCAATCGCATAACGTTTATCGTGACCTGGTCTATCTTTTACGAAAGTAATCAATTTCTCACTATAACCTGCTGGTTTTCCTAATTTTGCATCCATTTGTTTGATGAGTTCTTTAATCAAATCTATGTTTTGCCATTCATTCCAGCCACCGATATTGTAAGTTTCACCTGTTTTCGCTTCATGGAAGATTTGGTGAATTGCTTTAGCATGATCTACTACATATAACCAGTCTCTGGTGTATTTTCCATCGCCATAAATTGGCAAAGGTTTCTCATGGATAATATTATGAATGCAAAGCGGAATTAACTTTTCTGGGAAATGATTCGGCCCATAATTGTTAGAACAATTAGAAATCACGAAAGGCAATCCGTAGGTGTTTCCATAAGAACGCACGAAATGGTCAGAAGCTGCTTTGCTGGCAGAATAAGGCGATTTCGGGTCATAAGAAGTTTCTTCGGTGAAGAATCCTGTTTCGCCGAGCGCACCATAAACTTCGTCTGTAGAAACGTGGTAAAAAAGGTTTTCTCTTTTTCCTTCAGGAAAGTTTCCGTGGGTGTGTTCTGGATTGAGCGTCCAAAATTCTTTACATAAATTCAGAAGATTTGCCGTTCCAAAAACATTGGTATTGATAAAAGCATTCGGGTCTGTGATGCTTCTGTCTACGTGAGACTCTGCAGCCAAATGAATGACTGCATCAGGATGATGTTTCTCGAAAACTTTTCTGAGTTCTTCAGGTTGGGTAATATCTGCTTTCTCGAAAAAATAATTGGGTTCGTTTTCTATATCCTTTAAATTCTCAAGATTCCCAGCATACGTTAAAGCATCTAGGTTAATGATGTTATATTCTGGATTGTTTTTTACAAATTCACGAACTACGTGCGAACCTATAAATCCCGCTCCTCCTGTTATGATGATGTTTTTCATATTGTTGCAATCGGCTTTCAGCAGTCAGCAATTAGCTTTTTTAATATTTTACTTGTATCTTTTTACTTTTTACTTGGTTCTTACCTAACGGTTTTTCTTCCGATAGATTTGTAGAAGAAACCACTTCCTTCTGCTTGTTCCATAGAGAACATATTTCTACCATCGAAAATCACTTTGTTTTTCAGTTTAGAAGCCATTAATTCAAAATTAGGATTTTTGAATTCACTCCATTCTGTGGCAATTAATAAACAATCTGCACCTTCTAGAGCAGAATACATGTCTTTTGAGTATTCTATTTTGTCGCCTAAGATTTTTCTTACATTTTCTTCTGCGATGGCATCATAAGCTACGACTTGAGCTCCTTTTTCTAATAAAAGTTCTATATTATCTAAAGAAGAAGCTTCTCTAATGTCGTCTGTATTTGCTTTAAAAGCCAATCCCCACATTGCAATCTTTTTACCTTGAATATTTCCTCCGAAATATTTTTCGATTTCGTCTACTAAGATTACTTTTTGTTTTTTATTGATGTATTCTGTGGCTTCTAAAATTTTAAAATCAAAATTTTCTTCTTTTCCTGATTTGATTAATGCTTTTACATCTTTTGGGAAACAACTTCCTCCGTATCCAATTCCTGGGAAAAGAAAACGATGCCCAATTCTATCATCACTACCCATTCCAAGACGAACTTTGTCTACATCTGCGCCTACTTTTTCGCAATAATTGGCGATTTCGTTCATGAACGTAATTTTCACTGCTAAGAAAGAATTGGCAGCATATTTGGTTAATTCTGAAGATTTTTCATCCATGAAAATAATCGGAACTCCAGTGTTGGTAAATGGCTGATAAATTTTTGCCATAATGTCTTTTGCTTTTTCAGAAGAACTACCTACCACTACTCTAGAAGGATTCATAGAATCTTCCACTGCGAAACCTTCGCGTAAAAATTCTGGGTTAGAAACCACGTCAAAAGGGATTTGAGTTTTAGCAGAGATTACTTCTCTTACCTTGTCTGCAGTGCCTACAGGAACGGTTGATTTGTTTACAATCACTTTATAACTCGTCATCATTTCTCCAATTTGATTGGCTACACTAATGACGTATGATAAATCAGCACTGCCATCTTCTCCTGGCGGAGTAGGTAAGGCTAAATAAATAACATCAGATTTATCCAATGCTTCTTTTATGTTGGTGGTAAAGAATAATCTCTCTGCCTGTATGTTTCTAAGGAACATTTCCTCTAATCCAGGTTCGTAGATTGGGACGATGCCCTGTTTCATTCTTTCTACTTTATTTTCGTCAATGTCTACACAATATACAGTGTTACCAAGTTCGGCGAGGGTGGTGCCAGTTACGAGTCCTACGTATCCGGTTCCTACTATTGAAATATTCAAAGCTTTATATTTTTAAAATTTATGCAAAGTTAATGAATTTTTGAGTTCTAGGGTAAATTCTTAATCTTTTGAAAACCAACAATCTTTGCAAAATTCAAAATTATTATGTATATTTGCCTCGGATTTACGGAAAAGAAATGGGAAGGCTTCGAAAGAAAGCCTTTTTTCGTAGCGTAACCTCAAATGTGATTATGGATTTTAGAGCAAAAGTAGAGCAACTCGTTCATGAGTTTTTAGAAACTAGAAAAGACCTGTATCTCGTTGATTTAAAGATTTCTGCAGGAGATGATATTACGGTAATTTTAGATGGAGATGAAGGTTTAAGTCTTCAGGATTGTTTGGATGCAAGTAGAGCAATAGAATTTAACCTTGATAGAGAAGAGCATGATTTTTCTTTGCAAGTCATGAGTCCTGGCTTAAGTGAGCCGTTGAAACTTCCTCGTCAGTTTAAGAAAAACATGGGCAGAGAAATAGAAGTACTTCTGAATTCTGATGAGAAAATACAAGGTGAAGTGGTGGCGGTAGATGAAGATAAAGTAACCATTGTACTAAGATACAGAAGACCTAAATTAATAGGGAAAGGGAAAGAAGATGTGGTAGAAAATAAAGAAATTCCTTATACTGAGATAAAAAAGGCTCTTGTAGTCATTAAATTTTAGTCTTTTTAGGGCTAAAAATGGTTTAAATAACATTAAAATTAATATAAAAAAATTAAAATGGACAATTTAGCGTTGATTGAATCCTTTGGTGATTTTAAAGACGAAAAAGGGATTAGTAAGATTGATTTAATGGCCATCATTGAAGATTCATTGAAAACTCTTTTGAGAAAAAGATATGATTCTGATGACCATTTTGACGTGATTGTAAACCCTGATAAAGGAGATTTTCAGATATTTCTAAATAAAACAATTGTGGAAGATGAAATGTCAGAAGATGATGATTTAGAAATAGAAATTTCAGAAGCGAAAAAAATAGACCCTACTTTCGAAGTAGGTGAAGAATATACTCAAGAAATTCCTGTAGCACAACTGGGAAGAAGAAATATTTTAACCCTTAAACAAATTCTAGCAACTAAATTGCAAGAGCATAACAATGCAATGCTTTATGAGCAGTTTAAAGATAGAATTGGAGAATTGGCCATCGGTGAAGTACATCATATTCGTCACAAACATGTAATTTTGCTAGATGACGAAGGTAATGAATACATTTTGCCAAAAGAAAACCAAATTCCTTCTGACTTTTTCAGAAAAGGAGATAATGTAAGAGCGGTAATCGAAACGGTAGATTTCAAAGGTTCTAAGCCTCAAATTATCGTTTCTAGAACTGCTCCTAAATTCTTAGAAAAGTTATTAGAACTTGAGATTCCAGAAATTCAAGATGGTACTATTATTTTGAAAAAAGTAGTGAGAATTCCTGGTGAAAAAGCGAAAATCGCGGTAGATGCTTATGATGATAGAATAGACCCAGTTGGAGCTTGCGTAGGGGTAAAAGGTTCTAGAATTCATGGCGTGGTAAGAGAATTGAGAAATGAAAATATAGACGTTATTCAATGGTCTAAAAATTCAGAAATTCTTGTGAAGAGAGCACTTGGTAATGTAACGATTAATAAAGTAGAAATCAATGAAGATGAAAACTACGCACTCGTTTATACGCCAGTAGAAGAAATTTCTAAAGTAATCGGTAAACAAGGTCAAAATATTAGATTGGCATCTTGGTTATCTGGTTTTGAAATAGATGTTTACAGAGAAAAACAAGCAGATGATGATGTGGAATTAACAGAATTTGACGATGAAATCGAAGCTTGGATTATTGCTGAGTTTAAGAAAGTAGGTTTAGAAACTGCGAAAAGTGTGTTAGATAAAGATACAGAAGCGCTAGTAAACATGACAGACTTAGAGGAAGAAACGATAGAAGAAGTAAAAAGAATTCTAAAAGCAGAATTCGAAGATTAATATCTTTAATTTTATAACAAAAATAATTTGGCTTAATAGCCTAAAAGCAATTTACAATCAATGCCAAAAATTAGATTAAATAAAGCGGTAAAGGAATTTAATATCTCGATGTCTAGATTAGTAGAGTTTCTACAATCAAGAGGCTTCGAAGTAGAAAGCAATCCAAACGCTCAATTAGAAGAAGCGGCATATGCAGCATTAGAAGCGGAGTTTGCTAGAGATAGCGAACAGCGTAAAGCTTCTCATGAGGTAGTGATTTCTAAGGTTCCAGAAGAAAAGTTAGAAATTGAACCTAAAAAACCAGAAGTGATCAAAGCGAAAGCTCCATCTATCGGTGAAGCTAGAGTTTTGGGTAAAATAGAATTAGAAAAACCTAAGGCAGAAGTTCCTGCTGTAGAGCCAGTAATCGCTCCAGAGGAACCTAAAAAGGAAGAAATCAAAAAAGAAGAGCCTAAAAAAGAGGAGCCTGTGGAACTTAAAGTTTTGGATAAAATTGATTTAAGTAAAATAGAATCTAATAAACCAAAACCTTCTCCTAAAAAAGAAGAAAAACCTAAGCAAGAAGCTCCGAAATTTGAGAAAAAAGAACTTCCAAAGCCAGAAGTGAAAAAAGAGCAACCAAAAGCTCCGGTAAAAGAAGAAACCACTTCTGTTAAATTTGATGAGCCTGAAAAAATTAAAACGGTTTATCAAAAATTAGATGGTCCAAAAATTGTCTCTACAGAAAAAATAGACCTTTCTCAGTTCCAAACTAGACCTTCTAAACCAGATCCAAATAAGAAGAAGCAGAGAAAGAGAATTAATAATGGTCCAGCTCCTACACAAGGTCAAAATCAACAAGGTCAAGGTGGTGGTAACAATAACCAACAAGGTGGCGATAAAAAACCTTTTAACAGAGATAATAACAATCGTCCAAACCAAGGTGGTGGAAACAACAACCAAGGTGGTGCGAACAGAAACAGACCTCATAGCCCTAATTATAAAGGAGGAGGTGCTCATAAAGGCAGAGAAAAAGTAATGCCTGTAGAACTTTCTGATGAGCAAATTAAAAATCAAATTAAAGAAACTTTAGAAAAACTCACCAATAAAGGAGGTAAATCTAAAGGTTCTAAATATAGAAAAGAAAAGAGAACCTACCGTAGAGAGCAGGATGAATTACAGCAAGAACTAGAAGCAGCGGACAGAACACTTCGTGTTACGGAATTTATCACTGTTTCAGAGTTGGCATCTTTAATGGATGTAAGTGCTACAGAAGTAATTTCTGCGTGTTTCTCTTTAGGGGTAATGGTTACCATGAACCAAAGATTAGAAGCAGATACACTTACTTTAGTGGCTGATGAATTTGGTTACAAAATAGAATTTGCAGATGCAGATTTAGAAGCAGAATCTGAAGAAGAAGTACAAGATACTGAAGAAGATTTATTACCAAGAGCTCCTATTGTTACGGTAATGGGACACGTAGACCACGGTAAAACTTCATTATTAGACTACATCAGAAAAACCAATGTAATTGCTGGTGAATCTGGAGGTATTACACAGCATATCGGTGCATACAATGTGAAATTAGAAGGAGGGCAAAGAATTACATTCTTAGATACCCCTGGTCACGAAGCCTTTACCGCGATGAGAGCAAGAGGTGCACAAGTTACCGATATTGTAATTATTGTAGTTGCTGCGGATGATGATGTAATGCCACAAACCAAAGAAGCGATTGCTCACGCACAAGCTGCTGGTGTTCCTATGATTATTGCCATCAATAAAGTAGATAAACCAAACGCTAATCCAGACAACATTCGTCAACAACTTTCTGGAATGAATATTTTAGTTGAAGAATGGGGAGGAAGTGTACAAGCTCAAGAAATCTCTGCGAAATTTGGTAATAATGTAGACTTATTATTAGAAAAAGTATTGCTTCAAGCAGAAATGCTAGAACTGAAAGCTAATCCTAATAAACATGCAACTGGTGCAATCATTGAAGCATCTTTAGATAAAGGAAGAGGATATGTTTCTACTGTATTGGTACAAGCTGGTACACTTAGAGTAGGAGATTATGTAGTAGCGGGTAAAAACCATGGTAAGATTAAAGCGATGCTAGATGAAAGAGGAAGACAGCTTACTGAAGCTGGTCCTTCTATTCCTGTAACGATTCTAGGTTTAGATGGAGCGCCAACTGCTGGTGATAAATTTAAAGTTTACGAAGACGAAAGAGAAGCGAAATCTATAGCAAACAAGCGTGAACAATTACAGAGAGAACAAACCATCAGAACTAAAAAACACCTTACTTTAGATGAATTAGGAAGAAGAATTGCTCTAGGTGATTTCAAAGAATTGAACATTATCCTTAAAGGAGACGTGGATGGTTCTGTAGAAGCGCTTTCTGATCAGTTACAAAGACTTTCTACTGCTGAAATCAGCGTGAATATTATTCACAAAGGTGTTGGTCAAATCACTGAGTCAGACGTGTTATTAGCTGCAGCATCTGATGCTATTATGATAGGATTTAATGTAAGAGCTGGTGCTAACGCAAAAGAATTGGCAGACAGAGAAGAAATAGAAATCAGAACTTATTCTATTATCTATGCAGCAATAGACGATGTAAAAGAAGCGATGGAAGGTATGCTTTCTCCGGAGATCAGAGAACAAGTAATAGGAAATGTAGAAATTAGAGAAACGTTCAAGATTTCTAAAGTAGGTACTATTGCAGGTTGTATGGTTCTCAACGGAAAAGTAACCCGTAATTCTAAAATTAGACTTCTGCGCGATGGAATTGTAAAATACGATGGTGAATTAGAATCTCTAAAACGTTTCAAAGACGATGTAAAAGAAGTTACCAAGGGTTATGAGTGTGGTCTTAACATTAAAGGCTATAATGACATAGAAGTAGGTGATATCTTAGAAGTCTATGAAGAGATAGAAGTAAAGAAAAAACTTAAATAGTTTATTTACAATAGCAAATCCCGAGTAACATCGGGATTTTTTATTGACTAAATGCTATTTAGAATCATTATAAATAATCATTATTGTTTTTGATGAATTTTTAAAAAACAGCATGATAATTATGTTTTGGATGTAAAATAACTAAAATTACACACTTGTTAATGATTAGATTTGAAATGTAATTTTTTATCAATAAAATAAACTTGGTATTGCATAAAATTTAACATATTTAATATTTGGTTATGTTAAAATTAATTAACATTTTTGCCGCAATAATATTAAATATTGTTAATATGAATGGGAAATTAAAAGTTTTAACAGCTGGTGTACTTTTTTTTATGGGTGGACAATTTGTTCAGGCTCAACAAAAAAAAGACGAGGCAAAAGAAAAAGAAATTGAAGAAGTAGTAGTTGTAGGTTACGGTACGCAGAAAAAATCTGATGTAACGGCAAGTCTAACTACAGTGAAAGGATCTGCTATTGCAGATAAGCCAGTGCAAACGTTTGACCAAGCGATGGCAGGTAGAAGTACTGGGGTGCAAATAACAGTCCCAAGTGGTGTGCTTAACGCAGCACCAGTTTTTAGGATAAGAGGAACAAGTTCTATCTCTCTGAGTTCTTATCCTTTAATTATTATTGATGGAGTACCTACATTTACAGATAATAATAGTACTACTTCGGCTGCAAGTAATCTCCCTTAGCTTCTATTAATCCATCAGATATTGAAAGTATCGATATTGCAAAAGATGCTGCGGCAACTGCAATTTATGGTTCTAGAGCTGCAAATGGAGTGGTTTTTGTGACCACTAAGAAAGGAAAAAGTGGAAGGGCTAAGATTAATTATAGTACTTGGCTAAGCGTAGCTAGTCCTTTTAGATTGCCAGAAACTCTGGGGGCAGAAGATTATGTTAAGTTTAAAAATGCTGCAGTTGCTAATAATCCTACAGCTAGTGCTTTTAAATTTAGTACAGCCTTAGATGCTAATGGAAATCTTATTGATACAGATTGGTCTAAGATTATATATAGAACGGGTATTTCATCTAATCATAATATTAATGTATCTGGTGGTAATGAAGGTACATCTTATTATTTTTCTGCTGGATATACTAATCAGCAAGGGATCATTCAAAAGAATGATTTTAAAAGAATTAGTGCCTTGTTAAATATTGACTCTAAAGTAACTAAAAACATTTCAATTGGGGGGAAATTATCTTTCTCTAATGAGATGAACTTAGCGGCTACTAATTCTGGATCGCTTTCAGGTGGTGCTTTTTCCACGGGTGGTTTAGGTCGCTTGCAATTTGTATTGCCTTCTACATTAGCTCCATTTAATAATGATGGCTCATATAACTTAAACGGGGCTGCTATCGGGAGTTCTCCACAAATTGTTGGAACAAGCAACTTGGGTTATTATAATCCGCAATTTTTGTTAGATAATAATAAGGAATCAACAGAGAATAATCGTATTCAAGGGAATGTTTATGGTCAAGTTAAACCATTGTCTTGGTTAACTGCTCGTACTCAATTAGGTTTGGATTTCATGTTTACTGATAATAATGTTTTTTGGAGTCCAAGAGCTGGTGATGGTTATTCTAGGAATGGTTATGCTTGGGCGGGTAATGATATTGCAAAAACTATTGTTTGGACTAATACATTACAGGTGGATAAGTCTTTTGGTGATAGCTCATTTAATTTATTATTTGGTAACGAACAGCAATTCTCTAAATTTAAAGGGATTGGTTTGCAAAGAGAAAATTTATCAGATCCTGATTATGATGTAATACAAGCGGGGTTTACAATTAATAACCCTGCAAATTTATATAAGTCTGAAAATTATCTAGTATCATTCTTCTCTCGTTTAAATTATAATTATGGAGGTAAATATTTCTTGAGTGGAAACTTACGTCAAGATGAGTATTCTGCTCTAGCTGTTAAAAAAGGTATTTTTTGGGGTGTTAGTGCAGGATGGGAATTATCAAAAGAGAACTTTTGGAATACTTTAGGAGTTAATGATGTGTTTTCTAATTTTAGATTAAAAGGAAGTTATGGTAAAGTGGGGAATGTGAGTGGAATTGGTAATTACCAATCTTTATCTACTTTTGGTTCTGGACTTTATGGAGGTACTTCTTCATTGATTTTTAATAATGTTGGAAATCCAAATCTTACATGGGAGACCAGTAAAAAAATGGATGTAGGGGCATCGTTTGGAATTTTAAATGGACGAGTTAATGCAGAAGTAAGTTATTATGATAATAAAATTGATGGTTTAATTTTATTTGTACAACAATCGCCATCTGCAGGTTTACCTACCAGTGTTCCTCAAAACATTGGAAAAATGTATAATAAAGGATGGGAGGTAGACGTTAAGTCGTCTATTATTCAGACGGATAATTTTTCTTGGAATTTAGGAGCTAATGCTTCTTTCAATGAAAATATGGTGACAGAGTTAGCGCCAACTATGTCTAACCTTCAGACGGCTACATCTAATCTAGAGACCGTTAACAGAACTATGCCAGGCTATTCATTAGGACATTTATTTGTAGTGAGAACAGCAGGTGTAGATCCAGAAACAGGGAAACGTATTTTCTTAAATAAAAATGGAGAAAAAGTTTATTATCAATACTATGCAGCTCCAGGAACTTACCAATGGTCTAAAACAGCTGATGGTACAGTAAAGGCAGACGCAGTATCTATTGCTGATGGGGTAATGTATGGTAATACACAACCTAAAATATATGGTGGTTTCGATAATACTTTCCGTTATAAAGGATTTGAGTTAAATTCATTATTTACTTTTCAAATGGGTAATTATGTTTACTACGGATCAAATGCAGGTTTGCATGATCAACGTTGGTGGAATAATAGTGTAGATGTATTGACAGATGCTTGGAAAAACCCTGGAGATACTGGTATGAAATATGCTAAACCTGTATTTAACGATAATGTATCTAATGGTTCTTCTATGCCCCTTGATATTAATGTATTTAAAGGAGATTTCTTAAAATTAAAAAGTTTAACATTAGCTTACAATTTGCCAAAATCTGTCCTTGATCAATACAAAATTAATAATATAAGATTGTATGTAAGTGGTCAAAACTTATTTATATTGACGCAATATCCAGGACCAGATCCTGAGGTTTCTTCTAATGGTAATACTGCATCAGCACCTGGTGTTGATAGAAATACGGTAGGAAATGCAAGAACATTTTTATTTGGGCTTAATGTAGGGTTTTAATTTTAAATTTAAAAAAAATGAAAAATAATAAAATATTTATAGGACTGGCAATAGCTGTATTATCTTTAGTTACTTCATGTAGAAATGAAGATTCTTTGTCTCCTGAAAACGAAACAGCGATTACTGATGCTTCTGCATTTACAACTTCAACTCGTATTGATGGAGTTTTGTTATCAGTGTATAGTTCTTTTAAAAGTGGAAATGTACATGGGGGTCGATATGTAGTTTATGGAGATATTAGAGGAGAAGACATTTTAAAAGAAACAGATAATTTAGTAACGGCGGCTGATATTTTTAGTCAAATACCTACGAATTCATCCAACTCTATTACGTCTTTTTGGTCAAGTAGTTATTACGCAATTAACAATGCTAATCTTTTTATTGACGGAATGAATGCGCAAGGTATAAGTGTAGTTGGAGAAACAAAGGGAAAAGCATATATTGCTGAGGCAAAGGCTCTTAGGGCAATGTTGTATTATGGGTTATTGCAGTTTTTTGCAAAACCGTATGCAGATGGTAATGGTTCTAAACCAGGTTTACCATTGCGTCTAACAGGTATCAAAGGAAGTGGTAGTTCAGAATTAGCTAGAAGTACTGTAGGCGAAGTCTATACACAAATTTTAAAAGATTTGAATGAAGCAGAGGCTGATTTACCTTTAAGTAATGGTACTGCAACTTTAAATACTACTCGTGTTCATAAAAATACTGTAATTGCTTTTAAAACAAGGGTTTATTTATCTATGCAGAAGTATACGGAAGCGGTAAACGAAGCAAATAAGATAGTTTCATCTACAGCTCCTTTCACTGCAACAACAGGGGTGGCGCATAGACTAGAAGCTAATTTGTCTACTGTTTTTACAAATTATACAACTAATGAGTCTATTTTTTCATTGCCAATGACTAATACTGCAGGTGATTTTCCTGGGACTCAAAATCAAATTGCATACTATTGGACTCCAGTGACTTCTTTAGGAGGAGTTGGTAATGGAGAATATTCAGTAAATCCGAACGGTATTTTGGCAAATACTACACAGTTTACCGCAAATGACAAAAGAAGAGCGTTTGTATTAGCAACCAATTCTGGAACTAAACTATGGAATATGAAGTTTAAAACCCCAAATCCTTATACTGATTGGGTGCCAGTAATTAGATATGCAGAGGTTCTACTTAATCTTGCAGAAGCTAAAGTTAGATCAACTAATACTGTTGATTCACAAGCAATTGCTTTATTAAATGCAGTGCATAGTCGTTCAGATGCGGATAAAGTTTTTACAGCTGGGGATTTTGCTTCATCAGCAAGTTTCTTAATTGCATTAGATAATGAGCGTAGAATGGAGTTTATGGGAGAAGGACACAGAACTAAAGATGTTACAAGGTTGTTAGCTACCTTCCCAGCTCATGGATCTGCACCATCTAAATCACTTAATGATGTAGGGTATATTTGGCCAATTCCTTCTGCTGAGTTATCACTTAATTCATTATGCGTTGATAATTAGATTAGAAAGTACTCTATAATTATATTACGAAATTATATTTATGTTGTATTGATATTATAAATAAGCCACTCTTAGAGAGTGGTTTTTCTGTATAACGCCTCTTATTTATATTTATTCTAAATAAATAAAATATTATATGATAATATGTTAAAAATAATAAATATAAATTTATCTTATTTGTGTTTTTTTTAAAAAAAACTTATTTTATTTTTTATTTTTCAATTTATTAAAATTCAAAAGGAAATAAAATATGATATATATTTTAAATTAAATAACAGCAATTTGGATATGTTAAAATTTATTAACAATTTTGTCTATTAAAATATTAAATATTGTTAATATGAATGTAAAATTAAAAGTTTTAACAGTAGGTGCTCTATTTTTTATAGGAGGTCAAGCTGTTATGGCACAAAAGAAAAAAGATTCTTTAGGTGAAAAAAAGATTGAAGAAGTCGTAATTGTAGGTTTTGGTCAAAAGAAAACAGTAAATGAATTGACGGGAGCTGTGGGTAACATCAAAGCAGATGCTATCGAAAACGTTCCTGTAGCATCAATTGATAAAATGCTACAAGGTAGAGTTGCTGGTGTACAGACAGGGAATGCTTCTGGTCAACCTGGTGGATTTGCTACTGTAAGAGTAAGAGGGATTGCTTCAGTTAATGGTGGAGTAAATCCAATTTATATTGTAGATGGAGTAAGAGTTACTGCTGGAGATGTAACAAGAGGAGCAATTACAGCAAACATCCTTGCCAACCTTAACAGTGATGATATTGAAAGTATGACGGTACTTAAAGATGCTGCATCTACTGCAGTATATGGTGCTGATGCTGGAGCTGGAGTAGTAGTTATTACAACGAAATCTGGTAAAAAAGGTAAACCAAAAATCAATATTAATTTTGAGCATGGTACTAACTCAAGAGCTATTGAAGGACAAAGAGGTTTAAATACTGAACAATATAGATATTTATTATCTCATACTTTTGCAAATGCTACAGGGCAAACACCTGAGGAATTTACAGCAGATGCTGTAGCTGGTTTATATAATAATAACGCAACTTTTGCAGCTTTACAAAACATTTTTACAACTTCTAATAGTACAGATTGGAGAAAAGCATTGAGTAGATCTGCTTACCAACAATCAGCAAATGTATCAATTAATGGAGGTAATGATAAAGTAACTTATTATAACTCGGCAAACTACTTTTTACAAGAGAGTGAAATTAAAGGATCTGATTTCAAGAGAGTTGCTTTTACGAATAAAGTAAATTATGAAGCATCTGATAAATTTAAGGTAGGTACAGATATTCAGATGTCTTATAGTAAAATTAATACGCTAAATAATGGTGGAGCTTTTGCTAACCCAATTTTAACAGAATTATTTGCTAGACCGACAGACGCGGCTTATAATCCTGATGGTTCTTATTATTTAGGGGTAAATGGTAGATTAAGTAATAACTTATTTAATAATGCATACTTAGCTGAACATAATTATTACAGAGCAGAAACAGCAAGAGTTTTTGCTTCATTAAATGCTGATTATAAAATCCTTAAAAATTTAAATTATAGATTTGTATTTGGTGGAGAATTCATCAATGTAGAAAACCAAACTTATCTTAACCCTGTTCACGGAGATGGATATGCAGTAAATGGTAGAAAAACAGAGTCTATAGACAGATTATTTAACTGGAATTTACAAAACATTTTAAGTTATAACTTTAAAATTGGAGATAAAAATAACTTTGATGTAAGATTAATCCAAGAAGCTTATCAAAGACAGAGCCATGTAGTAGGAGCTAGTGCTACTTCTGTAGGTTCTCCATTATTAGAAACTTTAACAAATTTTGTTAAGCCTGCTTCTTTCCAAGGAGATAGAGGGCAAAGTTCTAGAACTGGTTATGCAGCAGTGTTTAATTACAATTTTGATAAGTTAATTAACTTAGATGCTTCATATAGAAGAGATGCTTTATCTAACTTTACAGAAGATCAAAAATGGGGAGATTTCTACTCAGTTGGTTTAGCAGTAGATTTAGCAAAAATAAACTTAATTAAGCAAATTGATCAAATCTCTATGTTTAAATTGAGAGGGTCTTATGGTAAAGTAGGTAACCAAATTTCTAGTAGCCCTTATTCATTACTAGGATTCTCTACTAACTATAATGATTTAGCTGCTGTAACTTATGGTGGAGTTTACAATCCAGATTTAAAATGGGAAGCTATTAATCCTTTAAGCCTTGGTATTGATGCTGGTTTATTTAATAATAGATTAACATTTACTGCAGAATATTATAATAAGAAAACTACTGATTTAGTATTCTCACAACCATTATCATTATCTCAAGGTTTAGCCTCTATGGATAGAAATATTGGCTCTTTAGTTAATAAAGGCTGGGAATTTGCGGTAAACGGAGAAATTATTAGTACAGAAAATCTTAGCTGGGAATTAGGTGGTAACTTCAGTACATTAGATAATGAAATTACCAAATTATATGGTGGAGCTGATATAATCTCTGGTTCTACAATCTTAAGAGAAGGTGAAGCAGTAGGTACATATTATATGAGAAAATGGGCTGGAGTAGATGCTACAACAGGTAGTGCACTATGGTATATCAATGGTAAAGATGGAGAAACAACATCTAACTATAACGCAGCACAATTAGCGGTTCAAGGAACTAACTTCTCTAAATATTATGGAGGTATTAATACTAAAGTGGTTTACAAAGGATTTAGCGTTGAGGCTTTAGCAACTTACGGTTTCGGTGGTAGAGTATTAAATGACTGGGCTAATTACACTCAATCTGATGGTCAATATTCTTATAATTATGCAGGTTCTACAGACCAATTAGATTTCTGGACTCCTGATAATCCAAATGCTGCAAATCCTAAACCAGTTTATGGTAATACAACATTATCAAATAGAGTTTCTACAAGATACTTATCTAAGACAGACTACTTAAGATTAAGTAATGTTAAGATTGGTTATAAATTTAATTCTGAGTTATTAAAGAATACAGGTTTAGCAGGATTTGAAGTGTATGTTCAAGGGAATAATGTTTGGACTCATCTATATGATGATACTTTAAGATTTGACCCAGAAAATAACTTAAATACTGCAAATAATCTTAATTTACCAGTTCAGAAAACTTATTCATTAGGATTTAATTTACAATTTTAAAAAATTATAAAAATGAGAAAAAACATTTTAAAATATACAATAGCATGTCTTTCAATAGGTCTTACTATGGCGTCATGTAGTAGAGACTTTGTTGAGACAGAATTTTTCCAGTCTGTAGAGCAAAGACCGTTAGTTTCTATTGAAGAATTAGAATCTTCGGTAAGAGGACAATATAATGCAATGAGAAGTGCCTCTTATTATGGATGTGATTTCACCATGATTTCAGAAGTGAGAAGTGATAACATGTTTTCTAATAACGCGAGTGGTTATTATAATACTGTAAGTAATTACTCTATGTTATCAAGTGACTCTTATGCTTCAGGTCCTTATACACAAATGTATAGAGTGGTAGCTTTAGCTAATTTAGTTATTAATAACCAATCTCCTACTCCATTAACTTGGAAAGTAAGTACTGATCCTACAGCAATTAAAAATAAAGAAAATTACTTAAAAGGACAGTCTTATGCAGCTAGAGCTTTAGCATTTTTTGATGCTTTAAGACTTTATGGACAAGAATATTCAGGAGGAACAACAGGTATTGTAATTCCTACTAAATATGAGCCTACTAAATTACAAGCTAGAGCAACAGTTGACGAAGTGAGAACTCAAATTGAAAATGATTTCACTACAGCTCTTTCTTTAATGTTGCCAAGTTTAGATTCTTATACAGATAAAACAGTTCTTAATACAGTTTCTGTAAAAGTTTTAATGTCTAGATATTATCTTTACAAAAAAGATTATGCAAAAGTTAGACAATTAGTAAATGAAGTTATTACTGCTAGCTCTGGTAGATATTCAGTAATTGGTAGAGGTGATTATGCTAACAGTTTCAGAAATAGCTCTGCTCAAAATTCAATTTTTGAATTAGCAATTGGTACTTTAGGTGATTTAGGAACTACTTCTACTTCTTATAAACTTCTTAACGCTCCTCTTGGATATGGAAACATGAAAGTTCTTTCTGCGCTTAGAAGTTCATATAATGCTAATGATATTAGACTTGCAGGTATAACTACTGGATTGGTTCTAAATGGAAAATATGCTAATACCTTTGATAATATTAAAGTAGTAAGATTTGAAGAAGTTTTACTAAATGGTGCAGAAGCAGAGTTAATGCCAGGTGGAGATCCAGCAAAAGCTTTATTATATTATAATTTATTACTACAAAATAGAGTATTAAATTATGTTCCAGCTGTAGCTGTTACATTAGCAGATGTTTATCAAGAAAAGAAAAAAGAGTTTGTAGGAGAAGGTCATGGTATGTTTGACTTATTGAGAAGAGGACAAGGCATCACTCAGAGAAATACTTCTGGTGCAGCTGTAAGAGTAAGAAATGTTGGTGACAACTTACTTGCTTTCCCAATTCCAAGAGCAGAAATTAATGTTCCTGGTTCATTAGTAGTACAAAATCCAAGCTACTCTAACTAATTAAATTTAGTTCATCATAAATACCCTCCGATTTCGGAGGGTTTTTTATTTCCATTAATTCTCTTACTTTTGTACTTCAAAATATTAAAATGAAACACCCTTGTTATTTTTTACACAAAAGCATGATTATGGGTGTTCCATCTGACCATTAAAAATTAATAAATATAAACAGATGAAATACATCTTATTCATCATATTTTTTGCAGTACATTTTTTAGGCGCTCAAATTGTTAATAAAACCGATGGAAATGTTCCTTCTGATACATTAATAATAGATAAAGGAGGTAAAGATTCTTTGAAAATCTTTAAGCCAACCATAAATGACTACCAGCATTATACTCAGTTTTCTGAAAAGAAAATTTTTGATACAGTTTTTACTATTGACAAATCTTATCAATTTACACAATACAATAACCAAGACAACTTTGGTAAAATACAATTTGCCAACATCGGTTCTGGATTTCAAGATTTAATGTTTCGTGTCAACAAAGAACAAAATTTAGCATTATTACCTACTCGAAAATCACATTTTATTTTAGGAATTGATGATGTTAAATATTATGATGTAAAAACACCCACTACATCTTTCATTTACCATAACGCGATGAAACAAGGAGCAGCCTTGAAAACTACTTATACTCAAAATGTAGGAAAAAATTTCAACGTAGCAGTAGAATATATGGGACTGCGTTCTCAAGGTGTTTACCAAAGAGAATTGGCGTCGTCTAATAATTTCATCTTGTCTTCTCGTTTTAATTCTAAGAACAATCGTTATCGATTTTTCACACATTACATTCACCAAAATGTAAACAACGAAGAAAATGGTGGAATAGAAGATTTAAGTCTGTTCTTGGGAGATGACACTCGTTTTAATAACAGACAAAACCTTGCGGTAAATCTTACCTCTACAGATTCTAGATTTTCGTACAGAAGATATTATTTCTCTCAAGAATTTCAGTTTGTCAATTCAGAGAAATATCCTTTTAAAGTAAGACATACCATTTTCCATCAAGCCAATAAATATTGGTATAAACAACAAGGTTCTGAGTCGTTTTATAATTCAGATGTTGTAGAAGATTATGGAACGTCTGCTTATAAGTTTTCTAAAAATTTAAGCAATACATTTACCTTACTTTTTGATAAACCTACTTTCAAATTAGAAGCAGGAGTTCGTCACCAAATGATTAATTTAGGAACGGACAAAGAACTTCCAGCCATTGTTGGGGTCAATATTCCTTTAGACAATAAAGAAAATAGATTTGGTGCAGTAGGGAATTTAGAAATCAAATTATGGGACAAGGTAGATTTAAAATCTAATCTAGAATATTCTAACGGAAGTACTTTTGGCAATTTCCTTCGTTCAGAAAACAATTTGAAGTTAGAACCGATTAAAGATTATATTTTAGATGCCCATGTAAATTTACAAACCTCTAAACCAAGTTTTAATTATTTAATCAACCCATCGTTTTACCAAAATTTCAATTATAATTTCTTAGATGCTAAAAATGAAAGCACTTTAGAAATCGGAGGTAAAGTCAATCTAAAGTGGTTCCAAAGTTCAGTTTTTGCCAATTATTTTAGAATAGAAAATTACACATACATTGGAGCTGATTATCAACCAAAGCAAAGCGAGTCATCACTCAATATTTCTCAAATCGGTGGCGAAGCTACTTTTTCTTATTGGAAACTTAATTTCAATACCAAATTGCTTTTCCAATCGGCTTTGTCTGAGAAGAATCTTTACCCAATGCCTAGTTTTATCGGTAGATTAAATGCGTATTATCAGGCAAAAGCGTTCAAAGATGCTGCAGAAATTCAAACTGGAATAAAAGTGTATTATTTCTCTAAATTTAATTCTAGAGAATATTTCCCAGTACTCAATGAATTTGCAGTTTCTGCAAATACGGCTTCTATTGGTGGTCAACCAATTGCAGATGCTTATTTTAACATGAAGGTAAAAAGAATGCTTATTTATGCAGAAGCGCAGCATGTAAACACTACTTTTATGAAAAACAAATCATTCGCTGCTCCCAATTATCCTATTTATGATTTTCGATTGAATTTAGGAATTGTTTGGTATTTATTTCACTAAATTTGCTTCATGCCGAAGTTTAAATTTCCGTTTCAAGATTTAGAAACCATCCCGAAATTAATCAAGGACTTTCTTCAACAAGAGATTCCGCAGTTTTCTGCATATCAGTTTACTTTAGATAACGCACTGTTACAAGCAGAAAAAAAAGCACATAACTATACACTAGAGCAAAGAAAAATACTGGTAGACGTTCTTAGAGCGCAGCATCAGCATTTAGATTTAAGTGCTAAGCAATCGCAGAATTTAGATTTGCTCTTGTCCGAAAATACTTTTACCGTAACTACAGGTCATCAGTTGAATTTGTTTTCTGGGCCAGTTTTTTTTGTCTACAAAATTTTACAAACCATAAAAACGGCTGATTTTTTAACTCAAAATTCCGATAAAAATTTTGTTCCTATCTTTTGGTTGGCTACAGAAGATCACGATTTTGAGGAGATTAATCATTTCAAAACTGCAAATGGATTTTATCAAATCAAAGGAAGTTCTGGTGGTGCAGTTGGCAGAATTATTATAGAAGACAATAGTTTTTTAGAAGAATTCGAAAAAGAGTTTAAAGATGATGTTTTCGGAACACAGCTTATTCTTCTTGCCAAAAAAGCTTATCAAAAAGGAAGAACTTTTACCGAAGCTACTCAGATTTTGGTTCAAGAGATTTTTGCAGAATTTGGACTTTTAATGATAGATGGAGACGATGTTTTGCTCAAAAATCAAATGCAAAATATCTTCAAAGAAGAACTGGTAAATCACACGACACATCATTTTTCTCAAGAAAATGTAAAATTCCTAACCGAGAAATACGGAAAAGTACAAGTAAACCCTAGAGAAATTAATCTTTTCTACTTGTCCGACACCAGAAATAGAATAGAATTTGATGGAGAACAATTTCAGATTGTAGATAAAAATCTCACGTTTACTTTAGAAGAATTGGCAGAAGATTGGTCTAAAATTTCACCGAATGCTTTGTTAAGACCTGTTTTTCAAGAAAAAGTTTTGCCCAATATTGCTTACATTGGTGGGAATGCAGAAATCATGTATTGGTTAGAAATGCCAAAGGTTTTTGAAAAATTTGGGGCAGAATTTCCTCTTTTGGTTCCGAGAAACTCTATGTTGTTCCTTAGAGAGAAAACTTTAGATAAAATAGAAAAATCTGGAGTAGCCTTACAAGACTTTTTGGGAGATTTTCAGAAATTCTTAAATCAAAAATTGCTGAAAGAATCAGAACTGAATGCCGATTTAGAAAAGCGAGAGCAATTGTTAAAAGAAAATTTCGAAATTTTAAAAAATAAAGCTTCACTTACTGCCGTTACCTTTAGAAATATGGTAGAAGCAGAAGAAACGAGACAATTGAAGTCTTTTCAGAAATTTAAGAAAAGATTGTTACGTGCAGAAAAAATTCTTCACGCAGATAAAATAGATTATCTTCAGCGTTTGTATTCAGAAATTCACCCTGCTAATAATTGGCAAGAAAGAAGCCTCAATTTCAGTGTCTTTTTCGCAGAAAATGGCGAAAAATGGCTCAAAAATTGTTACCAAGAAATGGAGGTTTTAAATTCTGTCTTAATTGTTAGCGAATTTTAGCCCGAAAAACATTAATTTTGTAACTTAAATAACGAGGATGAAAAAATATCTTGTATTCATATATACGTTAATAGGTTTTGTAGCTTTTGCGCAGAAAACACATACTGTAGCAAAAGGTGATACTCCGTATAATATTTCTAAAAAATATGGGGTAACACTAGACGAACTCACGAAGCTAAATCCTCAAATCAAAGAGGGAAAATTAGCGATTGGAGATGTTTTAATCATCACTAAGAAAAACTCAGAAGTTGTAAAAACTACTGAAAAAGCGGTGGCTACTACCAATCAAAAATTAGGCAAAATCGTACTTCAACCGAAGCAAACGATTTACGGAATTACCAAACAATATCATATTTCTGAAGCGGATTTAAGAAAATTGAATCCTAACTTAGACCAGCATATGAAAATTGGTGACGAGGTAACTTTGCCTGCTGAAAATATCAAAAAATATGCAGATCAAAATGCATTTGTAAAAACAGAAATTCCAGTAGAAAAACCTGTGGAAAAGGCAGTAGAAAAGCCAAAAGCAGATGAAGGAACTTATGTAATTCAGCCAAAAGATAATTATTACAGAATTACCAAAAGTTTTAACCTTACTCAAGAGGAATTATTTGCCATCAATCCTGGTTTAGAAGAAAAAGGATTGCAACCCGGCGAAGTCATTAATGTGAAAAAACCTCAAAATTCTAAGGTTAAAGAAACCGTAACTTGGCAAGAAGACAAAAAAACCGAGAAAGCAGAAGTTCAAAATGTAGTTGCAGACGAATACCAAACGTACACGGTTCAGAATGGGGATACAGTTTTCGGGATTCTTAATAAATTTAATGTTTCGCTAGACCAATTGCTAGAACTTAATCCTAAACTTTCAGAAGGTTTAAAACCAGGAATGGTTCTAAAAGTGAAGAAGCTAGAAGCGGGTTATGTTAAAAAATCTGGTGATGAACTAAATGTAGTTTTAATGTTGCCATTCGGTTTTGATGATGGTGATAGTAAATACAGAAGTATGGCTGCTGATTTCTTAACGGGTGCAAAATTAGCCATCGAAAGAAATGCTAAAGCTGGTCAAAAACTAGATGTAAAAGTAGTAGACGCAGGAAGTGAAGCAAGTTTTAAAAATTCACTTACGCAAATCAATCAAAATAATACAGACTTAATCATAGGACCGTTTTTCAAGTCAAACGTTTTAGAAGTTTTAGACTATGTAAAAACTCAAAAAATTCCTGTGGTAGCTCCGTTTGCTAACTCTCCAGAGCTTAGAAATTATAGCAATTTGGTGATTATTGAAACGGAACAAAGTGTTTTTGCAGACAGAATTGTAAAAGAAGTTTCTTTGGCTTATTCTGACCAAAAAATATATATCGTGGCAGATTCTGATAAGACTTATGCCAATTATATGAAAAAACAGTTAGAAGGTCAGTTGAAAAATGCAAACATCACCGTAGTAAATTCTTCGGCAGATATTCAGTTAGATACAAATATGATGACTGGTCAAACCGCTCCTATAATTGCGATTTTGGCGAATGATAATGATGATGCAGGAAGTGATTTTTCAAAAAGAATCATTGAGTTAGCTAAAGAAACCAGCGGAATGAAATCATTCAGTATGTATTATCATCCATCTTTTGAAAAAAATATTGCCGAACTCAGCAATGCGAGCTTGGTGTATTTGATGGATAGAAAAATAAACACAGACGGTGACTTCGAAAAAGAAGTTCTCGCAGATTATAAGAAAAAATATTGCAAAGCACCTTCTAAGTATGCTGTAATTGGTTTTGACGTAGTGAATGATATGTTGACCAGAGAAAACAGCAAGGGAGAATTGTTTAAGCAAATGAATAAACCTCAAACCCAATTGGCTACCAAGTTTGAATTTGTACGAAACAAAAACGGAGCATACGTGAACCAGGGGTACAGAGTAGTGAGATTAGTTCCTTAATAGCGAAAACTAATACTAAACAAAAGAAGAATAAGACTCAAATTTATCGAAAAAAAATTATGAAAGCACTTGTATTTCCAGGGCAAGGTTCTCAGTTCGTAGGAATGGGAAAAGAACTCTATGATAGTAGAAAAGAAATTAAAGACCTCATGGATTTCAGTAATGAAATTCTAGGTTTTGATATACTAAAAATCATGTTCGAGGGAACTGATGAAGACCTTAAAAAAACAAAAGTTACCCAACCAGCAATATTTATTCATTCTGTAGCTGCTGTAAAAGCAATTGACGGAACAGGAGCTCAAATGGTAGCAGGACATTCTCTAGGAGAGTTCTCTGCTTTAGTTGCTAATGGAGTTTTGAGTTTTGAAGACGGACTTAAGTTGGTTTCAGAAAGAGCTTTGGCGATGCAAGAAGCATGTGATGTTAATCCATCTTCTATGGCAGCAATTCTAGGTTTAGATGATGCTAAAGTGGAAGAAATTTGTGCTTCAATTGGTGGAGTAGTAGTTCCAGCGAATTACAACTGTCCAGGACAATTGGTGATTTCTGGTGAAACCAAAGCGGTAGAAGAAGCGTGTAATGCAATGAAAGAAGCTGGTGCGAAAAGAGCATTAATTTTACCTGTAAATGGTGCGTTTCATTCTCCATTAATGCAGCCTGCACAAGAAAGATTGGCTGCGGCAATAGAAAATGCAAAATTTAGAAAAGCGACCATTCCTGTTTATCAAAATATTACCACGACTGCTGTTACAAATCCAGATGAAATTAAGAAAAATCTGATTGCTCAATTAACAGGACCTGTAAAATGGACACAGTCTGTACAAAACATGATTAAAGACGGCGCTACAAATTTTGTAGAAGTAGGACCGGGAAAAACTTTGCAAGGACTGATAAAGAAGATTAACTCCGAAGTAACAGTTGCATCTGCAATTTAAAATAAAGTAAGCCACAAATTTTTTTGTGGCTTTTTTTTTTTATTTTTGTTAAAAATAAAATCCTTTGAAAAATCATATATTTTCACCAGGCAAATTACTGATTACTTCAGAATACTTTGTTTTAGATGGAGCTTTAGCTTTAGCAGTACCTACTCGATTGGGGCAAGATTTTTATTCAGAAGAAGAAAAAGATAGTGCTTCCATGGTTTTTTGGGAGGCTTTGCATGAGAACAAACCTTGGCTTTCTATCCAAATAGATTATAAAAATTGGGAAATTATACAAACCAACCTTCCTGAAAGCGCAGCATTTATTCTTAAAGTGCTTCAAAACGTACAGAAACTTTCTACAGAAAAATTTCATAGCGATTCTACGTATAAGATTACTACTAATTTACAGTTCCCCTCGAATTATGGATTGGGGAGTAGTTCTACATTGATGAATAATTTAGCAGAATGGTCTTGTATAGATGCTTTTCTTCTTAATGAACTTTCTTTGGGTGGAAGTGGTTATGATATAGCTGTGGCTCAAGAAAAATCTGCCATTCTTTATCAAAATAACCCTAGAAAAGTGGAAAGAGTAGAATTCAATCCTAGTTTTACTGATGATTTAATCTTCATTCATTTAAACCAAAAGCAAGATAGTAGAGAAGGAATAAGAGCTTTTCAGTCTCAAAAAAAATCTTTAGATTTAAGAACTGACTTTTCAGAAATTACTCAAAAAGTACTACAATGTAAAACCTTGGAAGAGTTTTCTAACCTTATGATGCTGCATGAGAGTAAGTTAAGTGAATTTTTAGGAATGAAAACCGCTAAAGAAAAACACTTTCAAGACTGCCCAAGTTTCATCAAAAGTTTGGGAGCTTGGGGCGGAGATTTCGTTCTAGCTTCAAAATTTGGGGATTACAAAAATTACTTTTTTGAGCGCAATTTTAAAAATATATTAGAATGGAAAAATTTAATTGCTTGATAATTAATGAATTAAGAATTTTAGTCATGATGGATTTCAGTGACCAATATCATCAATTAAGATTTAATAAAACTATATACTTTTGCTAATTTTGTAATACAAAAAAATAAGAATCATTAATATAATTTTTTTAACTATGAAAAATTTAAAAATCATCCAAGAACTACACGATTTAGGAATCACAGGTTATCATGAAGTAGTGTACAATCCAAGTTATGAAGAGCTTTATCAAGCAGAAATGTCTGCTAAAAATAAAGGCTTTGAAAAAGGTGCGGTTACTGAATCTGGTGCAGTTGCAGTTAAAACAGGTGTTTTTACTGGAAGATCTCCTAAAGACAGATATATAGTATTAGATGATGTTACTAAAGATACTATTTGCTGGGACGGAAAAGTTAATTTTCCTACAACTCCAGAAATTTTCGCAAGCTGTAAAACCTTAGTATTAGAGCAATTATCTACTTCTAAAAGATTATATGTAGTAGATGCTTTTTGTGGTACTAATCCAGATACAAGACTTAAAGTAAGATTTGTAATGGAAGTAGCTTGGCAAGCACATTTCGTGACTAATATGTTTATTAGACCATCTATCTACGAACTAGAAAACTTTGGTGAGCCAGATTTCGTAGTAATGAACGGTTCTAAAACAGTAAATCCAGATTGGCAGGCTCAAGGATTAAATTCTGAAAACTTTGTAATGTTTAACCTTACAGAAAGAATCCAAATTATCGGAGGAACTTGGTATGGAGGTGAGATGAAGAAAGGGATGTTTGCCATGATGAACTACTATCTTCCATTAAAAGGAATGGCTTCTATGCACTGCTCTGCAAACGTAGGTGAAGAAGGTGATGTAGCATTATTCTTCGGACTTTCTGGTACAGGTAAAACTACACTTTCTGCAGACCCAAAAAGATATTTAATTGGTGATGACGAACACGGTTGGGATGATAATGGTGTATTTAACTACGAAGGAGGTTGCTATGCAAAAGTAATTGACCTTACTGAAGAAAAAGAACCAGACATTTTCAGAGCGATTAAGAGAGATGCTTTATTAGAAAACGTAGTGGTAAACGAATATGGCGAAATAGACTATAAAGATAATTCTATTACAGAAAATACTAGAGTTTCTTACCCAATCTATCATATTAATAAAATTGTACTTCCTTCTAAAGCTGGTCACGCTAAAAAAATCGTTTATTTATCAGCAGATGCATTCGGAGTATTGCCTCCAGTATCTATTTTAAGTGATGATCAAGCTCAATACCACTTCTTATGCGGATATACCTCTAAATTAGCAGGAACAGAGAGAGGAATTACTTCTCCAGAACCTTCATTCTCTCCAGCTTTCGGTGAAGCTTTCCTTACTTTACACCCAACAATGTATTCTAAAACATTAATTGGTAAAATGAAAGAACACGGAGCGAAAGCTTATTTAGTAAATACAGGTTGGAATGGTACTGGTAAGAGAATTTCTCTTAAAGATACTAGAGCAATTATTGACTCAATCATAGATGGTTCAATAGAATCTGCACCTAAAACTGTAGTTCCAATTATGAATTTAGAAATTCCTACTTCTTTACCAAATGTAACTGAAGGAATTCTTGATCCAAGAAATACTTATGCTGATGTTTCTGAATGGGAAGCTAAAGCTAAAGATTTAGGAGCTAGATATATTAAAAACTTTGAACAATATTGTGATACAGAAGAAGGTAAAAGATTAGTTTCAGCTGGACCTCAATTATAAAAATCAGAGAAATACCTAAATATAAAATCCTCAGTTTTAGACTGCACCCAAAAGTTTAGACAAAATTAAACAATATTCTCAAAGGAAAGAGTTCGGTACTGTACCGGACTCTTTCCTTTGAGATTGAGTCTTATTCTATCATTGTTGTAATAGTGAATGTACTTCACTATTTCGATCTTAAGTTCCTGAATGGAACCAAACTTTCTGGTATAAAACATTTCTGATTTTATCGTTCCAAAAAAGTTTTCTATCACCGCATTGTCCAAACAGTTTCCTTTTCGGGACATACTTTGAATAATACCTTTTTCTTTTAACAAGTTTTGGTAATGTTTCATTTGATATTGCCAACCTTGATCAGAATGTAGAATGATGTTCTGTGTAGATTTTACTTTTCTGAATGATTTCTTTAGCATTCTGATGATTTGGCTAAACACAGGTCTTTCAGATAAGTCAAAACTGACAATTTCACCATTAAATAAATCGATGATTGGAGATAGGTAAAGTTTATTACCCGATACATTAAACTCTGTAACATCGGTTGCCCATTTCTGATTAGGAGCGTCCGATTTGAAATTCCTCTGTAGAACATTGGGCGCAATTTTCCCTTGCTCTCCCTTGTAAGATTTATATTTCTTCACTCGGATAATACTCTTTAAACCTAATATTTTCATAAGTCGTAAAACAGTTTTGTGATTAATCAAAATTCCTTTTTCTTTCAAAAGCAAAGTAATTCTTCTATAGCCCAACCTTCCTTTGTGACGATGATAAATCTGCTTAATCATTTCTTTTATTTCCGCATATTTATCTTTCATTTGAAAGCGTTTTTGATAGTAATAAAAACTGCTTCTTGCCATCGATGTACAATGCAGTAGTACTGCTAAATCAAAGTCCTGCCTTAACTCTTCGATGGCTTTGGATTTTTCCTTTCCTGAATTAAGGCGTCTAACTTTTTTAAAATGGCGTTCTGGGCTTCTAAATAATAAATCCTCTCCAACAGTTCTTCCTCCCTTGTTAAGGGCTTGCCTGTTTTCTTTTTTTTTCGCTTGTAATTACTCATGGTTTTAGGTCTTCCTTTGGGTCTGTTTTCTAAACCTAAAATACCATTTTTTTTGTAATTACGCTGCCAACTAAGAATACTGGACTCCGCAGGAATATTAAACCTTCTCGACGCTTCTTTTAAACTTAAATTCTCTTTCTCAATTACTGATAAAATCTTTAATTTAAAATCTTTTGTGTAATGCGTATTGGAAAGCCGAACAAGTCCTGAAACTCCATAAAGTTCATAAAATTTTATCCATTTACGAACCAATGAACCACAAACTCCAATGCGTTTTCCTAAATCGTCTGTTCCAATATCCCCTTTGTGATATCTCTTTATAGCTTTTAATTTAAAGTCTAATGAATATTTACTTTTTCCCATAAAAAATACCCCTAAAAAGTGTCTAACTTTTTGGGGGCAGTCCATTTACGCTGAGGATTTTTTTATTTTACTATAGAAATTAAATGAATAATCGCTAATCTGTAGCCTTCTGTACCAAAACCGGAAAGAACAGCATCGGTATAAGCTGCGGTAACTGATTTCTGCCTGAATTCTTCCCGTTGATAAATATTGCTAATGTGAACTTCAATTTTGGGTTTTCTGAGGTTTTTAAGCGCATCTGCGATGGCGTAAGAATAATGGGTAAAAGCACCCGGATTAATGACAAGAGCATCAAATTCATTTTCTTGAATTTTTCCGATGATTTCCCCTTCAAAATTTGACTGGAAATATTCAATAGCGTGTTGAGAATACTCAGATTTTAAATGTGTTAAAACATCATCCATTGAAGTACTTCCGTAGATGTCTGGCTCACGAGTTCCTAGAAGATTGAGATTGGCTCCGTTTAATATTAGAATTTTCATATTCTCAAAGGTATGAAATTTTTAAAACAAAAAAAATCCTCAGAAATTTTCTGAGGATTTTGGTAGCCCGTAGGGGAATCGAACCCCTCTTGCAAGAATGAAAATCTTGAGTCCTAACCGATAGACGAACGGGCCAGAAATTTATTCTTAAGCTAACTTGTTAACGTGTTTAGTTAACTTGCTTTTTAAGTTAGCAGCTTTGTTTTTGTGAATAATATTCTTCTTTACTAGTTTGTCTAATAAAGAGATTACTTTCGGCAATTGCTCTGAAGCAGCTGCTTTGTTTTCTTCATTTCTTAATACTTTCACAGCTGTTCTAGCAGTTTTGTGATAGTATCTGTTTCTCAATCTTCTTTTCTCAGATTGTCTGATTCTCTTAAGTGCTGATTTATGATTTGCCATAATTGTTTCTGAAATGTGGGTGCAAAGATAAAAACTATTTTTTAATTTGCAAATTATTTTTTAATTTTTTTTTAAAATTTGTAGCCTATAGGGGAATCGAACCCCTGTTGCAAGAATGAAAATCTTGAGTCCTAACCACTAGACGAATAGGCCATTCTTTTTTTGTGCGTGCAAAAATAAGAACTTTTTTAGAACTCGCAAAATTTTCTTGATTATTTATAAACTTTTTCTATTGTAGTATTGGTAATACCCTTTTCTTCAAGGTCTTTTTGAAGTTTAGTGGCCGCTTCTAGAGATTTTACATTGCCATAAGTGTAGTAAAATATGCCATTAGCTTTTACTCTTTCTACGTCTTTTAATAGTTTTAATATTGGGGAAGAGCTAGGTAATTTATCTTTTCCGGTGTAGACTTCTAATCTATAGTAGCCAGTGTTCATGTCTTGGTTAGGAATAAAACTTACAGCAGTGACATTTCTAAATCCAGCATCTTTAGCGGTTTTAAGGTTGTTCTCTTTAATAGAAGCAAAATTAGTTACGCTGTAGTAATATTTGTACAAACCATTTTCTTTGATGGTTAAGATGTAATTAAGTCCTTTGAGAGCAGGATCTCCCACAGCATATTTGTTTGGAGTGCTCATCAAAAGAATTCTGAAATCATTTTTTAGAGGAAGTTCTTTTGGTTCTTCTACTATTTTTTTCTGGTTTCTATCGATTCGTTTTTTGTAGCTGGTAATCGCGTCGTAAATAGATTCTGCAATTTCATCTTGACCTTTGTCAGAAGCTAAATATGCCGCCTCTTCAGCATTACTGATGAATCCCGTTTCTATTAAAACAGATGGCATCGCATTAAGACGTAGTACGTGAAGGTTTTTCTGCATCACTCCTCTGGAATATCTTTTGTCTTTTTTTACAAAATTTTCTTCTACATAACCGCCGAAAATCAAACTGCTTTCTAGATATTTACTTTGCTGAATTCTTAATGCAATTAAAGATTCTGGAGAAGTTGGGTCGTAAGAAGCGAATCTTTCGCGGTCTTTATCATCTAAGAAAATTACGTCATTTTCTCTTTTGGCAACTTCTAAATTGGTTTTGTTCTGGTCTGGACCTTGTACATAAGTTTCTGTTCCGTAAGGTGTAGATTTGGTGCTTGCATTACAATGTACAGAGATAAATAAATCGGCATGACTTCTATTGGCAAGGTCTGTTCTATCTGCTAGAGAAGGATATTCGTCTATTTTTCTGGTGTAGATGATTTTATAATCTTTATTTTTTTCGAGCATTCTGCCAAGCTTCAATACGATGCCTAGTGTAACGTCTTTTTCTTGTACTAATCCTATATTTTCGTATTTTCTAGTTGCTCCCACATCAGAACCGCCGTGACCGGCATCTAATACAATAACAAACTTCTTTTGAGCGCCTAATTGAGCAAATATTAAAAATAATACTGTTAAAATTATATTAAATGCGTGTTTATGCGTATTCATTTTTTAAAAATTATTAATTTTGGAGCCTGAAATTATACACTCCATTGATTAAAAACGGTCTCAAAAATACCTTACAAATTTTAATTATCCTAATTTTTAACAATTTTTTAGCACAAAATAAGCTAGAAAATGCGCCTAAAAATAGTGATAAGGTAACTGCTGTTTCCAAAACAGATACCGTAAAAATAGAAAAAGAGCAAATAGATGATATTGTACGTTCTAAAGCGGATAATATTAGAAACGAAGTTCCGAAAAAAATGTCTTATCTCAATAAAAATGCAGAAGTTTCATATCAAGATATGAAGATTAATGCAGATTATATCCAAATAGATTGGGACAAAGGACTGATTTTTGCAAGAGGAAAAGTAGATTCTATAGGAAAAATTACAGAACCTGCTGTAGCAACTCAAGGTGGTAAAAAATATGAATATTCCGAATTCAGCTACAATTATAAAACCAAACAAGCCATTGCTTACAATGCTAGAACAGAAGAAAGTGAAGGTGTAATTGTAGCAGAAAAAACCAAAAAAGTAAATGACTCTGTTTTTTATCTTAAAAGAGGAAAATATACTACAGACGAATATTTCCTTAAGAAAAAAGATACCATAGCAGATTATTATTTGCTTGCGCCAGATATTAAATTGGTAAAGGGTAAAGAGAATTCTAAATTAATTACGGGGCCTATACAGATGTATATAGAGCAAGTTCCTACACCACTTATTCTACCATTTGCAATTCTTCCGTTTTCTGAAAAAAGAATGGCGGGAATTCTTATTCCGAGTTTTGGGGAAAGACAAGATGTGGGATTTTTCTTGAATAGTTTGGGGTATTATTTGCCAATTGGGGAGCATTTTGATGTGAAAACCTACTTTGATTATTATACTAAGGGAAGTTGGAACTTCAGACCAGAAGTAACTTATCGAAAAAACTATAAGTACAATGGTTCTTTCCGAGGTGAAATAGGAACTACCATTAGAGGAATTAAAGGTCTAGAAAATTATACCAAAAGCAGTGTTTATAATATTGCATGGACACATACTCAAGATTCTAAAGCCAATCCATTTTTTAATTTTTCGGCATCTGTAAATATTACGAGTAACAAATTCTACAATAACACGGTTAATAACTCCCATATTTTTAACCAAAGTGCTCTAAATGCACAACAAAACTCTACGGTGAGCTTTACCAAAAGATTTTTGAATTTGCCGATAACTATCACGGGAACAGGTAGTTATTCACAAAACTTTACTACGGGACTTACCGATATTAGATTGCCGCAGTTGAATGTTTCTACCAATCAGTTTTATTTATTTAAACCAAAGACAGGAATTAGAACGGGGATGTTAGAAAACATTACCGTAAATACTGGATTGCAATTCAGTAATTATGTTTCTGGGGTGAAAAATGACGATTTATTCACCAAAACCATGTGGGATAATATGCAAACTGGTGCTAAAAATAACATTGCGCTTGCTACAAACACGACTGTTGCTAAATTTTTCACATTTTCATTAGGCGCTAATATTGATAATGTAGCAACTACTAAAACGATTAGTAAAAATTACAATCCAGTTACCAATACTTTAGAAAGGAATTTGAATAAAAATTTGACGGGTTATTCTACGTTTTCTACATCTGCAAGTTTGCAAACCGTTTTGTATGGAATGTTGAAATTTGGTGAAAAATCTAAAATTCAAGCCATCAGACACATGGTAACTCCGAGTATTGGGTTCACGTATTCTCCAGATTTTGGAGATCCAAAGTTTGGATATTTCAAAAGTTATTATGACGAAAGAGGCGTTTTAACCACTTATTCTATATTTGAAGGAGGGATGTTTGGTTCACCTAATCAAGGTTTAACACAGTCTATTGGTTTCAATATCAATAACAACTTAGAGATGAAGGTGAGAAGTAAAACCGATTCTACAGGAACCAAAAAAGTTAAAATTTTTGAAAGTTTAAATATTTCTGGAGGTTATAATTTTGCTGCGGATAAATACAAATGGTCATTGATTTCGATTAGTACACAGACTTCTTTCTTTCAAAATAAATTAAGTGTAAATTCTAATGTTTTGATAGACCCATATCAAATTGTATTTATTCCAGGTCAAGAAAACGGTATTAGAACTGAGAATTTTGGACATTTTAATATCCAGAGTTTCAGCATGAATTTTTCTTTCCCTCTGAACAATGAAACTTTTGGGAAAAAAGAAGATTTAGCGACTAAGTATAAAACCAAAGGAGAAATACGAAACGAAGTCTATTATTTTGACCAAGATAATTACTCCCGATTTAATCAACCTTGGACTTTGAATCTTAATGCCAATTATGGTTATTCTAAAACCAATACCAGATTTGGGAAAAGTGTAGCTTCACTAGGTTTAGATGGTAGCGTAAAACTTACACCTTATTGGAGTTTAAGCGGAAACACGCATTATGATTTTGTTTCAAAAAGTTTAGCGTATACCAGATTAGGATTTTCTAGAGACCAAAGAAGTTTCTCTTTTACCTTTAATTGGGTGCCTTTTGGTCAATATAAAGTATATGATTTCTTTATCAGCATAAAAGCAAATATTTTAAAAGACGCTGTAAAATACAAGGAAAGAAGTTTCCAACAAAGTGGCAGTACTTTCTAAAAAACGAAGGAATCTCTGAACACTATTTTTTATTTGTTCAGAAATTTTATCTTTGCATGATAATTTTACAAAAATATGAAGAAGATAGTTTCTACTAACAATGCACCCGCTGCAATTGGTCCGTATTCACAAGCTAACCTTGTAAATGGCGTTCTCTATATTTCTGGTCAAATCCCTATTGATCCGTCTACTGGGAATTTATTGGATGGAATAGAAATAGAAACACACCAAGTGATGAAAAATCTAAAAGCCATTTTAGAAGAAGCAGGAATGGGATTCGGAAATGTAGTAAAATCTACTATTTTCTTAAAAAGTATGGATGATTTCGCAGTGATGAACGAAATCTATGCATCTTATTTCGAAGGAGGGAATTATCCAGCAAGAGAAACAGTAGAGGTTTCTTGTTTGCCCAAAAATGTGAGTGTAGAAATTTCTATGATTGCACATCAGTTCTAAGACATGAATTTTTTAAGAAATACATTAGGCGTTTTATGTGGCTTGGCGATGGCAGGAGTCGTTATTTCGCTGGGTGTAAAAATTAATTCATCATGGGTGAATTATGAAGGTTTTTTTCCGTTTGAACATTGGTGGGAATTGTTGAAAAGTGTAGAAAATAAGCCAGGTTTTTTCTGGACATTACTTCTTTCTTCAGGTTTTGGAGCAACAATTGGTGGTGTTACTACGGCGATTATTGTAAAGTATGCTAAAGTAGCTTATGCAATTCTTATTGGCTTCATTTTGCTGTTTATAGCCATGTTAGACATTATTGTTTTCCCTTATCATCCTACATTTTATAAAATTTTAATCTTCATTACTTATTTTCCTTTTGCATGGTTAGGAGGAAAAATAGTAGAAGTAATTTACGAACGAAATAAAAGGAAAGAATTTCCTAAGTCTAAATAAAAAAAGCCTTTCAAAATTTTTTGAAAGGCTTTTTCTTTGGAATTTATAAAACTATGATTAAGGCATTTTAAAACCTCTGGTGTACATTCTACCGTATTCGTCTACGTATTTTATTTGTACGGTTCCCTTATATCCATCTAAGATTTTTTCTACATCTTTTTGTGAATTTACAGG
This sequence comes from Cloacibacterium normanense, assembly GCF_003860565.1. Taxonomy (NCBI): domain Bacteria; kingdom Pseudomonadati; phylum Bacteroidota; class Flavobacteriia; order Flavobacteriales; family Weeksellaceae; genus Cloacibacterium; species Cloacibacterium normanense. The sequence continues at coordinate 2,708,253 of NZ_CP034157.1, forward strand.
TTTTCCATTGACTTCTATAATGATGTAATTGTCATAAACGCCTATTCTTTCTAACTCACCACCTTCTACTATATTTCTTGCAATTACACCGCTATTTAAACCATAATCCGTTTTAAAACGGTCACTTAAAACCTCGAATTCACCTCCTATTTTTTCTGTAACAGATAAATCTGCTTTGCTTCGGAATGAAGTTCCTCCTTTTTGGTCTTTAAGCGTTACGGTTTCAGTATAAGATTTACCATTTCTAATATAAGTTACCATAACTTTATCTCCAGGTCTTTTGCTACCAATTGCTGCCGATAAATCCGCGAAAGTTTCTATGGTAGAATTATCTATTTTTTTGATAATATCTCCTTTTCTTAATCCAGCATCTTCAGCACCGCTATTTTCAGTGATTTCAGTAATCATAATTCCGCTACTTGCTTTGATGTTGGCTTTTTGACTTTGATTATAAGTGGCAACTTGTCTATCATCAGAGAGGTCTAAACTTACAACTCCTAAGAATCCTCTTTGTACCAAACCGAATTTTTTAATGTCTTCAACTACTTTTTTAGCTAAGTTAGCAGGAACCGCAAAACCATAACCTTCATAATAACCGGTATTAGAAGAAATGGCAGAGTTGATTCCGATTAAGTCTCCGTTTACATTAACCAAAGCACCACCAGAATTTCCTGGATTAATCGCTGCATCTGTTTGAATGAAGCTTTCAATAGGAGTTCTAGATTGTTGACTTAGCAAGTCTATGCTTCTTCCTTTAGCTGAAACAATTCCTGCAGTAACTGTAGAATTTAAACCTAGTGGATTTCCTACTGCTAAAACCCATTGTCCTACTTCTACTAAATCTGAATTGGCAAAATTAAGATAAGGCAAACCTTTTTCTTCAATTTTTAGAAGAGCGATGTCTGTACTTGGGTCTGTTCCAATAAGATTAGCTACGTAACTTTTCTTGTTACTTAGAATAACTTCTAATTTATTGGCACCAGCAACTACGTGATTATTAGAAATAATGTAACCGTCTGGTGAAATAATCACGCCACTTCCTAATCCAGAAGGAACATCTTTAGGAGGCTGCTGTTGTTTTTGATTTTGTCTTTGATTTCCAAAAGGATTTCCGAAAAATTGTTCAAATAAGTCTTGTTCGGACATTCTGTTTGAACTTGAACTTCTGGATTGATAATTTTTAATGGTAACCACTGCAGGAACTGTCGTTTTTGCAGCTTTTACAAAATCATCGCCCACATTTGCGGAATTTATTCCTGCGAATTTTACATTATCATTTGCAGTATGGAAATAAGAAAAATCGCTGTTATTTTCATTCGTTTTGAAATACTCTATTGCACCAAAAGTTGTGGCACCAGATAATATACCTACAACAGCAAAAGGTAATAATTGTTTTAAACTGTTCTTCATTGTTAATTCTTCTTTTATAGTTTATGTATAACAAATTTAATGCAAAATTAGTGTTCACTAAATTATTAGTGTTACACTTTTAACAAAGTTTAACGAGTTTAAGAAAATTTTAGAATTCTTATTGAATATCATACAATTTACGTATTGAATCCAAAGATAGGTTGAAGTAAATTTGAATATTAACAAAACCATTAATTTTAGTAATCATGTGGACTACTTTATTTTTTATAATTCTATTTTTTATAGTCTTATTTTATGTTTTAAGTAAAAAGAAAATAAGATATTAGTATAAATCGAATCTATCTATTATAAGCTTTTTAGAATAATTCTAAAAAACATATCTTTGCAAAAATTTTACATTTTAGAATGACAAAAAGCGGAAGAATAGAATTAATGGCTCCAGCAGGAGATTTTACTTCTTTACAAGCAGCATTAGATAATGGTGCAGATTCAATATATTTCGGTGTAGAGCAACTCAACATGAGAGCTAGAGCTTCTATGAACTTTACAATTTTAGATTTACCAGAAATTTCTAGAAGATGTAAAGAAAAAGGGGTGAGAACTTATCTTACTCTTAATACCATTATTTACGACCACGATTTATCCATCATCAAAACCTTACTTGACAAAGCAAAAGAAGCAGACCTTACTGCAGTAATTGCAATGGATCAGGCGGTAATTGCCTATGCAAGACAAATAGGCATGGAAGTGCATATTTCTACTCAGATTAATATTACCAATATAGAAACGGTTAAGTTTTATGCACTTTTTGCAGATACGATGGTGATGAGTAGAGAACTTTCTATTACTCAAATCAAAAAAATCTGTTCTCAAATTGAAAAAGAGCAAATCAAAGGACCTTCTGGAAATTTAGTAGAAATAGAAATTTTCGGTCATGGTGCACTTTGTATGGCGGTTTCTGGGAAATGTTATTTGAGCCTTCATTCTCATAATTCTTCAGCAAACAGAGGAGCTTGTAAACAAAATTGTAGAAAAAAATATACAGTTATTGACCAAGAATCTGGCTTCGAAATAGAATTAGATAATGAATACATGATGTCTCCTAAAGATCTTTGTACGATAGGATTTTTAGACCAAATTGTAGATGCTGGTGTAAAAGTTCTAAAAATCGAAGGAAGAGGAAGAGCACCAGAATATGTAGCAACGGTGACTAAATGTTACAGAGAAGCTATTGATAGTATTGCTGATGGAACATTTTCTGCAGAGAAAGTAGAAGGTTGGATGAAGCAGTTGGAAACTGTTTATAATAGAGGTTTCTGGAGTGGTTATTATCTTGGCCAAGAATTAGGAGAATGGTCTCCAAACTCTGGAAGCAGTGCTACACAAAAGAAAATTTACATTGGTAAAGGAAGACATTTCTATCCAAAATCAAATATTGCAGAATTTTTAATTGAAGCCTATGATTTAAATGTGGGTGATAAAGTCTTGATTCAAGGACCAACTACAGGTTCTCAAGAAATTGTAATTGAACATATGATGGTAGATGGTAAAGAAGGGGCTACTAAAGCTTCGAAATCTGATGTGGTTACTTTTAAAACAGAATTTAGAGTTCGTCCATCTGATAAATTATACAAAATTGTAAAGGTAGAAGAGCCTGGTACACAACAGAATAATGTAGATGAAGGAACTTACTCACACTAATTAAGTTATAATGGTAATTATTACACTACAAAGAGATAAATGTATTGGCTGTAATTATTGCGCCGAGTTTGCGCCAGAATATTTCCGTATGTCTAAGAAAGACGGAAAATCTGTTTTATTGAAATCTGCTGATAAGAAAGGCTTCTTTACGCTTAAAACACCGATTCCTGATGCGTATGAACCGTGTGAAAAAGCAGCAAAAGCTTGTCCAGTGAAAATTATATCGGTAAAGGAAATCTAAAATGCTTAAAAAAGATTTACGTAAAAAATATATGGATTTGAGAAAGACCTTGTCGAAAGATGAGGTCTTGTCATTATCTCAGAAAATATTTAAAAATTTCGTTTTACAATTTAATGTAATTGAAAATCAGAAGGTTCACATTTTTTTTCCAATTGAAAAATTGAACGAAATCAATACTAAAATCTTTATCAATTATTTTTTTAAAAAAAATATTCAGGTTTTTGTTCCAAAAATGGTTGGGAATAAGATTATTTCTATTAAGATTAAACCAGATACTGTTTTTTTGCAAAATTCATGGGGAATTCTGGAGCCAGAATCTAATGAAAATGAATCTGATGCTTTTGATTATGTAATTACACCATTACTGTATTGTGATGCATCAGGGAATAGAATTGGCTATGGAAAAGGCTTTTACGACCAATTTTTTGCAGGAATTAATCATGATGCAAAAAAAATCGGCGTGAATTATTTCTCGCCGACTGATTCAATTGATGATGTTTCTTTACAAGATGTAAAATTAGATTATTTGGTTACGCCTACAGAAGTGCTGTCTTTTGGTTTTACATCAATTTCTACAAAATAAAATTTGAATTCTTTTTTGAAATTCACAGGTGATTTCAAGAGTTTATATTGAGATTTTTTATTGAATTCACCAATCATTCTTTGGTCTCTATCTTTATATTCTACTGTATAATTGGCATAATCTAAGGTATCTTTTCCGTTGATTTCAGTAATGATGCTAAGGTTTTTTACTTTAACCAGTTTTACTTTCAGGCTGTCAAGTTCTTTCAGAAGTCCCAATACGTTCGCCGAATCTTTTTTTACAAAATATCCTTGAATTTGCTCATAATTCAGTGAGTCAATTGCAGTATTTTTATTTCCAGAAGAATACAGCGCAGAAATATCGTATAATTCTTGTAGTTTTTGCTGAGTTATACTTGCTATAGCTTGTGCACTGTCTAGTTTTGTGGTAGAATATACATCTTCATTATTGCCGTTTCTTAATACATCTATATCACTTATTGTTTGCTCTTTTTTACAAGCAATAATTGTCATTAATGCTAGGATTAAAGTAAAGATTACATTTTTATTTAGTGATTTCATCAGGTTGTATTTTAAATTTAATAAGGATTATTTTTTTAGTTTCTGGACTCACTTTAGTCTCTATCATTTTAAAATTTTTCAAAGAAGTGGTAGGTGTCGTGACGAGTCCTATATATTTTTGTTTGTCTAAGGTTTCTACGCCATACGTTTCATTATCAAAAACTTGATAAATTAAAGCATTGTTGCTGATAATTTTATCTAATTCTTCTCTTTTTTTGCTAATATCATTAGTAGAATAATAGTACAAAGCTTGTGCATAAACATCTGGCTCTAGCTCTATTGTTTCATTAGTTCTTGCAGGATCTAGATTTCTATAAATAGTATCCTTTCTGTAAAAAGGTGAATTGACTTCCATAGCCAAAGTCTTACTTTGAGTTGGAAATCTGAAAACCCCTACATCATCATCTTCAATATCTTTGCCAGAATTGATAATATATCTAATAGGAGTTTCATTTTCTTTTAAAACTCTTATTTCTATGATGTCTTTGATTTTTGTATTTCTATCAGCGTCTATAAAAGTGAATTTATAATCTGTTGCAAAAATTCTTTGCCAAAAAACTAATATCAAAACCATAGTCATTAATACTACTGAAGAAATGAGCCAAAAATATTGTTTGATAAGGCTTATCAAAGGATTTTTGAAAATCCTTTGTGGTGAAGATGAAGATGTTGCAACGGTTGTTTTTGTTTCCTCAATAGTTGGTTCAATTTCTGCTGTGGTAGTTTTTTCAATAGTTGGAATAGCTTTTTCAGGTGTTGAAAGAAATGTTTCTGCTGGTTTTTCAACAGGAATTTCTATTATTTCCTCATCAGCAACAATTATTTCTGAGGGTTTTTCATGTTCTGAAATAAATTCATTGGCAAAGAGATGATTTTTCTTAAAATCATACCAAGATTGATATCCTGCATAAATGGCCAATAAATTGAGCATGTCTATTCTTGGTAATTTACTAGAAGGAACCGTCTTGAAATATGTATAGAAAGACTTTTCGCTAATATTTCCTTTTGCTTTTTTTCGTAAATCCTCTTGAAAATAAATAATATCAATTCCTTTCCACTTCGAAATTTCATCGTAGGAAGGATGGTGATTTTTAAGATATTCCGCCTGAACTTCTGCTTTTAATTGCTCGAAATGCAATAAATCTAAATCTGCCAAAATCTTATAAAATTATTTAAGTATTTGATTATCAGTAATAGTTTTTTGTAAAACTATTTTACAAATATATTACAATTAATTTTCTAAAACAAATTTTTTCTATGCACCTATCTTTGCTCCGTTAAAAGTGAACAAAACAATTTAAACAATTTAATTAAATTAATTTATTATGAAAAAATCATTATTCGTAGCAGCTATCGCTGCATTAGCTGTTGTTGCTTGTAAAAAATCTGAAACTACTGAAGCTACTGAAACTGTAGATTCTACTGCTGCTGTTGTTGATTCTGCTGCTGCTACTGTTGACTCAGCTGCTGCTGTTGTTGATTCTGCTGCTGCAACTGTTGATTCAGCTGCTGCTAAAGTTGAAGAAGCTGCAAAATAATTTTTCTCAACAGAAAAAAACTAAAACGTTCCTCTTAGAGGAGCGTTTTTTTTATTTCCGCAAATGTAAAATTAAAAAATATTTCATCTAATTTTTTTTAGATGTTTTTTTTTGTATTTATAAGTTGTAGAAATTGAATTTAATTTTGATTCAAAATATTTAATTTTCTGATTATCAATCTTATTTTTTTGTAAAATCTCTTTACAAAGATATTTACAATGAATTTTCAAATTATATTTTCGGAGTGGTTATAAATTTGTATCAACAAAATGAAACAAACAAATTTTTTAAACCCTTAAATTAAATTTATTATTATGAAAAAATCATTATTCGTAGCAGCTGTAGCTGCTTTAGCATTAGTTGCTTGTAACAAAAAAGAAACAACTGTAACCGCTGAAACTGTAGATTCAGCTGCAACTGCAATGGTAGATTCAGCTGCGGTAACTGTAGACTCTGCTGCTGCTGTAGTAGATTCAGCTGCTGCTAAAGTAGAAGACGCTGCTAAAGATGCTTCTGCTGATGCAAAAGACGCTGTAAAGGATGCTTCTGCAAAAGTGAAAGAAGGAGCAGCTAAAGTAGAAGAAGCTGTGAAAAAATAATTAAGAAATTAATTACAAACAGAACCGCCTCGTTTTCACGAGGCGGTTTTTTATTTAGAAAGTTTTTGTCTCAGTATTTCGTAACAAGTAATAGCCACAGCATTGCTTAAATTAAGCGAATCTATAGTTCCAGACATCGGGATGAGAATATTTTCCCCTTTATGAAGCCAAAAATCACTTAAGCCAGAATGTTCCGTTCCAAAAAATAAAGCGGATTTTTCATTGAAGTTTTTGTTGTATAAATCTTCGGCGGTTTCATCCATAAACGTGGTGTAGATTTTGAAACAATTCTCTTGTAAAAACGCCAAAGTTTCTTCATTGGTTGCAGAGAATACATTCATTCCAAAAAAACAACCTACGCTGCTTCGTAAAACGTTTGGGTTGTAAAAATCTACTCTAGAATCGGTAACAATTAATGCATCTATTCCAAAAGCTTCACAACTTCTCAAAATTGCGCCAAGATTTCCTGGTTTTTCTACAGATTCTACTACAATAACTGAAGCATTGTCTTTTGGCTGATAATTTTTTAAATCAAATTCTTTGGTTTTGTAAATGCCAATAATTCCTTCTGAAGTTCCTCTATAAGCTAGTTTTTCGTAAACTTGGCTGGAAACAAAATGTATTTTACCTTCGGGATGATTGATGCCAAAAATAGATTCGCAAATAAAAAATTCTACATTTTCGAACCCGAATTGCAATGCGCGTTCGTTTTCTTGTTTCCCTTCCACTACAAAAACACCAGATTTCTTTCGAAACCTATTGTCTGTAATTAATCTGTTGAGGTTTTTTATTTTTTCGTTTTGTAAGCTTTCGATAATCATATTTTTGAAACGCAAAGTGCGCAAAGTAAATTTTTAAAATTTGTATGTTTTTAAGGTTGCAAAGATGAAAATCATAAGATTTCCATTATTTTATTCCTCGTCTAAATTTTCTAAACTAGAATTTGCTCTATTAAGAATAGCATCAGGTAAAGATTTTTTAGCTTTTGCACCCATTATTTTCAATTTCTGAACGCTAGTAATCAGATTGCCTTTTCCGTCTACTAATTTATTCATGGCTCCTTCATATTCGGTTTTTGCTTCGTCCATTTTTTTGCCGATTTTAACTAAATCAGTGACAAAACCATCGAATTTATCATACAAAGCTCCAGCTTGTCTTGCGATTTCATAGGCGTTTTCTTGTTGTTTTTGATTCGTCCACATAGAATCGATGGTGCGAAGTGTTGCCAATAAAGTAGAAGGCGTTACAATTACAATATTTCTTTCAAAAGCTTTATTGTATAATTGAGTGTCTTCGTTTAGAGCAATTGCAAATGCAGGTTCTATTGGGATGAAAAGTAAAACAAAATCAGGACTTTCCATTTGATAGAGATGCTGATAATTTTTACTTCCTAGTTGTTCTACATGTCTTTTTAGAGAATTTACATGTTCTTTTAAGAAGCTGCTTTTTTGTTCGTCATCTTCTTCGTTGATGTATTTTTCGTAGGCAGTAAGTGAAACTTTAGAGTCTACAATCATTTTTTTACCATCAGGAAGGTTGATGATTACGTCTGGCTGAACTCTGTTTCCTTCTTCTGTGGTAAAACTTTTCTGAATTTCATATTCTCTACCTTTTTCTAAGCCAGATTTTTCTAAAACTCTTTCTAAAACTAGTTCTCCCCAGTTTCCTTGAATTTTGCTATCGCCTTTCAATGCTTTGGTAAGATTTAGCGTTTCTTTGCTCATTTGCAAATTCATTTCTTTAAGCCCAAGAATTTGTTGACGAAGAGCAGCGTGATAATCTATACTTTCTTTGTGCGTATTTTCTACTTTTTTCTCAAAATCTGTAATTTTTTCTTGAAGAGGATTTAGAATATTCTTCAAGTTTTGTTGATTTTGTTCCGTGAATTTTAGGGTTTTCTCTTCCAAAATTTTATTCGCTAAATTCTCGAATTGCAACTTTGCTTCTTCCTGAATTTTCACGATTTCTTCTTTTTGGGAATCCAATAATTGCTGAAGACTTTCATTCTGAGCAGCCAATTGAGATTTCAAACCGATTAATTGATTTTTATCGTTTTGAAGGTCTTTAATTTCAGAGTTTTGTCTTTCGTTAAGTTCTTGTTGCTCTATTATTTTCTGAATTTGAGCTTTATTTTCAGCAGAAATTTCCGCTATAATTTTGTTAAAATCGGCTTCTTTTTGATTGAAGTTTTGTTGCAATTCTTCATAGCTTTTTCTAGAAACCGAAGAAGATTTCAAAATAAAATATGCCAAAACAGCACCGAGAATAAATGCGAGAATAATGTATAAGATTTCCATTTTTCAAAATTACAAAAAGAAAAAGTTATAATGATTATCTTGTGGAAAACTAAAATTTCTCTTTTCTAAATTCTACAATTTCTTGAATCAAATCAAAAGGCAATTCTTCTGTCAAAGGAAACTGGACTGTACCTTTAGACGTTTTGTATTTTTTTAATTTTTCTGCGAAGATTTCTATGGCTTCTGAACCAGGATACAAACCGATATGATTTCTGAAACCGCCAAAATGAATCACGTTTTTGCCTTTCATTTTATAAGTTGGAATTCCGTAATTGATGCAGAGTTCACTTTTTGGAAGAAGATTTTGAATGAAATTTTTCAGATTTTCTAAAATTTCTTGAGTTTCTTCAGGGAAATCTAAGCAATATTCTTCGTAGGTTTTGGGAGTTTTCATGATTATTTTTTAGAAATCATTTTATGATATTTCAGATGCATTGGTATTGCTGCAGAACCGTACCAAGGAAGAATTTCTACGTCGAAAATTCCGTTTTTAATGGTTGGATCTCCTTGAAGCAAAGTTTTTACCTCTTCTTCGGTTTTAGCATCGATTAAGAAAATTCCACGATATTGAAGGTTGTTTTTCGTAGCAAAAGGACCTGCTAATTTCAGTTTTCCTGCTTTTTCCATGGCTTCCATATTAGAAAAATGTCCTTTGAAAAGTTCGTAGCGCTGAGTTTTATCTGTAATTTCAGCATCTTTTGGGCCAGTTTTCAGAATAACGAGCATATAAGTTTTCATGCCACGTTCATCTGCGCCGAGAGAATTTGCAAGTTTTTGATCAAAAATTTCAGAATTGTTTTGCGCAAATGTTAAGACGCTGAAAAATAAGAATGTAATAATTGAGATAAATTTTTTCATTATTATGTGTTTTGGTGGTTTCAACAAAATTATGAATTTATACAAAACAAAAAAGCCCAAGTTAAAAAACTTGAGCTTTATAAAATATTTGTTTTTTGTTAAAACTTATACATTGCACCAATTAAGAAGTTTGCAGAGCTTCCTGTAGCGCTTCCATCTTTTTTGAAATAGATGTCTTCGTTTGAACTTTCGAATCTGATTTCTGGTTTTAATTGAAAATTGCCTTGTCTAAGTGTGGCTGAAATAGTATTTGCAAAAACAGTATTTCCGTTTGCAGCTCCTAGAGCTAGTGCATTGTCTTTGTTATCTAAATATTCTGCTCTGTAATTAAGTGCAAAACCTTCATTTACATCATACTTTAGATATCCTACCAATGAAGACCAAGTTTGTTTACCTACATTAGGCGTGTCTGAACTAAATGTAGCTGTAGTAGCATTTACACCAAGCTTAAATTTATCTGTGAATTTGTATGCTGCGGTTAAATCAAACTGAGATACATTATTACTCCAAGGATTGTAACTGCCATGTTGTCCGTTTAAATAAGCACTTAATTGATCGCCTGCGTAGCCAATTTGCCAGATAAAGAATTTGTTTTTGAAGCTTTCTCCAGTATTTGGATCTGCGGTGTGAAAAGCAGATTTAAAATCTGTAGGATTTACAACTCCCGCCATAAAATTAAATTTACTAGCCACATAATTTGCTTTGAAACCAGTATGTAAAAATGGTCCGTAAGAAAACGCATAAGACATACTGTAAATGTCATTTTCTGGAGCGTCTAGTAATTCGTAACCTACATGTGTAGCCCAAGAACCTCCTGTTAAGGTAAGTTTATCAGTAGCAGCATAATCAATATATAATTGTTTGATTAAAAATTTAGTATTATCTGCGGTATAACTAAATTGTTCTGCTCTGTTTCCAAATCCTAAATCTGCTACCGTTGTGAATTTTCCTGATGAATGCGTCAGTTTTAAAGAGAACATTCCCAATTCAAAAGAATTATTAGGAGCCGTAAAGCTAGTTTTTGTATTGTTGTCACTTCCAGCGAAATCTGCTTTGTAAAAAATATCAGCATTTCCGCTTAATTTGAATCCTTTTAGCCAACTTGCTTCTTCCTGAGCAAATATAAGCGATGTACATAATGTCGTGACTAAATAAGCTAACTTATTTATAGATTTTAGAGTTTTCATAGATGTAAATTTTTAAGGGTGAAACGATTAATAATTTTTTTGTGATGAGAGATTATAAAGACTCTCCGTGTTGTGTTTTATCTAAACCTTCTTTTTCATATTCTTCATTCACCCTTAATGGAGTAATTAGGTTTGTGATATATAATAGTAAGTAAGAGCCAAAGAAAGCGAAAACTGATACGCCAACTAATGCTACTATGTGTTTAATGAATAAGCTTGTGCCGCCATAGAATAATCCTGGTTCTACTACTGCTGCATTAATAGTAGGGGTAGCAAAAACTCCCGTTAATACCATTCCTACCATACCTCCTACACCGTGGCAAGGGAATACGTCTAATGTGTCATCGATATTGGTCTTTCCTCTCCAATCTACTACAAAACTACTTACTGCTACCGCAACAATCCCAATAAGAATAGAGTGAGGAACGGTAACGAAACCTGCTGCAGGAGTAATAGCAACAAGACCTACTACTGCGCCAATACTTACGCCCATTGCAGAAAGTTTTCTTCCTTTAATTTTTTCAATGAATCCCCAAGCGATTGCAGCAGCTGCAGATGCTACGGTGGTATTAGCGAAAGCTTGTACTGCTAATGAGCTAGAGCTAACTGCAGAACCTGCATTGAAACCAAACCAACCAAACCAAAGTAAAGCAGTTCCTAAGATTACATAAGAAATTCTACTAGGATCGTGGATAATTTCTGTTCTTTTCTTAAGAAATAATGCACCAGCTAATGCCGCCCAGCCTGCACTCATGTGTACTACAGTGCCTCCTGCGAAGTCTAAAACACCATATTTGAATAGAATTCCGTCTGGATGCCATACTGCGTGAGCTAATGGTGAATATATAAATAAAGAGAATAAAATTATAAATAGTAAATATCCCCAAAATCTAATTCTCTCTGCAAATGCTCCAGAAATAAGCGCTGGAGTAATAATGGCAAATTTCATTTGGAAAACAGCAAATAGTATCAACGGAATAGTTGGAGCAAGTGACCAAGCGCTCTTGGTTCCTACATTGCTGAAAAATAAAAATTTGCTTGGGTTTCCGATGATACCACCGATTGAATCTCCAAAAGCAAGACCAAATCCTATAACTACCCAAACAACAGTAATTACACCCATTGCAATAAAGCTTTGTAGAATGGTGCTAATTACATTTTTCTTTCTTACCATACCTCCGTAGAAGAAACCAAGACCTGGCGTCATGATTAGTACCATAGCAGATGAAACCAACATCCAAGCAATGTCTGCACTGCTAAATTCTGGGATGCTTTTTTCGTCAACTGGAGTTTCTGGGAAGAGTGTACCCGAAAATAGGCATAATAAACCTAAAACAACTAGCGATGCTAGTAAAATCCATTTTCTCATATCAATTCAACTTTTAAATTCTTATGTATAATTATAAAATATATTTACATACCCAAATAAAAATAGGGGTTTAATTGAAAAAAAATAATTTTTTTTGAATTTTGATTAAAAAAATATGGGGTATTTGTGAAAAATTAACGAAAAATATGAAAAATGTTAAATTGGCGTAAAAAAAATACTTGCTCTTGGCAAGTATTATATTGGGTGATAAAGAAAAAATGACTTTATTTTTTTATAATTTTAAAATTTTGGTATCCTTCGGTTTTTTTTATGTTTAAAATATAGGTGGATGATGGCAAATTGGAAAGGTCGAGCTTTTCGTCTTTTCCTGAAAATGTTTTGATAAGCCTTCCTCCTATGTCGTATAAATTCAAAGATTCAATTTTATAGTTTTGATTTTTGATATATAAGAAATCCTTAGTAGGGTTAGGATAAATAGCGATAATTCTGTTTTCTGGATTTTCTGTAGATAGCGTCTCGTATTTTTCTAGAGTTATAGGTTCTCTGTAATCAGAAAAGTATATATTATATAAGGTGTCGTTTTTTATAAAAATAGCTTCGCAGGTATAAATGTCGAAGTCGGTTTCTTTCACAGAGCTTATGCTTAAATTTTCTGAATTAATGTAAGTGTTTTTGTCAAGAGTTTTAAGCCAAGTAAAAGAATATCCGTCGGAGGTAGATAAAGCTTGGTCTAAACTTGTTGAAGCATTTATACTCGTTTTTATTACTTTTGGATTGTCATATCGCTGAGGTGAATATACAAAGTCTGTATTATTAGAATTAGTATTTAGATAATTTTCTATTTGTGTTTTAGAAAATCTATTATTAGAAATATTGCAAATTTGAGGGATGTTGTTAGGGATTGTGCCTTCTAGTTCATTGCTTTGTAAAGATAGACACATTAAATTAGGTAATGCTAAAAGATCTTGAGGAATGTTTCCGCTAAGTTTGTTGTGGTTTAGCCAAAGTTGTTGCAAATGATTAAGTGTGCCTAAAATAGAGGTGCTTCCATTTATTTTGTTCCTTCCCAGATTCAAGTGGATTAATTTTTGCAGATTGCTTACTTGATTTGGGATATTCTGTAGAGAATTATTTTCCAAAGAAAGCCATTCTAGATTTATTAAGTTACTAAGCGAAGAAAAATCCGTAATGATATTATTACTAAGGTCTAGCGATTTCAAAGAAATAAAATTGATGATTTCACTCGGTACTTTGTTTAGATTGTTATTAGCAAGGTTGAGTTCTTGTAATTGATTTAAAGGGCTTAGGTTTGAAAAACTTACAATAGCATTATTGCTTACGTTTAAAGATGATAGTTTTTGTAATGAGCCTAAACTTGCTGGTATTTCTGTGAGGTTTAGTTTTGAAATATCTAAGGATTTTAATCCAGAAAATCCAGAAAAATCAGTATTAGAAATGTTACAATTGTTATGGCCAACGTAAATTTCTTCTAAATTAGGAAGGTTAGAATAGCTACTCCAAACGTCTCCTGTAAAATCATTATTGCTAAGATTAAGGTAAGTTAAATTTGATAATGAAGATAAATTTGGGATTTCTCCATATAATTTATTAGAGCTAAGGTCTAGTTTTTTAAGATTAGTGAGAGAGAAAACAGAGGTTGGGAAATTTCCTTTAAGAAGATTTCCGTTTAGCTTAAGTTCTGTAACCATCCCGTTTGATGTTTTTACGCCGTACCAATAATAAGGGTCTTTCTCTAAATCCCAACTTTGGCTCCAGTTTGCGCCATCGGTTTGGTTGTAAATAGAAATTAGTGCATTTCTTTCTGAAGTAGAAATGCTCCATTGTGCATTTGTGAAAATCGTAATGAGTAAAAAGAGTATAGTTTTTTTCAAAATTTGTGTTTATAATTACTTGCAAATATATTAAAGTAAAGTAATTATAAAAATAAAAACACTCTTTTTGAGAGTGTTAATTATTTGTGAATCGAAAAAGGGATATTATTTTGCAAGGTAAGCATTGTACATCCAAACTTCTTTTTCTTGTTCGGTAATGTAATCGCTCATTTGAGAGTTGGTTCCTTCGTCGCCAGCTTTCTCGGTAAGGTCTAGAAGTTCTCTTTGTAAATCTATTACTATTTTAAATGAAGCCAAAATTCCTTCTACGCATTTGTTAGCGTCAGAAACTTCGCTGCTTTCTTTAATGGTAGAAACTTTTAAATATTCGGAGTAATTGTGAGCGGGAGCTGCGCCGAGGGTTAAGATTCTTTCTGCAATTGCATCAATTTTTAGAACTAATCCGTTGTATAATTCTTCAAATTTTGGGTGAAGTGTGAAAAATTGATTTCCTTTTATGTTCCAATGTGCACCTCTTGTGTTTTGATAAAATACGGAATAGTTTGCTAAAAGAACATTTAATTTCTCTGCGATTTTTTTACAGTCGGCTTCTTTTAAGCCAATAATGCTAGAATTTTTCATAATTAATATATTTATAGTGCAAATTTATTAATGCTATTGCGAAAGTGTAAGTATATTCAATTGTTAAAAACTATGTTTAGAATTTATAAATTTTTTAAAGTAATGAAGGTAATGTAAAATTTAGAATGTAAAAAGATGAAAATTAACATATTATTTATGTGGAAGTTATTTTGTCAGTTTAAAAATAATTCATAATTTTGCACCCTAAAATAAAAAATAATATAAAGCAATCAAATGCCTACTATTCAACAATTAGTTAGAAAAGGAAGAGCCACACTTGCTAAGAAGAGCAAATCGGCTGCTTTGGATTCATGTCCACAAAGAAGAGGCGTATGTACGAGAGTATATACAACTACTCCTAAGAAACCTAACTCAGCACTTAGAAAAGTTGCGAGAGTAAGACTTTCAAACGGAAAAGAAGTTAACGCCTACATCCCGGGAGAAGGACATAACCTCCAAGAGCACTCGATAGTATTAGTACGTGGCGGAAGAGTAAAAGATTTACCGGGAGTTAGATATCACATTGTTCGTGGTGCTTTAGACACTGCCGGAGTAAACGGAAGAACGCAAAGACGTTCTAAGTACGGTGCCAAGAGACCAAAACCAGGACAGGCTGCTGCTCCTGCAAAAGGTAAGAAAAAGTAATCATTAAATAAGGAACAAGAACAATGAGAAAAACAAAAGCAAAAAAGAGACCGTTGTTACCAGATCCAAAGTTTAATGATCAATTGGTAACAAGATTTGTAAATAATCTAATGGTAGATGGTAAAAAATCTATCGCTTTCAGAATTTTCTATGATGCATTAGATATCGTAGAAGCTAAAAAAGGAGATAACGAAAAATCTTCTCTTGAAATCTGGAAAGATGCATTAACTAACGTAATGCCTCACGTAGAAGTAAGATCAAGAAGAATTGGTGGTGCAAACTTCCAAATTCCTATGCCAATCAGAGCTGATAGAAAAATTTCTATGGCAATGAAATGGTTAATTAAGTATGCTACTGCTAGAAACGATAAGTCTATGGCTCAGAAATTAGCTGCAGAAGTTATCGCTGCTTCTAGAGAAGAAGGTGCTGCTTTCAAGAAGAAAACTGATACTCACAAAATGGCAGAAGCTAACAAAGCTTTCTCTCACTTTAAATTTTAATTAAGAAATGAGTAGAGATCTTAAATACACAAGAAATATTGGGATTGCTGCGCACATTGATGCCGGTAAAACTACCACTACAGAGCGTATTCTTTTCTATACAGGTAAAACTCACAAAATTGGAGAAGTACACGAAGGTGCTGCTACAATGGACTGGATGGAACAAGAAGCAGAAAGAGGTATTACCATTACTTCTGCTGCTACTACATGTAGCTGGAATTTCCCAACAGATCAAGGGAAAACACTTCCTGAAACTAAACCTTACCACTTCAATATCATAGATACCCCAGGACACGTAGACTTCACAGTAGAAGTAAACAGATCTCTTAGAGTATTAGATGGTCTTGTATTCTTATTCTCAGCAGTAGACGGTGTAGAGCCTCAGTCAGAAACCAACTGGAGATTGGCTGATAACTACAAAGTTGCTAGAATGGGATTCGTAAACAAAATGGACAGACAAGGAGCTGATTTCTTAAACGTTGTAAAACAAGTTAAAGAAATGTTAGGTTCTAATGCAGTTCCAATCGTTTTACCAATCGGTGCTGAAGAAGATTTCAAAGGTGTAGTAGACTTAATTAAGAACAGAGCTATCATCTGGGATGAAGCAGGACAAGGAGCAACTTTTGATGTAGTCCCAATTCCTGAAGATATGAAAGATGAGGTAATGGAATATAGAGAAAAATTAGTAGAAGCAGTAGCTGATTACGATGAAACTCTAATGGAAAAATTCTTTGAAGATCCAGATTCTATTACTGAAGAAGAAATCAATGCTGCACTTAGAGCTGCAACTATTGATTTATCTATCATTCCTATGACTTGTGGTTCTTCATTCAAAAATAAAGGAGTTCAGTTCATGCTAGATGCAGTTTGTAAATATCTTCCTTCTCCACTAGATAAGGATGATATCAAAGGAACTGACCCTAGAACTGATGCTGAAATCATTAGAAAACCAGACGTAAAAGAGCCTTTCGCTGCATTAGCTTTCAAAATTGCTACTGACCCATTCGTAGGTAGATTAGCATTCTTTAGAGCTTATTCAGGAAGACTAGATGCTGGTTCTTATGTTCTAAATACAAGATCTGGAAACAAAGAAAGAATTTCTAGAATCTACCAAATGCACGCTAACAAGCAAAATCCAGTAGAATTTATCGAAGCTGGAGATATCGGTGCAGCAGTAGGTTTCAAAGATATCAAAACGGGAGATACTCTTTCTGATGAAAAAGCACCAATCGTTCTTGAATCTATGATTTTCCCAGATCCAGTAATTGGTATCGCTGTAGAACCTAAAACTAAAGCAGACCAAGATAAAATGGGTAACGCTCTTGCTAAATTAGCAGAAGAAGATCCTACATTTACTGTGAAAACTGATGAAGCTTCAGGTCAAACTATTATTTCAGGGATGGGAGAACTTCACCTTGATATCATCGTTGACCGTATGAGAAGAGAATTTAAAGTAGAGGTTAACCAAGGTCAACCACAAGTAGAATACAAAGAAGCACTTACTCAAGTTGCTAACCATAGAGAAGTTTACAAAAAACAATCAGGAGGTAGAGGTAAGTTCGCAGATATCGTATTCGAAATTGGTCCTGCAGACGAAGGTAAAACTGGTTTAGAATTCATCAACGAAATTAAAGGTGGTAACATTCCTAGAGAATTTATCCCTTCAGTTGAAAAAGGTTTCAAAGAATCTATGAAAAACGGTCCATTGGCTGGTTTCGAAGTAGAATCTATGAAAGTAACCCTTAAAGATGGATCTTTCCACGCAGTAGACTCTGACCAATTATCTTTCGAATTAGCTGCTAAAATGGGTTTCAAAGCTTCTGGTAAAGCTGCTAAAGCTGTAATTATGGAGCCTATCATGAAACTTGAGGTAGTTACACCTGAAGAGTATATGGGAGATATCGTAGGAGACCTTAACAGAAGAAGAGGTACTGTAAACGGTATGGATGATAGAAATAATGCTAAAGTTATCAAAGCTTTCGTTCCACTATCTGAAATGTTTGGTTATGTTACTTCGCTTAGAACTTTATCTTCTGGTAGAGCTACTTCTTCTATGGAGTTCGAGAGATACGAACCAGCTCCACAAAACATTGCAGAAGAAGTAATTGCTAAAGCAAGAGGTTAATCTTTAAAAAATTAGAAAATGTCACAAAGAATCAGAATAAAACTTAAGTCTTACGATTACAATTTAGTAGATAAGTCTGCTGAGAAAATCGTGAAAACTGTAAAAGCTACTGGTGCTGTGGTAAACGGACCTATTCCATTACCAACTCACAAAAGAATCTTTACAGTTCTTAGATCACCACACGTAAACAAGAAAGCAAGAGAACAGTTCCAACTTTCTGCTCATAAGAGATTGATGGATATCTATTCTTCTTCTTCTAAAACTGTAGATGCTCTAATGAAATTAGAGTTACCTTCAGGTGTAGACGTAGAAATCAAAGTGTGATAATTTATCACTTTGCTATGATAATAACCTCCCAAACAATTTTGTTTGGGAGGTTTTTTATATAATAATTTTATAAATTAAAAATTTAATATTTAAAAAGTCATATCCTTATTTTTTGTAAAATTTGTAAAAAAAATATTATGAATAATAATAAAAATCTTTTTGATCAGTTTGCAGATTGGGCAACTGCTTTTACTGGTAGTGCTGGAGCTTTTATAGGCGCCTCTTTATTGGTTTTAATTTGGGCTTTTACTGGACCAATCTTTAAATTTTCAGAAACTTGGCAAATGGTAATCAATACTGGAACTACCATTGTGACTTTTTTGATGGTTTTTTTGATTCAAAAAGCTCAGAATAAAGATTCAAAAGCTATTCAGATAAAACTAAATGAACTTATAGCAGCACACGAAAAAGCCAGTAACAGAATAGTTGATATAGAAGATTTAACAGAAAAAGAATTAGATAAACTTCATAAATATTACGAAAAATTATCAGAATTGGCAGAGCAAGATAACAATATTCATCTATCACATTCCATAGATGCCGCAGAAGATAATCATGAACATAAATTAAGAAATGAAAAAATTCATAAAGAAATTGATAATGAAATGTAATATTTAAAAAAAAAATCAGACATTAGAGTCTGATTTTTTATATTCACTTCTTTGCCTATTTTACTTTATCAATTCATACGTTTGTTGAGCGATTTCCAGTTCTTCATTAGTAGGAATAATCAGAATTTTCACCTTGCTTTCAGGCGCTTGAATTTCTACAGGAACTTTGGTGTGATTAAATTTCACATTCGCTTCTTCGTCTAGTTTTATACCAAGCGCTTCTAAATTTTTACAAGACCAACTTCTTACCACCGCATCATTTTCTCCTAAACCAGCCGTGAAAATAATCGTGTCGATTCCATTCAACGCTGCAAAATAAGAACCGATGTATTTTTTAATTCTGTAAGTGTATAATTCTAAAGTCAGTTTTGCATCAGCATCGCCTTGTTCACATTTTTCGTTGATGTCTCTTGCATCGCTGCTTCCGCCTAAACCAAGCATTCCACTTTCTTTATTCAATATGTTTTTCACCTCTTGTAAAGAAAAGCCTAATTCTTCTACCATGTAAAAAATCACAGAAGGATCTATATCGCCACTTCTGGTTCCCATCGCCAATCCACAAAGTGGCCCGAAACCTAAAGTCGTATCTATGCTTTCTCCGTTTTCATTTACTGCAGCCATACTTGCGCCGTTTCCTAAGTGAATGGTAATGGCTTTCAAGTGGTCATTTTTAAGAATTTTTTTGGCTTCATTGTATACAAATTTGTGGCTTGTTCCATGGAAACCATACACTCTAATGCTATTATCTGTATAGAATTTTTTAGGAATAGCATATCGGTAAGCGTGTTCTGGAAGTGTAGCGAAAAACGCTGTATCAAAAACTGCTACCTGAACTGCATTCGGAAAGAATTTTTCAGAAGCTTCTATCCCAATTAAGTTTGCCGGATTATGAAGTGGAGCCAATGGAATCAAAGTTTTTATCGCTTCTTTCACTTCTGGAGTGATGATTTGCGTTTTTGTGAATTTTTCACCACCGTGAACTACTCTGTGACCAATCGCTTTGATGCTTTCTGGATTTTCGATAACTCCAAAATCTGGATGAGTTAATAAACCGGTAATCGCTTCGAAAGCTGTAGCATGTTCTGGTAAATTTTCTTCTAAAATATATTCGCCAAAACCTTCATTCGTTGCATATTGATGTTTGATTCTGCCCCCTTCAATTCCGATACGTTCTGCTAAACCTTTAGCCAAAACTTGTTGTGAAAGAATATTGATGATTTGGTATTTCAGAGATGAGCTTCCTGCATTAATAACTAATATATTCATGTAATAATTTTTTAAAATTTTTAATTTGGGCAGCTTTTCCGCCTTCCGTTCCCGCTTTTTTATTTTTTGCCAAAGCTTTTTACATTCAAAAAATAAAAAGAGCTCCACTCAAGTCGGGCTGCAAAGACGAGCTGTCTAAATATGAGGTTTAATTGTTAGTAGATTGTATCGCTGTAATAATTACGGTGTTGTAAATATCTTCAATGGTAGCACCACGACTTAAATCGTTAATCGGTTTGTTTAAACCTTGTAACATTGGGCCAACTGCTAATGCACCAGTTTCTCTTTGAACCGCTTTGTAAGTGTTGTTTCCTGTATTCAAGTCTGGGAAAATAAGAACATTGGCTTGTCCTGCAACTGGTGAGTTTGGCAATTTGCTTTTACCAACGATTGGATCTACTGCAGCGTCATATTGAATAGGTCCTTCTACTAAAATGTCAGGACGAAGAGATTTTACAATTTCTGTAGCTTTTCTCACTTTTTCTACTTCTTCGCCGCTTCCAGATGTTCCAGAAGAATAAGAAAGCATCGCCACTTTAGGTGTTTCTATACCAAATGTTTTGGCAGAATCTGCAGAAGAAATCGCGATTTCTGCTAATTGTTCAGGATTAGGATTTGGTACAATGGCACAATCTCCGTAAACCAAAACTCTGTCATCTAACAGCATGAAAAATACTGAAGAAACGGTTTTGAAACCTGGTTTTGTTTTTACGAATTGTAAAGCAGGTTTTATGGTGTGAGCTGTAGTATTTACAGCACCAGAAACCATTCCGTCTGCATGACCTTTGTGTACCATCATAGTGCCAAAGTAAGAAGCATCTAGCATTAAATCTTGCGCAGATGTCAATTCTAGACCTTTTGATTTTCTTAATTCGTATAAAGTATTGGCGTAATCTTCGTAGAATTCACTGTTGTGAGGGTCTACGATAGAAATTCTACTTTCGTCCCAGTTTAATCCGAGTTGCGCTACTCTGGATTTTACTTTTTCAGGGTCGCCTAAAATGGTAATTTTTGCCACTTTGTCTTCTGCAATTTGAGATGCAGCGGTTAGAATTCTATCGTCATTGCCCTCTGGTAAAACAATGTGCTTTTGAATTTTTTTAGCATTGCTCAAGAGATTGTATTGGAACATTCTCGGGGTGAGACTTTCTGTTTTCACAGAGTTTATTTTGGTATTGAGTTCTTCTACGTCTACAGAACTTTCAAACAAGTCAATACTTAATTTTATTTTTGATTTATTTTCGGCGTAAATTTTTGGCTTAATTCTAGAAATTACAGATGCTGCTTCAAAAGTTCCGAGATTAGTGGTGATAATCGGAATAGGTTTTTGATTGTCGAGCATTAAGTTGATAATAGATCTTTCTGGCGTGAAACCACCGATTAAAACAATACCTGAAATATTAGGATATTTCGGTGAAATATTCGCCAAAGAAGTTCCTACAATCAGGTCGCTTCTATCTCCTGGCATAATACAAAGGCTGTCTGGTGTAATTCTCGGTAAAAAATTCGCTAATTGCATCGCTCCAATAACTGTAGTTTTCGCAATGTTGTCTAGTTTTTCTTTCCCGAATAAAACATGACCTCTAATATGATTGATGATTTCGCGGATAGATGGTTTTCCTAATTCTGGATTGTTTGGAATAACGGCTACGAAAATCCCTTTTTTAATTTCTTTGTTGATGAGTTTTTGTACTTCTCTTTGTTCTTTTTCGCAACGATTAACAATTACTCCTATTATATTAACGTCTTTTTCTAAGAATGAATTGACTTCTGCAATCACATTATTTACCAATTCAGGAACGGTTTCGAAACTGTCTTTTACCACTAATAAAACTGGGATTCCTAAATTTTTGGCAATAGAACCATTGAAATCTATTTCAAAAACAGAACCTTCTTCTGTAAAATCACTTCCTTCTACCAATACAAAATCAAATTCATTTTCTAAATTTTTATATTTCTCGATGATGGTATCATAAACCTCATTGATTTTTCCTTGATTTTGATGTTCGGTAAACTCACTTCTAGAATATGAGTAAGCATCCTCATAATTCATGTTAACATTAAAGTGAGATAAAATAGTATCTATATGATTGTCTACTACATTTTTATTTTCGATAAGAGGCTTAAAAAACGCCACATTAGGAGTGGTGCGTTTCAGCATTTGCATTAATCCAAGACTTACAATAGATTTTCCGCTTTGTGCAGAAGAGGTGATTACGTATACTGAATGATTCATTTTTAGAAAGGATTAAATTTATTTTGCAAAAATACGGCTTTCAAAACGGTTATGAAAGTAAATTAAGTGTCGAAAATATGCGATTTGACAGCAATTTTAAATTTATAGCAAAAAAATAAGCATTAAAAGGACTTCCTTTTCCTAATTACAAACATCATATTTTAATTAATCTTTATGATAGAATAATTATAAGTTTATGATTTCACGAGTGACTGAACATGAATGGATTAAAATAGAAAATAATTTTAACTTACTGTTTGTCAGTTCAAAAAATATTCTTACATTTGCACACTCATTTTAGGGAAGAAGTATGCCTATTTCAGACGTAGATATTACTAAATTCCTCTAGAATAGGGAGTTATAATAAACAATTTAAGTATAATATATTAATAATGTCAGGTATTATTGGTAAAAAAATCGGTATGACATCTTTGTTTAACGAAGAAGGGAAGAATATCCCTTGTACAGTTATTCAAGCTGGTCCATGCGCGGTTTTACAGGTCAGAACCGAAGAAGTTGACGGTTATAAAGCGGTGCAACTAGGTTTCGATGACAAGAGTGAGAAGAACGTATCTAAAGCGTTAGCTGGTCATTTCAAAAAGGCTGGTTCTACGCCAAAGGCGAAAATCGTGGAATTCAGAAATGAATTCGAACACGAAGTGAAAGTAGGAGATCAAGTAATCGTAGACATGTTCAACGAAGGTGAATATGTAGACGTAACAGGTACTTCTAAAGGTAAAGGTTTCCAAGGGGTTGTTAAAAGACATAACTTTGGTGGTGTAATGCAAGCTACCCACGGTCAGCACAACAGATTAAGAGCTCCAGGTTCAATCGGTGCGGGTTCTGACCCTTCTAGAGTTTTCAAAGGACTTAGAATGGCTGGTAGAATGGGAGGAAAACAGGTAACTGTTCAAAACCTTCAAGTGTTAAAAGTAGATACAGAACAAAATCTTTTAGTAGTAAAAGGTGCTGTTCCGGGAGCTAAAAATTCTTATGTAATTATCAAGAAATGGAACTAGTAGTATTAAATACATCAGGAAAAGAAACCGGAAGAAAAGTTCAACTAGACGAAGCTATCTTCGGAATTGAGCCAAATCAGCACGCGGTTTACTTAGAAGTGAAACAATACCTTGCTGCTCAAAGACAAGGGACTCATAAGTCTAAAGAAAGAAGCGAAATTACTGCTTCTACTAGAAAACTTAAAAAACAAAAAGGATCTGGTTCGGCTAGATATGGTGATATTAAATCTCCAACTTTCAAAGGTGGGGGTAGAGTATTCGGTCCTAAGCCAAGAGATTACAGATTCAAATTAAATAAAGCATTAAAAAGATTAGCTAAGAAATCTGTTCTTTCTCAAAAAATGAGAGAAAACTCTATTAAAGTATTAGAAGAAGTAACATTTGCTGCTCCTAAAACTAAAGATTTCATCAATGTATTTAATGCATTAGGTTTGGAAGGCAAAAAAGCATTATTCGTGCTTGCTGAAACAAACAAGAACGTATATTTATCTTCAAGAAACTTACCGAAAGTAAAAGTTTTAACTTATAATGAGATTTCTTCTTATGACTTAGTTAATGCTGGTGAAGTAGTATTCTTCGAAGGTGCTGTAGAAAAATTTCAAGAAAATTTAAGAAAATAAGTCATGTCAGTTATCATTAAACCAATCATTTCAGAAAAAGCAAACAGCCAGTCAGAATTGAGCGGAGTTTATACGTTTTTAGTAGATACTAAAGCTAATAAAATCCAAATCAAACAAGCTGTAGAAGCTGCTTATAGTGTAAAGGTAGAAGACGTAAGAACAATGATTTATGCTCCTAAAGTTTCTTCGAAATACACTAAAAAAGGACTTCAAGTTGGTAAAACCAATAAATTGAAGAAAGCTTTGGTTCAACTTGTAGAAGGCGAAACCATTGATATTTTTGCAACAAATTAATAATTTTATATAATTAATAGTAATGTCTGTTAGAAAATTAAAACCTATCACCCCAGGACAGAGATTCAGAATTGTAAACAATTTTGAAGAAATTACTACCAACAAACCTGAGAAGTCTCTAACTGTAGGGCTTTCTAAAAAAGGAGGTAGAAATAACACTGGTAAAATGACCATGCGTTATACCGGAGGTGGACACAAGAAAAAGTACAGAATCATCGATTTCAAAAGAAATAAATTTGATGTAGCTGCTACTGTTTTATCTGTGGAGTATGATCCAAACAGAACTGCGTTTATCGCTTTAGTAGAATACACAGATGGAGAAAAGAGATACATCGTTGCTCCAAACGGTATTAAAGTAGGTCAAACTGTAGTTTCTGGAGATAATGTAGAACCTGAAGTAGGAAATGCAATGAAATTGAAAAACATACCATTAGGTACTGTGATTTCTTGCATCGAACTAAGACCAGGACAAGGAGCTATCCTTGCTAGAAGTGCAGGTTCTTCTGCGCAATTAACTTCTAGAGATGGTAAATATGCAATCATTAAATTGCCTTCAGGAGAATCTAGAATGATTTTAGTAGAATGTATGGCTATGATTGGCTCAGTATCTAACTCAGATCACCAACTTACCGTTTCTGGTAAAGCAGGTAGAAGCAGATGGTTAGGTAAGAGACCAAGAACAAGAGCTGTAGCTATGAACCCTGTAGATCACCCAATGGGAGGTGGTGAAGGTAGATCTTCTGGTGGTCACCCAAGATCTAGAAACGGTAAACCAGCTAAAGGTTACAAGACTAGAAAGAAAAACAAAGTGTCTAACCGTTACATCGTATCTAAAAGAAAATAATTATGGCAAGATCACTTAAGAAAGGACCTTTCATCGCACATCATTTAGAAAAGAAGGTTCAGGCAAACATAGAACAAAATAAGAAGACAGTTATCAAAACATGGTCTAGAGCATCAATGATTTCTCCAGACATGGTAGGTCAAACTATCGCAGTACACAACGGGAAATCTTTTATCCCAGTTTATGTAACTGAAAACATGGTAGGACATAAGTTAGGCGAATTTTCTCCAACGAGATCTTTCAGAGGACACTCTGGTAACAAAAATAAAGGTAGCAGATAATCATGGGATCAAGAAAACAAGATAGCGCAATCGCAAGAAAAGAAGCTAACAAAGACGTTGTAAAAGCTTCATTAAACAATTGTCCGTCTTCTCCAAGAAAAATGAGACTCGTTGCTGATATCATCCGTGGAGAAAACGTAGATAAAGCCCTATATATCCTTAAATATTCTAAAAAAGATGCTTCTAACAAGTTAGAAAAACTTTTACTTTCGGCTATTGCTAACTGGCAAACTAAAAACGAAGGTGCTGATATAGAAGCTGCTAATCTTTTTGTAAAAGAAATTTATGTGGATAGTGCAAGACAACTTAAGAGATTAAGACCTGCACCACAAGGTAGAGGTTACAGAATTAGAAAAAGATCTAATCACGTAACATTAGTATTAGGTAACAAACAAGATAATCAATAATCAAAGGTATGGGACAGAAGACAAATCCAATTGGTAATAGATTAGGAATCATCAGAGGATGGGATTCTAACTGGTTTGGTGGAAACGATTATGGAGACAGAATCGCAGAAGACTACAAAATCAGAAGATACCTTGAAGCTAGATTATCTAAAGGTGGTATCTCTAGAATCTACATCGAGAGAACCCTAAAATTAGTAACAGTAACAATCACTACTGCAAGACCAGGTCTTATCATCGGTAAAGGTGGTCAAGAAGTTGATAAACTAAAAGAAGAATTGAAAAAGATTACTGATAAAGACATCCAAATCAATATCTTCGAAATCAAAAGACCAGAACTAGACGCAATTCTAGTTGCAGAAAGTATTGCAAAACAGATTGAAAACAGAATCTCTTACAGAAGAGCTGTTAAAATGGCTATGACCAGCACTATGAGAATGGGTGCAGAAGGTATCAAAGTTCAAATCTCTGGTAGATTAAACGGAGCTGAAATGGCAAGAAGCGAATCTTTCAAAGAAGGAAGAATCCCATTGTCTACTTTCAGAGCAGATATCGATTATCACATTGGTGAAGCACTTACTCAGTACGGTAAGCTAGGAGTGAAAGTTTGGATCATGAAAGGTGAAGTGTACGGCAAGAGAGAATTATCTCCACTTGTTGGTCAACAGAAAAAAGCACCAGCTGGTAAAAAAAGAGACAGAAAATAATTAAAATTTTAGATTGAAATTTTAAGTTTTAAATTACCGTTACTTTTTTAAAATCTAAAATCTAAAATCTGAAATCTAAAATCTAAATTAGAAAACATGTTACAACCAAAAAGAACGAAATTCCGTCGTGTTCATAAAATGAAAATGAAGGGAAATGCGCAAAGAGGATCTCAATTAGCGTATGGAACTTTCGGAATTAAAGCTATAGACGGTGCTTGGATCACTGCAAGACAAATTGAAGCTGCGCGTATCGCTGCTACAAGATATATGAAAAGAGAAGGTCAACTATGGATTAAAATATTCCCAGATAAGCCTATTACTAAAAAACCAGCCGAAGTAAGGATGGGTAAAGGTAAAGGTGCTGTAGAATATTGGGTAGCTGTAGTAAAACCTGGTAAAATTATGTTTGAAGTAGGTGGAGTTCCTTATGAAATAGCTAAAGAGGCGTTAAGACTTGCAGCTCAGAAACTTCCAATAGTTACCAAATTTGTAGTAGCTAACGATTTTGTTCAACCTCAATAATCTTTGAAAAATGAAAAAAGCTGACATCAAAAATCTAAGCGCAGGAGATATTAAAAATCAATTAGCTGCTCTTAAAGCTGATTACACTAAAATGAAATTAGCGCACAGAATTAGCCCGATTGAAAATCCTATTCAAATCAGAGATTTAAGAAGAACAATCGCAAGACTTGAAACTGAGTTAACTAACAAACAATAATTTCATTTTATCATGGAAAGAAATTTAAGAAAAGAAAGAATCGGAATCGTTTCTAGCAATAAAATGGAAAAAACCATTGTAGTTAGTGAAACGATGAGAATGAAACATCCAATGTATGGTAAATTCGTATTAAAAACGAAAAAATATACCGCTCACGATGAAAACAATGAGTGCAACGAAGGAGACAAAGTTTTAATTACAGAAACTAGACCTTTGAGCAAAAATAAAAGATGGAGATTAGTAAGTATAATTGAAAGAGCTAAGTAATGTTACAAACCGAATCAAGATTAAAAGTTGCTGATAACACTGGTGCAAAAGAAGTACTAGTAATCAGAGTTCTAGGTGGAACTAGAAGAAGATATGCTTCTGTAGGTGATAAAATCGTAGTTACTATCAAAGATTCTACTCCATCAGGAAATGCAAAAAAAGGACAAGTATCTAAAGCAGTTATCGTAAGAACTAAAAAAGCAGTTAGAAGAAAAGATGGTTCATACATCAAATTTGACGACAATGCTTGCGTTCTTCTAAATGCTGCTGGAGAAATGAGAGGAACTCGTGTTTTCGGGCCAGTTGCTCGTGAATTGAGAGACAAAGAATATATGAAAATCATTTCATTAGCTCCTGAAGTATTATAATTTTAAAAATTTTAGAAAAAATGGCAAAAGTTAAAATAAAAAGAGGAGATAACGTAATCGTTACTACTGGTAAAAACAAAGGTAGTAAAGGTGAAGTTCTAGAAGTGATTAAGAAAGAAAACGCTGATGCTAGAGTTATCGTAGCAGGTGTAAACGTTGTTAAAAAACACGTAAAACCATCTGCATCTAATCCTCAAGGCGGAATCGTAGAAAAAGAAGCATCTATTAATATTTCTAATGTATCTCTAGTAGATGCAAACGGAAAAGCTACTAAAGTAGCGTATAAATTAGAAGGTGATAAAAAAGTAAGAATTGCTAAAACAACAGGTAAAGAAATCTAATTATGGAATACGTAGCAAGACCCAAAAAATTATATACAGAAAAAATTGTTCCAGCAATGATGGAAGAATTTGGGTACAAATCTATCATGCAAGTACCTAAATTAGAAAAAATTGTTGTGTCTCAAGGTTTAGGTGCTGCAACTGCAGACAAAAAAATCGTAGACTATGCAGTAGAAGAACTTACAGCTATCACTGGTCAAAAAGCAGTAGGAACTTTATCTAAAAAAGACGAGGCAGCTTTCAAATTAAGAAAAGGTATGCCAGTTGGTGCAAGAGTAACGCTTAGAGCAGAAAAAATGTACGAATTTTTAGATAGACTTACTTCATCTGCTTTACCAAGAATTAGAGATTTTAACGGTATCAAAGCCGATGGTTTCGATGGTAGAGGTAATTACAACTTAGGGATTACTGAGCAAATTATCTTCCCAGAAATCGTGATCGACAAAGTGAAAAAAATCCAAGGGATGGACATCACTTTCGTTACTACTGCTAAAACTGACAAAGAAGCAAAAGCATTATTAACTCATTTCGGTTTACCGTTTAAAAAGAACTAAGAAATGGCAAAAGAATCAATGAAAGCGCGTGAGCGCAAAAGAGAAGCACTAGTTGCTAAATATGCTGCTAAAAGAGCTGCCCTAAAAGAAGCAGGTGATTATGAAGCACTTCAGAAATTACCTAAAAACGCTTCTCCTGTAAGATTACACAACAGATGTAAATTAACAGGAAGACCAAGAGGTTACATGAGAACTTTCGGTATTTCGAGAGTTACTTTCAGAGAAATGGCTAACAATGGTCTTATTCCGGGAGTTAAAAAAGCAAGTTGGTAACAATTAGTTTTTAATCAAGATATTTAAGTTGCTTATGGCTTTTAGCCTCAAAATTAAAAGCCATCTGCAATACTGAATATCATTCACCAATAATAATTTAAAATAAAAAAATGGTAACAGATCCAATTTCAGATTTCCTAACTAGAGTAAGGAACGCACAAAGCGCAGGCCACAAAGTGGTGGAAATTCCTGCATCAAAAATCAAAAAGGAGATTACGAAAATCTTATTTGATCAAGGTTACATCTTAAACTACAAGTTTGAAGATAACGCTGTTCAAGGGACTATCAAAATCGCTTTGAAATATGATAAGCAAACTAACAAACCGGCTATTAAGTCTATCCAAAGAGCTTCTAGACCAGGTTTGAGAAAATACGCTGGTACAGAAGAATTACCAAGAGTATTAAACGGTTTAGGTGTAGCTATCATCTCTACTTCTAAGGGAGTAATGACTGATAAGAAAGCCAGAGAAGAAAAAGTAGGTGGCGAAGTAATCTGCTATGTTTATTAATTGTAAAAATTAGGAAGAAATGTCAAGAATTGGTAAATCAATTATAGAAATTCCTGCAGGTGTTACAGTTACTGTAAACGATAATGTAGTAACTGTGAAAGGTCCTAAAGGAGAACTTTCTCAAGAAATTACAGGCGGAATTACTCTTGAGCAAGAAGATGGTAAAATCACTGTAAACAGACCATCTGAAGCTAAAAATCATAAAGCATTACACGGTCTTTATAGAGCGTTAATCAATAATATGGTGGTGGGAACCTCTGAAGGTTTCACCAAAAAATTAGAATTAGTAGGGGTAGGTTATAGAGCATCTCACTCTGGTCAAAAACTAGAATTAGCTCTAGGTTTCTCTCACGGTATCGTATTAGAACTTCCAAGTGAAATTACTATTGATACTTTAACAGAAAAAGGTAAAAACCCAATCATCACTTTGTCTTCTTATGACAAACAATTATTGGGAATGGTGGCTGCTAAAATTCGCTCATTCAGAAAACCAGAACCATACAAAGGTAAAGGTGTGAAATTCGTTGGTGAAATAATTAGACGTAAAGCTGGTAAATCTGCTTAAAAATTAAGACAATGGCATTAACAAAAGTACAAAAAAGAGATAGAATTAAAAGAAGAGTAAGAGGCAAAATCTCTGGAACTTCTTCAGCGCCAAGACTTTCTGTTTACAAGAGTAACAAAGAAATCTACGCTCAATTAATTGACGATAAAGAAGGTAAAACTTTAGTAGCTGCTTCTTCTAGAGAGAAAGGAGTAGATGCTAATGGAACTAAAACTGAAGTTGCAACTGCAGTAGGGAAGAAAATTGCTGAAAAAGCTTTAGCTGCTGGATTTGAAAAAGTAGTTTTTGATAGAAACGGTTTCGTATATCACGGTAGAGTAAAAGCTCTTGCAGACGGTGCTAGAGAAGGTGGTTTGAAATTTTAAAAATTAAAAAATTATGTTAGGATTAGATAATATAGAAAGAGTAAAACCAGGTGGTCTAGAACTTAAAGATCGTCTAGTTGCCGTAAACAGAGTAACTAAAGTAACCAAAGGAGGTAGAGCTTTCGGATTTTCTGCAATCGTAGTAGTAGGTAATGAAGACGGTGTAATCGGTTTCGGTTTAGGTAAATCTAAAGAAGTTGCTTCTGCTATTGCTAAAGCAGTAGAAGATGCTAAGAAAAATTTAGTGAAAGTTCCTGTAATGAATCATACAATCCCTCACCAAACTTCTGCTAGATACGGTGGTGCTGATATCTTCTTAAGACCAGCTTCTCACGGTACAGGATTAATCGCAGGAGGTGCGGTAAGAGCGGTACTAGAATCTGCAGGAGTACATGATGTACTTTCAAAATCTAAAGGTTCTTCTAACCCTCACAATGTGGTAAAGGCAACTTTCAAAGCATTGTTAGATATCAGAAGACCAGAAGAAATTGCAAGAATGAGAGGAATTTCTTTAACTAAAGTGTTTAACGGTTAATTTTTTATATCATGGCAACAATTAAAATCAAACAAGTAAGAAGTGCTATCAAAAGACCTAAAGTACAAAAAGATACTTTAGTAGCTCTTGGTCTTAAAAAATTAAACCAAGTTGTAGAACACGAAGCTACTCCATCTATCTTAGGTATGGTAGCAGCAGTGAGACATTTAGTAGAAGTACAGGAAAACTAATTAAATTTTAACAAAATGAATTTAAATAATATTCAACCAGCATCTGGAGCTACTCATAATTCAAAAAGAGTAGGTAGAGGACAAGGTAGTGGCAAAGGTGGTACATCTACAAAAGGTCACAAAGGTCAAAAATCAAGAGCTGGTTACTCACAGAAAATAGGTTTTGAAGGTGGTCAAATGCCTTTACAAAGAAGATTACCAAAATTCGGATTTAATAACATTAACAGAAAAGAATACAGAGCTATTAATCTAGATACTATTCAAGCATTAGTAGACGCTAAAAATCTTTCTGAAGTTACTAAAGAAGTATTGGTAGAAAATGGTTTATCTTCTAAAAATGAATTAGTGAAAATTATGGGTAGAGGAGAACTTAAAGCTTCTGTTTCTATTTCTGCTAACAAATTCACTAAATCTGCTGAAGAGGCAATCTCTAAAGCAGGAGGTAAAGCGATCACTCTTTAATAAAAACAAATGAAAGGTTTTATTCAAACACTTAAAAACATCTGGAGTTTACAAGAATTGAGGGACAAGATTATTGTCACTCTTTCTTTGATTCTAGTATATAGATTTGCTTCTTATATTTCTCTACCCGCTATTAACATGGCAGAAGTAGGAAATTTATTAGATCATTTTCAAAAACAAGGTGGCGGTAAACAAGCTGCAGGTCTATTAGGTCTATTATCATCATTTACTGGAGGAGCTTTCAGTCATGCTTCAATCATGGCTCTAGGAATTATGCCGTACATTTCTGCATCTATTATTGTGCAGCTTATGGGAATGGCAATTCCTTATTTACAGAAACTTCAGAAAGATGGTGAAAGTGGTAGAAAAACCTTAAATCAAATTACAAGATGGTTAACAATAGGTGTTTGTCTCGTACAAGCACCATTTTACCTAGGTACTATTACACAGGTTTTTTTACCTTACGAACAATTTAGATCTGCGTATTATATTGATCCGCAATCTATTGCATTTTATGTTCCAAGTGTAGTGATATTAGTTGCAGGTTCTATCTTTGCAATGTGGTTAGGAGAAAAAATTACAGATAAAGGCATTGGTAACGGGATTTCTATCTTAATCATGGTAGGGATTCTAGCTGGTTTACCAACTGCATTTTTACAAGAATTTACTACTCAAACAGGAAACGGAGGTTTAGGAAGCATCATGATTCTTATCGAGGTTTTATTCTGGTTGGTGGTAATTTTATTAGCAATTGTACTTTCAGTTGCGGTAAGAAAAATTCCTATTCAGTATGTAAGTAGAGCTCACGCAACAGGTGGTTCAAACAGAAATTTATTACAAGGAGCAAGACAATGGATTCCTCTAAAAGTAAATGCATCTGGAGTAATGCCACTAATTTTCGCACAAGCATTAATGTTTGTTCCTGGTTTGTTAACTAAATTCGATGATACCAATACTTTCTTAGCAGGATTCAAAAATCCATTCAGCTGGCAGTATAATGTATTATTAGTAATTTTAATTATCATCTTCTCTTATTTCTACACAGCCATCACTATTCCAGTGAATCAAATGGCAGATGACTTAAAGAGAAATGGAGGTTTAATACCGAAAGTAAGACCAGGACAAGAGACTGCAAATTACTTAGATGATATTTTATCTAAAATAACCTTGCCAGGTGCGTTTTTTTTATCTATCTTTGCAATCCTTCCAGCTTTAGTGCATGGAGGCTTTGTTCAGACTGAAGGCTTCTCCCATTTTTTCGGAGGAACTTCATTATTGATCATGGTAGGAGTAATTTTAGATACAGTTCAGCAAATCAATACGTATTTGTTGAACCATCAC
The DNA here is from genome assembly GCF_003860565.1 of Cloacibacterium normanense. Classification (NCBI taxonomy): domain Bacteria; kingdom Pseudomonadati; phylum Bacteroidota; class Flavobacteriia; order Flavobacteriales; family Weeksellaceae; genus Cloacibacterium; species Cloacibacterium normanense. The sequence goes on from NZ_CP034157.1 coordinate 2,741,321, forward strand.
TATGATGGATTGATGCAATCTAAATTATCTAGAACATCAAACTTATAAAAAACATCTATGGCAAAACAAAAACATATAGAACAAGATGGCGTTATAGTGGAAGCACTATCTAACGCCATGTTCCGTGTGGAACTGGAAAATGGGCATGTTCTTATCGCTCATATTTCAGGGAAAATGAGAATGCATTACATAAAACTTTTACCAGGAGACAAGGTAAAATTAGAACTCTCTCCTTATGATTTATCAAAAGGAAGAATAACATTTAGATATTAAATTAAATACTAATGAAAGTTAGAGCATCAATTAAAAAAAGAAGTGCAGATTGCAAAATCGTAAGAAGAAAAGGCAGATTGTACATTATTAACAAGAAGAACCCAAAATTTAAACAAAGACAAGGCTAAAATTAAATTATGGCGAGAATTTCAGGTATTGATTTACCAAAAAACAAAAGAGGCGTTATCGGTTTAACTTACATTTACGGAATTGGTAGAAGCACAGCTTCTGAAATCCTTAAAAATGCCGGTATCAGCGAAGACAAGAAAGTCAACGAATGGAATGACGATGAATTGGCTGCAATCAGAAATTACATCACTGAAAACATTAAAGTAGAAGGTGAATTACGTTCTGAAGTGCAATTGAACATCAAGAGATTGATGGACATAGGTTGCCAACGAGGAATACGTCACAGACTGGGATTACCTTTAAGAGGCCAAAGAACGAAAAACAATTCTAGAACCCGTAAAGGAAAGAGAAAAACAGTTGCTAACAAGAAAAAAGCAAGTAAATAATCTTTAGATTAGAATTATGGCAAAACAAACTAAAGTAGTTAAAAAAAGAAAAGTAAAAGTAGAAGCTATTGGTGAAGCACATATCCAAGCTTCTTTCAATAATATTATTATTTCTTTGACAAACAAAAACGGAGAAGTAATTTCTTGGTCTTCTGCCGGTAAAATGGGATTCAGAGGTTCTAAAAAGAATACTCCATTCGCAGCTCAAATGGCTGCAGAAAATTGCTCTTCAGTAGCTTACGAAGCTGGTTTAAGAAGAGTAAAGGTGTTTGTGAAAGGTCCAGGTGCAGGTAGAGAATCTGCAATCAGATCTATTCACAATTCAGGAATTGAAGTTTCAGAAATCATTGACGTGACTCCTATGCCACACAATGGATGTAGACCACCTAAAAGAAGAAGAGTTTAATTTTTAGAAATTTAACCTATGGCAAGATATATTGGACCAAAAACTAAAATTGCACGTAAATTTGGTGCTGCAATTTACGGAGACGATAAAAGTTTCGAAAAAAGAAAAAATCAACCACCAGGACAACACGGACCTAACAAAAGAAGAGGTGCTAAAAAATCTGAATATGCTGTACAGTTAGCTGAAAAACAAAAAGCTAAATATACTTACGGTATCTTAGAAAGACAATTTGCTAACCTTTTCGATAAAGCGCACAGAAGCAAAGGCGTTACAGGTGAGGTTCTTTTACAATTATGTGAATCTAGATTAGATAACGTAGTATACAGATTAGGTTTTTCTAAAACCAGAGCTGGAGCTAGACAGTTAGTTTCTCACAGACACGTAACAGTAAACGGAGAAATTGTAAACATCCCTTCATATTTATTAAAAGCAGGTGACGTAGTTGCTATTAGAGAAAAATCTAAATCTCTAGAAGTAATTGCTGATTCATTAGCTTCTAAATCATCTTATGAATGGTTACAATTTAACGACGAAAAGAAAGAAGGTACTTTTATCTCAGCTCCTGAAAGAATTCAGATCCCTGAAGATATCAAAGAACAGCTAATCGTCGAATTATACTCTAAATAATTTTAATCAAATTTTTGCTCAACCCAATATTATGGCAATTTTACAATTCATAAAACCCGACAAAGTAATTCTACTTAATTCTACGGATTTCAAAGGTCAATTCGAATTTAGACCATTAGAGCCAGGATTCGGACTTACTATCGGTAATGCTTTGAGAAGAGTTTTACTTTCTTCTCTAGAAGGATATGCTATCACATCTATCAAAATAGAAGGAGTAGAGCACGAATTTTCAACAATTCCAGGTGTAATAGAAGATGTTACGGAGATCATCCTTAACCTTAAGCAATTAAGACTTAAAGCAAAAGTAGAAAACGCATCAGCAGAACAAGTAAGTGTGAAAGTTTCTGGTAAAGAAGTAATCACTGCAGGTGATTTTACTAGCTCGATGAATAACTTCGAGGTACTTAATCCAGACTTAGTAATCTGCAACTTGACAAAAGAGGTGTCTTTCGAAATGAATTTCAACATCGACAAAGGAAGAGGTTATGTTCCTTCAGAACAAAACAAATCTAACAATGCACCTATAGGAACGATTGCAATTGACTCTATCTTTACTCCTATTAAGAAAGTTCAATATAGCATTGAAAACTATCGTGTAGAGCAAAAAACAGACTACGAAAAACTAGTATTAGACATTGAGACGGATGGTTCTATCACCCCTCAAAATGCTTTAACTGAAGCTTCTAAGATATTAATTTATCACTTCATGTTATTCTCTGATGAGAGAATTACTCTAGAAACTGAAGCTGTAAAAGCATCAATCCAATACGATGAAGAAACCCTTCACACAAGACAATTACTTAAGTCTAAATTAGCAGATATGGATCTTTCGGTGAGAGCTCTTAACTGTCTAAAAGCAGCTGAAGTAGAAACTCTAGGTGAACTAGTTTCTTATAGTAAGTCTGATTTGATGAAATTCAGAAATTTCGGTAAGAAATCATTGACAGAACTTGAAGAACTTGTTCACTCAAAAGGACTAAACTTCGGGTTTGATGTTGCAAAATATAAGTTAGACGCTGATAAATAATCCTTAACAATGAGACACGGAAAAAAATTCAATCACTTAGGTAGAACAGCCTCTCACAGAAGCGCTTTGCTTTCTAACATGGCATGCTCACTAATTGAACATAAAAGAATAAATACTACTGTTGCTAAAGCTAAAGCTTTAAGAGTATACGTAGAACCTATCTTAACTAAAGCTAAAGAAGATACTACGCACAACAGAAGAATTGCTTTCTCTTACTTACAAAGTAAAGAAGCAGTTGCAGAACTTTTCAGAACTGTAGCTCCTAAAATCGCTACCAGAAATGGTGGTTATACTAGAATCATCAAGACTGGTTTCAGACCTGGTGATGCTGCAGATACTGCATTAATCGAGCTTGTAGATTTCAATGAACTTTACAATCCTAATGCTGAAGAGAAAAAAGCAACTAGAAGAAGTAGAAGATCTACTAAGAAAGAAGCTGCTGCTGTAGTAGCTGCTCCAGTTGTAGAAGAAGCTGCTGTAGTAGAAGAGCCAAAAGCTGAAGCTACAGAAGAAAAAACTGAAGAATAATTCTCAGAATTTCTATAAATAAAAAACCATTCAGATTTCTGAATGGTTTTTTTATGCTTATTTTTTACGATTCAATTCGAAAATTTGCCCGTTTTGGGTAATGGTAAGTAAATCTCCTTTACTTACAGCCTTTATACCATCTTTTTCATAAATATCACTTTCGATTTGAGGCAATTCTATCTTGAGTTTATTTCTTTCGATAAGGATGAAGTTACCTTCCTTAGTTCCCTTAGTAAAAGTTACCTTGGCTTCTGTACCATCAAAAGCACGATAAACGTACTCCTGTTTTTGAATTTTATTTTCGGTTTTGGTAATCTTGCTCTCTAAATTGGTTTTTTCTAAAATTACAGAATCTGTTTTGCTTACTCCATTAGCATCTATTGTTTTGATTACTTTTACTTCCTTTTCTATGGCGGTTTTGTTTTCCTTATCACAGCTGATAACGCCGATGATGCCTAATATTAAGATATAGTTAAAATATTTTTTCATTGCAATTTTTTAAAAAATATTAAGTATCTTTAAATAAAATTTGAAGAATTTTATATTTTAAAAATACAAAAAATACCCTACAAAAATCATAAACTTACATTGCTAAATTATACGTAAATTTGCAATGCAAAAAATAAGAAAAGGGTTGGTCTTCATTTTTTTGAAAGATTGGCCCTACAATAGAAACTTTAAAATAGAATAATATGAGTTACATTTCATTTATTGAAGCAAGACAAATTTTGGATTCTAGAGGAAATCCAACTGTAGAAGTTGATGTATTTACCGAAAGCGGTGCAATGGGACGTGCAGCTGTACCTTCTGGTGCTTCTACCGGAGAACACGAAGCAGTAGAATTGCGCGATGGCGGTTCAGAATATATGGGGAAAGGCGTACTGAAGGCCGTAGAAAATGTAAAAGAAGTAATCGCTCCAGAATTAGTAGGACTTCCAGTTTTTGACCAAAATCTTATCGATCAAATTATGATTGACTTAGATGGCACAAAAAACAAAGGAAACTTAGGTGCTAATGCTATTTTAGGAGTTTCTTTAGCTGCTGCTAAAGCTGCTGCTGCTGAATTAAGACAACCTCTTTACAAATATATTGGAGGTGTAAATGCTAATACACTTCCTGTTCCTATGATGAATGTAATTAATGGTGGTTCTCACTCAGATGCGCCAATTGCATTCCAAGAATTTATGATTATGCCAGTAAAAGCAGATTCTTTCTCTCACGCTTTGAGAAAAGGAACTGAAATCTTCCATAATCTTAAATCTATTCTTCATGATAGAGGTTTATCTACTGCTGTAGGTGACGAAGGTGGTTTTGCGCCAACTTTCAAAGGAACTGAAGATGCTTTAGATACTTTACTTAAAGCAATCGAAAAAGCAGGTTACAAACCAGGTGATGATGTAATGATTGCATTAGACTGTGCTTCTTCAGAATTCTACAAAGATGGAATCTACGATTATAGAAAATTCCAAACTCCAGATTCTGCTCAATTTACAAGCAGCGAACAAGTTTCTTACTTAGCAGAATTGGTAAACAAATATCCAATTATCTCTATTGAAGATGGTATGCAAGAAAACGACTGGGAAGGTTGGAAAATGTTAACTGATAAAATCGGTGATAGAGTACAATTAGTAGGAGACGATTTATTTGTAACAAACGTAGAAAGACTTTCTAGAGGTGTTAAAGAAAATATCGCTAACTCTATCTTGGTTAAAGTAAACCAAATCGGTTCATTATCTGAAACTTTAGCAGCAGTACAAATGGCTCAGCATAATAAGTATACATCTGTAATGTCTCACAGATCTGGTGAAACTGAAGATGCTACAATTGCAGATTTAGCAGTAGCTTGCAACTGTGGTCAGATTAAAACAGGTTCTGCTTCTCGTTCTGATAGAATGGCGAAGTATAACCAATTATTAAGAATCGAAGAAGCTCTAGGCGAAAATGCAATTTTCCCAGGATTAGATGCTTTTAAAATTAAAAGATAATATATCTTACATAAATCTGAAAAACCTCCTAAAATAGGAGGTTTTTTTGTTGATTCTTCATAGTAATTTTATTTTTAAAAACAGCAACTATATCAATTTAGCAAGTTTATTACAGATATAGTAAAAATAAATAGGTTTGCATAATAGAAAGTTTTCGCTAAAATTCTTTTTTTTGTATTTTTACTGAAAATATATTCTAAAACATGTCAGATAATAAAGTTATACTCAATTACGACGGAAATTCTTATGAGTATCCTATCGTAGAAAGCACAATTGGTGATAGAGGTATTGATATTTCTAAATTGAGAGATCAAACCGGACTTATTACTTTAGACTTAGGCTATAAAAATACGGGAGCCACTTTAAGTAATATTACTTACTTAGATGGTGATTTGGGAGAACTTTTCTACAGAGGTTATCCTATTGAGCAAATTGCTGAGAAATCTAATTTTTCTGAAGTAATGTACTTATTGCTTCACGGTGAATTACCAAACGCTACTCAGTTTACTCAATTCGAGAATAACATTAAGAATTACAACTTCGTAGCCGAAGAAATGAAAAAAATTCTTGATGCTTTCCCACGTTCTGCGCATCCAATGGGTGTACTTTCTACGCTTACATCTGCACTTACAGCATTTAATCCTAGAGCTGTAAATGTAAAATCTAAAGAAGATTTAGACCATGCTGCAGAAATGCTTATTGCAAAATTTGCTCACCTTTGTGCTTGGACTTACAGAAAAACCAATGGTTTCCCGCTTAACCACGGAGATAACAGTCTAAATTATGTAGAGAATTTCTACAAAATGACTTTCAGAAAACCATACGAAGAGTTCGAAATTGATCCAGTAGTGGTAGCTGCGCTAGACAAATTATTAATTCTACACGCAGACCACGAACAAAATTGTTCTACTTCTACAGTAAGAATGGTAGGTTCTGCTCACACAGGTTTATTTGCATCTATTTCTGCGGGAGTTTCTGCATTATGGGGACCACTTCACGGTGGTGCAAACCAAGCAGTAATCGAAATGCTAGAAATGATTGAAAAAGACGGTGGAGATGTCGCTAAATATGTACAAAAAGCAAAAGATAAAGAAGACAGCTTCAGATTAATGGGATTTGGGCATAGAGTTTATAAAAACTTTGACCCAAGAGCTAAAATCATCAAAAAAGCTGCAGACGATATCTTAAACAAACTAGGAGTTCACGACAAAGCTTTAGACATTGCAATGCAATTAGAAAGAGTAGCACTAGAAGATGATTACTTCGTAGAAAGAAAACTATATCCAAACGTAGATTTCTATTCTGGTATTATCTATAGAGCATTAGGAATTCCTACAGAAATGTTTACAGTAATGTTCGCATTAGGACGTTTACCAGGATGGATTTCTCAATGGAAAGAAATGCGTCTTCACGGTGACCCAATTGGTAGACCAAGACAAGTGTATCAAGGTGCTCCAAAACGTGACTATGTTCCTATGGAAAACAGATAATTTTGACAAATTTATAAAAAGGAAACCTCTCATATTTTGAGAGGTTTTTTGTTTTTATTGAGAAGAAAGATGATTGAATTAAGCTACAAAAAATCCGCTTTGCGGATAAATTAAAAAAAAATAGCGGAGCGGATTTTTGCCATATCAGGAGTTTCATTGTTCGTGCTCCGCACGCAACGAAACTCTAGTTATTATCGGCAGTCTTTTTTTTATTCATTTTTTTCTAATTCAAGAACTGTTTTTGTTTCATCAATATTTTTATATTCAAGTTTTACAAATCCATAATTTTCATTAAAATATGAGATTAATTCAGTTTCTCCAATTCTGCTTTTTGCCTTACTTTTTATTATGAAACATTCTAAGTTTCCTATTTTGGTTTCAATTCTTTTCTTATCAATTATTTCATAATCGTAGACATTTTCAATTCCACCTTTCCATTCCATCCATCTTTTATCTGACCAATGGTCTCCTATTTTTAGTTTCCAATTCCATTTTTTTCCAATTTGATAAGGTGATTGGATATAAGGAAATGGATTTAATTCTAAAATTTGAAAAAAGTTGCTTCTTGGAGGATGTACCCACACATTTTTTTCATTTTCAATTGCTCCTGTAACTTCCATTGTAAAAAATTCTCCATTATTTTTTAAATATTGATAAGCAATAGAGGTTTGATTATATTCAGGAATGTCTTTTTCAAACGGATTTCCTGAATTTGCTATCAAAATAATATTTTTAATTGTTTCGCTATTTTGTCTTTCATATTCTATAAAATCCCAATCAAAAGTTTTATAATTGTCTTTCTGTATTTCTTTTCCTTTCGTAATCAGATATTTTTTTCCATCTAATCCTTGATAATAATATGAATATTTGAAAGATTTTCCTACAACATAAATTTTATTGTTGTCGTTATAATTTTGGTCGTAAGTTTTTGATTTATCAAATTTTTCAACTGTTATTCCATCATCATCAATTAAAAAATTTTGGTCATTATTTTGAGATTTACAAGAATTAAATATGGTTAAAAAAAGTAGACTTGTTAATTTTATATTCATTTTTTGTAGTATTTGGGTAAGATTGCCTATAACACCCAAATATACGCATTACCTATAATTTTTCAAAGAATTTGCTTAGTATCAAATCACTACCGATTTCTAATAAAAATTTCCTCACTTCAAAACCTTTATTTATATTTGCTATAAGCAGAAATTATTTATGAAGCTCAATATAAAAAACGAAACAGGCAGATTAAAATCGGTAGTTCTAGGTCAGCCAAAGTCTATTGGCCCAGTTCCTACTTTAGAAGAAAGTTATGATGCTAAGTCATATTACTCCATAGAAAATGGCATTTATCCTAAAGAAGAAGACATCATCGCAGAAATGACAGCCTTCGAAAAAGTGCTCAAAAAATATGATGTAGAAGTTTTCAGGCCGAATATTATCAAAGATTACAATCAGGTTTTCGCGAGAGATGTAGCCTTCGTCATCGAAGATAAAATGATTATCTCAAACGTCATCAAAGATAGAGCAGATGAACAGGAAGCTTATCGTAAAATTTTTGAAAAAGTAGAATGGCGCAAAATTATTAATCTACCCGAAACCGCTCATATAGAAGGCGGAGATGTTATTGTTTGGGATGATTTTCTCTTTGTAGGAACATGTTTCTCCGAAGATTACAGAAATTATAAAACAGCCAGAACCAATGAATATGCTATCGAAATTCTGAAAGAATATTTCCCTAAAAAACGTATCATAGACCTTGACCTTAAGAAAAATGACAAGGTTCCGTATCAAGGAGTTTTGCACTTAGACTGTACATTTAATCCTATCGGAAAAGACAAATGTATTATCTATAAAGATGGTTTTGTAGATGAAAGTGATTACCAACTCATCATCGATATTTTCGGGGAAGAAAACTGTTTCCACATTACACCAGAAGAAATGTTCGAGATGTATCCTAATATTTTCTCTATTTCGCCAGAAGTGGTGGTTTCAGACGAAACTTTTACCAGAATGAATGACTTTCTGAGAAATGAGTGGGGTTTTACGGTAGAAGAAATTCCGTATCGTGAAATTTCTAAAATGGGAGGTTTGCTCAGATGTTCTACCATGCCTTTGGTTAGAGAATAATTAGATTATTTTTATCAAAATAAAAAAAGGACAACTTCATAAAGAGGTTGTCCTTTCGATTTAAAGAAATAAGAAATAAAAAATTATTGTAATGAAAACTTGATTTTCGTTTTAATGGCGTCTGAAGAATTCCCAATCAGCGCTTCGAAATCACCAGGTTCTGCTACCCAATCGTGTTTTACTGGGTCAAAGAAACTTAACGCAGATTTGTCAATCGTAATGGTTACTTCTTTTTGTTCACCTGGATTTAAGTAAATTTTTTCAAAACCTTTCAGCTCTTTTAATGGTCTTGGCAAAGAAGATTTTACGTCTCTTATGTACAATTGAACTACTTCTGCACCTGCTTTTTTACCTGTATTTTTTACTGGAATGGTAAACGTAATAGTCTCATCTTCGGTAATAACAGATTTGTCTGCTTTAGCTTGACCAATTTCGAAAGTGGTGTAACTTAACCCATGCCCGAAACTGAAAAGAGGTTTGATATTTTTAGTGTCATGCCAACGATAACCTACGAAAATACCTTCGTTGTATTTTATGTTGATAGGGTTTTGTTGGTCTTTTCCTTTTCCTTGTGCCAATTCTTCTTTATTACCGGGATATTCTCCTAATTGATGCGCTGAATTGTCTTCTAATTTCACAGGGAAAGTGAAAGGCAATTTACCAGAAGGATTAGCGTCACCAGCTAAAACTGAAGCGATAGCATGACCGCTTTCTGAACCTAAATACCACGCTTGAACAATGCTAGGAACTTCTTTTACCCAAGGCATTTCTACAGCATTTCCTGAAACTAAAACTACAGTAAAATTTTTGTTTGCTTTAGCCAAAGCAGAAATTAATTCATATTGATGATAAGGCAAGCCCATATCTTTTCTGTCATTTCCTTCACTATCTTGGAAGTCACTCTTATTAAGTCCACCTACAAAAATTACAAAATCGGAATTTTTAGCGAGTTCTACCGCTTCTTTGGTTAATTCTGCTTGTGAACGATTATCAGTAAGGTCTCTTCCAGTTTTTACACCGTTATATTCTCCAGTTACATCTCCTACATAACCTCTCGCAAAAACTACTTCTGCATCTTTCCCGAATCTTGCTTTAATTCCGTCTAAAGGTAAAGTTTCATATTTTACTTTTAAGGAAGAAGAACCACCGCCTACAGTCATCATTTTGATGGCGTTTTCACCAATTACAGCAATCTTTTTAGTTTTGGCAACGTTAATTGGCAATACATTTTTTTGATTTTTTAGCAATACAATTCCTTCTTCGCCAATTTCTTTGGCAATTGCTCTGTGTTCTTCAGAAGCAATGTTTCCAAAAGGTTTGTTTTTATTCATGGTAGTCAAGAAAGCTAATCTTAGGATTCTTCTTACTTTATCATCCAATTCTTTAGTTCCTACTTCACCAGATTTGATGAGTTTTAAATAAGGATGTGCTAAATAGTAATTGTCATAAGCATTGCTAGTTCCTTCAGAAAGTCCATTTGTCCAGCTTCCGAATTCCATGTCAAGACCATTCATAATGGCTTGTTTAGTATCATTTACAGCACCCCAATCAGAAATCACTACTCCTTTAAAACCCCATTCTTTTTTCAGAATATCGTTTAATAAATATTGATTTTGACTTGCGTACTGATTTTTGTACATATCATAAGCTCCCATGATAGACCAAGTGTCTCCTTCTTGTACTGCTGCTTTGAAGGCAGGTAAATAAATTTCATATAGAGCTCTATCATCTACAATTACATTGCTGGTATGTCTAAATTGTTCCTGATTATTAAGTGCATAATGTTTTACACAAGCAGCTACACCATTAGATTGAACCCCTTTAATGTATGGAACCACCATTTTAGAAGATAAAAACGGGTCTTCTCCCATATATTCGAAGTTTCTACCGTTTAATGGAGTTCTGTAAATATTAACACCAGGTCCTAGTAAAATATCTTTTTTTCTATAACGAGCTTCTTCTCCAAGAGCTTTTCCGTAGTTCCAAGACATTTTTTTATTCCAAGTTGCAGAGAGTGCAGTAAGCGCAGGATAAGCAATGATGGAGTCATTGGTCCAACCAGCTTGATCCCATTCATCCCATTTTACTTCAGGACGAATTCCGTGTGGTCCATCAGTTGTCCAAAATTCTGGAATTCCTAATCTTGGAACACCTGGTGAACTGAATTTTGACTGAGCATGAAGCATCGCTACTTTTTCTTCTAAAGTCATTTTAGAAAGAGCGTCTTCTACTCTGAGTTCTATAGGTTGAGAATCATCTAAATAAATTTGTGTCTTTTTTTCTTGTGCTTTTGCTTGAAAAATCATTAACGAGACTAAGCAAACAAGTGCAATTTTCTTGAACATAAGAATTAATTTTTGGTTCAGTAAATCTACAACTTTTTATTATTATCTCAAAATGAGATAATAAATTTTTCAAAAAACTTATCTTGATATTAAATATTTTAAAATAAAAATCAATAAATTAATTGTTAATCAGGTAGTTATAATTTGTTTAAAATAAAAAGAATATTTTTTTCTTCTAAAAATTTGGTTTTCTGTAAAACTTGTTTTTATATTTGCAACACGAAAAAAGTTCTTTTATACACGCAACTTATTAAGAAAGGTGGAGGGAATTGACCCTGCGAAACCTTGGCAACCTGCTAACAGAAATGAGAGTAAGGTGCCAAATTCAACCCCGAAGTTCGGGAAAGATAAGTCTGAAATCAGTTTAAAATAGTCATACACTATATCAAAAACTCTTTCGACTTGTCGGAAGAGTTTTTTTATGCTCTTTCGTCAAGAATTTTCTGCAAATAAGTTGCTCTAATATTTAACAATTAAAAATTATTAAAAAAATGAGCAATTTAAAATTTGAAACGCTTCAACTTCACGCTGGTCAAGAAATCGACCCAACTACCAATTCTAGAGCGGTGCCGCTTTACCAAACTTCGTCTTATACCTTTAACAGTGCAGAACATGCTGCCAATCTTTTTGGTTTAAAAGAATTTGGGAATATCTACACCAGACTCATGAATCCTACCACTGATGTTTTCGAAAAACGTGTGGCTGCACTTCACGGTGGAGTAGCTGCTTTGGCTACCGCTTCTGGTCACGCTGCGCAATTTTTGGCGATTACCAATATTTTACAAGCAGGAGACAATTTCGTGAGTTCGCCTTATTTGTACGGAGGAAGTTATAATCAGTTTAAAGTTTCTTTCAAAAAATTAGGCATCGAAGCACAATTTGCTAAAGACGATGCTCCAGAAAGTTTTGAAGAATTGATTAACGAAAACACCAAGGCGATTTATTTAGAAACGATAGGAAACCCTACATTGAATGTGGCAGATTTTGATGCAATCTCAGCTGTAGCTAAAAAACATAATATTCCATTAATCGTAGACAATACTTTTGGAGCAGGTGGTTATTTGTTTAGACCGATTGAACATGGCGCAAATGTAGTGGTAGAATCTGCGACCAAATGGATTGGCGGTCACGGAACTTCTATCGGAGGAATCATCATAGATGGCGGAAATTTCGATTGGGGAAATGGTAAGTTTCCACAGTTTTCTGAACCTTCAGATGGTTATCATGGGTTGGTTTTCTCAGATGTTTTTGGAGTTAATGGACCTTTTGGAAATATTGCCTTTATCATCAAAGCTAGAGTAGAAGGTCTTAGAGATTTTGGACCTACAATTTCTCCATTCAATTCATTTTTATTGCTTCAAGGTTTAGAAACATTATCGCTGAGAGTAGACAGAACCGTAGAAAATGCTCAGAAATTAGCAGAATTTTTAGAAAATCACCCTAAAGTAGAAAAAGTATTATATCCAGGTTTGCCAAGTTTCCCAGATTATGAAAATGCCAAAAAATACCTGAAAAAAGGTTTCGGAGGCGTACTTAATTTTGAAATCAAAGGCGGAAAAGAAGCAGCGGTAAAATTCATTGATCATTTACAATTGGTTTCGCATTTAGCAAATGTAGGAGATTCTAAAACGCTTATCATCAATCCAGCTTCTACCACACACGAACAACTTTCAGACGAAGAAAGATTAAAAGCAGGAATTACTCCGGGACAAATTAGATTAAGCGTAGGAATAGAACATATAGAGGATATTGTCGCAGATTTAGAGCAATCATTTCAACAATTATAAAAAGTAAAAAAAGAAGAAAAATGTCAGAATTAAATTTTAAAATAAGCGCAGAAAGTAAATCTGCAACCAAAGTGATTGCTAAAGCAAGACAGTTTGAAATCATCATAGACGAACCTCAAGATTTAGGAGGAAAAGACGAAGCGCCCAATCCTGTAGAAACATTATTGGCAAGTTATGCAGGTTGTTTCAATGTAGTGCTTCATCTTTTAGCAAAAGAAAGAAATATAGAAATCAATCATTTGAAAATTGATATTAACGGAAACATCAATCCTCAAAAATTATTGGGAATTTCTAAAGAAGAAAGAGCTGGATTTAAAAATATAGACTTAGATATCACCATAGATTCTTCTGCAGAAAAGTCTGTCATAGAAAATCTTATAAAAGATGCTAAAGAAAGATGCCCAATTAATGACAATCTTTCTAATCCTACTCCTGTAACTTTTCAATTGAATTAAAAATGTATAAATTCTCCTTAGGTAATTTTATTTCAGAATCTAATCAATTATTAGAAAACGTAGAAATTGCTTATCATATTTTTGGGGAACTAGCCCCAGAAAAAAAAGTGATTTGGGTTTGTCATGCCTTAACTGCAAATTCAGATGCGCAAGATTGGTGGCCTAACTTTATTGGCGAAAATTTAACCTTAGAAACCGAAAAATATACCATAGTTTGTGCCAATATTTTAGGTTCTTGCTACGGAACGAGTTTCCAAAAACAAGAAAAACTTCCATTAATCACCATTCGTGATATGGTAAAACTTCACCAAGAATTAGCCAAATTTTTACAAATTTCTGAAATAGAATTGCTTTTAGGAGGTTCTCTCGGCGGAATGCAATGTTTAGAGTGGGCGATTGCAGAACCAGATTTTATTAAAAAATTATTTGTAATTGCTACCAATGCAAAGCATTCTGCATGGGGAATTGCTTTTAACGAAGCACAAAGAATGGCGCTGGAATTAGGCAAAAACGGAATAGATGCAGCTAGAGCTATCGCCATGCTTTCGTACAGAAACTATGCTACTTTTGAAGCGACTCAAACTGATGAAGAAGAAAAATTAGAAAATTATAAAGCGGCTTCTTATCAAAGACATCAAGGCGAAAAACTCAGAAAAAGATTTTCTAAAGAAAGTTATTTCATGCTTTCTAAAGCCATGGATTCTCACCACTTAGGAAGAGGCAGAAATTCAGTGGAAAATGCTTTGAGCCAAATTACAGCAGAAACTTTGGTGATTGGGATAGATAGCGATATTCTTTTCCCTGTTTCAGAGCAAAAATTTATAGCGGGACATATAAAAAACGCTAAGTTGGAAGTGATTTCTTCATTGTATGGTCATGATGGATTTTTAATCGAAACCGAGAAAATTTCAACATTGCTTAAAAAGCATTTCAACTTATAAGAAAGCACAATAGATGATTTTCAAAAATTAAAATTAAAAAAATGAGCAAAAAATTAACGATAGGATTGTTTGGTTATGGAGTGGTAGGAACTGGTCTTTATGACGTTTTGCACAAAAGTAAAACGGTAGATGCCACCATCAAAAAAATTGTGGTAAAGCATAAAGATAAGCCTAGAAATATTTCGTCAGAGCATTTTCATTATGATAAAAACGAAATTCTGCAAGATGAAGAAATCAATCTGGTTGTAGAATTGATAGATGATGCAGATGCAGCTTTTGAAATTGTGAAAACCGCTTTAGAAAAAGGAAAAGCAGTGGTTTCGGCGAACAAAAAAATGATTGCAGAACATTTCGAAGAACTCTATGAATTGCAAAAAAAGCATCAGGTTCCTTTCCTGTATGAAGCGGCAGTTTGTGGCAGTATCCCGATTATCAGAAATTTAGAAGAATATTACAATAATGACTTTCTGCAATCCATTCAAGGAATTGTAAATGGTTCTACCAATTATATTTTGACCAAAACTTTCCAAGATAATTTAAGCTACGAAGAAGCACTGAAAGAAGCCCAAGAAAAAGGCTATGCAGAAAGCAATCCTATTTTGGATACAGGTGGTTTTGATGCACGCTCTAAACTTCAAATTCTATTGACTCATTCTTTCGGAATTACCACGAAACCAGAAGAAGTTTTCAATGTAGGAATTCAGAATTTGGGAGATTTAGAAATCAAATATGCCAAAGAAAAAAATCTACAGATTAAATTATTGGCTTACGCTCAAAAAAGAAATGAAGAAGAAGTCATCGCACTTGTGATTCCGAAATTTGTAAAATCTACTGATACTTTTTCTACAGTGAGTGATGTTTTTAACGGAGTAAAAGTACAAACCGCTTTTGCCGATAAGCAATTTTTCTACGGAAGAGGAGCGGGCTCATTGCCTACTGCAAGTGCAGTTTTGTCTGATATTTCTGCGATTGCCTATGATTACAGATATGAATACAAGAAAATAGCCAACTCAGAAAATTTGAAACTGGCTCAAGATTTTCCTTTGAAAGTTTTATTTAGACATAAAGCCAAAGACAGCCAAAATTTTGAAAATTATTTTGAAGAAATCGAAGAGTTTTATGGCAATAGAGAAGATGCTTATTTCGTAGGAAGCATTCGTTTTCAGCAACTAAAAGACGTTTTCACAAAGCATCAAGATGAGGTGTCATTTGTGTTGATTGATATTTTATAATTATTAACTTGTTTTTTCCTTAAGCGTTGTTTTTCTCTGAAAAATGACGCTTTATTTTTTGTATTTTTGGCAGACAAGAAAAATATATGCAAACAACAAGCACCGTTTTAATGATAGAGCCCGTTGCATTTGGTTTTAATGCAGAAACGGCACAGAATAATTATTTTCAAGTGAATTCAGAAAATGCTGAAACACAAGGAAAAGCACTGCAAGAGTTTCAAAATTTTGCAGAAAAATTAAGAAGTCATGGCATCAATGTGATGACGATTAAAGACACGTTAGAACCTCATACCCCAGATTCTATTTTCCCTAATAATTGGATTTCTATGCACCAAGATGGAACAGTGGTTTTGTATCCAATGAGTGCCGTGAACAGAAGATGGGAACGTAGAAATGATATTTTAGAAACGCTTCAAGAGAAATTTGAGGTAAAAGAAATCATTGATTTTTCGGCGCCAGAAAAAGAAGGAAAATTTTTAGAAGGAACAGGAAGCATGATTTTCGATCATGACCACAAATTAGCGTATGGTTCTGTTTCGCTGAGGTTAGACGAAAAATTGTTCAGAGAATTTTGTGAGAAATTTGGGTATACCCCTGTTGTTTTTCATTCTTTTCAAACAGTTAATGGAGAAAGATTACCAATTTATCATACCAATGTGATGATGTGTGTAGCAGACCAATTTGTGGTGATTTGCCTAGATTGTATTGATGATGAAACCGAAAGAGTGAACGTAGTGAATACGATTTTAGAGTCAGGAAAGGAAATTATAGAAATTTCTGAAGATCAAATGCAACAATTCGCTGGGAACATGCTTCAAGTGCAAAATGAAGATGGCAAAAAGTTTTTGGTAATGAGTGAAACCGCTTACAATTCTTTAACTCCAGAGCAAATTTCAGCTATTAAAAAGTACAATGAAATTATTTATTCTAATCTAGAAACCATAGAAATAAATGGAGGAGGAAGCGCAAGATGTATGCTTGCTGAGGTTTTCTTACCGAAGAAATAAATTATTAACTGAAGCACCGAAGTTTTCGGTGCTTTTATTTTTTCCAATCTTTAAAACTCATTTCAAATTTTATTTCCTCTCCGTGGAATCCTACGTTTTTCCAGCCCTGTTTTTTGTAAAATAGTTCTGCTCTAGAATTTGTTTCTGTTGAAAGCCAAATGGTTTTTTGGGTTTTGCTAAAATATTCGTCAAGTATTAATTGATGAAGTTTTTTGCCAATACCTTTTCCTTTGTATTCGGGTAGAAGAAATAGCGCCCAAACATTATTTTCTATAAAATCTACAATAGAAAATCCAACAATTGTATCATCAATTTCGCACACGAAACCAGTTCCTCTTTTGGTGATAAACTCTTCTACCAATTCATTAGGAATTAAGTTAGGATTAGAAAGTTGATTTTCTTTTACAGAATTTCTCACTACTTGTATCATAGTAATATCTTTAATGGTTGCTTTTCTGTATATCATGTTGTAAAAATAAAAAAAACCACGAACAAAATTTTGCTCGTGATTTCTTTAATTAAAATTTAGTTTAATATGATGGGTTTTTGTGAGATTAATTTCCTGTTCTGTTTTTGATTTCATCTGCTGCACCATCTATGTTTCTGGCTTTTTTCAGCTTTTTGTTTCCAAAATTATAGGTAATAGAGAGGTTAAATCTTCTGTTGTATTGGTTTTGGTCTATATAGTTGTAATTTCCATCTGTTTGAATGCTGTTTATGGTAATCCAATTGGTATTAAGTACATCTCTGAAATCTACCGCAAATGTGAAATCATTCCATATTTTTTTCACAGAGAAATCTAAAGAAGAAATAGGGTCTAGAATGCCTAAATCTATTCTCTGTTTGCCAAGGTAGAAGTAATTTATACCCAGAAACCAATCTTTTTTAGATGAGAGTCTAATATTGTTTGATAGTTGTAAAAATGGAGTAGTCATGCTTCCATCTGCGTGAAACGGCGCGAATTTTTCTCCAGTAATTGGATCGGTGTCTACAGTTCCTTTAAAAGAATTTACTTGTAAACCTAGTACGTAATTTGCAGTCCAGATTTGGTTAAAGAAATTCTTATTCATTCCTAGATTTACAGAGAAATTATTTTCTGAGCCATAATTGGTTCTGATGTATCTTAGTTCTTTTACATTTTCTCCGTCAGAATTTTTGATGGTTCTCTGCAGAGGAACTTGTGTGGTAGCGTCTTTGGTATATGAGTCTGAAATTTGTAAAAAATAAGAATTTTTATACATGTACATTAATTCTTGGTTGTACGCAGAAGAAGCTTTCACAAAAGGATTATTCTGTATATAATTAATTTCTGTAAGGTATACTCTTTCAGGATTTATTTCCCAGAAGCTGGGTCTTTTTACTCTGCTGGTAAAAGCATAAGAAAGAGAGTTGTTTTTATTGATGGTGTAATTTAGATTAACAGTAGGGAGCAGATTGGTGTTATTTCTTTTCACATTAATATTGGTGTTTAGAATTTCGCCGTAGCTGTCTGTAAAT